>NZ_BDLU01000001.1 GCF_006538165.1 Komagataeibacter diospyri
GAGAACTTCTTCTGCAAGCTCAAGGAGTTCAAGCGCATCGCCATGCGCAGCGAAAAAACAGACAGATCATTCGAAACCATGATCTATCTCGTTGGCGCAATCATCAATTCAAGATAATTCCCAACAGGCCCTGAAAAAAAGCTTCAACAAAAACGTCTTTATGACTGCAGGCTGTTTCCTGACCTGAGGTCAGGGCAGAAGAATCACGAAAACGTGTCATAAAATTATGAATGTTCTGTGTGGCGTCAATGCCCTGAATGAGAATTTCCTTATATTTTAAAGAAGGTTACTTATTCAGGAGTATAAAAACATGGGACGCGTATCGGGAAAGGTGGCGCTTGTTACCGGCGCATCATGCGGGATCGGCAGGGCGACAGCCCTGCTGCTGGCGCGTGAAGGGGCGAAAGTGGTTGTGGCCGACCTGAAGGCGGATGAAGGTCGGGCCGTCGTCTCCGAAATTACGCAAGCAGGGGGTGAGGCGCTGTTCGTCCCGCTTAACGTTACGGCTGAAGATGACTGGAAGCAGGCGATGGCCGCCATTGCCGCGAAGTTCGGGCGGCTGGATATAGCAGTCAATAATGCTGGCATCCTCTATGCCGGTTCTGTCGAGACAACCAGTCTTGCTGACTGGCGGCGTGTGCAGTCGGTCAATCTGGACGGGGTATTTCTGGGCACGCGTTACGCCGTGGAAGCCATGAAGCCACATGGTGGGGGATCGATCATAAACCTGTCCTCCATCGAGGGGCTGGTTGGTGACCCCACGCTTGCCGCCTATAACGCCAGCAAGGGCGGTGTCAGGCTGTTCACCAAATCAGCCGCACTGCATTGTGCGAAACAGGGTTACAGGATCCGGGTCAATTCCATCCATCCCGGCTACATCTGGACCCCGATGGTGCAGGGCTTTACCCAGGAAACCCCGGACCAGGCCGCAGCCCGGCAGAAGCTGATTGACCTGCATCCGCTGGGTCATCTGGGGGAGCCGGATGATATTGCCTATGGCATCGTATTCCTGGCATCCGATGAATCAAAATTCATGACCGGCAGCGAACTGGTCATTGATGGTGGCTATACCGCACAGTAATGCAGTCCGTATTCATTTGAACGAAGCAGGTATCCGCGCCCCGTGGTCAATGCCGGGACGCGGCTGCCTGTTTACGGACAGCGACGCGGGACATAGGACACGACCCGGTCCAGCAGCGTATCCATTTCGGGCCGGGCAATCGGGTCGATGCAGGTCGCCACATAGGCGCGTGCGCGCTGCTTTATGGTATTGGCCGAGCGGAGGCTGATGGAAAGCGCGTCACTTTCTTCAATCAGGTCCGCAACCGTCATGTGCCGCTGGAACGCGGTGCGGGCAATGTCAAAGGCGATACGCTCCACCACCGTTTTCATTTCCGCGCGGCCAAAGGCCGACTGGCAGTTCATTAATTGTGCATTGGCCTGCGCATACAGACGGATGACCGGAAGCTTGCCACTACGGTGGAAATGCCGGTGGTGCCATGACCGTGCCCATATATGTTCGCGGTGGGCAGTTTCATATTCATGTATGTCCGTGCTGTCATCCCGGATCAGGGCATGTACCGCACGCGCGGCAAGCCATGCGGACGCAAAATCGGGATAGGCCTGTCCGTTCCATAGCGGTTCGACACCACGTGAACCGGTGGCGAAGCGGAAATTACGTTGCCCGTCCACACCATACAGGATGGAGACGGATGGGTCCGTTAACGGATCCTGCCCCACGACAAGGATATGCCCCCCGTCACCCGCATGCATGTGGCGTTGCAGGGTAAACAGGTCGAACAGGGCATCATCGTCAGCCGAGCGTTCAGCATGCGCCTTTACATAGGTCAGGAAAAGCGGATTGCGCACGCCGGTCACGCCACGGGGGCAGAAATCAAACCGCCACCACCGTGACATCCTGACCATGTGGAACGCCAGCGCATTGCGCAGCCGGGTCAGGGCGGGGGAGACGGCGCCATCGTTGCACAGGGCCTGTATGTCACGGAACCGGGCCGTCAGCATGTTGATCTGCCGGGCGAAAGGGCGCCGGGGATCAAGATAGTGAAGAAACAGGCCCGGTGAGGAATGTTCAAGGTGCCAGTCGGCCGTGCATCCTGTGGTTTCACTCATGATTGACATGGTCCCTGCATGAAAAAAAGGAGTGCGGCATCGCATTCGTGCGATGCCGCAGGAGTTTTCACGGCGGTGTGCTGGGAAATCGACGGTTGGGAAAACTGCCTGATCGTGCCGTGAGTGCCTTGGTCTTATTGCAAACGAATATCAATTGCAATACAAAATCACGGGGTGAAAACGATACCACCCATGCATGCCCGTCCACCACGAACCGCGCCCATCGCCCGGCGTTAAGGGGGGCAGCCACCACGTTTGCGCCCGGCCATGGCGGGTGCTGCACCAGAACAGGGGAAATGATGATGACAGACAGGATGGCACAGGCAGGCGCGGCCCATGTCCGGACCTATCTTGGTACGCCAACGGGCCTTAAGCAGGCAGCAGTGCATGAAATCGCTACAGGCCTGAAGGCGGTGCTGGCGGATGTTTTCGCGCTGTATATCAAGACCAAGAATTTTCACTGGCACATGAGTGGCCGCCATTTCCGTGATTATCACCTGCTGCTGGATGAACAGGGGGAACAGATATTCGCCATGACCGATCCGCTGGCCGAACGGGCGCGCAAGATCGGGGGCACGACACTGCATTCGGTAGGGGAAATCGGGCGGCTGACAAAGGTTGCGGACAATGATGCGGAATATGTCACGCCGGAGGACATGCTGGCTGAACTGCGGGAAGATAACCTGGCCCTGACGGCACGCCTGCGTGCGGTCCATGGTGTGTGTGACGAGGGTCATGACGTTGCCACCGCCAGCCTGCTGGAAACATGGATTGATGAGACCGAACGCCGGACATGGTTCCTGTTCGAAGCTACCCGTCCGGCCTTTGGCGGGAATGACTAGGGCGGTTGCTCCGTGTCGGTTCATATGGATGGGGCGGGCTTTTTCCGCCCCTTTTTCATGCCCATGGCGCGTGACGCCACTTTCATGTCCGGAAATGTCGTGCTGTCACGCAATGCCCGACACGCGGAGATAGGCAGGAGGGGCGGGTTGGTGTTATTCATGCCCCATGAAGCGCAGGGACAGGAGTAACACGGATAAGGGAATGGGACGCAGCTGTGGTTATGTGCAGGGGCTGGTGCGGGTTCTGTTTGTGTCGGCAGTCGGCCAGCAACGGGGCGGCAGGGGATGCAGATGACGCCAGCCGGTCCTGATACGGCCTCCTCCCAGATGGATGCCCCCCCCGCGGGCAGTCCGGAACTGGGGCAGTTCGCGTTGCAGATACCGGGCATGCACCTGAACAAGCTGTTGCAGGTGCTGGAATCGCGTGGTGTATCCGTTGCCCATATCCTGACCCGTTTCGGGCTTGACCGCTCCGGCCTGCGGCTGGGGGGATCGCATATCCTGTACGGGGATTATGTGCGCCTGCTGGACTGTATCCTGACGGAAGTCACGGTACCGGGGCTGGGTTTTCTGGCCGGGCGGCATATCAACGCAGCCGATTTCGGGGTGGTGGGCTATGCCTGCATCAGCGCGCCGACATGGCGGGAAGCCATAAGCCGCTTCATCCGTTATCAGGCCCTGCTGGGCTATGGCATCCGCATCCGGCAGAATCTGGTCGAAGATGCCCGCCATGCCGTGATCGGCGCGCGTGTCCTGCCCGAACTGCCCGCGCGTACCCTGCTGTATCTGGTGGAAGAATGGCTGGGTAACTGGAGCGCGTGGCTGGAAACCAGTGGGCTGGACCTGGCGGAAATCCGTCTGGTGGTGCCTCGACCGGATCATGCAGCGCTGTACATGCGGTATTTTTCCTGTCCGGTGCGTTTTTCATGCGCGGAAAATGCAATCCGCATCTGCCGCAGCCATCTGGGCAGCATGCCCGAAATGGCGAATGATATCGCAGCCAACATGATGGCGGATTACTGTGAAAACATGTTGGCGCGGATCAACCAGAGCCTGAGCATTGTCGAACGCGTCCGACAGAGCATAAGCGCCCAGTTCCGCGCGCCGCCAAATGCCGCACGTCCCACGCTGGAGGTCGTCGCCGCCGATCTGGGCATGGGCGCGCGGACCCTGCGCCGCATGCTGGCGCTGGAGGGGGTGCGCTTCCAGGATCTTGTCAACGAACATATGGCCCGTCTGGCGCAGGCCATGCTGCGCGACAGTGACCGTTCCATCAAGGAAATCGGCTTTTCGCTTGGCTATACAGAAGTGTCCGGCTTTCACCGTGCCTTCCGTTCATGGACCGGCGTGACCCCTGGTGCCTATCGAGAGGGCCGGGACGGATAGGGATGGTTTGCATGAATTTAAAGTAAACTACGTATTATTGATATTTTGCAGGGGAGTGCCTACCCACTATCGTAACGTTTCCATTGGCATGCGTCGGCATACTCATGCCGTGTATGAAATGAACTGGTTTTGTGTATTGTATTGAGTGTGGTTTTGTAGTATTTACTTATATTTTGTTTGTTTTATTTAATAATTTTGTCAATTCCTGAATGAATTATACAGTCAGTATTGTAAAAATTGTCCGTTCTGTCCATTGTGCATGTTGGCTGAAAATGGATGCGACGGGAAACAGCGCGTATTCGTAAAACCAGGTCACGGCAATCATGCCTGCCGCCGTCAGGAAAGTAGGCCATGGCGCAGGAACGGCAGGCCATTAAGGGAGAGAGAGTGGATGGCACGGCTTATTATCAGCGCGGATGGACCCGGTGCCGTGGCAGGATGGCGCGCCGTCTTCCATCATGTCGCCCCGGATCTGGAAACCTGTTCATGGTATGACCCCGGTCTGGAGCCGCAGGCGGATGATTACGCGCTGGTCTGGACACCGTCCTCCACTGATCTGGCCCGCATGAAGGGATTGCGTGCGATTATCTGCACCGGGGCAGGTGTCAACCACCTGCTGGATGACCCTGCCTTTCCCGTCCATGTCCCGCTGGTCCGCATGGGCGGGGACCAGACGGCGGGCCTGATGGCTGATTATGTATTATGGGCGGCGCTGGGGTTGCTGCGCGATGCCCGGACATGGGCGCTGCAGCAGGCGGTGGAAGTATGGCGCAATAACCGCGTGTCGCGCACCAGCACCGAGACGCGGGTAGGCATCATGGGCATGGGGCACCTGGGTGCGTATGTGGCGCGTCACCTGCACCATGTCGGTTTCATGGTGTCGGGCTGGCGACGTTCGCCCCGGGATGTGCCGGGGATCCGCGTATTCGCTGGTGATGAAGCACTGCCCGGATTCCTGCGTGACGTGGATATTCTGGTCAACCTGCTGCCCAGCACGACCCAGACGCGCGGCATGATCAATTATGACCTGCTTGCGCAACTGCCGCGCGGGGCGGGGCTGATCAATGTGGGCCGGGGCAATCATGTGGTGCAGGCGGACCTTATCCGCGCGCTGGATGAAGGCGTGCTGGGCGGGGCCGTGCTGGATGTGACCGTGCCCGAACCGCTGCCGGCAGGGGACCCGTTATGGAGCCATGAACGGATCACGGTCACGCCGCATGTGGCATCCGAAGCCTCGCGGGAGGCACAGGTGCGTTATGTCGTGGATGTCATCGGCCAGATGGAACGCAACGAGCGTCCCGCGCTGCTATGCGACCCCGGTCGGGGATACTGATCTGTCAGGGATTTCTTCAAAACAACGTATTGATAAAAAATAACAAGGTTTCTTTTGCACCCTCTTTTTGAAAAAGGGGTTCCCCCCTGATGTCTTTTTGGAAAAAAGCTTCATTAAAAAATTTCCCTGGTAGCGTTTGAAACTGTCCCGCACACGTTCGGGATCCTGATGGTATGCGGCACGCATCCATGATGCGTGCTGTCTGTCAGGAATGATGCATGACCGTAGCCCGGGCAGGAACAGTGTTGCGGTCATGTGATCATGCTTGACCATAGTCGCGATCCGGGCTTTTAAGGATGGACGGCAATGGACTCTGCCGGACCATGTTGGTCGAACCGCTCCCTGCCAGTGGGAGCTGATGATTCCTACCCAATGCCATTACGGCAACAAGGGGAGGAATCCGTGTAGGGTCATAGACATCATGTCCGCGTGCAGGCCGGAACTGCCTGCTATTCCATGAAAAAATTGCCGGGTCTGGCGAATATCAATGAATATTGACGTAATAATGCGCGATGGCTGCCGTGTGGCGGTCATGTTGCTGAAATGGGCGTGTCTTCTTGTCGGGCTGTCAGCGTGTGTCGGCAGTGCGTGCGCCGTGTTCCTGTGGTTGCTGGATCAGGCGGCAGGGACACGGGTGTCCCACCCATGGCTGCTGTATGGCCTGCCGGCGGCCGGGATTGCGATCGGTCTGCTCTATCACTGGTTCGGTCGCACGGCGGAGGGGGGCAATAACCTGATCGTGGACCAGATTCACGAACCCGGCGGCGGCGTGCCCCTGCGCATGGCGCCACTGGTGCTGGTGGGGACGGTTGTCAGCCACCTGTTTGGCGCATCGGTCGGGCGCGAGGGCACGGCGGTGCAGATGGGCGGCAGCATCGCCAGTGCGATCGGGCGCCTGTGCCGCCTGCGTGACGTGCATGAAATCCGCATCCTGCTCATGTCCGGCATTGCCGCAGGTTTTGCCGCCGTATTCGGCACGCCGGTGGCGGGGGCCGTGTTCGGTATGGAAGTGCTGCGGGTGGGGCGCATTGAATATGGCGCGCTGGTTCCCGTTATCCTTGCCGCCACGGTGGCCGACTGGGTCTGTCATGCATGGGGGATCGAACACGTGCCCTATACCCTTGGCTTCCATGGTTATGCCGGGCGGGATGGGCGATTTTTCCATGCGGACATCATCCTGCTGGCCAAGGTGATGGTGGCGGGTGTGGCGTTTGGCCTGGCCAGCCTGTTGTTTGCTGAATCCGTACACCGGGTTGCCGCCCTGTTGCGGCGTGCCTGCCCAATGCCGTGGCTACGGCCCGGCATTGGCGGGGTGCTGACCATTGCGCTGGTATGGATATGCGGGTCACGGGATTATCTGGGGCTGGGAATTATCGCCCCGGAGGATGGGGGCGCGTCGATCCTCGATTTCTTCGGCCCGGGGCACTATCCACTGGCATGGGCGTGGAAGCTGGTCTTTACCGTTGCGGTACTGGCAGCGGGCTTCAAGGGCGGGGAGGTTACGCCCCTGTTTTTTATCGGGGCCGGATTGGGCAATACACTGTCCGGTATCCTGCATGCGCCGGTGGACCTGCTGGCGGCAGTGGGGTTCGTGGCCGTGTTCGCCGGTGCGGCCAATACGCCACTGGCCTGTACGCTTATGGGGGTTGAACTGTTTGGCGCGGCGGATATCGTCTATTTCGCTACGGGCTGTTTCGTGGCTTATGTCTGTTCGGGGCATTCAGGGATCTATCTGGCGCAACGCATCGCAGTGCCCAAGCGGTACACAGCACGTTCAATGGCGGGCGTGACACTACGGCAGGTCCGCGCGGGATATCAGCCTGATATACCCGGACCATCGATGGACGGAAAAACATCATCATGACCATGGATCCCGCCATTTTTCATGTCTCCACGCCATCTGGCCGCGTGGGGCGCGCCATGGCCACAAGCGGGCTGTGCCTGGCGGCTGTCTGCGTGGGACCGTTTGCCGACGCGCGGGCGACGGAAAATGTGTCCCCTTCGCCCGTGGCACAGCGGATCATCACACAGCGCATCACCGCACTGCCCGCGCGGGAGCGTCCCGGTATCATGGGACAGGACATGGCGTGGCAGATGACCACCTTCCTGTGTCAGGACGTTGCGCGCTCGGTGCTGGTGCGCAGGGGTGGCGCTGCCACATCGCTTCTTCCTGCAGGACGATCGTCCCGGTAGTCAGGTCGTGCTCAGTCCGGCCCTGATAGAAGGGCGCGGCCAGTACATGCCAGCCACAGGTCCGATGCGCTGGGTGGCGTTTACATGGGCCTGTCATCTTGACCCAGCTACCGGCCATGTCGTGCATTTTGACGTAAATCCGGCGGCACGGCAGCGCCGGGGGTCATGATGCGGTGGCTGGCGACAGCCATGGCTCTTGGTCTGTTCCTCCTGCCGTTATGCGGCCATGCCCGTTCCGTGCGTGACTGCACATTCCGTCACACGGTCATGATGCTGGATGATGGACAGGGTGTGTTTGATGGCATGATGCATGGTGGCATGTGGCTTGTATTACGCAACACGGGTCCACGGGCCTGTTCGCTGGCATCATTCGGCCCGCTGCTGTTTGAGGACGAGCACCATCGCGCCATTCCGGTCCGGTGGCAGCAGGCCGTAGCCATGCCAGACAGCGTGCTGCGCCCGGGCGGGCAGGTCAGGACAGCCCTGCGCTGGGTGTCAGGCAATGCGTTTGATCCGGGTTACTGCATCATGCCTGCGACCCTTGTGCTACCGCTGCGCAAAGGCGCGCTGAGGCAGGCTTTCGGTCGTAGCCTGTGCGCCCCGTCCGGCATGCCGCCCATGCTGGAACAGCAGCCATGGCAGGCAGGACCGGAACGGCAATAAACAGAAGTTTCTGGTCAAGCTTTAAAAAAAGCGGCACCCAAAACGTTTAATATTTCAAATTCCTTTTAGCGGGTCAGGGACTTGAAGTTGCGGGTCTGTTCGGTCAGGGCGAGTTCAACCGGCAGGCGTTCCATGCTGGAGGCACCGTAAAAGCCATGGCAGTCCGGGCAGGCGGACAGGACTTTCTGCGCATCAGCCGGCATGGCAATCGGGCCGCCATGGCACAGGGCGATGATGTCAGGGCGCACGCTGCGCGCGGCATCGGTAATCGCATTGATGCGTTCAATGCAGTCATCCAGCGTAAAGGCGGTTTCCGCCCCGATCGCGCCGCCAGTCGTCAGCCCCATATGGGCCACCAGCACGTCAGCGCCCGCTTTTGCCATATCCACGGCATTGGCGGGGTCAAAGACATAGGGCGTGGTCAGCAGGTCTTTGTGGTTGGCGCGGGCGACGACGTCCACCTCCATGCTGTAGCTCATGCCGGTTTCCTCAAGGTTCTTGCGGAAATTGCCGTCAATCAGTCCCACGGTGGGAAAGTTCTGGATGCCCGAGAAGCCGACGCGCTTGACGTCGTCAAGGAAGACATCAAAATCCACGAACGGATCGGTGCCATTCACTCCCGCCAGTACCGGCGTATTGGGCACGACGGGCAGGACTTCACGTGCCATTTCCATGACGATCTGGTTGGCGTTGCCGTAGGCCAGCAGCCCCGCCAGCGACCCCCGGCCCGCCATGCGGTAACGGCCGGAATTATAGATCACGATCAGGTCGATCCCGCCTGCCGCCTCGCATTTGGCAGACAGGCCGGTACCAGCGCCACCACCCACGATGGGCTTGCGCGTGGCGATCATGGTACGGAATTTGGCAAGGATCTCACTGCGGGGAATGCTGGGCATTATCTGTGTCCTTCATGAAAATACGGGAAAATTCATGCGAAAGCGCATCGGCAAAGGCCGGGTCGTTGATCGCATGGGGCAGGCGGATCAGCTTTCGGCGCGGGGTCTGGTCCAGTGTTTCGGACAGGGCGTTGTAAAAGGCTTCATCCGCCACCGGATCGTGAAACGGCGCGCCCGGCTGGTCCAGCAGGGAAAAACCGCCCTCGGGGTAAAGGAAGCGGACCTCCCCTTCGCACCGGTTCAACTGGTGGCCGATCATATGACCCATGGCGCGGCACTCTGCCGGGCTGGTGCGCATAAGGGTGATCTGGGGATTGTGTTCGACAAACACGCGGTCACGGTAGCGTTCGGGCACACTGGCGCGCGCGCCGAAATTGACCATGTCCAGCCCACCGCAACTGCCCACATACGGGTATTGCGTGCGGATGACGGCACCAAGGCGGTCCGTATCGCACGGGAAAATGCCGCCTGCCACCAGATCGCAGAACTCGGTCAGTGTCACATCAATGAAACCGCGCATGACCCCGTCATCCGCCAGTCGTTCCATCGCCTGTCCGCCAGTGCCGGTGGCATGGAATACCAGGCAGTCAAACTGTCCCGACAGGTCATGGACGATATGATCAACACATGGCGTGGTCACGCCAAACATGGTCAGGCCAATGGCGGGACGGGGATCTGGGGGAATATGGCATGGGGCCAGCACCATACCCGCCATGGCATTGGCGGCGTTGCACAGGATAACGCGCGACAGGCGGTTCAGCCCTTCCATGTCGGTTACGGAATACAGCATGGCAATGTCCGATCCCCCGACATAGGGCGCGGTATTGCCTGACGCCACGGTGGAAACCACAAGCTTGGGCAGCCCCAGCCGCAGCGCCTGCAACGCAGGCGCCACCAGCGCCGTGCCACCGGACCCGCCAACGGCGATCACGCCCGTCATGTCGGTGCGCGCCAGCAGGTAATGGCGCAGGGCAACAGCCATTGCGCCGATGGAACGCCCGCGTTCGCCACGGAATACGGCGCTTTCGCCATCGGGGTGGAAGGCCGCCACCGTGCGTGCGCTGACATCCGCATCCGCAGGCGTACCGCGCGTGCTGACATCCACGATCAGTCCCGTAACCCCACGTGCATGCAGGCATTGGCGGATATAGACCAGTTCCGCATGTTTGGTGTCACAGGTGCCAAGGATATAGACGGGACGCGCCGTCATGCTGGTTTTTCCTCATGCCAGCCATTGAGCAGGCCAAGGATGATGGCTGCACCGCCCGTAGCGCACAGCCCCCCCACCAGAAAGACGACGCCATATCCGTAACGGTCCGCCAGAAGCCCGGCCAGTGGCCCGGTCGCGCCATAGGCCAGATCCTGAAACGCGGCAAATCCACCCAGCGCCGTGCCGCGCATGTGCGGGGCGACCAGTCGCACGACCTCCACCCCAAGGGAGGGATAGACCATGGAACATCCGGCCCCGGTCAGCACCGCGCCCGCCAACGCCAGCAGTGGCGTGGGCGCATACCATAGCAGGTACTGTCCCGCTGCCTCGATCAACAGGGAAAACAGCGCCACCTTCAGCCCGCCAATACGGTCGGGCAGGTGCCCGCATATGACGCGGCCAGCTACGAACGCCACCCCGAAACAGGTCAGTCCCAGCCCGGCATAAGGCCAGTGTGCATGCAGGAAACGCAGTGGCAGGAAGGCACCAAGGGCTGCAAACCCCACCCCCTGCAACGCCACCGCGATACCCTGCCAGCGGATGGTGCCCAGAATACGCCAGAACGGGGGCCTTCCCCCCGCATGCGGCCGGGAAGGTGGTACGCTGTGCACCAGCGCCAGCCCCACCAGCGGCAGCAGGGCGGATACCAGCATAAGGACACCCAGCCCCCAGTAGTTGTATATCGCAAGCCCGATCGGTCCCCCCACGGCAAAGGCCCCATACATGGCCGCCCCCGTCCATGCCAGTACCCGTCCCGCGCGCTGCTGGCCCATAAGGCCGATACCCCAGCCCAGCATGCCCACTATGGTCAGGCTTTCCCCGATCCCCAGCAGCAGCCGTCCCGCGATTACGATGGCATAGCGTGCGCCATGGGGCAGGCCGGTCACTCCCGCCAGCACGCAGATCAGGCTGGCCGCCACATACAGCGCCAGCCCCGCGCGCATGCACGGTCGTCCCCCCTTGATGTCGGCAAAGGCGCCGGCATGATTACGGCTGAGGATGGTGGAAAAGAATGCAATGCCCACCGCCAGTCCTGCCAGCCCGTTGCCGTAACCCGACCAGTGCAGGATGGCGACCGGCAGGGCCGCCAGCGGTAGCGCCACCGCCATGTAGGACAGGAACAGCGCGATGGCGAGGCGGCCCAGCTGCCGCAGCGGTCCGGTATCAGATTTCACGTGTAATGCGCACATGCAGCGGTTCGGCCAGCGCGGTTTTGAACACTTCCGCCATTGCCTGAAAATGTGGCGTGGTTTCATGTTCGGCCAGCGCTTCAGGGCTGGTCCAGCGTTCCACGAACACAAGAACCTCACGATCCGATATATCACGATGGCATTGGTAGGAGATGTTGGTTTTTTCCAGCCGGGATGCCTTCACACAGTCATGGATGGCAGCGATTGCCACTTTTTCATGGTCGGGACGGACGCGTATGGTGGCGATGACCGTAATGGGCTGCTCTGTCATGGACTGTCCTTGGCTTACTGTCTGGTCCGCGGATGATAGGATGCTGTGACACTTTTCTTCTACGAAGAAAGTGTCACGTGACACTATTGTTGCATCCTCTCATGTACGTGACGCAGGCGGTGCAGGGCTTCCGTCAGGTCGGGCAGGCCAGCCGGGCCAAGGCACAGCCGTATGCCGCCCTTTGTGCAGGTATCCGGATCCGCCATGAAGGGCTGTGCCGGGGTGACCCGCACATCTTGACGTGCGGCGGCACAGACAAACGCCGCAGCCTGTTCCACCGACATGGGCATCCATGCGTGAAAGGCGTCATAGGACGGCGCTGTCAGGACCGGGCCGAGAAGGCGCAGGGCCAGTTCGCGCCGTCGTCCTGCCTCGCCCCGTAATGCGCGCCGGACGGAGGCCGCAGTGCCATCCAGCATCCACTGCGCCATCATGGCATAGGACAATGGCGCGATCATAAGCGATGAATTCAACAGGGCGTCCTGTGCCGCGGCCATGAAACGGGCAGGGGGCGCAAGTGTTCCGATACGCAATCCGGGGCTGAGGGTCTTGGACAGGCTGTTGACGTAAAACGTCCGCTCCGGTGTCAGCGTCACCAGCGGCGGCAGAAGGTCGTCGCGCGCGCAGTCATAGACATCGTCCTCGATAATCAGGGCATCATGCGCCCGGCATATCCGCGCGATATCATGCCTGCGGGTCTGATCCATGGTGGCGGTGGTGGGATTATGCATGGTGGGGGTCACATACAGCACGCATCGGCCTGTCCCGTGGGCGCGCAGCATGCGCTCAAGCGGTCCGGGCAACAGGCCATGCCGGTCCATGGGCAGGCCATGGGGCAGCAGCCCCGCCTGTCGCAGCAGGGACAGCATGCCGGGATAAGCCAGTTCTTCGGTTATGACGATGGTGCGGACCCTGCGGCATACGCTTACGGCCACGCCAAGGGCCTGCTGCGCCCCGCTGGTCAGCAGCAGGCGGTCGGGGGGCATATCCACCCCCAGTTCCGTCAGCCAGTGGCTCATGATCCGGCGGTGTTCGATATGCCCGGCGATGGGGGGATAGACATTGAACAGTGCCGGATCGACCGTATGGGCAAGGCGGTCCAGCGTGCGGGCCAGGGCGCGATTGCCGAACATGGGCGGCGGCATGTTGGCCGACAGGTCGATCATATGCCCCGACCCGCCGGGGCGGGAGGCCACGAACATGCCGCGCCCGCGCACGCTGCGCACCAGTCCGCGACGTTCCAGCATGGCATAGGCGCGCGTAACGCTGCCCACCCCTATGCCCAGTCGCCACGCCAGGTCACGATGCGCGGGCAGGCGGTCACCCGCATCCAGCTTTTCCCTCAGGATGTCATCCGCCAGCGCGTCCGCCAGACGTTCGGCGGGGGACGCATCACCGGGTGGCAGGTGCGGGTGCCATGGGGAATGCAGGCGCATGTGGGAGCCAAGCCTGTCCTGTTGTGGGTCACGTCCGGCATAGCAGGTCGCGTCCAGGCACGAAATATGCAGGTTTGCGGCCGTCATTTCCATGTATCATGTTGCGTATCCATTACAATCAGGGCGCGGCACAGACTGCACCCCGGCAGAAGGGAAACGACTTGGCCCAGCATCGTATGGCGGGAATGGACAGCGCCCATGGCATGCGCCCACTGGCTGTCATGGCCGGGCTGTTTTTCATCATCGGCTTTGTCACATGGCTGAACGGGCCATTGATTACCTTCGTGCAGGTGGCTTTCGGCCTTGGCCCGGTGGGGGCGTTTCTGGTGCCGATGTGTTTTTACCTGTCCTATCTTGTTTGCGCCTTTCCCGCGATGGGACTGGCGCGGCGGATGGGACTGCGCGACGGGATTGTGCTGGCCCTTGTCATCATGGCGGCAGGCACGTCGGTATTCGGCGAATGCGTGGGTGGGCGCTGGTATCCCGGTGCGCTGGCGGGACTGTCCGTGCTGGGGGCGGGGCTGACGCTGCTGCAGGTCACGGTCAATCCATATGTTACCATGCTGGGGCCGCCACAGGGGGCGGCACGCCGTATCGCGACCATGGGGATCGCCAACAAGGTATCAGGAATTATCGCACCAATTATATTTTCTGTTCTGGTCATGTACGATATTGGCGACGTCATGACCCATCTGGCCAATGCAGGGGACAGGGAACAGCGCGAGGCTGTACTGGCTACATTCGCCCATGCCGTGGTGATGCCCTATCGCTGCCTGGCGGTTGTTCTGCTGCTGGTAGCCCTTGGGCTGCGCCATGCGGGCCTGCCTGATATCCGGCTGGTTGATACCGATGACACCATGCCACGTTCCGGGCGTATGCCCGTCCGGGCATGGGTGGGGATTGCCGTGGTGTTCATATATGTGGGTGTGGAAGTCATGGCGGGGGATGCCATTGGC
This sequence comes from Komagataeibacter diospyri, assembly GCF_006538165.1. Taxonomy (GTDB): domain Bacteria; phylum Pseudomonadota; class Alphaproteobacteria; order Acetobacterales; family Acetobacteraceae; genus Komagataeibacter; species Komagataeibacter diospyri. The sequence continues at coordinate 14,507 of NZ_BDLU01000001.1, forward strand.
GTTTATGGGCGGGGGATGGGAATTTCGCTGGGGCAGGCGCGGTTCCTGACCTCACTTACACTGGGGGCCATGCTGGCGGGTTATGCGGCCGGGACGGTCATGGTACCCGCCCTGTGCGGGGCAGTCCGCTATCTGCTGTCATCCACTGTTCTGGGGATGGTACTGTGTTTTGCCGCGACCATGATGCCGGGTGTCGGGTCGGTCCTGTGCGTGGCACTGCTGGGGCTGGCCAACGCCATGATGATGCCGATCCTGTTTCCCCTTGTCCTGCAGGTGGCGGGCAACGGGCAGTATCTTGCTACGGCACTGCTGGTTATGGCGTTTTCAGGAGGGGCGTTCATGCCGCAGCTTTTCGCTGGCCTGATCCCGGTTGTCGGTATGAAGCCTTCCTTTATGGGTATCATGCTGCTCGCCTATGGCATCATCGGCGGATATGCTCTGTGGATGGAGCGTGCGGGGCGGTCGAACCCGGACTTGGGGGACAGACGATAATGGGGCAGCATACCGGGGCGCCTGTGCAATGTCGTGCAGATTATAAGGAAATTTTTTGGTGAAGCCTTCTTCAGAAAATTAAGGGCGCACTTGGAATTTTTATTCTTTTCCAATGCTTTATACTGAAGTGCTTCTTTACGGGGAATAGTGCCGCCATGCCCGATATCCGCCGTTTCCGTTCTGGCCTGCCGCTTGTGTTCATGGCGGGACTATGTGCGCATATGCCTGCGGCGGTGGCAGGGTCTGCACTGATGCCGCAGCCACGGGCTTACCATCTTCAGTCCGGCGCAATGCCGCTGACCGGAGGGGTGGTGGTGGAATGGCAGGGGATGCGATCCGCCTTGCTGGACCATGCGGTGGAACGTTTCACGCAACGCCTTGCCGCCCTGTCCGGGCGTGACGCCGCACCGGTGGGGCGACCGGGGCTGACCTTGCGTATCCATTGCCTGGCGCGGGATGCGGATATGCTGTCCATTCACATGCATGAACACTACACCCTGCGGACCGATACACAGGGGGCGACGCTGGAAGCGGATGGACCGGCGGGCGTGCTGCGTGGTCTGGCAACGCTGCTGCAACTGGTGGAACGGCGGGATGGCGGGCCGGTGCTGGATGCGGTCGGGATTGATGACGCCCCGCGTTTTGCATGGCGGGGCCTGCTGGTGGATGTCAGCCGGCATTTCATGTCCCTTGCCGCGCTTGAGCGCCAACTGGACATGATGGAGCTGACAAAACTGAATGTGCTGCACCTGCATCTGTCAGACGGGCAGGGGTTCCGGGTGGAAAGCAGGCTGTATCCCCGCCTGCAGCAGGTGGCGTCTCACGGGCAGTATTATACGCAGCGGCAGATACGCGAACTGGTGGCCTATGCGGCGCAGCGCGGTATCCGCATCGTGCCGGAATTCGATACGCCGGGGCATAGCTACGCATTGCTGCTGGCCTATCCGCAATATGCGGCCCAGCCCGTGGCTGCCCCCATGGATCCCAAACGGGTGGTCCGGGCCGCGATTGACCCGACCAGTCCGCAGGCCCGTGATTTTATCGCCCGGCTGTACCATGAAATGGCTGGACTGTTTCCCGATGCCTATTTCCATGTGGGTGGTGATGAAGTCCGGCCCGATGAATGGACGGGAAACCCACGTATAAACGCCTGGATGCAGCAGCATGGCTATACCACCGCCGCCCTGCAGGCCATGTATACGCAACATGTGCATGACATGCTGACACGTGATGGCAAGATCATGATGGGTTGGGACGAACTGCTGGACGCCCCGATACCCGCCAGCATCATGATCGAGTCATGGCGAGGGTCACGGTATACGGCGGCGGCCACGCAGGCGGGGCATCCGGTTGTGGTGTCGTCGGGATATTACCTCGACCTGCTGTTGCCTGCGGTGGCGCATTACCGGGTTGACCCACTGGACCCACAGGGCAACGGCCTGCCGCCCGATCAGGTGGCGCAGGCCCATGCACCTTTTCTTGAACCCTTCGCACTGGATCCTGCAGCTCGTATGACGCCGGCGCAGGATGCCCGTGTCATGGGGGCGGAAACCGCCCTGTGGACGGAAATCGTGACGGAGGAAATGCTCGATAACCGGCTGTGGCCACGGGCCGCCGCACTGGCAGAACGGTTCTGGTCGCCAGCCAGTGTGCGTGATGAGGCCAGCCTTGCTGCCCGCCTGCCGGTTGTTCAGGCGGAACTGGAACTGCTGGGCAATCGCGCCACGGCTGACCGTGCGCGTATGATGGCGCGACTGGTCCCCGATGATGTGACGCCACTGGCGACCCTGCTGTCCGTAACCAGTCCGGTGCGCAATTACGCCCATAACCATGTATTTGGCCCCAGCCGTGTTACCCCCACCGCAGATCCGCGCCCGCTGGATCGTGCCGCTGACATCGCGGCGACGGACAATGCGCAGGCCACCCTATTTTACCATGATGTGCTGTCTTATCTTGCGGGGCAGAAGGATCTGGCTGCCAGCCTGCATGCCCGGCTGGAAAACTGGCGGGGAAATGACATCCGCCTGCGGCGGCTGGCACAACGTGATCCCTCTGTTGCGGAAGTGCTGCCCGCATCCGCCCTGCTGGCGCAACTGGCGCAGGCGGGGCTGGATGCCATGGATCGTCCCGCAACCAGTTGGCGTGAACGCGCCGAAGCCGTCGTCGCAACGGCGCAGGGACAGTCTGCCGCATCGGCTTCCATGCTTGCGGTCCGCGGCCACGCCCAGCCCGCGGGTGACCTGTTGCCTGATATTACCCCCGGCATCGTGGCATTGGTGCAGGCTGCGCCAACACCGGGAAAGGTATTGCAGCAGGACGTGGGGCAACAATAATAAAAAGGCCGTCTGCCGTCGGACTGATGGCGTAAAGGTCCCGCATTCATGATGGAATGACCGGATTGTGGCTGAACTCACCGCTGTTCGCGTAATCCCTGCGATTGAAAACGATGCCGGCGGTTATTGTCAGATACCTGTGTCGTTGCCGGTGTCTTGCATGAATCTGCACGAACCGGGCAGGAACATGATGCGCAAGGCACCTGAATGAAAAACTGGCTGTTTGTAATGCTGTTGCTGCTCGTTGGGACGGCACGGGCGGCGGAACCATCTTACGACAGGTATGGTAACTGGTTTGTCGCCTGTGATAATCGGCTGTCCTGCGAGGCCAGAGGCTTTGCCGATGATAGATAAGGACTATTATACCACTGATGGGGTTTGTCACGGCCCAGTCACGGATTGATGAACGGCAGGGTCGTGTGAGTGGCCCGACCGCATTGATACGCAGGGGAAACCGCCCGACCAGTGCGGTTCCTGTTCCGCCGACATTGCCATACATTTCCGTCTTTCACCCGCATATCGTGCTTGAACGGGGCGAACAGGATCGCCTGATGACCCGGACGCGAAAGATGCTGGCACATTTCATCAGCAGCCAGTCCTGTGATCCGCCCACAGGTGGGATACAGGAATTCCAGGAAAATGGCGTGTATGGGCTGGATCAGGATAATGCCCTTGTCGTGATCGGCTGCCAGATGGGGCCATATCAGGGGAATGCGATCCTGTTTGGGGCGCCACGCGACGGGGAAGGCAGGCCGACACCCGTGCGGTTACCCGTACCCCGCCCGCACCACAAAGATACGGGTCTTTATGGTCCCGTTCTTACAAACCCGGACTTTGATCCGGCGACCGGCGCCTTGGTAACACTGGTTATGGGATGCGTCCGGAATGATTGTGGAACCCGGGCTGAATGGTATTGGAGGCAGGCACATTTCATACTGACGAGCATGAACGTTCAGGAGACCTGTGGAGGAAGTGCGCCATTAGGGAACTGGCCCAGCCTATATCGCGCCACGCTGTCGAGTGTAGAAAAATAGGGATTTGTATCATGGAGCAGGCCACAATGCCCTTTGGCATACCTATTAAATTCAATTCTGAACAACGGATTGTTCAGTCCATCATGGCTTCAAGGCGGGCAAACAGGGACGGGGCATAGACCGCAATTCCGTTGCGGCGCAGCAGTGCCGCCGTAACGCCCTGTCCCGCATGGCGCGTGCCAGTGAACCGACCATCATAAATGAAGCTGCTGCCGCAGGAAGGGCTGCCGTCCATCAGCAGGGCGAACCGGCAGTCATGGCGCCGTGCCAGATCCAGCATCATGTAGGCCCCGGTCAGAAAGGGGGCGGAGACATCATGGCCGTCTGCTTCACATACGCGGCCTGATCCGTCCAGAACGGCGGCACCGTCCTGACTCCGGATGATTTCAGCGGGTGGCCGGGGTGTCGGCAGGCCTGCGGCGGTTTCGGGGCAGAAGGCTATGACCCGCCCCTCTGCCTGCCAGCGCGCCAGACTGTCCTGCATCAGTGTTCGCGCGGTGCCATCATACCGGACGGGCTGGCCGGACAGGCAGCCGCTGATGAGCAGGGTCGGTTTCATGCCCTGAACATGACATGACCTGCCGAGGGAAGAAACCGGGCGGTGATGGTACGGAAGGATATTATGCAGGAGATGACGTCAGGCATGCCGGGTCAGGCTTCTCGGCGGACGGGTGCAGGCGGGAAAATCGGGCCGTACGCGCATCATGGTTCAGGTCCGGCGGGCGCAGGCGGCTGTATGATCGCAATTAGAATATATCTGGATATGATATGGCCGGTATAAACCCTTGGACAAGGTTTACACATGCACCTGAAAAATTGTCTGAATGTAGACTATGGATGGATAAATGCTTGCAGGTGCTTCCTTACTTTTTAAAGGCAGCGTTTTCTGAAGCTTTATGAAAGACACTTCACCCAAAACTTCTTTATCGTTTGCAGGTTTTTAAAACAGCCTTCAGGCGAAGATCTGGAACGTCCTGCATTTCAGGGGAAGCGAGTGGAGGTCTGGGCGGGAATCGAACCCACGTACGCGGATTTGCAGTCCGCTGCATCACCATTCTGCCACCAGACCTCAGCGGCTCTGGCGCTATATCTGCCGAAATGTGCCTCAGGTCAAGCCGTTGTGTGCAGGAAGGGCGTTGTTTCGGTGTAAAAGCGGCGCATAAATAGAAAAAAAGCCGGGAAAATGTTGCCCGTCCGGCCGGGCGGCCGAGATCTTTCCCGTCAGGGCATTGTGTTTCAAGGAAACGTTATGGACAAGACAGACCCCGATTATGTGCCTCTTGATTTTGTCGCGGCCCGCCAGCGCATGGTCGATGCCCAGATCCGTCCCGCACAGGTCAGCAATCCCCATGTGATCGCGGCCATGCGCGCGTTGCCGCGCGAACTGGCGGTGCCTGATGCGCTGCGCGCCTTTGCCTATGCTGACCAGAACCTGCCGTTGGGGGAAGGGCGCTACCTGACCGAGCCGCGCGTGACGGGGCGCATGCTGCAGGTGGCGCAGGCCGTCAGGGGTGAACGCGTGCTGGTGGTGGGTGCGGGTACCGGATACCTCGCGGCATTGCTGTCCACCATGGGGGAGTCGCTGGAAGTTGTCGCCCTCGAATCGGAACGGCGGCTGGCGGATATCGGTCGCGCGCTGTGTTTCACATGGGCTCCCGATGTGCACTGGCGTGATGGCGCGCTGGTTCATGGCGCACCGGATGACGGGCCGTATGACCTTGTCATGATTGACGGGGCGGTACGCGAAATACCCCCGGCGGTACTGGCGCAACTGGCGCAGGACGGGCGTGTGATCGCGCCGGTCTGCGCTGATTCCGGGGTGATATCCGTCAGTCGCATCGTGCGCACGGCACAGGGCAGCGCGGTTCAGCCGCTGTTTGATGTCGCGGTTCCCCTGCTGCCGGAGCTTGAACCGGCCCCTGCCTTTGTCTTCTGAAGAAGGGGGCATGATCGGGCAGCCGGGTTAACCCCTGCGCAATATCCTGTCCGTAAGGATGTCATGCGGGCCGCAATGCGTTCCCGCATGGCATTTCAGGCGGGCAGGGACGGTCATGAGGGGAAACTGGGCAATCGGGGCGGGTAGTGCGGCAATCCTGTGCTGTGGCACGGCGCTGGCGCGCGTGCCGATGCCCCAGGCGGGAGGGGAGCAGGATACTCCCCATACCCTCAAGGCCGCGCTGGCCATGGCTTACCTGACCAATCCCGTGCTGCGGCAGGAACGTGCCACCCTGCGGGCGACGGATGAACAGGTCCCGCAGGCACTGGGTGGGTGGCGTCCCACCATTACCGGCAGCGCCAACATGTCCTATTATTCGGGACTGATGCGCATGGCCCCGGCTGCGGGGGAAGCCGGCGGGTATATGCGTCGTTACGACAGTCCTGGTTATTCCGGCGGGGTCAGCATTTCGCAGCCAATCTACAGTGGTGGCAGGACGACGGCGAATACGCACAAGGCGCGGCATGCCGTCATGGCGGAGCGCGCGCGCCTGATCGAGGCGGAGCAGCAGGTCTTTTCCGATGTGGTCAGCGCCTACATCAACGTGGTGGAAGATGAACAGATCCTGAGCATCGACATCAATAACGAACAGGTTTATGCCGCCCAGCTGCATGCGACCGAATTACGCGCGCATGGCGGTGAAATCACCCATACCGACGTTGCGCAGGCGCAGGGTGCGCTGGCCAATGCGCGCGCGGTCCGTCAACTGGCCGAAGGCACGTTGCAGGCTGACCGCGCGACTTACCGGCAGGTGGTCGGCAGTGACGCGCCTGATGACCTGACGCCGCCCCAGCCGCTGGTGCTGCCGCTGCATACGGAACAGGACGCCATGACGCAGGCGGTGCAGAATAATCCCGAAGTCATCGGCGCACTGTTTGACGAGGCTGCGAAAAAGGACGCCGTAGGCGTGGCCTTTGCCGCCCTGATGCCTACAATCAATGCCGAGGCAGCCTACTCGCACGCCATCAATCAGGAAGAGGGCCGTTCGCTGAGCGATAACAAATATGCGCTCGTCAGCGCCTCCATGCCACTGTATCAGGGTGGGGGCGAATATGCCGCCGTGCGTATGGCCCGCCAGCAGGCGGCCGAGGCCGCCCGTACGGTGGACGTGCGCCGCCGTGCCGCGATCCAGCTGGCAGCAGCCAGCTGGCAGCGCATGCAGGCCAACCGCGAGGCGATCGACAGCAACCGTGAAGCCGTCGCCGCCGACGCCGCGGCCCTGCACGGCATGCAGCGTCAGGCCATTGTGGGTACCACCACCACCCTTGCGGTACTGCAGCAGCAGGAAACCCTGCTTCAGGCGCAGATCGCGCTGGTGCGTAGCGCGGGCAACCTTGTACAGTCCTCCTATCAGGCCACGGCGGCCATCGGGCGGCTGACTGCGCGCGACCTGAATCTTGATGTCCCGCTTTATGATGAACAGGCCTATTACCGCGCCGTGCATGACCGGCTGTGGGGGATCAGCGATTACGCCACCAGCCAGCCGGGGCGCTGACGCGATACGCATGTATTGCCGATCACATCCGGCAGCGGATGACATGACCTGTGCATGATTGCAGGTGGTTCCGGTCAGGGCGGGTGGACGTGGGGCCGATAAAGATTGCATGCGCGCCGTTCCCTTCGCGCCGGTTTGGGGTATATCTGCCCTTGGCCGGGCGCGTTGTCCTGCCCTGCGTCTGATTATGGTGGATCTGGTTTTTCGTGATGCTTGACAAGTCGTTCTCCCCCGACGGGACAGAAACTTCCCTCTATGCCCTGTGGGAGGCCAGTGGCGCTTTCAGCGCCCAGCCGAGCAGTGCTGCCAGACCCTACACCATCATGATTCCGCCCCCCAACGTCACGGGCACGCTGCATATTGGCCATGCCCTGACCATGACCCTGCAGGATACGCTGATTCGCTGGCGGCGCATGCAGGGGCGCGATACGCTGTGGCAGCCGGGCACTGATCACGCGGGCATCGCGACCCAGCTGGTGGTCGAACGGATGTTGCAGAAGGAAGGCACATCCCGGCAGGAAATGGGCCGTGATGCTTTCATTGAACGCGTATGGGAATGGAAGGCCGAATCCGGCGGCGGCATTACAAAGCAGTTGCGCCGCCTTGGCGGGTCACTGGACTGGCCGCGTGAACGCTTTACCATGGATGATGGCCTGTCCGATGCGGTGAAGGAGGTGTTTGTCACCCTCTACCGCGAAGGGCTGATCTATCGTGACCGCCGGCTGGTCAACTGGGACCCCGCCTTCCGCTCCGCCATTTCAGATCTGGAAGTCGATAACCGCGAAATGCGTGGCAACCTGTGGTATATCCGCTACCCTGTTGAAGGGCAGCCAGGTCGTACCATCACGGTCGCCACCACCCGTCCCGAAACCATGCTGGGTGACATGGCCGTGGCCGTGCACCCGGAAGATGAACGTTTTGCTGACCTGGTGGGCAAGAATGTCATCCTGCCGCTGACGGGCCGGCGTATCCCCATCGTGGCCGATGAACACTCGGACCCGACCAAGGGTAGTGGCGCGGTCAAGATCACGCCTGCCCATGACTTCAATGACTTTGAGGTCGGTCGCCGCCACAAGCTGGATATGCCAAGCGTGCTGGATGAGGAAGCCCGCATTACCCTTGCCGAAATCAAGGCGGAACTGCGCGCCGAGGACGGTCTGGCCGATCCCGCCTTCGTCCGTGCGCTGGAAGGCATGCCGCGTGATGAAGCGCGCAAGGCCATGGTGGCGGAACTTGAGCGCCTGGAATGGCTGGAAAAGATCGAACCGCACACCAATCAGGTGCCCCATGCCGAACGCAGTGGCGCAGTGGTCGAGCCGCGCCTGACCACGCAGTGGTACTGCGATGCCAAGACGCTTGCCGGTCCCGCGATTGACGCGGTGGAAAGCGGCAAGATCGAATTCGTGCCCCGGCAGTGGGAAAACACCTTCTACGCCTGGATGCGGGACATCCAGCCATGGTGTATCAGCCGTCAGTTGTGGTGGGGCCACCGCATCCCGGCATGGTATGGCCCGGATGGGCATGTATTCGTTGCCCATGACGAAACTGACGCAGCGGAACAGGCACGGACCCATTATGGTCAGGACACGGTGCTGACGCGTGATGAAGACGTGCTGGATACGTGGTTTTCCTCCGCGCTGTGGCCGTTCTCCACGCTGGGCTGGCCGCAGCAGACGCCGGAACTGGCCCGCTATTACCCGACCGACGTGCTGGTCACGGGCTTTGACATCATCTTCTTCTGGGTGGCCCGGATGATGATGATGGGCCTGCATTTCATGAAGGACGTGCCCTTCCGGCAGGTATTCATCCATGGGCTGGTGCGTGATGAACGCGGGCAGAAAATGTCCAAGTCCAAGGGCAATGGCATCGACCCGCTGGAAATGATCGACAGTTATGGCGCGGACGCCATGCGGTTCTGCATCTGCTCGCTGACCGGTCTGGGCCGTGATGTGAAGCTGGGCCGCAGGAAGGTGGAGGAATACCGCTCCTTCATTACCAAGATCTGGAACGCCGCGCGCTTCTGCGAAATGAACGGCGTGGCCCCGGTCGCGGGCTTCAGCCCCGCCAGCGTGCAGTCCCCGCTGGGCCGCTGGATACTGGCGGAACTGGCGCAAGCGGTGGAAGATGCGTCAAAGGCGCTGGAATCCTTCCGATTCGATGAATACGCCGCCGTCTGCTACCGCTTTGTCTGGAACTGTTTTTGTGACTGGTTCCTTGAACTGGCCAAGCCGGTCTTTGCAGCAGGCGACACGGCGAAAGCGGTCGAGACCCGCGCGGTTGCCGCCCACGTGCTGGGTACCATCATGCGGCTGCTGCAGCCCGTCACCCCGTTCGTGACCGACAGCCTGTGGCAGCATTTTGGCTTCGGGCCGGAAGGGTCGCTGATTACCGCACCGTGGCCGCAGCCCGAACATCTGGAAGGGGCAACGGAAGCGCGTGCGGAAATGGAGTGGCTGATCCGCTTTATCAGCGCGATCCGCACCGTGCGTTCCGAAATGAATGTGCCGCCGTCCCGTCTGGCCCCGGTCCTGCTGCGTGACGCGTCCCCGGCAACCGTGGCGCGAGCCGCCAAATGGTCGGAAGCGATCGGGCGCATGGCCCGCGTATCCGAAGTACTGCCGCTGGAAGGTGAAATGCCGCAGGGTGCAGCCCAGCTGGTGGTGGACGAAGCGACACTGGTCATTCCCCTTGCCGGGATTATTGACCTGGCGGTTGAACGCCAGCGGCTGGAAAAGGAATGTGCTAAGGTCGATGGTGAAATTACCAAGGTCGAGCGCAAGCTGGGCAATGCCGATTTCGTGGCCCGCGCCAAGCCTGAAGTCGTTGCTGAAAACCGCGAACGCCTTGAGACGTTCCAGGCGGAACGCGTAAGGCTGAAAGCGGCACTTGCACGGATTGCGTAACGGCTTGTTTTAAGGGGATAAAAGTTTCTGGGTGCTGCCTGTTCTTAAAAAGGCGGCACTTTTTGAATGTCTTTTGAAAGAAAGCGTTACCAGAAACTTCCAGAATATTCTCTTCACGGCAACTTGGGGAAGGAAGCCACCATGACCAAAAACGCATTGGAGACACTGGTGCTGGGTGGAGGCTGCTTCTGGTGCCTTGAGGCGCCGCTGAAGGAACTGCGTGGCGTGGAGGGGCTGGAACCCGGTTATGCCGGAGGGCATGCCGCCAGCCCTACCTATGAACAGGTCTGTTCGGGCCGCACCGGCCATGCGGAGGTCGTGCGGGTGACGTTCGATCCCGCTGAGCTGTCATGCGCCGACCTGCTGCGCATTTTCTTCGTCATGCATGATCCCACAACCCTCAACCGACAGGGCAATGACGTGGGGACGCAGTATCGCTCCGCCATATTCTGGCAGGGACCGGAACAGGAAATGACGGCCTATGCCATCCGTAACGAAATTGCGGAGGCAAAGGTGTGGCCGGACCCGCTGGTGACCGAAATCGCGCCGCTGACGCATTTCTGGCCAGCCGAGGATTATCACCGGGATTATTTTGCCCGTAATCCCGGCAATCCGTATTGCAGCGCCGTGATTCCGCCCAAGATCGCCAAGATGCGTCGGCTGTTTCGTGACCGGCTGGTGGATACGGCGGGCTAGGGCCGTCTATTCGGTTTCGTCGTCTAGGAAAAGCTGGTCGGCTTCTTCATCAAAATCGAACAGTTCGGCATAGCGTGCCCAGCCGATCAGCGTCTGCAGTGTCTGACGGGCATAATCGGGGGACATGCTGTCTTCCAGTTCGTCACGGAAGCGTTCGGCGCTGGCGCGGTGATTGGGGCGTTCATCCAGCACGGCGCGGATGGTGCGCACCATGGGAATGTTATGCAGCATGCTGTGCCACAGGATGTTCTTGCGGGTGTCATGCTCGCTCTGGACAAAGCGCATGCCTTCGGGGGTGAGCATGATATCGCCGTCCTCCAGTTCGGCAAAGCCCAGCAGTTGCAGCGACTCGCCTAACGGAAACAGGTCATCCAGCTCAAGCTGCAAGCGGCTGGCCAGCAGCGGCAGGTCGGCGCGTCCGTGAAGCGGGTCGGCCGCCAGCGTTTCCATCATGCCCACGATGGTATTGATCGGCAGCGCGGGCAGGGCCACGGCGTCGGCCGTAATCTGCACATGCTTCATATCCGGGTCGGTCATGTCCGCTTCTGATACCACGGGCGCACGACGGGTCATGAGCGCGTAAATCCGGTCCACGAACTGCCGGAAGGCTGCGTCCTCCCGATTGCGGGGATGTTCAAAGGGCACCTGCAGCTCATAGGCGACCCGACCGGGGTTGGACGAAAAGATCAGGATGCGGTCGCACATCAGCACCGCTTCTTCGATATTATGCGTCACCAGCAGGATGGACTGTATGGGCAGCTTCTTTTCCGCCCACAGTTCCACCAGGTCGGTGCGCAGGTTTTCGGCCGTCAGCACATCCAGCGCCGAAAATGGCTCATCCATCAGCAACAGGTCAGGGTGTACCACCAGCGCCCGCGCCAGCCCCACACGCTGGCGCATGCCCCCCGACAGTTCCTTGGGATAGGCGTTTTCATACCCACCCAGACCGATCAGCCCGATCGCGTCTTCGGCCAGCTTGTGGCGCTCGGCCATGGGCACGCCCTTCGCCTCCAGCCCCAGCTCCACGTTTTTCTGTACCGTCAGCCACGGGAACAGCGCAAATGACTGGAACACCATGGAAATGCCGTCAGCCGGGCCTTCCAGTTTCTTGCCTTTCCATATCACTTCGCCCGCCGTGGGCGGCAGCAGGCCCGCGATAATGCGCAGCAGCGTGGATTTGCCCGACCCCGACCGGCCCAGCAGCCCCACGATTTCCCCACTGCGGATGGACAGGTTCACGCCATCCAGCACCACCAGGTCGGTGGCACTTTCCTTGTGATAGGCCTGCCGACAATTGATGATCCGGACAAGCTCCGTCCCGGACTTGGGTGGGGGAGGGGCGGTGTCAGGCTGCTGCATCATGAACTCTCAGTCAAAGGTGTAATGCCGCGCGGCATAATTGGATAACGGACGCCACAGGGCGCGATTGAGCAGGAGCACGAACGCCGCCATGATCGCCATGCCCAGCCCCACCTGGTCGGTCGCACCCGCCACGGTGGCATGGGCGATATAGGCACCCAGCCCGTTAGCGCTCAGGGTCGTGTCTCCCCAGCTTGCGACCTCGGTCGCGATGGCGGCGTTCCACGCGCCACCCGATGCGGTCAGCGCACCGGTAATGAAATAGGGCGTGATGCCCGGCAGCATGACGCGCCGCCACCACAGCCAGCCCCGGACATGGAAGTTCTTGGCCGCTTCCAGCAGGTCACCGGGATAGGACGATGCCCCCGCCACGATGTTGAACAGGATATACCACTGCGTGCCCAGCAGCATGAGCGGCGTCAGCCAGATATTGCTGTTCAGGTGCCAGCGCACGATCACCACCACCACCAGTGGAAAGAACAGGTTGGCAGGGAAGGCGGCCATGAACTGCGCCGCCATCTGTGCACGTCGTGCCCGTCGTGGTGACAGGCCCAGCCATATTCCCAGCGGCACCCATATCAGTGACGCCACAATGACCGTCACCATCACGCGCGCCAGCGTGACACCACCCAGCATGGTGACATGCAGCATCTGTCCCGCCGTATAATGGGTACTGGCATATGCCCATGTCTTCCACCCGATGGTGATGGCGCAGACAGCCAGTGCCGCGATCCATGCGCTGTCCAGCAGGCGGGATGGGACAAGCGGTCGCCGCGGGGCGGATGGGCGCGGCCCCAGTGGCAGCCAGCCGATGCGGGTCATCATGCCACCCAGTCGCAGGCAGGCCTGACGCAGCAGGTGCGTGCGCCGCAGCAGGGTCAGCACCCATGGGTCGGGTGCTGCAAGCGTCGTGCCCTCGTCGGTCTGGAAGCGTGCCGACCATGCAACCACCGGACGGAACAGTAGCTGGTCATAGGCCAGGATGACCGCCAGCATGGCGGCAATGGCATAGAAGATCGCCCATATGTTGCGCTGTTCGATCGCAACGCCCACATACGACCCGATTCCCGGCAGGGCAATATCGGTATTCCCGACCGTGATCGTTTCGGAATAAACGACCATGAACCATCCGCCGGACATGGAAATCATGGTGTTCCATACCAGTGACGGGATGGCGAATGGCACTTCCAGCCGCCAGAAACGCTGCCACGGCGTCAGGCCGAAGCACAGGGCCGCTTCCTCCAGGTCAGGGGGTACGGTGCGCAGCGCCTGATACATGGCAAAGGCCATGTTCCATGCCTGACTGGTGAAAATGGTGAAGATGGCGGCCAGTTCCGCCCCCATCATCCGCCCGGGGAACAGACCGAGGAAGAAGACCACCGTAAACGTCAGGAAGCCAAGGATCGGCACCGATTGCAGGATATCCAGCAGCGGGATCAGCACCTGTCCCGCGCGCCTGCTCTTGGCGGCCCAGACAGCATAGGTGAAGGTAAAGACCAGCGACGCGGCAAGGGCTGCGAACATGCGCAGCGTGGTTCGCACGGCGTAGGCGGGCAACCATGCGGGGTTGAGGTGGATGGTCCCTGCCTCACTGGCGGGAATGGGCACCAGCATGTGGCGCCCGGCGGTGGCGACAATAACAGCCCCCGCCATGATCGCCAGCAGGCCAAGCAGGTCTGGAACATTGGGGCGGACCCGCAGGTTCCCCGGCAGGCTACCGTCTGTCACCCTGCGGTGCCCGTGCTGCCAAAGCCGCCCATGCCACGATCCGTTTCCTCCAGTTCCGAATATTCAACCCATGTCCCGCGCACGACCGGGGCAAGCACAGCCTGTGCAATGCGCATGCCACGCTCGACCACAAAGGGTTCGCTACCGGTATTCATGACGATGATGCCGATTTCCCCACGGTAATCCTCATCAATCGTGCCGGGGGCGTTGGGCAGGGTGATGCCGTGTTTGAGGGCAAGGCCCGACCGCGGGCGGATCTGCATTTCATACCCACGCGGCAGCGCGACACACAGCCCCGTGGGTACCAGCGCGCGGCTTCCGGCCCCTATGGTCACCGGTTCGGTCACGGCTGCCAGCAGGTCCATTCCGGCCGCGCCATCGGTGGCGTAACCAGGCAGCGGCAGCCCATGGGCATGGGCCAGGCGGCGGACTTGGATGGGCAGGGGGGAGGAAGTCATGGCAGGGTCCGTCGGATTATTCAGGTTTGGGGTGTGGCGTTTGCAGGAATGTGGCGATCCGCGCAACCAGCCTGTGCGCGACCTGCGTCTTGTCCAGTCGGGGCCAGTGTTCACAGCCCGCAGCATCTATCAGGGTGACCTCGTTTTCCGTACCGCCCATGATCCCGGTGCCCGGGCTGACATCATTGGCTACGATCCAGTCACAGCCCTTGCGTTCGCGCTTGGTGGTGGCATGCGCCAGCACATGCTCGGTTTCCGCCGCGAATCCGATAATCAGTCCTGGTCTTGTCGGGCCAGGCTGGCTCAGCGTCGCAAGGATGTCGGGGTTGGGAAGCAGTTGCAGCGCGGGCGGCGCCGCATCTGCTGTTTTCTTGATCTTCTGGGTTGCCGGGGCAACATGCCAGTCCGCCACGGCGGCGGTGCATACGGCAATGTCGCAGGGCAACGCATGGCGGCAGGCATCCAGCATGTCACGTGCCGTTTCCACCCGCACGGTGTGCATGCCTGCCGGATCGGGCAGGGTGGTCGGGCCACTGACCAGTGTTACATCCGCCCCGGCCGCCGCAAGGGCTTCGGCAATGGCATATCCCTGCATGCCGGAGGAACGGTTGGCGATGTAGCGCACGGGGTCAATCGGTTCGTGCGTGGGGCCTGCGGTCACCAGCGCGCGGCGGCCCGCCAGTGGCCGGTCGGGTGACAGCCCGCGCAGGATGGCTGCAAGGATCGCATCCGTTTCCGCCAGCCGTCCCGGTCCGGATTCGTTACATGCCATGAGACCGGATTCCGGCCCCACGAAGGCCACGCCACGCGCACGTAGCGTGGCGACATTCGCCTGTGTTGCCGCATGGGTCCACATGCGTACGTTCATGGCGGGAGCGACCAGCACAGGTGTGTCGGTGGCCAGCAGCACGGTGGTGGCCAGGTCACCGGCCAGTCCGGTGGCCATGCGGGCCAGCAGGTCGGCGGTAGCGGGGCAGACCACGACCAGATTGCTGCTGCGTGACAGGGCGATATGTCCCATCTCGCTTTCATCGGTCAGGGAAAACAGGTCGCTGAAGACACGTTCGCCACTCAGCGCCTGAATGGACATGGGGGTGACGAATCGTGCCCCCGCATCCGTCAGCACGGTGCGTACGCGCAGGCCGTGTTCGCGCAGCCTGCGAATCAGTTCCAGCGTCTTGTAGGCGGCAATGCCCCCACCCACGACCAGCAGGACAGAACGGGTCGCCCCATCCCCCATCAGATTTTCCAGCCGGAATGGATCGCGGCAATCCCGCCGGACAGGTTCTGGTAAGATACCCGTTCCAGCCCTGCTTCACGCATCATGTCCGCCAGCGTTTCCTGATCAGGGAACATGCGGATGCTTTCTGCCAGGTACTGGTAGCTTTCACGGTCACCCGCGATCGCGGCTCCCATGCGTGGCAGCACGTGAAAGGACCAGGCGTCGTAAACCGGGGCGAAGGCCGCGACCTGAACGCGGGAGAATTCAAGACACAGGAACCGCCCGCCCGGGCGCAGGATGCGATGGGCCTCGCGCAGCACCTGCAGCTTGTCCGTGCAGTTGCGCAGGCCGAAGGCGATGGAGACGCGATCAACCGAATTGTTGGCCAGCGGAATGGCTTCGGCATCAACAGCCAGAAAGTTGAGGCCCGAGACAAGCCCGCGCTCCAGCGCGCGGTTGCGGCCCACCGTCAGCATGCTGACATTGATGTCGGACAGGATGGCCGGGCCGCCACCGCCACGCAGCCACCCGAAGGAGATATCACCCGTCCCGCCCGCAAGGTCGAGCAGCGACAGGTCGGGGTGGGGGGCGAGTTCGTTGACGAAAATCTTCTTCCACGCGCGGTGGATGCCCAGCGACATCACGTCGTTCATGATGTCGTATTTGGAGGCCACGCTGTCAAAGACATTCCGGACCAGGGATTTCTTCTCGCGCAACGGCACGTCGCGGAAGCCGAAATCGGTGGTATCCGCATGGCGGTCATCGGGACGGCCTGCGGAAGGGGAGGGATGGTATGGCTGGCTAATGTCGGTCATGATGCACAGGTATAAACCCAGATGAGGCCATGCCGGAACTACCTGAAGTCGAAACTGTGATGCGCGGGATGCGAGTGCATCTTGAAGGTCACACTATTTCACGCGCCAGCACGCACCATACGGGCCTGCGATGGCCCTTTCCGACTGGTCTGGCGACGGCGCTGCAGGGGCGGCGGGTCGATGGATTCGCCCGGCGGGGAAAATATATCCTCATCACGCTTTCGGGCGGGATGGTTGTGGTGCTGCATCTGGGCATGTCCGGCCGCGTGCTGCTGTCACGCCCAATGGCGGCTGAGCGCGACCTGCCGCCCGCATTGCACGAACATCTTGTGATCGAGACGGCGCAGGGCGCGCGCTGCGGGCTGGTGGACCCCCGGCGTTTCGGCATGGTTGATCTGGTGGCGGCGGCAGATGTGGAAAATCACCGCCTGCTGGCGGGTATGGGGCCGGAACCGCTGGGTAACCGGTTTGATGGCGCGTGGCTGACAGCGCGTGCCCGCGGGCGGCGTACCAGCATCAAGGCCCTGCTGCTGGACCAGCGCGTGGTGGCTGGGCTTGGCAACATATATGTGTCCGAAGCCCTGTTTCGTGCGCGTATCCACCCCGCGCGGGCGGCAGGTGACATCAGTGCGGCGCGGTATGACATCCTTGCCACCGAAATCCGTGCGGTGCTGGAGGAGGCAATTGCCGCTGGTGGCTCAAGCCTGCGTGATTACGTGCAACCGGATGGGGAGTTGGGCTATTTCCAGCATGCCTGGCGCGTGTACGGGCGGGAGGGGGAGGGGTGCCCCGACTGCCCCGGTCCACCGGCATGCGACGGGGTGGTCCGGATCACCCAGTCCGGGCGTTCAAGCTTTTTCTGTCCCCGCCAGCAGGGGGTGGAAAATGATTTAGGCAAAGACTTGTCTTGACGAATGGGGTCAGGGTGGACTAGATCGCCAGCCTGATATGGGATGTCCGCAACGATCGGGTGGCGGACCGCCGTAACCTGATTTATGCAGATGAACTGAGAGCAATGGCCAATACAGCATCAGCGCGCAAGCGCATCCGCCAGAACGAACGCCGCAACGCCCGTAACACGGCACGCCTGTCGCGCGTCCGCACCTTCGTGAAGAAGGTCGAGGTCGCCATCGCGACCGGCAAGAAGGACGACGCTGCCGTTGCGCTGCGCGCGGCACAGCCGGAACTGCAGCGTGCGGTTGGCAAGGGCGTTCTTCACGCCAACACTGTTGCCCGTCGTATTTCGCGCCTGTCCGCACGTATCAAGTCGCTTGCTGCTGCGTAAAAGGCTGCTGATTTCTTTCATATGAAAGAATGAGGCAAGTAATAAAAAAGGTCGTATATCGCCATTAGTAGCGATAGCGGCCTTTTTTGTTTGCCATATTCATGTGGTGTGATCGGGTTTTGATGGGTTGGAGGCAGATTCCCGTTGCTTCGGCCGATTCCCTGCTCTACCTTATGTGGATAATTCCAACGTCATCTGTTGCCTTGGGGCCTGGGGGCCGGGTTGTAGGTCGTGTACAGGTGCGCGGCTGGCTTCCTGTCCGCTGCATGCAGGGCTGATGACGGGCGGTAACAGTTATGGATGGAGCGGGGGCACGAATGCATGCGCGGGGGTGCATGTTTCGTGTCTCATGTAGCCGGGAGTGGATATGACGGGCGGACTGGAAGGCTATGACGCGGTTGCGGAAGCCAATGCGCAGAAAAGTGTGCTCGCCATTCACTGGTCGCGCATCTGCGAACGGCTGAAGGCCGAGGTCGGGGAAGTCGAATACCGCACATGGCTGCGCCAGATCACGGTCGGTCCGGTGGATGAGGATGAGATTACCCTCTACCTGCCCACCCGATTCCTGCGCGACTGGGTGCGTGGACAGTATGGCGACCGGCTGGGCACGCTGTGGAATGCCGAGGTGCCCGCCATCCGTCGCGTTGAACTGCAGGTCGCACGCCCCGGCAGCGCATCCGCAACGTCCCCCGCAGATGGTGTGACCGTCCCCGCCGCCACGACAGAGGCGCGTGAGGAGGCGGTTTCCCGTCCGGCAGTCCCCGCCCCGGTCGCGGAAGAACCGCGCCACGCTGAAGTGCGCAGCGACCTTGCCGCCCCCCTGGACCCGCGCTTCACCTTCGATACCTTTGTCGTGGGTAAGCCCAACGAATTTGCCTATGCCTGCGCCCGCCGGGTTGCGGAACGGCCGTCCAGCCCCGGTTTCAACCCGCTGTTCCTGTATGGAGGCGTGGGTTTGGGCAAGACGCATCTCATGCACGCGATCGGGGCCGAACTGTTGCGCGAGGGCAGGGTGTCCGTTGCCTACATGTCGGCGGAAAAGTTCATGTACCGCTTCATCGCGGCCATCCGGTCCCAGTCCACCATGGAATTCAAGGAACAATTGCGCTCGGTCGATGTGCTGATGATCGACGACCTGCAGTTCCTGATCGGCAAGGACAACACGCAGGAAGAATTCTTCCACACCTTTAATGCACTGGTCGACGCGGGGCGGCAGATCGTGGTGTCGGCCGACAAGTCGCCTTCCGACCTGTCGGGGCTGGAGGACAGGCTGCGCACCCGCCTGGGCTGTGGCATGGTGGCGGATATCCATGCCACCACGTTCGAGCTGCGTATTTCCATCCTTGAAGCCAAGGCCAGCGCGTCCGGCGTGGTGGTGCCCGCCAAGGTGCTGGAATTCCTTGCCCACAAGATCACCTCGAACGTGCGTGAGCTTGAAGGCGCGCTGAACCGCCTGATCGCGCATGCCAACCTGTTTGGTCGTCCGGTCACGCTGGAGGCGACGCAGGATGTGCTGCATGATATTCTCAAGGCCCATGACCGCCGCGTTACCATCGAGGAAATCCAGCGCAAGGTGGCTGAACACTGGAATATCCGCCTGACCGACATGTCCTCGGCGCGGCGTGCGCGCGCTGTGGCGCGGCCGCGACAGGTGGCGATGTACCTGGCCAAGCAGTTGACCAGCCGCTCCCTGCCCGAAATCGGGCGCAAGTTCGGCAATCGTGATCATACGACGGTCATGCATGCCGTGACGCGGGTGACGGAACTGATGGAACAGGACCCGGCCTTTGCCGAGGATGTGGAACTGCTGCGTCGCATGCTCGAAAGCTGAATGAATTTAGGATTTAACGGCCTCTTTACCAGCGTCGTCCCGCGCTGCTAGACTGGTCGCCCCCCGTCTGTACGTGCCTGACGTGACGGGATGTGGAGGATATCGTACCGATGAAGTTGAAGGCCGACCGCGTAACGCTGCTCAAGGCACTGGCCCATATCCAGAGCGTTGCCGAGAAGCGCAATACCATCCCCATCCTGGCCAACGTGCTGATCAATGTCGTGGATGGCGCCATGACACTGACGGCGACCGACATGGAAATCGCGGTGGTTGAAGGGGTTGCGGCCGAAACCCAGCGTGATGGCGCGGTCACGGCACCTGCGGCCGTCCTGTATGAAATCGTGCGCAAACTGCCCGATGGCGCGCATGTCGAACTGGACCATGCCGGAGGCGATGCACCGCTGGGCCTGCGGGCGGGCCGGTTCGCGACCAGCCTGAACGTCCTGGACGTGGATGACTTCCCGTCCATGATGGCAGGCAGCCTGCCACATGAATTCAGCATTCCGGCACAGGTGCTGCGTGGCCTGATCGACCGCACGCGGTTTGCCATCTCCACCGAGGAGACGCGCTATTACCTCAACGGTATCTTCCTGCACGTGGCCGAAGGCGATGCGGGACAGGTGCTGCGCGCGGTGGCGACGGACGGGCACCGTCTGGCCCGGGTCGAGACCGAACTGCCCGCGGGCAGCGCCGGCATGCCCGGCGTGATCGTGCCGCGCAAGACGGTGGCCGAACTGCGCAAGCTGCTGGACGAAGGACCGGAGCAGGTTGATGTGGCCCTGTCCGATACCCGCATCCAGTTTTCCATTGGCAACATCACGCTGACGTCGAAGCTGATTGACGGCACGTTCCCTGAATATGAGCGTGTGATTCCACACGGGAATGACCGCATCCTGCGCGTGGGCAAGAAGATCTTTTCTGATGCCGTGTCCCGCGTGGCCGCGATCAGTCAGGAACGCTCCCGTCCGGTCAAGCTGAGCATGGCGCATAACCTGCTGACACTGTCAGCCGCCAGCCAGGACCAGGGTACCGCGACGGAAGAACTGGACGAAAACCATGTCTCCTATGATGCCGCCCCCATCGAGATCGGCTTTCAGGCGCGCTATCTGAACGACATTACCGATCAGGTGGAAAGGGAAGTGGAATTCGCCTTTTCCGACAGCTCCGCCCCCACCATCGTACGCGATGTGGACAGCCCGTCCGCGCTGTATGTCCTGATGCCGATGCGCGTGTGACCGCGCGCGGCCATCAGGTCGCATGGCCTGCGTAACGCGGCTGGTTCTTACGGATTTCCGTAATTACCACCATCTTTCATGGAAACCGGCGTGCCCGGTCACGGTCATTACCGGTCCGAATGGCAGCGGCAAGACCAACCTGCTTGAGGCGGTGTCGCTGCTGGTGCCAGGGCGTGGCCTGCGGGGGGCGCGCATGGACGAACTGCCCCGTCATGGTGCGGTCCTGTGGGGTGTCGCAGCCGATGTCGCGGCGCAGTGGGGTGATGATGCCCTGTCCATCCAGATTGCCACCGGGGCCGATCCCGTCCGGCCCGAACGGCGGGCGTTTCGCGTGGATGGGCAGGCCCTGCGCAATCGTGACGCCGTAGGTGAATATTTTTCTGCCGTATGGCTGACACCACAGATGGATCGGCTGTTTCAGGAAGGGGCAGGTGGTCGTCGCCGCTTTCTGGACCGGCTGGTGCTGGCGCTTGAACCCGGTCATGCGCGTGAACTGGCAGCTCACGACCGCGCAATGATGCAGCGCAGCCGCCTGCTGGCGCAGCATGGGGCGGATAAGGACTGGCTGGCTGCCCTTGAACGCACCATGGCGCGTCATGCCGTCGCTACGGTTGCGGCCCGGGTGGATATGGTGGCCCGCCTGAATTCGGATGAACAGGCGGTAGCTGACGGCTTTCCTGCGGCATGGCTGGAGCTGGATTGTCCGATTGCCGGCCGGTTGCGCGAAATGCCGGCCCTTGCGGTGGAGGATTGGCTGGCGGAACAGATCGCGGCGATGCGCATGATCGACCGCCAGCGCGGGGGAAGTCGCTTTGGCGCGCACCGCACCGACCTGCGCATGGCCGACCGGCTGAGCCGACGCCCGGCCAGCCAGTCCAGCACCGGCCAGCAGAAGGCGCTGCTGCTGGGCATCGTCCTGTCACATGCGCGCATCCTTGCCGCGTGCCGGGGGCAGATGCCGATGCTTTTGCTGGATGAACCACTGGTACATCTGGATGATGTGCGGCGCGACGCCCTGTTTCAGGCCATCGGACGGATGGATACCGGCGTGTTTCTGACCGGAACGGACGATGAACAGTTTGCGCCGTTGCAGCGGATTGCCGAATTCGTGACGCCGGGTATGGGTAATCTTGCGCCGCATGCATGATTTCGATGGGGAATGCTGGTTACGCGGGGTGGTTCAGGCTATAATGCATTCTGTTATTTTGTTGTTATCCGCTGTGGAGCATCTGCCGGCATGTCCGATCAATCCAGTCCCGATCAGAAACACGATGCCGAGGCCGTGGGCGGTGTAACACCCGCCGCGGACTATGATGCGGCATCCATCTCGGTTCTGCGGGGGCTGGACGCGGTGCGTAAGCGGCCCGGCATGTATATCGGTGATACCGATGACGGGTCGGGCCTGCACCACATGGCGTTCGAGATCATCGATAACGCCGTGGATGAAGCACAGGCCGGATTTGCGACCACCTGTATCGTCACCCTCAATGGAGATGGCAGCGTCAGCGTGCGTGATGACGGACGCGGCATCCCGACCGACATGCACCATGAAGAAGGGGTGAGTGCGGCCGAAGTCGTGCTGACCAAGCTGCATGCGGGTGGCAAGTTCAACCAGAATTCCTACAAGGTATCGGGTGGCCTGCATGGCGTGGGTGCCGCCGTGGTCAACGCACTGTCGGAATGGATGGAAGTCCGTATCTGGCGTGATGGCAAGGAACATGTGATCCGCTTCCGCGCGGGCGAACGGGATGAGCCGCTGCGCGTGGTGGGCGATAGCAGTGATCCGACCGGCACGCAGGTCACCTTCAAGCCAAGTGCCGAGACGTTCGCCAGGGTGGAATTCGAATTCCCGATTCTCGAACGGCGCCTGCGTGAACTGGCCTTCCTCAATTCCGGGCTGAAAATCGTCCTGCGCGACGAACGCCATACCCCGGCGCGAGATGAGAAATTCCATTACGAGGGCGGCCTGTGCGCCTTTGTCGAATGGCTGGACCAGGGCAAGAACGCGATTGTCGAACCGCCGATCACCGGCAGCCTGCAGAATGAAGAAAACGGCATCAAGGTCGAATTCGCCCTGACATGGAACGACAGCTTCCATGAAACCATGCTGTGCTTCACCAACAACATTCCCCAGCGTGATGGCGGTTCGCATCTGGCCGGTTTCCGTCAGGCGCTGACCCGCGTGGTCGGTCGCTATGCCGAAGCGAACGCCAGCAAGAAGGACAGCCACGCCCTGAATGGCGAGGACATGCGCGAAGGTCTGACCGCCGTGCTGTCGGTCAAGGTGCCGGACCCCAAATTCTCGTCACAGACCAAGGACAAGCTGGTCTCGTCCGAGGTGCAGCCGGTGGTGCATGCGGCTGCTGCCGACATGATCTCCCACTGGTTTGAAACCCACCCCAAGGAAGCCCGACACATCGTGGCGAAGGTGATGGATGCCGCCGCCGCGCGTGAGGCGGCGCGGCGCGCGCGTGAACTGACGCGGCGCAAGGGCGTTCTGGACATCTCCTCCCTGCCGGGCAAGCTGGCCGACTGCCAGGAACGTGATCCGGCAAAATCCGAACTGTTCATCGTTGAGGGTGACTCGGCTGGGGGCACCGCCAAGCAGGGACGTGACCGGCGGTTCCAGGCCATCCTGCCGCTGAAGGGCAAGATCCTGAATGTTGAACGTGCGCGTTTCGACCGCATGCTGGGTTCAGCTGAAATTGGAACGCTGATTACGGCGCTGGGCACCGGTATTGGCCGGGGTGATGTGGAACATGGTGGCTTTTCGATCGGAAAGCTGCGTTACCACCGCATCGTCATCATGACTGACGCTGACGTGGATGGATCGCATATCCGCACGCTGCTGCTGACCTTCTTCTTCCGGCAGATGCCCGAACTGATTGAAAACGGGTACCTGTATATCGCCCAACCGCCGTTATACCGCGCCAAGCGTGGCAACGATGAACGGTACCTGAAAGATGACGCCGCACTGGAGTCCTACCTGCTGGACAAGGCGCTGGCCAATGCCACGCTGCGTTATGCCGACGGGCGGGAGGTTGAAGGTGAGGCCATGCGTTCCGACGTGACGTTCATCCGTGACGTGACCCGTGCGCTGTCGCGTCTGTCGGCCCGGGTGCCGGTCTGGATTCTTGAACAGGCCGCCATTGCGGGCGTGTTGCAGGCCGACCCGCAGGCGGTGCCGGAACGGGTGGTCGACCTGCAGGCACGGCTGGATGCGGTGTCGCCCCCTACCGAGCGCGGATGGAAGGTCGCCGTCAGTGACAGCGGCCTGGAAATGGCCCGCAGTGTGCGTGGAGTAGGCGAGGTTTACCGCCTTGAGGCCCTGGCGCTGCGCAGCGCGGAAGTGCGCTGGCTTGCTGACCGTCATGACCGTCTGGTGGCGGATTTTACAGGTCCGGTGCAACTGGTGATTGACGGGCAGCCCCAGCCCTTCAACGGACCGGCGTCGCTGTATGAACGGATTCTGGCGCAGGGCCGCAAGGGGCTGTCCATCAACCGCTTCAAGGGGCTGGGGGAAATGAATGACGAACAGCTGTGGGAAACCACGCTGGACCCCGCCATGCGCACCCTGCTGCAGGTCAAGGTTGGCGATGTGGAAAACGCGGCGCAGGTCTTTTCCACCCTTATGGGGGATGTGGTCGAACCCCGCCGTGACTTCATTGTTGGCAACGCGCTGAAGGTTGCCAACCTCGACGTCTGACCGGTTACGCCGGCACCAGTTCGGCAGCCAGATGAGGGATCTCGGAAATGGAATCGGCGCCGACCGTGGCACCCGCTTCCATTTCGGGGCGGCCATATCCCCAGCGGGCGAAAATGGCGGGGACATGCGCCCCGATGGCCGTGGCCATGTCGTTGTGATGGTCGCCGGTCATGATCGTCCGCGTTGGACTGCCATGCGCCATTTCAATCGTGCCCAGCAGGTGGCGCGGGTCGGGCTTGCGTACGCTGAAGCTGTCGCCCCCGCCCACGGCCACGAACCATTTTTCCAGATCAAGGACCTGCAGGATGTGGCGTGCTGCGGCAACGGGTTTGTTGGTGCATACGGCCATGTGCCATCCGGCGGCCCGCATGTCTTCCAGCATGCCTGCCGTGCCGGGAAAGGGGCGGGACAGGTCGGTTGAATGAGGCGTGTAATCGGCCATGTAGCGTGTCGTGGCATCCGTCACGTCAATGCCGGTGGCGGCGGCCCCTGCATGCACCAGCAGGCGGCTGACCAGGGCTGCCACGCCATCGCCGATCATGGGACGGACCTGTTCCACTGCGATGGGGGGCAGGCCGTAATGGGCCAGAAGCCGGTTGGCGCAGGCCGCAAGATCGGGAAGGCTGTCGATCAGCGTGCCGTCCATGTCAAAAACGGCCAGGCGGGGTGGGAAAGAGTTCATCATGAACGCCTTTGAGTGTGTGAATGAAGTAGCAATCGGAAATTCTAAGTGATGGTATCGCGCACGCATAAGGGTTTGACAGGGTACGCAGGTGCGGAGTACCCGCACACTGCCATGAATACCCAGACCGATACCGCAGTATCCGCCCCCACACGCGTCCTGTCGACCGCTGTCATACTGGCCGCGGGGCGTGGCACGCGCATGAAATCGCAGCGTCCCAAGGTCATGCATCCGTTGGCGGGGCAACCCATGCTGCGCTACCTGCTGGATAATGCGGCTGAAGTCTTTGACCGCATCGTGGTAGTCGTGGGGCCGGACATGGACGATGTGGCGGCTCTTGCCGCCCCGCATCAGGTCGTGGTGCAGGTAGACCGCCTTGGCACCGGTCATGCAGCACGACAGGCGGAAACTCTGTTTGGCGATGGTGATGTCGCGGTCCTGTATGGCGATAATCCCCTGATTACGCCCGATACGATGCGCGGCCTTCTGGCGCAGCGCCGTAGTGGTGATACGGACCTTGCCCTGCTGGCCATGGAACCGGCCGATCCGGCGCGTTACGGCCGGGTGGTGGCGCATGACGGGCGGGTCGAGCGGATCGTGGAATGGGCGGATGCCACCCCGGCGGAGCGGGCAATCCGGCTGTGCAATGCTGGCGTGCTGTGTGCCGACGCGGTCGATTTCCGCCATTGGCTGGACGAAATCAATAACGACAATGCACAGGGCGAGTACTATCTGGGCGACGTGGTGACCCGGGCCGTGGCGGATGGTCGCAGCGTGCGGGCCGTCGTTGCGGCGGAAGACGAACTGCGCGGCATCAACTCACGCGCCGAACTGGCGCAGGCGGAAGCCTGCGTGCAGGCCCGCCTGCGCCGGGCGGTGATGGATGGTGGCACGACGCTTGTCGCCCCCGATACGGTTTTCCTGTGTGCCGACACCGTACTGGAACCCGATACGGTGGTGCATCCCAACGTGGTGTTCGGCCCCGGCGTGCATGTGAAAAGTGGTGCGGAAATCCATGCCTTTTCGCATATCGAAGGGGCCGTTGTCGGCCCGGATGCGCAGATCGGCCCCTATGCCCGCCTGCGTCCTGGCAGTGATGTCGGGGCAAAGGCGCGGGTTGGCAATTTCGTTGAAATCAAGGCTACGACGCTGGGCGCGGGTGCGAAGGCCAATCACCTGACCTATCTGGGCAATGCCACGGTGGGCAGCGGGGCCAATATCGGCGCGGGCACCATCACCTGCAATTATGATGGCGTGTTCAAGCACCGGACCGAAATTGGCGCGGGCAGCTTCATTGGCTCGGATTCCGTGCTGGTTGCCCCGGTCAGACTGGGTGCGGGCGTGATTACGGCGGCTGGCAGCGTGATTACCCATGACGTGCCTGATGACGCCATGGCCATTGGTCGGGCACGGCAGGCCAACAAGGCGGGATATGCCGGATCGTTTCGCGAACGGCTGAAGAACAGGAAGGAACGGGGCTGATGTGTGGCATTGTAGGGGTTGTCGGCAGCAGTCAGGCCACGCCGGTTATTCTGGATGCCCTGCGCAGGCTGGAATATCGCGGTTATGATTCCGCTGGTATCGCCACGCTGGAAGAAGGTCACGTTGAACGCCGTCGCGCGGCAGGCAAGCTGGACCATCTGGCCACCCTTCTGGCGCGCATGCCGCTGCCGGGTGTGACAGGTATTGGCCATACACGCTGGGCCACGCATGGGGCGCCCACCGAAAACAATGCCCACCCCCATGGGACGGAACGCGTATCGGTCGTCCATAACGGCATTATCGAGAATTTCGAGGAACTGCGCCAGGAACTGGAGGCGGCCGGACAGGTCTTTTCAACCGATACGGACAGCGAGACGATCGCCCAGCTGGTTGATTACCACCTGCAGCGCGGCCTTTCCCCACGGGAGGCAGCGCATGAATGTCTCAAGCGGCTTGAAGGAGCCTATGCGCTGGCCATGATTTTCGCGGGTCATGATGGCATGGTCATCGGTGCGCGCCATGGTGCGCCGCTGGTGGTGGGCTTTGGCGATAACGAGATGTTCCTTGGTTCCGACAGCCTGGCCCTTGCGCCGCTGACACGCCGCATCGCCTATCTGGATGATGGGGACTGGACCGTGGTGACACCCGCGGGCGCTGCGTTCTTTGACATGGCGGGGAATCCGGTTGAACGCCCGGTCAGGCTGACCGCGCTGATTGCGGCATCGGTCGGCAAGGATGGCTACCGGCATTATATGGAAAAGGAACTGCACGAACATCCCGTCGTGATCGGGCAGACATTGCAACGCCTGATCGACCCGGCCACCCGGCGCGTCGTGATGCCGGACCTGCCATTCGACCTCGCCACCATCCCGCGCGTGGTGCTGACGGCCTGCGGGTCGGCTTTTTACGCTGGCATGATCGGGCGGTACTGGATCGAACAGTATGCGCGCCTGCCAGTCGATATCGATGTAGCGAGCGAGATGCGCTACCGCAACCCGCCACTGGCCACGGGCGGGCTTGGGCTGCTGATTTCCCAGTCGGGCGAGACGGCGGATACGCTGGCGGCCCTGCGTGGCATGCGGGCGGCGGGGCAGCACATCGTCTCGGTTCTCAATGTGGAACAGAGCAGCATGGCACGGGAAAGCGATGCCGTGCTGGGCACCGTGGCGGGCCCGGAAATATCGGTTGCCAGCACCAAGGCCTTTACCGCGCAGCTTTCCGTCCTTGCGTGCCTGACCATCGCCCTGGGGCGTGCGCGCGGGCTGATTACCGCGCAGCAGGAAGAAGGCATGGTGACCGCCCTGCTGGACCTGCCCAGCAAGGCGACCGAGATATTCGAACGTCATGACGAAATCCGCCGCATGGCCACCATCGTGGCGGATGCGCGTGACGTGCTATACCTTGGTCGTGGGGCAATGTTCCCCGTGGCGCTGGAAGGGGCGCTGAAGCTTAAGGAAATCACGTATATCCACGCTGAAGCCTATGCCGCGGGCGAGATGAAGCACGGCCCGATTTCACTGATCGACAGTACGGTGCCAGTGGTGGCGACCGTGCCGTCCGGGCCTCTGTTTGAAAAAACGCTGTCCAACCTGCAGGAAGCCAGGGCCCGTGGTGGTCGCCTGCTGGTGTTCACGGACATGGCGGGGGCGCCGCGGCTACGTGAAATCGCGGAATGCGTGGTGGCGATCCCGACAGTAGATGAATTCGTGGCCCCGATCCTGCAGACCATCCCGGTGCAGATCCTGGCCTATGAAGTCGCCCTGCTGAAGGGCACGGATGTGGACCAGCCGCGCAACCTCGCCAAATCCGTGACTGTTGAATAGACACAAGGGCCATAACCGGCACAATCACCGCTAGTACATACAACCGGAACAGGGGCATGACGCACATGGCAGTACAAACGGCAATCCCCCATGGGGCAGGACCGTCTGTCCTTGTGCGCGGTGCGGGCGTGTCGGGTCTGACGGCGGCCGTGACCCTGGCTGAACGCGGCGCGCGGGTCAGCGTGCATGAATGTGGCGGGCGTGTCGGCTGGGGGGCGTCATGGAAGGCTGGCGGCATGCTGGCCCCATGGTGCGAGGCCGAGTCCGCCACCCCGGACGTAACCGCACAGTCCCTTGCTTCCCTTGACTGGTGGGACGCACATGTGCCCGGCGTGGACCGCAATGGAACCCTTGTGCTGGCGCCGCCGCGTGACGTGCGCGAAATCATGCGTTTCGCGCGCCGTACCTCACATTATTCCACGATTGGCGAAGGTGAGATCGCGCAGCTTGAACCTGACCTTGCCGACCGTTTTTCCCGTGCGCTGTTTTTCGCGGGCGAAGGACATGTCAATCCGCGCGACGCCCTGCAGGCGCTGGCTGTAAGGCTGGTGGAACTGGGGGGGAGCCTGCAGTTCAATGTGCCACCTGACACCAGTACGGCAGGCTATGACTGGGTGGTGGACTGCACCGGTATAGCGGCGCGCGACCAGATGGCGGACATGCGTGGGGTGCGGGGTGAAATGCTGCTGCTGCGCTGTCCCGATGTCACGCTGCATCGCCCGGTGCGCATGTTGCACCCACGTATTCCCATCTACATCGTGCCCCGTGCGGGACATGTATATATGGTAGGGGCAACCATGATTGAAAGCGAGAACGCAGGCCCCATGACCCTGCGTTCGATGGTGGAGATGCTGGGGGCGGTCTATGCCCTGCACCCGGCATTCGGGGAGGCCGAGATACTGGAAACCGGCACCGGCCTGCGCCCGTCCTATCCCGACAACATGCCCGCCGTCAGGCAGTCGGGACGGCATATCCATATCAACGGCATGTATCGCCATGGCTTCCTGCTTTCCCCTGTTCGCGCGGCCGAGGCGGCTGATATCGTGTTGGGTGAAGGCTGAACCCGGCAGAAGGGGGAATGGACATGCAGATTCTGGTGAATGACGAACATCATGATGTTACGGCAGCAAGCCTGGCTGCGTTGCTTGATGAACTGGGTTATGATGCCACTGCCCGTATCGCCACTGCGGTGGATGGCTGCTTTGTTGCGGCCAGCAGGCGTGCGGCCCATCCCCTGCATGATGGGGCGCGGGTGGAAATTCTGGCCCCCATGCAGGGAGGATAACCGCAATGACCCTTTTTTACGGCACTGAACTGTCGTCACGCCTGATGCTGGGCACGGCGCAGTATCCGTCCCCCGAAATACTTGCTGATGCCGTCCGTCGCGCAGGGGCCGGAGTGGTCACCGTGTCACTGCGGCGCGAGGCGGCGGGGACGCGCGCGGGACAGGCGTTCTGGGCGCTGATCCGTGAACTGGATGTGCCCGTCCTGCCCAATACGGCGGGCTGTCATACCGTGCGTGAAGCGGTGACCACGGCACAGATGGCGCGTGAAGTGTTCGGCACGGACTGGATCAAGCTGGAGGTGATTGGTGAATCCGATACCCTGCAGCCCGATATGTTTGCACTGGTCGAAGCTGCCCGTATCCTGACGGAAGACGGGTTCAAGGTCTTTCCCTACATGACCGAGGATCTGGTCGGTGCGGAACGCCTGCTGCGCGCGGGATGTGAGGTACTTATGCCATGGGGTGCGCCCATCGGGTCAGGCAAGGGGCTGAACAACCTGTTCGGGCTGCGCGCACTGCGCGCACATTTTCCCGATGTGCCCATGGTGGTTGATGCCGGGATTGGCGTACCATCCCACGCAGCACAGGCGATGGAACTGGGATATGACGCGGTGCTGATCAATACGGCGGTAGCCAAGGCAGGCAACCCCGCGGAAATGGCGCGGGCCTTTGCCATGGCGGTGGAAGCAGGCCGCATGGCCTATGTTGCCGACCCGATGGAGGAACGTGACATGGCCGTGCCCTCCACCCCCGTGATCGGGCAGGCCGTACTATGAACACCGCTCTCCCGTCGCGCATCTATCCGGTCGTGGACGCGGCGCACTGGGTTGGCAGTCTGGGACAGGCGGGCGCACGACTGATCCAGTTGCGGCTCAAGGATATGGCGGAAGACAATCTGCGCCGTGAAATCCGTGAAGGTATCCGCCTGGCCCGTGCGCATGATGTGTGCCTGGTGCTGAATGATTACTGGCAGCTTGCGATTGAGGAAGGGGTGGATTTCATTCATCTGGGACAGGAAGATCTGGATACGGCGGACCTTTCGGGCATTCGCGCGGCGGGACTGAAGCTGGGGGTCAGCACCCATAGTGATGCTGAACTGGAACGCGCGCTGTCGGTTGCCCCCGATTACGTGGCGCTGGGGCCGGTCTGGCCCACGAAACTGAAGAAAATGCCCTGGGGACCGCAGGGCACGGAAAAACTGTCGATATGGAAGCAGCGCATTGGCGATATTCCGCTTGTCGCCATCGGGGGGATTACCCTTGCGCGCGCGCCGCTGTGTATTGCGGCGGGGGCCGACTGCGTATCGGCAGTGTCCAATTTCATCCGCATGCCGGACCCGCAGGCACAGGTCAGGGCATGGCTGACCGCCACTGACCACGCGGTCAGGGTGTGAAATTCTGGAACATAATGTGATGCATCATG
The DNA here is from genome assembly GCF_006538165.1 of Komagataeibacter diospyri. Classification (GTDB taxonomy): domain Bacteria; phylum Pseudomonadota; class Alphaproteobacteria; order Acetobacterales; family Acetobacteraceae; genus Komagataeibacter; species Komagataeibacter diospyri. The sequence continues at coordinate 45,789 of NZ_BDLU01000001.1, forward strand.
TGTTGTTGATGCAACGTTGGTGTGGCATTATTGATACTTGGCATATGGGGCTGCGAAGGAACGTCTTTCACGGCCAGATGTTGGTCTTGTAAGCCGGATTCTGTTGATCTGAAACGTGGTGGACATAATCTGTTCATGGTCAGCCATTAGGATCGGGCTGTAAGCGCAATATGGCCGGAAATCGGGGATTTTGAATGGAGATAGCGGGTCTGGCAGCAATTCTGATGGCAATTGCCGTGCTGCTTGTCGTGGTCAGCGCGGTCCAGCCGCTTGCCCGCCGTCTGGAACTGTCCGAAACCGTCCTGCTTGCCATTGTGGGTATCGTGATCGGTGGCGCCGCCGACCTTGTGCTGCGCAATTCCCATCTGGAAATCTTCAATGGCGCGGCGCAGACGCTGCTGGATTTTCCCCTTAACAGCGAAGCATTCCTGCTGATTTTCCTGCCCATACTGGTATTCCAGGGGGCGCTGGGCATTGATGTGCGCAGGCTGGCGCATGAAACCGCGACCGTGCTGTTGCTGGCAGTGGTGGCGGTGGCGGTCTCGACCGCAGCCATTGGATTCGCGCTATATCCCTTTGCGGGTATGCCGCTGGCGGTGTGTCTGCTGCTCGGTTCCATTGTCGCGACGACGGACCCTTCGGCAGTCGCAGGAATCTTCAAGGAAATCGGTGCGGCAAGCCGCCTGACGCGACTGGTGGAAGGGGAGGCGCTGCTGAATGACGCGGCCGCCATTTCCATTTTCACCATCCTGCTTGGCTCCATCACCTCGCATCACAAGATCATGCTGGGTGGCGCGGTGCTGGAGTTCCTTGTCTCCTTCATTGGCGCGCTGATTATCGGCATCGTGTTCGGCCGCCTGACCCTTATGGTCATTCCGGCTCTGGGGGCGGTACCCGCGGCGGAGGTCACGCTGACGGTGGCGCTGCCATACCTGTCCTATATCGTATGTGACGAATTCCTGGGTTTTTCCGGCGTGGTGGCCACGGCTGCGTCTGGCCTGACGATTTCGATCTACGGCCCGTCCACTTTCCGGCCACAGACCTGGCGATTCCTTAACGAATTGTGGCAGCAGCTTGTCTTCTGGGCCGGGTCGCTGGTGTTCGTGCTGGCATCCATGCTGGTGCCGCGCCTGCTGGTGGGCATGACCAAATGGGACTGCGTGCTGATCCTGCTGGCCGCAGGCGCGGGGCTGCTTGCGCGCGGAGCGGTGGTGTTTGGCATGCTGCCCATTCTTGCCGCCACCAAGCTGTCGCCGCCCGTGCCGACCCCGTTCAAGGTCACGATGGTATGGGGGGGGCTGCGTGGCGCCATTACGCTGGCGCTGGCGCTGGCCGTTACGGAAAACGAACATGTTTCCAGCAGTATCGCCCACTTCATCGGTATTATCGCCACGGGATTCGTGCTGATTACCCTGTTCGTGAACGGGATGTCGCTGCGCTATCTCGTGCTGTTCCTCAAGCTGGACCAACTGCCGCTGATTGATCAGGCGCTGCGTCACCAGATCCTTGCCATAGGGCTGGGGGAAGTGCGAGACCAGACGCGGGAGGTCGCGGGCGAACTGGGCTTTTCCTCCAACGTCACCAATACGGTGGTGGAGGTAATTGATCGCCGCGTCCATTCGGAAGAACAGGCCAATACCTTTGACACCGCCCTGGGGGACCGGCAGCGCGTCACGCTGGCGCTGATTGTCGTTGCCAACCGGGAGCGCTCCATCCTGCTGGACCTGTTCCGCATACAGGGGTTGTCGCGCCGCGTGATGGAAACGCTGCTGCGTTCGGCCGAGGCAATGGTGGATGGCGCACGGCTGGAGGGACGTTTTGGCTATGTCCGCGCCCTGCGCCGCCGCCTGCGCCCATCGCTGCGTTTCCGTGTGGCGCAGGTCATCCACCATCGGTTCAATTTCGACACCCCCCTCATGTATTGCATGATGGAGCGGTTCGAGATGCTGATGATCGGCTATTTCGTTTCCCTGTCACTGACCCGCTTCATGCGCCAGCGCATGGAGCCGACGCTGGGGACACGTATCAGTGAAATCGTGGGTGAAGTGCTGGGGCGGCAGTGCAAGCTGCTGGATGAGGCATTGCAGACCCTGCGACTGCATTACCATGGGTATTCCGAGGCGCTGGAAAACCGTATGCTGCGCCAGATTGCACTAAGGCTGGAAGAAGAAAAATACGATACCCTGATGTCCGAATCGCTGTTGAGCGAGGAACTGCACCGGGAACTCCACCGCGATGTGGAACACCGGCGCGAACAGCTGGATTTCAGGCTGAAATTCAATATCCGTGCGGGGATCGAAAGCCGCATCCATAAATTCCCCCTGTTTGAGGGGATGGCCGATGGCGTGCTGCATGACATCGCCATGAAAATGTCCATCCACTTCTCTTCTCCCGGGGAGCGGCTGTACCGCAAGGGACAGAAGGTACGCACGGTCTATTTCATCAGCGCGGGTCTGGCGGAGACCCATTACCCTAAGCACGACGTGCGCTTTGGCGCAGGGGCTGTTCTGGGTGGGGAAGAAGCGTTGAAGGATGAACGTGTCACCGCGACCAGCCGTTCGCTGCAGTTCGGGCATTTCATGACGATGAGCGCACGCAACTTCCGCAAACTGGTGGAAGATTACCCCCGTATTGGCGAAAACCTTGAACGTCTGGCACAGGCCCGTAACAAGGGTGAACTGCCCGATGCCCAGCTTCTACCGCAGGATGGGGAAGGCGCACCGCAAAGTCCTCCATCATATGATGCCATCGACCTTGCCACGGCACCCGTTACCCGCGCCATTCCCGTCCGGCAGGATGGTCAGGTCAGTGACGCCTGACCTTTTGGGACGATACCGATCCATCTGATTATATGGCTGCTGCATGCAGCCGGGTCCGGTGCAGTTCAGGTACCTGCCTTGGAATGGCGACTGGGGGCCTGCAGGGCCTTATCTTGCTGCTGTGTGCAAGCAAGTGCTGCCATGCAGGGCGCGATGGTGGTTGTGGTATGGGGACCGCTTCTTTCATGAAGGTGGCGTTTCCAGACGCATTCTGAAAAAAGCTTCATCAGAAACTTCTTTGTGATTTCCGGACTGTTTCAAACAGTGCCTCAATTCACGCCAGAAACGTCATTACAGCCCTAGAAAGCACGGAGCAGGCGGTCGAGGTATTCCAGTTCTTCCGGCGGACGGGTACGGTCGGCGTCGCGGCGGCGCAGTTCCTGTTCAATCTCGCGCGCGCGTTCGCGGCTGGCATTGTCAGGTACGTGGGTATCGTTGTCCATGCCCGCATGGGTGCCACCGGTCTTGCGGCCCAGCGGGTCACGATCGCCTTTGCCTTCGGCCTGCTGGTCGGTGTCGTCATCGTCATCCTGCCCGCCGGGATGATTGCCGCCACTGCCATGGCTGCCCTTGCCATTATCCTGCGACATCATGGGCAGGAACACGGTCATGCCGCCATGCGCACTCTGGCTGCGCATGGACTGACGCATCTGCTGGTCACCCTGCTGCAAGTCGGCCAGAACCTTCTTTTCAGCCGCAGCCGCATCGGGATCCTTGCCTGCGCCAAGGGCCGCGCGCACGGCCTTCATATCCGTCTGAGCCTTGTCCAGTGCAGGCATGTCCTTGCCGCTGGCCTGCCTGAATTCGCGCTGCAATTCATGCAGGGCGCGCGACAGGGCGTGCTGCACGGCCCGGTCGGCATGCTGTTGCGCCGTGTGTGCTTCGGGCGTCATGCTTTCCGGCGGTGAAGGGGACGCTGCCTGTGGCTGTGGCGCGCTGCCCGACGGCGTAATGCCCAGCTGGCGCAGCAGGTCGGCGGTGGACATGGATGACAGGTCGCCGCCATCTTCATCCATGTCAGTCTGGTGGCTGGCGGCATCACGTTCCTGCTGGCGCTGGGTCTGGTCCATGCGTGACTGGGCGTGGTCCAGCAACTGCGACTGACGACTGACCAGATCGCGCAGCGCACGGCGCAGTTCCTTCGCCTGCTGGCGGGCCTGCATCTGCCGGGCCAGCTGCATCATGTCCTGCGGGGTGGCGTTGCGGATGCCGTTGGCCATGTCCTCCATCTGCTGCAGTTTCTGCATGGCATCGGCATCGCGGCCATTGGCGGCGTCATCCTGTAACTGCTGCATCATCTGGGCCATGTTCTGTTCGCCACGCGATGTCATTTCGGGAATCGCGGGAATGGCGGAATGATCGCGCATGGCCTGTTGCGCCAGCGCCTGCATCTTGCGCGAAATCGCGTCCTTGAGTGCCTGCATGCGGTGCTGCAGTTCGGCCTGCTGCTCCGGCCCCTGACCCTTGGCTCCCATTTCGCGCATGTGTTCGAGCTGTTCACGCACGGCGTCCTGTGCTGCCTGCACGCCAAAATCAGCCTGTTCGTTATCTATGTCCCGACGGTTATGTTCGATATCCAGCGCAAGGAACCACAGCCGCCCGGTAGCCTGCGTAATGGCGTAATCGTCGGTTACGTCATCTGCATCCCCCAGCACGGCGGCCACACTGGTCAATGCCAGCAGCAGGCCGGCATGGTGGGTCAGCATGGTGTCGGCCTGACCCAGCGCCAGCAGTTCGCGCGCCGCCTGCGCGCGGTTTTCGCGGTGCAGGGCAACACGCTTGCGGATATCCAGTACCGCCTTGGCCAACGGGTTGTTGAAAGGCCGCGCGCCCATGCGCAGCCGGATGGGGGCGGAGGTCGCGGTCATGCCACTGGTGCTGGTGGCAACCAGTCGCGCGGTCACGTCTTCCCCCGCCCATGGATTTTGCGACAGGTCGGGTGTTGCTACGTCATCGGCTACGCGCGGATGGCCGTTCAGCGGGATCGGGACGGTTACGATATCATGCGGACTGTCCGGCATGACCAGTTCCGCATGCATTGATGCGATGCCGTATGGCTGGGCTACGTGATAGGGCAGGCGGGTACGCCATTCCCCTTCATGGCTGCCCGGCTCCTTGCCCCATGCGATCTCTGGCGCGGGGTTGGGGGTTACGTTCAGGTTCCATTGTCCCAGCGTGCGGCCCCGGCCGCGCAGGCGCAGCGTGCCACTGGCCAGAAGGGTAGCCTGCGCATTCCAGCTTGCGTTGCCCAGGGCGCGGAAATCATGGGGGCCGATGGCGGGTAGCGATCCTCTGGCATGCATGCGCAGGGCCGGATGGCCATTCAGCCCGTTCAGCGTGACGGTCAGCTGCGCACCGGCGGGAATGGCTGCACTGGTGTGCGTCGCATCAAGGAAGACCGGCGCGCCGGGTGCGTAATCAGGCATGGTGATCCATGCATTGACCTGCGGGGCAGGGGTGTCGGCATCATCCATGCCTGGCAGGAAGGCGGCCGTAATCCGGCTTGCGGCATGATCGCCGGTCCACATCATGCCACCAGCCAGCAGCACGGCAAGGACCGGGGTGGGCGCCCACCATGTGATGCCGTCGGGCAGGCATGGTCGTGGCCACCCGCCCCGCAGACGGCCCAGCGCCGCCGTGGTGCGGTGCAGGTGGACCTGCCACAGATAGATGATTTCAGGCGTGGGGGTATTGGCGGGCCTGTCATGTAGCGTGCGCAGCGGCTGGCCGGTCAGGCCGGACGCCTGTTCCACCCGCCGATCGGTTTCGGATGCGGTGGGGGCATGGATGCCGCGCCACTGCCGCCATGTGGCATAGGCAGCACTACCTGCCACCCCGGCCAGAAGGACAGCATGCAGGCTGTCGGGCATATATTGGGGCAGGCGCGCAAGTCCCAGCAGCGCAATACCCATGGCCGCGTCAAGCGTGGGCAGCATGAGCGGCCATAGCTGTTCCACCCACAGGGCACGGCGCGCCTGCTGGCGCGCACGGGCCAGGCGTTGCGGCAGGCTGCCGCCGGGCTGGGTGATGTCCTGCCCGGCTGTCATAGGCCTCCGCCAGCAGGGAGAAGGGTGTTCTCCACCCAGTCGGGAATGCGGTCGGCAGCCCACAGGTCTTCAACCTGCTGGCGTTCACGGATGACGGACCAGCGGGTGCCGTCCACCATCACCTGTGCTGCCAGCGGGCGGGCGTTATAGGTGGAACTCATGACCATGCCATAGGCCCCGCAGTCCAGCAGCGCCAGGCGCGATCCCGCATCCATGTGTGGCAGGGTACGGTCATGGCCGAAAGTATCACCGCTTTCACAGACCGGTCCCACCACATGCACCTGCTCGACGGGCGCTGTGGCCGTCGCGGCGGAAAGGGGGATGATGCCATGCCACGCGTCATACAGACTGGGGCGCATGAGGTCATTCATCGCGGCGTCCAGCACAAGGAATGGCGGCATGTCGTCATAGCCCTGCTTGCGCAGGATCACGGTGGATAGCAGCACGCCCGCGGGGCCAGCCAGCCAGCGCCCTGGCTCAACAGCCAGCCGCGTACCCAGATCGCCCAGTTCGGCATGGATGGCGGCGGCAAGGGCTTCGGGCGCGCCTTCGGTTTCATCACGGTAGGAAATGCCCAGTCCGCCGCCGCAATCCAGTACCTCGACCGCAAGCCCGCGCGCGCGGATGGCCCGCACGAGGTCGGCAAGTCTGGCATAGGCGGTACGGTAGGGCTGCATGCGTACGATCTGGCTGCCAATATGCATTGCCAGCCCGACGGGCCGGATACCTGGTAAAGTGGCAGCACGCGCATAAAGTTCAACCGCGCGGTCATAGGGAATGCCAAATTTGTTGGTGGCGAGGCCGGTGGTGATCTTGGCATGGGTGCCTGCATCGACATCCGGGTTGATGCGCAGGGCCACCCGGGCTTCCAGCCCTTCGGCTTCCGCCACGGCGGAGATGAGTTCAAGTTCCTCCGCGCTTTCGACATTGATCTGTGCAATGCCCGCCTGCAGGGCGAGGCGCATTTCCTCAAGGCTCTTGCCCACGCCTGAAAAGACGATTTTCCCTGCCGGGATGCCCGCCATCATGGCGCGGCGCAGTTCACCGCCACTGACCACGTCCGCCCCGGCCCCTTCGGCTGCCAGCACGCGCAGCACGGCCAGATGGTCATTGGCCTTGACGGCGAAGTGAATGGAAATTGGCCGGCCGGTGGCGGCAAGGGCTGTGGCAAGCCTGCGGTAGCGTGCGCGCAGGGTACCCGCGCTCATGACCCATGTGGGCGTGCCAAGCGCGTCGGCAATGGCGTTAAGGGGGACATCTTCCAGCACAAGCCCGTCCATGGCATGCATGGACAGCGCCGGACGGACGGCCAGAAGATCGGCAACGGATGGGTCCTGTCCACGACAGGTAGGGAAAGCATCAGCCATGATGCGCGCACGATACCGCCTTGCCCTGTCGCTTCCAAGGTGCTTGACGCATGAAAGAACACGAAGGACAGACCGGAATGAGCAATGACCCCCTGGTGCAGGCCGCCGTTGACGCGCGGCTGCGGGCATATGCGCCGTATTCGCGCTTTCAGGTCGGTGCGGCGGTCGAGGCAACGGACGGCCGGATATTTGCCGGATGCAATGTCGAAAACGCGGCCTATCCCGAAGGAACCTGCGCCGAAGCTGGCGCAATCGCCGCCATGGTGGCACAGGGCGGGCGTCATATCCGCCGCGTGGTGGTATGCGGGGGTGGGGATGCCGCCTGCACGCCATGTGGGGGATGCAGGCAGAAAATCAGGGAATTCGCGTCCCCCGGGACACCTGTCACCATGGTTTCAGCCGGGGGAGCGGTCCTGCAGGTCCGCACGCTGGCGGACCTGCTGCCCGACAGTTTCGGGCCGGACAGCCTGACCTGATCCGTCAGCGATCGGGGCTGGGATAGGTCGTGTAGTAGGCGTGGGAGTTGGAAGGCTGGCGTGGGGCGCCAATGCGCCCGCACGCCCCCAGCGATGAGGCGATGACCAGACCCGCCAGCGTCAGCAGCATGATGGCGCGCCCGCGCGGGGAGGGTTGGATATTCATTTGCCGCTTTCTCCTGTCCCGAGCGTATCCAGCCAGCGCGCGGCCTGCGCGCGCACGTTTTTCGCCGCCGTGCCGCCGTGGCTGGTGCGTGAGGCGATGGAGGAATCGACATCCAGCACAGTGAAGATGTCGGCGGTGATGCCCGGTTCCTCCGCCTGCATGTCCTCCAGCGTAAGATCGGCCAGACCCACGCCCTTCGCCTCCGCCTTGCCGACCAGACGGCCCGTGACATGGTGGGCGGTGCGGAAGGGCACCTTCAGTACCCGCACCAGCCAGTCCGCGAGGTCGGTGGCGGTGGAAAAGCCGGACCCGGCATAGGCGCGCATCTGCCCGGCATTGACACTGAGGTCACGGATCATGCCATCCATCGCAGCAAGGCTCAGTGCCGCGGCATCCGTCGCGGCGAAGACCGGTTCCTTGTCTTCCTGCATGTCCTTGGCATAGGCCAGCGGCAGGCCCTTCATCACGGTCAGCAGGCCGACCAGCGCGCCGGTAATGCGGCCACCCTTGGCGCGGACCAGCTCGGCCGCGTCGGGGTTGCGCTTCTGCGGCATGATGGAGGAGCCGGTGGTGAACGCGTCGGACAGGCGGATGAAGGAGAAGGGGGCCGAACACCAGATCACGATTTCTTCCGCCAGCCGCGACAGGTGGACGGCGATGATGGACAGCGCGGACAGGTATTCCAGAGCGAAATCACGGTCCGATACGGCATCGAGCGAGTTGGCGGTAGGACGGTCGAAGCCCAGCGCATGCGCCGTCATGTTCCGGTCGATGGGAAAGGACGTACCCGCGAGTGCTGCCGATCCCAGCGGGGATTCATTGAGCCTGCGCCGCGCATCCGCAAGCCTGCCCCGGTCGCGGGCCAGCATCTCCACATACGCCATCAGGTGGTGGCCAAAGGTCACGGGCTGCGCGGTCTGCAGGTGGGTAAAGCCGGGCATGGGGGTGTCGGCATGTTCCGCCGCCCGCCGCGCAAGTGCCCGCATGAGGGACGCCGCCTGCTGGTCCAGCCCGTCGATCGCGTCACGTACCCACAGGCGGAAATCGGTTGCCACCTGGTCATTGCGCGAACGCGCGGTGTGCAGGCGTTTTCCCGCCTCGCCAATCCGGTCGGACAGGCGGGCTTCGATATTCATGTGAATATCTTCAAGTGCGGTGCTGAATTCAAAGGTGCCAGCCGCGATTTCCCGCCCGATCTGGTCCAGCCCTTCGGTAATGGTTTTGGCATCAGCATTCGAAATGATGCCGGTTTTCGCCAGCATGGCGGCATGGGCTTTCGATCCCGCGATGTCCTGCCGCCACAGGGCCTTGTCAAAACCGATCGAGGCGTTGATGTCCTGCATGATCGCCGCCGGCCCCCCGGCAAAGCGCCCGCCCCATTGCGCGTTCGCCTTCTGCGCGTCCTGATCCGTCAGCGTTTTTGCGTTCCCCGGCATCCTGTGTTCCAGCTACCCCAAGTGTGAAAAGGATTGTGTCTGATACGTCGCGGCATAAAGCCATCGCATGCCGCGCACCCTACCCATCTGCCGCTGCAGATACAATCGTTCCCGTGTCCGGTGGCGGTCCCGTATGGTAGCCTCGTATGGCAACGCGGCGGGGTGGGGTGCGGCGGGGGGTCTTTCGCTCATGCGGGGGGATCTGTAATATTGGTCGCCTACCCGCCCATGGCACAGGATGTCCCGCACAATGCAGCATACAGCCCTTGCGCAGGAGCCATTACGGTTGCTGACGCAGGATGACCCGGCTCCCGTCATTCAGTTCGGCACATCCGCGCTTGATGGCGTGATGCCACCGTCCGGCCTGCCATTCGTGCTGGTCAGTGACCATGCGGGGCGCAGCCTGCCATCCGCGCTGGGGAATATGGGGATCAGCGCCACCGATCATGCGCGTCATATCGCCTGTGATCTGGGCATGGCCGAAACCGGGCGGATGCTGGCGCGGAATCTGGACTGCGTGCTGATTGAACAGGCCTATTCCCGCCTGGTGATCGACTGCAACCGCGCGCCGGGGCATCCGACATCCATCGTGCGGGAAAGTGATGGCACGCGGGTTCCGGCGAATATCGATATCACGGCGGCGGAAGAAGGCAGGCGGGTGGAAGAAATCTTCCTGCCCTATCATGACCGGATCAGCCGGGAGATCTCGACGCGGCTGGAAGGGGGACTGCCCGTGGTGCTGGTGTCCCTGCACAGCTTTACCGACCGCATGAACGGCATGGCACGGCCATGGCATACGGGCGTGCTGCATAACCGCAATCCCGCTTTCGGCCTGCGGGTGCGCGACCTGCTGGTGGCGGAGGGCGGGCTGGTGGTTGGCAGCAACGAACCCTATGCCCTGACGGATGTCAGTGATTATACCGTCCCCGTCCATGCCGAAGGGCGCGGCGTGCCCTATCTGGAAATCGAGATCCGCCAGGACCTGATCGCAACAGAACAGGGGCAGGCGGAATGGGCCGACCGCCTTGCGCGCGTCCTGCCGCAGGCGTGGGAAGATTTCAGGCACTAACGTTCCTGCCCGTGTAAGACGAACACACCGGATCAGATGGATTGAAGATAATGGAACGCAGGTTACGCATTGACGGCCATACCCTGCTGGCCGGGGTGACCGGCTGGCCGGTAGCGCATTCGCGCTCGCCGCTCATGCATAATTTCTGGCTGGAGCAACGCGGGATAAACGGGGCTTACGTGCCGCTGCCGGTGGTGCCGGGTTCGTTTGATGTCGCGGTCCGGGGGCTGCAGGCCGCAGGATTCCGTGGCGTGAACGTGACCATCCCGCATAAGGAATCGGCCTATCGCATCGTGGAGGAACACGGCCGTCTGGACCGTTCGGCACAGCGTTCGGGTTCGGTCAACACGCTGGTTTTCGCCCCTGATGGCCAGATCGAGGGCTATTCCACCGATGGCGACGGATTCGTGGCCAATGTGGAAGCGCATGGCATTCCCGTCAAAAGCGGCCGTGCCCTGCTGCTGGGCGCCGGGGGGGCGGCGCGCGCCATTGCCGCAAGCCTGCTGGACCGGGGGGTAGATGTCGCTGTGGCCAACCGCACCCGTGCGCGGGCCGATGCGCTGGCCGCGCAGCTTTCGGGCATTGCGGTCATTGACTGGGCGCAGGCGGGTGATGTGCTGCCGTCGTGCCAGTTTCTGGTGAACACCACGTCCATTGGCATGGACGGGGGGGCAGATGCCACCTTCCCGCTGGACCTGGGGCGGGCGGATGCAGGGCTGGTCGTATGCGATATTGTCTATGTGCCGCGGCAGACAGCACTACTCCGGCAGGCGGCCAGTCATGGGCTGCGCACTGTCGACGGGCTGGGAATGCTGATTCATCAGGCCGGTCTGGGGTTTGAGAAATGGTTTGGTGCGGCGCCGGAGATCGGGCCTGCGGTCGAAGCCCTGCTGGATGCCGACCTGCATTGCGCACATGCGGGCTGAACGGGATCTTTCATGCGCATACTGGGACTGACCGGCGGGATTGGCATGGGCAAGTCCACTACGGCTGCCCTGCTCAAACGCGCGGGCATACGGCTGTTTGATGCTGACGCCACCGTCGCTGCGCTGCAGGCCCCGCATGGTGCGGCCCTGCCTGCCATCGGACGGCTGGTCCCCGGTTCGGTGCGTGATGGCGTGCTGGACCGGACGGTGCTGCGGCAGGCGGCGCTGTCCAGTCCAACCGTGATGCAGGGACTGGAGGCCATCATCCACCCGCTGGTGCGTCGGGCACGACAGCGGTTTGTGCAGCGTGCGCGACGCGACGGTTGCCGGTGGGTCGTGCTGGATATCCCGCTTCTGTTCGAAACCGGGGCTGAGCGGATATGCGACCGGGTGGTGGTGGTCAGCGCGCCCGCGTCGATACAGCGCCAGCGTGTATTGCGGCGGGGGCGGATGACGCCGGCCCAGATTGACGCTGTCATTGCCCGTCAGATGCCTGATGCCGCGCGGCGGCGACAGGCCGATGTGATTATCGAAACCGGCCTGTCGCGCCATGAAACGGTGCGCCAGGTCAGGCGTTTGCTGTATGCGATGCGCGAAGGCAGTCCAGCCGCATGGGCTGCGGCCGGAGGAAAGCCTGCATGAAACGCACCATCCTGTTTGATACGGAAACCACCGGTCTTGATCCGCTGAAGGGGGACAGGGTCATTGAAATCGCGGCCCTTGAACTGATTGGTGACCTGCCCACCGGGCGCAGTTTCCGTGTCCTGATCGATCCCGAGCGTGATGTGCCCGAAGAGGCATCGCGCGTGCATGGCTTTACCCGCGCGGACCTTGAAGGAAAGCCGAAATTCGCGGAGGTCGCCCCTGAATTCCTTGAATTCATAGGCAAAGATCCCCTGATCGCGCATAATGCCCGCTTCGATTTCGGCTTCCTGAACGCAGAACTGGCGCGGGCACGGCTGCCTGAACTGGATATGGGGCGCATGGTCGATACGCTGGACATGGCGCGTGAGCGTTTTCCCGGCATGCCCAACAGCCTTGATGCGCTGTGCCGCCGCTTTTCCATCGACCTGTCGGAACGTACAACCCATAACGCGCTGCTGGACTGCAGGCTGCTGGCCGCGGTGTATCTGGAACTGACCGGGGGCCGCCAGCGTGGGCTGAGCCTGTCGGTGGATGAAGGCGGCGGCGGCATTGCCACCTATACCTATGTGCGGGCGGCGGGACATGTCTGTGTACGTGTCAGGCCGGATACCGCCGAACTGGAAGCCCATCAGGCCTTTGTCAGCCGCCTGTCCGAACCGTTGTGGCTGGGCTGAATGGGCGGTATGTAACTAAAGGGAGTGGTCCCGGTGGTACGTTTGGGTTAGTCTGCGCCCGTTAGCCGTACCTGATTGTATTGAAACAGGAAGAGAGCATTGTCCACGGACGAGATTGTCGATCCCACGATTGCCCCTTCCGACCAGTTCCGGCGCTTTCTCTATCATATCGGCATTCCGGTGGCCGGTGTGGTTACGGTCATTGCCGTCATTGCCGGGGTGGGGTGGCATTCCTACCAGACCGTCCGCACTGGCGCGCTGACCCTGACGCATGACCTGCTGGTCAGCCAGCAGGAGTATATTGCCAAGGAAGTCAGTTCCTTCCTCATGCCCGCCTCCGCCGGGGCGATCGTGGCGCGCGACATGCTCGAGCATGGTGCCCCAGCGGTCGAACAGAAGATATTCAACGGCTACAGCAGCACCATGATGCGGAATGTTCCGCAGATCCAGTCCTTCTACATTGCCGACAGCGACGGCAATTTCAGTACGCTGGAACATGGTGAACAGCCCGGCCAGACCGCACTTACAACCCTGCATGATGTGGGTACGCCCAAGGCGATCTTCACGCATGAACTGCGTGACGGCGATGGCAAGCTGCTGAAGCAGTGGCAGACCCCGGCAGGTACATATGACCCCCGCGGGCATGCATGGTTTACCGATGCGGTCAAGGCCGGGCAGGAAATCTGGACCCCTCCCTACCTTGTGGAAGTCACCAGGCAGATCACCATTACGGCGGCGGTTCCGTACAAGGGCAGTAATGACAAGACGTATGTCTATGCCATCAACATGTCCCTCAACCACCTCAACAATTTTCTCAATTCGCTGAAAATCGGTGAAAGTGGTAACGCGATCCTGCTTCAGCAGGGCGGGAATGTTGTCGCCGGTCACGGTATGCAGGAAACCCAGACCAAGGCGCAGGGTGATCCGGCCAAGATGACGCTGGATCCCGTGAAATATCCGGTCATGACCAAGGCATTTGATGAATACCGCGTCCATGGTTATGGCGCACGTACCATCAAGGTGAATGGTCGACGGTATGTGACCATTACCGCCAACCTGCCGGTCGGCAAGGATAGCTGGGTGCTGCTGCTGGTGGCGCCCGAGGATGATTTCTCACGTTTCGCCATGGCGGGCGGACAGCAGAACCTGATCTTCTTCGTTCTGGTTGTGATCATGGCGCTGGGCTTCGGGCTGCTGCTGTTCCTGCAGGCGCGCCGCAGTGACGGCCTGCGTAACCTGATCGCCAGGATGAGGCGGGTCGCCGGTCACGAAAGTGATGCCCTGCAGGAGGTCGCGCAATACGAGGAACTGTTCAATCCCGAAGACAATGCCCTGATTCTGACCAAGAAGCTGGCTGAACAGTCCGAGGCCAGAAGGGCCGCCATCTGGCGGATCCTGCATGATGGCCATACGCTCATGTGCATCGATTCCTATGATCGATTGCAGGACGTGCATTCCGGCGGCTTTGAAATGTCCACCACGGACCTGAAAAGCTTTTTCGACGCCGTATTCCATGGTGACCGCCTGGCCACGACCGCTGCCGATACGGATGAGCACACGACAGCATTCTACCGTGTGTACATGCGTGCTTTTGGCAGTAAATCCCTGGTCTGCTGCCCGATCGTGGGGAATGGTGGTCCGGTCGGGGTCATCACGCTGGAAGATGCGCCGCAGGCGGAAATGGTCTATCATTTCGTGCAGATGGTTGCAGGTGTGGCGGCGGTCCGTTTTTCCGCCCAGCATTATACTGCGGTGGCCGCCGCGCGTGAGGAACTGGAAACGGAGCCCGCAGCCACAGAGGAACTTCACGATCCCAGCCAGGGATTCCTGCTGGCCCCGGGTGCGTTGTCCATAAACGGACAGCCGAACGCTACGGACCTGAGCCAGATGGAAGGATTCTATCCCGCCGTCACCATCATGGTCATCAGCCTGTCTGACATGATCATGACGGCCCAGAATGATCCGGCCGCCAATATCAAGCTGATTGATGACATGGCGGCTGCGTTGCAGGATATTGCCCATCAGTGCGGGCTGTATTCCATCCGCATGCTGGGGCATCGCGTCGTCTGTATAGCGGGGTGTTCGCGCACGCCGGACAAGGGGGCGGTGTTCCGCATGGCGAATGCTGCGCTCATGATGCGTGAAAACGTGCTGGCCATGCTGTCGAAAGCGGATCTGGACCCGGTCTTCCGCATCGGTATTGATGTCGGGCCGGTATTTGGCGGCATGCTGGGCAAGAACCCGCAGGCGTTCAACCTGTGGGGGGATGCCATGGGCATGGCCGAGATGATGGCGCAGGGCGCGCCGGATGTCGGCACGATCCAGGTATCGGAAAATGTTTACCAACGCCTGCGTCAGTACTTCCTGTTTCGTGAACGTGGCCGGTTCTTCATTCCTGGCATGGGGCTGACACGTACTTATGTGCTGGCCGGACGGCGATGACCGATACGCCAACCCAGGCCCCTGAGCGCGCGGCGCCACAGACAGGCCCCATGGCTGTTCCCCAGCCGGATGACGCCGGTCGTCTGGTGCATCTGCTGCGGCGTTTTGCGCCGTGGCTTGCAGCCCTTGGGCGGCTGACGCGGCATCAGGTGCGTTACACCCTGCTGGTGATTGGCGCCGGGTGGGGCGTGCTGCGCGAAAGCATGCGGTCCAATTCATGGCGCAGGCCGGTTATCTATGAATTCCGCGCCACCCTGCGGCAGGTTGTCAGTGGCGGTTTCCTTAGTATCGTGATCACCGCGACGCTGACGGGTCTTATGGTGGTGTCACAGGCTGCGTACTGGCTGGGTTATGCAGGCATGGCGCAGATGACGGGGTCGATCCTTGTTTCCGTGCTGGTGCGTGAAATTTCCCCCATCCTTGTTGGCATCATCATCATGGGGCGCAGCGGCATGCTGTCGCTGACCGAAATCGGCATGATGGTGCTGGGTGGAGAAGTGCGGGCGTTACAGGCGCGCGGTATTGACCCGTTTCTGGCGCTGATCATGCCGCGTACGTTCGCCTTTACGCTGGGTGGCTTTACGCTGGGCATGATCTTTGCCGTTGTATCGCTGCTGATGGGGTTTGTGGTCGCCCATTCCACGGGGGCCATCACGTCCTCGGTCTGGACATTCTTCTTCAATGTCCTTGCTGCGATGACGACATGGGATTACCTGATTATTCCGCTGAAATTCGTGCTGGTCGGTTTCTTTGTCGGGGTGGGGTCATGTGTTTCGGGCCTGACCGTCAGCAGCAATGACACGATGGCCACCATCATGCCGCGTGGATTTGCGCGCGGGATCATGCTGGTGCTGGTGGTCAATATCCTCTTCATGCTGGATTTCTGACATGACAGCCAACGCTCCCCTGCTGGAACTGCGTGACGTCGTGCCGTCGTTCGAGGAAACCGGCCTCATGCCTGCGCCATACAACCTGCGCATCATGCCCGGTGAATGCGCGGTGATCGATTGTCGCGATTTTGAACGGGCCGCCATGTTTGCCGACCTGTGTTCAGGCATGGTTTCGCTGACGCAGGGCAATATCAGGTTCATGGGGCTGGACTGGAGCGCCCTGCACGACCGGCAGCTCTATGCGCTGCGTGGGCGTATTGGCCGCATTTCGCGCAACAGCAGCTGGCTCAACCTGTTTGGCACGCATCTCAATATCATGCTGCCACACCTGTACCATACCATGGACCCGTTTGATAACGTGGTCCTGCATGCCACTGAACTGGGGCATCGGTTTGGTTTTCCCGGCCTGCCAACGTCCGCGCCCGACCGGCTGTCGGGTGCGGATCTGGCTCGGGCGGCGTGTGTACGTGCCTTCATGGGGCGGCCGGACCTGCTGGTGCTGGAGGATATATCCGACACGCTGCCAGAAGAGAATGTCCTGCCGTTTCTTGAAATGATGACCACGGCGCGGGATCGTGGCTGTGGCGTGTTATGGTTCGTCCGTTCCGCGGCGGCCTGGCATGAATATCGCAAGGCGGTGAATATCCACATGCGCCTTCTTGACGAAGGTCTTTTTCCCATGCGGGTGGTGTAATGGTCCAGAAACAACAGTCAGACGGAATCCGGCAGCTTGTGCGCGTCCGTTACGCCGATGAATGGGTGGGGATACTGGTCCTTGTGGCCCTTGTCATCCTGCTTGGTGCGGTGATCGAGGCCGGCGTGCTGCGTGACTGGCTGACGCCGGCGGGCAGGCTGCGGATCGTGCTGCCCGAAAACGGTGTCAGTGGCCTGTCGGTTGGTGACGATCTGGAGGTCATGGGCATCCATGCGGGCACCGTGCGGCGCGTGCGGATCAATCCGTCGGGGGGCATGTACGCCATTGCCGAGATCGATCCCGATATTGAACCCTATATCCGTCGTGACAGCACGGCCATCATCCGCAAGCGCTTCGTGGTGGCCGGGGCCAGCTACATCGATGTTTCACGCGGGACGGGGGACAAGCTGGACTGGAGCTATGCTGTGCTGAGCGCCACCAACGCGCCCAACCCGGCTGACACCATTACCCAGACCTTCAGTGACATCCGTGACCGTGTCATCCCGGTTCTGGACAATGCCCAGCACATGATGGCAACGCTGGACGCCACCATTACGGACATGCATGCGGGCAAGGGCTCCATCGGGCGTCTCATGACCAATGACGACCTGATCCGTCAGGCTGAACAGATGATTACCAGCCTTAACGCCACCATTGCACAGCTGACACCGATCGAAAAACAGCTTGCGGGTGTCATGGACAAGGCGAGCGCCAGCATGACCAACGTGCAGAAGGCCACGGGCGACCTGAGCAACGCGACACCGGCCATTACCCATAACCTGCAGGATGCCAGCCAGCAGCTGCCGGTGCTTCTGGTTCAGGCGCAGACAACCGCCAGCAGCCTGCAGAAGCTGGTCGATCAGATGCGCGGTCTGTGGATACTGGGCGGTAATGGCAACAAGGCGGCGAAGCATAACCATGCCCGCCTTCCGGCGCAGAAGGTGCAGCCATGAGAATGAAGAAGGAATATGCAGTCCTCGGCCTTGCCTTTGCGCTGGCAGGATGTGGTGGGGGCCAGGCAGTTACCCAGCCGGGTGACGCCACCCTGTTGCAGGATATGGATACCGCGAAGGATGCCGTGGGCCTCGAACGTCTTTCGGTGGCGGAACAGCAGTACCGTGCCGCAGGCCAGCGGGCTATCGCGCGTGATGATGTCACGGCCATAGGTGATGCGGGCTATAACCTTGCCACTGTCCAGCTGGATGAGGACAAGGCGCAGGATGCGCTGTCCACGGTAACCGCGACGCGTTCGGCTCTGGCGATGCGGGGGCAGACGGGTGATGATGCCGGGCTGGATCTGGTGCAGGCGGGTGCCCTGCGTCGACTGGGGCGCGCTACCGAAGCAGCAGATGCCGCTACACGTGCTGCGGCGGCACAGGACCCGGATATTGTGGAAAAAGCCCAACTGATCCGTGGCTTGATTGCCGATGACAGCAACGATCAGACCACGCTGGCATCCGTCGATGCCTATTTCGCGAACCTGACCGGAAAGGTACCGACAGGCTGGACGGCGGATGCAAAGGAAATTGCAGCCCGTAACCTGCTGGCTACAGGCGGTAGCACACAGACCGCCATGCAGGACGCCATGCAGGCGGCGACCCTTCGCCAGACGCAGGTGGATTACCGTGATATGGCCCGTGCGCTTGGCGTTGCCGCCCGTGCGGCTGACAAGGCGGGAAATACGCAGGTAGCGGCCCAGCTTTATGCCCGTGCCAGCCAGAGCGCGCGACAGGCGGGTGACAGGGCTGCGGCTGATCGCTGGGCAAAGCGGGCGGGCACGACCACCGTCGCAGATCCTTTTGCCCTGCCTGCCGCTGCGACGACGACAAAGAAAAAATAGGGATCAGCCTTTTGCCCGGCAGGGCATCCGTTGCGTGTGCCGGGTTCGTAATCAGGCAAGAGTGCCGCCTTTTTTAAAAAAGGTGACTCCCGGAAATTTTCAACAGCTTAATGGGGTGGGCCCATCCAGCCCACCATACCTGTCATTATGCCGGCTGCAGCCGTGTATGCCTGGTCAGAAGTCGGGTACTGGCGCCATTCAGTCCGATCAGCTGTACATCCATGCCCTGTGCCTCCATCTTGCCAATCAGCTCTTCCAGCATGCCGGCGGCCGTCATGTCCCATAAATGGGCATGGGTCAGGTCGATCGTGATGTGGCGGGCGGTATCATGCAGGTCGAATGCATCGGCAAAGCTGTCGGATGAGGCAAAGAAGACCTGCCCGTTCACGATATAGGTCCGCGTCTGGTTATCAGCCGAAAGCGTATTGCTGACTGACAGCATGCTGGATACCTGAAAGGCAAAAAACAGCCCGTTCAGCAGTACGCCCACGGCAACACCTGCAGCAAGGTCATGCGTGCCCACGACAACTGCCACCGTCGCCAGCATGATGACACTGGTGGTGCGGGGATGATGGACAAGGTCACGTAGCGATGACCATGAAAACGTGCTGGCCGACACCATGATCATGATTGCCACAAGGGCTGCCACCGGCACCTGCGCCACCCATGGGCGCAGCGCCACCATAAGCAGCAGCAGGAAGGCGCCCGCCACGAAAGTGGAAAGCCGTCCCCGCCCGCCATAACGCAGGTTACCTACGGTCTGTCCGATCATGCCACACCCCGCGATGCCACCAAACAGGCCGACGGCGATATTGGCGATACCCAGCCCCATGCATTCCTGCCGCTTGCTGCTGTGGGTTTCCGTCAGGTCATCCACCACGCGGGCCGTCATCATGGATTCCAGCACACCTACGCTGGCCATCGCCAGCGCAAAGGGTGCAATGATGTTGAGTGTATCAAGCGAGAACGGTACATCAGGCCAGACCAGATGCGGCAGGCTGTCAGGCAGGCGGCCAAGGTCGGCGACCGTATGCAGCGGCATGGGGTACAGCATCGACACTACGGTCAGCACAACAATGCAGATCAGTGGTGACGGGATGGCGGAGAAAAGTCGGGGCAGGGTGTAGATGATCACCAGCCCCAGCGCGATCATGGCATAGGTATGCCATGTCACATGCAGCATATGCGGGACCTGCGCTGAAAAGATCAGGATGGCCAGCGCATTGACAAACCCGGTCCGCACCGGGCGCGAGACATAGCGCATCAGCACATGCAGCCGCAGGATACCGAACACAACCTGCAACAGGCCACATAGCAGGGTCGCGGCCAGAAGATACTGCACCCCATGGGCGCGAACCAGGGCTGCGGCCACCAGGGCTACGGACCCGGCTGCCCCGGATATCATGCCCGGCCTGCCGCCGGTAAAGGCGATCACGACGCTTATGACAAAAGACGCATAAAGCCCGACTGCGGGATCGACCCCCGCGACAAAGGAAAAAGCAATGACTTCGGGGATCAGCGCAAACGTGCCGACCATACCGGCCAGTGTGTCGCGCGTGATGTTACCGAACCATTCCTGACGGTAACGGGCGAGTGCAGACATGAAAAAAACGGGGCCTTTCGGGGCAGAAGGGTAATCAGGTATCGGAAATGGTCGTGTCCGCACGCCGCCACCAGCAGTGCGGGGCGGGACGCGGCTGGGGCAGGACCGCCAGCGGGTCGCCACTGTAACGGACCGTGTTGGTGGGTGTTTCCTCGATTTCAATGCTGGCGCAGGTCAGCGTCCCGTTATCGGCGGCAAGGAAGGCATTCAGCTTGGCCATAAGCAGGCAGGCCAGCAGTTCGGTCGTGGGGTCGCCGGGTGTGACCAGTATGCGCTGCGCACGCTGTGGTTCGTGCCGGGCAAACCATGCGCGCAGGGGATCATCTTCCGACAGTTGCAGGGCATGGTCGACATGGTTGTCGATAAAGCCATGCCAGATACCCTTCGCCCGCTGGAAGGGCATGACCATGTTGGTGCGGCCGTCCAGTGCCGTCGGGTTCGTGGCGCGCAGGTGGACGCGGATATATTCATTATGGCCATGGGGCAGGGCGCAGCGTTCGCTTTCGCCCGCCAGCAGCCGGTGCGCCATGGAAAAGCGCCGGGTGAAAACCAGTTCAAACATGCTGGCGTGCCGCCATGTACTGCTCCCATCCCGCCTTGCGCAATCTGCAGGCAGGGCAGGTGCCGCAGCCATGTCCCCATGCATGAAGGGTACCACGTGTGCCAAGGTAGCAGCTATGGCTTTCGCGGTTGATCAGGTGGACAAGCGCATCACCACCCAGCTGGTGGGCCAGTTCCCATGTCTGTGCCTTGTCTATCCACATCAATGGCGTGTGCAGCACGTAGTGGGCGTCCATGCCAAGGTTGAGCGTTACCTGCAGGGACTTGATCGTGTCATCGCGGCAGTCAGGGTAGCCGGAATAATCAGTCTCGCACACGCCGGTCACGATATGGCGGATGTTGCGGCGTGCAGCCAGGGCCGCGGCAAAGGTCAGGAAAATCAGGTTGCGACCGGGTACGAATGTGTTGGGCAGGCCGTTTTCGCTCATTGTGATCTTGGCTTCACGCGTCAGCGCCGTGTCCGATACGGTGCCAAGGGCGGCAAGGTCGAGTGTATGGTCCGCGCCCAGACGCTCGGCCCACCGGGCATTCTGTCTCGCCATCCCGTCGCGCAGGGCTGCGCGGCATTCCAGTTCAACCGCATGGCGCTGCCCGTAATCGAAACCAAGCGTCTCCACCCGGCCAAAACGCGCCAGTGCCCATGCAAGGCAGGTGGCTGAATCCTGACCGCCGGAAAACAGGACCAGTGCAGCTTCATTTTCAGGATGGGATGGGGGAGGGGGAACGCTCATATCAGGGTATCCCGATCAGCTTGTGGGTCTGCAATGACAACCGCCATTGCGGGTGATACATGCAATACGTGACCGCATCGGTGGTGTTGCGGGCACGATTGGCATTATCCATTGGCTGGAGCCAGAACTGCTGGAAATCAAGCCCGGCCACCTGATCGGGCAGCAGGTCCGGCTGGGGATAGACCAGCTTCAGTTCATGTCCATGCGTCTGGACCAGATCCGCACCGGCCTTGGGGCTGACGCATATCCAGTCGATCCCGTCCGGTGCGGCCATGGTGCCATTGGTTTCCACCGCGATTTCAAAGCCGCGTGCATGTAATGCCGCAATCAGCGCATCATCAAGCTGCAACAGGGGTTCACCGCCGGTCAGGACAACGAAGGCCCCTTTCCTGTCCCGTGCGGGCCATTGTGCGGCAATGGCGTCGGCCAGATGGTCCGCATCCGCGAAGCGACCGCCACCGGGGCCGTCGGTGCCGATGAAATCCGTATCACAGAACCGGCAGGTGGCTCGGTCCCGGTCGCGTTCCAGACCCGACCACAGGTTACACCCCGTAAACCGGCAGAATACTGCCGTACGGCCCGCCTGCGCGCCCTCGCCCTGCAGGGTGGGGAATATTTCCTTTACGGTATAGGACATGTTCCAGATTTCGTAATGCACGCGGCCGGAAAAAGGGCACCACGCGTGGGAACTGCCCCAGCCGGTCCCGCGCCCGGCTGCGTCGGGTTCAGCCCTGTTTGTGTGATGTATGCATGCCCAGCCGGTCAAGCAACTGCCGGTCACGCAGGGCTGCCGGATTGGGCGTTGTCAGCAGGCGTTCGCCATAAAAAATGGAATTGGCGCCAGCAAGGAAGCACAGCGTCTGGGCTTCATCACTCATGTCTTCGCGGCCTGCGGCAAGACGTACGCGGCTGGCAGGCATGGTGATGCGGGCGGCGGCGATGGTGCGCACGAATTCGATCGGGTCAACCGCTGCCGCCCTGTCCGCCAGCGGGGTGCCTTCCACGCGCACCAGCATGTTGATCGGCACGCTTTCGGGATGGCGGGGCAGGCTGGCGAGCGTCGCGATCATGCCCGCACGGTCCGTGATGTCTTCCCCCATGCCGACAATGCCGCCACAGCAGACATTGATCCCGGCATCGCGCACGTTTTCCAGCGTGTCAAGACGGTCCTGAAAGGTGCGGGTGGAAATGATGTCGCCATAATATTCGGGCGAGGTATCGATGTTGTGGTTGTAGTAATCCAGCCCGGCATCCTTGAGCCTGTGCGCCTGACGGTTATCGAGCATGCCCAGTGTCACGCAGCTTTCCAGTCCCAGCGCCTTCACGCCCTCGACCATGGCGCACACGGTCTCAAGATCATGTTCCTTGGGGCTGCGCCACGCCGCACCCATGCAGAAACGTGCCGCGCCTGCGGCCTTGGCGGCGCGGGCTTCCTTCAGCACTTCTTCCACGGCCATCAGGCGGCTGGCCTTCACGCCGCCATCCTCATGCACGGCGCTCTGCGGGCAATAGGCGCAGTCTTCGGGGCAACCGCCGGTCTTGATCGACAGCAGGGTGGAAATCTGCATTTCCGTGGGGTCGAAACGGGCACGATGCACCGTCTGTGCGCGGTAGATCAGGTCCGGGAAGGGCTGCGCCATAAGGGCTGCGACTTCGTCACGCGTCCAGTCTGTCCTTATGGGGGGCAGGCTGGTGGCCCCGGCGTGCATGGACAGGGTGTCCGGGCTGCTCCCATCGGGCATCGGTCTGGATCCTCTGGCGGTGAAGTGGAAAACTTTTCCGGCTGTGCCATACAAAACCGGCGATGACCATACTTTTATTGTTATGGGGCCATCGCCGGAAGTATGGGTCAGCCCAGCACGCGGGCCAGTGTCGTGCCCAGCTCGGCAGGGCTGGGGGCGACATGGATGCCCGCTTCACGCAGGGCCTCGATCTTGGCGCTGGCGGTCTCGTGCCCGCCGGTAATCACGGCACCCGCATGGCCCATGCGACGGCCCGGCGGTGCGGTGGCGCCGGCGATGAAACCCACGACCGGCTTGCGCGTGCCACTGGCGCGGATCAGTTCGGCGCCATCGATTTCGGATGTGCCGCCGATTTCACCAATCATGACGATGGAATGCGTGTCCGGGTCCGCGATCATGCGTTCAAGGACATCGGTAAAATCCATGCCCTTGACCGGGTCGCCGCCAATACCGACACAGGTGCTCTGCCCCTGGCCAATGGCCGATGTCTGGGCTACGGCCTCATAGGTCAGGGTGCCCGAGCGTGAAACGATGCCCACATGGCCACGGCGGTGGATCGGGCCGGGCATGATGCCGATCTTGCATTCATCCGGCGTGATGATGCCGGGGCAGTTGGGGCCGATCAGCAGGCTGTCGGAGCGTTCGAGGGCCGCGCGCACGCGCACCATGTCCTGCACCGGGATGCCTTCGGTAATGCATACGATCAGCGGGATGCCGGCGGCAATTGCCTCAAGGATCGCATCCGCAGCGCCCGCGGGCGGCACGTAGATGACGGAGGCATCGGCCCCGGTCGCTTCACGCGCCTGCGCTACGGTGTCGAATACCGGCAGGCCAAGGTGCAGGCTGCCGCCCTTGCCCGGTGTGACGCCACCGACCATGCGGGTGCCATAGGCAATGGCCTGTTCAGTGTGGAAGGTGCCCTGCGCGCCGGTAAAGCCCTGCGTGATCACCTTGGTGGACTGGTTGACAAGAATGGACATTCACTCAGGCTCCCGCATTACGGACGGCGGATACGATCTTGCGGGCGGCATCGCCCAGGTCATCGGCGGGGATGATCGTCAGGCCGGATTCAGCCAGAAGCGCCTTGCCGCGTTCGACATTCGTGCCCGCCAGGCGCACGACCAGCGGGACGCTCAGCCCGGTTTCGTGCGATGCGGCGATGATGGCTTCCGCAATCACGTCGCAGCGCATGATGCCACCGAAGATGTTGACAAGGATGCCGCGCACCTTCGGATCGCCGATCAGGATGCGGAAGGCGGCCGCCACCCGTTCCTTGGATGCGCCACCACCGACATCAAGGAAGTTGGCAGGCTCCTCGCCTTCCATCTTGATGATGTCCATCGTCGCCATCGCCAGGCCCGCGCCATTGACCATGCAGCCGATGTTGCCATCCAGTCCGACATAGGCCAGCCCGTATTCGGCGGCTTCGCGCTCACGCGGGTCTTCCTCGTGCACGTCACGCAGCTTCGCCAGTTCGGGGTGGCGGAACAGCGCGTTTTCATCGAACGACATCTTGGCGTCCAGCGCCAGCAGGTCGCCCGAACCGGTCACGACCAGCGGGTTGATTTCCACGATCGCGGCGTCAAGGCCGGTAAAGGCGTTGTAGGCGGAACGCACGACGTTCTGGAACGCTCTGATCTCACGCCCCTTCAGGCCGAGGCGCACGGCAAGGTCGCGCGACTGGTAATCACACAGCCCCTTGGCCGGGTCGACATATTCCTTGAGGATGCGTTCAGGCGTGCGGGCCGCCACGTCCTCGATTTCCATACCGCCATCGGGGGATGCCACAATGACGATCTGGCCCGTGCCGCGATCGACCAGCATGGAAAAATACAGTTCACGCGCAATATCGCAGCCGGATTCGATATATAGCGTGCGTACAAGCCGGCCCATCAGGCCGGTCTGTTTGGTGACCAGCACTTCACCCAGCATGGCTGTGGCGGCATCGCTGACTTCGCCCGTGTCGCGGGCCAGACGTACGCCGCCCTTGCCTTCGGGTTTTCCCGCGAAATGCCCGGCGCCGCGCCCACCCGCGTGGATCTGTGCCTTGACCACCGTAACCGGCGCATTCAGGGCGCGGGCGGCATCAACGGCTTCCGCTGCGGTGGTGGCGGCACGTCCTTCAGGCACGGGCATGCCGTAGGAGCGCAGAAGCGCCTTTGCCTGATATTCGTGAATATTCATTTGGCGACCCAATCTGTCGTTCTTATTGGCGGTGTCGGGCTACGCCCCTAGCACGATATGGCCCCGGAATGACAGGGGTGGGATGGATGCGGGATTGGCGTAAACATGAAACATGTGTCATGTCGTCTCCAGCAATGGCACGCGCGGCGCGCCGTCATGGAGAAAATGCAGAAGAACAGGTAGCGATGAAACACTGGCGCATTGAACAGATGGACTGGGACCGTTTCGATCCGCGACGTGTGGACCCTGACATTGTCCCATTGGTCAAGGCCGCTTCGGTCGTTGAACGGAATGGCCTGGATTATGCCTGTTATCTGAAGAATGTATTCGCCGATGATCCTGATTTCAGCCAGGCGGCGGATAACTGGGCACAGGAAGAGGTGCAGCATGGCGATGCCCTGGGCCGGTGGGCCATGCTGGCAGACCCGTCATGGGACTACATGGCGGCGTTTGACCGGTATCGGCAGTCCTACCGGCTGGATCTGGATGTGGATGCTTCCATCCGTGGGTCGCGCACGGGGGAACTGATCGCGCGCTGCATGGTGGAAACGGGTACCTCCTCATTCTACACCGCACTGGCCGACGCCACGGACGAACCCGTGCTCAAGGCGATATGCCGGCAGATCGCGGCGGATGAATACCGTCATTTCAAGCTGTTCTATGACCACATGCGGCGCTACCTGCGGCGCGAGCACCTTGGGGTATGGCAGCGCACGCGCATTGCCCTGGGCCGGGTGACGGAAAGCGAGGATGATGAGCTGGCTTCCGCCTTCCACACCACCAATGAACCCAGTACCGTGCCCTATGACCACAAACGCTGCATCGCGGCCTACATGTCGCGCGCGCTGCGCTTTTACCAGCCACGGCATGCCGTGCGGGTGACGGGCATGATCCTCAAGACAATCGGGTGGACGCCGCACGGACGGCTGCATGCGCTGATTGCCAGGGGGGTGTACCACCTCATCATGATGCGCCAGCGCCAATTCGCGCGCGTCATGGCGGCGGCCTGACCGCCGTCCACCCACAGACAGGAATGAAGACAGACATAATGAAGGTTCGGGACATGAAGATGCGGTATCTTGCCGTTGTGGCGGCAGGCTGCCTTGTGCTGGCGGGCACGGCGCGGGCGGATGCGCCAGCGGCCCCCGACACGGCAGGGACGGATACCCCGCCCGAAGCCCAGATCAGCGACGCCGCCCATGCCGAACGGCTGATCGCGTCCCAGGTGGGACTGGTGACCTTTACATCCCCCGGTTTCCATCCGGGCACGGTGCGGCATATCGTCATGTTCCGCTTTCTGCCGGTCATTACCGACGCCCAGCGCGCGGAGGTCGTTCGTCGCTTCATGGCGCTGCGCCAGATTTCCCGGCGCAGCGATGGCAGCCCTGTCGTCGCCTCCATCGAGACAGGTGCGCAGATGAGCGGGGAAGGGCAGGATGAGGGATTGCAGCAGGCCTTTATCGTCACGTTCAATTCCGAAGGGGATCGCAATTACTACGTTGGCCGTCCGGTCGTGACCGATCCGGCCTATTTCGATCCCGCGCATGAAGCCTTCAAGAAATTCGCGGCCCCCTTCATCATCAGCACCCTCGTGTTCGATTATGCCGTTCCTTCCACGCATCCCCAGCGCAAGGTTCCGGTCCAGACCGGCCGCCTGCGTGTGCCCCAGCAGCAGGGCTGACGGATCGGCCCCATCCATCAAGGAGTGAGATTACATGACAACCGTGACCCTGGGTCATCTGGACAATACCCTGCAGCAGGCGTCGGCGGCAGCCGTGGCGCGCGTGCTTGAAGCCTATGAACTTGAAATCGAATACGTCGTGGCCGCCCGCGCCGAAATGGTGGAACACATGCGCCGTGGCGATGTGGACCTGTTCGTGTCCGCATGGCTGCCTGATGTTGATGCCGCCTTCCTTGCCCCCGACCTGGGCATGGAAGCATTTGGCCAGCTGTACCGCCCTGCCTTTGGCTGGTGCGTGCCCGAAGCGGCGGCGACCGGAATCACGTCGGTGGCCCAGCTGGCGGGTGAGGGCTGCCCCATCGGTCGTGAGATCGTGACCCCGGACTCCATCCTGGACCGCGTGCGTCAGGTTGTCGCGGCCTACAACCTGACGGAAGCGGGATACACCATCGCCAGCCGCCCCGATGCGGAAGCGTACGACCACGCGGCTCATATCCTCGCCGGTGGCCTGCCCGAAATTATCCCGACATGGCAGCCCTCCTTCCTGCATTACGGGCAGCGGCTGGCGCAGTTGGATGACCCGAAGGGCGCGTACGGGGCCGAACAGGACGCGCGTATCCTGCTACGCTCCGCCGTGCGGGTCGACATGGATCAGGATCTGCTGGATGAGCTGGATGAACTGACGCTGGGCAACAAGGTGGTCAGCGCGCTGGACCACGCCATGCGTTTTGATGGCATGAGCGCCGACGAAGCCGCCGAGGCCTGGCAGCGCGGCAAGCTGCTGCCGCGCTGAGGCCCATGTCATGAGCCAGCATGAAACCGATGCCCCACCCGCCCATGATGCGCGTGACGCCGGGCTACAGGCCCAGTACGAGCAGTATCCCTATCCCGCCCGCGACCCGCGTGAGGAAAAGAGCCGCCTGCTGATCGGCAGCCCCAGTCACCTGCGTGAAATCGATTACTGGGTCTTCGGGGCCACCCGGCCGCAATCACTGCCGTTGCGGGTACTGGTGGCCGGATGTGGCACGGGCGATGGCGCGGTCATGCTGGCCACCCACATGGCGCGCGCGGGACGGGCAGGGGAGGTGCTTTGCCTCGACCGCTCCCCCGTGGCGCTGGAAACGGCGCGGGCGCGGGCACAGGTGCGGGGGCTGGAAAACATGCGCTTCTTGCGCGGTGACCTGACCGACCTTGCTACGGTAGCTTCCGGACCGTTTGACTATATTGACTGCTGTGGCGTGCTGCACCATCTGCCAGACCCCGATGCCGGGCTTGCGGCACTGGAGGGCGTGCTGGCCCCCGGTGGGGGAATGGGCCTCATGGTCTATGCGCCTTACGGGCGCACGGGCGTGTACATGCTGCAGGACGCGCTGGAGCGTCTGGCCCCGGTGGCGGATGCGCCGAAGCAGCGGCTGGACGTGGCGCGTCGTGTCATGCGGCATCTGCCGGCCACAGCGTGGCTGCGGCAGAACGGCAATTTTGGCGATCACCTGACCGGTGGGGATGCAGGGCTGTATGACCTGCTGCTCAACCCGCGTGACCGGGCGTATGACATCACTGCCTTCCACGGCCTGCTGGACCGCGCGGGGCTGGCGACTGCGTGCCTGATGGAACCGGCCCGTTACGACCCCGCCCTGCTGCTGCCCGACCCGCGCCTGCGCGAACGGATTGCGGCCCTGCCCGAACGTGCCCGCCAGGCCGTGGCGGAGGACGTGGCAGGCAACATGGCCACCCATGTCGCCTATGTGCGCCGGATCAGCGAGCCCGTAGTCCGCGCAGATTCCATGGCGGCGGATGCCGTGCCCATCATGCGGGAAATTCCCGGTATCGAACTGGCCCGCATGATTGGTGGCGATGACCGGCTGCCTTTCGCCTTTGGCACGTTGCAGGTCGCCATCGCCGTGCCGCCGCAGACGCGCGGCATCCTGCCCCTGATCGATGGGGAGCGCACGGTGGGGGAGATCGCCGCGATCATGGAAACGCGTGGCCTGTCCGCCGGTCGGTTCGCAAAGGTCTGGGAGCAGGTCTTCACCACGCTGGAATCGCTGAACCGGGTGCTGCTGCGCGCGCCGCACTGACCATGGCGGGACAGGCGTGGGGGGACGACGGCCTGCCGGTCGTCATATTCGGCGCGAAACTGAAACCTGACGGCATGCCCACGCGTACGCTGCGGCTGCGCGTGGCGGCGGCCCATGCCTTTGGCGGGCAATGGGGCAAGGTGGTGTATGTGCCCACCGGAGGCCCTTCGCTTCCCTCTGGGCGGCGGGAGGCGGCCGTCATGGCTGATATGCTGTGCGGCAGGGGCGTCCCGTCCGATGCCATCATGATGGAGGATACGGCCCCCGATACGCTGGCCTCCGTCATCCGGTGCACAAGACTATTGCGGCGACGGGGATATGTGGGGCCGGTTGGCGTGGCCAGCAGCGCCTATCACCTGCCGCGTTGCCTGCTGCTCATGCGGATGATGGGGTGGCAGGTGGTGCGTGTGCCCCCGCCAGATGCGCCTGCCGCGCAGCGGTTGGGACGACGCTGGTTCTGGCGCCTGCGCGAAGGGGCGGCGCTGCCGTGGGATGGGCTGCTGCTGGCATGGTACCGCCTGCGCGCAGGGCGGGATGGTGATTGACACTGCCTGTCGCAACCCGCATCACGCGGTGGAACCGAAAAACAATATGAGTGTGGATGGAAGTCATGCCTGTGCAAGCTTTTGTTTTCCCCGGTCAGGGAAGTCAGTCTGTTGGAATGGGACGCGATCTGGCCGAGGCATTCGCCCCTGCGCGGGAAGTGTTCCAGGAAGTGGATGATGCCCTGGGCCAGCACCTCTCGAAGCTCATGTTCGAAGGGCCGATGGAGGATCTGACCCGTACCGACAATGCCCAGCCCGCGCTGATGGCGGTCTCGCTGGCGGTGCTGCGGGTACTTGAACGTGATGGGGGCGTGGACCTGAAGCGTGACGTAGCGCTGGTGGCCGGACATTCGCTGGGTGAATATTCGGCCCTTGCGGCAGCAGGCGCGCTGGGTATCGCCCAGACGGCCCGCCTGCTGCGCCTGCGCGGCAACGCCATGCAGAAGGCCGTGCCGCCGGGCGAGGGAGGCATGGCCGCTCTGATTGGCGTGGGCATGGACATGGATCGCGCCGCCAGCCTGTGCGCGGAAGCCGCGACCTTTACCGACGACGCGGGCAAGGCCCACATGCAGGTGCTTGAAGTCGCTAACGACAATGGCGGCGGCCAGGTGGTCGTGGCGGGCGAGACGGCGGCCATTGACCGTGTCATCGCCCTGGCCAGGGCGCAGGGCGTCAAGCGGGCGCTCAGGCTGCCGGTTTCTGCCCCGTTCCATTGCTCGATGATGGCCCCTGCCGCCCAGGAAATGCGTGTGGCCCTTGCTGACACGGACATCAAGGCCCCGGTCGTGCCCGTGGTGGCCAATGTGACGGCGGCCAAGGTCACCGACCCGGCCACGATCCGCGATCTGCTGGTGCGTCAGGTGACCGGCACGGTGCGCTGGCGTGAAAGCGTTGACGCCATGGTGGCCATGGGTGTCGACAGTTTTGTGGAAATCGGTTCGGGCAAGGTGCTGGCCGGGCTGGTTAAGCGGATCAATGGCGACGTGGCCACCCGTTCGGTCGGGACCCCGGCCGATATCGAGGCCTGCCTGGCCGCGCGCTGAAACAGGCATCTGTCCCACGGCTTCAGTCGTGGGATCATGTTGAATTGATGGATACCGAAGGGAACGGACAGGTCATGTTCAGGCTGGACGGAAAGGTTGCTCTGGTTACCGGGGCATCAGGTGGAATCGGGCGCGAGATCGCGCGTGCGCTGCATGCGCAGGGTGCGGTCGTGGTGCTGTCGGGCACCCGGCAGGCGGTGCTGGAGGACGTGGCGGCGTCCATCGGCGCGGAAGGTGGCGCGGACCGGCTGCATGTCTGTCCCGCCGACCTGTCGGATGCTGCTGCAGCCGACGCGCTGGTCGCCAGCGCCGAGGAAAAGGCAGGTGCCCCGCTGGCCATACTGGTCAACAATGCCGGGCTGACGCGTGACACGCTTGCGATTCGGATGAAGGACGAGGACTGGAGCCGCGTGCTGGACGTTGATCTGGCCGCCCCCTTCCGCCTGTGTCGCGCCGCCCTGAAGGGCATGCTGCGCCGCAGGGCGGGACGGATTGTCAACATCGCCTCCGTTGTGGGGGTGACAGGCAATGCGGGGCAGGCCAATTACGCCGCCGCCAAGGCCGGGATGATCGGCATGGGCAAGTCGCTGGCGCAGGAAGCCGGTAGCCGTGGCGTGACCGTCAACACCGTGGCCCCGGGTTTTGTCCAGACCGCCATGACCGATGTGCTGCCAGATGCACAGAAGGAAAAGCTGGTGGGATCCATTCCCCTTGGCCGCATGGGGCAGGCGGCGGACATTGCCCCGGCCGTGGTTTACCTTGCTTCTGATGAGGCCGGGTGGGTCACCGGGGCCACGATCCATGTCAATGGCGGCATGGCGATGGTCTGACAGATGTGATATTTTGCTGGACAGCAGGCCGGAAGTGACAAAAAAGATAGTCCTGACGGCCGCGCTGTCCCCTTAATTGCGGGGCGAGCAGACAGGAAATGCATTCGCCGCCTTGGCGATCGCATCAAAACCGTGCTAATCGCCCGCAGCTTCGTCCGAAGCGGGCTGGTGTGAAACACTGGTTTGCAGGGACGTTACAGGACGAACACGTTTCGAACCGCCCGTTTCTTTCAGGGGCAGACAGGAAGCAGAGACAGATGAGCGAAATCGCCGATAAGGTTAAGAAGATCGTAGTCGAGCACCTTGGTGTGGACGAAAGCAAGGTCACTCCCGACGCCTCTTTCATTGATGATCTGGGCGCCGACAGCCTGGACACGGTGGAACTGGTCATGGCGTTCGAGGAAGCTTTCAGCGTCGAGATCCCCGAAGACGCAGCCGAGAAGATCACGACCGTGAAGGACGCGATCGACTACATCGAAAAGCAGAAAGCTGCCTGATCGGTCTGTTTCCGATCATATTTACACGAATTCAGTCAGGTATCGTTACTTTCAGGAGCAGGACGGGTTGATGCAGTCTACCGGATTAACGTCTGGACAGCGGCGCGTTGTCGTAACCGGTATGGGCATTGTCAGCCCTCTGGGACTGGGTGTGGAGCGTAACTGGTCACGTCTCGTGGCCGGGGAAAACGGCTTTGGCCGCATTTCTTCGTTCGACGCGTCCGACCTGCCGGCACAGGTTGCGGGTGAAGTGCCCGCAGGGCCAACGGAAAGTGGCGGCCTGACCCTTTCGGACTGGATACCCGTCAAGGACCAGAAAAAGATGGATCGCTTTATCCATCTTGGTCTTGTGGCGGCGACCGAGGCGGTCGAGGATTCGGGCTGGAAGCCGGAATCGGAAGAAGACCGCTGCCGCACCGGTGTCATGATTGGTGCGGGTATCGGTGGCCTCCAGACCATTTACGAGGCATCGGTGACGGTGAAGGAAGGACGGGCACGCCGCCTGTCGCCCTTCTTCATCCCGTCCGCCCTGATCAATCTGGTCTCGGGGCATGTCTCCATCAAATACGGATTCAAGGGGCCGAACCATTCGGTGGTTACGGCCTGCGCTACGGGTGTGCATGCCATTGGCGACGCGGCCCGCATGATCATGCTGGGTGATGCTGATGTCATGGTCGCCGGTGGGGCTGAAGCCGCCGTATGCCCGCTGGGCATCGCGGGGTTCTGTTCCGCCAAGGCCCTGTCTACCCATTTCAACGACGAACCGGAAAAGGCATCCCGTCCGTGGGACCGTGACCGTGACGGCTTCGTGATGGGTGAAGGCGCCGGGATCGTGGTGCTGGAAGAATATGAACATGCCAAGGCCCGTGGCGCCAGGATCTATGCTGAAGTTATTGGCTACGGCATGTCGGGCGATGCACATCACATCACGGCACCCGCCGCCGGGCACGAAGGTGCATTCCGCGCCATGCAGAACGCCATGCGCAGCGCGGGTCTGACCCCTGCTGACATCCAGTATGTCAATGCCCACGGCACATCCACCATGGCGGATGATCTGGAACTGGATGCGGTTGAACGCCTGTTCGGTGATGATGCGCGTAATCTGGCCATGTCATCGACCAAGTCCGCCACGGGACACCTGCTGGGTGCGGCGGGTGCGGTGGAAGCGATCTATTCCATCCTTGCCATTCGCGATAACGTGGCACCGCCCACGCTCAATCTGGACAACCCGTCGCGTGAAAGCGTGATCGACCGGATCGCGCACACGGCACAGGAGCGCAAGATTGATACGATCCTGTCCAACAGTTTCGGGTTTGGCGGGACCAATGCCAGTGTGATCCTGCGCGGCGTGTAAGACCGGGGCGCCTGCGGGCGCCCTTTCCATTTCAGAAACCGGGTAAGGAGAAGGCGTGCGCAGGGTTCTGGCTGCACTTGGACTGTTATTTCTGGTGCTGGTCCTGTCTGCCCTGGGCATCGCGTTCGTCGGCGGTCGGCATTACGAAGCCCCCGGTCCCCTGACCGAACAGCGCACGGTCGTGATTCCGCATGGTGGCGCGGAACAGGTGCTGCTGACATTGCAGCAGGCAGGCGTCCTTGACCCTGATCTGCTGACCCGGAAGGTATTTGAAGCTGCAACCGCCCTGACCCGTGTGGATGGGGCATTTCATGCTGCCGAGCTGGTTTTTCCGGCGCATGCATCCATACAGCAGGTGCTGTTCGTTCTGCGGCATGGCAAACCAGTAGTGCATAAACTGACGGTGCCCGAAGGTCTGTCCGCCATCCAGATTGCAAATCTGCTTGAACATGCGCCGTATATGGATGGCAGCTTTCCGTTCCCCGCCGAAGGGGCGGTCATGCCGCTGACCTATGATTATGAATGGGGTATGCCGCGCGCGCAGATGCTGGCCCGCATGCAACGTGCCATGGATCGTGCGCTGGATCAGGCATGGGAAGGGCGGGAAGTGGATCCCACCATCATGAACCGTCATGATCTGCTGGTTCTGGCATCCATGATCGAGCGTGAGACGGGCAACCCGGCTGAACGCCCCATGGTGGCGCGTGTGTTTCTCAACCGCCTGCAACAGGGTATGCGGCTACAGTCCGACCCGACTGTGGTCTATGGATTGAATCAGGGCGCTGGGCCACTGGGCCATGCCCTGTCCCATGCCGACCTCATGCAGCCTACGGCCTATAATACGTATGTGATAGCGGGTCTTCCGCCGGGACCGATCTGTTCACCGGGAGCCGCGGCACTGGAGGCTGCCGCCCATCCGGCACGGGGTGACCAGCTGTATTTTGTGGCGAACGGGCATGGCGGTCATGATTTTGCGACGACCCTGGGGGATCATAACCGCAACGTGTCCGCGTTCCGCGCAGGGAAGCATGCACAGGCCGCTTCCCCCAAATAGAGGAAAGCGGTGATGTCTGGTGGGGTGATTACTGTGGCGGCAGGCTCTGGCTGCTGACCGATCCGGATGGGGCCGTTGCCATCGGCTGCTGCGTTGTGGTGGTATCCGTATTTGTGGTGCCGGTTTTGCCGTTCTTGTCCGGGCGGGCCTGCGCTGCGGTCAGGACCTCGCTCAGGGCGGAGCGGAGCGGGTCTGCGCCTGAATTGTTGACCCGCATGGAAACCACAATGTCTTCCGGTCCCACAATCTGGTTGTAATAGGCACGGTTGGCGGCACTGTTTACCCGCATCTTGGAGCCGCCAAGGGCCGCACCGGCAAACAGTCCCTTGGATTTCTGCACGCCCCGGATAGACGTGTTGTGTTCACCCGCCGTGCCGGTTTCCAGTCCCGACCCGGAGGACGCAAAGGACGTGCCGACATCCGCACTCAGCTTCATCTGGCTGTCCAGCAGGGACTGCACGCCATCGTCGGTCATGACAAACAGCATGACCTCGACATCCTGCATGCCAAGCTGGAGACCGAAATTGGCCGAGGACATGCGGTAGAACGCAGGGTCGGACCATGACCCATGGGCATCCCGTGTCAGGAACACGCAGCCACCGCCGCCGCCGCCGAAGGCGATCGACATGCGAAAGACGGACGGACAGACAATGACCCCACGCGCTTCGGCCAGGTAACGGGTCACCTTGCTGCCTGCGGTTGCGGTGGAAAACATGTCACGAACGGTCAGGGTGGCGCGGTCCACCAGGCTCTGTTCTTCTTCCATGCTGGCAGCCATGGCGGCATGTAGCGGCATCATCAGGGCCAGGGTGGCGAATGATGTCCTGATGAGATGAAACTTGTGCAAACCCATGCTCCCTTTCCGATTCGTAACGGCAGATCCACCAAAACGGCCCGTGCCTTGGAGTGGTCCGTTTTCATGGCTGAATCATGGTCCATAAGGCAAGACCGTGTGGCACGATACAGCCATATATTGCGGTTATTTAAGGGAGACGCCCACCGCGTCGGACAGCGCATCGGCAATGCCCGGAGCGGTAGCAAGGATGTGGATGCCACCGGTCAGGCCACCATCGCGCAGGAAGGGAGACACCCGCGCCCCGGCTTCATCCAGCAGGACAAGGGCCGCGGCCACATCCCACAGGTTGATGCAGATTTCCAGATAACCGTCCTGACGGCCACAGGCGACTTCCGCAAGCGCAATGGCACCCGAACCACCGGAACGCGGCATGGCGCCAAGGTTCAGGATCGCATCGATCTTCTGCTGGAATACACCGGCAGGCACGCGATTGCTCCATCCCATCTCGATCAGGGAAGACGCGGTATCGGTAACGGGGGATGCATGGATGCGCTGACCATTGAGGAACGCCCCGTGCCCACGTACCGCCGTATAGGTTTCACCCAGTGCGGGCGCTTCGATAATGCCGGCAACTGGTGTGTCGCCATCCAACAGCCCAAGCGAGATGCACCAGCGGTTGCGACCGCGGGCATAGTTGGACGTGCCGTCAATCGGGTCCACCACCCAGCGCAGGGTGCCGGTGCGGGTGCGACCTTCTTCCTCGCCCTGAAAGCCATCCTCAGGGAACAGCGTGCCGATTCGTTCGGAAATGAAGGCTTCCACCGCGCCATCGGTTTCCGTCAGCCAGTCCTGCGCGCTTTTCTGCGTGCCCTTTGGGCCGCCGGGGGCAGGACGCATTTTCATGGCAAGGGCCGCTGCATCACGTACGACCGAACGGGCGGCTTCAAAACGGGTCAGAATGGCCTGTGTCATCGGGTAACCTTTTTTCAGGGTCAGAAAATATCATTCCACACGGAGCGCCGTTTTCACCGCGTGCTCCACCTGTGGCATTTCCATCCTGCCTAACCGCTCTGCGGCCTGCATGGCAAACTGGAGTGTAAGCTGCCGCCGTCGCGCGGGGGCCAGTGCGGTATGTGGGGATGGACGCAGGATCGCGCAGTCAACACAGGCTGCGCCCCCTTCCACACCATAACCCGTCGCGGCCAGGATCAGGCCCGTGGTATCTGGCAGGACAGCCTGTGGAAAATCCTGGTTGACGGCAAAATACATCTGGTCGCACCACGGTACGTAATCCTGCCATTTCTGGTCAGCACGGAAATCGGGCAGGCCGGACTTGATTTCGATACAGATGAAATGGCCCCTGGGCGTAAGCGCCATGATATCCGCGCGCCTGCGCCCTGGCAGGGTGAATTCATGCAGCACCGCCCAGCCATGCAGCCTGCACATCTGGCTTGTGCCCGTGCGGATTGCGGACTGGATCTGCGGTGCAGGCGGGCGGGACATGGGGCGAATAAGGACGATCAGGTCGCAGGCGTTGCGGAAAGCAGGCGGGTCACCAGTTCAAGATCCGCAGGCTTGTCCACATCCACTGCAGCGCGTCCGTTCGGCAGGGGAATCAGGGCTACCCGTGCATGTGACAACTGCCCGATGCGGCGGCAGACATCCGCGCGCGTCAGGCGGCGCAGGACAAAGCGCAGCAGGACTCCCGGCCCAAGTGTGCGCGCCATCCTGAATGGGTGCTTGCGGTCGGCTTCCAGTTTCTGCCACAGCCGGATCACGCCACGGGCGGCGGGCGTGCGGAACAGGAACATGTTGCAGCCTGAAAACGCACCATCCGCCAGCCGGATCATGGTGCGCTTGGTACCCGGCACATCACGCAGGATATCCGGCTCCATGGCGATGCCGGCGGCGACATCACATCCGTTGTCCCGCGCGCCCTGTACGAAGTCACGGATCCAGCCCGGTTCCAGCAGTGCATGATCGGCAGTCGTGACCAGCAGGGGCGTGCCCAGCGTATCCAGCGCCCGCATGACACTGGCGCTAGGACCGGCGGCAGGGGGAATGAAGGTGACATTGTCGGGCACGATGCCGGAAAGGACATCGGGCTGTTCGATACAGACGGCAATTTTGCCAATGCCTTCAACCGCCTGCAGGGCCGTGATGACCCGGCTGATCATCGGGGCGCCGCATATCGGCAGGATGGCCTTGTGCGAAATGCCCGCCGCCTGGGCCATCGGGTCGGGACGGCCCGGCCTGCTGCCCGCCAGTATCAGAACATTTAGTCCCATCTGTGCGGTCACGCCGCGTTACGGGTGGTGTTCGCGCCATCGGGCCGGTCACGCGGGGGGGAACCGGTTTCCTCCATCACCCACGGGTACTGCTTGGCCTCGTTCACGTCATAACCAAGGTTGAACACGGTCGGGCTGCGCGGGCAGCCACGGGCATCAACGTAATAGCTGCGGAACAGGCGGTCCGCCACGAAGCTGGTAATGCCGTAATTACCGTTCTCGTTATGGAAATGGTGCAGCACATGACGCTGTTTCATCCGCTGGATCCAGCCCATGCGCGGCTTGTAGTTCAGGTGCTGGATGCAGTGGAAGAATTCATAGATGCATGTGATGGTCAGACCCGCACCGAAAGCTGCCGCAGCGCCGGCTATGTTGCCGATGGCGTAACCGATGGGAATGGTGACGATGGCAATGGTCGGGATGGTGTTGAGCGGGGAGCCGAACAGCACATCCAGCAGGTGAGGATCCTGGTGGTGATCGAAATGGATGCGCTTCCACAGCGTGGCGGTCCATTTCATGCGATAGAGAAAGCGTCCATGCAGGATGAAACGGTGAATGCAGTACCATACCAGCGGATAGACCAGCATGACGGATATGATGCTGATCGCCACCGGTGCGAGGGAAGCGAAATTATATACCATCAGCGCGTAACTGACCAATGCCAGTGCGAAATACAGCAGGATGGTGGGATAGGTCAGATAGGCAATCCAGAGCTGGGATAGGTTCATCTTGCCCAGGTCAAAGCTGCGGCCTGTTCGGATGGAACTGTTTTTGAGGGTATTCGTAATCATCGCTCTTCGATCCTCAGTAGCACGGTGATGACGCCGAGGATGAAAATAAGGATCCCGACGAATATCGCCATAAGCGAGGGCAATGTTCCCGCATTTCCCAGTGCGCGCAATAGCCCCTGGAATACGATAAATAGCAGGCCCGCGCCCAGACACCAGATTGGCAGCCAGCTGCGCGTTCCGGCCCGCGGTGGGATATAGACCACCGGCACGGCCAGTAACAGCATTACCGTGAACGTCACGGGTAACATGATGCGTCCCAGTATTTCCGTCAGGAAAAAGGACGGAGACTGGCTGGAAGGCAGCGCGCCGCGCTGTTCATCCAGCATTGTGTTGATGGACTGTGTAAAGCTGACCGTCAACTGAATGATATATCCCGGCGTCAGTGATGCGGGCCAGTCCAGCCGAATGCTCTGGTCGGGCGGGGTATCAAGCAGGTCCACGCGTGTGGGGCTTATGACGCTGAGTACATGTGTCGGGGTGCCATACCAGTGGCCATGGATGTAATGGACATCCGCCAGTGTCGTGACTTTCTGCAGCAGGCTTCGCTGGTCGCGGTGATAAACGGTCACCGTATTCAGCATCGTGCCGCCAGCACTCAGATAAATGATGTTTATCAGGTCGTTACCCGACCGGATCCAGTAGTTATGCCTGTTTTTCGCGGCATGAGGCGTGGTGGCGTTCCACCATTGTGCCAGTGCCTGTTCGGTACGGGGGGTGATCTGGTCATCCACGATGCCGCACAGCAAGCCCAGTGCCACGGTGGTCGGCAGCAGCAGTTTGATCAGCCCGGGCGTTGACAGCCCGGCTGCGCGCATTATCGAGATCTCGTTTGATGTGGTCAGTTGCAGCAGGGTCAGCAGCGTACCGATCAGCACCGCGATGGGCATGGCGTTACCGAGCAGCAGCGGCAGATGCAGCACAGCGTAGTACAGCACCCCCGTCAGGCCCAGCTTGCGGTGCATGATTTCCGTCACCTGCTCCAGCAGCGCCAGGATTTCCATGAGCGCCACCACGATGATGGTGGTCGTAAATACCTTGGTCAGCAGCTCGCGCGACAGATAGCCCAGCAGGACCGTACCGCTGGCCAGGCATAACCGCCGCTTCATGTCCCGGTTTCCACGATACGGCGGGGCAGGCCGTCAGCTGACAGTTCGCGTGGCGCAAGGGCCGGCCCACGGGTCAGGAGGATACGGATCCCGCCTGCCTGACGGATCAGCATGGCGACACATATCATGGCAAAGGCGACGGTCGGCAGCCAGATGACCAGCAGCGGAGACATATGCATGTTGGCGACAAAGCTCATCCCCATCTGCAGCGTATGGTCAAAACCGACCAGCGTGATCGCGGCGATGGCCAGGCCGGGATTGCCCCGCTGCCGTTTGCGCACGCCTGCCAGCGCGCAGGCCAGGATGGGGATGAACGGAATGGCCGCCGTACGGGCCAGGCGGAAATGCAGTTCGGCAATCATGTAGGAGTGGCTGATGGACGGGTTGCCATGTCGTATACCGTAATACAGTTCAGGGACCGTCAGTTCGCGTTCGGTCTCGCCACGACCGTTATAGGCTTCATTATCCAGCTTGCCATTGCTCGAGATCATGCGGGTGGTACGGGTGAACCCCGTAACGGAAGGCTGTTTGTCACCGCTGTCCGTCACGATGGTGCCATCTATCAGGTCAAGGCGTATCTGCGATCCATCGGCGGGGTTATAGAGATAGCCCTTCTGGGCGGAAATATAGCGTGTATGGGTCTTGTCCGACTGGTCGCGTATGAAGACATGCCACAGGCGGGACCCGGCATGATCGACCGTTTCCGCCGTAAGCACGATATTGTCCGAAATCGCGAACATCTTTGATTGCAGATGGGGCGTCCACCCCGCATGGCTGGCGAAATAGAAGGCCGAGCGGTAATCATAACGTGCATAGGGCTGGATGAACCCGTAGAGCGAGAAGGCCAGCAGCCCGAATACCGCGCCCGTCAGGACGAAGGGCTGGCAGATGCGGAAGATGGAGACCCCGCTTGCGGTCAGGGCGTCGATTTCGTGGTTGGCGCTCATGCGCCGGATCACGGAAAATACACTCACGCACATGGCTGCGGGCAACGCCAGCCCCAGGTAATGCGGTACAAGGTCGCTGAGCAGCGCGACAAAGGTTTTCATCGAACTGCCATTGGTAGCCAGCATGTCGAACAGCACCAGCAGCCGCTCCAGCAGCAGGGCGGCCATGACCACACCCAGCGCAATGGAAAATGGCGGCACAACCTGACGCAGCAGGTAGCGATCCATTGTGCTGGGAGCGAGCTTTCTCATTATCCGGTGCGAAAAGGACATGCGACTCATGCAGGCGTGCTTACACCGGAAAAACACCCTGATGGAGAGGGAAGGTCAAAAATAGTTTCCTGACTGGTGCCTGTCGTTGCATCTTCCATGAAAAAATGACGCGTGACACCCAGCCTGTAACCGGTGGCATGCGGGGTGATCGCAATATGGTTCCATCCCGCCGCGCGCAACGGATCACACGATCGTGCTGAAGCCGATGCGATCCCCATTACCGGCACCGGCCCCTGCGGGCCGGGGAGGGAGGACAGGGTCGAGGTATGGATATGCCCGTGCAGGATCATCTCCGCACCGTCCTGTGCGATACAGGTGGCGAAAGCCTGTATATCCGTCAGTGCCTTACGACGTATGGCCAGATCCGGAACAGGTGGGTGATGGATCATGACAATGCGGCACAGTCCCTGACGCGCGGTTTCACGCAGTATGTCACGCAGGCGTACGGCCTGTCGTGCGCCAACCGTCCCGGTTGCACGGAACCATGGTGTCGGCACGGCTGAACTGACGCCAATCAGCGCCACATTTCCCACCCTGCGGATAAAGGGAAAGGGAAGTGTCCCCATCCACGGCTGCCACAGACCTACGGTCTGATGCCATCTGTCATGCACAAGGGTGTCATGATTCCCCGGTATGACTGTACAGGGCGCGGGCATCTGCTCCAGCCAGCGCATCGCCTGCCGGCATTCCCCCGGCAGGCCCATGTTGGTCAGATCCCCGGTGACGGCAATCATGTTGACCCTGTTGGCGGCGATGTCGGCCATGACATGGGCCAGAATTTCGGGGCGATGCAGGAAGCGGCGGCGGCCTTTCCACGAAAAATAGCTGAACATGCGCTTGTTCAGGCGTTCCCCAATGCGGGGCGGCGCCATTTCAGTGGGCAGGTGGGGGTCAGACAGATGCGCAATGGTGACGGTGTTCAAGCTGACCTCATTTCCTTGCCTCATGCCCGCCGGGAACGGTTGGGACATGTGTTATGCCTGCCCGCGCGGAAGGACGCTCCATCTTTTCGTGCCTTGCAATAGAAGGCAGATGGTTGCTTATGGCCTGTAAGTCAAATTTCAGACAGGGATGGAATATTCAGTGACCGGACGTTTTGCGCTTGTTTACAACCCGCGCAGCCGGCGGAACATGGGGGACAGGAGTGCATACGCCCAGACGGCCCGGAATCTGCTGGGAGAAAACTTCGTTGATCCGGCTGACCGTTCCCGTCTGGATGCCAACATCGCGGAATTCGCATCCTGCGGCATGGATTGTATCGTCATAGATGGTGGTGATGGCACCGTCAGTGACGTGCTGACCGCCATTCACCGCCACTATGCGCCCGACAGGCTGCCTGCCCTTGCCATCCTGCCGTCTGGCAATACCAACCTGATTGCGGGGGATGTCGGCTTCGGACTGCGTGGCATCAGGGCGCTGGAACATCTGCAGCGGCTTGACGCGTCAGGCCTGCTGCGGCGCAATGTACGCAGGCGCTGCGGTCTGGTGGTGGAATGGCCCGAACCCGACGGACCGCCACCGGTTGTGGGCATGTTTCATGGGGCGGCCGCATTTACACGGGGGATCGAACTGGCTCATCAGCCTGCGATCCTGAATAATTATTCCCATGAAATGGCTGTTATCGTCTCCTTCCTGTCTTCGGTGGCGCATCTGCTGACAAAGCGTTCCCGGCAGGACTGGATGCGCGGTGACCAGATGGTCATGCATGCTGGCAAGACCATCCAGCGACAGGGCAACTGTTTCCTTTTCCTGTCCACGACACTCCAGCACCTGCCCTATGGCATATGGCCGTTCTGGACAGCATGTGGGGCGCGTGATGACGTCATCAATTTCCTGCATGTGGCAGGACAGCCTTCCCGCCTTGCCGCCGCGGCATGGGCACTGTTGCGGGGACGGCATCCGACATGGCTGCAGAATAACCCGGATTATTGCAGTGGGTGCGAAGACCGTATCGAAATGACGATGAAATCCGATTTCGTGCTGGATGGGGAAGTCATGTCTCCCGGTGCGACCGGTCGGATCATTCTGTCGGCGACCGCCCCGATAGATTTCATCCACGCGTAAGGAATGGCGAGCATGCCTCAGTTCAGCCTCACAGACCGTACTGCCGC
The DNA here is from genome assembly GCF_006538165.1 of Komagataeibacter diospyri. Classification (GTDB taxonomy): domain Bacteria; phylum Pseudomonadota; class Alphaproteobacteria; order Acetobacterales; family Acetobacteraceae; genus Komagataeibacter; species Komagataeibacter diospyri. The sequence continues at coordinate 88,495 of NZ_BDLU01000001.1, forward strand.
AGCCGGACGGGTCGCCCATCTGCTGGCGCATGATCTGGTCCAGCCTGTCGCCCCTTTCGTCACGCAGTTTGTCACCCGCCTGCTGGGCGGGGCACAGCCACTGGGTGTGGTTTTTTATGGTTCCGCCCTGCGCGTGCCCGATCCTGAGGGCATTCTGGATTTTTATGTGATTGTCGAGCGTCTGGACGACTGGACATCAGGCTACCTGGCACGCGAAGCCAACCGTATCCTGCCCCCCAATGTGGAATATCATGAAATTCCCATCGAGGGACGGACCATCCGGGCCAAGGTTGCCATCCTGTCCATCGCGCAGTTCCGGCGGATGACGGGCCGCGCCACGCTGGATACCACGGTCTGGGCACGTTTCTGTCAGCCCGTGCGGCTGGTATGGGTCAGGGGGCCGGAGGCGGCTGATGCCATCCTGGCCTGCATTATCCGTGCAGTGGGACAGGCAGGTCGCTGGGCCGCAGCCCTGGGGCCGGCGCAGGGCACGGCTGATGACTACTGGCTGGCCCTGTTTGCCCATACTTATGGTGCGGAGCTGCGTGTCGAGAACGGTCGCAGGCCGCGTAGCCTGCTGCAGGGACAGGAAGGGCGATACAGGAGCCTGCTACCGGATGTATGGCGCGCGGATGGCCTGCCGTTCCGGTATGAGGGAGATCAGCTGATACCCCAGCTGACACCTGAACTGCGTCGGAACATGCGCGAAGGCTGGTGGCTGCGTGGCCGACTGGGGCGCGTGCTGAATGTCAGCCGCCTGCTCAAGGGCGCCTTCACGTTTGAAGGTGGGGCACGCTATATCGCATGGAAGATAAAGCGGCATTCCGGCATTGAACTGCCGCTGGGGCCATTTTCGGAACGGCACCCACTGGTCTGCCTGCCGTATCTTCTGTGGAAATTACGGCAGGCAGGTTTTTTCAGGCGGCGCGGTTGATACCCATCTCGCCCGCCACAACGGCGAAGATTTCTACGGCCCTGTCTATCTGCTCCGGCGTATGTGTCGCCATGACGGAGGTACGCAGCAGGGGGTGCTGGTCAGGCGTTGCGGGCGGCAGGCTGAGGTTGACGTAAACCCCCAGGTCCAGCAGCCGGTTCCAGAATGCCACGGCAACCGCCACATCATCCAGAATGACGGATACGACAGGACTGGCCTGCGGACCGGTACGCAGGCCGGCGGCCTGCAGCCCGGCATGTAGCCTGCGGGCATTGTCCATCAACCGCACGCGCAGTTCCGGCCTGTTTTCCAGTTCGGTCAGTGCTGCCATGGTTGCAGCAATGACTTCAGGGGGCAGGGACGCAGTAAACATGTAAGGGCGCGAGCAAAGCCGGATCAGGTCCAGCCCGTCATGATTGGAAACACAGTAGCCGCCAACCGTGCCAAGGCTTTTGGAAAAGGTGCCGACAACAAAATCGACATCGTCTTCCACGCCATCAGCTTCCGCCACGCCACGGCCATGTTCGCCCATTACACCAACGGAATGCGCTTCATCCGCCAGCAGCCATGCGCCTGTTTCCCGCTTGACGGCCGCGAATTCCGCCATGGGCACGACGTCGCCCATCATGGAATAGATGCCTTCAACCACGACCAGTTTCGCCCCGGGCGTGCCATCAAGGCGGCGCAGGCGTTTGTGCAGGTCATCGGCGTCGTTATGACGGAAGCGGATGACCTGTGCATGGCCAAGGCGGCTGCCGTCATAGATGCTGGCATGACTGTCCGCATCAAGCAGCAGGTAGTCATCCTTGCCCGCCAGCGCGGAAATCGTGCCCAGATTGGCCTGATACCCGGTGGAGAATACCATGGCGTGCCGACGGCGGAAGAATGCGCAGAGCCGTTCTTCCAGCTGGCGGTGCAGGCCCTGCGTACCATTGGCGATACGCGATCCGGTCGTGCCGACACCATAAGCCCTGGCGGCTTCAACCGCCGCTTCGATAGCAGAGGGAGACTGGCTCAACCCAAGGTAATTGTTGGTGCCGAACAGAAGCGTCTCACGTCCCTCGATCAGCCCGACCGTGGAGGAAATAGGCTTTTCGATGACGACGTTGAACGGGTTGCGCCCCCCACCGGCCGTGACAGCCGACAGGGCAGAGGCAAGGCCTTCATATTTCGAGAAAATCGACATGATGTATCAGGATGCCTGCTTGAGGGAGACGATGCAGGCGGCCAGATCATCAATGGTGCGGATATCAGCCAGCCGGTCAAGCGGCACGGAAACGTCGAGCGTATCCTCGATTTCCATGACAAAATTCATGACGGCCAGTGAATCAAAGGCCAGATCTTCAACGATCTTGCTGCTGCCATTGATATCACGGGGAACCTTGGGGTTCGCCAGCAGCGTCTTCACGATCAGCGCGGAGACGCTCGCTACCGTTTCACTCATTCCTACATCCTTATGGCATGTCCCGCCTGCTTGCTTACAGGCAGGGGATCAGCATGAATGGCCTGCCCCACGATCAACGACCGGGGCGGGGACTGCAATCGGTCCCCTGATCGGAAGTCTTATGATCGAAAAACAGTTTTTTGGCCAGTCCTGCTTTACATTCTGGCCCGAAAGGGGCGACCCAGGTTCCTCAGACCACGGAAACAGATGATGTTTCCAGCGGCTGAAACGCACCTGACAGCAGCATGGCTTTCGCACGTGCGCGTGTCAGCTTGCCCGATGATGTCTGGGGCAGGGTATGGGGCGGCACCAGGATGATGGAAACATCCACACCGTGCTGTCGACGGAACAGGCTGGCCGTTTCGGTTTTCAGGGTTTCACGTGCTTCTGGGGAGGAGGCGCGGCACTGCACGAGTGCCACGATCTTCTCGCCTTCATCCTCATCAACCGAAAATACGGCAACATCGCGGCTGCGCAGGCTACTGATTTCGGTTTCGGCCGACCATTCCAGATCCTGCGGCCAGATATTGCGACCGTTGATGATGATCAGGTCCTTGGCGCGGCCGGTTATGACAACCTGTCCATCCAGCATGTACCCCAGATCGCCGGTGTTCAGCCAGCCATTGGCATCCACAACGCGCGCCGTTTCCTGCGGCCGACGGAAGTAGCCCTGCATCAGGCTGGGACCTCGCACGAATACGGCCCCGACCTGACGGTCACGCAACACGTTCCCCTGCGGATCGCGTACTTCAAGTTCGTGGTGCGGCAGGACTTCTCCACAGATGACGAACGTGCGCAACGCACGGGTGGGATCGTTGGACGGCACGGCTTCGCCGCGTGTTTCAAGCGCACGCAGGTCGATCGTATCCGTCCGGATGCCCGAGCCAAGTGGCGCAAAGCTGATGGCCAGTGTCGCTTCGGCCATACCGTAGCTGGCGGTAAAGGCGCCGCTGTCAAAGCCTGCGGAGGCAAAACGCTGTGCGAAATCCTCAAGGATATGATAACGGATCATGTCGCCACCGATACCGGCCACGCGCCATGACGACAGGTCCAGCTCGATCGAGGTGGCGCGTCGGGCGCACAACTCATAACCGAAGGACGGGCTGTAGGAAATCGTGCCACGGTTGCGACTGATCAGGTCCAGCCACACATGGGGCCGCCGCGCGAATTCACGGGTGGGCAGCATGTCCACGCTCAACTGGCACGTCATGGGGGTCAGGAAGAAACCGACCAGCCCCATGTCATGATAAAGCGGAAGCCAGGACACGCAGCGATCGCCCGTTTCACGGACCTTCAGGCCATTCAGGGCAATGGCGTGCGCATTTGCCATGCCGGAACGCTGGGTTACCGCGATTCCCATGGGGAAACGTGTGCTGCCAGACGAAAACTGCAGGTAGGACAGGTCATCTGGCTGGACGGAGGGCAGGGCCTCGACCGTAATCGGTGTTTCCAGCAGTTCAGAGGGCGTGCCCGAGAATTTGAGGTCCAGCCCCGACGTGATTTCATCCGTCCACGACGAGATGATGGAAGCGATTACCACGGCGGATGCCGCCGCGCCCTCGATCATGCCACGCAGCGTCCCTACATATCCTTCGCGGCCGCCAAATGCGACGGGCAGTGGCAGCGGGGCGGGAACAAGGCCCGCATACTGGCAACCGAAGAAGATACGGGCGAAATCGCCGTCACTCTCGGCCACGATGGCAACCCGGTCACCGGGTTCCAGGCCAAGGGACAGCAGGCGTCTGGCCGTTTCGATCGCCTGTTCGCGCAACGTGCTGTAAGGCAGCGTTTCGAGCAGGACGCCCTTGCCGGAGTAGATGTTGAAGCCGCTCTTGCCCCGGGCGGCATAATCCAGCGCCGCCGGGAACGTCGGAAAATCGCCGTAACGACGAGGCAAACCAGAATCGGAGGGGGTCGGGAGGCTTATCATTTCCGGTAATGTGACTTCCACAGACGTAACTTGAAACGGCGAATGGGCGGTGTTCAACCAATTACCCTCAAAAAGTCAATAATCGATTTCGCGCCTTTGGCCGCCGTGTCTTCCGGAGCCGCAAACCCGAATGTATCGTTTATATACTCTTTTTGTCGATCAAGGAAATTTGCATGCGTAAGGAATGCCCTGTCAAGGGCATGGTCCAGTTCACTTACGTTGTCCGTCACCGGCCCCAGTGTCCAGTTTACATAATTCGGGTTATCGCGCCACTGTATTCCGTGCGCATTCAGGAACAGGCAGGGGCGCGGTTTTGTAAGGAATTCTCCAACCTGGCTACTGACATCACCCAGATACAGGTCTGATGCCAGCGTATAGGACATATCCACGCTCCGGTCGCTGCCCGGGTCAATGATCATATGCGGATATGCGGCATAAGGTGCCAGTATACGGCGGCTTTTCGCGCGGTCTGTATCAAATAACCGGTAATGGGGGGCAAAGATCAGGTTGTATTTTTCCTGTTGGGAAAAATACTTCAGAACAGCCATGCCAAACCGGGGCCATGATGACAGGCTGGCACTGAAATGCGGATTGTAGAGAATGGTTGGCCGCGCATTGGAAAACAGGGGTGCGCTATTGGCATGCAGTCGGCGGACCATGTCAAATTTTGCATATATACCAGTCATATAATGCCCATCACGCAGGGTGCCCGCATCCTTCAGGCGGTCTTTTATTTTATGTCCGGCCATCAGGATGTAATCGAACTGGCGCGTGTCATGGGTAAAGCCGATCGCCCGGTCACCTGCGCCATGACGGGTCCAGATCAGGCGGGGACGAAAAACACCCATTTTACGTAAGTAGAGAGATGTGCGCTCGGGAACGACGACTGCCTGAAACCTGTTGAAATAATTCCTGTTCAAAAACAGCACTGCTATTTTGCTTGGAGGAGTCGGCCCGTGGCGCCTTATGTGACTACAGAGCCATGCAGGCAGATGCAGGATATCAAAACTGACCGGGGATTCCGGGTAAAGTCGGCATAGTTTCCGGATGCGGGAATCGCGTTCCGGCGTCAGGCTGGCGATATGAACCTTAATTTCCGGATACAGCCGGGCCATTTCCAAAGCGATGGGAAGTGAATGAAATTCCTGATGTGGCTGGGCAATATATGGGAACAGGATACGGGGCATTTATGACTGGCCTGAAAATCCCTTGGTTGGCCTACATTACATAACACATGGATATATAATAAGATTAAATAACAAATGCCGTGATATCGGATGCATTGAAAGGCCCTATGCTTCGGACGTCATGTATATGTGCCTGTTTCACGCATGGTGCCAGAGGTGATGTTGTGGACGGCCCCCGCACGGAATGTGCGAGGATGAGATCATCGCCGTCTGCAACGCATGGAGCCAC
>NZ_BDLU01000002.1 GCF_006538165.1 Komagataeibacter diospyri
CATAACTGAGTCCCGGTGTCGCGGGTTCGGTCCTCCCCGACTTTCGTACGCCTCACGGCGCCCGAAACTCTTCAGGAGAGTGGAATGTCTGCTTCTGGAATGCCAACATATGAAAGCAGATATTCTTGTATTCGGTGTTGACGAACGATCTGCCCTTACGGACTCGGGTCAATCTCTCTTCCCGCCTGCACCTCGGGGTCATTTTCAAAGGCATGCAGAACGGCTGACCAGAATGCCCGCAAACTGGGAAAACGGCCCCAATTCGGTGGCTCTTCGGGGGCAACCGTGGGGTTTATACCGAGCATAACCCAGCTGACGCGCTCAATATCCTCGTCACTATAGATCAGGAAATTTCTTAATTCTCTGATCGTTTGCCGTTTGAATGGCAAATCCCGTGTTTGTGGTTCATCCTGAATAACTTCACGTAACGTATCGCCAAATGTATCGGCATCTTCGCCGAATGTGCCCCCGTCGAGGTCGGCCAGACGAGGAAACATGTCGAGAATATCGTCATTGGTACAGTTTAACAGTTTGGACATAATATATCATCCCATTGTGTTCTTTTTTGATAATTGTCACGCGTATACGTCGAGCAGTTTTGTGCAGACGATCTGCATTCTTGACAACAATAGCTCTACTCCCGGAGATATATCCTTCAATATCTATCTTTGTTTCTGTCTTTGCGTTCTTTAGGTTCTGTTGACAAAAGTTTTTCCCACGTATCAACAAGACAGCACGGCCTTACCGGACGTGTTTTGCCATCCCATATGAACTTGAGTGCCGGGAGTTCTGGTGATGTTGAAGGTCATGAAAGGTCTGAGAACCTGATTCGAAAGTTTTTCAGCACTGACAATGCCTTGCGGTTCTGCGGGTCAGCATGCGGATTGAGGCGATCAAAGTCCACGCTGTTGACGAGGCTATGGACTTTTCCCAGTCTTTGGCGAGCCGCCTGCAGCGACCGAGCCAGGCGAATGTTCGTTCGACCACCCAGCGGCGAGGCAGGATTTCAAAGCCCCTGGCTGTGTCTGATCGCCTGATGATTTCGACCGTCCATTTTCCCATGCTGGCGAGCGCGGATCGCAGTTTATTACCGGCATAGCCGCCATCGGCGAAGATGTGGCGAAGCCATGGAAAGTGTTTGCGTATTGCCGCCAGGACATCGACAGCCCCGTCACGATCCTGAATGTCAGCGGCATGAACAGGGAGGAAGATCAGGAAGCCGCAGGTATCCGTCAGAATATGGCGCTCGCGACCTTTGACCTTCTTTCCAGTGTCATAACCGGAAATTCCCCCACTTTCCGTGGTTTTCACCGACTGGCTATCAATCACGCCCGCGCTCGGGGAGGCCTTACGCCCTTCGATCTCCCGCAGGTTCATGACCAGTACCGTGTTCATCGCTTCGAACAGTCCGGCATCACGCCATGCGTAAAAGTAGCGCCTGACGGTCGAGACCGGTGGAAAGCATTTCGGCAGCAGATGCCACGCACACCCACCCGAGGCGATATGGAGTATCGCGTTTACAACCTCGCGCATATCCGCCGTGCGAGGCCGTCCGCCCCGCTTCGCCGGGGGGCACGAACGGCATAATCAAAGCCCACCCGGCATCCGTCATATCCGATGGATATCGCAATCCCTCCCGGCTATGTTCGTGTCGGGCAATACCAGTCCATGCCACCATTCACTCCATCTCTTCGCAAAGACGGATGAATCACAACAGGCTGGTATTGTTCAAAAACTTTCGGATCAGGCTCTTAGGTAGGTCAAAACTCATGAGTCGACCGCAAGATATGGTTCATATCTGTTTTCTGTCCGGACGGGATGCAATCCCCGATCTCTTGGGTCAGAACCAAGCTCCCCGCGATAGGCTTCAGTCTGACTTAGTTACCTTCCCGCCGAAGCAGGCTGGTGCGTGAGGTAGCCGTTCTCACCTCACCGGACACCCGAGATATGGGTGACCTACAGCGTGTCGTCAGTTAAGCAGGATGATGATTGAGGCGAACTGCACGGCTGCGAAAAAGGTCGATTTCAGTTTATCGTAGCGGGTTGCGATAGCGCGAAACCGCTTGAGTTTATTGAAGAACCTCTCAACAAGGTTCCGTTCGCGGTAGAGAGAAAAATCGGTTTTCCGTCGTGTCGTTCTGTTGCGTTTTGGCGGGATGACCGGGGTAATCCCGCGCTGTATCAGCCGATCGATCAACCTGTC
>NZ_BDLU01000003.1 GCF_006538165.1 Komagataeibacter diospyri
GTGGTGGCTGTCGGTCATGACCTTGTGGCGACGGGTGCGCACGGGCCGGATTCCGTTGTCCTTCATCAGTCGGCCAATGCGCCGTTCCCCGACGTCAAGCCCGGCTTCCCTGAGTTCCAGGGTCATGCGGGGCCGTCCGCAGGAGGCGTTGCTCAGGGCATAATGTTCACGGATATGCGCCATTATCTTCAGATCGGTGCGCTGGCGTTGACAGGCCGGTCGGGATGCCCCGCCGGTAACCGCGTGCCAAGACCCGTAAAACCTGGCAGAGCCTCTCGATTGGCCACTCATGCCGATGCCCCTGTATGAAGGCGAACCTCATGGTTTCCGGTTCGCGAAGAACCGGGTAGCTTCTTTCAGGATTTCCCTCTCCTCCCGCAGAATCCGGTTCTCCAGACGAAGACGTTCATTCTCGCGGGCCAGATCAGCCTGAGGCCCGGATGCCGGCTCGGCCGGACGGTATTCCACGATTCATTTATCCAGATCGGCTGCCATGCGCGTGCGTGACAGCCCACTGCTCAACGCAATCCTCACGGCCTCGCGTTTGAAATCTTCCGTATGCTTCATGGTCTCGTCGGTCTCTTGATACGGGCCTGAAACGCCCAGATGACCGGCACAAAACCGTTACGAGTCCCCCGGCATATGGCGCCAAGGGTGTGAAGATGTGGTCAGATGTCAATGAAGACTGTTATTCTGGTTGGACCGGTTCCTATTGAAAATCAATAATATAAACAGGTAGATGTCTGCGTAATGCATTCAGCGCAACGGGCTGACCAACACAAAGTCGTCAGAAAGCCGCATTTAAAGCGTGATTGCTTGCCAGAGCAATCTTGTCTTTGTAAAAAAGAAAAACATGCCTTAGAAGCTTTGATCTAAAATATTATGATATAACATCGATTTATGATAATCCGCATCATACGGTATGGAACAGACAATGCCTGTGCAATCATCGCTCGCAGCAAACTCCGCCAAGCATAAGGAGGACACGAAACAATCAGTCGACAAGATGGCACTGAGGGTCTGGATCCGGATGTTTGCCTGCACCCAGCTGGTTGAAAAGCGCGTGCGCAAGCTTTTGCGGAAAAAGTATAATACTACCCTGCCGCGCTTTGATGTTCTTGCCCAGCTTGATTCCAGCAACGGAACGCTCTCGATGGGCGATCTGTCCCAGCGCCTGATGGTCACCACGGGCAACGTGACCGGACTGATCGACCTGATGGAACAGGAAGGGCTGGTTGAACGTCACCCTCATCCCACCGACCGGCGCAGCACGCTGGTGCAGATGACCGCGCTGGGTGAACAGCTCTGTTCAACCGCCATGCCTGCTCATCAGGAATGGATACAGGAAATGCTGAAAGGCATGACCGAGGATGAACTGTCCCAGCTTCACCAGTTGCTGGGCAAGACCAAGGCTGCCATTGCGGCAAGGGAAGAGCAATGGGAAAAGAAACGGACAAGAGCAGGATAATGACGGAACAGGTCGCGCAGGCACATAACGAGACACCGGCCAATGAAATGTCGGCGGAACTGGCGCTGCGGGTCATGACCATGCCAGCCGACCTGAACGGGGCGGGCAGCATATTCGGTGGCTGGATCATGGCGCGTCTTGACCAGGCGGCCGGTCTTGCCGGCGGCAGCGCCAGTTCGGGAAACGTGACGACGGTCGCGGTCAAGGAACTGCTGTTCCTCCACCCCGTGTATCCGCATCAGGATGTAAAGGTCTATGCCCGGCTGCTCAGGACGGGGCGTACGTCCATGCATTTCCATCTGGAAATGTGGGCGGCGGATCTGGGCAAGGCGGAAGCTATCCAGTGTGCTACGGCTACATTCGTGATGGTGGCCGTGGATGCAAAGGGAAAGCCTAGGGAAATTTCAAAATAATACAGACGCGGTATATTTATGCATGCCCATTCCTGAACGGGATGGTTTCTACTCTATCCCAAGTCTGTCCAGATTTTTGATGATATGGCGCAGGGTTTTTACAAACGCCTGCAGCTGTTCCTGGTTCAGGCCCTCCATGGCCCGGATGGTCTGACGGGCCACGACGGGCGTCAGCCTGTCAAGCAGCTTACGACCTTCCGGGGTCAGGGTGACAATGGTCACGCGGTTGTCATCAGGGGAAAGGAAGGTCGTCACAAGCTGCATCTGCGCCATGCGCTCGATCAGTCGCCCGACCGTATTGCGCTTGATCAGCGAATGCTGCGCCAAGCCGGAAATACTGATGTTTTCCTGCGCGCGCAGGACAGTCAGTATGCGATAGATACTTTTATTGACGCCGTTTTTTACAAGAACGGTTTCCACATCTTCGTGATACTGAAAATCCGCATGCGCGATCAGATAGAAAGGGGATCCGAACAGGTCGAAGTCATGCGCGGCGGGATCTAGTATGACGTTCTTGTTCACGGGCAGCTCTGTATCGGGTTTATGAGAACAGGCTGAACATAGTCGTTAATGCGGCGCACGTCACGTTCAACCTGTCATGCGGCGAAATGCCGGATCGGCGCTTTCAGCTGGCTAGCGTGTTGAAGAAATGCCGCATGCGTTCCAGCGCCGTGGTCAGGCGGTCAGCGCTTTCCGCGCCAAAGCACACGCGCAGGTGGCCTTCGCCTGCAGGGCCATAGAAACTGCCAGCTTCCACCACCACGCCTTCGCGTTCCAGCAGGGCATCGGCAATATCCTGCGCCCGGCGTCCGGTGCCTGAAATGTCAGGGAATGCATAGATCGCGCCCTGCGGCAGCGGACAGGTGACGCCGGGACACTGGTTCAGCGCATGGACCACCTGGTCACGGCGCCTGCGGTCTTCGGCCAGCATGCCCTGCAGCGGGCCTTTATCACCCGTCACGGCGGCAAGGGCGCCATACTGGATGAAGGTGTTCACATGCGTCACCTCGTTGGACGTGACCGTCAGCAGCCCTGCCATCAGGTCCGTCGGGCCGCATGCATAGCCCAGTCGCCATCCGTCCATGGCATAGGCCTTGGTGAAGGCAAAGAGGGTAATCGTGCGCTCCGCCATGCCGGGCAGTGAGGCAATGCTGGTATGACTGGCATCATCAAACAGGATCTGCTCGTACACTTCATCGGAAATGACCAGCAGGTCATGGCGGATGGCCAGATCGGCCAATGCCGACAGTTCCTCGCGGCTGTAGACGCGGCCGGTTGGATTGCACGGATTAACCAGAATGATCGCTCTGGTGCGCGGCGTAATGTGCGGCGCGATCATGTCGGGATTGATGCTGTAGCCATTCGCCCGGTCCAGTGGTGCGCGCACCACTACGCCACCTGCCAGTTCGATCTTGCCGATATGCTGCGGATAGAAGGGTTCCAGCAGGATGACTTCATCCCCCGGATTGATGGTGGCGAACAGGGCGGCAAAGGAAGCCTGCGTCAGGCCGTTGGTAACCAGCACCTGATCGGGGGTAACATCAATTGCGTTTTCCCGCTGCAGCTTGCTGGCCAGCGCCGTGCGCAGTTCGGCATTGCCCCGCAGATCGCTGTAGTGAACGTGCCCGGCATGCAGGGCATCCACCACCGCTTCCTTGATATGGGTAGGGGTGTCATGAACCGGCTGCCCCAGTTCAAGATGGATCAGATCGCGCGTGCCTGCCATCGCCATCGCCTTGGAAAACATTCCATAATTCTTGGGCGATGATTCGGTAATACGTTTTGCCAGTCGGCTCATGATCAGGTTCCGTCAGAAAGTTCGGAATGCGCGGTACGTTCATCACGTCCCGCGCTGCCAGTTTTGTAAAAATCCGCGCGTCTATGCCGCGGGTCGTTTTATCATCTGCGTGACGCGCGCACGCAGGCGCGCGGCGGTCATGATCAGGCGTGGCACATGGCGCAGCAGCATGAATCCCGGCACCGCCCGGGGGCGACTGGTCGGCAGGCGCGGCAGGTCCCGCCCGGCGGAAAGAATCCAGTTGGCTGCGTCACCACCCGCCAGCGTGTTGATGGCCAGGCCGCGTCCGTTGCACGCCTGAATGGCCAGCAGCCCTTCATCCAGGATCGGCATGCGCGGCACGCAGTCACTGCGCAGCCATGCGGTGCCCGTCCAGGCGAATTCCAGCGGCAGCCGTTCCCAGCCGGGAATGGCCTTTTGCAGCCGGTCGTTAATGCTGTCTTCAATCCGTGCCCAGTCGAAATGCTCGGGCGCGGGTGCTGCCGTAATCAGGTGGCCTTCGGTGTCAAAACGGATGGAAAAGACATCGGTGGCAAGATCGGTCAGGGCGTGGCGCTGGGGCAGAATGACTTTCCGCAGGGCAGGGGAGACGGGCGCGGTGGCCACCTCCAGCACCGGCAGGGGAAGCACCGCATGACGCAGCGCGCGGTGTAGGAACTGGTTGCCGCCATTTGCCGCCAGAATGACGTTGCGCGCCACGAATTCCCCGCCGGGGAAACTTACCAGCCAGCGCGCAGCCCCATGACCCGTATCCCGCGTGACGGAGGTTACGCGGCAACTGTTGAAGACCCGGCCGCCTTCTTCCATAATGCGCCGGGCCAGTTCATCGGCATAGGCCGCAGGGTTCACGCCCCCGCCACTGCGGTCGAGGACGGCCCCGGCATATCCCTGGCATCCGGTCAGTTGTGCTGTCTGTTTCGCATCCAGCAGGGACATGTCCTGCCGCCATGGCTGCCAGTCCGCCACTGTCTGGCGTTCACGTTGGCCATTACCGAAAAACGGCGCGAGAAACCCGTTGGGCATGGCGCCGCAGGCAAGATTCTGCTCCCGGATCAGGGTAAATGTTTCGCGCGGGGAGGCGGCGACCGCTTCCAGCAGGCGGCTGCCGTCCTCCTTGCCCAGACGTTTCATGATGGAAGCGGGCGTATTGCGCACAAGCTGGCCGGTAATGATACCGGCACTGGCGCGCGTGGCCAGCCCCAGGGCCGTTCCCGCGTTGAGAACAGCCACGTCATGCCCGTTGCGGGCCAGATGGAACGCGGTGGACAGACCGGCAATGCCGCCACCGATCACAACGGTTTCAGCCTGCTGGCAGCCACGTCCGTGCGGAATATCCAGTGTGGCGCTGCCCTGCCACAGCGGCCGCTCTGCTGAGGGGGCCATCAGTTCTGGCTCGTGGCTTCAAAGGTCAGGCTGCAACTGCCATTCCTGCGGATGACGCAGCACCCTTCCCGAAGGGCTGCCAGATCTTCCGGCACCACGCGGGCGCAGACGGACCCCATGATCCAGCCCATGGGCATGAGCATTCGCCCGCCCGGACCGTAAAAAATGCCGATATCAAAAAAATCGGCGTCCGGTGCGCCCTTCCATGTACCCTTTGGCGCGAATACCGTAGCGATTTCGCCCATATCGGGAAAACTGGTGGCGTTTTCCGGCGGCAGGTCGAATGCCGCGCCCTGTGGCAGGCTGTCACCCACGACGGGGCATGAAATTTCCGGCCCCGTCCACATGGCATGGATTGCGCCATGGTTACCGCCCTGCTGCGCGATACGCCACAGCATTTCAGCGTGACGGGGTGCTTCCTTGTCCAGTAACTGGAACCGTGCGGCCAGTGCTGATTTTTCTTCTTTAACAGTAATGAAACGGGTCATGTCAGGGCATATCCATTAACCAAGGTTAATATAATATTATAACCAAAATCACATGATGTCGATCGTTTTTTGTGGCATCCGGACGGAAAGACTGGCAGGATCATGAATGGATGCGGCATGCGCAAAACAGACGGGGACAGGTACATGTACCATCATGTCGTTCCCAGGCTTCAGCCGGTTTCTGTCGGGACAGGGAATATAATCGGCACCTGGCAGGCCATGAAATTGTTTTTTTACCGTAACATTTACTGTCGGAAGTGACGGGCGTGCGCCCGGGGGGATGCAAATTCATTGCGATATCGAACAGTAAATGGTTGAAGCAAAAATATCTTATGTGCTAACTATTTTTCATATCTGAATGAGGAGCGGGACATCATGGCAGAGCGGTCGTTTGCGCTTGAAGTGCAGGATCTGCGCATTGGTGCCGGAGAAACCTTCCGGGGTGAGGGGATACTCGCCATAACCAAGGCCCTGTTGCAGTCGGGCGTGGGTTATGTGGCGGGCTACCAGGGCGCGCCCATTTCCCACCTGATGGATGTGCTGTCGGACGCGCAGGACCTGCTGGCGGAACTGGACGTACATTTTGAATCAAGTGCCAGCGAGGCAACGGCCGCAGCCACGCTGGCCGCTTCCGTCATGTATCCCATCCGTGGCGCGGTGACATGGAAATCCACCGCAGGTACGAATGTGGCATCGGATGCGCTTTCCAACCTGTCTTCGGGCGGGGTGAAGGGGGGCGCGCTCATCATCATCGGTGAGGATTATGGTGAGGGCTCCTCGATCATGCAGGAGCGTTCGTATGCTTTCGCCATGAAATCCCAGATGTGGCTTCTCGATCCCCGCCCTTCGCTGCCCTGTATCGTCGATATGGTGGAGAAGGGGTTCGAACTATCCGAAGCCTCCAGCACCCCGGTCATGCTCCAGGTCCGGATCAGAAGCTGCCACCTGCACGGCACATTTGTAGCCAGGGATAACAGGCGGCCCACAATGACGCTGGATGAAGCGACACGCAGCCCCCAGCGTGACCTTTCGCGCATCGTGCTGCCGCCCGCGGCCTACGTCCAGGAAGCCGAAAAGCTGGAACAGCGCTGGCCAGCCGCCGTGCAGTACATCAGGGAGCACAGGCTTAACGAATTTTTTGACCAGCCGGATGCGGATGTCGGGCTGATCCTGCTGGGTGGCCTGTACAACAATACGCTGCGTGCCCTGATGCGGCTGGGTCTGGCCGATCTGTATGGCAAGACTGACATCCCGCTTTACGTCATGAACGTTGCCTATCCGGTCATTGATGACGAGGTCGTGGAATTCTGTCGCGGCAAGAAAAGCGTTCTGGTCATCGAGGAAGGCCAGCCCGACTATATTGAGCAGGCCATCGGCCGGATCCTGCACCGCGCCCGGATCGACTGCACCCTGCATGGCAAGGACATGCTGCCCATGGGGGGCGAATATACCGTGGGCGTGCTGACCGACGGGCTGCGCAACCTGTTCGTGGCGGATGCGCCCGATCTGCTTGACGGTATGGCACGGGCCACCAACCAGCCTCCCATCACCTGCGCCCCGCAGATCGCAGCGCTGAAAGACAGCGTGCCCGCCCGTCCCGCCGGATTTTGCACCGGCTGCCCGGAGCGGCCGATCTTTGCCGCCATGAAACTGGTGGAAAAGGAACTGGGGCCACATCACATCGCGTCTGATATCGGCTGCCATCTTTTTTCCATCCTGCCGCCCTTCAACCTTGGCGCCACGACCATGGGTTACGGACTGGCGCCGGCTTCCGCCTCGGCCTTCAGCGGGGACAGCCGTCGCAAGGGGCGCGAGCGTAAACGCACGATTGCCGTAATGGGCGACGGCGGCTTCTGGCATAACGGGCTGACCAGCGGTATCGGGAACGCGGTTTTCAATAAAAACGATGATGTCACCATCATTGTCGATAATTATTATTCCGCCGCCACGGGTGGCCAGGATATCCCGTCCTCGCGCTCGACCCCCGCCAGTCGTTCCACCCACCATCCGATTTCCAGGGCGATCGAGGGGGTGGGCGTAAAATGGGTGCGGGAAATCGATCATACTTACGATGTCGGCCGGATGCGCGAGGTGCTGAGCGAAGCCCTGACCACGCGCGAAAGCGGGCCGAAGGTGATCGTGGCGTCTTCGGAATGCATGCTCAATCGTCAGCGGCGCGAAAAGCCGCTGAAGCGCAAGGCGCTGAAGGACGGCAAGCGGGTGGTCACCCAGCGTTTTGGCGTGGATGAGGACGTCTGCACTGGCGATCATGAATGCATCAGGCTGTCCGGCTGTCCGTCCCTGTCGGTCAAGCCATCGGGGGACCCGCTGAAAGAGGACCCGGTCGCCAGCATCGACCAGAGCTGTGTCGCCTGCGGCAACTGTGGCGAGGTGGCGGATGCCGCCGTTCTGTGCCCCTCCTTTTATCGTGCGGATGCAGTGGTCAATGCGGCACGGTCGGAGCGGTGGAAACACCGCATCCGTTCGGCACTCATTGCGTCCGTCCAGCAATGGCGCGAAGCGCGCCGTCCGGTATTCAGCTGACGTCCGGCCATCGCCCCATCTGGTAGCTGTACAGGATCAACATTTTTCATGACCGTTCTTTCACGAAAAAACTCCGTGGCCGTTGCGACAAAACCGATTTCAATAGCCGTCTGCGCCATGGGCGGTCAGGGCGGCGGCGTTCTGGTCAGCTGGATTGTCTCCCTCGCGGAACAGTGCGGCTGGATCGCCCAGTCAACATCGGTTCCCGGCGTGGCCCAGCGCACCGGGGCAACCATTTATTACATCGAGATCGCACCGGCCGACCCGGCGGGACGGATGCCCGTTCTGGCCCTGCTGCCCACGCCGGGCGAAGTGGACATCGTTATGGGGGCCGAGCTGATGGAAGGCGGTCGGGCCATGCTGCGCGGCCTGGTCACGCCGGAGCGCACGACCCTGCTCGTTTCCACACACCGCAGCTACGCGGTGGAAGAACGCATCAACCCCGGCGACGGGCGCATAGACCCCGCGCCGGTGTATGACGCCGCGGCCTTTGCCGCAAAAAAAGTCATCGCCTTTGATATGGAGCAGGTGGCGAAGGAGGCGCGCAGCGTCATTTCCGCCGTCATGCTGGGGGCGCTGGCGGCCAGTAATGTCCTTCCATTTCCCCGCAAGGCGTTCGAGGATGCAATCCGCAATGGCGGGATCGGGGTCAAGCCAAGCTTGGCCGCCTTTGACCGTGGCTTTGCGCGCACCACCGGCAATACGCCTGAACCGGCCCGCCCCGTTGCGGTGAAGCAGGCGGTGGCCCCGTTCAGCCCGTCTGGCGTAGCGGATTTCGATGCGCTGCTGCACGCGGCGGCCGGGCTGCCTTCCGGTGCCGCCACCATGCTTGATGCCGGACTGCGGCGCGTGGCGGATTTTCAGGACATTGCGTATGCAGCCGCCTATCTGGCGCTTGTGCGTGAGTTTGCGCTGAAGGAACGCGCGCAGGGCGTGCCCGCGCTGACGATCGAAGCCGCGCGCCATATTGCCAACGCCATGGCCTATGACGACGTGATCCGGGTGGCAGACCTCAAGACCCGCCGGACCCGCTTTTCCCGCATCGCGGCGGAAATGGGTGTAGCCGCCGGTCAGCCGCTTGCCATTACCGAATTCATGCATCCGCGCGTTGAAGAAGTGCTGGGCCTGCTGCCATCCGGCCTTGCCCTGGTGCTGGAAAAAACCGGGTTGGGCAGACTGCTCATGGGGCGGTTCCTGCGCAGGGGCTGGCGGGTGCGGACCGACCGGCTGCGCTGGTTCGTGCTGCTGTCCATTACTGCCGAACTCTATCGCCTGCGCCCTGTTTCGCTGCGCCACAAACGCGAAATGCGCCATCGGGACGAATGGCTCGACCTGACCCGCGCCGCGCTGGAACAGGATTACGATTTCGGTGTCGAGGTGCTGCGCTGCAGGCGCCTGGTCAAGGGCTACAGCGATACCCACGTCCGTGGCCTGTCAAAGTTCGATCGGGTCATGACGGCGGTTGGCGTCATGGTCGACAGGCCGCTGCCGCAGGGCAAGGCGGCGGTATGGACCCGGCTTCTGCGTGAAGCCGCCCTGAAAGACCCGGAAGGCACGGCGCTGGAGGCCGCACTGGCCCGCTTCCAGCGCGGCGCCATGGCATAGGAGAGTACGATCATGTCACTTTTGCCCGAACTGGCTGCCGACCTTGCAAGCGGCAGCATAGAGGTGGTGGATCTTACCCACACGCTGAGCGAGGATTTCCCCACGCTGGTCCTGCCCGAGCCCTTTGGCCAGACACTGCCGTTTTCCAGCGAGGTCATTTCCCGCTACGATGAAAACGGCATTGCGTGGTACTGGCGTAACTTTACCGTCGGGGAACATACCGGCACGCATTTTGACGCCCCGGCCCACTGGATCAGTGGCCGGAACCTGCCGGACAATACCGTCGATACCATGCCTGCCCGCGACTTCGTAGCACCGGTCAATGTCATAGACTGCGCTGCCGCCGCCGCGGAAAATCCCGATTTCCTGCTGACATGCGAACACATCCGTCAGTGGGAGGAAGAACACGGCACGATCGAACCCGGTACCTGGGTTTTCATGCGCACGGACTGGGGCAGGAGAAGCCCGGAGGATTACACCAACCGCAAGGAGGACGGCGCGCATACGCCCGGGCCATCCGCCGAATGCATCCGTTTCCTGATTGAGGAGCGGGACATTTTTGGATTTGGCACGGAAACGATCGGCACCGACTGTGGCCAAGCCCATCTGCTTGAGCCGCAATACCCCGCCCATACCCTGCTGCATGGCGCGGGCAAATATGGGCTGCAATGCCTGACCGGGCTGGACCGGCTTCCTGCGCGTGGTGCGATTGTCATGGCGGCGCCGCTGAAACTGCGTGACGGATCGGGCAGCCCGCTGCGGGTCTTCGCCCTTGTAACGCGATAATATATATTAAAATATCAACTGCATTTCCGAAGTATTGTATAACTGATTTGTGTAATATATAATACTTCGGGCCTGCCAAAAAAAGGAATGTCTGGATGGACATCGTTTCAATCGGTGGCGGGCCTGCCGGTCTGTACGCTGCAATCCTGCTCAAGCGCGATCTCCCACAGGCGCGGGTCAGGGTTTTCGAGCGGAATGCTCCGGCCGACACGTTCGGTTTTGGCGTGGTATTCAGTGACCAGACCCTTGATATCTTCGCGCAGGCTGATCTGCCGTCCTATGAAATGATCCGCCGTGAGTTCTCGTACTGGGATGATCTGGACATAGCGGTCAGGGGGCGGACATTCCGGGTGCCGGGCAATGGCTTCTGCGGCTGTTCGCGCCGCACGCTGCTGCAGCTGCTGTACCGGCGGGCGGAAGAACTGGGCGTCGAACTGGCCTTCCGTACCGAAGTATCGCCCGAGGAATTCCTCGAAGCGGATCTTATCCTGGCGGCCGATGGCATCAACAGCGCGATCCGCGAAAAGAACATCGCCCATTTCCAGCCCGCTATCGACCTGCGTTCCAACCGTTTTGTCTGGCTGGGCAGCACGCGCGCGCTGGACGCCTTCACCTTCTTTTTCCGCGAACATGAGGGCGGCGTATTCGTGGCGCACTGCTACCAGTACGAGCGCGAACGCAGTACCTGGGTCATTGAGGTGGACGAGGAAACCTTTGCCCGGTGCGGGCTGGGAGACATGACCGAGGCCGAATATGTCGCGTATCTGGAAGGCGTCTTTGCCGAGGAACTGGACGGCCACGGGCTGATCGCCAACCGGTCCATATGGCGCCGGTTCCCCGCCATCCGGTGTAAAAACTGGTCAAAGGACAATATCGTCCTGATGGGTGACGCCAAGTCAACGGCCCATTATTCGATCGGTTCGGGCACGAAACTTGCCATGGAGGATGCCATTGCCCTGCATGCCGCCGTCATGGCGACCGGCACTATTGGCGATGCGCTGGCAAAATATGATGCCGAACGGCGTGATGAAGTCGAACGCCTCCAGCATGCGGCGGAAGTCTCGCTGACATGGTTTGAGCACCTTAACCGCTACTGGCCCATGAGCGAGATCCGCTTCGCCTTCTCCCTCATGACGCGTTCAAAAGCCATTACATGGGATAACCTTGCCCTGCGCGCCCCGGATTTCGTGGCGCAGGTGCAGAAGGATTTCGAGACGGACTGCACGGCATCCGGCCATGCCACCAGGGCAGGGGTCGTGCCCGCGTTCCAGCCGTTCCGGCTGCGTGATATGGACATTCCCAACCGCCTGGTGGTGTCGCCCATGTCCACGTACCGCGCCCGTGACGGCGTGCCGGGAGAATGGCATCTGGTGCATTACGGGCAGTTCGCCGCCAGCGGGGCGGGGCTGGTCTACACGGAAATGACCGATGTCTGCCCCGATGGCCGGATCACCCCGGGCTGCACCGGTCTTTATACCGACGCGCAGGAAAGCGCCTGGCGCCGGATTGTCGATTTTGTCCATGCCGAAGGTGACAGCCGGATCTGCCTGCAGCTGGGACATGCGGGCCGCAAGGGCGCGACCCGTGTCATGTGGGAAGGCATGGACCAGCCGCTGGCCGAAGGGGGCTGGGATCTGATTTCCGCGTCACCTCTGCCCTATCATCCACACAGCGCGGTGCCCCGCGCCATGACGCGTGATGACATGGACGCGATTACGGCGGACTACGTTGCCGCGACCCGGCGGGCCGTGAACTGCGGCTTTGACATGATCGAGGTGCATTGTGCCCACGGATACCTGCTGGCCAGTTTTCTTTCGCCCCTGACCAACATCCGGGACGACGAATATGGCGGCAGCATCGAAAACCGCATGCGCTATCCGCTGGAGGTGGTGCGGGCCGTGCGGGCGGCCTGGCCTGCCGAACGTCCCATGGCGGTCCGTATTTCAGCAACTGACTGGCAGGAAGGCGGCATCTCGATGGGCGATGTCGTGACGGCGGCGCGACTGTTCGCGCAGGCGGGTTGTGACCTGATCGATGTGTCCACCGGGCAGACCACGCCTGATGCCCGGCCCGTGTTCGGCCGGATGTTCCAGGTGCCGTTTGCCGAGCAGATCCGGGCGGAAACCAGGTTGCCCGTCATGTGCGTGGGCAATATTTCCACCGTTGACCAGGCCAATACCATCCTTGCAGCCGGTCGTGCGGATCTGGTTGCGCTGGGTCGTCCCATGCTGGTTGATACCGCCCTCATCCTGCGCGCGGCGGCCCGTTATGGCGCACCCATGCCACGTCTGTGCCCCGGCAACCTGCCCGGACTGCATGCGCTGGAACGTAACGAAGGCCGCAATTTTGCCGAGGAGCAGGCGTTGCGTATCCGGGCGCGGCCCCGCCGGCATGCAGTGACCTGATAGGGTCACCAGCCCCGCAGGCAGCTGCCTGCGGGGGAGGCCCATAAAGCGGTTGCAGATATACTTCATATCAATGTATCTTAAATATAAGATAATAATGCGGTCCACCCGACCGACAGGGGAATGAAATCTTGATGCGTGCAAGGCATGTGCTGGTTACAGGCGGTTCAAGGGGCATAGGCCGGGAAATTGCCCGTAAAATGACGCAGGGCGGCGATATCGTGACCGTTCTTGGCCGCTCGGAAGCGCAGCTTGAGGCGGTGGTCGATGCGGGTGATGCACATCATTACGTCGTGTCTGACATTACGTGCGAAAAGGAACTGGATGACGCCTTTCACAGGGCCGTTGCACAAGCGGGGGCGATCAATGTCCTTGTCAACAACGCCGGTGGATCGTCCAGCGCCCGTTTTGCCGATATGGCCATGGATACGTTCGTGCAGGCATTCCGGCTGAACGTGCTGGGGGCGGCGCGGCTGTGTCAGCTTGTGCTGCCATCCATGGTGGAAAGACGGGACGGACGCATCGTCAATGTTGCCTCCACGGCAGCACTGCGCGGGTATGCCTATGTTTCCCCCTATGTCACCGCCAAGCATGCCCTGCTGGGCCTGACCCGTTCGCTGGCGCTTGAATACGCGCGTCACGGCATAACCGTGAATGCCGTCTGTCCGGGCTTTACGGAAAGTGATCTGGTGCGTGACAGCGTGGAGCGCATCGTCAGGAAGAGTGGTCGCCCGGCGGAGGACATCCGCACTGAATTCGCCCGTTTTAATCCCCGTGGCTGCCTGAACAGCGTGGAGGAAGTGGCCGTGGCGGCTGCCTTCCTGTGCGGGCGCGAAGCAGGTGCCATCAACGGCATTGCACTGCCCGTGGCCGGGGGAGAGGTGGGGTAGGCCCGTTCCCGACCGTTCCGGCCAGGACTTTTTCTATTTCATGCAGGTGGAAACAAACATGGATTCATGTCTTACAAAAAAAACGGATCACAGGATACTGCTGCCGGACGGCTGGCCCGCGCCACGCGGGTATTCCCATGCCATTGCCGCCTCCGGGCGGCTGCTGGTGCTGGGTGGCCAGATCGGAATAACCCCGCAGGGCGACATGCGCGACGGGTTCGTGGCACAGTGCGAACAGGCGCTGCAGAACATCTGCTGCCTGCTGGAAACGGCAGGGGCCATGCCAGAACATCTGGTGCGCATGACATGGTTCGTTACGGACATAGCCGTCTACAATGCCAGCCTGCGTCCGCTGGGGGCTGTGTACCGGCAGACGATGGGACGGCATTACCCGGTCATGAGTCTGGTGCAGGTTGGTCGTCTGGTTGAGCCCGGGGCCATTGTGGAAATCGAGGCGACTGCCGTCATTCCGTAACAGGGAACAGGTCATGGCAACGGGCACGTCTACGCAAATTGTTACGAACACGACATTATAACGAATGTTGAGGTTCTTCGGGCATGAATGGGATCAGGAAAGACAGAGGGCAGGATGTGGAAACCATCGGACCGAATTCAGTGGCAGTCCCATGCGCCGGCTGCTTCCGCCGGCGCGGCGGATTCCCCATTGTTCAGACCTGTTACGGTCAACAGGTTCGCCCTGAAAACCAGAAGCTGGTACCCCGCCGTCGTAAGCTGGCGGGCCAGTGAGGACGGTCATGTCACCCCATCCACCCTTGCATGGTACAGGCGCATCGCCATGGGCCGTCCCGGCGCGATCGTGGTGGAAGCAGCAGGGATCAGGGATATTCCCAGTGGCCCGCTTCTTCGCCTGTCGCATGACAGATACGTGGCGGGCATGGCGGAACTGGTTGCGACCATTCGGCAGGCCAGCAGGGGCGAGACAAAGGTTTTCGTCCAGCTTATCGATTTCCTGAACATACGCCGCAGGCCGGAGCCAGATCGTTTCCTGACGCGTTTTCTGGTCATAACCGACCGCCACCGGACACTGCTGGGCGAGACGGACGACGCGATCATCCGCGACCGCCTGAAAAACATGAGCCGCGCCGAGCTGGAGACCATTCTTGACCCACGTGAACGCGAAGCCCTGGATTACGGGGCGCGGGAGCGGATAACGGATGTGCATCTACCGTGGATAAAGGATCTGCCCGATGTCCTGCCCGACCTGTTCGCCAACGCGGCCCTGCGGGCGCGTGATGCCGGTTTTGACGGGGTGGAACTGCATTATGCCCATGCCTATACCATGGCCTCGTTCCTGTCGGCGCTGAACACGCGTGGAGACGGGTGGGGCCAGACGCGCGAAGGGCGCGTAAGGCTGGCGGAAGCCGTACTGGACAGCGTGCGCGGCAGGGTCGCTCCGGACTATACGGTCGGCTGCCGCCTGCTGGCCGAAGAATGCATTGCGGGTGGCGGCACGGTAGAAGATGCCGCCTGGTTTTCAGGACGGCTGGCGGCGCGCGGGCTTGATTTTCTCTCGCTCTCCCGTGGGGGGAAGTTTGAAGACGCGCTCCAGCCGCGGGTAGGTGAGGCGGCCTATCCCTATACCGGCCCAAGCGGATATGAATGCATTCCACACGCGATTTCAGATTCCTTCGGGCCGTTTGGCCGTAATGCAAAGGCATCGCGCTTCATCCGCGCGCAGCTCCGTGGCGCCGGTTTCGACACGCCCGTCATCTGTGCCGGCGGGGTTCATACCGTGGATATGGCGGAAACGATGCTGGCAGACGGCACATGCGATGTGGTTGCAAGCGCGCGGCAGTTCATGGCGGACCCGGACTGGTTGCTCAAGGCGCGAGAGGGGCGTGCTGACAGCATGCGCGTCTGTAAATACACCAATTACTGTGAAGGACTGGACCAGAAGCACAAGGCCGTGACCTGCCGGTTATGGGACCGCACCGCCCTGGATAGCCTGGACACGCGGCTTTGCGCTGATGGGAGGCGGCGGCTTGAGGCACCTGCATGACCCGATAAGCAGCACTGCAGCCTGTCATCCCGTCTTGTTCCTGACGGGTTTCTTCCCGGATATAACTGCCCTCATACCTGGAGTATTCAGTGTGGAACGTGGACTGTTGCGGCACTTCAAGGTCATTTTGCCAATACTGGCGTCATCTATTGGCAATGCGCTGCAATTTTATGATTTCTTTTTGTACGGGCTGGCGTCCGCGCTGGTCTTTGGTCCGTCCTTTTTCCCCCTGAGCAACCCCATACTCAGCACCAGCGGTGCCTTTGTGGGCTATGCAGTGGGCTTTGTGTCACGGCCTCTGGGCGGAATCGTGTTCGGTTCGGTCGGAGACCGGTATGGCCGCAAGACCACGCTGACATGGACGCTGTCACTGATGGGGGGGGCGACATTCCTGATCGGTCTGCTGCCAACCTACCAGCAGGCGGGCATCATCGCCCCCATTGCCCTGATTACGTTACGCCTGATCCAGGGATTTGCCGCCGGAGGGGAATGGAGTGGCGGGATCCTTATGGCGACTGAAAACGCTCCCCCGAAGCAGCAGGGGTTTTATGGCGCGTGGAGCCAGGCAGGGGTCGGGGTAGGGTTCATACTCTCGTCGGGGCTGTTTTTCCTTTTCCGCGCCATCAGCGGTGATCAGTTCCTGACCTGGGGATGGCGCCTGCCATTTCTGGTCAGCATCGTGGTTG
This sequence comes from Komagataeibacter diospyri, assembly GCF_006538165.1. Classification (GTDB taxonomy): domain Bacteria; phylum Pseudomonadota; class Alphaproteobacteria; order Acetobacterales; family Acetobacteraceae; genus Komagataeibacter; species Komagataeibacter diospyri. The sequence goes on from NZ_BDLU01000003.1 coordinate 16,487, forward strand.
TCGTGCTGGGTGTCGTGATCCGGCTGAAGGTGGGCGATACGGCCGAATTTGCCCGGGTTGCCGAAAAAAACGGCGTCCAGACCCCCATGACGGAAGTGATCCGCAGTTACAAGACGTCGGTTCTGGCTGCGTCCACCCTGATCCTGTCCGAGATGATCTATGTCCTCATGACCACAACCGTCTCGCTCTCTTATGGCGCGTGGCTGCATGTGAATGAAAGTATCCTGATTGCGTCGGTTTTTGTCTCTATGACTGCTGATACGGTCATGATGGTCATATTCGGGCGGCTGGCCGACCTGCTGGGCGCACCGGTTGTTTACGGGCTTGGCATCCTGTGTTCTGCCATTTCCATATACCCGTTTTTCATGTCGGTCGGTACTGGCAACCCCTATGTCATCATGGCGGCCTTTGTCATTACAAACGGCATTTTCCATGCCGCCATGATTGGTACCCAGCCCGGCCTGCTGACGGCGCTGTTTCCGGTTCAGGTACGCTCTTCCGGTCTGGCGCTGGGGCAGTCCATCGCGTCGGTTATCGTGGGGTTCATTCCCCTGATCTCTACGGCCATCCTGTACAGGACCGGCTCCTTTAATGGCGTGATTGTCATATTTTATGCCGTGTCCATCATCTCGTTCTGCGGGCTGGTTCTGACATGCCGAAAAATGTCCACCTTTTCCGTGGGAACGGTGAAGCAGACTTCCTGCTGACGAAGCCGCGCGCTTTTTGTGACCCCGGTGAATATTTCCTTTTCCTCTCTTCTGCCCAGATAGGTAAAACATGAGTAATAACATGCAAGAATACAGTGCGCGCCTTATTCATCCCAACGGGTCATATGACGGCGCAAGGACCCTGCATGTTGTGGATTCCCATACCTGTGGCCAGACAACACGCGTGATTATGGACAGCGGCGAAAACCTTGCCGGCCTTTCCCCCACATCGGCCCGGGATCATTTCAGAACTCAGGCCGACTGGGTCCGGCGGATGGCGGTACTGGAACCGCGCGGGCACCGGTCAATGTTTGCCGCCGCGCTGATTGCGCCCCGCGCAGCCGGTGAGCCCTTCGGGATCGTATTCATGGATGCCAACGGCTATCCGGATATGTGCGGACACGCCACGATCGGTGTTGTGACAACGCTGTGCGAACTGGCGCTGATCCCCTCGATTGACCTGGGGACGGACGGGCATTTTCAACTTCCACTCCTGACGCCCGTGGGTAACCTGGAGATAGAAGTGGAAATAAAGGACGGCCGATGCCAGGCGGTTTCCTTCCAGATTCCCCAAGCATATTATATTGGCTCTGTTGAAGTCGATACCGGACACGGTAAAAAGACAACCGTGGAAATAGCCTATGGCGGCCAGTATTATGGATTTGTCGAATCAGCCAGTGTCGGTCTGTCGGTTCAGCCGGACCTGATAGATACCTTGATTGAAAAAGCGAAATTCATCCGTCAGGAACTGGGCCGGACATCCACCTTATCCGATCCCCTGACCGGTGTCGTGCCATCGGTGGGCAATATCGTCTGGACCGATGAACCACGGGCGGAAGGGGCCGATGGGCTGAATGTTCCAGTTTCCGGTGCCCACTCCTTTGACCGCTCGCCCTGCGGCACAGCCACATGTGCCAGGATGGCGGTCAGGGTGGCAAAGGGTCTGTTAAAGGTAGGCGATGATTTCGTTAACGAAAGCATCATGGGAACACATTATCGGGGCAGAATTGTAAAGGAAGAGCGGAAAGACGGCAGCACCTATCTTGTGCCGCGCGTAACCGGTTCCGCCTGGATCACCGCACTGTCCCAGCTGATGGTCTCGAAATATGATCCGCTGGGCAATGGTTTTCTTATCGGCGGCGGCAAGGCTGTAGTGTAACGCGTCACGACGGCGCATCCAGCCCCACGGCTTCGCCCGGGCATGGGGATCTGGATATTATTTCAGAACAATACGTTTATATAAATAACAGACGGTCCTGTGTGCCACCTTTTTTTCATGAAGGTGGCATTTTTCTATAGTTTCTGAACAAAAATCTTCCGCGGGAAAATCCATTTCATTTTTGTAATGTTTTTTGGCTGGATTTTAAACCTGACACGCTATCCAATCGGATGGACCAGAACAAAACCAAATTGATATTACATATCGGTGCAGTAATATTTTGCCAAAATCCAGATGGTCTTGATCCCGCCAGCTATTCTGGCATTTTTGCAACATAACCTGATGCAAATTTTCGATATCGCAACGTTTTTCGTTGGTACGTTGGTCTAATATACTGAAATAAAATGCTTTTATTTTAAATGTACAGAAATGCCCCGCTGGCATTTTTAGTGGGAAACGTTCTTAGTTCGTATTGACTTAGACATAAGCTTTTCATACTATATGTCCATATTCACGTGAAGAAATACCTTACTTTCTCTGCTCCACGTCACTCCCGGTCGGTACGGCGCGACCAAGCCTTTTACACGCAACCGGGCAATCCCTTTTTCGAAGTCACGGCATCTGCGTGCTTCTCATAACAGTAATCAGGATGGAGAATTGGATGCGTAACAGGAAGCTGCCGTTTCTTCTGTTCCTTTTGACAGGAATATCCACCGTCCCCATGCCGGGGTACGCTGCGGCAACGGCTGAAACACAGACCAAAGACAAGAAAACCACCCGTAATTCGGGTGAGGCGGAACAGCTTATCGTAACGGGCACCCGTACCACCAACCGCAAGCTTTACCAGAGCATGAGCCCGGTTGATGTGACCTCCAGGCAGCAGATCCTGCGCACGGGCCAGACGAACCTGCGTGATGCGCTGATCGTGACATCGCCGTCGGTCACGACGCCGGCATTCGGCACCGGGGCAGGTGGTCTGACCGATGCCATATCGCTGCGCGGCCTGAACCCGGACGAGACGCTTATCCTGATCAACGGGAAAAGACGTCACCCGACGGCCAATATCTATGCGTCTCCTGGTTCACAGCAGGGATCGACCCCAACCGATCTTGATATGATTCCGATGTCCATGATCGATCATATCGAGATACTGCGTGATGGCGCGGCCGCCCAGTACGGGTCTGACGCTGTTGCCGGTGTGGTCAACATCATCCTGAAATCACAGGATCATGGCATTTCCGCCCAGAGCCTTGTTGGCAATTACGGGAACAATCAGGGCTTTACCGCGGGCGGCATGTTCAATGAGGGATTCAGGATCGGCCATGGCGGTTCCCTGCAGCTCAGCTTTGATTACCGTCACCAGGACCCAACCCATCATGACGGCACGGATACACGCTATAACGCCAAGGTTGACCGGCTGTTCGGCATTCCGGCCAGTGACCGCGAGGCGCTGGGCGTCAACTTCAACCTGCCGCTTACGGAACACGTAACTTTTTACGGTAACGCAACCTATGCCCACAGGGATGCGAAGGCCTGGGCATTTTACCGCACCATGCCAAGCGGCTATCCTGGAATCTATCCCAACGGTTACAGCCCGATCCAGACATCGGACGAAAACGACATGGGTGTGACCGCAGGGTTCAAGGGGGACAACTTCTTTGGTTTCTCGTGGGATGTCAGCAGCACGTACGGGTCTGACTGGTTCCATAGTGGTCTGGATCAGTCGATCAACCTGGATCTGTTGCAGGCCACGGGCACGTCCCCCAACAGTTTCTCGATCGGCAATTACCGTAATGCGCAGTGGGTCAATAACGTCGATTTGCGCCGTTCGATCGCGGCGCCGTTCTTCGCTGCGCCTGTAGCGGTGGCGCTCGGGTTTGAAAACCGTAACGAGCAGTACGAGATGGGAGCGGGTGATGCCGCGTCGCTTTACGGCAATGGTTCACAGGCATTGCCTGGCCTGCCCGACGTCGCATCCGGCGTACATGGGCGCCATATCTATGCAGGCTATGTGGATGTAAACTTCAAGCCGCTCAATGGTTGGGAAGTCGATCTGGCAGGCCGTCTGGAACATTATTCCGACGTGGGCAATGCGATCAGCGGCAAGGTGTCCACCCGTTATGAGATCAATAAATGGGTTGCGATCCGTGGCACGATCAGCAACGGCTTCCGCGCCCCGACACTGGCGGAGGAAAACTTCACCAACCTGAATGTCAGTCCCGAAGCCGCCAGTGGCGTGCTGGCCGTCAATTCGGCAGCGGCGCGGTCACTGGGCGCCAAGGCGCTCAAGCCGGAACGCTCTACCAACCTTAGCGGCGGTATTGTTATCAATCCGCTGAAAAAACTGCATATTGCTGCTGATGTCTATCAGATCAATATCCGTGATCGTATTGTGGAAGGGGGGTACGCCTCTGGGGCGGAAGCGCTGAACGCCATCGACCTGTCCGGTATTCCAGTGCCGACCAGCCTCGATCCCTCGGCCGTTTCGGTCAACTACTTCACTAATGGGGCAAGCACGCGTACGCAGGGGCTGGACATTACCGCGACCTATCTGACCGATTTCAAGAAGTATGGGCGTGTTGACTGGTCACTTGGCCTGAATCTGAACAGGACACGTGTATCGCACATGTCCTATAACAGTAACGGTACCCCCGTACTGAATGCCCAGCAGGTTGCGTTCCTGACAACGACAACGCCGCGCAGCAAGATCATCATGTCCGGACACTGGTCACTGGGTCGATTTGACGCAACGCTGCGTGAAACACGCTGGGGTTCCGTTACCGACGAAATGCAATATACAACGGGTCCGAATGCATGGTCGGTCAATACGTTCTTCCCGTTTGAAGCAAAACCACGGTGGGTGACAGATCTGGAATTCGGTTACGCGGCAACGCGCAACCTGCATCTGGCCATTGGCGGGAACAACATCTTCAATACCCACCCGACCGAAGTGCCGGCACAGGGGCGTGCCTATGGCGTGACCAAGTATGATTATTATGCGTCGCAGCTGGCCTTCAACGGTGGCTTCTATTACTTCCGCGCAGATATGAAGTTCTAAAAACACCATATCCATCAGCAATACAGTCCGTGTCCTGCTGAAGATCCTGCCGCCATGGGGCACAGCCTGCGCCGGACCGGACTTCTGTCCCCCTGCAGTAGCAGATCCTTCGGGACGGTATCATGCGCCTGGTCGGGAAAACCCGGTCAGGCGCAGGTATGTATAATATTAAAAAGGGACAGGTACATGGTCATGCCAACCCGGATTCTTGCCGCCCTCACGTCGTGCTGGCCAGACAGGCCAGTACATGGACTGGCCCGGATCCTGAAAAAACGCAGCACAATACTTCTGTATGGGAGTGCCTGCTGTCTGGCCCTGTCGGTCTGCAATCCCTTCCACTCCGCGCAGGCAGCCGACCAGGAGGATGCGGACGCCAGGGCGACCCGTATAGCATCCAGCCTGCTGAAGCAGATGACCCTTCAGGAAAAGCTGAACCTTATCCGGGGAACGGAAGAACCCGCTGCGCACAATGATGGGGAGGCAGGCTACCTGCCAGGCGTAAAACGGCTGAATGTGCCAGCGTTGCGCATGGCGGACGGACCGCCGGGACTGCTGCTGAGCAAACCGTCGGTCGCTGAAGTCGCGACAATGGGGGTTGCGGCCACATTCGACCCGAAGCTTGCATTTGATAATGGCGTTCTGATTGCGGATGAAGCCAATCGACTGAATATTGACGTCGTCCTGCAGCCTTTCATCAATATAGATCGGGATATCACCTATTCCCGGGCCTATAATACTTTTGGCGAGGACCCGACCCTGACGTCCACGATCGGTGCTGCTGAGATACGCGGCATCCAGTCACGCAATGTCATGGCGGATGCCAAGCATTTCATCGGCTACGATACTGACGGCCAACATGTCTTTATTGACGAACAGCCGCTGCACGAAATCTATCTGGCCCCGTTCGAAGCCGCCATCAACGCCCATGTCGCATCGATCATGTGTGCGTATAATATGATCAATGGACCTTACGCCTGCGCAAACAGGGCGCTTATGGACCATGTGCTGCGTGATGAGCTGGGTTTCAAAGGGTTTGTCGTATCGGACTGGGGCGCGGTGCATGACAATCTGGGCCTGATGGCGGGTCTGGACATGGAAATGCCGGGGCATCTCAATCCAGCCAATCCCTTTGCGGGCATTATTCCCGCTTATTATGACAATACGCCGCCACCCCACCATGTTCCGCCACCCGACTTTGATGCCATGCATCGTATCTTTGAAGGGACCATTCCCGAAGAACCGCAACCCGAGCCGGTAAAGTGGGATGTCCTGTTTCCCGTCAATCACCAGTTCAGAAACCTGTATGATGCCCTGCGCGACGGGGCGGTGACACAGGTCGAAATCGACCGTGCGGCGGGGCGGGTCCTGTTTGAAATGGCACTGTTCGGTCGGTTGCCGGGCACGACGGGTCAGGGGACGGGCGCGCGCCTTACGCCCGGGCAGGTTGACGACATCAATGAACGCACTAGTGCTGCATCTGCCGTCCTGCTCAGGAATGTCCATCATGCGCTGCCGCTCACACCTGATGACCTGACAGATCTGGCGGTTATCGGGCCGGGGGGCTCACAGGTTATTGCGGTTGGCAAACCCAATGAACGTTCACTGGGTGAACTGGATCATCAAATCAGCCCCGTTACCGCGCTGCGCCAGATCGGGGGAGGGAAGGCCCATATCCAGGCCGCCGTTGCGGATGACATGGATGGCCACGTCATCGCCGCGGACCATGTTATCAGCACCATGCCACAGGACATGGGGCATAAGGCAGGGCAGGCGCCTCTTTCCGTCCTGACCGCAGCTACGGGCGCCACCGCGCCCGCAGGCAGCACGATGGACTGGAGCGGTGACCTCCAGACTGATGAAGAAGGGGAATACTGGCTGTGCCTGCATGTACTGGGTGCGCGGGCCGACATTATCGTGGATGGCACGCGCATCGGCGGCACCCATGCCCTGAAAGGCGGCCTGCACGGGGATATTGTCGAACCCAATCAGGATAACCTGCTACCGGGCACGGACGGACTGGACAACGTGCGTGTGCCGGTCAGGCTGACCGCCGGCAGGCATAAGGTTGTGATCCATGCCGTACCTGATGATTCCGGCACCCCCGAAAGGCTGAGGCTGGCATGGGCAACGCCGGCAACACGCCGGGCGGACCGGGATCATGCGGTTGATGTCGCCCGGCATGCACGTAAGGTTATCCTTTTCCTGTGGAGCCGGGGCCAGCCGCCATTCCAGCTGCCGGGTGGGCAGAATGAACTGGCGGAGGCCGTTCTGGCCGTTAATCCCAATACGGTCATCATGCTCAATACAAGCCAGCCCGTGGCGCTGCCCTGGCTTGATAAGGCCGCGGCCGTGATGGAAATGTGGTGGTCAGGCGATCGGGGTGGCGTTGCCGCCGCCAGGGTCCTGACGGGACAGGTCAATCCTGCTGGCCGTCTGCCCGTTACATGGGGCAGACAACTAAGCGATTATCCGGCAACCGACCCGATGCACAAGGAGCGCTCCGGCACGGGACAGGACGGAAAGACCATGTTCTCGGAAGGGGTGAATATTGGCTATCGCGCCTTCCTTAAATCCGGTCGCAAGCCCCTGTTCCCGTTTGGGCATGGCCTGTCCTACAGCCGTTTCGCCTATTCGCGGCTGCATGTTGATGCCAGTAATGCAGGTGGCCTGGACGTCCGGTTCAGGATCAGGAACAGCGGCGGGGCCGCAGGTGATGAAGTGCCTCAGGTCTATATCGACGCCCCAGGGGCGCCTGTGCCCGGTGCCGATCTTGCCGTAAGAAGCCTTGTCGCTTTTGACAGGGTGCATCTTGATGTCGGGGAAAGCCGGGATATTACGCTGCATGTAGCCCCCCGTGCCCTGCAGTACTGGTCCACGCATGACCATGCATGGCGCAAGGTGCCAGGGACACGTCCGGTCCTGGTCGGTGCTTCGTCAGGCGACATCCGGCTGAAGGGCAGGATCTGACCTGACCGCAACCCCGCGTTCCATCGGAACGCGGGGGCCGATAATGGCCACGGCACAGGATACGGACAGAACCAGCAGGAGAGGACTGACGCAGGGACCGACGGAACATACAGTCTGGTTTGCCATTCAAGATCACGCCATACTGGTCACGATTTAGAAGAACATATCAGGCCAAAGCTTATATATCTCTCTCATCAAAACAGAACTGTAGTGCTAGTGTGTAATCTATTCAGCTTTACATCAACTGGATGTGGCTTTTGAATCCCAACAAGGCTGCATCACGCAGGTTGGATTGGGCATTGGGGTGAATATAGTATTCGAACAGTGGGGTGAAGATAACGCCCGGCATGACATGTATCGCGTAATTCGCTTCCATGACGACCGTATCACGCTGCACGCCGGTCGCATGGTTGGGCAGGCTGCTTCTGTTGCCGGTGTCGATCATGTCCTGTTCTGTCATCGTTACGCCATCGGCAATCCGTGTATAGGTCAGGGCAAAGCCCATCGTGTCATACGGACGTGCGCGGAAGTAACCGCGATTGATCAGCGCCGCATATACAAGGTATTTGCGCAGCGACGTGCGCGGGTCGTTATATATCGCGCCAGACAGCGCGGTCAGGCCGGAATCCTTGTCATGGTAATGCAGCAGGCGCTGGTCGAACATGACCCATGTGGACCATGACGCGCCATGCTTTCTCTGCTTGCGGCCCGTCAGTGCGTAGGGCGCGCCGGCTACGTCAAGGTAATTGTCGTTCTGCGGCGTGCTGAACAGCTGTGCGCCGAATTTGTAATGCCCCGGCAGGGTGCCATGGCGGAACACGGGTTCCCACGCGGTTTCGATCGGCGCGGCATAACCGATGATGTTTGCGCCATTGAACTTGAAACCGGTGCGGTGCTGGTACACCTGGTAAATCCCGTCTTCAATCGGGTACAGGCCGGTCTGCACGTAAACCGACCGGGCAGGACGACCACGCACGCGGAACCCCCATGTCCCCGCGGGGTAGCCCGCGTCGTAATTGGTGTCGGTAATGCCCTTGGGCCGTCCGCAGAAACTGCCGTTCTGGAAGTTGCAGAACAGGGGGCTGGCCGCAAAATCCGATATTTCGGCCATGCGCCCGGCGGCAATCGCCAGCCGTCCGCCCAGAAGCGTTTCCTCCCCATAGGCATAGACAAGATGGACCACCACGTTGCCGCCGCCGCCGTAATCTTCGGATGCATGGTTCAGCCAGTCGCCGAACATGCGGTTGGCGGTCGTGCCGTATCGGCCCACGGTTATCATATGGGTGGCGAACCCGTGCCAGCCCACCAGCTTGTCCCAGTCCACGTCCAGCTGCATGGCGTACTGCCCGGCATTGCTGGCCCCCTGCTTGTAATTGCTGAACCCCGGCGTGCTGCCCCGCGTGGGCGGCGTGATCGCACCTGCGAATTCATTGGTATTGTCCACAAGGAAGTTGATGCCGCGACGGCGCAGCCATTTTGACACGGGGTTGGAAGCTACCGCTTCGGGTTGGGAAAACGGCGGCACCCATGTCTTGTGCGAGTCATGCTTTGGCAGCGGGCGCGACACCAGCAGGCTGGGGGCCGATCCGATGTCGCGATCCATGACCTGTGCCCCTGCGGGCATGGCCCCGTACAGCAGGCAGCCCAGCGCAAGGGTGACCGTCTGCAGCGCCGTCTGCGCGATGTTGCGCGCATGCACGGGCATTGCGGTATCTGGAAACAGCATGATCCGTCCCTTCAATGCACGAAAATGGAAGCGATCAGACAGAAGACCAGCCCGCATACAGCAATCAGCGTTTCCAGGACCGACCATGTCTTGATGGTCTGCGGTACGGTCAGGCCCAGATATTCCTTGATCTGCCAGAAACCGGCATCATTCATCGGGCCGAAGGCAACCGATCCCGCCCCGGTCACCAGCACCATAAGTTCGGGTGAAACCCCGGTGCTATGTTCCAGGATGGGGGCGACAATGCCGGACGCCGTCGCCATCGCCACGGTGGATGATCCGCACGCCACACGTACGATGGCCGCCAGAACCCATGCCAGCACCAGCAGCGGCATATGGGCGCCAAGGGCCGCATCGGTAATGGCGCGCGATACCCCGCTGTCAATCAGCACCCGGCCAAAGCCGCCGCCCGCGCCGATCAGCAGCATGATAAGCGCCGTAGGACCAAGGCATTCGTTGGTAAAGCGCAGGATGGTGGTAGCCGAAAATCCCTGCGCCACCCCCAGCACGTAAAAGGACAGCAGCGTTGCCAGCGCAAGTGCTATGTCCGTATTGCCCACGAAATGCAGCACGGTATTGGCCGTACCCTGTACCGTCGTGATCCGGTCGGCCATCGACCCGACCAGCATCAGGACAACTGGCGAAAGGATGGTAAAAACCGTCAGGAAAAAGCTCGGCATATTGGCCGTCGGTTCGTGTTTAACGAACTGTTCCGCCAGCGGGTTTACCCCGGTCAGCGACACGCGGGCAGAGGCAAAGCGGCCAAAGACCGGCCCGGCAATCACTGCGATGGGTGTGCCGATTATGATACCCAGCATGATCGTATGGCCGATATTGGCGTGATACGCGCTAAGGGCCAGCAACGCTGCCGGATGCGGCGGAATAAGCGCATGCGTGACCGACAGCGCTGCTCCCATGGGCAGCGCCACCCGCAGCAGGGGCATATTGGTGCGGTCAGCCAGCACGAATACCAGTGGAATGAGCAGGACGAAGCCCACCTCAAAAAACACCGGCAGGCCAATCAGCAGGCCAATCACCATCATGGCCCAGTCCACCCGTTCGCGCCCCGCGAACCCGGAGATGGTCAGTGCAATACGGTCCGCCCCGCCGGATTCCGCCAGCATCTTGCCCAGCATGGTGCCAAGCGCGATGACGGTGCCAACATGGCCGAGCACATGGCCCGCGCCATTTTCAAAGGACGCAACGACATGATCTGCCGGCATGCCCGCAAAAAGGGCAAGGGCTATGGATACGATGAAAAGAACAATGAAAGGGTTCAGACGGAACCGGGCAATCAGAACAATAACGGCCAGAATTGCCGTTACCGCAAGAGAGATGGCAAATGCCGCGCTCATCCCATCAATACTCCCATGGTTTGACACAATGCCTAACGCCTGCGGTTGACGGGAAGGTCAGGGCATAAAGAAAATGTTATGAAAACATCTTTTGTACTATAATTGTTCTGATGCCTGCGGCAGGATATGAAATAAAAATAAACATCGAAACTGAAGATATACATGCCTTTTACAGCCAGATTTTTTATAAATTGTGCAATGCACAATGTCTGGTACAGGCCAAAAGGATGAGGAACTGCTGAATGGTGTCGTGCTGGCTGGTTTGAGGCTCCCAGGGGCGTTAATCGATAGTGCTGTCTGGCGTTCCTCAATCTACTTTTTAAGTAGGGTGAATATTTCTCCCCTTCAGGCTATCAAGCGGCTGCGCTGATTCATTCGAGGAACAGGACGCATCGCATATTACAGACGATATTGGCCATCCCGATCCTGATGGTGGCCCGCGTGATCCCGACAGATCGCATGGAACAGCCCATCGGGGTGATAAGTTACCCGTCGTGATCGCGTAGCTTTCCATACAGGGCAACGGGCCTGCGGCACGATTGTCCAGCCGCACGCGCAGACGTGTAAGGGTATTGGCGCGCGGTCCTGCTATGATCAGAGTCCTGATAACACAGACGGACATTCTCATGCGGGATGATACCCTTTTTTCACTTGCCGGAAGGCGGGCGCTTGTGACCGGAGCCTCCCGTGGCATTGGCCTGACCCTCGCGCGTGGCCTTGGTCGGTATGGGGCAGAAATTGTGCTGAATGGCCGCCACCCCGAACCACTGGAGGCCGCCCGCGCCATGCTGGAACGCGAAGGGGTGGATGCCGCGATCGCACCCTTTGACGTGACTGATCAGGATGCCGTCATTGCAGGGGTTGAAAAGATAGAGAGCGAATACGGGCCAATTGACATCCTGATCAACAATGCGGGTATCCAGCGCCGTGCGCCGCTGGACCAGTTCAGCCGGGCAGACTGGGATGCCCTGATCGCGACGAACCTTAACGCGGTTTTCTTTGTGGGGCAGGCCGTAGCAAAGCATATGTTGCCGCGTGGGCGAGGGAAGATCGTCAATATCTGTTCGGTACAGAGCGAACTGGCACGCCCAGGAATCGCGCCCTATACCGCCACCAAGGGGGCGGTCAAAAACCTGACCAGAGGGATGGCAACGGACTGGGCCCGTCACGGCCTGCAGGTCAACGGGCTTGCGCCGGGTTATTTTAAAACGGAAATGAATGAAAAGCTCGTGGCGGATCAGGCATTCACACAGTGGCTGTGCCAGCGCACGCCTGCCGGTCGGTGGGGGAATGTGGAGGAACTTGTCGGGGCGGCTGTCTTTCTGTCTTCCGATGCTTCAAGCTTTGTCAACGGGCATGTGCTCATGGTTGACGGGGGCATAACCGTTTCCGTGTAAATGGAAGCCGGACTTCTTGCCCATTCCTGTCGATAAGGTCGGACAGAAATGGGCAGCGTTCCTTCAACTGCTCAGGGACAGCAGGATCTTGGCTGCCTGCCTGCGGTCTGGCGCCAGGGCGAAGGCTGCGGCAAATTCACTCAGGGGAAACTGCTGGGTGACCAGAATATCAGCAATTTCGGGCCGTTCGGCCAGTAGGGCAAGGGCTGCATCGAATTCCGTGTCAAAACGGAAGGTGCCCCTGAAATCGAGTTCACGGTTGATGATCTGGGCAATCGGCACGGGTATGTCCCCTGGCGGGAACATGCCAACCTGTACCATCATGCCACCCCGCCGTGTGCGGGCTATGGCTGCAGGCAGGGCGGCTGGCACGCCTGTGGCCTCAAACAGGATATCGAATTCTTCCTCCACTGCGGCATGGCGGGTGTTGTAGCACCTGCTTGCGCCCAGCCGGGTTGCGCGCTGGAGTGGAAAATCTTCCAGGTCGGTTGCAACAATCCGTTTTGCCCCGTGATGCACCAGCCCCGCTACGATTAACAGCCCGATTGGTCCTGCACCCTGCACCATCACGCTACGACCGTGTACATCGCCCGCGCGCGCAATGGCATGCAGGGCCACGGATAAAGGTTCGGCAAGACAGGCGTGGCGGAGAGTCAGGCCGGGGGGAAGGGAATGGAGCTGTGCCGCCTTGACTGTCATCGCCCGGCGAAAGCCGCCATCGGTATGGGGATCACGTGCGGCACTTCCCAGAAAATGCATGTTGCGACACAGGTTGCGCTGTTCGCGCATACATTCGGGGCAGTGGCCACAGGGCCGCGCCGGGTGAATGGCCACGGCCTCGCCTACGGAAAAGCCTTTCACATCGCGGCCCAGCGCGTCAATGGTGCCCGAGACTTCATGCCCCAGAACCATGGGGGCGTGCAGTACGGATGCACCGACACCCCCATGAGAAAAATAATGCAGGTCCGAACCACATATGCCGCCCCAGGCCATATTTACCCGCACTTCATCAGGGCCGGGTTGGGGCAGGGGCGCTGGGTCCAGCCTCAGGTCATGCGGTGCATGGATAACAAGTGCTTCGGTCAGGCAGGAACCAATATTTTCATGACTCGCTTCAGTATACACGTTCAGAATGCTCCCCGCCTGTAACAGGGCCGCCGCTTCGTAGGGAGGGCAGGCCATTTTTCTGTTTTTTTGAGACGACATGACAGCGTTGGATAGTGCATGGCAAAAAAGATAAGGCCGCGCTCGCTCTAACGAGACAGCAGACGGTCTGGTTTCCAGCATGACAAGGACAATGTCAGTCATCGTTTCAATCGCCGGTGGAGGATGTGCGGACAACTCCTCAGGCCGCTGGTGGACGGATCAGTTACATGGCGGCATGGGAGAGGCACGACCTGAGGTTGAGATCGGCTTGCCTGTGTTATGCCATGATGGTCCAGAAGATGGTGGGAAAGCTGTTCCTGCGGGTTTCCATTAATCCAGTCGTATCATCTCGAACTGCTGTTTTGTCGCACGGTCGGCCTCATCAAAATAGTCACGCAGAAACTGCATCCGATCGAAAGCGTTGTTCTGTCTGGCACGAGATGGCGCAGTCGCGCTGACTGGTGGCGCTGCGATATGTTCCTGCCATAGCAGACAGGCGCGATAGAGCCGGACAAACCGTGCGCGTAGATCCAGTGCTGTGCGCATGGTAGCCTGAATATTGTCCAGCCTGAAGCGTCTGTATCGATTACGGGACCGGTCAGTATTTCATGAATGTCTGTACGCTACTATTTTACTGGATTTATTTATCCCGTTTCTGTCAGGGTGGGACGGCCTTGAACGTCAACTGGCTGAGAAACGATTACTTGCCTCTCTGTTTTCTGTTCAGAAAGACGAAAGCTGACCATTTTCTCATGATGATATTCGGTAGGATGCGCAATGTATGATACTGGGCAGAAGACGGTATCACTCTCACGTAGATTTGGTGAAGCAGGACGACCGTGTGTGCTGATTGTTATGGGCGTGTCAGGTTGTGGCAAAAGTACACTTGCCCAACTGATGGCTGAACGGATGGCCTGGCCCCTTATCGAAGGGGACGACCTGCATCCACCCGCCAATATTGCCCGAATGAGCAACGGTATTCCGTTGACCGATACGGATCGTACGCCATGGCTTGATCTTATTGCTGGCCGGATACAGTCATGGCGGGATGCAGGCCAGTGTGGCATTGTGACGTGTTCATCACTCAAGCGTAGTTACCGTAGACAGATTGGCAGCGACAGCGCGGATGTCTGTTTTGTCTATCTCAAGGGCAGCAGGGAGGACATCATGCCCCGCCTGTACCAGCGCACCGGCCATTTCATGCCGGTTGCCATGCTGGACAGCCAGTTCGCCACGCTGGAGGAACCCGACATGCATGAGGAAGTGGTCATGGTTCTTGATGTCAACGCCCCGCAGGAACATCTGGCTGAACGGGCCTGTGCACATCTGACTCAGTTTTCTCTGTAAAAAACACGGTGTGCCATGACCAGTATTCCCTCAATATCTGATACCGAAATTCCTGAAGCCCTGGCGTGGCCTGTCTGCCCTTTTTGGTGACTGGAAGAATGTTCACAGACGACTGGGCCGCTGGTGCGCAAGTGGCGTGATCGAACGGATTTTCCGGCATCTGCCCGCCGATCGCGATAATGCATACATGCTGACTGACAGCATGATTGTCCGTGCACATCAGCACAGCGCAGTTGCCCGTAAAAAGTGGGCGTAGATCAGGCCATCGGACGATCCCGGAACCTTCATCGCCGACAAGGTTTATGATGCCGTTCCGCTCATTGAAAAGCTTGAATAGCGGCAGATCACACCGTTATCGCGTCAAAGGAAAAACCGACGCAATTCCCGGAAAATTATGCTCTTGCTTTATAAAAAACAAAACATCATTGAACGCTTCTTCGCCAGACTGAAGCAGTTCAGAGGCATTGCAACACGCTATGATAAGCTGCAATCAATCTTCATCGCAGCAGTGCAACTTGTCCCCGCTATCATTGGAATCAACTGACGACATGCCCTAACTTTTCAAGGGGGGCAGATCGGAACAAAACAGCCAGATTATGTTTGACGCTATCAAACAGGCTTTCGTATTCAATTTTATATGATCAGGGATGCAGACACAACAGACCTTCGGACCAGGTCTGGCTAGCCCACATTATGTCTGGAATGCATGAGCAGGTTATACGGGGAAATCATCCTCTGCTTAAAAACAGGGGATATCCGCCAAATATTCTGTGATTGATTATTAATATTTTTCGATTGTCTATATTCATCTATAACTATACAAAACCTTCCAATGCTACGATTATAAACGCCGCTTATGATCTTATGTATAATCTCTCTTGGACGTCATACGTCTGATTGATCTACTATCATTTCCAAGACACCGAAGCATGTATCCGTCTTTCAGGCCGGTCCATTGCTTGCGGGGCCACTATGCCGAGAAGTTCTTTATAATTTTTATTCCTCTCGCCATAAGTTTTGGAAGTATCGATGCAGTACGCACATGACCCGGCGCTTCTTCTGGCGCGCTTTCAGTTCGCCTTTACCGTAGGCGTCCATATCATCTTTCCAGCCTTTTCAATCGGGCTGGCGGCCTATCTGGCGGTGCTGGAAGGGCTGTGGCTCAGGACCGGACGCCCCGTATTCCTTGATCTTTACCGATACTGGATCAAGGTGTTCTCCATTGTCTTTGGCATGGGCGTCGTCTCGGGACTGGTCATGTCGTATGAATTCGGCACCAACTGGTCGATCTTTTCCAAAAAGGCCGGGCCGATTACGGGCGTGCTTCTGTCCTATGAAGTCATGACCGCCTTCTTTCTGGAGGCAGGATTCCTTGGCGTCATGCTGTTTGGCATGAACAAGGTGGGGCGCAAACTGCATTTTGCCGCCACGTGCTGCGTATCGGTCGGCACCCTGATTTCCATGACGTGGATCCTGTCATCCAATTCATGGATGCAGACCCCGCGCGGTTACACCATCGACCCGGCTACCGGGCGGTTCATGCCCGCCGACTGGCTGGCCATCATCTTCAATCCGTCCTTTCCGTTCCGTCTGGTGCATATGGGGCTGGCGGCGTTCCTGTCCGTCGCCTTCATCGTGGGGGCGACGGGGGCATGGCACATGCTGAAGGCCCGCAAAGCAGGAAAGATCTCCAGCGAGCCGGTGCGGGTCATGTTCTCCATGGCCATGTGGATGGCTGCAATTGTCGCCCCTCTGCAGATCCTGGCGGGCGATGCGCATGGCCTGAACACGCTCAAATATCAGCCGGTGAAGATTGCGGCGATGGAAGGGGACTGGGTATCGGAAGATCATGCGCCCGAACTGCTGTTCGGCATTCCCAACATGAAGACCGAACATACGGATTATGCCATCAGACTGCCACTGGCCGGGTCGCTGATCCTGACACACAGCCTGAATGGCAAGGTGCCCGGCATGAAGGATTTTCCCCGTGACCAGCGGCCGCCTTCACCGGTCATCTTCTTCTCTTTCCGCATCATGGTCGCCCTGGGCATGCTGATGATGCTGGTCGGATTATGGTCGCTGTGGCTGCGGCGGAACAGCACGCTGTTCACCAACCCGGTTTTCCACCGTGTCGCGCTATGCATGGCGCCCGCAGGATTCCTCGCGCTGCTGTGTGGCTGGGTTACGACGGAAGTAGGGCGCCAGCCATGGACGGTCTACGGCCTGCTGCGCACGTCTGACAGCGTATCACCGGTTGCCCTGTCCTCCATGGCGTTTTCGATGACAGCGTTCGTGGTGGTCTACGTGCTCGTGTTCGGATCAGGTCTGGGCATTCTGGTCCGCATGCTGAGGCGGGCGCCGCAGGAAGGCGAGCATGATACCCCGCCCGGGCACGCTACCGAGATTCTGGCAGCCCGCATGCATCCGGGTGTGATTGATCCTTCTACTGGCAAAGGAGCCTGAGGCATGATGGACTTCGCATACTGGCTCCCCATCGTGTGGGCCGTCATACTGGTCGCCGCCATTTCGATCTATGTCGTCCTTGACGGCTTTGACCTTGGCATCGGGATGCTCTTCGCGCTCGAACGCCATCCAGACCGCCGGGATGTGATGGTCAACACCATCGCCCCCGTCTGGGATGGGAACGAGACGTGGATGGTGCTGGGTGGGGCGGTGCTTTACGGGGTTTTCCCCGGTGCCTATGCCACCCTGCTGCCAGCTTTCTACCTGCCGATCGTATTGATGCTGCTTGCGCTGATCTTCCGCGGCGTGGCGTTTGAGTTCCGTGTCATGACGCGCGGCACGGGACGGGAAGGCATGTGGAATGCCGGGTTCATGGCAGGCTCCGCTATCGCCGCCTTCTGTCAGGGCGCGATCCTCGGTGGCGTGGTGCAGGGGATCAAAGTTGTTGATGGCGCCTTTGCCGGTGGCCCGCTCGACTGGCTGACGCCGTTCAGCATCCTGTGTGGCCTGTCCGTCATGTGCGGTTACGCCCTGCTGGGGGCAACGTGGCTGATCTGGCGCACAACCGGCGTGCTGGAGGAATCCTGCCGCCGCTGGGCCGCCCGGCTGGCTGTGGGCCTGTTCATCGGCATTGTGGCGGTCAGCCTGTGGACGCCGCTGCTGCATGCACCGTACCTGCGCCGCTGGACTGACTGGCCGAATATTGCGTTTGTTGCTCCCGTGCCGGTTCTGGTTGTCGTACTGGGTGCCCTGTTTGTCATGGGGCTGCGCAGGGGGCACTCCAGGGGGCCGTTCCTGTGCGCCTTGGGGTGGTTCTTCCTGTGCCTGTCCGGGCTGGGGATTACGGTATGGCCTTATGCCGTGCCGCCGGGCCTGACGCTGTGGGATGTGTCGTCCCCGCCATCCAGCCAGTTCTTCCAGTTAATCGGCACCGCCATCCTGCTGCCGATCATCCTGACCTACACGATCTATTCCTACCACGTCTTTCGCGGAAAGGTGACGGAAACCGATGGGTATCACTGAAATTGTCCGCGGGAACGGAGATGATGCACCACCGCGCACCGGTGTACGGATCGCATGGTTTGTTGCGATCTGGTCGCTGAGCACCACGGTGTTTTTCGGGGCAGCGTCCCTGCTTCACCTGATCGTTCCCAGGTAAACCGGGCGGCATGGCCGCCCGACATTCCCCTCTCTCCAATAAGGGATCTGGTCCAATGCTTTTTGACTTTGAACGTGATTTTGCAGGGTCTCTGCGGTGCATTCCGATGATCGCCCGCCAGAAGCTTGACATCGTCGGCATCAAACTGAGCCTGCGCCAGTGGAGCCGGTTTACACGCGAAGAAAGGGGCCAGCTGGCCGACCTGCCGTGCGAAATCGTGTCCGAACAGGCCACCTATCGCGCACTGGTGGCCCACCTGATCGCAACCCGCAGTGACGAGCCGTTGCGCCAGCTTGCAACCCGTGGGCTGGAGGCCTGGCGTGACGCGGGCAGGATGCCGGATGCGGTAAAGACCCAGGCGCTGGCTGATGGCATAGCGCCGCCTACGGCCGCGCAATGGGCAACCCTGCTGCCGCTCCAGCGATTTGCCCTGGTGAAGCTTGCCCGCTCGAAGCATGAAAACGAAAACTTCGTGCCGGCAATGCGGGAGTTCGGCCTGCTGCATGATGCGGGTGCTTTCTCCAGTCCGACAGCCGTATCGCGTGCCCACACACGCCTGCCCAACTGAATACAGCCAATGGGGTCGAGATCATGAGCAACGAGAAAACGCCTGAATACAAACCCTATCATCATCCGGCAGGGGGATGGGGTGCGGCAGGGGCGACCGCGAAAGTGCTGATGGAACAGAGCGTGTTGGTCAAGGGATCACGCGGGCTGCTGTCCATGAATCAGCCGGGTGGCTTCAAATGTCCCAGTTGCGCCTTCCCTGATCCCGACCATCGCAAAACGCTGGAGTTCTGTGAAAACGGGGCCAAGGCGCTGGCGCATGAGGCAACAAAGGGACGTGTGACGCGGGAATTCTTCGAAAAATACACCGTCACCGAACTGATGCAGAAAAGCGATTACTGGTTGGAAATGCAGGGCCGCCTGACCGAGCCGATGCGCTATGATGCACAAAGCGACCGCTACGTGCCGGTGGCGTGGGATGACGCATTTGCCCTGATCGGCCAGCACCTGCGCGCCCTCGACAGCCCGCATCAGGCTGAGTTTTATACATCGGGCCGCACGGCGAACGAGACCGCGTTCCTGTATTCAATATTCGTGCGCGAATTCGGCACCAATAATTTCCCCGACTGTTCGAACATGTGCCACGAGCCGACCAGCCGTGGCCTGCCGCCCGCCATCGGTATTGGCAAGGGCACGATCGTCATGAGCGATTTCGAGCATGCCGAAGCGATCTTCGTCATAGGGCAGAATACGGGCACCAATTCCCCCCGTATGATGACCAATCTGGTCGAAGCCCGCAAACGCGGCGTGCCGATTGTCCTGATCAACCCCATGCCGGAGCGCGCGCTGATCCGCTTTACGGAACCGCAGGATGTGCTGCAGATGGGCACGTTTGGTTCGACCCCGATTTCCAGTGAATTCATCCATGTGCGCATCGGCGGCGATCTGGCCATCTTCAAGGGCATGATGAGAGCACTTTTTGAAGCGGAAGCACGTGGCGAGAAGGTACTGGATCTCGACTTCATCCATGAACACACGGCGGGCATGGAAGCCCTGCGTGCTGATGTCATGGGGTGTAGCTGGGAAGATATTACCCGGATCTCGGGCATAGCCGAGGACCAGATCCGCAGGATTGCGGATATCTACATGAAATCCAACGCCACGATCATCTGTTACGGCATGGGGCTTACACAGCATCAGGAAGGATCGCGCCTGCTGCAGCAGGTGGCGAACCTGCTTCTGTTGCGCGGCAATTTCGGCAAACCCGGCGCCGGGATCGCACCGATCCGTGGACATTCCAACGTGCAGGGCGACCGCACGGTTGGCATTGATGAAAAACCGACCGATGCTTACCTGGACCGCGTGCGTGATGCCTTCGGGTTTGAACCGCCGCGTGAACATGGTCACCATGTGCTGGAAGCGATCGAAGCCATGGAAGCAGGCACCGCTAGGGTGTTTTTTGGCATGGGGGGCAATTTCATCCGCGCCGTACCGGATACGGACCGTTCCTATGCGGCCATGCGCAACCTCAACCTGACGGTTGGGGTGGCGACCAAGCTGAACCGGGGACATCTGGTGCATGGCAGGGATGCGCTCATCCTGCCGGTTGTCGCCCGCTCGGAAATCATCCGCACGGAAGCAGGCGAGCAGTTTGTAACCATTGAGGACGCCATGGCGAATGTCACGGCATCGCGCGGTGTGTTCGAACCCGTGACCGAACATGTGCGGCCGGAAACGGAGATCGTCTGCCGCATGGCCATGGCGACGCTACCCAACTCCCGCACGCCGTGGGCGGATTATATGGTTGATTACACCCTGATCCGGGACAAGATCGCCGAGGTCTATCCTGAAATCTATGCGGATTTTTCCGAAAGGATCAAAAATCCGCATGGTCTGCACCTCGATATTCCTCCCCGTCGCCGCGTATGGCAGACGCCCAATGGCAAGGCGAATTTCCTTGTGCTGCCGGGGCTGGAAGTCAACGTTCCGGTCAAGGATGCGGCCATGTTACGTCTGGCAACCATTCGTTCGCACGATCAGTACAACACGACCATCTACAGCAATAGTGACCGGTATCGCGGCGTGTACAATACCCGTCTCGTCATCTTCATGAACAGGGATGACATGGCGGAGCGCGGTCTGGTGAACGGGGACGTGATCGGGCTGGAGACCTATAGCGATGACGGGATCAGGCGGTATGTCGATGGCCTGAACGTGCTGGATTACCCGATGCCACGTGGTGCGATTGCCGGATACTACCCGGAACTGAATCCGCTGCTGCCGCTGGATTACTTTGACGGGATCAGTGGAACGCCCGCGGCGAAATCCATTCCGGTAAAGGTTGTGGAAAGTGTTGCATCCGCACCGCCAATCCGGATTGCAGGCTGACAGGGCTGGCGGCCATGGATGACGATAACAGCAGCCGGTCGGTCAGCCCTGTGCAGCCTGTCGACAGGCTTGGCCGCCCGCTGCGCGATCTGCGCATTTCGGTTATGGACCGGTGTAACTTCCGGTGTCCCTACTGCATGCCGGAAGCCACCTATCACGAGGCCTTCCGGTTTCTTGGTCCCAGGGAACGGCTGGATTTTGACGAAATCGAACGGGTTGCGCGCATGGCGGCCGAACTGGGCGTTACCAAAATACGGCTGACGGGTGGCGAGCCCCTCCTGCGGCCCGGCCTGCCCGATCTGGTCAGTCGCCTGAGCGCCCTGCCGGGCATTGAGGATGTCGCCCTGACAACCAATGGCGTCCTGCTGCCCCGTTTTGCGCCAGCATTACGGCGGGCGGGACTGCGGCGCGTGACGGTCAGTCTCGACAGCCTTGATCCAGCCGTGTTCGCTTATATGAGCGGCGGCAGGGGGGACCTGTCTACCGTAATGGAGGGCGTCAACGCCGCGTGTGCCGCCGGGTTTGAAGGTGGCGTCAAGATCAATACCGTGGTCCAGCGGGGCGTGAATGACGCGGGCGTTCCGGATATTCTGGCGCGCTTTCGGAATACCGGTGTGACAGTACGTCTTATTGAATACATGGACGTGGGTAATCGTAACGGGTGGGGCCGTGCCGACGTCGTCCCGTCGCGCGAACTGCGCGCCCGTATTGCAGCCCTCTGGCCCCTTGAACCGCTTCCGCCACGGTATCGCGGCGAAGTGGCCCGACGTTATCGCTACGTCGATGGTGCGGGAGAAATCGGGTTTGTCTCATCAGTAAGCGAGCCGTTCTGTGGAACATGTTCCCGTGCGCGCCTGTCTTCCGATGGGAAGCTTTATGCCTGTCTTTTTGCGACAACTGGCACGGATCTGCGCGGACTGCTGCGCCAGAGTGCCTGCAATGCCGACGTTGATGAACGGCTGCGCACAACCCTGTCACGGATCTGGCACCACCGGACGGATCGCTATAGTGAGGAGCGCACGCACCGGCCCGCATTATGGGCCGATGGAAAAAAGACGTTTTCCCAGGAAAAAATCGAAATGCATTATATCGGGGGATGACGTGAATTTCATGTGCAGACCCCAATGTTTACAGGGGCGCAAGCCATGACAGCATTACTGTACGGGCTGGTCCTTGCTGGTGGTGAAAGTCGCCGCATGGGGCAGGACAAGGCAGCACTGCCTTACGGTGGCCGCCCGCAGCTTGCCCGCGTTTTTGACCTGCTGGACCATCATGTCAGACGCTGTTTCGTCTCGATACGTCCTGACCAGGGCCATGATCCACTCCGGGCGTCCTATCCATGTATTGTGGACAGGCGGGAGATAAAGGAAATGCTGGGTGGCGGCCCGATGCTTGGCGTGCTGTCGGCCCACACGGCGTACCCGGATGTGGCATGGCTGGTCGTGGCCTGCGATCTGCCCATGCTGGATGACAGAACGCTTGCCATCCTTGTTGATGAACGGAACGCGGATCTGGATGCCACGGCCTATCTGAGTGAAAGTGACGGACTGCCTGAGCCGCTCTGCACGATATGGGAGCCCGCGATGCTGGCAGAACTGGCAAAGCGTAAGGCAGACCAGACAATACGGCTGCGTCAGATGCTTGGCGGCCCTGCTATCCGCCTTCTTGAAGTGAAAAAAACAGGTGCGCTGGAAAACGTAAACGCGCCTGATGAACGCGCCCGGGTGCTGGAACGCCTTGGATCTTCTGAACAGGAAGTAAAATGCTCAATATAGAGTTACAGTATTTCGCACAGCTTCAGGATGAGGCAGGACGGGCGCACGAAATACGACAGACCCAGGCCCTTACGGCAACTGCACTATATGACGAACTCCGTAATGCATACGGCTTTGCCCTGGAACCCGCATGTATGCGTGTTGCGATCAATGCTGCGTTCGCTCCATGGGAACAGTCTCTGGCCGAAGGGGACCACGTTGCCTGCATACCGCCGGCGACAGGCGGATGAGCGACTTCATCATGGCGGATGCGCCTGTGGATATCAGTGCACTGCGCAGGATGCTCCTTCTCCCTGAAGCGGGAGGGGTCTGCTCCTTTGAGGGGCGGGTAAGGCAGACGAACGAAGGTCGCGCCATTTCTGGCATTGATTACAGTGCTTTCGGGCCACTGGCGCTGACGGAAGGGCAGGTGATCCTGATGGATGCGAAACAGCATTTTGCCATCCGTCATGCAACCGCCACGCACCGGACTGGCTACCTGCCGGTCGGTGAAACAGCGGTATGGATTGGTGTATCCGCAGCACACCGCGATGCCGCTTTTAATGCCTGTCGTTACATCACTGATGAAATCAGACAGCATGTTCCGGTCTGGAAAAACGAGCATTACGCGAACGGTGTAACCGGCTGGGTGCCGTGCCACACCCTCTGACCATTGAACAGTGCCTGTCTGGATGCATGAGGATGCCGTGATGTCCGCTCTTTTTTATCCGTTAGATGTCAGCGCCCTGTCCCGTCCAGATGAGAAATTCAGCCTGAATGTGGCAGAGGAAGTGCCGGTCGGTCTCATGTTCAACGGGATTTTTCCGTATGGCACGATGATGATGACACCAGCGGATCTGAAAGATTTCGCTTATGGATACTGTATAACAGAACAGGTTGTCAGTTCAGTTGCAGATATCCGTTCGGTGAATGTTGTAGAGGCAGAAGACGGCCTGACCCTTGATATTTTTATAAAAGGCAGGGCACTGACGCAACTCATGCGCCGTAATGTCCGCATGCAGACGGGTCATTCAAGCTGCGGCATATGCGGGAGCGAGACGGTACCGGCATATGATGCTGTGGCCGCAACTCCGCTTGGGGATGGTCCCTGCCTGTCGGTGGCGGCAATACGCAGGGCATTGCATGAACTGCGCAGGTGGCAGACGCTGAATGCGGCGACACGCATGGTCCATGCGGCGGCATGGGCGGATAATAACGGCAGTATTCACACGATCCGGGAAGATGTGGGACGGCATAATGCGCTGGATAAGCTGATCGGCGCGCGGGCCTGTGACCTGGACGTTTTTCACGAAGGCTTCTGCCTGCTGACAAGCCGTTATTCATTTGAGATGGCACTCAAGACCGTGCGGGCAGGTATTGCCGTTGTGGTCGCGATTTCGGCCCCAACATATCGTGCCTTCCTTACTGCGGAAAAGATGAACCAGACCCTGGTCGCCATTGCGCGTCAGGATGAGCAGACACTGTTCTGTGGTGGAAAGCGCCTTACTGGATAGTATTTCACGTTCCCAACAAATAAAGACGCTCCCCTGTTCCGATCATGTCGGAATGGTGGGCGATATGACATCCATAGGAAAATGAACCGGTCCGCTGGCTGCTGGTCAGTCAGTATTCGTGGAGTATGACATGTTTCTCAAGCAGCTGTACTATCTCCGGGAGATAGATAAGTTCAGGAGCTTTTCGAAGGTAGCAGTTGCATGCAACGTATCGTAGCCTTCTCTCTCGCGCGCCATACGCGTCATGGAGGAAGAGCTTGGCGTTATTCCAACATCTGTTCACATCATCCCCCTTCTTATGGATGCGGTAAAGGAGCATATCGGGGATTTTGTATGTGACGTTCTGGTTCTGTCCAACACAGAGATCGTTGGAAAGCTGAATATAAAGCAGCTGGACATTGGCATCACGTATTGCGCGGAGTGCCCTGGTTGTTTGGTCCCGGGGTTTGATGGGTTGGATTGATGATGAATCTTTCTGGCTCTGAAGTCCAGATCCTGCAGATGTATTCATAGGGCGTGAGGCCTTTGAGTGTCTTGAGCCTTCGTCCAAAATTATAGGCGGCTATGAAATCATTGAGGTGAGTCCTCAACTGCTCATGGCTGTCGTAATGGAAGTGTTTGACAGTTGCTTCCCTGATCGTGCGACACGTCCGCTCGACCTGGCCATTGGTCCCGGGGTGATTGGGCTTTGTCAGGCGCTGCTCGATCCCGTTGGCCTCGCAGATCATGTCGAAACGCATGGAACGTGACCATGCCATACCGCGGTTACGAGGCCGCTCGGCGAACTGGATGCCATTGTCGGTCAGGATGGTATGAATCCGGTAGGGCCCGACACGCAGAAGATGTTCGAGAAACGCCCGGGCTGTTCTTCTGTTGGCCTTGTCCGCGAGTTGCACCACCGCAAACCTGCCTGTCCGGTCTATGGCGACGAAAAGATGCTGCTTGCCTTAAGCGGTCTGGACCCCGGCGATGTCGAGGTGGAAGAACCCGATCGGGTAGCGTTTGAAGCGCTGACGCTTCGGTTTGTCCCCTTCACTGTCAGGCAGGCGTGAAATCCCGTGACGCTGAAGACAGCGATGCAGGGCCGAGCGTGTCAGATACGGGATGGTGGCCTGCAATGCATAAAGGCAATCGTCTAGCGGCAGTAAAGCATGCCGACGAAAAGCCACGACCATCGCTTCGTCCGTCCCGGACAGGACCGTTGAGCGCGGCTCTCTGGGGTCGGTCTTCTGATCCCCACCAGTCGGACGCTTCCGCCACTTCGCCACCGTTTTTGGATTGATCCCGAACGCCTCGCTTGGCGCCGAGAGCGCGAAGCCTGCGATCGCTGTATTGCTGCTCGCACCGCGTGCGTGGTCGTGGCGCTGCCATGACGTATCTGTCCCATAATGCTTCCTTCCACTCGCGTGAAAATGCCACACCATCAAACCCCGGGACTAAACAATCAGGCCGCGCGCGTTCTAACAGACAGCCCGGATATTCATCAAAGGTTAATATGCGCGCCGATCGGGAGTTATTTTTGAGTGCGGATTGACAGATACCGCAATGGAGGCGAAATCGTAATACGGTAGTGCCACGAAGTTGGTAGCGTTCCAATCAGGGGAGTCAGGGACATGGAAGCCGCTGCCAAAATCTATACGAGTATTGTTTTTCCGAATATTCTTTCCGGGACCGACCCGCATTTATTCGACCTGCAGAAGACGATGCTTGATGCCACGCTTGATTGCATCAAGGTCCTGTCTGTTGACGGCAGGCTCCTGACCATGAACCGGGCAGGCTGTCTTGCGCTGAATGTACCTCAGGATTCAGCATTTGGGATGCCGTGGCTCTCCTTGCTGCCGGAAGACGTTCATCAACTCGGCAAGGAAGCACTTCAGAAGGCTGCAGAAGGACATAGCGCGCGCTTCCAGGGAAGGAGTGAATCTCCTGACGGGCTCATGTACTGGGACAACCTGCTGACCCCCCTGGTCGATGCGTCCGGTCGTGTGCTCTCGATCCTGTGTGTCTCACGAGACGTGACCACGAAAACGAAGCTGGAAAAGGAACTGGAAGAGTCAATCAATCGGGAGAAGCTGCTTTCCAACGAGATGCAGCATCGCATCAAGAACCTTTTTTCTGTGGTGGCGGGCCTCATTTCCATTGCCGAGAAGGAAGCCGTCAGGAGCAATACGCAGGATACCGCAACACAAATCCTTCGTGAGAAGCTGGGCGCTCTTTCCCGGGCTTCCGATGCAGTCTTTTCGGGAATCGATAGTGGAGTCTGTGATGCGGGCCAGCCTGACCTTGAAACGCTCGTCCGTTCGGTCTTGCAACCCTACGGGGATCGATGCCTGATTGGCGGCCGACAGGCATCCATACCCCGCAAGATTATGACGACTTTTGCTCTCTTTCTCCATGAACTTGCAACCAACTCGGTAAAATACGGGGCACTCAGTACCGACGGTGGCGATGTTACAATCCGGTGGAAGGCAGACGGTGATATGCTTGATCTGACCTGGAGCGAAACCGGCGGCCCGAAAATCGCGGCCTCGCCTGAGAGACGAGGTTTTGGTAGCGCGATGGTGGACCGTATCGTTCAGGCTGCCGGCGGCCGGATCGATAGAATTTGGCGGGCGGAAGGGCTCGTCGCTGATCTACATTTGCCAATTCCAGCTCAGGATTAGGATCTCTCGTTTCCAGAAGGCACATCATCGAGAGGAAGGCGATATTTTTATCTTGCCGCGCCCATGCTGATGGGCACGGACCTTCTGCCATCGGGATTATGTGGAGAGGCGCGACCATCTGCGCCTCAAGCTTGACGGACCGAGCTTTAACGCCCTGATCCTCGTCAACTTCTTCGGCGATGCGGGCTCACCCTGACCACTTCACGGATGTCGGTCATCGCATACGGTCGTGACCAATGATATGCTGTTCCACACTCATGACCGTCGCGGCCTGATGCAGGACGTGGTGACGTGCATCCGCAACCACACTACCATCGACGATGGCCGGGTCTGTGCGTGGTCGTCATGCCGACCGCTACTTTAAGCCGTCCGGGGAAATGGCCCGGCTGGACACCCACCAGATGGTATCGTCTCGCAATGTAAAAGGATCATTGTCTGTTCCTGTTGCCAGCACATCTGCCGCCAGGGGAATAGCGCCTCAACTTCATTGCAATACGATACGGTCTCGTCTATGTGGACCATAACGGCTGCGTTCTGCCGCCGGGTTCCGGAAATGACTGAGGGTGGTCGGTATCCATGCAAACCAGACATACTGGCAGTGAGGTCAGGGGCTATGTGAACCCCCCCTTCTTCCTGACCACCATTTTTCATCTGGTCCTGCACAGGGAAGACAATGCTCCGCCGGGCCCGCACTCCATGCCCGCCGTGAAAAAACCGGGTAGCGCTCCGGGCCTGATCCTGTTCTGCCTGCTGCTGTTGCTCTCCGCATGCCATAAAAAGGTGGCGGTGGAGGAAGTCCGGCCCGTCCGCTCCGTTATTGTCGAACCTGCTCCCGATGCAAATGGGGAGGTCGTGACAGGCCAGGTCGCTGCCCATCAGTCCATCAATCTCGCCTTCCGTCTGCCCGGCAAGGTGGCGGAACGCACGGTTTCTGCAGGCAGCATCGTGCATGCGGGGGATGTGCTGGCGCGGCTGGATGATACGGTGCCGCAGCAGACCCTGCGCACCGCGCTGGCGGAAAACGCCACGGCAAGAGCGGCGCTGGAACAGGCTGCCCCCCTGAAGCAGCGCGCCGCGGCCCTGCTGCCGGTGCAGGCGATTTCGCGCAATGATTATGATGATGCGGTTCGCCGGTACAAAACCGCGCAGGATCAGGTGCAGGCCACGCAGGCACAGGTACGCGTGGCGCAGGAACAGCTTGGCTATGCCCGCCTTGTGGCCCCGGAGGACGGCATCGTAACCGACCGGCTGATGGAAGCGGGGGAGGTGGTGGCGGCAGGCCAGCCGGTGCTGCGCATGGCGGCCAATGACGGGCTGGACGCACAGTTCGACATGCCCGAAGCCCTGGCGCAGTCCCGTCTGGCCGTGGGCATGACCATGAAGGTATGTCTGGACGCGGCCCCTGCGGTATGCGCGCCCGCCGCGATCTATGAAATCGCACCCGATACCGATCCGCTGACCCGTACCTATCATACCAGGGCGCTGCTGCGCGCCACGCGGGACACGATGCCGCTGGGGGCGGTGGTGACGGGGCATCTGTCCATGCCATCGGCGCCAGCCGTCCATCTGCCTCCCGCGGCCCTGACCATGCAGGATGGCAGACCTGCCGTATGGATCATCGCCCCCGACAGGCTGCGTGTATCCCAACGCCCCGTCACCATCGCACGCTATGGCACCGATGATGTGGTGATCGCATCTGGCCTGAACGCCGGGGACAGGGTGGTGACAGCGGGCGTGCAGGCGCTGTATCCGCAAGAAAAGGTCAGCCTGCTGGATGAAGCCGATGTCCGCCCCTGAGCCACGCGCGCCGGGGGGCATAAACCTGTCCGACTGGTCCATCCGCCATCGCGCGCTGGTCCTGTTCTTCATGATCCTGATCGGTGTTGCGGGCATCCAGTCCTACTTCAGACTGGGCCGGAATGAAGACCCGCCCTTTACCGTCAAGACCATGGTGGTGGAAGCGTTCCTGCCCGGTGCCTCGGTGGAGGAAACCACCCATCAGCTGACCGAGCGCATCGAGAAGAAGCTGCAGGAAACACCCGACCTCGATTACATCAAAAGCTATACGCTGGCGGGCAAGACCACGATTTTCGTCAACCTGCTGTCGGGTGCGCCCAAGGCGGAAGTGCCCGATATCTGGTACCAGGTGCGCAAGAAGGTGGGCGATATCAGGGCCCAGTTGCCGCAGGGCACGGTCGGCCCGTTCTTTGATGACGAGTTCGGTGATACCTACGGAATCATCTACGGCTTTACCGCCGACGGGTTTTCCCATCGTGACCTGCGTGACTATGTCGAGACGGTGCGCGACGCGCTGCTGCATGTGCCTGATGTCGCCAAGATCGACACGCTGGGCGCGCAGGATGAGAAGATCTATGTCGATTTTTCTACCCACCACCTGGCCCGGCTGGGCATAAACGGGGCGACGATCGCCGCCGCCCTGCTGGCGCAGAACGCCACGGTGCCATCCGGCGTGATCGATACCGGGCGCGAGCAGATACAGGTCCAGCCTACCGGGCAGTTCGGATCGGTCGCGGATATTGCCAATGTCACGGTCTATGCAGGCAACCGCAAGGTCCGGCTGGGTGACATTGCCACCATCACCCGCACCTATTCCGATCCACCACAGACCATGTTCCGCGTGGGCGGGCATGACGCGATCGGCCTGGCCCTGTCCATGCGCAGCGGTGGCAACGTGCTGGAACTGGAAAAGAACATCACGGCGAAAATGGCCGAACTGCATGCCCGCATGCCCATCGGGATCGAGGCGCATCTGGTCGCCAACCAGCCCAGGGTCGTGCATGACGCGGTGGGCGATTTTACCGAAGCCCTGTTCGAGGCCATCGCCATCGTGCTGGGCATAAGCTTTCTCAGCCTCGGTGGCCGCGCGGGCACGGTGGTCGCGTTCTGCATTCCCTTCGTGCTGGCGGTGGTATTCGTGTGCATGAAGCTGTTCGGCATCGACCTGCAGCGCGTCTCGCTCGGCGCGCTGATCATCGCCCTCGGCCTGCTGGTCGATGACGCCATGATTACGGTGGAGAGCATGGTCAGCAAGCTGGAGGAAGGCTGGACCCTGACGCGGGCTGCGACTTACGCTTATGTCTCGACCGCGTTCCCCATGTTGACCGGAACCCTTGTAACCGTGGCGGGATTCATCCCGGTCGGGTTCGCGAAAAGTGTGGCAGGGGAATACACGTTCTCCCTGTTCGCCGTGGTGGGCATGGCGCTGATCGCGTCATGGTTCGTGGCCGTGCTGGTGGCCCCGCTGGTGGGTGTGACCATTCTCAGGCAGCGCCCGGCAGCAGCGCCCCATGCCCCGCCGGAAGGGCGGCTACTGCGCGTGTTCAGCCGCGTGTTGCTGTTCACCATGCGTCGACCGCGTGCGACCGTGCTGGCCAGCCTTGCGGCGCTGGTCGTGGCCATTGCGCTCTCGCCGCTGGTGCCGCGACAGTTCTTCCCGTCATCCGACCGGCCGGAACTGCTGGTTGACCTTTCGCTGCGGCAGGGTGCGTCGATCAGGGCGACGGCGGATGTGTCGCGCCGTCTGGACGGCATCCTGCGCAATGATCCCGATATTGACCACTGGAGTTCCTATGTCGGGCGCGGGGCCGTGCGCTTTTACCTGTCGCTTAATGAGCAGTTGCCCAATGTTTTCTTTACCCAGACCGTCATTGTTGCAAAAAGTGCCATGGCGCGCGACCGGCTGCGCAGGCGACTGGACGTGGCGTTAAGCCGCGACATGCCCGATGTGGTGCATGGACTGTTCCCGCTGGAACTGGGGCCGCCGGTGGGCTGGCCGGTGCAGTACCGCGTGACGGGCCGCGATCCGGACCGGGTGTGGCATTACGCGCATGACGTGGCGAAGATCATGGCCGACAGCAACCAGTTGCACATGGTCAATTTCGACTGGGGCGACCCCGCGCGCAAGCTGAAGATCGACGTGCGGCAGGATGAAGCGCACCGTCTGGGCCTGTCATCGGGAGCGATTGCGCTGGCCATCAATTCGGCGGTGACCGGGCTTACGGCGACACAGGTGCGCGACAGCATCTATCTGGTCGATGTCGTGCTGCGCGCCAACCATGCCCAGCGTCTGTCGATCGAGGACCTGCGCAACCTCGACATCCGCCTGCCCAATGACCAGACGGTGCCATTGTCCACCGTGGCCAGCGTCTCCTACGTCGAGGATTATCCCCTGATCTGGCGGCGTGACCGGCTGCCGACCCTGACCATACAGGCGCAGCTCCGTGACGGGGTGCAGGCGGATACGGCCGTTGCCACGCTGGCCCGGAAAATCGCGGCGTTCAACGCGGGTCTGCCATCAGGCTACCATGTCGCGGTGGGTGGCACGGTAGAGGAAAGTGCCAGATCCCAGAAATCCGTCATTGCCGTCGTGCCACTCATGGTCCTGGTCATGCTGGGCGTGCTGATGATCCAGTTGCAGGACTTCAGGCGTCTGGCGCTGGTCATCAGTGTTGCGCCCTTCGGCCTGATCGGGGTGGTCGGCGCGCTGTTCCTGACCCAGCGTCCGATGGGGTTCATCGCCATGCTGGGACTGGTGGCGCTGATTGGCATGATCATCCGTAACTCGGTCATTCTGGTGCATCAGATCCAGATCGAGAAGGATCTGGGACAATCGGAATGGGATGCGGTGATGAATGCCGCCAGGATCCGCTTCCGCCCCATCATGCTGACGGCTGTCGCGGCCATCCTTGGCATGCTGCCGATTGCATCGAGCGTGTTCTGGGGGCCAATGGCCGATGTCATCATGGGCGGGCTTGCCGTAGCGACAGTGCTGACGCTGATCTTCCTGCCTTCGCTATACGTGCTGTGGTTCCGGGTGAAGGAAACACCATCGCCGCAGCTTGGGGAGGCCACCCGATGAAACGCACCGCGATCCTCCTGCTACCCGTGCTGCTGGCGGGCTGCGCATGGCTGGCGCCGGCCTATCACCGGCCACGGATGCCCATGCCCGATAAATGGGGCACGCAGCAGGCCGCTACCGTGCCAGATGGCGGCGAATGGTGGCGCAGCTATGGAGACCCGGTTCTGGACGCGCTGGTGGCGGAAGCGCTGAAGAACAATGATGACCTTGCGCTGGCCGGATCAAAGCTGCAGCAGGCGCGGGCACAGTATAAATATGCTTTCGCCAACCAGTTGCCTTCCATTTCGGTTGCGGGGTCAGACGCCTATGGTCGCCTGCACCTGAAGGATGACCTGCCTGTTGCGCACAAGATGAGCAACCTTGGCTTCGTCGGCGGCATGCTGAATTATGAAGCGGATTTCTGGGGCAAGAATGCCAGTCTGAGCAAGGCGGCGAAAGCGGGCGTTAAGGCGGCGGGTTATGGGCACGAGGCCGCCCGGCTGTCCATCGCTGCCGCAACCGCAAAGCTGTATTTCAGCCTGCGCGCGCTGGATCGGCAACGCGAGATTCTGCAACAGACCATCCAGACCCGGACGGCACTCCTGGCGCTTGTGCAGCGCCAGCATGAGGTGGGCGCGGTGGACGCGCTGGTGGTGCAGAATGTAACCGAGCAGCGTGACGCCGCCCAGGCTGCCCTGCCGGATGTGGAGGATCAGCGCGGCAAGGCGGAAAGCGCGCTGGCCGTCATGCTGGGCCGCTCGCCCCAGCAGATCATCGGGCAGGCAATGGAGCGGGGCAGGGACATAGACGCGTTGACAATCCCCATCCCGACGCCGCCGGAAATTCCGTCCACCCTGCTGGAACGCAGGCCCGACATCGCCATGCATGAACAGACGCTGATCGCGAGCAACTTCAACATCGGCTTTGCGCGCGCGGCCTATTTTCCCACCATTTCGCTGGCCAGTCTGGCAGGGGTGAACAACATCGACATCGACAACCTGTATCGCGCCACCACGCGGTCATGGACGCTGGCGGCCTCCATGGCGGCGCCGGTGATGGATTTTGGCCGCACGGCAAGCGGCGTCAAACTGGCGAAAGCCGAGAAGAACGAGCAGATCATCCTGTATAAGCAGAGTATCCGCGCGGCCTTCAAGGAAGTGCATGACGCCCTGCTGGAACAGAACAATGCCCATGAGCGCGAACAGGGCGACGGAGACAGGGAGACAGCCGCCGAAAAAACCGTGGAACTGACGCAGCTGCGGCTGGAACACGGCTATTCCAGCAGGCTGGATGTGCTTTCCGCACAGGTACTCGCGCAGCAGGCGGAACTGGCGCATACGACAGCACTGCTGTCCAGCCTTGATGCGTCGGTTGACATGTACCGGGCGATCGGAGGCGGATTTGACACCAGCGCCCCGCAGGACAGGAAGCAGAAATAACGGTGGGGCAGAGGGCCTGCGTCCCGGCTATGGGTGCATGCCAGAAGAAACCAGACCGTGTCTTTTACCGGCTCCGTTTGCCGGACGGACTGAAAGCGGGGGCCGCCAGTATGCCCGTCATGAAGGCACGCCAGGCGTGGTCGAGGTAGGCGTCGCGCTCCTCTGCCGTTGTCAGGATCCTGCGTCCAAACAGCATCTGCTGGTGGGGACCGCCAAGGCAGAGCGTGGCAAGCATCTGGCTGGTTTCTTCAAGGTCACAACCCACCTTCAGAAGACCCGCCCTGGAGACAGCGGTCAGGAGCTTGCACGTCAGTTTTTCAAGCGGCTCAAAGATATGGGCACCGGCATGGTTCACCAGATCCGGAAAACGCCACCCTTCCGCGATGAAGGTGCGGCTTAGCGAAAGTGTTTCGGGGCTGAGAATCAGATCAAGCAGCATCCGCATGGTTTTGTACAGCGCCTGTAGCGGATCGCTGGAAACCATTTCATCTGACGGGGAAGCGGCGAGCAGGAAGCTGTTTCCCAGTTCGGAAATGACCGTCTTGAACAGGTTTTCCTTGGAAGGATGCCGCCGGTAGATGGTCTGCTTGCCGACCTTGGCCACGGCCGCGATCTGTTCGACGGATGTGGCCGCGTAGCCCTGCTCCCCAAACAGTCGGGTGGCGGTTTTCAGGATAAGGGCGTCCAGTTCTTCCGACATGCGACTGTCGGGCCGACCTGAAAATTTCTTCTTTCTGTCCTGATCCGCCATTCGACCTCCTGTCCGCAGTCCCATCCGATTATAGGGGACGAAATCCTCCCGCAAGGGCTTTCGACAGGACCGACATCCCGTTTGGCGCAGAAAGAAGACATTATCCTGTTCGCCTGCATTCCATGAATAACGCATCCAGATGACGGTCATGGGAGCTTAACAACCTGTCTGAAAATCAGGGCGTATCGCTGTCTTTGCCCGATGCATATTCCTTCCGCTATAAGGTGATCAGTTTACTGGTTCGGAGGCTGTCGGGTTGGGGTAACGGCCTGTGGATATCTGCGGTAAGTTTTCAGGATGAGCAGTTTCATCCTGTTTGACCGGTTGTAACCGTATCTTCTGCCGCCGGATCTGAAGTCCTGGCTGCCTGCAGACGATGTAGCGCATTTTATCGTGGCGGCGGTGGAGCGGATGCCGCCAGGGACATTTTCAGTGCCACGGCGGACTGGCGGCAAGGCGCAGTATCATCCGCGCCTGATGCTGGCGCTGCTGATCTACGCCTATGCGAACGGCGTATTCTCATCGCGTCGGACCGAACGGGCGACGTATCGTGATATCGGCATGCGCTTTGTGGCGGCGAACCTGCATCCTGACCATGACACGATCGCGACGTTCCGGCGCGGCAACCGCGTGGCGATCGAGGCGGCATTCATGCATGTGCTGGAACTGGCACGCGAGACGGGGTTGGTGCGGCTGGGCACGGTGTCGATCGACGGCACGAAGATCGATGCCAATGCTTCGAAATACCGTTCCATCCGTTATGACCGCGCGAAAGAACTACGCGAGAAACTGGCCACCGACATCGCCACCCTGATGGAGCGGGCAGAGGCAGCAGATGCGACCGAAACGGATCATCAGGCCTTGCCGGACGAACTGGCCGCCGCGAGGTTCTGAAGGCAAAACTGGATGAAGCCTGCGCGCGGCTGGAAGCGGTGCCCGCAAGCAGGGCGAGGCCGCCAGGCCCGAGTATGAACGTAGGAAAGCGGCCTTTGATGCGAAGCGGGGACGGCGCGGCCGCCTGCCGAAAGAGCCGGACGATAAACCGCCGCCAGACCGGCAGATCAACCTGACCGATCCGGACAGCAAACTGATGCGTCGCTCTGACGCGCATGAATACCGTCAAGCCTACAACGCCCAGGCCGTGGTTTGCGCCGAGAGTGGCCAGTTGATCGTGGGTTATGGGGTCGTCACGACCACGGCGGACGCGCCCGGCTTCGCCGCCACCATCCTGGGCATGGAGAAAAGGATCGGCCTGCCACGAACCGTCCTCACCGACACGGGTTTCGCCAGCGGCAAAGCCATCGGAACGTTGCAGGCCAGCGGCGTGGATCCGCTGGTCGCCATCGGACGCCCTGTGGATTGGCGCCCTTATGACTTCCGGCCAGAACCGCCACCCAGGGCGTCGCGCCGGATCACCGAACCCTGGCGCCTGGACATGAAGGCCAGGCTGCAACAGAACCCGGCAAAGGCCCTTTACGCCTTACGCAAGCAGACCGTCGAACCGGTCTTCAGCATCATCAAGAGCGCCATGGGCTTCACCCGCTTCCATCTCCGCGGCCTCGCCAACGTCGCAACCGAATGGACGCTCGTCGCCCTCGCATACAATTGCCGCAGGATCACGCGACTGATGGCCGCATAAACCCCGTTGCCTCTTCCCCTCACTCACCATGACAGCAGAGGCCTATCCGACAGCCTGCCAGGGGCTATTCAGGTCATTTTTGGCTGCCTGTCCCCCCCCGTCGTCCGGATGAGGCACGTTTCCATGCGGCTTAACAGCCCGCAAACGTGTCGGCACCCGGGAAACCATTGTACAGGTTATCAAAGGAGCGGTTTTCGGCAAAGATTACGACAACGGTCTGGATCTGGTC
>NZ_BDLU01000004.1 GCF_006538165.1 Komagataeibacter diospyri
CCAGCTCGCTATCATGTTCGATGAGCGGTTCCCAATGGCCTGAAAAAATGGCACCGCACAAAATTCTACACAGTCTCCTGGTCCATGACTTCCGGGCCACTCACCCCTGTCCTTAGATGTGCGGAAAAACTTTCATCAAGCCGTACGCGCATCATCGTCGACAATCAGACACCCGCCTGCGCGTCGTACCGGCACAGGCCGGTTGCGGCTGTTGCTTTCTTGTCGGTAAGGCAGTCGACAGCGTGGCCGATGGCAAGAAATTGCCACAGGACGGGCAGCCACGGATCCCGGTCAGGACGCTGGTTGTGGTGCCATCTGCTTGCCGAACGGACAGCTCATTCAGTGTCTGTTGTTTTTCATGGAGGCAGGCTCCAGCCTCCATCTGGATCGGATTGAGGGCCGCAATGATATATCGAACATGGTCCTGGGTGCGCTATCGAGCACCATCCGTTCTGTTTTATATATGCGCTAACAGCCCTGCCTATCTGCTGCAATCGAGCCGTTGCCTCCACCGGATAGCAACCGATCGCCGTTTCTCCTGATAGCATCAGAAAGCTCGTGCCATCGAGGACTGCGGTCGTGATGTCGCCAATCTCCGCTTTGGTCGGATATGGATGTTCAATCATGGTATTGAGCAGTTCAGTCGCTACGATAACAGGTGCTTTCTGCTTCTGTGCCGCCGCAAGTATGCGTTTCTGGAACAGACAGACCAGATCGGGACTGGTCTCGACAGCAAGATCCCCCCGGTCGATCATGACCATGTCTGATGCCCCGATAATTTCGGCCATGTTGTCCAGGCCACCCTGATTTTCCACCTTGGCAACAATACCCAACGGAACCCTTCCCATAAGATGGCGGATTGCCGCGATATGCTCCGCTCCTTCCACGAAGCTGATGCCAACGTAGTCCACAGCATTTTCCTGGGCGAAGGCCATCATCTCGCGATCGCTCCGTGTAACCAGCGGGCGCTCGAACCGGGCCTGCGGCACGTTTATACCTTTCCGGCTCCGCAGTACACCACCGACTTTCGCGCGCATATGCACGTCACGTCCGTTAATTTCTTCGACTAGAAAAAACAGGTGACCGTCATCGGCATACACGTCGAGGCCAGGCATCATGAATTCATGAAATCGGTCAAAATTAACCGGAACCTTGATCGAGCCATCATGCTGGCTGTCAGTGGTCAGGATAATGAGGTCTCCGGCCTCGAAGGCCGGTTCATGGGCAAGGAGCACTGTTCTGATCTTCCGGCCAGGAATATCAAGAAGAACAGGCAGGTCTGGCAGCGTTTCCTTTATCAACCTGATCGTCTGCCGATGCCATTCGCGTGTGTTATGCGAACCGTTCAGCCTGGCCATTGTCATGCCAGCTTCCGAAAGGGCTTGCAGCATTTCACGACTTGCAGAAACAGGACCGATTGTCGCAACAATTCCGGGCGGCGGAGACTCAGGCAATAATCGTCGCTCCATCCGGATTTTTTTTAGGATCGCGCCAGAATGTGCCCCCCGCCAGTCGCGACGCAATTTCGGGGGGGAATAGCCAGTCTCCGATGGACCGCACCGACCCGTTCACGGACGATATGCTGACCGGGTGAGTTCAGGTTGTGGTCAAACGCAACCGGCTCTTCAAACTGCACACGTTCGAAATCGTAGCGCCATGCGGGCAGCTGAAGCGCATCAGTAAGGATCGCCATTGTCCCACCCGGATCGTTCACCAGCCGGTCATAATCAACAACGATGAGATTATGCGCCATATCCCCGAAATAGGCTTCGTTGAAAGCACGCCAGCAGAACCCGAACGGACCATCTGCCGCAAGGATATAGTCTATGCGGCTATAGAGATTGCCCCGTCGTTCAATGGGCACGATTTTTGATCCCAGTAGCGGATTTTTCTGAATGAGGCGCTCAAAGGAGTCGATGATCCGGGCCGGATCGCGCACACAGCATATAATCCTGGAACCGGGAAAGAGCGCATTGGCCAACCCGACACGGGTACACCAGATGCGACTGTTATCGATGATGACCGGTCGCTGCCTTTCCGGAGCGGGAAGCTTTCCGTAATAGTTCAGCAACACGCCCCGCAGGACACGATCGCGGGTCTCGGTATCGAATTCGGTCTGATATTCTCCCTCGACCATAACCGAGCTGAGTTTGACGATCATCGGTGCAACAGGAGAAATATACCCCGCTTCAGCCACAACCGGGTTCTGGCGCAGAATAGCGGCCAGTAGCGTTGAACCTGATCGCGGCAGACCGGACATGAAGTGGACGAGCGGTAGAGGCATGAACACAAAGACCACAAAATTAGCGATTTCTGCATTCTAGAAGTCTGATAACTATGGCCTACTCCCCGTCCGGGTAGTCACGTATGTTACAAATTGTTTCGTAGCGACTGTCCACGCACGTCATGGATATATCAAGCCAAGCTGGATGGCACGCACAACAGCCTGGACACGATTGTGACAACCCAGTTTCTGCATCACATTCTTCACATGATGTTTGACCGTATTATCACTTATCGAAAGGATGGAGCCAATTTCAGTTGTATCCTTGCCCTGGGCAACCCAGAGAAGGCACTCCCGTTCCCGGTCTGTCATAACCGGTCGGTCGTTATAGGTAGCAAGTTTGGCGAGTTGGCAATAGCGGGTATGATATTGCCCGACAATCAACTGGATCAGGGCCTGCGTCCGGAAGTCGATTTCTTTTTCAGGCGAGGCCACGCTCACCAGCAGCAACATTCCTGGGGTTAAATGAAACGGGATGGCATGTCCGGTCTGAAAGCCGATATCCCGGAATTCATTCATTATTTTTTTCTGGTCCGCATTCCTGACATAGACCTGGTTCCAGTCATAGGGCGTCAGACCGTGGCTTACGGGATCAATGACTGGATCTATATTCTGGTAATTGTTCCGGACGTAATGTTCCAGCCAGTGATCGGGATAGGTCGTGTCGATCAGATAACGCTCACCCAATCGGGTCTTGTGGATCGTGCCAGCCGCATGGGCAAACGGGCCAAGCCGCGCCAGAAGTGCGCGAAGGGACAGGTTCAACTCGTCTATTTTGGATGCCTGACGCATTTTGGCGGTCAGATCGATGACGTTTTCAAACATGTAGATCATCGTGCGGTCAATGAGATCTGTATCCACTCATCACGTCGCATTCTGCGCTTTACCATTTGAAACGCACGCCAGCGGTTATGGCGGCTGAGCCTACATTACTACCTGTATTGGTCTGTCGATGGCCTCCAAATGCGTTTACGACAAGGTCCATGCCCTGAACACCTCTCACGGGATAAGCTGCCGTAACCGTTGTGCCCTGTTCAAGCGGAATAGGGCTGCTCTGGCTATGTTCGATTGCAAAGGGGCCAACATGATCCATATTGCCAAGGGCAGGAGAAGCAGCAAAGGGGCGACGGACCGGAGCGCTCTGATAAAAGTTTTCCGATAGAGAACGCAAACCCGGCGCAACGGACGAGGTAAATCCCGGAAGTGCAGACGATGGGGACGTGGGAGCGTGTGCAGGAGTAAAACAGGTCGACCTCGGCGTCTTGACTGGCGCTGCAGATGTTCCCCACGGCATACCAAGCAGGCAGAGCTGAAAACTCAGTGGCGCGTATCTTCGAAGCAAAAAAACTGACCTCAACCGCATTGCGACATGGTATCCTACAAAAAGCATAGCTTTGTCTCCAATGACAGCCCGGATACGTTTAAGATCTGTTGTTCTCAAGACACATATAGCGTGCAATCCCATAATATGACATCAATATGTATTTCAGTATATTTCGAAAAGGGTGTGCGATTAAATACAGACTTTCATTCTCGTACGATGAATAATCGTTTTTTCATCCATCTGCCTGACACCCCACCGACCGCCCTGCAGGCTCCAACCATT
The DNA here is from genome assembly GCF_006538165.1 of Komagataeibacter diospyri. GTDB lineage: Bacteria > Pseudomonadota > Alphaproteobacteria > Acetobacterales > Acetobacteraceae > Komagataeibacter > Komagataeibacter diospyri. The sequence continues at coordinate 3,891 of NZ_BDLU01000004.1, forward strand.
ACACTGCGATTGCCCTTCTTGTTCGGGCGAAGTGACCAGACAAGAAGTTTTTGCCCTCATCAAGATCGTGCTGAGGACCACCGCCGCATCCCGGAAGCGGCCTGAGGTTGCCCGAAGGAGGAAGTGAATCGACAATGGTAGCCTTGGAGACTGTTTCAAAAGTCTAAACGTTTGAAAAAAGTAGATTAATGCCCTGTCTTCATCCCCAATGCCTTGCGTTCTACGAGGCCATATCAGAAGGTATCCGTCTGGTGATCTGGTTACCATAAGGACGGTACAGCATGGGTATTCCGAGTGATCCGCTCTTGGACATCATTCGACGGTCTATAGCCAACTTGGAATTCATCGAAGCGAATTACGAGATCCATGGCCTGTATGAAGTGACCCAACTCGTGAATACATTCTTGGGTGCGCTTATTCACCCTTTTGAGAAGTCATCAAAAGGGAAGCAGTTCATCGAATATTTCTCGAACAGGCCAGTCCCTATAGACGTTCAATATAAGATCATTTTAGAAGAAAATATTTCCTATTATGGTTTTTTGAAATGTATTCGTTATGAACTTTCACATGGTAATATTAGATACAACCCCGACAAAATCAAGAGGATACAGTCTGTATATTTCTGGAACAAGAAAGGTAACAAGAAGACGTTTAGATGTACCCTCTCATTAGAGGAAATGAAACGTCTTCTTGTGGACTTCAAGATATGCCTCGAACAACTAAATAAATAAAGTTATAAAGTAATTTGCTATGGAACTGAGATAACTAGTCTATTTACTGCTATTTTTCAAAATACTATACATAGTTTTTCTATAAAATAAAATTTAAAGCATGATATTATTTCGGAAATCACAATGTATAAAAGTATAATAAAACTATAGGGTATAGGTCCAAATGAAAATTTGTTTATTAGACTATTGGCGTAAAACAACAATATTCCATGGAGAATATAAAAACTATAACTTATCTCACCAAGACGAGCAGCGCCGCGAAGACGAAGTAGACCACCAAAATCATAGCCCTGACATACCTGAAAGAATAGCACAAATGAGAAAAATATTTGGGGCTGGCATAGGTAATTCCTTACATTATGAAGCACAACCACAGTACATGCCACTGGGATGAGATATGCCGATCTATTACTTTGCGGGCATACGCACCGCAGTAACCTCGATCTCAACCAGCCAACCCGGATTGGCCAGATGGGCCACACCAAAGGCCGAGCGGACCGGCAGATCCGGCTGCCTGTCGGTACCATAAAACTGGGTATAAGCTTTCATCATCCCGTCAAAATCGAGCGTGCCCAGCTTGGGGTCCTCGGCCATGTAAATGTGCATCTGCACGACATCGCCCATGCCCAGACCCAGCTTTTTCAGTTCATCCTGAATACGCAGCAGCGCGGCATAGGTCTGGGCCTGCGTATCACCGTAGGCGGCAAGGGTATGCGGATCCGCCTTCCTGTCCTGCACCGGCGCGCCCATGCCGCTGAGGTAGATGGTGCTCGCCCCGGCCGGAACCTCGATAGAGGATGCAATGGGAAATTTGCCTGCGGAATGCCGCACGATACCGTCATCGGCACAGGCCGGGACAGCACCAGCCATGCTGGAGAGGATGGCAAGGACCATGGCTGTCTTTTTAAGATCGAACATTCGCTTCACTGTTCCTTCTGCTGTACGGCAGGCCGCTGGGCCGCGACATCGGCGGGCGTGACGGTATCCGTATAATGATTGCCAAAATGCGTGCGGATGTAATTGACCACACTGGCAATCTGGTCATCTTTCAACGTGCCCGAAAACCATGGCATGCCGCCATATCCGTTCATGATGACATAAACCGGATACCCACTGCCCTGCAGTTTGGCATTGCTGGCAAAGGCGGGGAATTGCGCACCGGCACCGACCGCCCCTTTGCCGTCGGGCATGTGACAGCCCTGACAGACATGACGATATACGTCCTCGCCCGTATTCAGGGGCTGGACCTGCCCCACGACCGAACTGGCGCTATCCGCCTGTACTGGACCAACAGGGACCAGAAGCAGCGGGACGGCAAAAATGGAAAACAGAAGAAACTTGCGCATCAGCTGGCTCCCTGCGCACGGCTGTGCAGTTGGGTTATGGCATCCAGCGCAGACAGGATGGCCCCTTCCTGCCAGCACCCCACATAGGATGCATGCTCGCCAGCCAGCACGATACGGTTATCCATGGTGCACAGCGCCTTGTAATGGGTCCTGCGCGCCTGTTCGCTCCACATCGAGCAGCACCCCATTGTCCAGGGCACGCGGCTCCATGCAAAACTGACGCCGTTGGAGAATTCCTTGCGGTATTGTTTGTGGAAGACCTCACCCTGCGTCAGGGCATGCTCGATCCGCTCCTGCGGGGTCATGCCGGCAAAATCGTATGCCGCCGGACCAAACATGTACCCGCCCAGCAAGACCGCGGGGCCGCGGGAGAAGTAGCCGTGGCTGGGATAGGAAATCTGGCTGATCGGCTGATCGGTAAAGCTGATTCCGCCATATATCTGGTCATCCTCCTCCCAGAACCGGCGTTTGAACTCAAGCCCCAGCTTGACGGAGGACGCATAGGGCACCGCCATGATCGCGGCCCTGAGCGGTGCGCTGACCTGCACATCAAGCTGCGAGAGGATGGGCAGCGGGATGGTGCAGACACAGTAATCGGCCTCCGCCTCACGCACGGCACCACCATGGCTCATATCGTTATAAGTTACCTTTACACCCCTGTCGTCCTGATGGATCGATGTGACCTTGCAGTTCAGGGTGATCAGGTCGTGTACCTGCCGGTTGAAGCCCTTGCCGATCATGTCCATGCCGCCTACGGGCTGGAACATGGTGGTCTGCATGTCCAGACGTTCATGGAAGGCAAGCCACGTCCACAGGCCGGAACGCATGACATCCTTGCGGGCAAACGGCTCGGATGGAACAGGCGCGCCGTTTATGCCGCCACCCAGCGCCTTTTCATATCCACGGGTTTCGGAACTGATGATGCCCCTGGTCCAGTTCAGATTGGAATCAAGGCAGCCCCACTGCCGCATGGCGGTCATGACATGTTCCTGCTCATCGACCGAAACCATGTCGTCCAGCTTGTGCTGGTCAATCGCCTTGCCCAGAAGTTCCGCCGTGAAACCATGGAAATCTGCGGAAAATTCCCGGTACCGGACCGGCTTGCCATCAAATGCCGTGCTCGAATGGAGCCATGAATTGTGGTTCAGTTCCACAAACGGTTCCAGTTCCACCCCGAATTCACGACAGTAATGCAGCAATCCCTGATGATGGTAGGGAATACGCCATGGACCGGGATTGATGTAATTGCCCGATGCGAAGCTGACCTTCTGGGTGGCTCCCCCCAGTTCGGTTACGGTATCCCCCCCGCGCAGGCTGATATTACGGCCACCAGCACGGTTCTGGAATTCCAGAACCTGCACATGGTAGCCTGCCTTGCGCAGTTCATAAGCGGAAAGCATGCCTGCAAGCCCTGCCCCCAGGACCAGCACGCGTGTCCCGCGTTTCGCACCGGACAGGACGGGCGAAGACGTGAAATCCGTACCCTGCGCATGTCCCAGGGATGTCATGGCCTGATACAGGGCGGCACTACCGGCGAGCGTGCCAATACGGGTCAAAAGTTGCCTGCGCGTGGGTACCTTGCGCGGATGAGCGTTTGTCACCAGAAAATTCCCATAACAACAACCGTGATGAACCTGCCTCCATTGCTCCGGACTGATTCTGGCTGGGAACAATGCAAGCGGATATGAAGATCATGCCTTTCCGGCCATGGATGGATTGCCAGATGGACGCAGGAAACAGCAAGGTTTCTGCCCATCGTCAGTAAAATACCCATGGTATCGGCCATGGGTATTTTGACTTCAACTGTCAGGCCGGATCAGAAGTTGGCATTAAGACGACCGTAATAATACCCGCCATACATGGGAATCTGGGCGGAATCTTCATCATAAGGCATGGCGCCCAAAGCATTAAGCGCCTGCGGGACCATGCGTGGACGCACGTTGAATACGTTATTGGCACCGACTGCCATATGCCAGTTTTTCTTGAAACGGACGCCAATTTCAATATCCGTCAGCCAGTGTGGCGTATTGATGAACTGCTGCAGGGCGTTGTTGGAGTACTGCAGGGCCGCAGGACCCCAGTCCTGATACTGCATCATGTCGCTGGTCTGGCCATAGCGGGTCTGGCGGATATTAAAATCCCAGTTCCGGTAGGTATAATATGCGTTCAGGATGATCTTGCTGCGCGGATAATCGGTTGTGATTGCCGCGATATCCGAAAGGTTCAGGTCCGCGCCGTTATGATGCAGGCGGGTGCGGTTGAGGTCGATCGACATCGACAGCGCCAGATTGCCGTATTGATGGAAGCGGAACATGTAATCCGCCTTGATGTCCACGCCCTGTGTGCGGGTACTGGCGCCATTGGTGAAATAATCGGCATAAACATCGTTATAACCGGTAAAACCGGTTGGCAGGGAAGCCAGCTGGGCAATGGCCTGCGCCGCAACCTCGCCCTGCGTTGTATTACCGTAAGGGGTAGAACCGCCGAAGTTCGTATCCTGCACGATGCGGTCACGCATATTGATCTGGTAGACGTCCGCTTCAACGTGGAAACCATCGACAGGCTCCAGCACGATGCCACCGCTGACACTGGTGGAGCGCTCGGGCTTCAGCTTGGTCGCGCCAATGGCCTGGGCCGCCGAGGAATCAGCGGCAAGCAGGCCGCTGGCACCCGTGGGTGAAACATTGACGGCGCTGAAATGGGATTCAGCCAGCGTCGGGGCACGGAAGCCCGTGCTGATGGTGCCACGGATGGCAATACGCTTTGTGAAGTTGTAACGTGTTGAAATCTTGCCATTTTCTGTATTGCCGACATCGGTGTAATGCTCCAGCCGCCCGGCAAAATCCAGTTCCCATTTCCTGGTCAGGCGGAAATCACCATCCAGATACCACGCCCAGATGTCACGGTACCATGTGCCAGCCGAACCGGGGGAGATGCCGGCATAACCCTGCGTGCCACCCCCCAGGTACGAAACGGGATTACCTGCGGTGATGTTGTAGGATTCCATCCGTTCTTCAGCACCAAAAGCGAGCGTCATCGGAACGACGTCCCCGATCTTGAAACGACGACGGAAATCGACGTTGTTGGTCCATTGCACCATGCTGTAGCTTTCAGCCCGCGCCTTACGCGGACTGGAACCGTATTCAGTGACATAAGATGTGTTAAGGGTATTCTTGTTGCCGATCTTGTCGATATCTTCACCATAGGTGGAACTGATATCCCAATTGAAGCCCATGAAGTTGTCACCCTTCAGGCCCAGTGTGGCGGCAAAATCGTTTTCTTCCATGGTTTCCAGCGGTGAAAAACCATAGGGGGCAATAGCGGCACAGGCCTCGCAGGAACCGCCGACAGTGGGCGTGCGATAGTTTTCATACGCTTCCGCATGACGATGGGCGTAGGTAATCAGCCCATAGAAATTGATTCCGGGCGTAAACTGCTTGCCCCATTCAATCGCCAGATTTTCACGCGTTTCTTCTGGCGTGCTCATGATCTTGTTGGAACGTGTTGAAATTTTTCCAGCATTGACACCGGTATAGGTCGCACTGCTGGCATCGGCAGGCTGGGAACCAAGCAGGCGGTGGTCCCGCGCATTGTTGGCCACGAAATGGTCCGTATGGTACATCTGGCCGCTGATATGCAGGAACCCGCCCTGCCCCAGTTTCATGCCACCATCGGCATTAAGCTGGTAGCCCCAGCCATCACCGTTATAGGCATTCGCGCCGGTCTGGCCGCTCAGATTCAGGCCATGATCCTGTTTCTTGGTAATAATGTTGACCACACCGGCAATCGCGTCCGAGCCATACATGGCGGCCGCACCATCTTCCAGCACTTCGATATGATCGATGGCATTGGCCGGAAGCATATTCAGGTCAACCGGGGTCGAACCTGAATCCGGTCCTGAATCAGCATACAGATTGGCCGTCGTATGACGGCGCTTGCCATCAACCAGCACCAGCACTTCGTTCGGGTTCAGACCACGCATGCGAATGGCGGATGTCAGGGCGCCCGCATCGGCCCCCATCGTGCTGACATTGATCGAGGCATAGGTACGGGTCAGGGCATCAGCCAGGTTCATCTGGCCTGACCGGCGCAGGGTTGCCGCGCTGACGACCGAGACGGGACTCATGCTGTCACGCGCCTTCCGATTGACCGTGTGCGTGCCTGTCGACACGTTTATTGTCTCGACGCCGGAACTATTTACACCTGCGTTATTTTCTTGCTTCAGGTTCTGCGCAGCACGCGTATGTGTCTGCGCTGTCGTTGCACGACGTGCGCGGACTGTCCCGTTTTTTTCTGGATTCTGTTCCTCTGTTACAGAATTTCCACTGGGTGTTGCGGCGACTGCTCCGAAAGAAACAAAAGAGCAGATAGTTGTAATCAGGAAAGAAGTTCGTCTGTTCATGATGCCCCGCGATTCTTCTGTCGATTTACGATATTGACGGGACGTAATGATTATCGAGAAAAAAATACTCATCACATCGTTTCGACATCAGTACGTTGCAGCAATGCGACACCTCGCTTTACATCACGTTATGTTGACAGTCTTAAGAATCAGAAAAGATGATATTCACAAGTAGTAATAAATAAATGACATATGCAAGAGCAGAAATCGAGAAATCTGATTGTGATATCAGCTGATTATACGCGGGCTTGCAGATCCCTCCGGCAATACAGTTGCATTTTATGCATGCGTTCATATTCTGTGGGCAACCATGATTCAGTATTTCATGAATGATGGAACATAAGTTGAATAGATGCAGGAACTATCGGCGTCCACGCTTCAGGCGACCAGCAAGCAGATCGTTCCGCTGTTTTACTCAGAAGCGTGTCGCATCTTCTACGTGTACCTTCCCTGTTGGCCTGATCGGCAATGAACCACGCAAAACGGGATGGATACGTTCGGAAGCGGCAGGAGAGCCCGGTCCATGGCGGTCAATAGGCACCTCTCGATCGCGGGCAATGGGACGCCGATGCCTTTCGTGACGCCATCGGTCACGCGATCACATACTCACCGGACCACGTCTCATGCCTGCGTAATTTAATCAAACAGGTCTCCATCACCCCCGGCGCGGTTCAGTCGGCTACCGGGAAACCTGTGCGCGATTTCCACGCATTTCCGTGCAGCGCACTCGTCATTCCATAATATGCACGGCCGCAGCGCTGTCCCCTGCGTGCCCGGCAGCACCGCGCCATGCTGCCGTCCTGACAGGTCGATAGCGATGACGGTAGCCATCCCCCATATGGAATGAGCCGCCAGCGCGTCCATTGCCTGTATCAACGCGGCCGACCAGTCCTGCGGTACCTGTTCGCTCCACATGGCTGGGTGGATGGCACCAGCACCTGCTGCGTGCCACTCATCCGCACGGCCTTGAGGCTTGATATGCCTGCATCAAGCCCAACAACCATGATTACTTTCCGCTGTAAAGGACGTGGTTATCCGGCCATCAGGTGCTTCAGGCCATCCCGGCCTGCCACGATAACCTCGGATGTGCGGCCAATGAACAGGCCACTTTCGATCACGCCCACGATGGAGCGGATCTGGCGTGCCAAAGCCACGGAATCAGCGATTTCCCCAAAATTGCAATCCAGGATCAGGTTGCCGCCATCGGTATTGAAGGGTATGCCCTGCGGGTCCAGCCGCAGGGTGGGACGCGCGCCCAGATCCTGCAGCCGGGTGGCCGTCAGTTCCCAGCCGAATGTCGTGACTTCCACGGGTACAGGCATATGGTGGCCCAGCCGTGGCACCAGCTTGCTTTCATCCACCACCACCACGAAGCGGCGTGAGGCGGCGGCCACGATCTTTTCACGAAACAGCGCCCCGCCCCGGCCTTTTATCAGGTTGAGCGTGCCCATCTCCACTTCATCCGCCCCGTCAATATCAAGGTCGATCTGCGGGTGGGTGGCAAACGTCACCAGCCTGATCCCGTGCGAACGCGCCTGCTCGGCCGAATGCTCCGATGTGGGAATGGCGGCAAATCGCAGCCCTTCCGCCCAGCGGCGACCCAGTTCATCAATCATGTAAGCTGACGTGGTGCCCGAGCCGAGGCCGACCACCATCCCTTCCCTGACCATGGATGCAGCCTCGATCGCGGCGAGGCGTTTCTGTTTCTCACGCGGGTCGCTTGTCTGGGCTGTCATGTCCGGGCTCCTGCTGTTCTTCTGGCTGGCTGTATCCTTTCCGCACCCCGCTGGAGGCGCAGTGATGTTCACGGCATTCATTGTCCCGCCGCCGCCTTGTCCATAAGCCAGATGAGTTCGCCCTCGGTCGTGATGTGGCTGGCGGGTTCCGCCGGA
>NZ_BDLU01000005.1 GCF_006538165.1 Komagataeibacter diospyri
TTGGCCGACTGATGAAGGACAACGGAATCCGGCCCGTGCGCACCCGTCGCCACAAGGTCACGACCGACAGCCACCACCAGACTGGCATTGTGGCCAACCTTCTGGATGGCGACTTCCCTGCTGATAGGCCCAACCGGAAATGGGCGGGAGATATCAGCCATATCTGGACAGCCGGGGGCTGGCTCTATCTGGCGGTCGTCATCGATCTGTTCAGTCGTCGCGTGATCAGGTGGGCTGTCAGCGACCGGATGAAAAAGGATCTGGCCATCCGTGCCCTGGACATGGCGGTACGGCTGCGTGATCCGGCGCCCGGCTGCATTTTCTACTCTGATCGTGGCAGCCAGTACGGCTCTCATGATTTTCAGGAAAAGTTGCTGGCCCATGGGCTGCCGGCTTCAATGTCCGGAAAGGGAAACCGTTTTGACAACGCTGCTGTCGAAACGTTTTTCAAAAGCCTGAAGGCGGAACGGCTCTGGAGACAGAACTGGCCAACCCGTCGCCCGGCTACGAGCGCCATCTTCCAGTATATCAATGGGT
>NZ_BDLU01000006.1 GCF_006538165.1 Komagataeibacter diospyri
ATGGTGCGCGTAAGGTCTGGCATCAGCTCAGACGCGAAGGCAGGAATGTCGCCCGCTGCACGGTAGAGCGGCTGATGCGCCAGATGGGACTGAAAGGCGTCATTCGTGGCAAGGGGGTCAGAACCACCCGGCCAGATCCGCAACGCCCCTGCCCACAGGATCTGGTGCAGCGCCGGTTCCATGCGCCAGTTCCCGACAGGCTGTGGGTTTCGGATTTCACTTACGTTTCCACATGGCAGGGCTTTGTATATGTCGCTTTCATCATTGATGTATTCGCCCGCGTGATTGTGGGCTGGCGCGTCTCATCAACTGTCCATACCGACTTCGTACTGGATGCCCTGGAGCAGGCTCTGTGCCAGAGGCAGCCCGAGGAGAAAGTGACCCATCATTCCGACAGGGGCTGTCAGTATGTGTCCATTCGCTACACGCAAAGACTGGCTGAAGCAGGCCTCGTTGCCTCTGTCGGTAGTGTTGGGGATTCCTATGATAACGCCCTGGCCGAGACCATAAATGGTCTCTACAGAACCGAACTCATCTATCGGCAGGGGCCATGGAAAAACAGGGAAGCTGTTGAACTGGCCACACTCAGATGGGTGGACTGGTTCAATAATCGCCGCATGCTTTCATCCATTGGAAACATCCCCCCGGCAGAAGCTGAGGCTCGCTTTTATGCTCAGCAGAAATCACATGCTTTAGCCGCCTGGTTCAGATAAAAAACGTCTCCACAAAACCCGGGGCAATTCAACGCGATCTTCATGGACCACGTTCATACGCCGGATCTGCCGTGCCCCCATTCGGTGCAGCTCTTCAACTGGATTATCGACGGCAAGCTGAAGGCCCACATTGGCGGTACCTACCCGCTGGCCAACGCCGCCCGCGCCCATGCCGACATGGAAAGCGGTGAAACGACCGGGAAGCTCCTGCTGATTCCGTAAAAAAGCAGGAGAGCCGGGATCATTCAGGCTTATTCGCCTCCCATTCCTTCCTGATCAGTTCCAGACCCTCCTCATATGTCGTGACCCAAAGCGCGGGGAAATGGCGTTTGAATTTCGTTGAGTCGAAGAGATTGTCCTGCTCGTAGCGGGGCAGCAACTCCCTTATCTCCCGCACCTGTTTTGAGAAAATGCCTGCGATGATCAGTGGCCATCTGCCGATAACCGAATAAGATGGCGTGCGTCCGAAAATCCTGCTCGCCATGGTGACGAATGTCTTATAGGTCGGCCGATCATCACAGCACGGCAGATGCCAGGTCTGGCCAAAAGCATTGGGTGTGTTGCCCAGGGTTGCCAGCCCCCGGCTCGCATCCGGCGTCCAGATGAGGGTCCGGCGCGTATCGTCACGGACCGGGACCAGAGGTCTTCTGCCTGCTTTCAGCCTGTCGATGATCAGGGCGTTGGTGAAGCTCTGCGTTTTTCCCGGACCATAGAATTCCGGTGCGCGGGCGATGAGCACGGGAATGTCTCCCCGCGCCATTTCTTCCAGCACCATGGACGCCATTGCAGCGCGCACCCGCCCTTTCCGGCCCACCGGGGCGAAGCGCGTTTCCTCCGTCTGGATATGACTGTTCTGCGGATACATGTAGGTATTGTCGAAATAGGCGAAACTGGCGCCCGCCGCCCGGCACGCCTGCAAGGCGTTCTTCAGCATGACCGGAAACCGCTCTTCCCAGAGCGTGCTGTCAGGGGGCAGGCCGGCTGTGAAATAGACGATCCGGCTGCCTTTCACCGCCTGTGTCGTCTGTCCTGCATCCAGCAGGTTCGCAGCCATAAGGGTATCGTCCTGGTTGACCTTGCGGGGATTGCGGCTCACGAGCCGCAGGTCGCCCGTATGATGCTGATGTAATGTCCGCGCCAGTTCCGTGGCGATCTGGCCATTTGCGCCCAGAATTGTCTGCATGTGGGGCTGCCTCCATGGTGCCGAGCAGGTTTATCGTTACGACGCTAACGTTGAAGTCAGATTTAATGTCAAACGACAGATTGACCTTCAACTGGGCTTGAACGTTACAAAACGGTTGTCCGCCCCCCTGTCGCATCAAAGGGACCAGCCATGAGCCGTCATATCCTTCACGTTGCCACCAACATCGCGCATTTTGACAATCCGGCGCACCCAACGGGATTATGGCTGTCGGAACTGACGCATGCCTGGGACGAGTTTGCCGCCAGGGGTTATGAACAGCGCATTATCAGCCCCAGGGGTGGCAAGGTTCCGCTTGACCCGCGTGCGCTGAAATGGACGATGCGCGATGCCTCATCCAGAGCCTGGCTGGCCGATCCGGCAAAAATGGCCCTGCTCTCTTCAACCCCCTGCCCAGCAGACATCAATCCGCAGGATTATGATGCGATCTACTTTACCGGGGGGCATGGCGTGATGTGGGACTTTCCAGACAATGAGGACCTTCAGGCCATCACCCGCGCAGTGTGGGAAAAGGGCGGCATTGTTTCCGCTGTCTGTCATGGATATTGCGGGCTTCTGAACACCCGTCTTACAGACGGTTCTTTTCTGGTCTCAGGGCGAAAAATCACCGGATTTTCGTGGACCGAGGAAAGGCTGGCGGGCGTATCGCGGGAGATACCCTACAACGCGGAAGCTGAGATGAAGGCACGGGGCGCGCTATACGAAAAAGCCCTTCTGCCGTTCATGTCCCATGTCGTGGCGGATGGAAAACTGGTGACGGGCCAGAACCCTTCTTCTGCCAGAGCGACCGCAAGAAAAGTCGCGTCCCTTCTGGGAGGACTTTAAGGCGAAACAGCTTTTTTGCTGCGCCTCCTGCTCACGGACAGACGACGATCCGTGCTGTCCAGAAGGCGCACATCGTCAGGGGTCACGTCCAGGTTTTCGGGAGGCTCCATAAGCACATTCGTCAGGACACGATGGGCATTGGCCGCACAGTCCATGTCGTCAGGGCGTGCCTGAATGTCCGTAACCAGACGAAGGAGGTGGGTTTTGCTCTGGGCCAGACGTGCCTGCAGCGCCTCGATATCCGCAATCTTGCGTGTCAGTGCATTCATGAGGGCATCATGATCCCAGTGTTTCAGATCAGCGGGCAGCAGGGTGCGGATTTCATCCAGCGTAAATCCGGCCCGCTGTGCCATCGTGATGAGTCCCAGGATCAGCTCGGCCTGTGGCGGATAGGTACGGTATCCGTTGGAACGACGATCAACCGTTTTCAGGAGACCGATGCGCTCATAGAAGCGGAGTTTGGAAGTCGTAAGACCGGTTTGCCGGGCCAGTTCTCCAATTTTCATCATCTGTCTTCTGTTACAGGTTCATCTTGACGTTGAACTTATGTTCAACGTTAGCGTCTGAGCAATATCAGTTCTGAATGCTCGGGAGAAGTATCATGTCATTCGTCACGACATCCGACGGCGTAGAGATTTTCTACAAGGACTGGGGACCGAAGGACGCCCGGCCGATCGTATTCCATCATGGCTGGCCGCTCAGCGCCGATGACTGGGACACGCAGATGCTGTTCTTCCTGAGCAGGGGATTTCGCGTTATTGCGCATGACCGCCGCGGTCACGGACGTTCGGCGCAGGTGAGCGACGGTCATGACATGGACCATTACGCGGCTGATGCATCGGCAGTTGTCGAACGTCTCGGTCTGAAAAACGCCATTCATGTCGGGCATTCGACAGGGGGCGGACAGGTTGCCCGCTATGTTGCGCAATATGGTCAGCCTCAGGGACGTGTCGCCAAAGCCGTGCTCATCAGTTCCGTGCCGCCTTTGATGGTCCAGACGGACCGCAGTCCGGAAGGCGCACCGATCGAAGTCCTGAACGGACTGCGTGCCGGACTGGTGGCCAATCGCGCGCAGTTCTTTCTGGATGTGGCCGGCGGGCCGTTTTATGGCTTCAACCGTCCGGGCGCAGAAGTTTCGGAAGGGACGATCCGCAACTGGTGGCGTCAGGGCATGATGGGGAGTGCGAAAGCCCATTATGAAGGGATCAGGGCATTCTCCGAAACGGACCAGACGGAAGACCTGAAAGCCATTACCGTCCCGGTGCTTGTGCTACAGGGCGATGATGATCAGGTCGTGCCTTATAAAAATGCGGCCATCCTTCAGGACAGGCTGCTTCAGAACAGCACGTTGAAAATCTATCCCGGTTATCCGCATGGCATGCACACGACCCATGCCGATATCATCAATGCCGATATCCTGGCGTTTATTACCGACTGAAGATCGCGTCCCGACGATGTGGCCTTTGACGTCAGTAGGTGGTGATTTTGTCTCGTTACCTGCCTTGTCGTGAAGTCAGTCCCCGCAATGTGGCTGGGCTGGAGTTCGTCTGTAAACGTCGGCTTTACGAAAACGTCTCTGATGGACGTAATGTCCTGAATGCGGACATCAGTAGCCTGTCCGCTCTGTTCTCACCAAGCAGACAGGCAGTTACCGACAGGAAAAGGCGAATGCTGGCTGTGGGTGACAATTTCCCTCTTGCCGGCCATCTTCTACCGGGAAGATGGCCGGTCATGCTGAGGCAAGAAACGCAACCAGAACCACCCCATCAGGGCAGACAGGACAGAACCGGCGAAGATGCCCATCTTGGCCAGGGTCACAAGATCTGATCCGGAAAATGCCAGGTTCGCGATAAACAGGCTGATCGTAAATCCGATGCCGCACAGCAGCGAAAGACCAAACAGCATTCCCATTGGTGTTTCGGCCGGAAGCGTGGTGATCTTCAACCGGGTCGAAAGCAGCGTCGCGCCAAAGACACCGACAGGCTTGCCAACAATCAGTCCCAACATGATCCCGAGCGGAACAGCCTCCAGCGTTCTGTCCGGATGAACGCCCACCAGTGAAACACCCACGTTCATGAAGCCGAAAAGTGGCAGAACCACCCATGTGACAAAGGGGGCCAGCGCGGAGCCTGTTTTATCGAGAGGCGTAACTGGTCCAACGCCTTTTCCGGATGTCGTCGCCGGCAGACAGAGTCCGGTTATTACCCCGGCAAGAGTTGGATGCAGGCCAGATTCCAGAAGTGCTATCCATAGGAGAATGCCTGCGGTGGCATAACTCCATAACGTCCTGATCCCGGCCCTGTTCGCTCCGATCAATGCTGCAGTAACGATCCCGACCGCTACAAGTGCTGGCCAGTACAGAGCGCTCCCGTAAAACAGGGCGATCACCAAGATACCCAGCACGTCATCGAAAATGGCCAACGCCATCAGCCAGGCCCTGGCGCCAGGCGAGACATGCTTTCCAAGAGCAAGAATGATCGGCAACGTGAATGCAGCGTCCGTTGCAACAGGAATAGCCCAGCCGCGCGTCGCTTCCGGATGCCCGCATGTCACCAGAAGATACGTCAGGGCGGGCACGATCATGCCGCCCAGTGCCCCGATAAGCGGCAGGGCAACGCGGCGTAGTGATGAGAGGTGCCCTGAGACGGTTTCCTTCTTGATTTCGAGAATGACCACCAGAAAAAACAGGGTCATAAGCCCGTCGGAGACCCATGCGTCCATGTTTTCCGGCCCATGCGTGCCCAGAAAGGAAAGCTTCATGGGGGTCGTTATCAGGGCTGTATAACCCAGCGCCCACGGTGAATTTGCCAGGACAAGACCCGCAAGAGAGGCGAGCAGGAGAACAGACGCCCCGCCTGCGGGAGAGCCAAGGAAACGTCGAAGATGGGCGGCGGACGCAATAAAGGATTCAGTCATTTCTCTTTGTTGAACAGGACAGGGTTCCATACAAGTCAAAGGTTCTGCGCTATATTGTCATAATGTTTCTTTTTACGTCCGCTTCTCGAATACCCGTTTTACGAGCTTTGCGTTCTGGATGAGGCAACTGCAGCCTTTTCCTCATATCTGCCCAAAGTCATCAATGATCCTGCGTTCTCCAATCATGCCATGCTGGCACTGCTTTAGTAGATGGTTCAACTCATGCCGTAGAGATTGCAGATCAGAATTTTGCGGTCGTTTTCCCTGACATGATTACTGGCGATAACATCAACTTCTTCGCTGGATCGGCCAGCCTGGGCCGCCAGATCCAGTAATACCCGCACCATTGTGGCTTGTGTTATGGGCGTGTCGGGGTTGTGGAGCGGATTGCAGATTATTTGTCACAGTATCAAAGAAGCTGGCGGTATTCTCCTGCGCTGAAAAGATATCAGGCATAACATCGTGCCGGATACCAGACGTATGGAAGGGCATAGGATCCCGTGGCCTTCGGTATTTTGCACGCTTTCTTCGCATCGACCCATTTTATGAGACGGCTGCTGAACATGACCAGAAAGCGCGTTATAATGGATCGGGAATACTTCTGTCTGGTGAATACTCCCTCGGTGAATTCCTTGTATTTTTAAGAAATGGGTCTGTAGCTGGACAGTCTGCCTGTTCGTCAGAGAATGCTGGCCACTCATCTTCAGATGTCATTGCGAAGGCTTTATAAAAACATCACCAAACATATATTATATTGTAATATAATAATTAATATAAATAATATTATATTTTATCAATGGATTTCTATCCATAATCCCCACGAATATCATAATGATAATCATTTTCATAATATAAATTCCTTTCATAGGTGACATGTTCAGGTTCACGTCAGGTTTCTCTGTTATCGGTAGGAAGTCATCGTCGTGATGGCAGGAACTCTACGTTTGACAGGAAACAGACGCGTATTATGCGAAGGATATTGCACGGTAGCCTGTATGCAGCCTGTATTTTCTTCCTGTTGGTATCGCCCACCCGGGCAGACAGCGGGACGGAAGGCATATGCATGACAGTCCAGCAGGGCATCCGCCTGCATGTGGACGGTATGTATGGCGGATATCCCCATTCCGTACTGCGCGATGCCGTGCTGCAGGGGGTGGCGTGCCCGTCTGATGAGGCTGAACTGCATGCATTCAGTCTTATCGCTGAGTCAGCCCCTCATCTGCGTATTTCCGTTACGAGGCCCATGGGACAGGGGCAGCAGGGATCGATTTCCGCCCGGCTATTCGCGCAGGGGCACTTTATCATAGGGGAACGTATGTCCCTCTCCCCCCTGGCACGTTCCCAGTCTCCTTTTTCGGTTTCGTCCGACATCAACCTCATGATGGCGCGGCTGTGGAGCGATCTCGCCTTACGGATCAGTCATGGTGGTCCCGTCATTCCATGAAGGCCTGAAGCATGAAGCGCGTCATGCGCCCCATCCTGTCGGTCGCCATGACCGGCGCCCTGACATGGGGGGCTCTGGCCCGGGCTCAGGTCCCCCGGTCCGGCCCATCCTTCCATGAAGCGGTCGGCATGGCGTGGGCCATTGATCCGGTCCGCACCGAACTGCAGGTCAGTCACCATTCCGCCCGTGCCCGCGCGAGTGCGGCGGGGTCATGGTTTGCCGGTGGCCCTACCCTGTCGGGTGAATACATGGATGACCACATGCTGGGCAGTAACGAAGGCTATACGACGTATCAGGGCGGGGTGTCCGTGCCGCTATGGCTGCCGGGACAGGGCAGCGCTACCTGGCAGGTTGCAAGCGCGGAAGCTGCATCGCTTGATGAACAGCTCAATGTCGAACACATGGCACTATCCATCCGGGTGCTTGACGCTGGCGCTGCCGCCCTGATCGCCCGTACGCGGGTGGAGGTGGCCCATACCCTTTATGATGTGACAGCACGCATGGCCACCAGCGCCACACGGGCGGTGCATGGTGGCGAACTGGCCTCGACCGATGGTCAGATGGCACAGGCGGCAGTGGAGAATGCCCGTAATGAACTGGCCCTGGCACAGGAGGAGGCCCGGAATGCAACGGCTGCACTGGAGGTGCTCCTCGGCCGCCCGGTTGTGCCGGATCTTGCGCGTTACGGGGCGAGCGACGTCACCCACGCCCGCTTTATCGCGCCCCGTGACATGGAGGACAATGACCCCCGCATCAGGGTCGCGCACCGCAATGTTGAAGCTGCCGAGGCCAACATGAAGCTGGCGCGCCGTTCCTTCATGCCCAATCCGGAAATCGGCGTGGATGCGATCCATGAAAAGCAGTACGGCAGCCCGTGGGATGACCGGGTGGGCGTGAATTTCAGCATTCCCCTGCCCAGCGAGGTCCGCAACACGCCCATCATGTCCGAAGCGCGCAACCGGCTGGCTTCGGCTACCAGTCAGGAAACGCAGGCGCGGCGCATGGTGCATCTGGAAATGATGCGGGTACGGGAACGCCTGATCGCAGCCACCACGGCGCGGCAGACCACCCGCACCGCATCCGAAAACATGGACAGGCGGGCCGAGGCGCAGGAACGGGCCTGGCGGCTGGGCGAAACCAGTCTGGATACGGCGCTTGCCGCCCGGCAGGCGGCGGCCAATACCCGGCTGGCCAGCGCCAGGGCCGAGGTGGAATGGCATGTCGCCAGCATCCGCATGCTGATCGCAACCGGGATCGTACCATGAAGCGGCTCACCCCTGCCCTGTTCATCCTGGGCCTGTCCTGCCCGCCAGCCCATGCCACGGATGTGGCGTTGCCTCCTGTCGTGAAGCTGGATGGGGCGGCCGTGGCGAACGCGGGTATCGCCATTGTCACGGCAGCACCCGGTAGGGTTGTGCCCATGCTGCCGGTCATAAGCCGGGTCATGCCCGATACGACACGGGTCGTGCATATCCACCCCGCTGGCAGCGGCAAGGTGCTGGCGGTGCTGGTGCAGCCGGGCACACCCGTGCGGCGGGGACAGGCGCTGCTGCGTTATCAGGACCATTCCCTGCATGTCGCGCGTCTGCAGGCGGTCCAGATGCGTGCGGCGCTGACAGCCGCCATCGCGGCCCGGAGCGATGCGGCGGGCGCCGTGCAGCGGGCAAAGGCGCTGGCGGGCGAAACCATCTCCATGGCCGAACTGCGCCGCAGGCAGGATGCACTGGCGCAGGCTGACGCCACCATGCACGCGCGACAGGCGGACGTGGATACGCTGGGCCATCGTTTCGCGGAGGAGTTCAATTCATCATCGGAACAGGACAGCAAGCGCACGGAAGACGAGAGCTCGACCCTGATTGCCCCTGTCGATGGCATGGTGCAGGCGCTCAATACTTCGGTGGCGGGCGACGTGGACCCGACCATGGATGTGGCGACTGTGGCGGACCTGTCCGGCATATGGCTTGTCTCCGACATCCCTCCCGATCAGGCCGTACGGATCGCACCGGGCGGGCAGCAGGTGACGCAGGCGGCAGGTGGCCCGTTCACGTCGCGCATCGACACGGTGGATGGCATGGCCAGTCCGTTGACCGGGCTGGTCCGCGTCATCAGCAGCGTGCCCAACCCCACCGGCGCACTGGTGCCCGGCATGGTGCTGGATGCAACACTGGCACAGCGCGATAGCGTGGCGGGCATTGTCGTGCCGTCCGAAGCCCTTCAGCAGATTGACGGGCAGAGCGTCGTGTTCTTGCGGATGAGCGAAACCGATTACCGGCCCGTCGTGGTTGATGTGGCGCTGGATGACGGGATTCAAGCGGTCGTCCGTTCCGGCCTGAAAGGGGGCGAGCCGGTCGTAGGCCACGGCAGCTTCGCCCTGCATTCGGTCATCGGCCTTGCCGGGATGGATGCGGACTGATGGCGCGGAAATACCTTGAGGCGCTGATGCGCGCGCGCATGCTGGTTCTGGGCGGTCTTTTCGTGCTGCTGGCGGCTGGAATCATGACGGTGCTGGGTCTGCCGGTGGAGGCGGTGCCCGATATCTCGCCCCGTCAGGTGCTTGTCTCGGTTGTCGCCCCCGGCCTCGCGACGGAAGAAGTGGAGAAACTCATCACCTTTCCCGTCGAGGCCAGCATGACCGGCATTCCCGGCATGACCGACCTGCGCTCCGTCTCCCGTGGCGGGGTGTCGGTGGTATATGTGCAATTTGCCGACGACACCGACATCAACCTTGACCGCACCCGCGTGAACGAGCGCATGCAGCAGGCGCGTTCGAACATATCCGTGCCCGGAATCACCATCAGCATGGGGCCGCTGGCCACAGGCATGGGCGAGATCATGCAGTTCCAGATCCGGGGCGCGGGGCGCTCGCCCATGGAACTCAACCGCATCATGAACTGGACCGTGGTGCCGCAGATGCGCCTCGTGCCCGGCGTGGTGGACGTGAACGTCAATGGCGGGGCGGAGGAAACCTATGAAGTCACGCTTGATCCGGCACGGCTGATCGGGGCCAATCTTTCCGTCGGTGAGGTCTATCGCGCGGTGGATGAGAATAATGCCGCGTCTGGTGGTGGCTGGATCACGCATCATGCCGAACAGCAGAGCGTGGTCGGGCGCGGGCTGGTGGGTAGCCTTGCGGATTTCGGCAACATCGCCGTGCGGACCAATACGGACGGCTCGGTCGTGCGCCTGCGCGACCTCGGGCGCATCACCACGGGCGCGCGCACCCGGCTGGGGGCGGTCACGCGCGACGGACAGGGCGAAATCGTGATCGGCGTGGTGATGATGGAAAGTGGGGCGAGTTCCAACGCCACCCTTGCCGCGATCGACCGCGCCCTGCCGGGTATCCGGCAGGCGCTGCCCGCAGGCGTTACGCTGGCCCCCTACTACACCCGCGCCACCCTGACCGGGCAGACCATCGCCACCGTGCGTGACAACCTGTTGATGGGCGCAGTGCTGGTGGTGGGCGTGCTGGTGGTGGTGATCGGGAGCTGGCAGGCGGCCCTTGTCATTGCCTCGGTCATTCCGGTGGCCCTTGTCTGCGCCATGGCGGGGATGCGGCAGTTCGGGATTTCAGCCAACCTGCTCAGTCTGGGCGCGATCGATTTTGGCATGATCGTCGATGGCTCGCTGGTGGTGATCGAACATGTCCTGTCACGGCGCGAGGAGGAACCGGATGTGGAATTCATGCCCCTCGTGGTGTCATCCGTGCAGCAGGTCATGCGCCCGGTGGGGTTCGCCATCCTCGTCATCATCATGGTCTATCTGCCCATCCTGACGCTGCAGGGGATCGAGGGGCGCATGTTCCGTCCCATGGCGCAGACGGTCATCATGGCGCTGCTGGCGTCGCTTGCTTACTGCTTCATCTGCATTCCCGTGCTGGCCAGCCTTGCGCTGGGGCGGCTGCACCCTGCGGGCGATACGCGACTGATCGCATGGCTGCGCCGCCCATATACCCATATGGTGACATGGGGGGAGATGCATCCGCGCACCCTGTTCGGCGGCACGATCGCGGTGCTGGTCGTATCGGCTGTTCTTGCCACACGACTGGGGGGTGAATTCATTCCCCAGCTTGATGAAGGCGCACTTGCGGTCACCACCACCCGACTGCCCTCGGTCTCGCTCGACACCGTGCTGGCGTCGGTCACGAAGCAGGAGCAGATCCTGCGTCGCTTCCCTGAGGTCAGGACAGTGGTCAGCAATACCGGCACATCCGCCATTCCGACCGACCCGATGGGCGTGAATGAGACCGACAGCTTCATCTTCCTCAATCCCCCCTCCACATGGAAAACCGCACGCACGCAGGCCGGACTTGTCGCCGCGATGGACGACACAATGCGGCGCGAACTGCCCGATGCACTGTATTCATGGAGCCAGCCGGTGCAGATGCGCATGGACGACCTGCTCTCTGGCGTGCGCACCCAGATTGCCGTCTCGATCTTCGGTGATGACCTGACCACGCTGGCAGAACTGGGCGACCGGGTGGTGGCTGCAATGTCCGGCGTGAAAGGCGCGGCGGACGTGGCGGCGGCAGGCGATGGCGCCGTGCCGCTGATCGTGGCCGATATCGACCGCACGCAGGCCGCCAGCCGCAATGTGGCGGTGCAGGACATTCTGGATACGGTAGAGGCGGTTGGCGGGCATATCGGCACAAGGCCGGTGATCGTGGATAACGCCATCATCAGCACGCAGGTGCGCCTTGAACCGAAGCGCGTGACCTCGGCTGCCGCGATTGGTGCGCTGCAGGTCCGGCGCATGGACGGGCAAGGCAGTGTCATGCTTTCACAGGTGGCGCATGTGCATGAAGTCGATGGCCCGCCGCGCATCAGCCGCGATGGCGTGCGCCGGCGCATGGTGGTCCAGGCCAATGTGCGCGGGCGGGATCTTGCGTCCTACGTGGCCGAGGCACAGGCCCGGGTGGTTCGGGACGTGAAACTGCCCGCAGGCTATACCATGCAGTGGGATGGCCAGTTCCGTAACCTGCAATCAGCGGTGCTGCGGCTGGAGATCGTCCTGCCCATTGCCCTTGGCCTGATCTTTGCCCTGCTGGTGGTGGCGTTTGGCGCGGTCCGGCCTGCCCTTCTGGTATTCATCAACCTGCCGGTGGCGGCGACCGGCGGCATCGTGGCGCTGACGCTGCGGGGCCTGCCGTTCAGCATTTCGGCAGGCATCGGCTTTATTGCACTGTTTGGCGTGGCGATCCTCAACGGTGTGGTGCTGGTCAGTGAAATCGCAGCCCTGCGCGCGGGTGGCATGGCGGTGGCGCAGGCGGCCTTTGCCGCCGCCGAATCCCGCTTTCGCCCGGTCATGGCCACGGCCCTTGTCGCCAGCCTTGGCTTTTTCCCCATGGCGTTTTCAGACAGTGCGGGGGCCGAGGTCGAGCGCCCGCTGGCCAGCGTGGTGATCGGCGGGCTGGTTACGTCCACATTGCTTACACTCCTGGTGCTGCCATCGCTTTACGCCCGGGTCATGCGAGAGAAAGTTCGGGACTGATGCGTATCCTTATTGTTGAAGATGAACGTGACCTTGGGGCGGCAGTGCAGGAGCGCGTGCGGCTGGACGGGCACGCCGTGGACTGGTTCATGACGCTGGAGGACGCGCGCGCGGCCATGGCCACCGTGGATTATGATTTCATGCTGCTTGATCTTGGGCTGCCAGATGGCAGCGGGCGCGACCTGCTGCGTGAAATCCGTGCTACGTCGTCTGATATCGCCATCCTCATCACCACGGCGGAAGATCAGATCAGCGACCGCATTGCCGGCCTGTCCGAAGGGGCGGATGATTATATTGTCAAGCCTTACGACCTGAACGAACTCGTGGCCCGTATCGCTGCCGTGGCGCGGCGTTATGCGGCTCCCCGCAGGCAGGTCCATTATCGCATTGGGGAGATTACGATCGACCGGGAAAACCGCTCGGTATCGCGCAGCGGGCGGGTGCTTGACCTGACCGCACGGGAATGGGCCATTATGGAACTGCTTTCACGTCATCCGGGGCGGATCTATTCCCGCCAGCAGATCGACACGGCCCTGTATGCGCTGGACCACGATGTGGACAGCAACACTGTCGAGGTTTTCATAAGCCGCCTGCGCAAGAAGGTGGGCAACACGGTGATCAGGACTGTCCGTGGCCGTGGATACTGCCTGGCTGACGGTGAAGCAGTATGAAGAACTGGAGTCTCGCCACCCGCATCGTCAGTAGTGTCCTGAGCGTGGTGACGCTCAGCCTGCTGGCTCTCAGCCTCGCCGTTGCAGGCTTTACCCGCTACGAAATAACGGAACGGCTGGACAATTCCCTGCAGGAAGTCTCCGAACGGCTGCAGGCCACCATCGCTACACAGCCCCATGGACCACGGGACACTGTTGCCTGGGTGCCCGGTGTCGGACCGCGCACACTCGCCTACCAGGTGGTCGATCAGTCCGGGCATGTGGTGTTGCGCTCACAGAATGCGCCGGTCCAGCCGTTTGTGCCCGATATCCATACCGGGTTTGTCGATACCCCCCGTTTCCGGGTCTATATCGCAGCCCCGACCGCCACGGCCTATCGTGTGCTGGTGGGGGAGCCGACATTGCACCGTCGGGGGGCGACGTGGCGCGCGACGGCGATCGCCATTGTGCCGATACTGGTTTTCCTGCCTGTCATCTGGCTGCTGGTACGCGTGATCGTACGGCGTGCCCTGCGCCCGCTTGACCGCCTGCATGATGAAATGCAATCGCGTGGCAGCGGCAACCTGCGGCCCATCCCCTCGCTTGACCTGCCGGTGGAACTCGTCTCCATCCAGCATGCCGTCAATACCCTTCTGGCCCGTCTGGAAACCGCACTTTCCACCGAGCGGGCCTTTGCCGCAAGTGCCGCGCATGAACTGCGCAACCCGCTTGGCGCCCTGCTGGCGCAGGTGCAGATGCTGGGCCGCATGGTATCGCCAGAAACGGAGGCCGGGCGCAGGGTGGACATCATTGCCGACCGGACCCGCCGACTTGGACGGACGGTAGAAAAACTGCTGCAGTTCTCACGTGCCTCGTCAGGTGTTGCCTTCCGCCGCAACCGCTTCGACCTCCTGACCGTGCTGCGTGTACTGGCGGACGATCTGGACCATAACCCGCGTGACGGGTGCGGAATCATCCTGAACGTAAACGGGATCAGCCACATATTTGTGCATGGTGACATGGATGCGACCGGCATCATGCTGCGCAACCTGCTGGAAAACGCATTGCTGCACGGGGGGCGTGAGACGCCCGTGCATGTGGCCGTCCTGCCAGATGGGGGCATTGACATTACCAACGACTGCCCGGCCCTGACGGCGGACATGCTGACGCGGCTGACCAGTCCGTTCGTGCGCGGCGGGACTGGCACGCGCGGCAGCGGCCTTGGCCTGGCAATTGCCAGCAATATTGCCCGGCAGATGGACGCGACCATGCGCCTGCGTTCCCCGCTGCCGGAATCAGGCAGGGGGTTTGGTGCCCACATTACTTTCCCCGACCCGGATGTGATCCGCGCCTCCGGCACAGCCTGAGACCGCGCGTTCGGTTTCACGTCATATGGAACTGATATGAAGACTGGCATGACGCACGAAACACTCCCGGCACGCAGGCGCTATGATGCGCCGACAGTCTTTTTTTACTGGAGCTGTGCAGCAATCATCATGTTGCAGTTCATAAGCGCAGATATATGGGGTCTGTTCCATAATCCGCTGCGTCACCAGCTTCTGGTCAGCCACCTGACGGCGGGAATGGTGCCAAGCAGTGCTACTGCCCGTGCGCATCGCGTGGCGGATCGGGTGGGGGCGACAGATGTCCGCATCAGACCGCTGGCTGGGCTCTCTCTTGGCCTGCTGCATCAGCCACACCAGTGGAATTGCTGGCTGATCATCTTTCTGGCTACCGGCCACGCGCTGGCGGCGTGTTTTCATTACTTCACCCTGCGCGACAATGTTCTGCAGCGCATGTTCATGACCGGGAATATATCGAATGGACGTAAGTGATAAGGGCATATCTGGTTCGGATGAGGTACATGCAGCCGCCCGTATGGGCTGGCTGCGGGCCTCCGTTCTCGGGGCAAATGACGGAATACTGTCTACTTCCAGCCTTATTATTGGCGTTGCAAGTGCCCATACCGCGCAGGCAGGAATACTACTGGCTGGTATTTCCAGTCTGATAGCTGGCGCCATGTCCATGGCTGCAGGGGAATATGTGTCTGTCAGTTCCCAGGCCGATTCAGAAAAGGCGGATCTGACCCGTGAAAAAAAGGAACTCGGTAGTAGCTGGGATTCTGAAGTCAGCGAACTGGCTGGCATATATCGTCAGCGTGGACTTGATGATCTTCTGGCGCACCAGGTCGCCGTTGCCCTGATGAAACATGATGCGCTGGGCGTCCATGCCCGTGACGAACTGGGTATCTCCGATGTAACGGCGGCGCGTCCGATACAGGCTGCCCTGGCGTCCGCATGTGCATTTGCGCTTGGCGCCATACTGCCGTTGCTTACGGCCGTGCTATCACCACTCAGGCTGGTATCATGGAGTGTCTCTATCGTTTCGCTGATCTGTCTTGCAATTCTGGGAACTGTCGGCGCTCTGGCTGGAGGTACGGCACCCTGGCGTCCAGCGTTGCGGGTCATATTCTGGGGCGTGATGGCCATGCTTGTCACATCGGTTATTGGAAACGTATTCAATAAGTAAAAATATGAATTTTTATTTTACCATGGGCATTATTACGGATTGTTGTCTCTGTGGTATTTGAAAGTAATGGTTGCTGCAAAGCATCTGGCCGGGCAGAATATATGGGCGCTACGGTCATAACGCGTTGCGATACGGTGCGCTGTATGATTGGCGACAGAATGTTTCAGCGTTGCTTCACGGATGGTTTTTGGGAAAATATTCCTTAAAAAAATTATGTCAGGTTTCTGAAATTTCAAAATGATGTCCGTCAATCCATTCAATGGACTAGATTAACAAATTGTTTATATTTAGGTAATCTGGAATAGAAATATTTTTGTGACT
Organism: Komagataeibacter diospyri; assembly: GCF_006538165.1. Lineage (GTDB taxonomy): Bacteria > Pseudomonadota > Alphaproteobacteria > Acetobacterales > Acetobacteraceae > Komagataeibacter > Komagataeibacter diospyri. The sequence goes on from NZ_BDLU01000006.1 coordinate 16,087, forward strand.
ATTTTTTAATAGGAAATATGATAACAGGAAATTTCCGCTACGATTGAGGAAGATTTTTCCCCTGTCATGATATCAGTGCGTCCACTTACGACCCTGCCGTTTTTCCCCCTGTTGCTTGGGGGATGTGCATTTCGGGGGGCGCCCTCTTTTCCAGTGGTGGGCGCCTATTTCCCGGCATGGATGGTGTGCGGGCTGACCGGGGTTGCGGTGTCGCTGGGCCTGCGGGTGGTATTCGTGCTGACGGGGGTGGATGCCATCCTCAGCTTCCGGCTTTTTACCTATGTCGCACTGGGTGTCCTTGCCGCGCTGGCGGTCTGGCTGGTGGCTTTCGGCCCCGGATGATGCAGCGCGTCCGTATTTCAGGCAGAAAGCCGCTTGGCATGGCCATTGCCGCAGGCTGCATCGGTACTGCCGTCGTGCTGAGTCTTTATGTGGCTCACCGGGGAAATGCCTATCCCGGGTCCGATAGCGCAAGCATTGATGCCGAACTGGTTCATATCGCCTCAACGGTTGGTGGACGGCTGACAGACCTTCCGGTTCAGGTCAACCAGCATGTTCATAAAGGCGACGTGCTGTACCGCCTCGATCCCGAGCCTTATATGCTGGGCGTGCAGCAGGCGCAGGCCAATCTGGACCTTGCCAGCGCGGAGGTGGAGAACCAGAAGCGTCTGGTTGGCGTTAAAACGGCAACAGCCGCCGCCGCGCGTGACCAGGTCACCCGCGCCCAGACCAACCGCGACCTTGCGGCCCGTACGACCGGGCGCCTGCAGCCGCTGGCCGGTAAATCCTATATTCCATGGCAGGAATACGACCAGGCCCGCGTTGCCCTTCGTGATGCCGAGGTCTCGCTGGCACAGGCGCGACAGCAGTCCGCAGCGGCGGATATGGCCGTGGGTGACCTGAAAAGCGCACAGGCCGCACAGGCTGCAAGCCAGGCGATGCTGGATCATGCCCGTTACGAACTGCGCCAGACAGTTGTCACCGCGCCTGCGGATGGATACGTGACCAGCCTTGGTGTAAAGCCGGGCGAAGTGCTGGCCCCGTCACAGGTGCTGTTTACGCTGATTGTGGATGAGGCATGGTACGTGACCGCCACCATTCGGGAAATCGACCTTGCCCCCGTTCATCCCGGTGACTGTGTTACGGTCTATTCCATGATCGACCGCCATACCCCCCTGCGGGGCCACGTGGAAAGCATTGGGTGGGGCGTTATGTCCGCCGATACGACCGGTCTTGCACGCACGCTGCCCCTCGTGCCACGGCAGATGGACTGGGTTCACGTCGCCCAGCGTTTTCCGGTGCGGATCCGTCTGGATGACATCCGCCCTGCCCTGCTGCGCATGGGCGCCACCGCTACCGTCGAGATCCGTTATGGCGCCGCCTGCCACTAACGTCCCTGTCGCACAGATGCGGCGCCCGGGTATGCCCCGTGGTCTGTCGCTGTCACGCCTGTGGGCGCTGGTCTGTAATCCGGCACCCGGTCGGCTGGGTTATGCCCTGCGTATGGCGGCGGGGTGCACCACCACCGTGCTGGTGGGAGAAATATGGCAGGTGCCCGACCTGGCCGTGCCTGCTCTGGTGACCATGGCGCTGTGGCAGAAAGACCGGGTGACGAATGTGCTGGCGGCAGTGGGCATCAACATCTTCGTCGTGTTCCTGCTGGCTTTCGTGTTCGGGCTGGTCCGTCTGACTCTGGACCACCCGATGGGGCTGGTCATCATCATTACGCTGCTGTCGTTCGGGTTTTTCTTTATGGGTTCGGCAAGCAAGCTCAGGCCTGTCGCCTACGTGCTCGGCCTGACCGTCGTGTATGCGCTGATTGCCATCGATCAGGTACCGGTGGGTGAAATCGTGACCCGTGCCGTACTGTATGCCGATCTGTTCCTTGCCGTGCCCGGCGTGGTGATGGTTGTGCTCGGGCTGCTGATCTGTCCTTCGCCCAAAACGGTTCTGACGGATGGCATTGCAGCGCGTCTCAACCTGTCCATCAGCCTGCTGCGGAACCCTGATGACAGGCTGATCGACCATGCCACGGGTCTGCTGCGCGCCGGGCCTGCCGAAATGATGGGCAATGTGAAAATGGCGGGACTGGAAAAGATCTGGTCACCTCATGATCTTGCCTGCCTGCAGCAGGCCGCCAATGCCAGCGTCGCGGTGCTGGTGCTGGCGATTGATGCAGCACGCGCGCAGGCCACCGCACCGCCCGAACTGGTCGCAACACTGGGCGATATGGCGGCTATGTTCGAAGAGGGTGACTATCCTGTCGATATCCCCCTTCCCGCCCCCGTTGAGGACAGCGCCACCCTGCATGACCTTGCGGCCCTGTTGCCGACATTTACAACGCCAGCCGGAGCGCAACCGGAAAAAACGGGCGGCCCTGCAGGTTTTTTTGCCCCTGATGCATTCACCAGCCCCACTCATGTCCGCTTTGCGGTCAAGGGCACGGCTGCTGTCATGTGCAGCTACCTTTTGTTCAAGATGCTGGACTGGCCGGGTATCCACACCTGCATCATCACCTGTTTCATCGTGGCACTTCCCACCACGGGCGAAATGATCTCCAAACTGACGCTGCGCATCACCGGGGCGCTGATCGGGGGAGCGATCGGGATCCTGGGCATCATTTTCGTCATGCCGCATCTGGATGGCGTTACGGGTTTTCTGGTTCTTGTCTTTGTCGTCTCCCTGCTCGGGGCATGGATCAAGACTGGTGATGCCCGGATCGCCTATGCCGGTTTCCAGATTGGCCTTGCCTTCTACCTGACCGACCTCAAGGGCTATGGGCCAACCAGTGACATGGCGACGGCGCGGGACCGCATCGTGGGCATCATGATCGGTAATTTCATTACTTACGCCGTCTTCACCAGTTTCTGGCCCGCCAGTGCGCGTGACGCGATACCGGGGAAACTTGCAGCCCTGTTCGGCCTCCTGCACCGGCAGGCGGATGCGCCCGTTCTCCAGCATCGCGAAGCCCTGTTTGCCCGGGTACAGGGCGCGATGGCGGCTGCGGAACTGGCGGTGGAATACACCCGGGCCGAACCGGTGCCCCCGGGCGACGATGCGGACCGGCGCAATACCCAGCTTGCAACATGGCACGATACGCTGGCGCAGGCCGGATGCCTGGGCACCACGCTGCTGGGCCACACTCTGCCTGATACGGCTGCACGGATCGAACAACTGGAACATAGCGCCCGATGAACCGTCCTGCTTTTTCCATACTGGCCGGTTACGCGATTGTTGTCCTGTGCGGGTGCGCCACGCATGAACTGGCCAGTGCCCCGGCCAGTCCGGACAGCCCGTGGCAGCCCAGCCAGACCGCCAGCGGTGAAATCCAGCCCGGCCGTGCGGCCCGGCATGGGCTGCTGATGCCACCGGGCTTCACCCTGCCCTCCAACAGCCAGATCCAGGTGCGGCCCCCCGATACGGCCATTACCGCACAGGCCGGGCATGCCTACGGGCTGGCGGAACTGATTGACATTGCCCAGTCGGCCAACCCCGATACGCGCCGGGCGTGGGATACGGCGCGCGATGCGGCTCTGGCTGTGGGCATTACCAAAAGTACCTACCTGCCCCGACTGACGGCAACCGTGGTGGGTGGCTACAATCACACCCGCAACAATGGTGACAACCCTTCCATCAGTAATGGCGGGGCGGCAGGCGATGCCTTCAATGGCGGGGTGACCAGTTTCAATAATCTTGTCGGTGGCGTTCGCAACGCCGGTTCGGGTGCGGGCGAAATCCAGACGGTAGGACTGGAATGGCTTCTGTTTGATTTTGGCAAGCGTGAAGCCGTGCTGGCCGCGATGCGGCAGGGACAGATCGGGGCCAATATCCTGTTTACCGCTGCCCACCAGAAAATCATTTATGGTGTTACCATCGCCTTCTATGCCCACGCGGCGGCGGCTTCCCGCGTGCACTGGCTTGAACAGGCGCTGGAAAATGCCCGGCGGGTGGAGGATGCCGCACAGGCGCGGCTGAAACATGGGCAGGGCACGGTCGTGGATGCGACACAGGCCGGCCAGGCCACGGCCCAGACTGAACTCCGTCTTGTGCAGGCGCAGGGCGATGTGGAGAATACCTATCTGGAACTGGTCAATGCGATGGGCATCTCCCCCCGCACCCGTATGCAGACCGAGAATGTATCGGACCGGCCCCTTATGCTGGATGATACCCGACTGAGTGATGCCTTTGTCCAGCAGGCGGTTTCGCGCCGGGCAGATGTGCTGGCGGCTTACGCCAGCGTGAAAGCCGCCCAGAGTCAGGTTGCCGCAGCCAGAAGCGAATTCCTGCCCAAGATCTTTGTGACTGGCAATGTTGCCTATACCACCGGTCGGCTGGCGCTGTCTTCCGTGCCGGGGGTCGGCAGTGATAGCCCGCCCACCCTCAACCTGTCCTCCAACGCGCTCAGCAGCGTGATTTTGGGCGGGATCAGCGTGCCGATCTTTGATGGCGGCATGCGGGCGGCCCAGCTCAGGCAGGCGCAGGACCGGGCGGATAGCGCCAGCGCCACATTACAGAAAACGGTGGATGCATCCGTCAAACAGATCGTGGCGGCAGAAAACGCCCTGCACACCAGCCTGAGCGCCTACAGTGCATCCGGCAGGCTGGAGACAGCGACACGGACAGCGTTCGATGCAGCTTATGCCGCCTATCGCAATGGTGTGGGGTCCATCATACAGACATCCATGGCCCAGAACGGCCTTCTGGATGCGACCCTCAGCCATTCCGATGCCTATTACGCCGCCCTGATCGCTGCGGCCAGCCTGGCATTTGCTACCGGGTCACTTGATCAGGCGCCGGCTGAATACGCGCCCTGAGCGTTGATACGGAGCACGGTCCCCGAGATGAAAAACACCCGGCTCATTTACTGACTGGACGTGTCACGGTTTAATTCCGGACTACGGATGATCTGTTAAGCGGCGTTGCTCTCATAATCCAGAGGGCTTTTCCATTATAGTGCGGAACGCCGCCTCTGCGGATTGCAAAAAATCGTTGATATGGCATGTGATGGTCTGCACGACCTTCTGACGCGTCATCCGTGCCTGCCGCCACAGGAGTTCAGCCTTCAGGGCCTTGAAGAAGCCCTCCGTGACAGCATTGTTCCAGCAGTTTCCTTTTCTGCTCATGGATACGATAAAACCATGAGCAGAAAGGAGCCGACGATAATTCTCTGAACAATACTGACTGCCACGATCGTCATGATGCACACCCTTCTGTAGGTGACGTAAGGCAATGGCTTGTTTCAACGCTGTGACAGCAGGATTCGCGTCATACGGACATTGAGGTTCCATCCGATAATCCCCGCCGTGAGAACAGATCAGGGACCACAGACAGATAAACCCAGCTTTCACGTGTCCAGATGTATGTGATGTCTGCTGTCCATTTCTGGCTGACGGCTGTTGCCGAGAAATCCTGTCCCAGCAGGTTGGGTTCAGTGGCATGATGGTAAGTACTACTGGTGGTCACTTGCGCTGTCGTGTCCTGACAAAACGAATGTCATTCTCATGCATCAGGCGTCCGCAGCCTTGAGTTCCTCTGTTATTCGTGTGAGCAACTCGGCCAGTAGACCATCGAAATCGTCAGGCGCTCCGACAGGGCGGTGGGTTTTGTTGTCCTGCCCAAACGCTGGATCGTGGAACACAGCTTTGCCTGGCCTGGTCGTAGCCGTCGCCTCAGCAGAAAGGTCGAGGCGACAGTTTCATCTTCACATGCCTGGCTGATTATCGCCCATATCCGCAGAGTTGTGCGGAAAATCGCTCAGGTCGCTTTTTGAATCAGGCTCTAAAAGGCAGAGATGATCGTGCTGTCGGACATAATGTATTCTGCAATACCTGCCTATACTGGCAATGGGGAACAGAAAATCCTAAATAAACGGTAACTGATCTGGCAGTTGAATCGATAATCATAACTTTTTCCACTGCTACAGATCATATCAGTATCACATCGCAAGAAATTCTTACTTGTTATTGGTGACCGCCCGATAGATGGTGGCCTTATGCACGCCAAAACGGGCCGCGACTTCTGAAATGGAGATGTTCTCGTCCCGGACAAGCTTCTGGATCGTCGCAATCTGCTCAGCGCTGAGCTTGGCAGGCCGACCAAGATGCACACCCCGTTCCTTGGCCCGTTTCCTGCCTGTTTCCGTAAGGTTCCGGCTTAATGCGCGCTCGAATTCGGCAATGCCGGCAAAAACACCAAGAATCATCTGTCCATAGGGAACGGTGGTATCGGCCCAGGGTTCACACAGGGAACGCAGCCCTGCCCCCTTTTCACGCAGTCGATCGGCCACCTCCAGCAGGTGGGGCGTTGACCAGGCAAGACGGTCCAGAGAATAGACAATCAAAGTATCGTCAGAAGAAAGTTCCGTCAGGATGCGACCCAGAACGGGCCAGTCCCTGCTCATCGTAGGAACTTTTTCCTCATATATTTTTTTACAACCCGCCTTTCGGAGCGCTTCTACCTGATGGAGAAGCGTCTGTTCTTCCGCATTTTCGCGCGCGTACCCGATCAGCATCATATTATTCGTTTATATTGGCACATCAGTCTTATTTTATAGACGATTGTATAAACGCATAGCCAGAATTTTTTTTGTTTTCAAATAACGGGTCTTATGCAACAATAAATTCCGTTATCTCCTCATCACCTCCACCACCATGCGGTTTCACATCGGGCAGAAAGGCCACGCCACAAATATTTCATATTTTGGCCCAATAGCCAGCGGTCAGAAAAACCGGAACTTCCTTGCTGGTGCGAGTATTTTTGAGACAGGCGATACATATGAAAATGGTAACGGATAACGGTCACTCCCTTGTGGTCAGCACAGACGAGACCGCAGTCAGAGACGGCTTTTTCATCTGGGGAAACGTGATCGAAATTGTAAAAAGATCACTTCCCCTGTCACGCAGGTCGGATCTGTCTTCCTATCGTTTCATAATAGGGCCACGGGCCTGGGTCCGCACGAACCTGATTGATCTGGCCCGGTGGAGCAGTTGGGAATACGTCCTGCAGGGGGGAACGCTGGAAATCGACAGTTTTGGCCCCCTTCAGGTGCTGTGGCTGCACCTGATTATTGATCAGGCGGGGGGAGAAATCATTTTCGGACCCAAGCATTCCGAAGCCGGACTTATCCTGATCGACATTACATTTGGCAGCCTGGACCGCACCGCGTCATTCAGCCTGGTATTCCGCGGCAACGAGACCCTGACGGCATCCTATGATTCCGATACCTGCATCACACTGGTCGGGCTGCTTGCAGGATGCGGGCTTGAACAGGACTGCGCGGCATGGGCGGTCGTGCGTTGTGATGGGGACCCCTATGGACTGTCCCATCCTGAAAACGGGCAGCAGGGGGGAGAAGGGACAGACACGTCCCCGCTTTTTCTCAAACGCTACCGGACACAGACCCCTCAGAACGGCATCGTCATCCATTTACCCACCAGAACACAACAGACAGGCAGGCCAGACTAATGGGCGAACGACAGACCTATCCCATTCCGGACAGACTGCTGGAAAGCATTGATACGGGTATCCTGCTTGTCAGCAATGATAATACAATCATCTTTGCCAATGATAACGCAACCCGTATCTGGGGTGGCCCCACGGCCGGGCTGGCCGGCCGGAAACTCGATATCCTCTTTCCCACCGGGACAGACATCCTGCCCTGTACCTTTGGTGAGAACCTGACACATGTCGCGCTGTGTCCATCCGGCGTATCAGGGGACAAGGTCTGTCGTTCCACTACGGAAAACCGCCGCCATCTGGCCCTGCTGCGGCATGATGGCACGGCGTTCTCCGCCGAACTGTCCGTGGCACGGATCGAGGGAGCCGGACAGCCGGTGTTTGTCATTTCCCTGCGCGACGTGACACGGAATCTGTCCCGGCATGAACAGGACCTTCAGTATGCCACCATTGTGCAACGCAGCGCATGTGGCATCCTGATACTGGACAGCCAGTGCCGCATTACCTACGCCAATGCAGCGGCGGCCCGGTTTTCGGGTATCGGTGCCGAGGGTATGGAAGGGGCTGATTTCTCGGCTTTTCTTTCCGGCCGGCGGGACGATCTTGCAGCATTGCACGCATTCCGCCGTCGCCTGCAGCGCTGTAGGCCCTTTGAACTGGAAATCCATTCCCGCACCGATACGGGTCAGGACGTCTGGCTTCTGGCAACCATAACGCCCTTATGCAGCCCCTATGAGGAACTGCATGAAGTGATCGTGGTGCTGAATGACATTACTGGCAGCGAGCAGATAAAGGCGCTCCAGAAGGACATGATGGGGGCATTGACCAGCAACCTGTCCTTCAACGAAATCCTTGCTCTCATGTGCCGGCAGATTGAACGCATCGCGCCCGATGTCGTAACACAGATCGTGGTTGTGGATGAGGCACGGCGCATGCACCCCGCAGGCAGGGCACGGCTGCCTGCACAGATTGCCGAAGTCTGCGCGGACCTGCAGATTGGCCCCGAGGTCGGGTCATGCGGCACGGCGCTGTTCACAGGCAGGGAAGTGGTCACGCCAGACATTGAAGCCGATCCGAAATGGAAGGGTTTCTGGCAGTTTGTCGTCCCGCATGGCCTCATGGCCTGCTGGTCGGTGCCGATCCTGCTGCGTGATGGCCGGGTAGGAGGCAGCCTGGCTTTCTATTTCCGTGCCAAGCGCGCACCGGGCAGATGGCATCGCCGGATTGCCGATGCCTGCCTGCATCTGTGCGCACTTGCCATCGAGCAGCAACGCTCGCGTGAGGATCTCGCACGGCTTACGCAGTATGACACACTGACGGGCCTGCCCAACCGGACCGGGCTGCGCCACGGTATCAGGCAGCGGGCGGCACGTGCGCGGCATGAAAACCTGCTGGCCCTGATCATTAACCTTGATCAGTTCCGGACCATCAATAACGGATTGGGGCGCCCGGCGGGTGACAGGCTGCTGGCGGTGCTGGCCAGGCGGCTATCCGGTCTCATTTCCACTGATGACCTGCTGGCCCGCAGCGGAGGTGACGAATTCACCCTGATCACGACTGGTGGTGTGGAGCGGGCCACGGCACTGGCCGATGCCGTCATGAAAGCCGTGACGGAGCCGGTCATGATTGACGAGGTTCCTGTCACCATTACGGCCAGTATCGGTATTGCGGATAATAACGGCGGCCTGCAGGAGTCAGAATTACTCATGCAGCAGGCGGAAACGGCCCTGTCACAGGCAAAAAATTCCGACCGAAACTGCTACCGTTTTTTCAGCGAGGAAATGAACCGGCAGGCGGCGGACCAGATCCTGCTGGCCAACGCGCTGAAGGAGGCGATCAGGACAGATCAGCTCTATCTGGTATACCAGCCGCAGGTCCATGCCGCGACTGGCAGGCTGGAAGGGGTGGAAGCCCTGGCCCGATGGACCGACCCTGCCCTGGGCATGATATCACCGGGCCGTTTTATACCCGTGGCGGAAGAAACCGGGCAGATCGAAGCAATCGGACTGTGGTCACTGCGTGCGGCCTGTCGGCAGATGGCCATATGGATGCGGGCAAGAATCGAAATTCCGGTCGTCTCGGTCAATATATCCGCGCTGCATTTCAGAAATCCTGATCTGCCGCGCCTGATTGGTGATATTCTGAATGCAAGCGGTATTCCTCCCCAGCGCCTGACCATCGAACTGACGGAAAGTGCGATGATAGAGAATTATGAGCAGACCCTTGTTGCCGCGCAGGCGATCCGGGCAATGGGTATCGGGCTTTCCATGGATGACTTCGGAACCGGTTTTTCCAGCCTGTCGAACCTGGCAAACCTGCCGCTTAACGAACTCAAGATTGACCGGAGCTTCATGGATGGCTTTGAACCGACGGGCAAGGTTCACTCAGTAGTCACAGCCATCATCCGGATCGGGCGGAGCCTGGGCATGACAGTGGTGGCGGAAGGCGTGGAAACGCAGGCGCAGCTTGACCTGCTCCGGCAGATCAACTGCGACGTGATACAGGGATATTTCTTTTCCAGGCCGCTGGGTGTGCAGGATCTTGAAGCATGGCTGCATGCGCGCCCGGATACCGGGTGCTCACAACCCGGCAGTCAACATGATGCTGCTTGAGACGGGCATGAATAATGGCGTGATGACGACGGGAAGATGCCCCCCGGTTACCAATTCTTTACAATAAAAGCTTTCCTATCGGATTTGGAGCTTTATCTGTTGCAGGACCGGACATGACACGTGCGCACCGCAATCAAGATTTCTCTGCAGGCGAAGATTCCGCCCTGTGGCAGCAGCTATGCGGACAGTCGGCCGCGGATGATCCCATTACGCAGATGCTTGTGGCAAGCGGTCTACCCGTAATGCATGGCATCACCCTGCCACTTGGAACAGATGAAAGTGTGGAGATCGATCACATATTTGCTAGCGCGGACGGACTGCATACCTTACATACGAAGCATTATATTGCGTGGCTCAATGCGCCTGCTTCCGAAAAAGAAATACGGCCGCAGGGCGGGACGGGAAATTTTGCCTATAATGATGATTTCCTGCAAAGTTTCCTGAAACTGGCAGAAGCTGTCAGCACCACCATAAATGACCCATTACCGCCAGAGGACGGGACCTGCGTTCCCGTGACGGGCCATTTCCTGCTTCCTTACAAGGTGCCACTGATGGCCCCCCTGCAGAATCATGCCCTTTTTGTCCCGGAACTGGAAAGCATGTTGAATAGCCAGGCCAGCAGGGGCACCATTCCTGTCGAATATGGCAAGGCTTGGTGCCATCTTGGGACAGTACATCATAAATACGCAATCGCATCTTCACAGATACAGAATCGAAGTCCCTTCTGAATTTTCCTTGCCTTTGACCAGATCGGACTTCCTGTGGACATCACAACACCCTGCATTACTCGAAAAGACTATTATTAGGATAGCAGATGTCGTTTGTACCCCTGTTAGAAGAAATGGACCTGCCCGACTCTCCCCTGCTGAACAATCTTGCACAGGAGTTCTCGACGGCCAGACCATTTCCGCACCTGGTCATGGACAGGATGTTCAGTCATGCCCTGCTGAACGAAGCGTTGCAGGCATTTAATCTCGATCATGTAAATAATATAAATGTATTCCAGAATCAGCTTCAGTCAAAGCGTTCGACCAGCACACAATCCGCCATGCCTGCAGAAATACAAAGGTATTTTGATATTGTTAACGGGGCACCGTTCCTCCGGCTACTGACCAGATTGACAGGAATCACAAATCTTCTTCCCGATCCCTATCTTTATGGGGGGGGCATGCACGAAGTGGCGGGACAGGGGCATTTTCAGGTTCATACCGATTTTCGTCATCACCCCCATACATGTCTGGAAAATCGACTGGCTTTGCTGACTTACCTCAATCATGACTGGAAACCTGAATATGGCGGCCAGCTGGAACTGTGGCAGAACAATCCCTCCCGGCCTGTCAGGAAAATCGTTCCCCAGTTCGGGCGCAGTGTTCTCATGCTCCAGTCGCCTGATTCATGGCACGGGCATCCTCAAGCCGCACAAGCGGGGTACCTGCGGCGCACACTCATTACATATTTTTATACGGCACCAAAAATAAAAACCGACAGGACAGCACAGAACACGATCTATCTGCCCAACAGCAGACAATCGACCATGCAGATAGCAGAAATATTCATACGGAACATACTTCCGCATTTCGTTCTTGATACGGCAAGATGGATACGACGCAGGAAACGTAGACAGAATTGTAAGTAAAATTCTAGAACCTGTTGGGTCTTGATATAATCTGCTGTAGCTGCGGTGAGGATGACGGAGAGAAAGGACGTGGCTGTCTTCTCGTATCGGATTGTGACAGCCTGCCATTCCTTGAGCTTTGCCCTTCGAGACGGACTTCCTCGATCAGAGGCTCCCAGATAGATCAGGCGGCATCATGCTCATTATAAACAGCTATGCAGTGCGTCTCATCATTCAAGGTCTAACGGGTCTAAACATGCTAAATAGCGTGGGGTTTTCAATCCGTTCGCTTTTTCCCTTTCATATTTTTCAAATCGTTTTTTTCACAACATGATTGTTGCGTAATAACAACAATTATGTTTATTATCGTCGATGATTATTTAACCTTTTGATATAATTTCATTTTAAAACAGGGAGGTGAGAATGGATATCGGGTGGAGAAAAATTTTTGCCTCGCACCCGAGAGATGAGAAAGAAACGCTTCAGGAAAATATCCGCAAAAAACTTGTTGCTGCCATTGAAAGTGGCAAGATCCGTTCAGGCACCCGCCTTCCCTCCAGTCGTCAATTGGCGGATGTCCTTGGCATCGCCCGCATAACGGTGGTCATGGCCTACGAACGCCTGATTGATGATGGATATATTGTCAGTCGTTTGCGTAGTGGCATGTATGTGAAAGACGAAGTCAGTCGTCATCTTGTCGAACAGAAAGATGAACAGGCTACGCCCCCTGAAAATCGGGTCAATTGGAACAAGCATATACAATTAAAGGTATCAAACCTTAGGAATATCTCCAAACCCAGGAACTGGCAGGACTACAAATACTGTTTTTTATTTGGACAGCTTGATTCAACCCTCTTCCCGACAAGGGAATGGCGGGAAAGCATGAAAAAAACGGTTAATCTCAGGGGGCTTGGTCTTTGGGCTGGTGACATGATTGATGAAGATGACCCCGATCTTCTCGAACAGATATGTCTGCAGATTCTACCCCGACGCGGGATATGGGCATCGGAACAGGAAATTATCATTACAGTCGGGGCACAGCATGCCCTTTTTATGGCATTGAAGATACTTGTATCATCATCAACTAATTTTGGGATTGAAGATCCTTCCTATACTGACTCACGCAATATGGTCCAGCTTCAGACTTCCCGCATAAAAAATCTGAAAATGGATGATCAGGGGGTCATACCCAATGATGATTTTAGCCAATGTCAGGTTGTACTTCTTACTCCAGGGCACCAGTGTCCGACTACAGCAATCATGTCTCCACAACGCCGTATGGAAATACTTGGGGTCGCCCAAAAGAAAGATATCGTTATTATAGAAGATGACTACGATGCAGATCTGTTTTCAGAAGGACAGGCCGGGTCAGCCTTGAAAAGCATGGATACGCATGGACGTGTCATCCATATCGGTAGCCTGTCTAAAATACTGGCACCAGGCCTGCGGATTGGTTATATCGTAGCGCCGCCTGCCATTATACAGGAACTGCGTGCTCTGCGTCGGCTTATGCTTCGTCATCCCCCGCGTAATAACCAGAAAACCTTGAGTGCATTTATTGCATTAGGACATTACAGATCACATTTAAAGAAAATGGGCGCGCAATTACATGAGCGCGCTATATTAATGGATAAATTGCTACCCCGTTGTCTGCCGAACTATAAAATCATGCGATCTGCCGGTGCATCCAGTTTCTGGATTCAGGGGCCTGATCATCATGACGCCACGAAACTGGCTCAAGAAGCCAGTAAACACGGTGTATTAATCGAGCAGGGCAATATATTTTTTAATAACCCCAAAGCAGGACGATCATGCTTCCGTATGGGTTTTTCGGCTATTCCCTACGAGCGGATAGAAGAAGGCCTGAAAATACTGGGGTCTATCATTCCATCCTGATAAGTCATGAAATTGGATCAGTATGGGATGTTTTTTTATTATGTTGTTTTGTGTATAAAATAAAAATGTTATGTAATAATATAATGTAATAAATCGATTGTAAAAATTTGTTATTAATAATACTTATTGCGGGGGCAGTAAGAATTTTCATATAAAAAACAGGTATGTATTTGACGCAGATTACATTCGATGCACAGCCTGTTTCTGAATATGATAAAATTTTAATTAAATAGAATAAAAAATATCGCAATATAAACGTAAAGATCCGGATAATTACCCGTTTTTAAATCAGTTTTATGCGTGTAATAAAGGATTGGTTCCCTAGAGCAATTCCACTGAACTCTGGCTCAGTAGAATTGCTCTAACTCATTGTTTATCGTACATCTTCACCAATTCGAATGTGTCCATTCAAACTGGATCTGCTCTAGTTTATTTGTGCATTTCTCAAAATAATTAGCCTTTGTAATAATTTTTATTTTGAATGTTAATTAAAAAATCAATGATATCATGCTTTCCGATGAGCTGCTATGCACGAAAGTACACTACTGACAACCAGTAAGAATGCCATCACTTCAAGGGGACGGGGCGTCCTCTGTTCCCACAAAAAGCCATAGAGTAAGGCAAACAGGGTTTCAAACAGGATCATCTGTCCGACCATGGTGAGAGGAAGGAGACGACTCATCCGGTTCCACAGGGCATTGCCGCAGATTGAGGCAAGGAACGCAATCCCGACCGAGACGGAAATAAAACGCTCCCATCCCTGTGCAGTATGATGAATATTGGTCAGCAACCAGGCAACAGGAACAAGCAGCACGGCCTGAGCGCCGGTAACAACACCGGTGAGCAGATTCCATTCATGTCCTGAAATATGATGAAGCCGTCCGAGGCACCGGCTGTTCCACACCACATAGGCGCTCCATGATGCAAGTGCGGCGAAGGCGCAGAACAGTCCGGTTATGGACGATCCTGCAGGTGTTGCCACAAGAATGGCCTGACTGCCGATACACAACATGCCTGCACCGCACAGAATAAGCGATGGAACAAGTTGCTTAAGGGAGACAGCATCTGCCTCACGGCTTCCGACTACGGTTACGATAACTGGAAGGAAGCCAGCAATAAGCGAAGTCAGGGCGATGCCGCCTAGCTGTACAGCCATTGAGAGCAATATATAATAAAGGATATTGCCCAAAAGTGACAGCCAGAACAGGGCCTGCCAGTCCTGTCGTGTCACGGTGCGGGAAAGCACAGGCCAGCGGGGCGCTATTAGTACGCAGGCAATCACGCCATAAGCCAGATAACGACCGACTGCGAGTTGCATAGGCGTGAAGGTTCCTACCAGTTCTGGCGCCAGAAAAACCAGTCCCCACAAGGCCCCTGCCCCAGCACCACATAAAACGCCCAGGGGGATCTGCCGTGGGGGTGCCAGAAGTGTTTTTGTCGCGCTCACTATATTTTCCCCTTCATGGAGCATGACATATTATTACGTTCCTGAATTTTGTAATCCTGATTATGCCGTGAAATGCAACAAAAACGCGTTTATGACGAAACCCGGCTTTCTTCTGCCGATTCCCTTGATGCCCCTGTCCGTCGCGTACAAGCATTCCCGCGGACGGCCATCAGGGGTGCTCGCCACGGGCCATACGACCATCGAACGCCCATAAGACAGGCAGAAGGTCTGCTACCGAATCAATAACGACATGCGCGCCCGCCGCAGTCAACTGGGCGTATGCTGCTGCGCGCTTTGCTGCGAATTCCAGATCTGGCAGGGCTGCCATTTCCTCCGGCGCATAGCCAAAGGCATTGCCGCTCAGCGCCACGCCTACTGTCCATGCGCCTGCGTTGATGCCTTCATCAATCCCTATGGGGGTATCGTCAACCTTTACGGTGGCACGGGTGGGCCAGACGTTCATCTGCGTCAGGGCGTGCCAGACCATGAAGGGGCTTGGTCGTCCTTCTGTTGTTTCCCCCGAACAGACAAGGCTATCGACACTAACCCCCTGTCGCGCGGCAACAGGCAGGATTTCGTTCATGATTTCGCGGGTATAGCCTGTAGTGGACCCGATCTTCAGCCCCCTCTGCCGCAAGGCCGCCAGCACGTCCGCCGCGCCGGGGATGATATCGGCATGCCTGCTGGCGACCGAGACATTTTTGGGCACGAATACGGCATATATCGCATCGATATCCTGCTCGGTTGGGGGGGCGCCATGGCGCTGACGCCACGCCTCATGAATACGCGGCTGCGCCAGCAGGGCGGCAATATGGGGACGTTTCGCCATGCCCATCGGTATCCGCGCTTCCTCAATTGTAATGATCACACCGAATTGCGCGAAAGCCTCGACAAAAACCCCCATCGGGGCGCGTGATCCATAATCGACCAGGGTACCGGCCCAGTCAAAAATGACGGCTCTGAGATGTCTGAATGACTGCATTTTTTTAAATCTCCTGCTTGGAAAACGGGTCAGGCCAACGCGGCGGCATCTCGCGCCGCCAGACTGGCGGCTGACGGCGCGGCATGGGGAATATCCAACGCCGCCAGGGATTCCTTTGCCGCGGCAACTACCCTTTTCATGACATCCGGCCCGAAATGACCGATGCAGCCGATACGGAAACTGTCAACAAGTGTCAGTTTTCCGGGGTAAATGATGAAACCTTTTTCTTTCATCAGGTCATAGAATTTCCTGAAATCAAATAACTCATGTCCGGGCGTAAGAAACGTAACAATAATGGGGGATAACCACTGTTCTCCCAGCAATGTCTCGAAACCCAGCGCCCGCATGCCGGCAACCAGCGTGTCACGGTTGGCGGTATAGCGTTCCAGCCGGGCAGGCTGGCCGCCTTGGGCCATATACAACCGCAATGCTTCAACAAAGGCGGCTACAACATGAGTGGGAGGCGTAAAGCGCCATTGCCCGGTGGTGTTCATGATACGCCACTGCTCATGCAGGTCCAGACTCAGGGAATGGCTACGTCCTTCTGCCTGCTCGAATGCTGTCTTGCGGGCAATGATAAATCCAAAACCCGGCACGCCCTCGATGCATTTATTGGCGGATGAAACCATGGCCTCATACTGCAGGGTTTCGATATCAAGATTAACGGCCCCGAATGCGCTCATGGAATCAATCAGTAACTTGCGACCGTGGGCTGCCGTAACCGCGGCTATTTCCTCTATCGGGTTAAGGATGCCGGAACTTGTTTCGCAGTGCACGACAATGACATGGGTAATGGCTGCATCTTCCGCCAGTATCCGGGCGACTTCGGCTCCGCGCGGTGGACTGAAATCCCCCTTGTCCAGTACGCGGCAGGCGCGCCCCAGATAGCCGAGTGTTTTGACAATACGCTGCCCATAGGCACCATTGACAAGCACCAGCACCTTACTGTCGTGCGGCACAATACTGCCAAGCATGGCTTCGACACAGAAGGTACCGCTTCCCTGCATTGGAATACAGTCATAAACGGTAGTGTTGCCAGCGATTTCCAGCAGGGCACCCCGCAATTCAGCTGTCAGGTCTCGGAATTCCTGATCCCACGATCCCCAGTCCCGCATCATCGCCGCACGGGTCTGGGGCGCGGTTGTAAGGGGGCCGGGGGTCAGGAGATAATGATCGGGTTCCATCAGCAGATCGTCTGGATTACGGGAAGTGTGCTCGATTGTGTCTGACATGTCACCACTCGCCTGATTTGGAATGGACATAACAAAGCGGAGTGATATAGATTTGTAAAATCGATAAAATTAATTCTTGTAACGATTTTACTTATATATCAGTCACGCCAATGCAATATGTCCAACTTCGCGCTTTTCATGCTGTTGCTGAACATGGCAGCTTTTCCCGTGCAGCCAGCGCACTGGGTCTGACACAGCCTGCAATTTCCGATCAGGTGCGTCGTCTGGAGCAGGAATTTGGCGTCACCCTATTCAATAGACGGGGACGTACGGTAAAACTGACCGACCTGGGACGACGTCTGTTGTTGACCACACGGCAGATGTTTATTTATGAGCGCAATGCGCGCCAGTTACTTTCTGCAGAAGGCGCATTGGATGCAGGCAGCCTGCTGATGGTAACAGACGCACCTGATCTGGCAGTTAAAATAATAGCCACTTTCCGCAGACATTACCCCAATGTCATCATTTCACTATCCATTACAAATGCGGAATCCTGTCTGGCCCGTGTGCTGAATAATACGGCGGATATAGCTGTATGCGCTATCTATCCATCGGATTCCCGTATTCGTGGTCAGGAATTACGACGTGAAAAATTGATGGCTGTCGTTCCCAATACCGATGACTTTGATGAACACGGTCTTACTTTTTCAGAATTCGTACAACATGGCCCCATTTTTCGGGAAGTCCAGTCCGTTACGCAACGCCTGCTTTCCAGGGAACTGGGCAAGCGCGGCATCCAGGTTACACCTACCCTTCTGATTGATGGCCGCGAAGGCATGATTGAGGCCGTTGCCCATGGTCTGGGTGTCGCTGCCATATCTCCCAGCGAATTTATAGGAAATGACCGGGTTCGTCTGGTGCCACTTATTGGGGCAGAGGAAGAAATGATCGAATATATTGTCTCCCTCGCAGATCGGCCGCCTTCAAACCTGCTGGATGCACTTCATGCCATTACACTTGAAATGAATGCATCATCTGTTGCTACCCCTATGCCGATAACATCACGGCGAAAGCCACGATGAACAACCGGGATATCATTATATACATCCCGCCCACGGTTTACGCCGCGTATTCGTTAGCAGAACAATATTTGGACCTGACGTCGTATCATAATTTGGGCAGAGTATGACGAATATGCGTGGCAAACTGTTCGGCCGGATCGCTGCTTACAACCTTATCAAACGCAATGGCTATCCCCAACTGCGGTAGATCTGGCAGGCCGACATCGGGCCCCAGTTCCAGCAGGTCAGGCGGCACGGCTGCACGGGTAAGCACGGCTACAGCCTGACCTGACCGGACAACGGCCGTCAGCCCCGCTAAGCTGGCACTGGCATAGGCAATTCGAAATTTCCTGCCATCATGCTCCAAACTCTTCAGGACCGCCTGATGGTCAAACGTATCAACTTCCGTCAGGGCAAGAGGAAGTGGTATGCTATTCCAGACCGGAAAACCTGTCCTGCCCACCCAGACCAGTGGTTCCATACGGATAATATCATGTTTCGTATGCGGGTTGACAATGGATACAAGAGCCAGATCCAGCTGTTGCTGTTCCAGCATCCTGTTCAGTCTTTGCGTTGACCCACAAACGATTTCAATAAGCACATCCGGATGAACGCTGGTAAAGCTGCCGACCAGGCCCGGCAGGAAAGCGGCTGCATAATCGTCAGGACAACCAAAACGTACGCTACCGGTCAGGCCCCGCCCTGTTAAATCAGCCAATGCACGGTCATGCGCACGTAAAATATCACGCGCGTGTGTCAGCAGGCGAAGTCCATGGGCGGTCAATGTTACACCACGCCCACCCCGGTTAAGCAGGCAACGACCCGTCAGATCTTCCAGTCGTTTGACGTGCATGCTCAGGGCGGACTGGGTTTTAGCCAGTTGCAGGGCGGCCCGGCTGAGCGATCCGGTATCGGATATGACGGTAAAGGACCGCAATAGATCAATTTCCAGATTATACGGCACGATATCAAATTTCTTTATACCTTGTATCAAAACTATTCGCTGCGCTTAATATTGTCAATGCAATATCATTCCGGGAAACCATGGTCACACGCACGCAGGAGCGCGTATTCATGCCTGAATCCAAGAACAATGATCCCAGGTTCTGGGAAAATGCACGGGAACATCTTATCCGTTATGGCGGTACCTTCGAGCACCTGATTATCGAACGCGCCAAAGGCAGTTTTGTGTACGATGCTGACGGGCGCGCCATTCTTGACTTTACTTCCGGGCAGATGAGTGCGGTTCTGGGACATTGCCATCCGGATATCGCAGCCGTCATTGCCGAGGGCAGCCGTAATCTTGATCATCTCTTCAGTGGTATGCTGTCACGTCCGGTTGTCGATCTGGCA
Source organism: Komagataeibacter diospyri (assembly GCF_006538165.1). GTDB lineage: Bacteria > Pseudomonadota > Alphaproteobacteria > Acetobacterales > Acetobacteraceae > Komagataeibacter > Komagataeibacter diospyri. Next base: position 35,680 of record NZ_BDLU01000006.1, read on the forward strand.
ACTGCACTGGCCAAGACATTGCCCGATGGGCTGGACCGCACCATTTTGCTGAGCACGGGGGCGGAATCCAACGAAGCGGCAATCCGCATGGCCAAGCTGGTCACGGGAAAATACGAAATCGTAAGCTTTGCCCAATCGTGGCATGGTATGACAGGTTCGGCTGCATCCGCAACCTATAGTGCGGGCCGCCGGGGCGTGGGCCCATCAGCCGTAGGCTCCTTCGCCATTCCCACGCCGTTTCCCTATCGACCCCGCTTTGAAAAGAACGGGATTTATGACTGGAGTGCCGAACTGGATTATGCTTTTGACCTGGTGGACCGGCAGTCCACTGGTAATCTGGCAGCGTTTATTGCGGAACCTATCCTGAGTTCTGGCGGAATTATTGACCTGCCAGTTGGTTATCTGGCCCTGCTGCAGAAAAAATGCCACGAACGTGGCATGCTTCTGATTGTTGACGAGGCCCAGACCGGTGTAGGTCGTACTGGCATGATGTATGCGTTTGAGCGTGACGGGATTGTGCCCGATATCCTTACATTATCCAAGACATTGGGGGCGGGCCTGCCATTGGCAGCAATGATCACGTCTGCTGAAATTGAAGAAAAGGCCCACAAACTCGGGTACCTCTTTTATACAACCCATGTATCGGACCCCCTGCCCGCAGCAGTTGGGCTGAAAGTTCTGGAAGTCGTCAAGCGCGATAATCTTGTTGAACGTGCCAGGCTCATGGGCCAGCGATTGGAAGCGGGCCTTCGTTCCCTGCAGGCACGCCATCAATGTATTGGCGATATTCGCGGGCGTGGCCTTCTTCTCGGTCTGGAAATTGTAAAAGACTGTCAGACAAAGGAAGCGGATGGCGCACGGGGCGAGGCCATTACACGGGCCTGCATGAAACTTGGCCTGAGCATGAATGTCGTGCAGTTGCCGGGTATGGGGGGCGTCTTTCGTATCGCCCCTCCCCTGACTGTAAGCGAGGAGGAAATCGATATGGGGATTGAACTCCTGGGCCGGGCGATTGAACAGACCCACTGATGGCATCATAACTATTTTCTGCAACCAGTTGATCATGATGTCGGTATGCGGGCTCATCGTGTCAGTCTTTCGAGATCCGGCCAGGCCCGCATACCGACATGGTCTCACCTGTGGTATTGTGCTGTTTTGGGGCCGCCATTGGCGTTGCGTCCAGTATCTGACCGGATATCAGGGTATAGCCAGAATAACTTCGAAGCGTTCCAGCAGGGGCACAATGGCACCGTCTTGCGCCAGGCGTTAGCAAAACAGCCAGACAGTCCCAGACTGGAGGCCAGATGGTTATTGATCAAACATTCCGTCCGCCTATCATGAAGGCTATTCCGATACCGAATTACCAGAATGCGGAATAGCAGTATGGCGTTAAACGGCGAATGACTGCCTTTGCTCAGGTCCGGATGAGAGGAAGTCTTCTCCAGATCAGGCTGCAATACCTCAAGATCCACAGTCCGGTCAGACGGGAGCGCCGTGCATCAATATCAGAAAACAGCTGCTGCATTTCGCTCTCTCCCATTGGGACGAAAAAAACGAAATCATAAAAAACCACTCAAAACCAAGGGATTTTTTGAATCCATCAGGTGAAGATTGAATATTCATCCAATCCCGGATTTTTCATGAACTTCCTGTCGAACAATATTCCCATCGTTCGATTTTATACCTGAACATCTGTTACGAAAAAGTGAAATACTGGTTATCACGATGACAATAAAAGAACTGAATTCTATCTCAAAACGTGTCTGTGCTTCGAACATCATAATAACCAGAACCAGCAGAAAAGATCCAGCCGTCAGGTAAGATAAGATCGGGAACAGCCACATGGGGCAGTCTGGCGTCTGGTTCTGGCGGATCATTTTCTTACGTAGTCTGATCTGCGCCAAGGCAGCTAAAAAATAATCAAATAAAATCAAAGCACCGCTTGCACTTAACAGGAATGTAAAAATGCCCCCCGGGGACAAGGTTGAAAATAGCGCCACAATAGCTTCAACTCCGGCTGCCATTATGATTGCCGCGGTTGGAACGCCCGTGCTTCCCCGCTTGGCTAAAAAGAGCGGAGCATCACCGAAAGTCGCCATTTCCATCATCACGCGGGATGTCACATAAATTGCTGAATTAAGGCACGACATGACCGCAATGAACATGACAAAGGCCATCGCAGTCGTTGCATAGGGAATATGCAATTGGGTCAGTGTGGCCAGAAACGGGGAAAAGCCGCTATGAACATCATTTACAGGCAAAATATATAAAATAAGCGCGACTGAAATGACATAAAAAAGCAGGATCTTGATTGGCACGGAATTGGCAGCACGCGCGACACTTACACTGGGATTGCGCGTTTCAAGGGCAGCAACAGTCGCTATTTCCGATCCGGTCAGGGACATCATAATGGTCGGAATGATGGTAATGACAGCCAGGACACCATGCGGTAGCATATTTTGTGCTGTCACGGCCGATTGAATGGGAAATGTATTGATAAGTCCAAAAATGGACAGAACACAGACTGTTATAAAAATACAGACTGCGCTGATTTTCATGAAGGATAGCCAGTATTCAAATTCGCCATACCCGCGAACTGAAAACAGGTTGCTTGCTGTCATGATCGCAATCAGGATACCTTCTATTGCTACTCTGGGCAGGCTAATCCAGTTTTCAATCAGGCCAGCCCCTGCGATGACTTCCGTACCTGCTATGATGGCCCATAATATCCAGTAGGCCCAACCTGCGACAAAGGCGGCATGCGGACCCAGGCCACGACGGATCTGAATAATGAACGACCCCGATCTGGGGGAGTTCAGAACCATTTCCCCCAGCATCCGCATAATCATCATGGTCTGGATACCAGCAAAGATATAGGCCAGCAGGACAGCAGGACCAGCACGGGAAATGGCAGCAGAGGAACCTACGAACAGGCCCGCCCCGATGACGCCTCCGATCGCGATCATGGAAACATGTCGTTCACGAAGTTGTCCTGCCGTATTGTCATTTTCATCAGCCATCAATGCATAACCTTGCATATATATTTGCAAAATCCCAACACGAAGCGCAATCATTCTTTATGTGGAAGAAAAAAGCAATAGGTTCTTTTTCTAATGAAAAATTATGTGTAGAAATTGCATGACGTTACATTAAACCAATAAATTTGATCTCATATATGGATATATTATTTATGGCATATTGAGAAACCTTGTTATGCGAATGTGGTAACATCCAGGATAACCCAATATTCTGGTTATCAGCATCAGGACATGCGTAACATCATGGCGCCGACGAGAATGATACATACGCCCATCACACGGCGTGATGTCGCCGGTTCTTTGAGGAATATCCATGAAATCAGAGAGCCAAAAAGAATGGATGTCTCGCGCAATGCTGCAATCATGGCAACGGGTGCAACCGTCATCGCCCATAATGCCAGACCATATGATGCGGTCGTTCCCCCGCCACCAATCAGGCCCTGCATCCAGTAATGACGGATATATTCCTTAAATCTGTCAGGCATCATACAGAACGTACCGATACCCATGGGAAGACCTGTCAGCAGAAAAATCCACAGGGTGTAAGTAATCGGGGCGCCAGACCGACGAACGCCTATGCCATCCACCATCGTATATGCCGCGATGATGATGGCGGTAAACAATATCAGTCTTAATCCATCCTTATTTTCCTCATGATGATTATCCAGCGCCATGCTCAATATGCCCAGACAGATGACACCAATACCCAGCCAGGCTATAAGGGAAAGGGATTCACCCAGCAGGGAAGCGCTTAGAATAGCAACAATGAAGGGCGCACTTCCACGCATCAGGGGATAACCCAGGCTCATATCAACAAGATGATAAACCCGTGCGATCAATATATAATATATGATCTGCAGCATGGCGGATATAAGTATAAATATCCAGCTGGCTGACTGCGGCTGTTTTAAAAATGGCAGGATCAGCGCAGAGATTATGGCAGCACCACTTGTAACCAGAACGGTTATAAGAATTTTGTCGGTGTTTTTCTTGACAATAGCGTTCCATGTCGCATGCAACAGCGCGGCAAATATCACAATAAAAAAAACAGACAGCGACATTACCGCAAACCCTGGAAATCCATTAAACATCTCTATCAGGCGCAAAAAATATTATGACGCCTGACAGAATTAAAATATTCAGGTATCGATTTTAAATTCACTTATCCAAAAACAGAGGTCAGTGCCTTATCAAGCGTATCGATGATCTGGTTTGTTTCATCATCATTGATGCTAAGCGCAGGACTGAAGCATAACGTGTTATTCATGCCCGGTAATGAACGGTTTGTCATGCCAATGATGACACCGTCTGACATGCATTGTTTTACAACGGCCTGGACAAGTTTCTCGTCCATAGGTTCCTTCGTTATCCGGTCCTTGACCAGTTCTGCACCGCAGAACAGCCCTTTACCCCGCACGTCACCAATGACCGGATGCTTCGCCATCAGTCCATTCAGGCCGGTCATGAAGCGTTCGCCCATCACCCGCGTATTTTCCAACAGTTCCTCGTCCTCGATAATCCGCATATTTTCCAATGCGGCGACGGGGCCGGACAGGCAGCCACCAAATGTCGAAATATCCCGGAAATAATTCAGTGGGTCATCAGGACTATCCTTGAACAGGTCGAATACAGCCTCGGTCGTAATCATGCAGGAAATGGCAGCATATCCCGATGCCACGCCCTTTGCTACAGTTACAAAATCCGGTTTGATATCGTAATTCTGGTAGCCAAACCATCTGCCGGTACGACCGATCCCGCAGACAACTTCATCAATATGAAGCAGAATATTGTATTTCTTGCATATTTCCTGAACGCGCGGCCAATAACCGACTGGTGGGGTTATGACCCCTCCCCCCGCGGTGATCGGTTCCAGACATATTGCCCCGATCGTATCGGGACCTTCGCGTAAGATCACCTCTTCAATGGCATTTGCCGCCGCCAGGCCATAATCCGGGGCATCAGGATACTGGTTGCGATATTCCAGGCAATGAGGGACTTCGACAAAGCCGGGCGGAAATGGCCCGTAATCCGCACTGCGTTGCGGCTGTCCGCATGCTGCCAATGTCCCTAATGTCGTGCCATGGTAGTCCCGCTCCCGAAACAGGATTTTCCATTTGCGCCCTCCATGATGGCGGGCCGAAATCTGGCGCACCATCTTGAAAACCTTTTCGTTCGCTTCAGAGCCTGAATTGGCATAGTAAACCCTGCTCATGCCGGGCATTTTTTCAATCAGACGCTCAGAAAACAGGGCAGCCCCCACCGAACCGGCCGATCCGGCGAAATAGTTCAGTTTTACCAGCTGGTCGCGCACAGCATCGGCAATGGAAACCCGGCCATATCCCACGTTCACTGTCCAGACACCGCCGGAAACAGCATCGAGATATTCCCGCCCTTTGATATCCCATAGCCGCAGCCCCTTGCCTTCCACCATAATTGGCGGATCAACAGTCTCATACTGCTTATGCTGCGACAGGTGATGCCAGACATGGTTCCTGTCTGCTTCGATAATGTGACGGTTGTCATTGCCGTCATGCATGTAATTCATGATAATTTTTCCCAGTTTGTAATGTTTTTTTAGAAATTCAGCTTTTGCCGATGCCACGACTGACAGCCATGCCACCAGCGGACTGACAGACCGGCATCATTTCGATTTCATTGATATTTACATGCGAAGGCAAGCTGACAACCCAGCTTATGGTCTCGGCAATATCATCCGGCACCAGCGGAAAGGTGTCTTCATAAACCGCAGCGGCTTTTTTATCGTCCCGCAGGCGTACGTTACTGAACTCACTACCACCACACAGGCCGGGCGCAATATTGGTTGCCCGTATGTGCGTGCCCAGCAGGTCACAGCGCAGGTTACGCATAAACTGCGCCACGAATGCTTTCGTGCCGCCATACACATTTGATCCCTGATAGGGATACCGGCCGGCCGTGCTGCCGATTGAAATGACATGCCCTTTGTTCCGGGTTATCATTCCGGGCAGGAATGTGCGCGTCATGTGTACAAGTCCGGTAACATTGGTCTGGATCATCTCATCCCAATTTTCCAGATCCGCATCCTGTGCGCATTCCAGTCCTCGCGCCAGCCCCGCGTTATTGACCAGAATGTCGACCGCACGCCATTCCGCCAGCAATGCCTCGGGCAATGCCTTGACTGCAGTCGCATCAGAAATGTCCAGTTGTATGGGTAGAAGGTTCGTCCCGAGTTCCGCCTGCAGTTCCTTCAGTCGTTCAATACGGCGGCCTGTTGCAATAACACGGTAACCATCCGCCACCAGTCGTTTGGCAATCGCCCATCCAAATCCTGCCGTAGCACCTGTAACCAGAACCGTTCCCCGCATTTATATCTCTCCGCTTGCGTCAGGCAGTGAAAACATGATGATGCCAGTAGTGACTGCACGCGCCGCAAATCATAGAGCCAGTTGGGACAAAAGAGCGTGCCAATGCTGTCGGCAAGTAATGTTCAGGCGTATGGCACATGTCCAGAAACGTGATCGAAAATGAATCGGGATGACGACCCGCTGGCAGTGGCGAGAACCGTTACGGTTTTCCCTGCCCTCGCTATTGTTTGCGGGAGTGTATACATTGTGCGTCAGTCATTGAGCATGATCGTCATGAAAGGCTGGATCTGGTGGCGGGACTAAAAAAAATCGGGCGGCAAAGTCTGGAGGCACAGGCGACGACAGCGATTGAACAGGCCATCATCAATGGTCATTTCAAGCCGGGATCACGTCTTACGGAAGTGACGTTATCTGAACAGCTGGGTCTGTCCCGTGGACCAGTCCGGGCCGCACTGACCAAGCTTTCGACTGCTGGTCTTATCGTACAGCATCCCTATGCCAGTTGGGAGGTCATCGCCTTTTCTGACAAGGATATATGGGAGTTGTTCACTTTACGGGCCTCACTGGAATGCCTGGCGATCGAACTGGCCATGCGGCGCTTTTCCCCTGCGGTAAACCGACGTTTACAGAACGCGTTGAAAAAGCTTGAGGATGCTTGTGCCCGAGATGACTTTGCGGCAACCAGCAACAGCGATTTTGCATTCCACAAGACGATTGTCGAACTGTCGGACCACGGCCTGCTGGTGGAACATTTTGAACGTGTGGAAATGCGGATCAAGATGTTGATCAGTTCCTCCAACCTTCGCCTGCCCTCCTCTGCTGAACTTCTTGCACAGCATGTGCCGATTGCCGATGCCTTTGCCCGACAGGACATAGTCCTGGGCCAGCAGATCCTACGCGCACATATTCTGGATGAAGGGCGGGCACTCATTGATGATTATGAAAAAAAACCATCTGCTGCCTGAGAGACTTTTTGGAAATTCATGGATGAGCATTTCGGCGTAACAGGAGGCTTCCCATGGTGATGTGGATCATGGCCTTTGCCACGTCGACACGCTGCTCGTAATCCTCACCAGTCGGGCGCCAGCGGATCATCCTGCCGAATGTCCGTTCAACGACCTATCGACGCGGCAGGATTTCAAACCCCTTTGCCGTATCGAACCGGTGAATGATCCAGCCCGTGAAGTCAGGAAAGGCGGCCCTGTCCATCAACCGCAGGCGGCCATCCGTATTGACGGCAATGTGCCGCTTGCGGCCAACGACTTTCCTGCCGGCGTCATAACCCCGTTCTTTTGCATGGACGGCCTTGATGCCCTGGCTGTCGATGACAACCACCGGATGGAGTGGCCTCGCGTCCCGCGGCTTCATAATCGAGCATCAGGCAGACATCATGGATGGTTTCGGCCACGAAGCGGCGCATCAGCCTGCGGAACGACCAATAGACAGTCTGCCATGGACCAAAATGAACCGGCAATATTTCTCATCCGCACCCTGAGCGGACAGGATAGCGCAGCGCATTGATGATCTCGCGTAAATCGGTTGTCCGCTTCCCGCCACGGTGATGCGCAGGCAGAATCAGAGGGGCTATGCGCTCCCATTCCTCATCGGTCAGATCAGAGGGATAGCGTTTCGTCCTGCGCGTAATGCTGGTCATACGGTCTCGTTGTGCTGGCATCCACATCCTGCGTTTGAATCACGCTCAAACCGTCTTGAAAACCTATCACATCGAATTTCCAAAAGGGTTCCGGGCCGTCATGGGCGTTTTCATGGTTTTTCATTGTTATCAGACCCTGCCGGGGTGCTTGACAGTGCATTCATGCGACGGAATTAAAATTGGAGATTGTAGACAACCTACAGGCATGCGTATGCTGCCCGGATACTCCGATTCGGATAAGAAATAAAATTATTCAAGACAAAGGTCAGGTAAGATACTTATGGCTCCTTCCAGATCATATGATCCGTCCCCCACACTTATGGGGGATCTGGCAGCCGATTTCGTAAGGATGCCCGAAACGGAAGCCGGACAGATTGGTCTTTCCCATTATGGCATACAGGGAACGGCCGAGCGGCTTTCAACGGAAAAGGACGACACATTCCGCCTCACGGCGTCGGATGACCGTCATTACATTCTCAAGATTGCCAATCCGGCTGAACCGGAAGAAGAAATTGCAGCACAGGTTGCGCTGCTTGAACACCTGGCATTCAACGCCCCGACATTACCTGTCCCGCGCGTTATTCCCAATCATGATGGTCAGTCCCTGCCGGTCGTTATCGATGCGGCAGGACAGACCCGGCGTATGCGGCTCATGTCCTATCTGGCTGGAAGACCACTCGACAGCACGGATACGAACGGCACCGAACGCGAAAAAGTGGGGGAACTGGAGGCGGCCCTGCGTCTGGCAATGGCAGATTTTACGCATCCGGGCTGTAACCGGACCGTATTATGGGATGTCCGCAATCTTGCGCTGCTGCAGCCGCTGCTAAACGAAATAGCCAATGACAGCCAACGCTTGGCACTATCGGGTGCGATGACGCGCTTCCTTGAAATGCAGCCGGAAATTAACCGGTTGCGGATGCAGGTCGTGCATAATGATTTCAGCCGGTCCAATATCATTGTCGATCGTAACGCCGAAAAATTTGTCACGGGCGTTATCGATTTTGGTGATGCCGTCTATACGGCCATTGTCATAGATGTTTCGACAGCGCTGCTTAATCAGTTGCCTTCCCGCATTGATGATCCCGTCCGTGACAATATCTTCCGGTATGGATATGACCTTCTGCGTGGCTATCTGCGTATCGCGGATCTGACCCAGGCGGAAATGTGGCTACTTCCCCATCTGGTCATGGGGCGTATCGTCGCGCGTACCCTGATTACGTTATGGCGTGCCCGTCTTTTCCCCGATAACGAAACCTATATCCTGCGAAATACCCATCAGGGCTGGGCACAGCTTGACTGGTTTCTCATGCGTAGTCCGGATGAAGTCTCACGGTCGTTCATTTCAGGTTTTCATCAGTAAATCCCATCAAAAGGTGTCCCGTAAATGACAATGCCCCCCAAACATGCCACCATGGTCAACGCCTTCAGCCCGGATAATATGGCATCACTTGATCCAGTGATGCAGGATTCCGTTAAAAAGCGTCTCCGTCTGCTTGGTCCGGCCTATCGCCTGTTTTACCAGAACCCTGTCCAGGTGAGCAGAGGGGCCGGCGTACATCTGTATGATCGCGACGGGCAGGAATATCTTGATGCCTATAATAATGTGGTCTCGGTTGGTCATGCCCATCCGCGCGTTGCTGACGCCATCTGCAGGCAGGCCCATACATTATGTACGCATACCCGTTACGTGCAGGATGGCATTTTACGGTATTCCGATGAAATCCTGAGTACATTTGGCGGGCAACTCGGGATGTCCGGTCACATGATGTATACCTGTACCGGATCGGAAGCCAATGATCTGGCCTTACGGATTGCGCAGCATCATACCGGCAGGAATGGCATCATCATCACATCCGAAGCCTATCATGGCAATTCGTACCTGACGGCCGGGTTGTCTCCATCCCTTGGTGCGCGTTCCCCATTGGGAACGTGGGTCCGGCGCATACCCGCACCGGATTCCTATCGCCTGCCCAGCAAGGATATGGGGGCATGGTTTGCCGACTGCGTGCGTGCACAGATCCATGATCTGGAACGACATGGTAACGGACTTGCCGCTTTCATCGCGGATTCCATTTTTTCGTCCGATGGAATCTATGCCTTCCCGACCGATCTGCTGGCACCCGTTGCGGAAGTCGTGCGTGAAGCTGGTGGGGTGTTCATCGCTGATGAAGTACAATCTGGTTTTGGTCGTACCGGGGACAAATTATGGGGCTATCAGCGTCATGGTGTAGATCCGGATATTGTATCCATGGGCAAGCCGATGGGAAATGGCTTTCCTGTCGCTGCTATTGCCGTCCGTCCAGAAATTGTCGCAAAATTTGGCGGCGATATGCGCTATTTCAATACATTTGGCGGAAATTCGGTTGCGATTGCGGCAGCCCAGGCAACCCTTGATGTGATCCGCGATGAACAGCTTATCGAAAACGCGCAGCGGGTAGGTGTCTTTCTGCGCAAGGGATTGCGGGAACTTCAGACACGTTACCCGCAAATGGGCGATATACGGGGTGCCGGGCTGTATATCGGCGTTGAGATGGTAAAGGATCCAGTTGGCAAACAGCCGGATGCGGCACTGGCGTCTGCCATCGTAAATGGTCTGCGCGAACGTCGGGTCCTGATTTCCGCTACTGGGTTTTATGCCAATATTCTGAAAATCCGACCACCGCTGGTTTTCTCTGAAGATGATGCCTCCCGTCTGATAGAAGAACTGGAACGCGTGTTATCCAATTTCTGAAATAATGATATGATATGCATGTACAGGTGCGTCACATATCACCTGTACATATTTGATAATTACTTTTAAGAAACCATAACCATAAGTTCTCGAAACACGATTTTATCCGGCATATATAGAGGTCTGTATCAATAATTTTATTTATTCACCACTTCGTGATGTAGGTGATTTATTATTGAACGGTTGTTTTGTTTTCCTGATTAATGAGCTACAGCATATGAATGTGCGGCATATTTCTGGCGGGCATGGCCCCGCCAGAGGTGGCGGCGCACCAGATTGATGACTTTTTGGGAAAAATCATGACTACAATGTACGTTACCTACCCTGGAAAATCTGACGCATGGTTCGATCGCGACTATTATGTGACGCATCATATGCCACTGGTTATGGAAGCATGGAGCAGCATTGGTCTGAAATCCGCTACGGCCTTTTTCCCGACTGACACCACCAACGGGACGGTTGCAATCTGTGAATGTCAGTTCAAGGATGAAAGCGCCCTTCAGGCTGCTCTTGCATCCCCTGAAACACCTCGTGTTCTGGCTGATCTGAAGAATTTTACAAAAATCGAACCTGTTCTTAAGCGTGGAATTAATATTTGATATTGTATATATAAAATATTAATTTTACCATTTTGTGTTCTATGTATTCAGACAGGCCGTATAATGTATATTATATACATTATACGGCTTTTTTTGTTTTGAAAATGTTCCAAAAATAGTTTCCTGCATTAGATGGCAGCTTGCCTGCCCCGCGTCATTCCACCTTATGCTTGGGACATGTGCTGTTGGTTACGTACAGCCAGTCGGCTTCGGCTCGTTCGCCTTGGGTTCGATATCTGGCATTATAAAATGTAGAAATTGGCGTTGGCGCCATAAGGATATTTACGTTACCAATTTATAGTAACGTAGAAATTTTTGCTTTTATTCCTGCCAAATTTACTCGATTGAGTTCAGTTGCAACCTGATCTCGAAACGGCATGTATTGCAAACGATGAATGTTAATAAAAATTGTGTTGTAATTTTGCCATACCCAAAACCGTTCATCATTCAGCGGGGTTTGAACGTTTGACAGTTCATCGTTTCAAAAAATAGGATCGATAACGAAATTATGGTTCATGAGAAACAGTATAAAACAACAAATCAACAGAAACAAAAACGTTCGTGGGTACACATTTCTTATGGGTATTTCTTCGCGCTAGGGCCAATATCTGTTCCGCATTCGACGTGAGAAAAAAATGATAAGATCTCAATTTTTTTGCTCCCTTCTTGTTACGACAGCTTTTATTTCTGCGTTTTCGGAACCTGGATGGGCAGCGCCTGTCAGTAGCGGAAAAACTGTTCGTACCACCGCGAAACCCGTACATACGGCTGCCGCGACCCAGTCTGTCCCTCCGACCCCAAAGGTTGAAACGCTGAACGCCGTCGGGATCCGCAGGCGCGCACGTGGCACCCAGATCAGCATGGGGCAACAGGTGCTGCGCACCATGGTGCCAGGCACCAACCCGCTCAAGGCGCTGGCCCAGACCCCGGGCGTCGTGTTTCAGTCGGATGACCCGCAGGGTGTGGATACCTATTCCGTCAACCTGTACATGCATGGTTTTGCCCAGAACGAAATCGGCATGACCATGGATGGCATCCCATTGGGGGAACCGGTCTATCGCGCCTATAACGGCCTTAACCCCGTACAGGCGATCTCATCTGAAAACGTCGAGCGACTGGATGTAACCCAGAGCGCTGGCGCGGAAGGGGCCGCCAGCACCAATAACCTTGGTGGCTCCATCAATTATGTCAGTAGCGACCCGAAAGACCGCATGGGTGGCCAGGCGGCCCAGACTTTCGGCAGCAACAAGATGTACCATACATTCTTCCGTTTCGACAGCGGCGTGCTGAACAAGACGGGCACCAAATTCTACGCGTCCTACATGCGTAATGAAACCGGAAAATGGAAAGGCGGCAGCGACCAGTTCATGCAGCAGGTCAATGCCAAAATTGTGCAGCCCATCGGTCAGGACAGCAAGATCACCGCGTTCTTTGACTGGGATAACCTGCAGCAGACCAACTATCAGGATTATTCGCCTTACTGGATGCAGCATAACGGCACTGGGCTTGATAACTTTATCGGCACGCCCAATGGTTACCAGAATGCTTATAATTATGCTGTAGGTCATGGCCTGCCATCAAATGTCTATGATGCGCGTGATTCGTCCTATTATGACAGTACCTCCATGTCCTATGACTATTTTGGCGGGCTGACGGCGGACCTGGCGCTAACGAACCACGTCCGTTGGAAAACAACCATCTACGGACATGAGGAATTGACCCGCGGCACCTATACCAACCCCTATGGATGTGGTTCGAACTATTATATCGCCGATCCCACTGGTACAAGCGCCGATGCAGCATATTGTACCAATAATCGGGTTGGTCTGAACGGTAACCCACTGTTTGAACAGACCAAGCGGCCGACAGACCACCGTTACGGTATCCTGTCATCCGTGAGCTATAACGTCGCCCATCACCAGATCACCGGCGGTGTCTGGTATGAAAACAACAAATACGTCTCGGACGAATATGGTTATGCCGTCCCCTTCCCGAAGGAAGGGCAGATGTGGGACCAGTATGGCAACCTGCCGTCAGGTGGACGCGAGTTGTGGGGCCAGACTTATAATACCAATACATTTACTGCATTTGTCGCGGATACGTACCATCCGGTACGCAATCTGGCGCTGCATTTCGGCTTCAAGTCGATGCTTAACACGACCCGCGTCAGTCAGGATGGCAATTATGAACCGTTTACGGGTGTCAGCGCCATCACCGGGGGGGAAAGCCTGACAACGGCAGAGGCCTTCATGCCGCATATCAGCGCGGACTGGACCTTCCTGCACAATCATGAACTGTTCTTTGATATTTCAAAGAATGCGCATGCTTATTCCCAGTCGGGCTACAACCTGACGGCATCCCCCATGGCCGTGTCACAGGCTGCATTTAATGACGCCAAAAGTTCGCTCCGGCCGGAAACGGCCTGGACTTACGCAGTTGGCTACCGTTACCATGACCGTCTGGTGCAGGGATCGATCTATGCCTACCGCACCAACTTCAGCAATCGCATGCAGCAGATCGTGACTGGCGGCACAGTATCCAGCCTGTTGTCCGAAGTACGTAACGTGGGTGGCGTTACCATGAACGGCGTTGATGCCGGTGTTACCTTGACCCCGGTTCGCGGTCTGGCGATTACAAACAGCATCAGCTACAATCATTCCACATACGATAGCGACATGAATGCCTCCGGCACCACGTACGCAACCCACGGCAAACAGGTGGTTGATTACCCACGCCTTATGTATAAGGCACGGGCGGCCTATAACTGGCGCAATGCCGAGTTCTATGTCGATGCGCAGTATATGGGTCAGCGCAGCTATTCCTATACAGGGGATTACCAGCTACCCAGCTACTGGCTGACCAATGTTGGCGCGCGCTACGTAATGGGTGAGATGGGCCATTATAACAAGCACCTGTCTTTCATGCATAACGTGACCTTTGCCTTCAACATCTACAACCTTACTGATACGAAATACGCATCGACTGTTGGCCAGAATGGTTTCCTGATGAGCGATCCGAAGGGGCAGAACCAGTCTATCCTGCTTGGTGCGCCGCGTCAGTTCTTCGGCAGTGTGAAAGCTGATTTCTAACCAGAAAAGATGCATTGACGCGGAACAAGGATAACGAATTTCCCGGCATTGAATATGCCGGGAAATGGGTTTCTGAGGCAGCGTCTTTACATGGCTCCGGTTCCATACATAGGGCACCGAGTGCACGTTTTTAAATCCTCGACCACATTTTCTGCCGAAGCAATGCCAGACGCGGGACATATTGCCAGAACAGGGCATTAACAGCGAGACATGTGGTCAGGAAAAAAGCTATCCGGCATCGATTATAGGATGTGGTGAGATGTCTACATCCGTGACGCATGTGAATATGGTCCTGTTCCGGTTCCATCGTCTATGTCGGCAGCTTTCATATCTGGTGGGCTGACACGTGACTTACGTCTGGAAATGCAGGGTTTGAGCCTTTTTTGCATCCCGGCCCTCAGCACCAGTCTGTGTTATGGCCAGCTTTGTCAGCCTTCATTGCTGCCTTGGACAAACCATCCAGCAAAGTGATACCGGCCAGCGTGGTTACTGATCTGGCCAGTGGTCATGAAGGAACCGGGTGGACGTCCATCCCTGCCCGTCATGCATAAAGCTTCATGTTCATGCGGCCTCTGGTGCGACGGATCAGCCGAACGGCGTCCCTCCAGCGAGGTCGTGCCAATCATGACCGTTTCTGGTACAGCATTCCCGGTCGGCAGGTCTTCCATGATCGGGGCAGAGCCCCCCGTCCTCCCAGCTTTTCAAACGTTTATAAAACGTCTTCCCGCGTATCAACAAGACAGCACGGCCTTACCGGGCGTGTTTTGACATCCCATATGAACTTGAGTGGCTGGAGTTCTGGTGATGTTGAAAGTCATGAAGGGTCTGACAGACGTTGAGTTCGAGCGTCTCTACAGCACGGAAGAAGCCTGTATCGAGGCGTTGCTGATGGCGCGTCGGGAGGCATTGATT
>NZ_BDLU01000007.1 GCF_006538165.1 Komagataeibacter diospyri
GAGAAGGTCGCCGCCATCCCCTCGATCGCCCGGCGCTTCCAAAGTGCTACCATCATCTGATGCACGCCGTGCTTCGATGCCAGTTCCGCCAGTGTCAGCTCTCCACGGATCGCCTCCAGTGCGCCCCGTGATCTTGAACTCCGCCGCAGACCTCTTGCGCGTAACCTTACCCATAAAACCCGTCCTCTCTCAGGTCGGATTATAGCTTAATCACCTGTCCAAAAATCCGGGACCATGTGTGGACGGCCCTGACGATGCAAGTGGAAAGTATGATCTTGATGGTCGGGTGCAGCCATGTGTCCGGCCTGTTTTGTGCAGCCCGGAGGCTGCTGGCCCTGATGAAGTCCGCGGATCGGATCCCTGATCACCTCTGCGCGCTGTTTGAGCGCTTGGTCCCGTCGGGTTTGTCCTCTCCCCGGCCTGACCGGTTCGCCATCATATCTCACCACTCCGCACATTCGCCTTCGTCTTACCTGGTGGTCGACGGGGGCGAATCTCTGTATTCTGTCAGGCACTCCGGGCGCTGTATTCGTTGCCTGTCGTGAGAACCGCCCAGACAATCCGGGCTGTCTTGTTGGCCAAGGCGACGGATACGACACGCGCTGCCT
Organism: Komagataeibacter diospyri; assembly: GCF_006538165.1. Lineage (GTDB taxonomy): Bacteria > Pseudomonadota > Alphaproteobacteria > Acetobacterales > Acetobacteraceae > Komagataeibacter > Komagataeibacter diospyri. The sequence continues at coordinate 609 of NZ_BDLU01000007.1, forward strand.
TCTTCTCGAGCAGCTTTGCGGCCCATTGCCGACTGGCGCTTTCCTTGCGTGCCAGCCGGATCACGGCCGTTGCCCCCAGCACGAGCAAACGTCGAAGATAGCTGTCCCCCTGCTTGCTGATGCCGACTTGTCGTTCCTTGCCGCCACTGCTGTGATTTTTGGGCGTCAGACCGAGCCATGCAGCGAATTGACGCCCTGACCGGAAAGTCGAGACATCCGGGACTGCCGCGACGATCGCGCTGGCAGTGATCGGACCGATGCCGGGAATGCCAGCCAAGCGGCGGCTGATGCTGTTGGCCTTGTGAGCGGCGACAATCTGCTTCTCGATATCGTCGATCCGTTGCTCAAGAGCCCGCAGATGCGCAATAATATCCTGAAACAGCTTCTGCGCGGGCTCGGGCAATGCCTCCTGTTCTGCATGCAGCAGTGCAATCATCTGGTTCAGGCCCGCGACGCCAGCTGCCGATATAATGCCGAATTCGGCAAGGTGTCCTCGCAGGGCGTTGATCTGCATGGTTCTCTGACGCACCAACAGGTCCCGCGTCTTGTGCTGAAGCAAGGCTGCCTGCTGGTCTGGCGACTTGACCGGCACGAAGCGCATTGTCGGGCGGGTCACGGCTTCGCAGATCGCCTCGGCATCGGCCGCATCTGTCTTGCCCCGTTTGACGTAGGGCTTTACGTAGATCGCTGGCATCATTTTCACCGTATGCCCGAAAGCCGCAATCGTGCGCGCCCAGTAATGAGATGTCCCGCACGCTTCTATCCCCACCAGACACGGTGAGAGCGTTTCGAAAAATCGGATCACCTCACTGCGCCGCAAGCGACGGCGCACGAGAACGTTCCCAAGACTATCGATCCCATGTACCTGAAAAACATTCTTGGCCAGGTCGAGGCCAATCGTTGAAATCGTTCCCATAGGTGGCTCCATGCGTTGCAGACGGCGATGATCTCATCCTCGCACATTCCGTGCGGGGGCCGTCCACAACATCACCTCT
>NZ_BDLU01000008.1 GCF_006538165.1 Komagataeibacter diospyri
TCGGGTGGATGTGGCACGAACTCGGAATCACCATGCTCCGGAAATAGGCCGCTTTCGCCTACATGTCGGACATCCGGATCTTCAATGATCTAACGGCATAGCAGACATGAGCAATTCGACTCACCACGAGAGGGCGAAGCCGGTTCATGGTAGGCTTTCAGTTGACGTTCTAGGTGTTTAGTCCCGGGATTTGATGGTGCGGATTTTGCATGAACCGTGATGGTTCTTTTTCCCATTGCTGGCAAATAAATTCATATGGAGTGAGGCCGCGCAGTGTCTTGAGCCTGCGGGCGAAATTATAGGCAGCGACGAAGTCTGCGAGGTGCTGGCGCAACTGGTCGTGCGTTTCGTAATGGAAGCGTTTGACCGTTGCCTCCTTGATCGTGCGGTTCATCCTCTCGACCTGGCCATTTATCCAGGGATGTCGCGGCTTTGTCAGTCGATGCTCGATATCGAGATCAGCACAGGCCAGTTCAAAAGGATGGCAACGGAACTGGACGCCATCGGCCCGCATGGCCTTGATCTCTTCCGGTGTCCATCCGTTTCCGGCCGGATCGGTAAAATGCGTGCCGTTATCGGTCAGCACGGTATGGATGCGATAGGGGGCTGCAGTGGCCAAAGCACGCAGGAAGTCACCGGCGACGCGACGTGTTGCTTTCTCGTGCAGTTGAACAAAAGCAAATTTCGAGGTCCGGTCGATCGCCACCAGGAGATAAAGGCGTCCCATTTCAGTTCGGACTTCAGCAATGTCGATATGGAAATAGCCGATCGGATAGGTCCTGAACTTCGACCGTTTTGGCCTGTCACCTTCGGTATCGGGCAGGCGACTGATCCCATGGCGCTGAAAACAACGATGCAAAGAAGAGCGCGTCAGATGCGGGATTGTCGCCTGGAGCGCGTAAAGGCAGTCATCCAGGGGCAATAATGTATGGCGGCGGAACGCCACGATGACCGCTTCTTCCTTGATCGACAGGACGGTTGAGGACACAACCTTCGGGCCGGTGCGTCGATCCGCGGTATCGGCCCGCCCCTTCCATTTGGCGACCGTCTTCGGGTCGATCCCGTAGCGTTTCGCCAGAGCCCTCAGGCTCTCTTGACTGTGTTGTATCGCTCGACGGACTGCCGCTGTCGTCGTGGCGCTTCCGTGGTGAACCTGGCCCAGAGTGCTTCCTTCCACTCGCGTGAAAATAATGCACCATCAAACCCCGGGACCACACATCTAACAGGCCCTAAACTGCCCATGTGAGCCGTCGCAAATAATGCTTACTTATGCCAGTCTCGAAGTTTTTGGGTGCCGCCTTTTTTCAGAAATTTCTTTATAATTTATGGAATGTCCCAGAGACAGTCTGTACCTGCCCGATCTTTTCGAACACTTTATGAAAACGGCTTTCATGTGCGATATGCGTGTTGCCCAGCCTGTCGCCACGACCAAACAGTTTCTGCCGCAATGTTCCTGGCTGGTATGCAGTTTTGTACCGTCCACGTTTCTGCAGTTCGGGGATGATGAGATCCACGATATTCTCAAACGTTTCAGGGGTCACGGCATAGGCGAGGTTGAAGCCATCAATTCCGGTTTCTTCCATCCACGCTTCCATCTGGTCGGCAATTTCAGTGGGGCTGCCAACAATTGTGACCCCCATTCCCCCGATTGCAGCATGGCGGGCCAGTTCACCCACCGTCCAGACCTTGTCCGGGTTGAGGATGGTCAGGGAATCAATAGCAGAATTGATAGCGTCATTACGCACATGCCGCACCGGTTCATCGTACTGATATTGCGCAAAATCAACACCAGTCCACCCCGACAGCAGTGTCAGCGCCCCCTCCAGACTTATATACTGTTTATAATCTTCATACTTTGCCCATGCTTCTTCGTGTGTTGGCGCCGTCACGATCGTCAGCAGGGAGAAAATCAGCGGTTCATCACTACGGCGTCCCTGAATCTGGGCCTGCCCACGTATGCTGGCAACCGTTTTACGGACGATTTCCTTTGATGGCCCGGCAATAAAAACACATTCGGCATGCGTGCCTGCAAATTGCTGCCCCCGGCGGGATGCGCCGGCCTGAAACAGCACCGGCGTGCGCTGGGGTGAGGGTTCGGACAGGTGAATGGCATCTACCGTGAAGTATTTCCCGTCATGACGGATACGATGAACCTTCAATGGATCGGTAAACACTCCGCTGGTACGGTCGCGTCGTACGGCGTCGTCCTCCCAGCTGCCTTCCCACAGATCATAGACGACCTGCATGTATTCATCCGCTATTTCATAGCGCGCATCATGGGATGACTGCTGCGCCTTCCCTGTGCTTTTTGCCGCACTGTTCAGATAGCCCGTGACGATATTCCACCCGATGCGCCCCTGTGTCAGATGGTCCAGCGTGGATATGCGCCGCGCGAAGGGAAACGGGTGTTCGTAAGACAGGGTTGCCGTCAGGCCAAAGCCCAGATTGCGCGTGACCGACGCCATGGCTGTTACCAGCATGGCGGGATCATTGACCGGCACCTGTGCTGCATTGCGTAACGCCGCATCGGGGGATGCGCCATACACATCGTAAATCCCCAGCACATCTGCCAGGAACAGGGCGTCAAACAGGCCGCGTTCCAGCGTGCGGGCCAGATCCGTCCAGTATTGCAGGGTATGATACTGGTCCGACCGGTCACGCGGGTGCCGCCACAGGCCGCTGGCCTGATGGGACACGCAGTTCATGTCAAACGCGTTGAGGCGAATTTCTTTCATTTGGGCATATCCGTTCACAACTGCACTGTATTCAGTCAAACCCGATCGACGCGCCGACAAATACGCCAAAGCCATCACCCGGCTGCATGACCGACAGCTGTTTTCCCGCCGCCTGGTATCCCGGCACGACAATGGCTGCGTAATGCGTGTTGGCAAGGTTGTTGAAGCTTATGAAAACTTCACGATGTTTGTGCGGCCAGGAATAACCGATATTGGCATTATAGATGTGGTACGAAGGCGCGAAATACGTCATGTCATAGGATGCGCCCACCTTGGACGATACCTGTGCATTGAAGCTGGCGTAAAACCCGTTGCGCATGTCCAGATGGACTTCCCCCTGATAGAAATGTTCGGGGATCCCGGGCAGGTGATTATTGCCAAAAACGGCATCATGCTTGTAACGGAAATCCTGATACGTATAGGCTTGCCGCAGCGACAGTGTATTGCCCGCCCATTTCAGCAGTTCCGTTTCCAGTGAAACCTCGACACCCTGATGCATGGTGGGTGAGGCATTGCCGTAAATCGACGTACCTGCCGCAAGGGATGCCGGTGTCGTCACCGTCAGCAGTTCATTATGCACCGAGGAATGATAGTAACTCAGGCTCCATTTATTATGGAAATAATGGCCCGTGGTCCCGATTTCGAACGTGGTCGCGGTCTGGTTGCGCAGACGGCCGGATGTAGAGTTTTCGCCCGCCGCGGCCTGTAACGGATAACTGGCGGCATTATAGTAATTACCGGCGTAGTTGTAGTTCCAGTCATTGGGCGGCTGCAGACTGCGGCTGACATTGCCGTATATTTCCACATGACTGTCCGGTTTATAACGGAAGCCACCACGCGGAATGAAATTGACCGAAGTGGTGTGCAGATCACTGCGGTTGGGATAGGTCACATCCGATGTACGCTTGATGAAAGCCACCGCCCCTGCCGCCGTCAGCCACAGGTTGTGCGCGACCTCGGTATTGTTGCGAAGATGAAAATAATTCTCCGTGCCGCCATATTTTACATTACGCAGCAGCGTACCGTCCGGCACGCCACCAAATACACTGCTGACACGAATGCGGTTGCGCTGCCAGGCTTCGATATCGGTATAGCTCAGGATACCGAACTGCGTGTCGCTTTTGTGGCCTGCCAGCACATCATGCCGGTCGTAATTCAGCACGCCCGCAATCGTCTTGTAGCCCCAGATCTGTGATGATGCGGTATTCTGGATATCAATCGGTGCATCCTGGTAATTGCCGCCCACTTCTATTTTTGATTTGTCATCAATCCTGATGGTGGTCATGGACCCGTAATACTTTGTGCCCGGCTGGATACGGTGCGCACCCCATGCATAATACGGCGACTGTGCCTGTTTGGGATTGGACAGGATCTGATCACGCGTCAGGTAGCCCGGATAGCCGTTAACCGTCTGCCGGTACCGGAAAAAGGCCCGTGTTGATACACGGTCATTGAAACGGTAGCCAAAATTGGTGTTCAGCCCGAAACTGGTCGCCTTGGTATTGTCCTGATATCCGCCACGATAGGAATTGGTCGCACTGATATAGTAATCGAATTTGCCAAATACCCCGCCGGAGCTGAGCTGTTCCTTGACGTAGCCAAAACTGCCCGCCTCCACACGGGCCTGATAACGCTGTGCATCATAGCCGGTCATGGATACGTAATTTAACGCGCCGCCCAACTGCATGCCGCCGTAATCGAACGCATTCGCCCCGCGCAGTACCTCGGTATAGCGCAGGCCCAGCGGTTCAAACAGTTCATAGGGCGTGCCTGCCGGTGTCGTGACCGGCAGGCCGTCAAACATCATAAGCAGGCCGGAGCGGAAGTAATTGGTGCCGGTGGCAATGCCCGACCCACGGATCGACAGGCGTATGCCATCACCGCCGCCCGAGGACTGCGCAAACACGCCCGGCTGGAATGACAGGGCATCCGCATTGGTGAAGTTGCGGCCCTTCAGCACTTTCTGCGCATCGATCACGCTGGTTGCACCGGGAATGGATGCCAGGCGTGTCTCCGCACGGGATGCGGGCGACAGACGATGGCGCGAGACGGAAATGACTTCCGGTCGTACGGGCGAAGGTACGGCATGATCTGAAGACGCCGGGGTCGCCTCTGGCCGTGCGGGCCTGACATGCTGTGCTTCGGGGGGATGTCGTACGGGGGATGAAGGCGATATGTCCGCCGCGAACGCGCCGGGCGCAAGACCCAGCAGGTAGGAACCGACCACGACTGTCGTCCGGTGCGACAGCAGGCGGGATCGGGAAAAATATCTGTCAGATGGGGGGCGTACGGATATCCGCGTCATTGGGAATGATTCCATGTCTGCATGCCAGCGCATGATTATTTGTTGAATGTTTTTTCTTCATTTCATAAATTCTTATCGTGTACACATTTTACTGTTTCCTTCATGAAAAGATCCCGCATGCTGTTTCGGAATATTTTCCATGAAATGTTCCATAAATCGTAAGGAAGTTTTTGGTGAAGCTTTTTACAAAAAAGCTTCAGGAAGCACTGCCTTTTTGAAGAAAGATATTATCCAGAAACTTCTATTCTTCTTTGGGAATGGCGCGGCTGTACTGCCTGTTGAACCAGACAAGGCCAGAGCGGATATCATCATTGCCCATGGTGACATCAACCACATGGGCAATGACGACCGTATGTGTACCGACATCACGGATTTCACGGATACGGCAGTCAAAGCTGACCAGCGCATCATCCAGAACCGGCGCACCGGTCAGGCCCGTGTGCCATCTGCCCGCTGCAAAACGCTCCGCCATGGAACGCGACCGGCTGCTGAAGATATTCGACAGGCCGTGCTGTCCTTCATGCAGGACATTGATGGCCAGAACACCATGTTCCAGAATATACGGGTGGGCGCTTGTGGTGCGGTTTATGCATGCTAGCAGCGTCGGCGGCGTATCTGACACACTGCAGACCGCCGATGCCGTGAAACCATGCGGGCCGTGTGGTCCATCCGTCGTCACGATCGTAACCGCACTGGACAGTGCCGCCATGCCGTTACGGAAGGTATCGACACTGACCGTTGCTTCATCGGGTGGGGTGTAGCCAAACGGGGCGATGACATTGGTCATGGTCAGTCAGTTCCTGGTATCAGTTGAAAACAGCAGTTCGGGCGCATGCAGCACCGCATCCCGCCGCACGGGCGGGGCCTGTTGGCGCAATGCGGGGTCCATGTCGGGGTCGTAGCCAAACACATCCCAGCGCGAGAAAAAGGCAATCACCACACCCGCCAGTGGCGCCAGCAGCACCACCCAGAACAGCGCGGGGCCAAGGTGGGTATTCATCCATGGGAAGAACAGCAGTATAAGCGTGCCGCCAATGCCCGACACCAGCCGTGCGACACCTATGCCCAGTCCGCGTAGTTCAGTGGGGTAGCTCAGGGTGGGATAGACCATAAGCTGGCATCCCGGCCCGAACCCCTGGGCGAACAGGAAGGCGGCAAAACCGGCAAGGGCCGCGATGACGCCCGCTGTACCATGCGGCACGCCAACCAGCGCCAGCGTTCCGACCCCCGCCACCTGCATGATGTACCCGGCAAGGATGATGGGACGGGAGCGCACGCTGCGGGCCAGGCGCACGCCCAGCAGGCCGCCGGGAAAGGCTACGGCAAGGTTGAGGATAATGGAAATCACCACCACCTGCACCGGGTTTGCATGCATGATGGAGACCAGCAGCGTGGGCAGGCCGAAGATGATGATATTGTAGGACATGCTGCTGATCAGCGTCATCGCCGCGACCATCAGGCCGCGCTGCAGCAATGGCCGTCGTACCAGCCGCCATGGATCGGCCTGCATGACCACCGGCGGCTGTTCCGGCGCGGGACGGACAACCGGGTCAATCCCATAGGACCGGCGCAGGATGTCAGCCGCGCGCTGCAGGTCACCCCGGCGCGCGATCCATACGGGGGATTCACTCATGTACCGCCCGCGCACCAGAATGATGGCCAGCGCCGGGACCGCGCCAAACGCCAGCGATGCCCGCCACAGCCAGTCGGGATGTCCCGCAGGCAGCACATATGACAGGGCAAAAACGATCACGAAGCACGCGGATGACGCGGCGTACCATGTCGGGCACCACGCTGCGGCATGGGCCGCCTTGCTGCCGCGTCCCTCCAGCCGTGAGAATTCCGACAGAAACGCCATTGCCACCGGCAGGTCCATGCCGACCCCGAACCCCATGGCGAAACGTGCCGCAATCAGGATGCCGGCCGTGGGCGCGAACCCTGCCACAAGGGCTGCAATGACGAAACAGACCATGTCGGCCATGAAAACGGCGTACCGTCCGATGCGGTCCGTCAGCCACCCGCCCGCAATACTGCCCACGATGGTCCCGGCATTCAGTGCGGCCGCAACCAGCCCGGTCTGGAACGCGGACAGGCCAAAATGCGCCTGCACATCCGAAATGCCCCATGACAGGGTGGTCAGGTCATAGGCGTCCAGGAACACACCTCCCAGTGCCAGTGCAACAACCATGCGCGCATGGCTGCCCGCCCGGGGACCGGCATTCACAAGGGCGGATATGTCATCCGCGTCGCGTACGACGGGACGGTCGTGGCTGGTCAGTGCCATCGCGGTCATGTCGTTGCCCGTTCTTTTTCAGGGTGGAGGACAAAGGGAAGTGAAGCCGCCAGCGTGCCGATGATGACAGCCAGTTTTTCGGCATGACGCGTGACTTCGGGCAGACCCATCAGTTCCCCGAAACGTCCACGTGCCAGTGGTCCCGCTACGAACAGGGTGTCTTCATGCCTGCTGCCAGTACAGGCACGGCCCAGTGCATCCACATGCAGGCCAAGCCCGGTCGCATCCATTTCCACCAGACCGGCGGCGGCCAGTTCGCGTATGTACGGCATGGTGTGGATGATGGCGCCATGGGCCGGTCCCGTCGTGGTGATGATGGCGTCATATGTCCCATCCCATACGGTGGCTGCACCATGGCGGATGGTCGTGACAAAGCGTCCCCGCACCACCCGCACGGCGGTCAGCCGCCCGGCCATGATATCCAGCGTGCCGGCACGTTCGCGGGCATGCAGCACGTCTTCCGCCTGTGGTGCGATACGGAAACGGTGCGTATCCCAGAACGGGCGCAGGTGCCGGATCAGCCGCCTGCGTTCGGGCACGGGCAGGGCGGCCCATATATCGGGTGCCTGTTCACGGATCCGATCAAACACGGCCTGCCATGGCAGGTCTGGATGGGCCGCCAGTGCATGGCGTATGCGGTGCAGCAGGTGCCCCACCGTGCGCGATGGTGGTGATGCGAATTGTCCCACCGGGTCGACTGCCTGTACCGCATGGCCGTGTGAACGCTGCCCGCGCCTGGAAATGGCGGTGATCTTTCCATCATGCCCGCGTGCCGTCAGCGCGATGACGACATCCGCCATGCTCAGCCCCGTGCCCACGATCAGGACACTGTCCGGCGTGGCAATATCCTCCAGCGCACCGGCCTGCCATGGATTGGTGACCAGAACGGGATGGTGGCCGGAATGCAGATGCAGGTCACGCAACAGTTCCGGTGGCCGTGGCGCGGGATGGCTGGTGGCGATGACCACGATATCCGCCGGTATGATATCACCCGTGGAACTGGTAATGATCCAGTTACCATCAGGCGATTTGTGTACGCCCGTCACCTTGCGGCGCAGGTGTGTCACCGCGCCCGAATGCAGCACCGGGGCCAGTCGGTCGGCCACGTACCGGCCGAATACGGCGCGGGCGGGAAAAATACTGCCATCTTGCCTGAAAGCCGCCGGATCATCGGCCAGAGCATCCGTCTGCCGGATCCAGTGGGCGAAATCATCGGGCTGGCTGGTATCGATGCTCATGCGCGATGCAGGCACGTTCACCCGGTGCTGCGGGTCGGTTGTGCCATAGGCCAGCCCCGCGCCAAGGAAGGGACGCGGTTCGAACACGGTAATACGTTTGGGCGTACTGGTATCGCGTGCAAGGTGCCACGCCAGCGCCGCACCGCTGAACCCGCCGCCGATGATGGCGATATGGGGAATATGGGGGGAAACGGGCATGGCACGGCTCCTGTAATCAGGCGGCGCGGGTCGGGCGGTGGTCGCCTGCGATGGTTTCGCCAAACGGCCCCATGTTGTTCAGGTCCGACGCCCCGCGCACGGGATGCGCGGTGGGCAGGTTTGGCAGCACGAGTTCACCGAACTGGTACGCTTCCTCCAGATGCGGATAGCCGGAGAAAATGAACGTATCGATGCCCAGCCTGCGATATTCATCAATCCGCTCCGCCACCGTATCGGGATCACCCACCAGCGCGGTTCCCGCCCCGCCGCGTACCAGGCCGACACCCGCCCACAGGTTGGGACTGATTTCCAGCCTGTCACGGCGGCCACCGTGCAGGGCGCTCATGCGCGACTGCCCCACGGAATCCATGCGGGCAAAGACTTTCTGGGCCTTTTCAATGGTAGCGTCGTCCAGATGGCTGATCAGGCGGTCGGCCTCATGCCACGCTTCTTCCGCCGTTTCGCGCACGATAACATGCAGCCGGATGCCAAATGACACCTCGCGCCCCTGCGCATGGGCCAGCTTGCGCACATGGCTGATCTTTTCAGCCACCAGGGCCGGGGGTTCGCCCCATGTCAGGTATTTGTCGATCGACTTGGCGGCGACATGGGCTGCCGCTTCCGATGATCCCCCAAAATACAATGGCGGCCCGTCATTCTGGTACGGCGCGAACAGCAGGCGACCATCTTTTATGGTAAAGTGCTTGCCTTCAAAATTGACATCCTTACCGCGCAGCAGCGCACGGTAGATATCAAGGAATTCGTCCGTGATCTCGTAGCGGGTGGCATGGTCGGCAAACAGGCCATCGCCCGCGTTTTCAGCCGGGTCGCCGCCGGTCACGATATTGATCAGCAGCCGCCCGTTGGAAAAACGGTCCAGTGTCGCGGTCATGCGCGCGGCCAGCGTGGGCGACAGCAGGCCCGGGCGGACCGCGATCAGATAGCGCAGCCGTTCGGTCACGGGGGCAAGGGCGGAGGCCACGACCCAGCTATCCTCGCAACTGCGCCCCGTCGGGATCAGGACACCGTAATAACCCAGCGTATCGGCAGCCTTTGCCACCTGCTGCAGGTAGGGCAGGTCAACCGGCCTGCCGCCCTTCTGCGTGCCGAGATAGCGGCTGTCGCCATGGGTGGGCAGGAACCACAGCACATTGATCTTGTCAGGAACCGCGTAGGACATGGTTACGAAGCCTTGGAAAATGTTTCATGGGGAAAAAGGGGTTCGGCCGGTGCGCGGAGGGCTGCAGGATCGCGGTAACGGCTGCCGAAATGGCGGTTGGGCAGATGGGGCTGCCCCGGTGTGAACAGGCGTTCGCGCAGGGTCTCACGCGGGGTGTAGGCCGTACGGTACCGTCCGCGCCGCTGCAGTGCGGGCACGATCAGGTCAATGAAATCGCGGGCGGTCTCGAATGTGTGGTACTGGCGCAGGTTGATGCCATCGATCCCGTCAATATCCAGCCAGCGTTCGATTTCATCCGCGATCTTGTCAGGCGTCCCCACGACAAAGAAACGTCCTTCATCAAACGATGCGATCTGGCGCAGCGCGCTGCCCACCGTCTGTTCGGGGCGGAAACGTCGGCCCATATTGCCAAACGGCACGCCTTCGCGTTTCAGGATGTCGCCAATACGGGCATCGGCGGGATAACGGCGGAGGTCGATTTCCGCCTGCGCATGGATCAGCGCGCCTTCGACACTGTAATACTGACGGTATTTCTCCAGCTTCTTTTCAGCAAGCTGCTGCGTCGTATCAGTGATGATGCCAGCCATAACAATAAATCGGATGTCATCGCCATTGCGGCCATGGGCGCGCGCACGTTCGCGCGTGCGGGCAATGTTGTCACGCACGGCTTCCGTCGTCTGGCCGCCAATGAACACGACTTCCGCATGGCGGGCGGCGAATTCCAGCCCCGCAGGCGAGCCGGTTGCCTGAAACAGCACAGGCGTGCGCTGCCGACCGGGTGAGACAAGATGCGGTCCCGCCACGCGAAAGTGCCGCCCGTCATGGTTGATGGGCCTGACGGCATCGGGGTTGGCATAAATGCCCGACGCCACGTCATTGACGACGGCGTCATCATCCCAACTGCCTTCCCACAGTTTGTACAGGACATCGAGGTATTCATCCGCAATGGCGTAGCGCTGGTCATGGGGGATTTCGTCCTCCATGCCGAAATTGCGCGCCGCACTGCGCAGGTAGGATGTCACGATGTTCCATCCCACGCGGCCTTCGGTCAGCAGGTCAAGTGTGGCCATGCGCCGGGCAAAGGCGAAGGGCGGTTCGTAGGTCGTGGAAAACGTGACGCCAAAGCCGAGGTTTTTCGTCACGGCCGCCATGGCGGGTACCAGCATCAGGGGATCAAGGTTCGGGATCTGCAGCCCTTCGCGCAGGGCGGCGGCCGTGCCATCGCCAAAACGGTCATAGGTGCCGATGACATCGGCCAGGAAGATCGCGTCAAACAGGCCCTCTTCGGCCAGTTTTGCGACTTCCAGCCAGTACGCCATTTCACCGAACCGGTGCCGGTTGTTACCCGGCGCACGCCACATGCCATGCACGATATGGCTGACGCAGGCCATTTCGAACAGGTTGACGTGCAACTGTTTGGGCTGCGTTGTCATGCTGCGTGTTCCTGCTGCGCGCCTGTGGAGACGGACGGGGTGGTGGCACCGGCCCGATCGCGCCAGCGCGAACCGAACGCCGTACCGTTGAGTACAAGATCGCCCAGTTCCCGCTGCCGCTGGACCAGCGGGTTATGGGACGCCAGTGTGCGGGCATTGCGCCAGTGACGGTCCAGTCGGCGCGATGTGCTTGTGGCGGAGGCCCCCCCCACTTCAAACAGCAGTGTTGCTGCTTCCAGCACCTGTCCGGCTACGATCTGCTGTGCCTGATAGGCACGCACCTGCGCCGTATCGAAGGCCGGGCCGCTATCGTGTCCCGTCGCCCATTGGGGAAAGGCTGCTTCCAGCGTCCATGCTACCTTTTCCACCAGTGTATCGGCGGAAAATGACAGGGCGGACAGCCGTCCCACCACGCCCTGCACCAGCGGATCATGGCGCTGGGCCACCTGCCCCGGAACGCCAAAGGTCCGTGTGCGCGGGCGCACGAAGGCCACGGCATCACGCACGATCGCCCGTCCGATTCCCGCCAGCGTGGCAAGATGGAAAAGCTGGTAATAAGTGGTGAAGTATTCGTTGGTGGGGAATTCAGTCAGCGGCGTGCGGTTGAGGATGCACTCATCAGGTACGGCTACATTTTTGAAATGCGTCGTACCACTGCCAGTCAGGCGCTGGCCAAAACCGTCCCAGTCATCAATACGGGTCACGCCGGGGGCATCGGCAGGTACGACAAGCTGGATACGATTGGTGCCATCGGTAGCCACTGCTACAATCCACGACGCATAAAGCGTGCCGGTGGAATAGTATTTCGTGCCATCCAGCAGCCATTGTCCCTGTGGATCGGGTGTCAGGGTTGTGGTTGTGCCGGTACTGTCCGTCAGTTCCGCCATGGCGGCCCCAAACAGGGCGCCCTTTGCGACCTGTTCCAGCCAGTATGCGGCGCGTGGACCGTCACCTTCATGCAGGCGTCCCTCAACAAAGGCGAAATGGGCGCGGAAGATCTGCGGCAGGTTTGAATCCGCTTCGGCCAGTTCCGCCAGCAGAGCAAAGGTTTCCGGCAGGCTGGCTCCGCTGCCGCCATAACGCACCGGTACGCGCAGCGCACCAAAACCGGCATCCAGCAGCCACTGCACCGCGTCATGGGCCAGGATGCGGTTTTCTTCGCGATCAATGGCGCCATCGGCAATGCGCGCGAAAACCGGGCGCAGCCTTTGCGCAAGCGCATCAATCCGTGGGGAGAGACCGTGGGGAAGATGGACCGGATCTGTCATGGCAACCTCGATTGCGTGCACATTTTAACTATTTTGTGTGCGTATTTATCTTTTGAACACACTAACAACGGTTATGTGCGAGTCAATAAAATAACAACGAATTCGTATGATTTTATATTCGGATATGGGACAGATTTTTGTGGAAATTTTCCGACAAATTACCAAAAACTGCTAGATAAATTTTGTTATACCGTTGTTTTAAAATGATATATTTTTAAATAATATAACTATTTATATCGTAATATATGAGCATGGAACGTTTTCGTTAAATTGTACAATTTAAATTGTTATATAGGTTTCCTGTCTCATATTCCGTGAATCGGGACAGGGTCCGGGTCTGATGCCGGTGCCGAAATCCATGCCCGGCGGAAATTATCCCGTTGACAACAGAATTAACATTTATAATGTCATAAATTAATATTAACCATGTTTTATGGTTAAATATGCCTTGGGCCGCCGGGCCGATCCATGGACTGGCATGGACCCGCCGGACGGAACCGCCTCCACACCCCTGTTACAGGTAAGCCTGCAATGAAACGGTATTCACGTCGCACGTTCCTGACCGGCCTTGGTGTGACGCTGTCGTCACAGATATGGGCGACGCGTGGCGCGTATGCGGCACAGGACGCCACGATCCGCATAGGTTACCAGCAATACGGCACGCTGGTGGTACTTAAACATAGCGGATTGCTTGAACGCGCCCTTGCCCCCGGTGGGATGCGGGTGCAGTGGTCGGAATTCATTGCCGGCCCCCAACTGCTGCAGGCCCTGGCGGCGGATGCCATCGACATTGGTGAAACCGGCAATGCCCCTCCGGTCATGGCACAGGCCGCATGGCCCGATGGACTGACCTATATCGGCTGTTCTGCGCCTGCCCCACATGGCGAAGGCATGCTGGTGCCCGCCAATAGCCCCATACAGACCCCCGCGGACCTGAAGGGACGCAGGATTGCCCTGAACCGTGGGTCCAACGTGCACTACCTGCTGCTGGCGCTGTTACAGCGCACGGGCGTGGCATGGACTGATATCCACCCTGTCTACCTGCCCCCAGCCGCCAGTCGGGCCGCATTCGAAACCGGGCGCGTGGATGCGTGGGCGATATGGGATCCATACCTGAGTGCGGCACTGGTAGATACGAAAAGCCGCCTGCTGGTGGATGCGCAGGGCATTACGACCAACCGGCAGTTCCTGATTGCCAGCAGGCGGTTTGCGGACCGTAATCCCGGCAATTTCCTCACCCTGCTGGCGCAGGCGCGACAGGACTGTGTGCAATGGGCGGCGGACCATGTCGATACACTGACTACTTCCATTGCCGCCAGTACCGGCCTGTCCCGTCCCGTCATTACCCGCGCACTGGCGCAACTGGCGCTGCAACCCGCACCGCTGGATCAGGCCGTTGTGACCGAACAGCAGGATATTGCCGCGACATTATTCCACGCGCACCTGATCCAGACCGTCCCGGATGTCCGGGCCATTGTAAGAGGGGCGTGAAGTCGTGTCCGCAGACCTTCATACCGCACAGGACGCCATCCATGCGGCCGCACACCTGCAGGCGCGCTTTGCCACCCGCGCGGCGCACCATGACCGCACCGGGATTTTCGCACAGGATAATATTGATGACCTGCGCCGGGCGGGACTGCTGTCCCTGCGCATTTCCACGCCTGAACGACCCACACCGTTTACCCTTGGCGTCGTGCAGGACATCGTGGGCCAGATTGCGCAGGGCGATGCCTCCACCGCGCTGGTCATGGTCAATCATTACATGGTGCGGGCCGCGACCGCACACCATGAATTCGGCTCCGGTGATTTCGTGCGCTGGATGGAAGAGGACCAGTATGACCGGCTGACCAATATCCTGCTGGCGGAACCTGATCTTGGTTCCGCATCGCGTGGCGGCCTGCCCGGTACGGTTGCGACCCGTACGCCGACAGGGTGGGTGCTGAATGGACGCAAGGCCTATGTCACCGGCATTCCTGCCCTGTCGTGGCTGCTGGTGCGCGCCCGCACGGATGAAGATCCGGTGCGGGTGGGTACGTTCATGGTCCCGGCCACAGCAGATGGTATCCATATCGTTGAAAACTGGGACCATATCGGTATGCGCTCCAGTAACAGTCATGAAGTCACCTTCACGCAGGTTGCACTTCCTGCCGGTGCCGCGTTGGCTCTGCATGCGCCTGATGCGCCACTGGCAGGACGCAATACCCTCATGCTCTGGAACACCGGGCTGCTGGGGGCCTTGTACAATGGCATCGCCACGTCCGCGCTGGCATGGTTTGGTGAATTCCTGAAAAACCGCGTGCCGTCCAATCTGGGGGTGCCGCTTTCGACCCTGCCAGCCATGTGCGACGCCGTGGGGGGCTTTGCCATTACGCTGCACATGAACGCCATGCTGCTGCGGCTTTACGCCACGGATGTCACGGCCGCATGTCCGCTGTCCGAACTGAATGCGCATGCAGCGGTCATAAAATCACGCGTGGTCGATGCGGCGGCCGATTTTACCACGGCCCTGCTGGGGCTTGCGGGCAATGCCGGGCTGTCCGCCCATAACCCGCTGGAACGCGCGCATCGTGACGCGCTGTGTGGCCGCATCCATGCGCCCCATGGCGAATTGCTGCGCCGGGTTGCGGGGCAGCAGGCGCTGTCATGAATCCCGATCATTTCTGATCCCAATCCAGACTGGACATATCATGACCCTTACGGAATTTGTCGGCACGGGGGAGACTGATGTCGCCCCGTTTCCCCTGCCTCCCGCAGGTGTGCCCATCATTACGAATGATGCGGAGGCATTGCGCGTTGCAGCCGATGTTGCCCGGCAGATTGCGCCGGATGCAGCGCAACGCGATCGTGAAAACCGTTTTCCCATGCGTGAACTGGATATCTTTTCCAATTCAGGGCTGTGGGGCATTACCGTGCCACGTGCCTATGGCGGGGCCAATGTGTCCTACCGCACGTTGGGACAGGTGATCCGGCTGATTGCCAAGGCGGATTCAGCGGTGGCGCAACTCAGTCAGAATCATTTTGCCACCATTGCCTGCCTTGCCTCATGCGCCAGTCCGGAACAGGCGCGCGACCTGTTTGCGCTGGTTCTGAAAGGGTACAGGTTTGGCAACGCGTTTTCAGAACGCGGTATCAAGAATGTCGGGGCGTTGAAAACACGTCTCCAGATAACAGGTGACACCGTTACCCTGAATGGCGTCAAGCACTACTGCACGGGCGCACTGTCGGCGCATCTGGTGCAGATCGTGGCGCTTGATGAAGACGGGCACAGCCATCTTGCCATTGCCCGGCGTAATGCACCGGGTCTGAATGTCATTAATGACTGGGCGGCATTTGGCCAGAAAGGGACGGCAAGCGGCACTGTCCAGCTAGCGGACGTACAGGTACCGCGCAGCCATGTCATCCCGGTATGGAAAGCCTACGTGCCTGACGCGCCATTTGCCGACAGCGCGATATCACAGTTCATACAGGCGGCTATTGATGCTGGCCTGGCCGACGCCGCTGTCGATACGACAATCGAGCTGATTCATACGCGTGCGCGCGCGTGGATCGACAGCGGACAGGACAAGGCATCGGACGACCCTTATACAATCCAGACGATCGGAGCATTGAAAATACGCCTGAACGCGGGTCTTGCCCTTCTGGACAGGGCAGGCGAGGCCATTGACCACGCCGTATCGGCCCCAGGTGCGCAAAGTGTCGCCACCGCCCAGATCGAGACGGCGCAGGCCAAGGTCCTGACCACCGAAAGCGCCATCGAGGCGACAAACAGACTGTTCGAACTGGTTGGCACATCCGCCACGGACCGGACGCTGAACCTTGATTACCTGTGGCGTAATGCGCGCACGCATACGCTGCATGATCCGGTACGCTGGAAATATGCGATTGTGGGGAATTACTACCTTAATCATGCTTTCCCCCCGTTACATGCGTGGAGTTGAGGCATGGTCGGTTGCTTCATAAACAACAATTAAAAAAGTATAATTATCCCGGACAGCCAAGGGATATGCTCTGCTGGATATGCAGCCTTTTGCGGTTATGGAAAGCATATTCCTGGTTTCGATATGGTTGCCGCGACAGTCGATTATGAAATCATCCCGATTATCATTTCAAATTATATAATTGATAAAAAACAATATTATTTCTTATTTTCAGGGCAGACTGGCTGGAGTACCGCATGAGTCGGCTCATAATTAACGATGATATATGTGTATATGTTGTTTTAGTGCAACTGTTTCGTATTTTTAGGGTTTCATGCCTCTGCGGCTGTATGAAAAGTCCATTTTGCCCGCTAACAAATTAATACATTCTTCGCGGACATAATGGAAAACTACAATGTTAAGAAGTGAATTATCTCTGTCCCCAACCGCCCCGCCACGTATCCATCCCCTGCTGTACAGGGGCCGCCTCCCTGTCGTGGAGGCACCAAACAAATTCACCTTTGTCCTTGCCGGTGGCCTGTTTGGTGTTCTGGTTGCCTCCCATCACGCTATTGCTGCCGCATCCATCACGCCGGATGACACCACCACGCACCGTATTCCCCACGGTGTACCGGTCCGACACGCCGCAGGTGGGCATGACGCGGCTGCCCATAATGACGGGCATGCGGCCAGTAATGGCCTGAATGCGAGCACGATCGAACATATCGCCGTGCACCATCACAGTGCGGCGACACACCAGGCGGAGGTGTACCTGAAGACCATTCCCGGTGGCACCAGCGTCATCGACGCGGCCACCGTGCTGAAGGGACGCAACGCCACCAATGCAGATGCATTCAAGTATCAGGCGGGCGTCTTTGCACAGGCTCCCTGCGGATCGGACGATCTGCGCATTTCCATTCGTGGTTCGGGCATCCAGACAGGGCTGAACGCCACGCGCGCGGGCATCATGTTTCTGTTCGATGATATTCCGCTGACCACGCCCATCGGCACGGTCAATGAACTGCAGGAACCACTGGGTATCCGTTATACCGAGATCATGCGCGGTGGGAATGGTATCGACTTCGGCTCCACCCAGTTGGGCGGTGCGATCAACTACGTCACGCAGACAGGCTATAATTCACAGCGTTATCAGGCCCGAGTGGAAGCGGGCAGCTTTGGGTATGTGAAGGAACAGCTGAGTTCGGGCACCGTCATCGGTAAGTCAGACTATTACTTAAGTGTAACCAATTCCTATCGTGGTGGTTATCAGGACAATACCAAGACCACAAACTTTGGTGTTAATTTCAATTACGGTTACAAATTCAGCGACAATGTCGATAATCGCTTCTTCTTCCGCTATCGCCAGACATGGGAAGGCAACCCCTATTACCTGACGCGCGACCAGATCCGTGACAACCCGCGCCAGATGCAGCCTGAATATGCGACATGGGGCACCAAGACCATTGAACCGGGCACCAAATATGCCGCCGACCGGGTCAGGATCCGTATTGATGACCAGTCCCGGCTGACCATTGGCTTTGCCTACCTGAATGCGCCGATGGACCATGAACTGGGGAATACTTCGTCGCTGTACGACATCGACTACGCCACGGGCATGGTAAATTATACGCGTCAGGACAGGTTGCTGGGGCATGCCAGTGATACGGATATCGGCATCTATACATCGCATGACCTTGACGCCACCATTGATAACCGGGTGCGGCGTCGGGCGGCCTATCCCGGTTATGCGCTGGGCACTCTTGTCACCCGTTCGCACCTGGGTGGCAGTGATACGGTTTTCCATGTGCGTAACAACACCGAAATCTTCCACAACTTCTGGCTGACCGCAGCAGGTGCGTTAAGCTATACCCCGCGTTCGGGATCACAGACGTACCCGCAGACCAGTTCCTTCAGTCAGAATGCGCTGTATTTCGCCCCGCGCGCAGGGTTCCGTTACGTCATTACCCCCAATGTCGAAGTATACGGCAATGTCAGCCGTAGCGTGCAAAGCCCGCAGGACTGGCAGTACCTTTCGGGCGCCAATTATACATCGGGCATTGCCACGGGTCTGACAAAGGACTGGGCCAACCTGCGCCCCCAGACGGCCACGACGTTTGAAGTGGGTACAAGTGGCCATTTTGCCGGTACGGAATGGAGTGTCACCTACTATCACTCCGCCGTTCATAATGAACTGCTGGCGGTCGCGACCCCGAATTCCATCCTGTACAACAACTCCACTTACGGCAACGCATCGCCCACAACACATCAGGGGGTTGAAACATCGTTCCATTCAACGTTGTACAGGTGGCAGGGTAACATCATTTCCCTTCGTCAGGCCTATACGTTCCAGAGCTTCCGCTTCAACCATGACGCAACATGGGGGCATAATTACATTCCCGGTATTCCGCGCCATTTCTATCAGGGGGAACTGCATCTTGATATGAAGAACGGATTCTATACTTCGGTCGATGTGGAAGTCTCGTCTTCGGTGCTGGCATCATATGACAACCAGTACAAGGCAGCGCCCTACCATATCTACAATTTCGACGTTGGGTACCTGTGGCCCAACAAGCACCGGCAGGTTTTCCTTAGCCTGCACAACCTTGCCAACAAGCATTACGCAACGGGTGTGGTGCCGGTCTATTCCACCACCAACGGACAGCAGCCTGCCGCCATGCTGTCGGGCGACGGATTCGGTATTTTTGCGGGTGTGTCCATCGGGTTCAATTAATGGCCAGGAACAGGGCGGGGGAGGGTGATGTCCGACAGCCCCCTCTGCCATGCCTGCATCCTATCAGGTCACAAGTTGGACCGCAGATGGCCTGCGTGACATATGCCAGGTGCATCCGTAACAGGGGCGACAGTCGGTTTACGGAACGTATTGAAAAAAATGGAAAAATTTTTGGTGAAGCTTTTCCGGGAAGCCTCAGGGAATGCTGCATTTACAAAAAAGCAGCATCCTGGGAAATCCACCGCTTTATTTACCTGCGGGTTGTTTCAGAACAGTTTCTTACCGGAACAGAAAGAACGCCAGCGCCCACAATGGCACGCTGAACATCAGGCCGAACAGGATACCCCGGATTGGCGTGTGGCGGTATTCCGCCGGTTCGCTGGCGGGACGGCCATCATGGTGCTGGCCTGTCTGCGACAGGGCAATGCTCTCAAGTGACATGATCCAGAAAACCTTTTGCTGAAATATGATGTAACACAATTCAGATTGTGGCGGAAAAACGATAACATTGCCTTAAAAAGAACATACTTCCCTGTCAATCAATAAAATGGGTTTTCTTATCTTTTCTTCTGGGGGCTGTTGGGAATTGAGTTTTCTAAAGGGCCATGATGTGTTTCAAAGACCATATGGATCGCTTCATACTGACGGA
>NZ_BDLU01000009.1 GCF_006538165.1 Komagataeibacter diospyri
CCAGCTCGCTATCATGTTCGATGAGCGGTTCCCAATGGCCTGAAAAAATGGCACCGCACAAAATTCTACACAGTCTCCGGCCGTACGGGCGTTGGTCGCCAGCGCCCCAAGCCGCAGCCCTCCATCGGGCAGCGGTTCGATGGCATCAAGTGACAGTGCCTTTATGTTAATGACATGTTCGGGCCGTTCGACATCTACTTTCATCAGGTCGATCAGGCCGGTTCCACCGGCAAGGTAACGACTGTGGGGCGGTGCCCTTACAACGGCAGCCAGTGTGTCGGGCCTGCTATAGAAAAATGCCCTCATGCCACCCCCTTGGAAAAGGTCGGAACCGGTCCAGTATTCATTCCCAACCGCAGGAAAGCAGAAGGGTTTCCAGTCCATTCCCCATCAGGTCATTCACTTATTCATGAAATGTGCTGGCTTTATGTCTTTCGCTTTTCGGAACGCCGTGTGCATGAGGCGGAAACAGGTGCGTGCCGATCGAAATCATGCCTGTTTCACCACCATTCCCCCAAAAAACAGGTCATTGATGAATGAGATAAAAAAGTTTTTGGGCCGCCATTTTTTTTAAGACTGATTTTTCCGAATATTTTTGAAAAAGCTTTACCTTCTGTCCAGCCCGTCTGCATGTACGGGCAGGGATCATGACAGATGTGGCGTTGTCCCAGTCGGAGCCGTGGCGCGCGGGCGCAGGGAGCGGGCCAGACCATCCAGCGCCAGCATACCATCAGGCCACAAACCGACATGGGCATGATTGCCGATATGACCTACGGTGCCCGCATTGACCAGTGTTGCCTGCCATTGCGTGGCAAGGGCATGGGCGCGGGGCATCGACAGCCATTCATCATCCTGACTGGCCATAAGCACGGCAGGAAAAGGCAGTGGTGTGACAGGCAGGGGGGCAAAACCGGCAACCCGACCAGAATCGGGCCCGTGATAGTGGTCAATATCCGCCGGTGCGACCAGAAATGCCGC
The DNA here is from genome assembly GCF_006538165.1 of Komagataeibacter diospyri. GTDB lineage: Bacteria > Pseudomonadota > Alphaproteobacteria > Acetobacterales > Acetobacteraceae > Komagataeibacter > Komagataeibacter diospyri. Next base: position 979 of record NZ_BDLU01000009.1, read on the forward strand.
AACGACGCCATCAAGTCCCTGTTCGCTTGCCATGCGCGCACTCAATACGGCACCCAGACTATGGGCCACCAGAATGACAGGCTGGTGGCAGGTCCGAACCGTGCGTTGCAATTGCGCTTTCCAGTCCTGATAGGTGGGACGTGCCCAGTTATTCTGCTGGACGCGGTGCACTGTAATGCCATGTCGGCGTAAAAACAGTTCCCAACGTGATTGCCAGTGATGTGGTCCCGACCCATCCAGACCGGGCACGATGACAATGGCAAGCCCGGCAAGAGCCTGTAGCAGCGCATTTTCCACCGTTGCGCTCTGCTCCGGGGCAGGCGGGACGCAGGGTGGAATGACTGCCGTATGCATCGGGTCCGGATGGGTGCGAAGGAGCAGGGACATCGTCGTGCTTTCGGTATGGACTGTCGGTGGATTGCGGGTGAAGGGGGATGATGGTTGGGAAGAGTGGGCGGTTGCACGTTGTCTGGATGCCGTGCTCCGCCCGGCCCGTGCGGTCTGTCCCCGCGTTTCTATGCTGCGCGCGGGGCGTGCCTGAGGGACGCGCAGCCAATACCAAATCCGCGTGCGGCGCGTATGATCTGGCCAAAGTCGTGCCCGGTGACAGGGGAATGGAGAAGGGTGCTGCGAACCGTGTTGTCGGGATCAATAATGAAAGCTGCATGTTCTTCCAATGCCGGATTCTCTGGCCCGACATCTACCGCCACCCCCTGCCACAGACCAGCAATACGACCCATGTCGTCATGAATGACCGGGAAATCCGGCACGTCAGGCAACGCAATGGCATTCGGGTGGGTTTGCGCATCCGCAAGGCGCGGGGGATGCACCGGCGAAAGACCCAGCAGGCGCACGGGTTGCGGGCATGTGCGTGCCCACCGTATCCCGGCACGCAGGCTCTGCATGGTGTAATCCGCCGGATGGGTCAGGACAATGCGCCAGCACCCATGGCCCCACGTATGGAAACGGATCAGGCCCATGTTTGTCTCGGTCACGAAATCCGGGGCTGTCCAGCCGGGGGAAATTGCCATTGCCTGTCTCCTTGAGTGGGCAGAAGCGAGTGGGCGAAAAACGGTGATGCGTCTGCGTAATGCAGGGCCTGTCGGGACGGGCGCTCTTTTTCCCGACCGTGTCCATGGAAGCGGTTTCCCGGTTTGTGTTGTGGATTATATAAAACACATCCATCAAAATGTGCATATAAAAATTGTCATATAAAAATATAACAAAAAATTATGGAATTATGGGGTGGCATTCCGCACCGGATGGTAGCGTGCACCATAAGGACAGGATGGGGAGGGGGAGGTGCGGGAACATTGGGCAGGGCCCCCAACCGAATGAAGACCATACATAACATATTGTTTAAAAATTAAATAATTCCTTCTGGGCGCATAAAATATCATTCTTTATGATGTATAAGAAATTCCACTATGTGTGAGTTATTATGTGTTGACGTATAGTGCCCTGCGTGTATGATCCCCGTTGAAACGCCAATAATCGTGCAGGATGATTCCCATGATCCAGCCAGCCATGCGAATGCGCAGTACTGATCGATGTCGCACCATCCCTGTCGCTCTCATTATGCGGGCGGCCATTCCATAAAACAGCCGGCGGGAATTCTGCCGGAAACCGTCCGTATCCCATCGCGGACATGCAAGGGCAGTCTTTTCAATGCTTGAATCACGTATCATCGAAATCGACGGTACTTTCCTTGGTACCGTTATCCTTGAGGCGGATCGCCAGACGCGCCGCTTCTATGCCACGCATGACAGTGTAAGGGCGTTCCATAACCATACCCTGCAGGGGCATGACGACGTGGCGCGGCAGGTTGCGCGCCTTTATCGTCGGGCACATGCAAACGCACGCAGGGCTGCGACGGCTAAATAGCCGCAGGATCTGGATCATTACCATGTTGTGGTTAAATAATGATGCGGAGCGGCAAGAATCCGTTTCAAATGTCGGATTGGTAAACAATAAAAGTTTTTGGATGCCGCTTTTCTGAAAAAAGCCTCACCCAAAAATGTCTCCACATTGACGGGCAGGTAACCGGAAACAGTTCCAGAATAAACAGCCCGGATGGGAAAACCCATCCGGGCTATGACTGTGTCTGTTATTCATGCACGTCGTGTAGATCAGGCATGCTGGCCCGCAGGTGGGGTCAACCGGCCGGGATTGGCCTTCCAGTCACGCAGGGCTTCCTCGCAATAGGGCAGGACTTCGAACGCAGCCATCATGCCCAGTGCGCCAAGTGCATAGGGCAGGCCCAGCGGCACGCGTTTCAGCCGAAGTTTCGTGGAACGGATGACCTTGCGGCCCATCAGCGCCTGAACCTGCGGCCAGTGCAGGACCGCGATCAGGGCGACGGCCAGTAGCGGTACCATCTCCAGGAAACTATGGACGTGCTGTTCCATCGGCTGGACTTCACGCCGGGTTACGGCATAGCTGACATCCCACATGGCTGTCGCTTCATGCACGAAGAATGACGCAATCATGAACGACAGGACCGGCGCGTCGATTTCCAGAAACAGCCCGGCCAGAACCGGAAATGCTGCTTCCCCCAGCATAAGCAGATGGATGCCGGTTTCCTTCAGCCCCGTGGTGTGCTCGATATCCGTCCGGCGGTGGCACCACCAGTCCGTAAGCCCGGATGCCAGCCATACAGGTACGACAAAATACTGTATGACCCGGCGTGCAACGTGGCGGGTCGTATCGGTTTCGACCGGTTCATCCTCAATCGGTTTTTTAGGCCGCAAGGCGGATGGCGGGTCCATGGAGGCAGGTTCATCTGCCCTGCGGCCGCGCCACCATGCAATGAATCCAGCCCCCAGGGTCACGGCTCCGGCGCACAGCATGGTGGACGCGTAATATCTTAGAAAAGTACGGTTTGCCATCATGTCCTTGCCCCTTCGTCCTATTGCGGGGCATGGTGATGAACCGTCGCAAACAGTGCGACGATGGCGGGACAGAAAGCTTTCAGGTCATGGGGATTGCGCGATGTGACCAGCGTGCCATCGGTCACCACTTCCTCATCCACCCAATGGGCGCCCGCATTGGTCAGGTCCGCGCGAAGGGAGGGCCATGACGTGATCCGGTGACCCCGTACCCCATTGGCGTTGATCAGGGTCCATGGCCCGTGACAGATGGCGGCAATCGGTTTATCGGCCTGAACGAATTCGCGTACGAACCGCACGGCATCGTCATCCATGCGGAGGTGATCGGGACTGGTGGTGCCGCCGGGCAGGACCAGCCCATCAAAATTGCGCGCATGGGCCTGCGACACCAGCAGGTCAACCTGATAACGGTGGGTGGGGTGAATATCCCCCTCCATGGCCTGGATGTATCCATGGGTGGGGGAAACAAGGACGGTCTGGGCCCCTGCATTGCGCAGTGCCGCGACAGGTTCGGTCAGTTCGACTTCCTCCACCCCGTTGGTGGCAAGGATGGCGATGGTTCTCCCCTCCAGCCGATCATGCCTGTGGGCCTGCATGTCGGTATCGGCATGTGTTTCCGTATCGTGCAGGGGTATGGCATCCGGCATTGCGGCCGTATTATCCTGGGTGCGGACTGTATTGAACACATGGTTGGCCATGATCGTTCTCCGTCAGCTGTAAAAGGTTGCGGGGGGGGCATGTTTTCTGTTGCGACCCCGCCTGCCACCAGTTGGCGTCATAACGACCGGTCAGGATGGATGTTCCCCCTGAATCTGACTGAAGGACTGTGTATTGTTGGGGGAAGGAGGTGTTCCGGCCTTAAAGGATTCATGTAATAAATAATTGATAAAAAAAGAATAAAAATTTTAGGAACCGCATTTTTTTAAATGCGGCGTTCTCTGAAGATTTTTGAAAAAGCTTCACCAGAAACTTTGTTATGAATTTTCAAACAGTCTCCTGTTCATAAAAAAACAGGACGGGATGTATTCATTTCTGAAAATACATCCCGTCCAGGCTGTGTAAGTAAACATGACAAATAAATTCATGGCCCGGATTAACGGCCTTATTTGTTTGGCCCCGTCGTGCGCCCCTGTGAAGGGGGATCACTTGCGGGGAAACTTTCATCCAGTGCTTCGTCGCGGCCCTCATCTTCCTGCTTTTCGGCAGGTGTCTGTGGTTGTTCCTTATCGGGATCAGGTCTGTCCTGCATGGCCATGGTTCCTTGGGGATAAAAACGCCCGCCTGTCGGCCGGTCGTGGACGTGGTTGCGAAGCGGGGGCGGCTGCTGGTCCGGTGAATCGAATGGGAACGGGTCCTGTGGCCCCGGCGGGGGATAATCGCGCGGATGGAACGGACCGGGCGGCGGCAGTGGCGGCTGGCTGGTGGTGTGGGGGAAAGATGTAAACATGGCTGTTCTCATCTGGCTTGCGTATGGGAAACATAACGTGTCCTGTCTGTTTCCCTGCCGGTTGGACCGGGGGCTTTCGGTAATGTTTACTGTTCGCCACTATCCGCGGGCGAAGGGGTCTTGTTGCCGCCATGGCTGCTGCGGCCATAGCTGTCACGCATGCGTTTGTGGCTGGTCGTTTCATTATTCGTTGGCGGCTGGGTGCCGGGCTGTTCCTGCACGGTGCGCGGGTTGTTCCATAACTTGTCTGACGGTTCCACCCGCTGGCCGCTGCGCGAGGTTGCGGAAGGCGGATTCTTGCCTACTTCGGATGCAGCGGAATTGGCTGTTGGCGCAGGGACGGTTTCCGTATCGGTCTGCGCCATGGCCATGACGGGGGCCATTACCGGCATACCGGCCACGACTGCCGCCAGCAGGGTGGAACGCATTGTTTTTTTCATGGTATCGTCTTCTTTCATGAATGAAAATGGACTGAAAACAAAAGCATTCATGGATAGAAAGGTTGCATCCTGTTTGCATGTACAGGGCGATTACCTGCCGTCAGGACAAATTTTATAAAGAAATCGCCCATGCGGCAATATACGAATACATGGTCCGGTTCGACGGGTTTCTGGATTTTCCTCAAACCTGAATGGTGCGGGTTTTTCCCATGCCCGCACCGTTCGTACACTGCCTGTGACATGACTGGGGTGGCACGGCGACAGCGGACAGCAAACAGCTGTTTACGTATTTCTGCTGCCGCGTATTCATGGCTGTCCGGGCTTATGGTCTTCCTTCGCCGCGGAATCAGTGGCGTGTTCGTCACATCCTGCCTGATCCTGATGTCTGCCCTTGTGACTGGTGGCCTCGATCCGCTCATCGTTGTCGCGGGTGGATTCCGGCTCGTCCTCGCCTGCGCGGGGCTGGCCGGTGCTGGTTGCCTTGCCATCCGGGGTATGGGGGGCGTGGCCTTCGGGGGCGTGAAGGGGATAAAGGCCCGGTGGGTGAACACGCGATTGGTGGAGCATGGTTGTTCTCCGTCAAGGGAAGTCGGGGTGGTTTGTGCGCGCCTGCCCCGCCCAGGTCGTGGGGCGATGCAGGCGCCTGCCATGTACCGGTTAACGGATTGCCCAATGAATGGTTTTTTTGGTTTTCTCCCGATCCATTCACGAATGAATATTTAACGGATATGGATATGCCGCAGGTAATGGCATGCCATCATGTTGCGGGCTGTGGTCCCAGCGTGACCTCCACATCATGGGCCTGCCCGTCATCCACCATTTCAACCCTGCCGGTCGCGGGCAGTACAGCACCGTCGCATGTGACATGGCTTATGCCCCGGCAGACATGGTCAGGGTTGTTTACGGTAATGTGATAGGTTGCGGTGTGCCAGCGCACCGTTGCCGTGAACCGTGACCAGTCATGCGGGATACATGGGGTAACCAGCAGTTGCGTGCCATGGATACGCAGGCCGAGGATGGTTTCGGTCCCCACACGCTGCATCCATCCGGCCGATCCGGTGTACCACGACCATCCCCCCCGGCCCACATGGGGCGGGCGCGAATAGATGTCGGCCGCGACCACATAGGGTTCCAGTCTGTAACGGGCCACATCTTCGGGTTTGCCTGTGTGGTTGACCGGGTTCAGCATATGGAACAGACCATGGGCGCGATCACCGTCGCCCAGTACGGCCATGGCCATCGTGGTCCACAGGGCGGCATGGGTGTACTGGCCGCCGTTTTCGCGTATGCCGGGCGGGTAGCTGCGGATATAGCCCGGATCGGGACCAATGGTGTCAAATGGTGGCGTCAGGACGAGGGCCAGCCCCTCGTCGGGCCGGACGAGATGCGCCATGGTCGACCGCATGGCATGTTCCGCCCGTTCGGGCAGTGCGACACCCGACAGCACGGCCCATGACTGTGAAATCGCATCAATCTGGCATTCCGCGCTGGTGTGGGAGCCAAGCGGCGTGCCGTCATCGAAATAGGCACGCAGGTACCAGTCGCCATCCCATGTGGCTTCCAGCGCCGTGGCAAGGGCGCGGGTGTGGTCCTGCCACGCCTGCGCGCGCGCATCGTCCCCGCGTGCGCGTGCCAGCGGGATGAAGGTGGTCAGCGCGTCATGCAGGAACCAGCCCAGCCACACACTCTCGCCATGTCCCTGTTCTCCCACGCGGTTCATGCCGTCATTCCAGTCGCCCGTACCCATAAGCGGCAGGCCATGGCTGCCGACCGCAAGGCTGTGGTCCAGCGCGCGGGCGCAATGTTCGAACAGCGTACCGCTCTGCTCGGAGGTCGCGGGGATCATGAAACGGTCATGTTCGGTAATGGGCAGTATGGGGGCCTGCAGGAAGGGGATAAGTTCATCCAGCACGCCCGTGTCACCCGTCGTGGCGACATAATGCGCCACGGTATGGGCCAGCCATGCACAGTCATCGGAGATATGGGTCCGCACGCCAGCGCCCGTGTTGGGCAGCCACCAGTGCTGCACATCCCCCTCGACAAACTGCCGTGACGCCGCCCGCAGCAGGTGCGCGCGCACGCGCTTAGGGCAGGAAAGCGTAAGCGCCATACCGTCCTGCAACTGGTCACGGAAGCCATAGGCCCCGCTGGCCTGATAAAATCCGGCCCGTGCCTGCACCCGGCTGGCCAGTGACTGGTACAGCAGCCAGCCGTTGAGCATGATATCCATCGTGCGGTCCGGGGTCTGGACCTGTATGCCCCCCGTTACCGTGTCCCAGTGCTGCATGACCGTTTCCAGCACATGGTCCGGACTGGTGGTGCGGTAATGGCCTATCAGGCTGCGGGCATGGTCGGCGTCCGTGCCTTCACCCAGCAGGAACAAGATTTCCGCCCGCCCGCCCGGTGGCAGGGTGACCATGGTCTGCACCACGCCGCACGGGTCCAGCCCGGCGCCCGTCGTCCCCTGCACGCCCCCCGCATGGGTGAAGGCCAGGGGAAGCGCCATGGTGCCGTTGGGGCCGATGAAGGCCGCACGGTCGCCGGAACTGGCGGTAAGGTACCCACCAATATCGGCAAAGGCGACACGGTCCGCGTATTCGGCGTTCCAGCGGTTACGGGCGAACAGGGCGCCGGTCTCTCCATCATGTTCGGTCATGACAAAGGGGGCCGCCGTGCTGCGCGCTGGCCCCAGCACCCATTCCACATACGCGGTGACGGACAGCGTGCGCGGCAGGTCCGACCGGTTATGCAACTGTATGCGCGTGATCTTGACCGGGTCCGATACCGGAACGTATTGCACCAGGCTGCTGGCTATCCCATGCGCCACGCGGTCCAGACGCGTATAGCCGCGTCCGTGGCGCGTGACATAGGTGGCGGCGGTGTCACGCCGGGTGGCGGCGGTCGGGCACCACAGGGTGCCGGTGTCCTCGTCATGGAAATAGAAGACTTCGCCCGCGTGGTCACTGACCGGATCATTCGACCACGGCGTGATCTGATGTTCGCGGCTGTTGCCAGCCCATGTATAGCCACTGCCTTCCGCCGAGACCTGGAAGCCGAATGTGTCATTGGCGATCACGTTGATCCATGGCGCGGGTGTGGTCTGGCCGGGGCCAAGCACGATCACATATTCCCGTCCGTTGCTGGCAAAGCCGCCATGGCCATTGAAAAATTCCAGTTCGGGCACCGGTGGCACGTCAAATGCCGAAGGCGGCGGCGGGACGGGTGGCAGGGCAGGCGGGAACTGTCGCGTCCGTGGCCTTTCCCCCTGGTCAAGCTGTGCGGACAGCGCGTGGTCCGCATCCAGCACCACACGGGCCACGGATATGATCAGATGGCGCACGGCGGGCGTAATCAGGTCGGCGCGCAGCACGCGCACGGAACCGGCGCCACCCGGCGCGCGCGGGACCGCACGGACAAGCTGGTCAAGCGAGACCTGCAGGTCTTGCAAATAGGACGACGGATGTTCGTTAAGAATGACAAGATCCACCGCCAGTTGCTTGAGCCGGAAATATTCATGCGCCAGCAGCAGGATACGCACGATATCCGTCCTGGAATTTTCCCGCACCCGCAGAACGACAATCGGCAGGTCACCAGAAATGCCCTGTTCCCACAGCAGCGGCTGCGCCCCGGCTCCGCGCATGATTTCTGCAGGGGCTGCCCGCAGGTTGGGGGTGGCGAACAGAATGTGGCTGGCCAGCCGCTGGAACAGGTCCGCCATGGATGGGGGAACGTCCAGATGGCGCAACTGCACCTGCGCCTGCGTCCACGCCAGCGTGCGTGCGCGTTCGAACGCGGCGTGGTCCTGATGTGTGTCGATCAGGTCCAGCAGGGCTGCACGGGTGGGGGCGACCATGGTCCAGAACGTGACGCGTGCCATGGCGCCAGGACGCACGGATACCCGCGCACGGATGGCAAGGACAGCATCCAGCACCGTCCCGGTCGTGCCCGACAGGGGGGCATGCGTGGCCATGGCGGCGGGATGACGTGCGTCGTGCCTGCGACCGATGAAGCGGGCGCGGTCTGTCTCGACCTCAATCGGACTGTCACACAGGGCCAGATGGGCGACCCAGATCTCCGGTTCGTCCGCCGTGCGCCTGCGGCGTGTGGCGATCAGGGCGCGGGACTGGGGAAGATATTCGGTCTGCACGAACAGCTTGGTAAAGGCGGGATGTGCAAGGTCGGCATTCTGCGCCAGCAGCACCGGTTCGGCACAGGACGTGATGTCGATATCCAGCGTCTCGCCGCCTGCGTTGAAGACCGATACCTGTCGTACTTCCGCATCGTTTTCGGCTGATACCAGTACATCCAGCGTGGTGGTGACCGTCCCGTCACGACGGGCGAATTCCGCGCGGTCTTCATGAAAGACCACGGCATATTCATCGGGGACGGTATCGGTAGGTTGCAGGCCAGCCGACCACAGGCGACCTGTCCTGCGGTTGCGGATGTAAAGATACTGACCGTATTCATCCCGCGTCGCATCTTCGCGCCAGCGCGTGATCGCCTGTCCCTGCCACCGGCTGTAACCCGATCCCGCCGCCGTCAGCATGACCGTGTACCGACCGTTGGACAGCAGGTGCGTGACCGGGCCGCCCATGTCGGCGCGGTCAACGTACCGCCCCGCAGGGGTTGCCGTGATGCGGACGGGGGTCTGGGTATCATCTTCGGATGGCAGGGGACGGGCGACAGCGCCGGTGCGGGGCGCGCGTTCCTGCAGCAGCAGTTCGGCCGAGGCAATGACCGGGTCATCATGGAAACGCGCGCGCATGATGCCATTCATGACCGCATCGGCCACCGCCAGGATGGACATGCCCTGATGGTGGGCCATGTAGGCACGGATGATCGCGACGCGGTTATTGTCGGGAACGCGGTCGGGCGTGTAATCCAGCGCTTCATACAGGCCATATCGGCCCAGTGCCCCGGTTCGTTCCAGCGTATGCAGGTTGGCCACCGCTTTCTGCGGATCAACCATGGCGGCCAGCATGGTGGCGTAGGGGGCGACCACCGTATCCAGCCCCAGCCCCCGCTTCAGCCCCAGTCCGGGGATGCCGAAATTGGAATACTGATAGGTATAGTCAAGGTCGCGCGCGTTATAGGCGGATTCCGATATGCCCCAGGGAATGTCGCGGTCCTGCCCATAGGCGATCTGGCGCTGCACGATCAGCTTGTTGGTCTGTTCCAGAAGGCTGCCCACGGGTGCCCGCATGACCAGCGAGGGCATGAGGTACTCGAACATCGACCCCGACCATGAAACCAGCGCCGCCCCGCTGGCCACCGGCGTTATGGACCGGCCAAGGCGGAACCAGTCATGGGCAGGCATGTCGCCCTTGGCTATGGCGAAGAACACCGCCAGCCGCGCTTCGGACGCCAGCAGGTCGTAGCAGTTGGCGTCCTGCGTGTCCTCCGCCACAAGGTAGCCGATGGACAGCAGCTTGCGCGACGGGTTGCACAGGAAGGCGAAATCCATGTCCTGCGCCATGCGTCGCGCCTTCTGCGCCACGACTTCCAGCCGCGCGCCCAGCGTTGCGTACAGCTCCCCATCAAGGTCACGCAGGTGGCTCTCCAGCGTACGCATCGGGGCGGTGGTCCAGAACATCAGATCGGCGGCGTCTTTTTCATCCTGGCCCGATGGGGGACCTGACATTGTCGCCACGTGATCCATGATCGTGCTGGCCTGACGGTGCAGGGCCGACAGTTCTGTCCCCGACCGGGTGACGTCAGCGGACTGCACGGCGTTTTTCAGTCCCGTCAGCAGTCGCAGCAGCTGCCGCTGTGCCCGCGTATGGGTCATGAGCACACGCCTGCCATTATGGAACGTCAGGTCGGCAATGGCGATATTCAGCGCATCTGTGACACCTTCACGCCATGTGTCGATTTCCGGCCCGTTTTCCAGCCATCGCTGGCATGCGCTGGACAGTGCTATGAGGTGACCGGCCAGATTGCCGCTATCGACGCTGGAAATATAGACGGGATCAAGCGGACGCAGGTCGTCGGTGGCATACCAGTTGTAGAAATGCCCGCGGTAGCGTGGCATGGTTTCCAGCGTGGCAAAGGTCGCTTCCAGCCGGGCCACGGTGTCGGCCAGGCCAATCCAGCCGAAATCGCGCGCACTGGCGCAACACAGCAGGTACAGGCCGATATTGGTGGGCGAGGTGCGCCGGGCCAGCACGGGGGCCGGATCTTCCTGAAAGTTGTCCGGCGGCAGCATGTGGTCCGCAGGCGTGGTAAAAGTTTCAAAAAAGCGCCACGTCCGGCGCGCGGTCATGCGCAGGATACGGATATCGGTGCGCGATGGGCGCGAGCGCGCAGCAATGACCGGCGTGCGGCTGGCCCACATTGCCACTGCGGGCGAAAGGCCCCACAGCGTTGCGATGGGCACGGACATGAACAGGCTCCATGGCGCCCAGATGACCGTGGCGGCAATGCAGCCCCCACCCAGCAGGGGGGCGGAGATCATCCGCCCGTAATATCCAGCAAGACCCGAACGCATCAGCCCCGCGATCTGGGCTGCGGGCACCCATTGCAGCATGTGGCGGCGCGTGATGATCACACGCACCAGCGTGCGTGCGATTGCATCCGTCATGATGATGGCCTGATGGGCAAGGAAGGTGATGGTGAGGAAGGTCATCACCGCGGCCTCTGCGCTTTTCGCGCCAATTACGCTGAGGTAGCTGCGCAGCGTGATCCATTCCCGCCGTGGCACGATATCGGGCAACACTGGCAGGAACGCGGGCAGCGCCAGCGCCAGCAGAATGAAGGTCGTCCAGATCAGTGCTGCATGGAACGGCAGGAACCACCCCGCCACAAGTGTCGCCAGCGCCAGTGGCATGCACAGGGTGCGGCGCAGGTTGTCCAGCATTTTCCACCGCGCGATGCCCGAAAGCCGGGAACGTACGGGTATGCTGCGGGGCGGCAGGCTGGATACGATCCATGGTAGCAACTGCCAGTCGCCCCGCGTCCAGCGGTGCATCCGTTGGGCCGCGACAAGGTAATCGGTGGGGAACTCCTCCACCACCTCGATATCCGTCACCAGGCCGGCACGGGCGAAAATGCCTTCGAACAGGTCATGGCTGAGCATGGCGGAGTCCGGCACACGTCGGACCAGTGCGGCCTCAAACGCGTCGATATCATATATGCCCTTGCCTGCGTATGACCCTTCGCCAAACATGTCCTGATACAGGTCGGATACGGCGGCGGAATAGGCGTCGATGCCGCTGGCGCTGGCGAAAATGCGCTGGAACAGCGTGCTCTGGTGCCCAACGGGCAGCGATGGCGTAACCCGTGGCTGCAGTATCGCGTAACCTTCATGCACCCGTCCCGATACGGGATCGAACAGCGGTGCGTTGAGGGGATGGGCCATCTTGCCAATCAGGCGGCACACGGTTTCCAGTGGCAGGCGCGTATCGGCATCAAGGGTGATGACATAGCGTATGTCCGCAGGCAGGGGATGGGCGGGGGGCAGGAAGGTCGTGTCCGCAGCCCCGCGCAGCAGGTGGTTGAGTTCATGCAGCTTGCCACGCTTGCGTTCCCACCCCATCCATACGCCTTCGCTTTCGCACCACACGCGCTTGCGGTGCAGCAGGTAAAAACGCATGCCATGCGGGCCGTGGCCGTATTTCCGGTTAAGGCGTTCCATGCCCGCGTGCGCCAGCGCCAGCAGCCGCTGGTCATCGGGCGCATTGGCGCTGTCATGGTCGGTCCAGTCGGTCAGCAGCGCGAAATGAACCGCGTCATCGCGTACGGTCAGGTAATGGACCTCCAGCCGCGCCACCAGTTCGCCCACGGTTTCTTCCGTCGTCAGCAGTGCGGGCACAACCACCATGGTACGCAGGCGGGCAGGGATGCCGTGCAGGAATTCCAGCCCCGGCAGGGTGGTGGCATGAACCGCCTCCAGCGCCACGCGGTTGACGCAGGCGACCGCTGCTTCAGACACCGGTATGAAGGCCAGCGCAGGCAGCAGCCAGGCGGGATTTATGCCGCTCTGCCAGGTCAGCCATATCGGAATGGCGATGAAAAGCATGGTCAGCAGCGTGACCACAATGCTGTAGGCCGCGATCCCGTATGCGCAGAAGCCCCTTACCATGCGGCGCGACATGGTGGGCCGGAAACGGATGCCAGCTTCCAGCGCGGCCCGCCCGGCCATGAGCAGGTAATAGCCCGGGTCGGCGCGGCGCGGGTCGTCCGTGCCCGTGGCCTGTGCCGCGCGCGCCATGGCTACGGCCTGTCCGGCTATGGCCATTTCGGTCAGCTGGCTGCCACGGGCCAGTTCCTCTATGGCCTTGCGATACAGGTCCCGGCTGGCGAAATCGGCCTGTGTAAAACTGTCGTAATCGGCAAAAAGCCGGTCGATCAGGCAGACGCGCTCAAACGCCTCGGTCCAGTCAAAACCCGCGATCAGACGCAGGCTGGTGATGATGTTGCGGATGGTGGCGTTGAACGCTCCCTGTTCATGCAGGTCATCGCGCACCGCGTTGTCAATGGTTGTGCCCCGGTCCGCCAGACGCTGTTCCAGCCAGACAAGGGCGGGATCCTTTTCGGGGTCCAGCCCACGCGAACGGTGGGCAAGCTGCGCGGTAAACGCGCAGTTGAGGATGCGCGGGTCAACGGCTGCCAGAAAGCCGGACATGGCGGCCTGCGTGCCCTTGCGGTAGGCATCGAGCTGGTCGGCCAGCTGGTCGGCGGCCCGCCTGCTGGCGTTATTGTCCATGATCGCGCCAACAACACGGCGCAGGTTTTCAATCAGGACGATCCGCAGCGTGATGGAAACCGCCCAGAGTTCACCGATCGTAAGCGGCGTCACACTCTGGTACGCCAGCAGATAATTATACAGGATTTCAGGCTGCAGGTTGCTGTCGGTATGGGCAACCAGCGCCCATGTCACACCAAAGACCCTGGGCAGCCCGGCAAACGGGCCGCTGGCCAGCTTGGGCAGGCGCGCGTAATAACCGGCAGGCAGGTCCAGATCCGTCTCGCGTATCTGCATGTCCACCAGTGCGTAATTGTCCGCCAGCCACTGGGCCGCGGGTGTCAGCTGTTTTCCGTTCTGGATATCCTGTGCAATCTGTATGTCGGCAGCGCGCAGAAACGCCCCGTTTTCCGCCAGCCGGCGTGACAGGGGCCTGCGGCGTTCATGGCCACGTCCATGGGGAATGATGGTCTGGGCGGCGGCAAGGCTGCGGGCATGGGCTTCCAGTCGTTCCATGCCAAAAATCTCGCTTTTCAGCGGGGCGAAGTCATCTTCCCACGTGGGCAGGGGCGTGCGGCCCAGCAGGCGCGCAAGCCACGGATGCCGTGTTGACCGGAATGCAGGGTCGGGCTGTGGGAAGGTGGTGGTGGTCCCGTCCATTTTCTGCTCCAGTTTCATGCACGCCCGGGTCTGTGGAAAGGCTGCGGCCCGTGCTGTCGCTCATTTTCGGAAAAGGCTTTTTCTTGGCTGCGGTGTGGGTGACGTAGATCCGCGCAGTATGGTCGGCGGTGTCCCGTCGGGCGGCTGGGACGGCGCTGGACCGGGTGCCGGGGGGATGGTGGTCCCGTTGCGGGGGGAATGCCCCGTCGTGTCGGGCACGGCTGTCGGTTGCGTTCCGTCGGGTGGTGTGGGCTGGCCCGGCTGCGCGGGTTTTTGGGATGCACCCATCCTCTGTCCTCCTCTGTTCGGGGGAATACGGGGGCGGTGTAGGGTCATGTCAGCTTGTACGGGCATGGCGGCGACCCCGCGTGGGCCGGATGGCCGCCAGCCTGTCATGAACGTGCCCATCCGGCCTGCGTTGCATATATATTTCCACGCGTTTTATTGTATTTTGAAAAATATCCATCCGGATCTAAAAATAAAAAATCTGGAAAGTTACAGAACGTATAAGGAACTTTTTTAGGCAATACTGTATAGGGCAAAGACAGGCCATGCCGTTTCTGTCGGCCCATCAGGGTGCCAGGTGTATGGCATGCGTGCCAGCAGGCAGGATGCCCGACCACCTGCCGCGCGCCATACCGGGCGCAGGATCTGTGCATGCCATATTTTATTACAGGATATGGCATGCAGGCGGGATTGGCGCAGGGCACCGACCCTGTCTTGGTGCGTTATCAGAAGGGGCCGTGGCAAATACCCGGCACCCTGACAGGTATGGCGCGCATGTCCAATGTAGGGCGGTTTGAATTCATCCTGCTGCTGATCGTCCTGATCGTGGGGCTGGAACTGGTGGCGCGCAAGCTGCGCCTGCCGCCTGCGGCTGCACTGGTGCTGGGGGGGATCGCCATTGCGCTGGTGCCCGGCGTGCCGGTGATCGGGATTGATCCCGACCTGGTACTGATCGTGTTTCTGCCGCCGCTTCTGCTGGCAGGGGCGTATTTTTCCGTCTGGCATGCATTCCGGACGCATCTTCTGGGCATATTGCAGCTGGCGGTGGGGGGGGGTGCGTTTACCACGCTGGCCGTGGCTGTTGCGACACGCTGGCTGATTCCGTTCATGCCATGGGCCGCCTGTGCTGCCCTGGGCGCGATCGTGGCGCCACCTGATGCGGTGGCGGCGAAGGCGGTGCTCAAGCATGTGCCCCTGCCCGAACGGATGACGACGCTGCTGGAGGGCGAAAGCCTGCTGGATGATGCCGCCAGCCTTGTAATCTACCGTTTTGCCACGGTTGCGGTCATGACCGGCAGTTTTGGGGTCGTGCATGCCACGGTCACGTTTTTCTTCCTGGCGTTGGGTGGACTGGTGCTGGGCTGTGCGCTGGCATGGGTCTGGATCAGGCTTCTGGCGCGGGTGCGTGACCGTATCCTCAGCATCACCATGACGCTGCTGCTGCCATGGGTGGCCTATATCGGGGGGGAGCAGGTGGGGGCTTCAGGGGTCATCACTACGGTCGTGGCCGGACTGGTACTGGGCTGGCGGCAGCATGACGTGTTCAGCGCTGATGAACGCCTGCGTTGGGCGGCGGTATGGGAAGTGCTGGTGTTCGTGCTGGAATCTCTCGTATTCGTGCTGATCGGCATTTCGCTGCATGCCATCGTGCTGCGCCATATGGGTACGCCATGGGTGGCGCAGGACGTGTTTCGCCCTGTGGCAGGTATCGTGGCCGTGGTGCTGGTGTCGCGGTTTGTCTGGATGTTGATGACGGAAGGCATACGTGTCGCGTTCCTGCCGCGTGGCAGGCGACCGGGATGGCGGCCATTTTTCAGCTTCGTCGCCATCATGGGGTGGTGCGGCATGCGGGGCGTGGTCAGCCTTGCCATCGTACTGGCGCTGCCTGCGGAAATGCCGAACCGTGACATCATGCAGATTGCGACCTTCGTGGTCATTCTGGTGACCGTTCTGGGCCAGGGAACGACCATTGGCTGGGTCATCCGCATGACAGGGGAGGAACGGGGGCAGTCACGCGGGCAGCGCCATCACCTGTCGGTGTCGCAGGCGCGCGCGCTGATCGCCAGGTCACAGGAACATGCCATGCGGCAACTGGCCTTTGCACCCGACGGGCAGATCGTCCATTCCCGCCTGCTGGAACAGTACGCCTACCGCGCGGAACTGGCCGAACGTTTCAGCCATGAACAGCAGGCGCTGCAGGGGCGCAAGGATGCGCATTACCGCGCACTTCTGGCGACCATTGACGCGGGTCGGGCCGAACTGCTGCGCCTGCACCGCAGCGGTGAAATCCACGATGCCGTCCTGCACCAGCTGGAACACGAACTGGATCTGCAGCAGATGACGGCGGAAGGTGGCCTGATCTGACCCTATCCGGTCGCCTGCGCCATGATGCCTTCCAGCCAGTCGGCAAACACCTGCAGGCGGCGCGACAGGTGCTTGCGATGGGGATAGAGCAGCGTCATGGGCATGGGTTCAGCCCGGTAGCGTGGCATGACCTCCACCAGTTCGCCAGCTGCTATATGGTGGCGCACGTCATAGGCCGGGACCTGTATCAGCCCAAGGCCCGCAAGGCAGCAGGCCACCAGGGTTTCCGCGCTGTTGACGCTGACCCGGCCGGGCAGGTCCATGGCACGGGTCCTGTCGTCTTCCATCCATTCCCATGCCTCCACCCGTCCGCTGGAAGGCGAGCCGTAATGCACTGCCTCATGCTCCGGCAGGTCGGCCGGGCTGTGGGGCACGCCATGGCGGGCAAGATAGGCGGGACTGGCCACGTTGATGATGGCCAACTCCCCCATCCGGCGTGCGATCAGTCCGGAATCCGACAGGGGACCGACACGCAGCACGCAGTCGATCCCGTCCTCGATCAGGTTGATGGCACGGTCGGTAACACCCAGTTCGATTCCGATTTCAGGGTAACGGTCCAGAAATACAGGCAGGGCCGGCGCAACCAGCAGGCGGCCGATCCGTCCGGGCATGTCCACGCGCAGCAATCCGCGCGGGTTGCCACGGTCATGGCGGAACAGGGCCTCGGCCTCCTCCACATCCGCCACCAGCCGCTTGCAGTGGTCATAAAACGCCATTCCGTCCGGCGTGGGGGCAACTGAGCGCGTGGTGCGGGCCAGAAGTCGTGTGCCCAGCCGGGATTCAAGTTCCTGCACGGCGGTGGAAACCGTGGAACGCGGCATCTTGAGCGTATCTGCAGCCTTGGTGAAGCTGGCGGTTTCCACCACGCGGGCAAAAATGCGGAAAAGGTCGACACGGTCCACGATCATCACCGTCAGGCTGCGGGTTTGTTCGCGTTTCCTGACATGTGTTGTCAGGAAAGGGAACTTTATACTCCGATTTTAACTGATAACTTATAGACATGAACAGTGCGGCATATGTCCGCACAGCATGAACGGAGGCTGCATATGGCTGATCATAGCATCAAGGGTAAAACGGTCCTGATCGCGGGTGGGGCGAAGAACCTCGGCGGCCTGATCGCGCGTGACCTTGCGGCACATGGCGCGAAGGCCATTGCCATCCATTACAACAGCGCCGCGACACGGCCCGAAGCAGAAAAGACCCTTGCCGACCTGAAGGCTGCAGGCGTCAACGCCGTTGCATTACAGGCCGACCTGACGCGCGATGGCGCGGTGGCCAGGCTGTTTGCTGATACGGTTGCGGCCATCGGTCGCCCCGATATCGCGATCAACACGGTGGGCAAGGTGCTGAAAAAGCCGATTGCCGACACCAGCGAGGCTGAATTCGATTCCATGTTTGCGATCAATACGCGCGTTGCGTATTTCTTCATCAAGGAAGCGGGCATTCATCTCAATGACCATGGCAAGCTGCTGACTATCGTTACGTCGCTGCTTGGGGCTTATACCCCGTTCTATTCCACCTATGCCGGGTCGAAGGCGGCAGTGGAACACTTCACCCGCGCCGCGTCCAAGGAATATGGCGCGCGTGGCATATCGGTCAACGCCATCGGGCCGGGGCCGATGGACACACCCTTCTTCTACGGACAGGAAGCGCCGGAAGCCGTGGCATACCACAAATCGGCTGCCGCCCTGTCACCGTTCAGCAAAACGGGCCTGACCGACATCGAGGATATTGCCCCACATGTCCGCTTTCTCGTATCCGATGGGTGGTGGATGACCGGCCAGACCACGCTGATCAATGGCGGCTATACCACAAAATAACGGCCCGGTTTCAGCAGGTGTCCCCGCCGTTAACCCACGCGTGTTTGCCTGACCCGATCCCGTCAGCCCTTTCAGGGCGACTGGCAGGTAACGGGCCTGCCCGTGTGGGTTTCGGGCAGCAGGAATGGCTGTCCAGCCCCCACTCCTGTAATCATAAGGAAAGTTTTTGGTGAAGCTTTTTGCAAAAAGCTTCGGCAGCCAAAAACGTTTGTTTTTTAAAACAGATCTTTATTGATATCCGGCGGCCTGAAGTTCAAACAGTTCCGCGTACCGTCCGCCCTGCGCCAGCAGTTGTTCATGTGTGCCGGCCTGCAGGATATGGCCATGTTCCAGCACGACAATCCGGTCCGCCGTGCGCACGGTGGAAAAACGGTGTGAAATCACCAGCGCCGCCCTGCCATGCCGCAGGGCACGCAGACGTTCGAACACGTCTGATTCTGCACGCGCATCAAGTGCCGCTGTCGGCTCATCAAGTATCAGCAGGTCGGCATCGCGCATATAGGCACGGGATATGGCGATTTTCTGCCATTCCCCACCGGATAGTTCCCGCCCGTTCGCCACGCGCTTGCCCAATGGCTGGTCATACCCCATTGGCAGTTTGCCTACGACATCATCGGCCAGTCCCTCATGCGCCGCAGCCTCAATACGCTGCGTGTCCGCAAGGGCCGAGATCCGGCCCACGGCGATATTTTCCGACGCGGTCAGGCTGTAGCGGACGAAATCCTGGAATATGACGCCGATATGGGCGCGCAGGTCCGCAAGATCCATATCGCGTAGCGGCACGCCATCCACCGTGATCTGCCCTTCGTCGGGATCATACAGACGGGTCAGCAGCTTGACGATGGTGGTTTTGCCCGCCCCGTTTTCCCCCACCAGCGCCACGGTTTCGCCCGCGCCAATGGTCAGGTCCAGATGCCGGATGGCCCAGCGGTCCGTACCGGGATAACGGAAGCCCACGTTTTCAAACCGGATGCCCTGTCTTATCGGTGACGGGAAGGGCAGGGCCGCCACAGGCGAGATGATGGACGGGCGGAGGTCAAGAAAAGCGAAGAAATCATTGAGGTACTGCGCCTGGCTTGCGGTCTGCGTAATGCCCAGCAGCAGGCTGGACAGAAGCGCGTGCAGGCGCAGGAATGATCCCGAAAGGAATGTCAGGTCCCCCACCGAAAACTGCCCGCGCACCGTATCCCATACAATGACCAGATAGACCCCGTAATAGGCCACCGATCCGATGGCCGCGAAGGCCCCACTCCAGACAAAGCGGCGCAGGGCCAGCCTGCGGTTCTGTTCCAGCACGGTTGCAGCGGCAGCGCGGAAGCGGCTCACCAGGAAATCCCCCAGCCCAAACAGCTTGAGTTCCTTGGCATGTTCCGCGCTGGCGCCCACATGGCGCAGATATTCCATTTCGCGGCGTTCAGCCGTCTTGGCCCGGATCAGGCGGTAGCCTTCGGCATTGAACCGTGCCTCCCCCGCGGCCGAGGGCAGGAGGGCGATGACCAGCACCAGCACCATCCATGGCGCGAATGCCACGACGCCAATCGCAAGCGTCAATGCGGTTACGGCGGTCTGGGCAATGTTGAACAGTTGCACCAGCAGGTTGTTGCGGCCCGATGCCTGCCGGCGCGCGCGCTCCAGCAGGTCCTGTAGCGTGCTGGATTCAAACTGCTGCAGATCCAGTGTCGCGGAATGTCCCATCAGGGCAAGGCTGACGGAATTGATATAGCGTTCATTCAGCAGCCCATCGACCAGCACGATCGCGCGGGATGTCAGGTCCGACAGGATGATGAGGGCGAATTCCAGTGCAATCCAGCCCTCCAGCCGGGTGGCTGGTCCATGCAGCATCCAGTCCAGCAGGGAACCTGACGGAGTGGCATGGGTGCTGGTGCGGATGACCTCGTCCACGATCAGCTTGCCGACATACAGCGCCAGTGGCGGCTGGATGGCCTGCACCAGTCGTAGTGCGAGGCTGGCCAGTGTCAGGGCAGGGCTGCATTTCCATATCTGGCGGAACATGCGCGGCACATGCCCGTACACTCCGAACCGTGCGCTCAGGCGCGTCCGCCATGATGGGGCGGATGGGTTACGCTGGTCTGGTGTATCGGGGGGGGCGTTCAATCAGGAATGGCTCCAGCAAGGACACGAAGGCGTCTTCAACGGCGCGCGGGTTGTGGTCCCGATCATGACTGGCCCAGTATTTCCGCCGTGGCGCGGTTCAGGATGGCGGCGATGCGGCGGGCTTCTCCTTCCCCGCAGCCAAGCCTGCGGCGTATGGCGTGCTTGATTGCATGTCGGGCTTCATGCAGTTCGTCGGCTTCAGGCCCGTCCGTGCCATTAACCCCGGCAAAGGCATCACGCACTTCCGCCATCCGGCCACCGATACGGGCCAGGGTTTCCAGTATGATATCCGCCTGTTCACGTCGGGCGTCCAGATGGGTGCGGCCAGCATCCGTCAGGGTATAGCACTTGCGGTTGCCCTCACGGCTGGCGGCGGCGTGGCCGATTTCATCCAGATAGGTCAGGGCAGGGTAGATCATGCCGGGGCTGGGTGTATAGAACCCGTCCGAGCGTTCTTCCAGTTGCCGGATCAGTTCATAGCCATGCGCGGGCCGTTCAGCCAGCAGGGCCAGCAGGACAAGCTGCAGTTCGTCCGAACCAAGCTTGCGTCCGGCCGGGAAATCGCCCCGGCCAAACCCGCGTTCAAAGCGGCCACGCCGTCCTCGGCCCTGCCTGCAGGCATCGGACCGGGGGGATTGGAAAGGCGTCTGTTCGTCAGTCATATCGCGAGATATAAACTATCTTAAGATACATTCAATGATCTGCCACACATGACTGCCCTCAACCATGAACGTCTTGCGCTTGCCTGATCCATAAGCGTGGCCGGATGCAGATGACGCTGTCGCGTTATGGTGGACTTCCCCCACGTGATCAAATGGACAGGTAGTATTTTCCTGTCGGATATCAGGGAAGAAGTGCCCTGATCGTGAAGACTGTTTCAGGGGCTGTTGGGAATTGAGTTTTCTAAAGGGCCATGATGTGTTTCAAAGACCATATGGATCGCTTCATACTGACGGA
>NZ_BDLU01000010.1 GCF_006538165.1 Komagataeibacter diospyri
GAGAACTTCTTCTGCAAGCTCAAGGAGTTCAAGCGCATCGCCATGCGCAGCGAAAAAACAGACAGATCATTCGAAGCCATGATCTATCTCGTTGGCGCAATCATCAATTCAAGATAATTCCCAACAGGCCCCAAAAAAAACGTCTATGAAGCCGCATGTCATAAGGAAAGATTCAGGTGCCGCCTTTTTTCAAAAAAGCTTCACCAAAAACATTCTTATGGTGACAGGCTGTTTCGTGGGCTGACTGTTCAGGTGGTTTCCTTGTCACGGGATGGGTTGTCATGTTCCATGCCGGGCTGGGGCAGGCCCAGATGGTGCATGCCCTTTTGCGTGGCCAGCTGAATCTGGCGCTCCCGTTCCGCATACCGCCTTCGCTGGGTTTCGGTGCGCTGGTCGGCGCAATGGGGGCAGCTTACACCTTCCACGTAGTCCGGGCTGGCGCGGTCTGCTTTACTCAGAGGGGTGCGACAGGCGTGGCAGATGTCGAATGTGCCGGGTTTCAGCCCGTGGCCCACGCTGACGCGCTGGTCAAACACGAAACATTCCCCGTCCCACAGGCTTTCATCCTTCGGCACGGTTTCCAGATATTTCAGGATACCGCCCTGAAGGTGGAACACGTCCTCCACCCCTTCGGCACGGACGAAGGCAGTCGCCTTTTCACATCGTATGCCACCCGTGCAGAACATCGCGATCTTGGGTGTCCGCCCCTGTTCAAGCAGGTTTTGCCGCTGGCTGCGGAACCATTGCGGGAATTCCCGGAACGTGCGCGTACCGGGGTCAATGGCACCCCGGAAGGTGCCGATTGCGACCTCATAATCATTGCGCGTGTCTATCACGATGGTGTCGGGATCGGAAATCAGGGCATTCCATTCATCGGGCGCCACGTAATGGCCGACATCGCGGCGCGGATCCAGTCCTTCTACCCCCATGGTCACGATTTCACGCTTTATGCGCACCTTCATGCGGTGGAAGGGCAGAACAGGCGCGCGGGAAAACTTGACTTCCAGATCAGCACAGCCGGGCAGGGCGCGGATAATGCCAAGGATACGGTCAATCGCTTCATCCGTCCCGGCAATGGTGCCGTTTATGCCTTCGTGCGCCACCAGCAGGATACCGCGTATGCCCAGTTCATGGCAGGCATCCAGCAGTTGGGCACGCACGGTGGCACAATCCGCGAACGGTGTGAAATGATAGAGTGCGGCCACACGGATGGGCAGCGTGGCTGCTGTCGCGGCGGGAGCGGTGGAAGGGGAAGAATCTGTCACAATGGCAACCATGCGCTTCAAAAGGGATCGCTGACGAAAGCCCGTCAATCTAACAGGACATGCCCGGTTACCCGCACATGCTGTCAACGCAGTCATAGCGGAAATTCCACATGAATGCACGGTGTCAGGCACCGTGTCGCAGGACAGGCTGCAATCGGGGGCGGGACATGTTTATATATGCGCGTATTGCCTGACCATATGGGAAAACCGTGGATGACCGTTACCCTGTACCATAACCCTGTCTGCGGCACGTCGCGCAACGTTCTGGCCATGATTCGGGCTGCCGGGATTGAGCCGGTCGTCGTGGAATACCTGAAAACCCCGCCAACCCGTGCTGATCTGGACGTGCTGGCCAGCCGCCTGGTGGTGCCGGTGCGTGACCTGCTGCGCCAGCGTGGTACGCCCTATACGGAACTGGGGCTGGATGATCCGGCGCTGACGGATGGGGACATACTGGACGCCATTGCCGCACATCCGGTGCTGCTCAATCGTCCGGTAGTCATGACCGATCAGGCGGCGCGTCCCTGCCGACCGAAGGAAACGCTGTTTGAGATCCTGCCGCAGACGCGTGTAGCCTGATGGTTGTTTCAGATCATAAAGAAGATTTTGGTAAAGCTTTTTTCAAAAAGCTTCGCGAAACGTCGCCTTTTAAAAAAGGCGACACCCAAAACTTTCATTATATTTTGGGGCGCATTTTGCCGCGCACGGCATGGATCACGATAAAGAACAGGGTCGTGCCAAGACTGGCCATGGCGGTCATGCGCTGCGTGTCATTGATCAGCATGGCTACGAAAATGACAATCACACCACCCATCGTCGCCATATTGATCGCCGGAAAAAACGGTAGCTGGAAAAATGGCTGTTCCCCCGTCCCGGATGCCCGCCGACGCAAGACCATATAGGACGTGACAATCAGCGAATAGACCAGCAGGATCACGCCGCCGCTGCAACTGAGCAGGAAGGCGAACACGGTCCCCGGTGCAAGAATGGATGAAAATGCCACCACACCCCCTGCCAGTGAATTGGCCATGATGGCATTGACCGGTGTGTGCTGCCGTCCATAGCGTTGCAACAGGGCGGGTGCATCACCATGGCGGGCGAGTTCTGCCAGGATGCGCGATGTGATGTACAGGCTGGAATTCATGCATGACAGCACTGCTGTCAGCACCACAACCTGCATGCATGTGGCAGCCCCGGGGATGCCCATGGCCTGCATGGCGGCAACAAAGGGCGAATGACCAGGCACGATATCCGTCCATGGCACGATCATCAGGATCAGCGCGATGGACAGGCTGTAGAATAGCGTGATGCGCGTGCCCAGGCTGCGTGTGACATGGGCCACATTGCGCGCGGGTTCTGCTGACTCGCCTGCCGCCACCGTCGCGATTTCAGATCCGATCATGGTGAACAGGACGGTGGGAATGATGGAAATCATGGCTGTTGTGCCATGGGGAAACATGCCCCCGTGTCCCAGGACATTCTGCGCGACCGGAATGCCGGGACCAAAGACATGCGCGACGTACAGCGTGCCCGCCCCGATGAACAGCACGATGCTGACGACCTTGACCAGCGAAAGCCAGAATTCGCATTCCCCGAATATGTGGACCGCCGCAAGGTTGATCAGGTTCAGCGCCACGATCAGCGCCGTCGCCAGCAGCCAGACCGGCAGGTTGATCCAGTCATGAAGCAGGATGGCCCCGGCTATGGCCTCGCTGCCCAGAGCAACAAGCCAGAAGAACCAGTACAGCCACCCTGTCGTGAAGGCCGCTCCATTGCCGTGGGCCATGCGGATATATTCCACGAATGATCCCTTGCCGGGGCTGGCGGTCACCATTTCGCCCAGCATGCGCATGACCAGCATGACCAGCAGGCCCACCGCGACAAATGCCAGCAGTGCGGCTGGTCCCGCCGCGGCAATGGCGGCACTGCTGCCCACAAACAGTCCGGCCCCGATGGCGCCGCCCAGAGCGATCATGATGATATGGCGTTGCTTTAGGGTGGAAACAGGCCGGGAAGGCGGCTGGTGGGTGCCCGTTGTGTCAGACATGCCGTGTGTTATTTCCTGAATGGCAAGGGGAATGATGTAAACCGTATCGCATGCAATCGTGTCCGAAAGGACAGCCATGCCAGAACAGCCCGTCCCTGGCCTGGGGGTATTTGTGACACAACCGGACAGGGATCTGTCCGGGCATCCCGATACATGGGGCGTTCATCATGCTGATATCGTTTCAGTTTCATCCCGAACATAGGACAGGAACGCGCAGGGTATGTAAAGGGGTTACAGTGTTTGCATAGGATATGACAAAACATTCATTTACATGGAAAGAATGGTTGCATTCAAAAATATAAAAATAATAATTTGTTATTATTTATAAATATCAATATAGAAAATATTATTTTATGAATTTATCTGACAGGATAGGTATGGTGTAGATATTTTCGGGAATGAATTGTAAGCACGTGGATCATATTATTTATTTTTGACAGATTTCAGGATTTTCCAGAAGATACACGCCATGCCCGACCAGAATGTAAAAGTGACTGTTATCATGAATCCCGCAGCCGGGCGTCGTCGCATGGGGCGTGTCGTGGGCTTTGTCCGGCAGTTGCAGCAGGCAGGACTGCAGGCACAGATTGTGGCCACCCGTTACCGGGGGCACGCCACAATCCTTGCGCGCATGGCGGTGCAGGAACGGACCTGCACCCATATCGTTGCTGCAGGAGGGGATGGGACCGTGGCTGAGGTAGCCGAGGGCATGGCGGGATCCGATATCATTCTGGGCATCCTGCCCGTCGGCACGGCAAATGTGCTGGCCCGGGAACTGCGCGTGCCGTTTGATGACGTGCAGAATGCCCGCAATATCGCAGGTGGTGCATGCACCGTTATCTGGCCCGGCCGCCTGCGGTCCAGCGAAGGTGAATGTCTGTTCGTGCAGATGGTCGGCATTGGCTTTGACGCACATGTGGTGCATGTCGTGTCAACCCGGCTGAAAAAGGCGATCGGTCGGGCGGCTTATGTGCTGGCGACGCTGGGTTCATTATGGAAATACAGGTTTCCGACCATGACCGTATCCGTTGATGACGTTTCTCATGCTGCAGCGTCGGTCATCGTATCAAAAGGGGCGTTGTACGCCGGAAAATATGTCCTCACACCCCGGTCCATGCAGGAACACAGGCAGTTTTCGGTTGTCCTGTTTGGCACGGCGGGCATTGGTAGCAGTATTCGTTATGCCATAGCCTTGCTGCGCGGGAACCTGTCACGCCAGAAAGATGTCACGATCCTGATGGCACAGAAGGTTGAAATCACCATTCCATGCAACATGCCCGTGCAAAGTGACGGAGACGCACGTGGTCTTACACCCATACGGATTGATATGCCTGACCGTGCCCTACGTATCGCGGTATAAAGATGTAATAATTTTTATTGGAAACAGTAAAAGTTTTTTGATGTTGCCTTTTTTTAAAGCCTCACTAAAAATTTTTATGATTTATGTAGTGTTGCAAACGCTCTTTATATATTCCGGTGTCATGCAATACTCTATCCGGCGCAGCCTGTGTTTTCCCACTGGGCTATAGGCTGGCCGGTAAAGTTTATGATCCCTCAGGCAGGCAGGTCATGCCACGTCCTGCCTGCCCGGTGATGGGGAAGGGTCGCGGCATACACGCCACGTGCGACCGCGCGGGCAAGGGTATCCGCTGCGACGGACCCCAGTCGGGCAATGACCAGTTCGCGGTTCTGGCCGGGTATTTCCTTCTGCGCGGTTGAAAGGGCGAAGACGACATCCCCGTCAAACGGTGAATGGATGGGGCGGATTGCGCGGGCAAGACCGTCCTGCGCCATCATTGCAACGCGCTTGAGTTCATCTGCATCCAGCCGTACATCCACGGCAATACAGGCAATGGTGGTATTGGCGCGCGCGCCGGGGTTCAGTTTGGCTTCTCCCCAGTCTTCGCCATAGACCGAACGGGATGATGCACCCAGCCCACCGAATTCATTGTCGATTTCCAGCGGCCCCGCCCAGAAATTGCGCGTGCCCGGCACCACGACCGAACCAAGGCTGTTGACACAGACCAGCGCGCCAACAGTCATGCCATCGCCCGTCTGGAACGAAGCCGAACCCAGCCCCCCCTTCAGGCTGCCTGCCCCCGCGCCATATCCGCCGCCTGCTGTCCCCAGCGCAAACGGCCCGGCCTTGGCATGGCGGACTGCCTGTTCCCCCAGCCGACGGTAGGGGGGATTGGTACCCCACTGTTTGTCGCCCCCGTTGGCAAGATCATACAGCACGGCCGTGGGCACGATGGGGGAGGGGGGAACGCCCTTTTTGGGAATAAGCGAGAAGCCACGCCCCTGCGCACCCAGCCAGCTCGCTACGCCATCCGCCGTTGCCAGACCATAAACCGACCCACCGGACAGGACGATCGCGTCAACGCTGCGGACAAGGTTTCCCGCACTCAGCGCATCCGTCTCACGCGTGCCGGGGCCCCCACCACGCACATCCACCGCACAGGCCGCACGCTGGTCAGGCAGGATGACTGTAACACCCGTATAGGCCCCAGGATCATCGGCCAGCCCGATTTTCAGGCCCGCAACATCCGTCATCAGGTTCAGCCTGCCTGGTGTGCCAATGCGTATGGGACTGGCTGCTGAAACGGCACGGGGGGCAACCGCCATGCCGCCGGTGGCCAGCATGGCCTTGATCAGTTGGCGTCTATACACTGTCATTACCTTTCAATAATAATGTTCTGTTGTTGTCTGTCATGATGAAGATCGTGGATGTTTCATGCGGTTCGCGGCGTGCGTGATATACCAGCCCATACAACCAGTGCATTGATGATCAGCCCGATCATGCCAGGGTTCAGCCCGGCTGGCATGATATGAAGGAAAAACAGGCCCATCCCGACCAGGTCGCCACATAACAGCCCGGCAATAACGGGAATGGCCGGTACCTTGCGATCAAGCAGGGCGACAATAATACCCGGCGCCAGTTGGGTAACACCGATATAATACAGATTGTTCAGTATGACCATCAGTCCCGACAGGGACGCGCCCCCCATAACCGAAATTACAAGATAGATGGCAATTGTGATCTGTGCGCCGATTTTCTGCGCCCGGTCCGAATGGCCGGGCATGAGGTTGCGCGAAACCAGCGGTCCCAGCGCCAGACAGACCCCCGCCAGGATCACCAGCGCCGATAATGCGCATCCCCCCGCCACCAGTCCCCGCGCCCAGTCGGGCAGGGTGGTGCAGACCGCGACCATGAAGACATCATTGGGTGATGCAGGTGTTGCACCCGATGTCCGGACATACAGTGCCATCATGAACAGGAATGGGAACATGAGCATGTAGAGTGGCATGAAAATCTGGTTTTTCTGCAATGTGCGGGGGGATTTTGCAGTAAACAGGAAGGCAACCGTCTGCGGTGCGATACACAGCCCGATCGATTGCAAAATGATTGTTGACACGATAAAGGCATTGCCCCCCGGCAGGCCATGCCCACCGTTATCGGGACTGGAGAAATCCGGCACGCCGACAGGCCAGTGCATGGCATGCATGGCTGCGTATCCACCCAGCAGGATGGCCACCACCATCAGCACGTCCTTGAGTATGGAAACATAGGCTGGCGCCCGTATGCCCGACAGTAATATCCACGCCAGGGTCAGTAACGCGGACAGTCCCGTCATCATCATGCCCGGTATATGCCAGCCCAGATTGCGCACCACGACCATAAGACCCGCAAACTGCATTTCGCCGAACGGGAGCAGAAATAACGCCGTATTCAGCACAACAAGTATTTCAAGCGCCCGGCTGGCGTAATGGTCGCGGAAAATATCGGCAACTGTAATGCATGAATACCGCTGTCCCAGTGCCCATATACGCGGGTTCAGGAAATAACCCACCGGATAGGACAGCAGGATATACCCCAGAAACCACATCCCGAACCCGCTGCCCTGGGTGTATATCCCGGCAGGAAAACCCAGCACGCTGCCAATGCTATATGTCTCACCAATGGTCAGGAAGAAAATAAGGACTGCCCCGAACTGGCCCGACGCCACGAAGAAATCGCGCGCGTTGCGGGCGGCGTGGCGATATCGTGAATAAACGGCGATCAGCACCGAAGCCGTAATGACAGCCAGGAATATGGAAACTTCCATCCCTTATCTTACCTGCTTTGTATCTGTACCAGATCGTGCATGTGATGGCAGGTTCCAGCATATGGTCAGGCATGCGGGAACAAGGATGAAGCATGCGAACATCCAGATTATTTCAAGGGGAACGCCGAATACCGCCATCCTTTGTGCCTGCAGGGCCAGGCCACCGCCGATGACAAGGCAGAAAGGCAGGACAAGGCCCGCAAGCAGCGCGGGAAGGGAAATGGCAGGGACTGCCTGCGTGCTGTCACCGTGTCTGTCCTGATCGTGCATGCCTGTCTGACCCTGTCCTGTTGGTAATGGCCTTATGATGTCATCAATATGTATAGCTGATACGGGCACCGTAGAAGCGCGGCGGCCCGACAATGCCGAAATTGGACGTTGTAAAGAAATTACGCGTCAGGTCATAGGTGCGGTTAAGTGCATTCTGAACATAACCCGTTACACTCCATTTTCCGTTTTTTGGCCGGAACGTCAAGCTGGTGTTCAGCAGGAAATAGGGCTTGATGTTATACAGCGGGCCAAGGATGACGGCATATTCCTCGCTACGGTAGGAATAATTTGCTTCGGGCGTCAGTATATAGCCACGCAGCGCACCGGGCAGGCGGATATCATAACTGGCGGATCCACTCAGTTGCAGCTTGGGGAACCCCATGTCTTTCCCCTGCATGTTCTTGTTTATGGTCTGGTAACCGTTTCCGCTTGCGCCAGTGGCCTGCGATGCGGCGATGTTCAGTGCCTGGAACTGTTCATACTGACCCTGTTCATAACCGAAATTCTGGGTCAGGTGCAGGCCACGGATCGGCTCGGCCTGTGCTTCAAGTTCCACCCCCCACAGCGAGGAGCGCGGTGCATTTACGATCTTGCCGATTGCGCCGATCGTATGATCTTCAATCGCGCTCTGCACCTGCTGGTCATGGTAGTCGTACTTGAACGCGGCGCCATTGATACGCAGGCGATGGTTGAAGAACGTGCTCTTGAACCCGAGTTCATAGGCCATCAGCCATTCCGGCTTGAAGGGTGTCAGCTGCGACGGTGCTGAAACGTTATAGGCAGAAAAGCCACCTTCCTTCACACCGCGGCGAATATTGAAATAGGCCATGACATTGGGCCTGATGTCATATTCGATAGATGCCTTGCCCGAAACCTGGTCCATCCCGGTCTTGCGGTCATAATGGGTTGCGGGAACGAGTGCGGTTGATCGCTGGGTATAGAAGTTGTCCAGTTCCTTCCATTCGTTCTCATGCCGCAGGCCGAAGCCTATGCGCAGGTGGGAAACGGGCCGATAGGTGATGGATGCGAATTCGGAAAACCCCTGATCCGGCTGGCTGTATCGCGTTTCGGTATTGAAGCCGAATGCATTCTGGAAATTGGAATACATGGCATCCTGCAGGTCTTCCTTGAAGTAATACAGGCCTGCATTCCACGTTATCGGCCCCCGGTCGTGGGAGGCAAGGCGCAGTTCCTGTGAGAAGATCGACAGGTTGCTGTCAAAATATTCGTCGGCATTTGCCGCCGGCGTGGCATCCCAGTCATTCAGTTCACGGCGGTACATGACCTCGTAGGCACTGATGGAGGTCAGGCGCGCCCAGGAAAATTCCTTCTGGATGTTAATATCAACACCCCAGCTCTGGTTATTGCGGAACGGTTTGGCATTGGGATTCAGGTGCAGATTGTTTGCAAACTGCCGGGACATGCCCCAGCCGGTTGCGTAATGGTCGCTATCAGCGGGAATGTAGCCACCACTGGTCACTGAATTGATCAGATAACCCGGCGTGGAGTCCGAACGATCGATGCCGTAATGGCCACTCAGGTTTATGGTGGTCGTGTCGTTGGCTTCCCACCGTAGCTTGGCGCGCACCGCACCAAGATCGGCATTGCCGATATGTTCACCTGTCGCGCGGTTATATTCATACGCGCCGCCGTGGATCGTCTCGGCCGAAATACGGTAGGACAGGCGTCTGGTGATCGGGCCGGATACGAACAGGTCCGTCTTGCTGCGCGCGCGGTTTGCGATGTCTTCGGATATGCCGGCAGTCAGTGTCTTGGTCGGATCGGCTGTCTGCATCATGATGTTGCCACCCGTGACGCTGCGCCCAGATGTATAGCCGGTCGGGCCACGTTCGACATCCACACCTGCAAGGTCGAACATGACCCCCTGCGTCATGACACCGATGGGATAGGCGACCCCATCGACATAGGTCATGACATCAGGCGTATTGTTGGATCCGTAATCGAAAAAACCGATGCCACGAAGATGAAACTGTGGCTGGCCGCCACCAAAGGCATTTTCCACCTGCAGGTTGGGCACGACGTTCTGCAGGTCGTTTACGGTGGTGACATGGGCCTGTATCAGCGCCTCGCGGCTGAGATGGGCAATGGACCCGCCGACATGCTGCAGGTGTTCGGCATGGGCATTGGCACCGCTGACATGGATGGTTTCAGGCTGTAGTGCTGCCTGGACACTGCCCTTCTGGTTACCCGGTACGGGTTTGGGTTTGTGTTCGTTTGTCGTCACTGATGCCGCAAAGGCATCGGGGCAGGTCGGCAGGGCGCAGGTAAACAGGACCGCGACACGGCCTATCGTCGTTATCTTTCCATATCTTTTCATTTCACGCACGCCTGGTCAGAAATCATGGGAAGGTCGGTTGCCGACAATACGAAGCTGTTTCCTCTGGTCATGATGGGGGCAGCGGCCAGTGTGGCATGGGGCCACGTGCCGTTTCATACAGGGCTGCCAGCCGGATGGCCTGCAGGTCCGCAAAGCGCGGGGTTACGATCTGCGCCCCGATTGGCATCCCGCCCTGTGAAAAACCGCAATGAATGGATATGGCGGGCTGTTCGGACATGTTCCATGGGACAGTAAAGGCGATGTGGTCAAAGGAGCGTTCCGGGTCGTTGGTCGGTCCCGGATATTCTGCGGGGAAACTGACGTTAGGCGTGGTGGGCGACAGAACAATGTCAACGTGTTCAAACAGTTGAGCACATTTGCGCCGCATGGCAAATGTCTGCCCCAGCCCGTCCACGGCGGCAACACCGCTGACCTTCTCCCCACGTTGCGCCCATGTGCGGATGAAGGGTAGCACCTTTTCCAGCCTGTCGGGGGGAAGCTGGCTCAGTTCCGCCCAGCTGCGTGCGGACCAGTACTGGTCCAGCCCCGACAGCATCGCCGGTGTCATGACCGGGTCCACGGGAATGATTTCGGCTCCCATTTCGGCAAACACACCGGCCACGTTTTCAATCGCGACCCGAATTTCGTCATCCAGCTTCAGCCCGCAGCCGGCATCCAGCATCAGCCCGACCTTCAGGCCGCGTACATCCACGCCCTTGTAATAGCTGTCCCAGTCAATATCCGTATAAGGCAGGCTGGTCGCGTCACGTGCGTCGGGCTGGGACAGCACGTTCATCATCAGCGCCGCATCGCCCACCGTGCGGGTCATGGGGCCAGCGCAGCGACCGATGTAATAGGGATCGATGGGAATGCGCCCGAGTGAGGGCTTGAACCCGACCAGTCCGCACCATGCCGCGGGCAGCCGGACGGACCCACCAATATCCGTGCCGACATGCAGCGGCCCGTAACCTGCAGCCGCCGCAGCAGCAGCACCCGCGCTGGAACCGCCGGGGTTGCAGGCCAGGTTCCACGGATTGCGCGCCAGCGGGTGGAATGTCGAAAGCCCCGACGACAGCATGGCGAAATCGGGCACCGTGGTTTTCGCGAAAATCAGCGCACCCGCTTCCTTCAGCCGGGCGGCGGGCGGGGCGTCGTGTGTTGCGGGCACCAGTTTGCTGGCGATGCTGCCCTGCGGGATGGGCAGGCCCTTGGTCGCGATCAGTTCCTTCAGCGTTGCGGGCACGCCATCCAGAATGCCGCAGGGGCGACCGTTCATCCACCGCTGTTCCGACTGGCGTGCTTCGCTGACAAGCCTGTCGGGTTCGTAGGCGTACAGCGCCCCAAGCGTGCTTTCCCATCGTGCGATATGCGCGATCAGTGCGTTGGCGTATTCAACCGGGGAAAGGGTTCTTTTCCGATAGGAAGAAAGGAGTTCTCGTGCCGTCAGGTCCATCATGGGCGTAGGTTCCTTTATTCCCCTTTCCACCCCGTAATGACGGGGCAAATATCGGGGAAGGGACATATTATTTCGAGAACATAATGATATGGGCCGCCCGTCGCGCATGAATATCCCAAATTTGTGCGCAGGGTGGGATACAAAACGATCTACAATCGAAACGATATTGTAAATTCATGTCTTTTTGTCCAGTCAGGGCATGATTTTTCTGGCTTCCTACTTTTTCCTTAAAATATTACCGCCTGACGTATATGTTTGACGCCATCGGCCCGGTACGTATCAATGGGGAATATGTATGTCGCTTAAAGCCCTGCAACTGTTCCTGATCGTGGCGCAGGCAGCATCCCTGCGCCAGGCCGCCCAGCGACTGAACATGACCCCTACCGCCCTGCGCCGCCAGATCGACAGTCTTGAATATTATTTCGGTTCAGAACTGATTGACCGCAATGCAGGCGGCATCAGCCTGACCGAGGCAGGCCAGCTGCTGCTGGGGCAGGCGGCGCGCATTTTGAATGATATTGCGGTGACCCGCACACAGATCGACGACCTGAAACAGCTGAAACGTGGCACGGTCAGGATACAGGCAGGTGGCGCAATCGTGGCTGAACTGCTGGTACCCACCATCTGCACGGTCCATGAACAGTATCCCAACCTGCGCTTTCATGTGTTCGAAAGCAGGGCGTCGGATCTGGTCGAGGCCCTGACTGATGGCGGGATCGATCTGGTGGTCAGCCTGTTTACCCCCGAGACGGCCCAGTCCTTTGTCAGCCACAGCATACAGCTCAGGCACAGCGTGATCGTCAGCACGGATCATCCGCTGGCCTGCAGGCCGCACGTGACCATCGGGGAACTTGCATGCCATGCGCTGGCCATTCCTGATGAATCCTTCGGCGTGCGCCGCGAACTCAACCGTGCGGCGCGGGCCTGCGGCATTAGCCTTGACCCTGCATTCGTGACGGGCTCGCTGGTCATGCAGAAAGAAGTCGCGATGCGTGGCATGGCGGCCCTGGTGCTGCCCCCGGAATGTTGCCGGCGGGAAATACAGGACGGGCTGCTATGCGCCATTCCCATCCGGCCCGCCAATGCCATCAGCGCGCGGCTGGACCTGTGCAGCCTGCCCCAGCGGCGTAAGTCCTTTGCCTGTCAGGCGCTGTTTGACGCGCTGGCGCAACAGATGCACAGCGGTTTCACGACGGGCGAGCTGGAACGGGTGAATGAAGTCTCACGGGCATGATCTTCCCCGACCGATGCGGCAGTAGATCGGAGATATTTACTGTATATGACATGGAATGCTATGGTGATGCGCGCCGGGCGCGGCGTATTGCCGGGTATCGGGAAATGTACTCCCCAGACCAGCGGGTTGCATGATACATCTGTCTTCGACATGACAACCCAGATGATGATCGAACTGATTGCCGTCCTGACAGCCGTGCGTGACGATGTGCCACAGGTCATGACGATCGACCATGGTCGCCTGCTGCCGTCCGGGCCGCTGGAAAGTACCCACCGTTCCCTGCAGGCAGGGGTCAGGGCATGGGTGGAACGCCAGACCGGTCACCCCATCGGGCATGTTGAACAGCTATATACCTTTGCCGACCATGACCGGCTGTTGGCCACGGGGCAGGGCAGGCTGATCGCCATTTCCTATCTGGCCCTGACCCGCAGCCACGCAGGGGAAACGGGCTGGCGGGACTGGTATGACTATTTCCCGTGGGAAAACTGCAAGACGGATGAAGGCCGGGACTGCCTGGCCATTATCGAACGCCTGCTGTGCCGGTGGGTGGCGGACATGGGCAATGCGGCCGTGCGCGTGCGGCAGTGGCAGCGATGCGTCAGCCTGTTCGCCATTGGCGACATGGTGGTGTGGAATGACGAGCTGGTGCTGCAACGCTATGAACTGCTGTATGAGGCAGGGCTGGTTGCGGAAGCGGGTTGCGCACCCGAAAACGCCGTGCCGGGACAGGCAATGCATCATGATCACCGGCGCATACTGGCTACCGGCATGGCCCGGTTACGTGCAAAGATACGTTACCGGCCTGTTGTGTTTGAACTGATGCCGGAGGAATTTACGCTGCTGCAATTACAGCGCGTGATGGAAAGCCTGTCGGGTATCCATATCCATAAACAGAATTTCCGCCGCCTGATCATGCAGCAGCAACTGGTTGAGGAAACAGGCGGAATTGAAGAAAATACCGGCGGCCGCCCCGCCCGGCTGTACCGTTTCTGCGGGGAGGTCAGGCAGGCGCGACAGTTTGTCGGTACCAAGATTCCGTTGTTCCAGCCCTGATGGAAAAAAAGGCACCTCACGAAAAACCTGATTGACAAGAGGCTTGTTTGTCTCTGCAACTGTCGCACCGGTCCCTGCTGCTTGGCTTATACTCAATATGAGCATAAAGGGCACGGCAGGAACGGCCGAAGGGAGAACAGGCATGAACCAGATTACGCCGCGTGGCGGAACAGACGGGCTGTATGACCGGGTGCGGCATCTGGTCCCGGAAATGGAATGGGAGACCTTTGTCGAGGATATCCGTGCGATCGAAACGCTCAAGCGTGAACGCAACGCCGTCATCCTCGCGCATAACTACCAGACGCCCGAAATCTTTCATTGCGTGGCCGATATCCGTGGCGACAGCCTTGCCCTGGCGCGTGAGGCGCAGGACACGGACGCGGATGTGATCGTCATGGCCGGTGTCCATTTCATGGCGGAAACGGCCAAGATGCTGAACCCGCACAGCACGGTCCTGATCCCCGACATGCATGCGGGCTGTTCGCTGGCGGATTCCATTACCGGGCGGGACGTGCGCCTGCTGCGCGAACGCTATCCCGGCGTGCCGGTTGTGACCTACGTCAACACCTCGGCCGAGGTAAAGGCCGAAAGCGATATCTGCTGCACGTCCGGCAATGCGAAGCGG
Source organism: Komagataeibacter diospyri (assembly GCF_006538165.1). Taxonomy (GTDB): domain Bacteria; phylum Pseudomonadota; class Alphaproteobacteria; order Acetobacterales; family Acetobacteraceae; genus Komagataeibacter; species Komagataeibacter diospyri. The sequence goes on from NZ_BDLU01000010.1 coordinate 14,395, forward strand.
GTGGTGGAAAGCCTTGGCGCCGACCGTGTCATCATGATCCCAGATGAATTCCTGGCCCGTAACATCGAAGCCGAGACCGGGATCAAGATGATCACATGGGCCGGCCATTGCGAGGTGCATGAACGCTTCACCCCGCAGGAAATCGAACGCATGCGCGCCGACCATCCCGGTCTTGTCGTCCTTGCCCATCCCGAATGCCCGCCCGAAGTGGTTGCGGTATCCGATTTCAGTGGCTCCACCGCCATGATGGGTGATTTCGTGCGCGACCATACGGGCAGCCGTATCCTGCTGGTGACCGAATGTTCCATGAGCGACAATCTCGCGGTTCAGTATCCCCAGACCGAATTCGTGCGGCCCTGCAACATGTGTCCACACATGAAGCGTATTACCCTGTCCAATATCCGCCAGTCGCTGGAAAACATGACGCATGAAGTCACGCTGGACCCGGAACTGGCCAGTCGTGGCCGCCGTGCCGTTGAGCGCATGCTGGCGATATGACTTTCCTTCCGCCGCTGGGCCAGCTTGCCGGACAGCCGCTGATTATCGGTGGCGGACTGGCGGGCGTCATGACCGCGCTGTCCACCGGGCGTCCATGCGTGCTGGTCTGTCCGGGACGGCTGGATGAAATACGTCCCCCCCTTGCCGCGAGCATGCTGGCGCAGGGTGGCATGGCGGCGGCCATGGGCGCGGATGACACGCCCGCGCTGCACGCGGCGGATACGCTGGCGGCAGGGGCCGGGCTGTGTGATGCCATGGTGGTTGATAACGTGACACAGGCAGGTCCGGCTGCGGTTGAACGCCTGACCGGTCTGGGCGTGCAGTGGGACAGGCAGGCCGACGGCAGCCTGCAGTTGGGACTGGAAGCAGCCCACGGGCGACGGCGCATCGTGCATGCGGGGGAAGACGCGACGGGTGCCACCATCATGCGCGCGCTGGTTGCCCGCGTGCGGCAGACTTCGCACATTACGGTGGTGGAACATGCTCATGCACGTGACCTGCTGGTACGTGATGGCGGGGTCGTAGGGTGCGTCGTTGTTGCTGGCGGTCGGACTGTCACGCTGTCCACCCCGGCCGTCGTGCTGGCCACGGGTGGTGTGGGCGGCCTGTTTGCCGATACCACCAATCCCGCCGGGGCCGTGGGGCGTGGCCTGGCCATGGCCGCGCGGGCGGGTGCCGTGCTGGGCAATATGGAATTCGTGCAGTTCCATCCGACCGCTCTTTCCGCCGGGCCTGAAGGGCAGCGCCTGTCCCTGGTCAGCGAGGCCGTGCGGGGTGAAGGCGCCACCCTGATCGATGAGACCGGCGAACGCTTTACCGATGAACTGGCGACCCGCGACAGTGTATCCCGCGCGGTCTGGCGGCACATGATGGGTGGCCATAGCGTGTATCTGGATGCCCGCACGGCGCTGGGGACAGACTTTTCTCAGCATTTTCCCGCCATATCCGCGCTGTGTGCGGTCCATGGCATTGATCCCGCAACGCAGCCGATTCCCGTGCGTACCGCCGCCCATTATCATATGGGCGGCATCATGGTGGACAATATGGGGCGCACCGGGGTTACGGGCCTGTGGGCGGCGGGGGAAGTCGCGTGTACCGGCCTGCATGGCGCCAACCGGCTGGCCAGCAATTCCCTGCTGGAAGCTGTGGCGTTCGGCACATGGATCGGGCAGCAGTTGGATGGCGGCCTGCCGCAGGCTGCAACCTTGCCCGATGGTTCGCTTTTTCCGTCCGATCCGCCCCCCACTCCACCATCGTTGCACCTGCGGCGGATCATGAGCCGCCATGCCGGGGTCATCCGGTCGGGCGACGGACTGCGCGATGGCCTGAAACAGATCATGCCCATTGTGAATACGGATGCCGGGCTTGTCTGTGCCGCGATCCTTTTTGCCGCCCTGCTGCGGGGTGAAAGCCGGGGTGGCCATTTCCGCAGTGACTGTCCCCATGCCGGGGCCATGGCCACGCCGTCACGCTTCAGCCTGACGGACCTTGATGCCCGGCTGGCGGAAATGCGTGATACGTTTTCTCCCGCCATCCTGAATGAAAGAATGCCCTCATGATCCATCCCCTGCCAGACATCATGCTGGAACCGCTTGTACGTGCGGGCCTGCTGGAGGATCTGGGCCGCGCGGGCGACCTGACGACCGACGCCGTGATCGTGGACGGGGATGCCGTCGTTTCTGCCGTGCTGGCCGCGCGACAGGACGGGGTGATTGCCGGGCTGGACATGGCCCGGCTGTCCTTTGCGCTTATGGACCCGCGTATCGTGTTCGAGGCGCATGTGCATGATGGTCAGGCGGTGACGCGTGGCACGTGCCTTGCCACAGTGCGTGGACCCGCGCGTGGTATCCTGTCGGGGGAGCGGGTTGGGCTTAATTTCCTGTCGCATCTCAGCGGTATCGCGACCGCTACGGCGCAGCTGGTGGAACTGGTGCGGCCCTATCGCGCCAGCATCACCTGCACGCGCAAGACCATGCCCGGCCTGCGGGCAATCCAGAAATACGCGGTCCGCGCCGGGGGAGGCAGCAACCATCGCTTCGGCCTTGATGATGCGATCCTGATAAAGGACAACCACATCGCCTTTGCTGGCGGTATCACGCCCGCGGTGGAACGCGCGCGTCGTGCCGCGGGACATCTGGTACGTATCGAGCTGGAGGTCGATACACTGACCCAGTTGCGTGAGGGGCTGGAGACCGGCGGTGTCGATGTCTTCCTGCTTGATAACATGCCGCCCGACGTACTGCGTGAGGCCGTGCGCATTGTCGATGGCCGCGCCGTGACCGAAGCTTCAGGCGGGATAACGCCGCAGACGGTCACTGCCGTGGCACAGGCGGGGGTGGACCTGATTTCCCTTGGCTGGCTGACGCATACCGTGCGCGTCATGGATATCGGGCTGGATTACCAGCCGTGATCCTGTAGGAAGGAAACCGTTCATGCAGGGGAGAACCACAATGGCGTCCACCATCACCACCCGCACCGGCTGTCTTTGCGCCCTGTTGCTGGGAACCACCATCATGGCGGTGGGCGCGCAGGCCCAGCCCGACATGCAGCAGGCGCAGCAGCGTGCCCAGCAGATGCAGCAGATGCAACAGCAGTTCGGGCAGCAGCGGATGCAGATACGTCAGCAGGAACAGCAGATGCACATGCAGCGCGACCAGCAGATGCAACAGATGCAGCAGCAGTTCCGTCAGCAGCAGATGCAGCTGGACCAGCAGGAACGCCAGATGGGCAACCAGCCCGGCGGCCGTGAGCAGATCGCCCGCCAGCGTGAACAGTTCCGCATGCAGCGACAGCAGCAGGAACAGCAGATGCGCCAGCAGTTCCAGCAGCAGGACGAACAGCTACGTCAGCAGCGTTTCCAGATGGAACAGCAGCAGGACCAGCAGCGCAGGCAGATGATGCAGGGGTCGCAGCACTGGTAAAAAAAGCCTGTAAGGCATCAAGAAGTTTTCTGGTGAAGCTTTGTCCAAAAAAGCTTCGAAAGGCACTGCCTTTTTCTAACGATCCACGGGTTGTTTTTTGACTACTGTCTGCCGGATTTCGGCTTCCGTATCATTTCCCTGTCATTATGACAGGTTCCGCAACGGGCGCGCGGGGCAGTTCCAGCAGGTTTATGGGCACATCGCCATCGCGCATTTCCCTGCGCAGGGCGCGGGTCATGTCGCGTATGCTGTCATGGTGGGTAAACAGCAGCACCTGTGTGGTACGGGCAAAATCAGCCAGTACCCGCAGGGTGCTCAGGCTACGGGCATCATCGAACTGGACCAGCAGGTCATCAGCGATGAAGGGCAGGGATTCAGCTGATTTACAGTAGGTTTCCACGCTGGCCAGCCGGAAGGCCAGAAAAAGCTGATCGCGTGTGCCCGCACTCATCGCCGTGACCGGCACGGTGCTGCCATCATGGCGCACGCCATGTACGACCGGGTTACCCTGTGTATCGAGCTCCGTCCTGATACCGGTAAATGCCCCCAGCGTTGCAAGCGACAGGAATTGCCCAGCACGCGTGACCAGCGGGTCCTGTTGTGCTGCCCGCACGCGGTCAATCGCATCGGCGATCAGCTTGCGGGTCAGGGTCAGCCGGGCATATTCCTCCACAATCTGGTGAAGGCTGGTAATGGCGGCCTCGCGTTGTGCCGCCGCCTGCTGGGCATCCGTATTATGTTCAAATGCGCGCAATGCCATATCCTGCTGCTGTTCAGCGCGCACGGCGTTGTCACGCAGGCGTTGCAGGTCGGCCAGACGGTCATGGATCCGTGCGGTTTCCGTCTTCAGTTCCGGCAGGTCACGTCCATCCAGGGCGCGTTCCAGCTCGGCGGGGGACTGGCCGTCCGTCATGCGCGACAGGGTATCGCGTGCCTGCGCATGGTCATGCTCCAGCCGGTCGCGGTGATCCAGCCGGGCAGCAAGCTGGCGCAGGGTATCCATGTTGTCGGTATGCGTGCGGACCAGCAGCGCATCAATGGCCGTACGGGCGTGGGCAAGGCGCGCTTCGCTGTCGATCACATCCTGATTGGCCGCGGCCAGTGCCGGCTGCAGGGCTTCGCGCTGATGCCGGGCCTTTTCCGCGGCCTGCCACTGGCGATCCAGTTCCTCGGCCGCTGCTACCCCATCGTGCGGCAGGGTCAGTGGCAGGTGCTGTCGCATGCTGTCAATGACCTGCGACAGCTCAAGTTCGGCTGCATGGGCCTGCGCACGGCTATCGTGCAGTTCGGCCAGCCGTTCGATATGCGCGGGGGCCGCAGCCCATTCGGTTGCAAGGTCACGTGCGACATCAGGCAGGGCGTCCGCTGCCAGGCCAATGGCCTGCATGGCGATGGCCCATTGCTGCTGCCAGGCCCGCCGTGCAGCGATCAGCGCGTCACCCTGCTGGCGCAGCTGTGCCTGTAGCGGCAGCAGGTCATCCAGTTCACGCTGCAGCCTGCTGTATTCCTCATACCCGCTGACATGCATGCGCGCGGCGGTGATGACGGCCTCAACGCAGGCGGGCAGGTCCAGCGCCGGATCAATCCCCAGCCGTCGGGCCAGTCGCCGCAGTCTGTCATGCACCGCATCGGGGCGGATGCGTTCTTCGGCCAGTGTCGCCCGTTCGGCTGTGATCTGTTCGGCGTGGGTCAGTAACTGCGTGCGCTGCTGCACGAAGGCCAGCAGGGCTTCGGCTGTAGCGGCACGGGCATGCAGGGTGGGGAAGGGGGCAATGAATTCCTGCCACTGGCGGGTGATCTGATTTTCCACCTCCGCCCGATTGTGATCATGGAAGGTGATTTTTTCCATGCAGTGGCTGATGTCGTGTCGCAGGCCCTCGATCCGGGCAATGCGGTCTGCCTGTGTCATCAACTGTGCCGACAGGCTGTCGGCCCGTTCCATGGCGGCATCCAGTGCGGCGGCACGGATCTGGCGCGTGGGGGCAGGCGTGTCGGGATCGGGATGCAGGTAAGTGGCGCGGATTTCGTGCCACAATGCATCACGCTGGTCGCGCGCGGTGGCCAGCATGTCCGGCGTGATCGAACTACCAGCCTGTTCCAGCCGTGTCAGTTCGGGCTGTAACGTGGTCAGACGTTCACGTTCGCCTGCCAGCGTGCTGGCCAGACGGTCGCGTTCAATGCGCAGTTTATGCTGGCCTTCCGCGATACCGCGCACGCCATCGGCGGTAGGACAGGACAGGTGGCGCAGCTGGTCCACCGTGTCCAGCCCCAATGCCCGTACCTGTGTCTCAAGGCTGGCCTGACGCTGGTCAAGGCCTGCCGCGCGCAGTTCCAGCCGCGCCTTTTCCGTGGGCAGTGCGGCAAAGGCGGTTGTATCTTCATTCAGTGGCAGGTCGTGACCAGCCGCGCGAAGACTGTCGACGCGGCGCTGCTTCTGCGCGATGGCAAGGTCTGTCTGGTGGACCTGCTGTTCCAGATTGGCGTGCTGGTTATGCAGGCGGGTCTGTGTATCCGCCAGTGCGCGGATACTGTCCAGTACCGTGCGGTCCGGCATGGACTGGCGTAAATCGGCCTCCGTTCCCTTGCCCAGCCGCTGGCGCAGGCTGGCCAGACTTTCATCTATGCTGCGCCATTTTTCGTCCTGTGCTTCCCTCAGTGCACGGTGGTGGTGGACACCCTGCCCAAGGCGAATGGCCTGCATGATGGGATCACGCAGGGTTGCAAGGGCGGCTTGCACCGGGAGTAAGGCTGTCTGCTGTCGCAGTTGCGTGGCCTGTGCCACGGCAGCATCATGGCGGGTCGTCGCGCTGTCGAATGTATCCAGCACGGTGGTAATGGTGGCGGCCATGCCCACGGGCAGGGTGGCAAGATCAGCCTGTGCGGCCAGTTCCCCCTGCAGCCGACTGATTTCGCGCAGCAGGGGCACGGCTTTTTCCAGCCGTTCATGGTGGGCCTGCAGGCGGCGCAGTTCGTCCTGTTCGTGGCTTATGTCGGTCTTCTGCTGGCGGGCTTCGTCGCGCAGGCGGCAATGTTCGGTATAGCCGTCATGGCCGAGCGAGGCTTCCTTAAGGCTGTCCTTTGCTGCGTTGAAGGCATCCAGCGCCTTGTAGAACGCACGTTCGCCCGACCGTCGGGGGGCATACAGGGCATTACGCCGCGTGTCGATTTCCTCCAGCCGTTCCACAAGCGCGCGCAGGCCGCCACCTGCCTCCACGATCAGGCGGCCGATATCCCCATTCGCCTTCAGCAGTTCCGCACCACCTGAGCGCAGGGTTTCGTCATTCAGTCCGAACAGGGCGGCGAAGCGTTCGCGCGTCATCGCCCCCAGCGGGTGTGACAGGATGCTGTCGGATATTGCCTTTCCATCCGGGGAGGACAGGGTATTTTTGCGGCCCTTGCGGCGGTTCAGGTCAAATGTCTGCCCGTCATCCAGCCGTATGCACGCATCCAGCCGGATCTGGTCATTGCCAAAGACGGCCCCTGCACCCGACTGGTTGGGTATGCCGAACAGGAAATCCGACAGCGCGGACAGGCAGGTGCTCTTGCCGGCCTCATTGGGGCCATGGATGACATGCAGCCCGTATCCATCCCCGAAATTCAGGTCAAGGTCGGCAAGGGCGCCGTATTTGACAATGCGGAATTCATTGATGCGCATTGTCGCTCCCCTCCGGGTTTTCCACCAGTGACAGGGCAAGGTCGACCGCGCGTGTCGGCACGTCGTTGAGAATGCTTTCACGCATTTCATCCGTCCGGGCCTGAGCGGGTACGCGCTCCAGTATGGTCTTCAGGATATCGGACAGGTCCGTCTGCAATGCCTCGGCTGTTGCCATCTGCCGTATGTCGGCTGCGATCCGCCCGCCGGTGGAGTGGTCCAGAACCGCAGGGCAGGTGGGTGGGTGGGTACGGATCTTCAGCCGTTCAAGCCATATCTCGTCAGACAGGCTGGCGAAAATAACCTCGATTTCCTGCTGTACGGTATCCGTATCGCGTATCAGGTGGGCATGTAGCGGGCTTGCGCCGACCAGTTCCAGCCGCAGGGCGATTGGCCGGCCCTGTGCCTGCTCGATCAGGTCCTGACCTGCGCGGCGGATGCGCCCGGTCATTTCGGCGGGCGTCGTGGCATGGGTCAGGTCCACGACCTCACTGGCCCAGCGCACGGCGTCCAGCACCTGATGTTCCACGGATGCGACATCCCCGCCGCGCACCGTGACCAGTGACGCGCCTTTCGGCCCGGCCTCACGGACATGGCGTCCCTGCAGGTTGCCTGCATAAACCACATATGGGTTTTCATGCAGGATTTCGCGGGTATGGACATGGCCCAGCGCCCAGTAATGATAGCCGTGGTTGACCAGCTGTTCCACCGTGCAGGGGGCATAGGTTTCATGGCCCTCACGCCCCTGGCAGGCGGTATGCAGGATACCGATGTTGAACAGGCCGGGCACGGGGGCGGGGTATTTGCGCGCGATATTGTCGGTTACGTCGCGGCGGCCAAAGCTGCGGCCATGCACGGCAACCCCCAGCCCCTCCATGACGCAGGTTTCGGCCTTGCTGGAGGCGAACAGGTGAACATTGTCCGTTACATGCAGGTGTCTGGCAAAGCGGTTTTCTGCATCATGATTGCCAAGGATCATGAAAACGCGGATGCCCGCCTGCTGCAGTCGCGCCATGCCGCTGATGAAGAACAGGCCGCACTGCGTATCGCGCAGGTCACCGTCAAACACATCTCCCGCCAGCACGACAAAGCGGCATTCGGTCTGGATGGCCAGGTTGACCATGTCATTGAAGGCACGCCGCGAGGCATCGGCGATAAGGCGGGCATATTCGCCCGATTTTTCCGTAAGCCCCAGCAGCGGGCTGTCCAGATGCAGGTCGGCGGCATGAAGGAAGCGGAATTCGTCCATGCCGCCATCGTAGTCCATTGAAAGCGGAAGTAAATGCGCCCGTTATTCCCCTTCATGCCCGAAGGGGGCGGCACGCTTTCGGCCGATCAGGCTGAGTGGTCGGTAATATCGGTGCAGATATACTTCATTTCCATGTATTCATCCATGCCGTAGCGCGATCCCTCGCGGCCCATGCCGGACTGCTTGATGCCGCCAAAGGGGGCGACCTCGTTGGAAATCAGCCCGGTGTTGTGACCCACCATGCCGTATTCCAGCGCCTCGGCCACGCGGTAGGCGCGCGCATGGTCGCGGGTGAAGAAATACGCGGCCAGGCCATATTCCGTGTCGTTGGCCATGGAGATGGCCTCGGCTTCAGTATGGAATCGGAACAGCGGGGCCACGGGGCCGAAGGTTTCCTCGTGGGCGATGCGCATGGCGGGGGTCGCGTCACGCAGCACGGTGGGGCGGTAGAACAGTTCGCCCGCATTGTCGCGCGCGCCGCCGCACATGACGGTCGCGCCATGAGCGACCGCGTCATCAACGTGTTCTTCCACCTTGTCGCGCGCCTTTGCGCTGATCAGTGGCCCGATGACGGAATCAGGATCGCTGCCCGGCCCCACCCGCAGCTTTTCCACCACGCGGGCGAAGCGGGTGGCGAATTCGTCGTAAATGCCGTCCTGTACCAGGATACGGTTGGCGCATACACAGGTCTGTCCGGCGTTGCGGTACTTGGCGGCGATGGCGCTTTTGATCGCCTGTTCGATATGTGCATCGTCAAATACGATAAAGGGCGCGTTGCCACCCAGTTCCAGCGACAGGCGCTTGAGCGTCGTGGCCGACTGCGCCATGAGGATACGCCCCACCTGCGTGGACCCCGTAAAGGACAGCTTGCGGATATCGGGGCTGGCGCACAGTGCCTTGCCCAGTGTTACGCCGTCACCAGGCAGGATCTGCAGCAGGCCGGCGGGTACGCCTGCCTGTTTGGCCAGTTCCGCCAGCGCAAGTGCGGTCAGCGGCGTGTCTTCCGAGGGCTTCACGATCATCGCGCAGCCTGCGGCCAGTGCGGGTCCGGCCTTGCGGGTGATCATGGCGGCCGGGAAATTCCACGGCGTGATCGCGGCGCATACGCCCACGGGCTGGCGGATGACGCTCAGCCGGGTGGCCGGGTTGGTCGGCGGAATGACATCGCCATAGGCGCGCATGGCTTCGGCCGCGAACCACAGCAGGAAGCTTGCCGCATAACGGATCTCCCCCGCTGCTTCCGCGCGCGGCTTGCCCTGTTCGGTTACGATCAGGGTGGCGAGATCATCAACATTGTCCATCACCAGGTCGTGCCAGCGCGTCAGGATCACCTGCCGCTGCGCCCCGGTACGGTTGCGCCATTCCGCCTGTGCCGTGACGGCGGCGGCAACGGCGTGGGTGACATCCTGCGCGCCGCATTCGGCCACTTCCGCCACGACAGCGCCGGTGGCGGGATTATGCACGGGGCGGCGCGCACCGTCCGCCGCTGGGCACCATGTGCCGTTAATGAACGCATCCTTGCGGAACAGGGATGTGTTGGAAAGGTGTACGGTCATTTCGGTCTCCGGTACGAACAGGCGGGCGATTGAAACGGGTTCAGGCTGCGGATTCTGCCAGAACCTGTTCGATGATGTTCATTCCTTCATCAATGATCGCATCCGATGCCGTCAATGGCACAAGGATACGGATGGTTGCCCCCTGCGTGCCACATGACAGCAGGATCAGTCCCTTTTCGCATGCCCGCGCGCAGATGGCCGCGGCAGCACCCGCGCGAACACCCGGCTTGTCGTGTTCTTCCAGAATATCAAAGGCGATCATTGCCCCCAGTCCACGCGCGCGGCTGACGGGCAGCAGCTTCCTGTTGGCATGCAGGCGGTCGATGTGGCGACGCAGGTTTTCGCCAATCGTGTTGGCGCGTTCCACCAGCTTTTCGTCACGGATGATGTCCAGCACGGCCAGACCCGCGGCACAGGCCAGCGGCGCACCGCCATAGGTACCGCCAAGGCCGCCGGGGCCAACCGCGTCCATAAGTTCCGCGCGCCCGATCACGCCCGAAAGCGGCAGGCCGCCACCCATGGACTTCGCGACCGAGACAAGGTCGGGTTGCACGCCGGAATGTTCGATGCCGAACAGGCGGCCCGTGCGGGCGAAGCCGCTCTGCACTTCGTCAGCTACCAGCTTGATGCCGTGTTCGTCACAGATGCGGCGCAGGGCGACCAGCAGTTCGGTGGGGGCCACGCGGAAACCGCCTTCGCCCTGAACGGGTTCGATGATGATGGCGGCGACGCTGGACGCCGGCAGGTCGGCGGCGAACAGGAAGTCCAGCATGCGCAGCGTGTCCGCCACCTGCACCTCTTCCCCATCAGGGAAAGGCAGGTGATAGACTTCACCCGGCAGGGTACCGAACGGCGCCTTGTACGGCTTGACCTTGCCTGTCATGGCCGATGCCAGCAGCGTGCGGCCATGGAACCCGCCGGTAAAGGCGATGATGCCGTTACGCCCGGTCGCCGCGCGTGCGATCTTGACCGCGTTTTCGGTTGCTTCCCCCCCGGTGGAGAAGAAAATGGTCTTGGCCGGGCCTTCAAACGGGGCCAGTGCATTCAGCTTTTCCGCCAGCGCGATATACGGTTCATACGCCGAGACCTGGAACGCGGTATGCGTGAAACGGTCAAGCTGCGCACGTACGGCCTCAAGCACCTTCGGGTGGCGGTGCCCTACGTTCAGCACGGCGATGCCACCAGCGAAATCAACGTAGCGCCGGCCTTCCACATCCCACAGTTCGGCATTTTCCGCCCGGTCGGCGAAAACAGGGGTGGATGTCGTCACCCCGCGCGGCACGGCGTGGTTACGGCGGGCAAGAAGGTCCTTGTTGGTCAGTGTCATGGCCTGTTTTCATCCCTGTGGGGGTATATGGTGGGGCTGTGGGTACAGCCATTCTGGTCATGTTCCACGTAACGGGTTCGCAACGGGGTGGGGAGGGGCTTTTTAGGCGATCAGTGGTGACTGGATGTCACCACTTCCGCTGTATCCGCATGAAGCTGTGCTTCCAGCCATGTGCGCAGCATCACCATCGGCCGGGCCTGCCATGCCTGCTCCGTCGCGCGCAGGACATAGGCCCCCAGCGATACATCAAGTAGCGGGATGTCCGTGGTGGTGACCCGGACCAGGCGACCGGTCTGCAGGTCATCTTCCAGCAGGTAGGCATTGGCCAGCGCGATCCCTTCGCCCGCGCGCGCCGCCGCCAGCGCCAGATGCGCCTGCCATAACCGGCTGCATCCGGTCACATGCGCGACTTCGACCGACTGGCCCGCGAACCACAGCCGCCATTCCGTATCGTTGTCCTCAATCAGCAGCGGCGCATGTAGCAGGTCGGCGGCATTGCGCAACTGATGGGCAAGGCGGTGCAGGCAGGCGGGACTTGCGACGGGAAAAACCGGTGGTCGCGCCACCGGCAGGGCCCGTATGCGCGGTGGGATGGGGACGGGATTGTGGTCGTTGATGTAGCGGATATCGGCATGCAGCACGGTGTCGATCCGGTCGGGATCAAACCGGCAGTCGGAATCAACCGGACGCAGCATCAGTTCCACACCGGGGTATAGCTGCCGGAAACTGGCCAGCCGTGGCAACAGCCAGTGATAGGCAATGCCGTGTGAACACGTCAGGGTCACCTGCGGCATCTGCCCGCGTATGTCCGCCGTGGCGCGGGCCAACCCGTCCAGCAGGGGAGCGATGCGGGCATGGTAATCATGCCCTTCAGGTGTCAGGCCGCCTTCGCTGCGGTTGCGCAGGGCAACGCCAAGGGTGTTTTCAAGGTCACGAAGGTGGCGGCTGACAACAGCATGATCCACCCCCAGTGCAACTGCGGCACGACGGATGCCTCCCGTGCGCGCATAGGCCACGAAGGCATTGAGGGCCGCAAGCGGCGGGATGTGGTAACGCCATTCCATACGGCGCGGATGTTAGCATGAACGGATTGGATCAAAAACAGCATGATCGCGGCAGCCTGCTGTCGGGAGATTGCGCAGACCGTGGAAAGTTTTTGGCGAAGCTTTTTCTCAAAAGCTTCGGAAGATGCCGTCTTTTGGAAAAAGGCAGCGCTCAAAGATTTTTATTATTTTTATCAAAGGATTATTGTCAATCCGGTGATTGCCGGATTGGAGCCATGCAGGCAGTGTGGTAGCCCGTGGCAAGGTGGTCCGTGTTTCCTCCCCACGGCAGGGATATCTGGACAGTCACTGGTGGATGTCGTTGTTGTCCGATAAGAGTGTGACGTTTTTTGTCAGGACGGATGTGGCGTGTTTCTGCGGCAGTTGACCTACCTGATAGCCCTTGACCGCTATCAGCATTTCTCCCGCGCGGCGGAAAGCTGCGGCGTATCGCAACCCGCGCTGTCGGCAGCGATACGCCAGCTTGAAGCCGAGCTGGGCATTACCATTATCCGCCGCACCCGGCGTTTCAATGGCCTGACGGATGAAGGGCGGCGGGTGCTGGCGTGGGCGCGCCAGACGCTGGCGGCACTGGACGGGTTGCGGCAGGAAGCGGCCTTCGCGCAGGAAGTGGCGGGGGGTACGCTGTCCATAGGCGCCATGCCGCCGGGGATGCAGGCCATTCCCCTGTTGCTGGAAAGTTTCCGTACCGCCATTCCCGGCCTGCACCTGCAGGTGCGGATTGGTTCATGCGCGGATACGATTCACCGCCTGCGGCAGCAGCAGCTTGACCTCGGGCTGGTCTATCTGGACCAGCTCCCGCCCGATGCCCCTTTTGACACCCTGCCGCTTTTTACCGAACAGCACGTGCTGGTGGCGGCCGATCCCCTTGTCCTGCCTGCGGGGCGACGCGACTGGAGCACGCTGGCCGATCTGCCTTTGTGCCTGCTCAGCCCCGAAATGCGGACGCGCCAGATTGTGGACGCCGCGTTCAGGGGCGCGGGGATAACGCCCACCGTGGTACTGGAAACGAATTCGCTGGAAGTACTGTATGCCGAGTTGCTGGCAGGGCGGCTGGCCAGCATATTGCCGGTTGTAGCCCTGCCAACCCATACCGGGCATTGCCGCCTGCAGGTACGCCCGCTTGGACCCTGTAGCGCGCCGGAGGTTGGTCTGGTACGCCTGACCCAGTCCCTGCCAACTGCATTGACGGTGCGGGTATGGGAAATTGCCAGTCATATGGATATGCGCGACATTTTTGCGGTTGACTGAAAACCGCGCCCGCCGTCAGGGCGGGGGCATGTGGTGCATGTCCTGCAATACCTGACGTTCAGTCCGCTGGAAGGCATTCCAGTCCCGCTGCGCGTCATTGTCAATCATGGGGGAAGCAGGCTGCATGTCGCGACTGTCGGCCTGCCCATGTTCCTGCCCCGTGTATGGGGACATGCGGACAGACTGACCGGGGCCGGTCAGGGGGGCAAAATGCGCCAATGGGAGTGTGGATGGCATGGACAGACCCGATGGGGCGGGCAATGCCACGCTGCCATTCCAGCCACCGGGGACCGCGCCGGGCATCTGCGCCATGGCATGATGCAAGGGCAGGCAGGTCAGCGCCAGTATCAGAAGCCGGAACATGCTGTCTGGCTGTAAAACAGGGTAGAAATAAAAACGGCAGGAACCGGAGTTCCTGCCGAAATTATCAGCCAATCTTCAGATTGACTGCGGAAGACTTGCCATTACGGCCCCGTTCGAGGTCGTAGGTCACAGCCTGTCCTTCGTTCAGGGTCTGCTGGCCAGCCTGCTCGACTGCGGAGATGTGAACGAAAGCGTCAGCGCTTCCATCATCAGGCTGGATAAATCCAAAGCCCTTCTGGGCGTTGAACCATTTAACTGTTCCTGCGGCCATGTGTTGGCCTCCTTGCGTAACCGGCACCCACGCGAACATGCGCGGAATCGAGACTTTTCGTTATATCGGGGATGCCAGAAGGCCGCGTAGCGTGGCTGCAATTGAAATCTTGTCCGTAGCTGAAAAGTCCAGCCGTGAGACAGCTTGTAGAGGAGTTGCACGCAAATAGCACGGAAAATATTCAAAAAAGCGGAAATATTTCCTGTCGGGCATCGGATGACCGGCTAAAGTGCGCACCACTGGCGCATCATGTTGTGATAGATATTGGTCAGCGACAGCACGGCAGAATCGGCATCCCCCAGCCGTTCGCGCAGCGATGTCACCTGCATGTCCAGGTCAAACATGATCTGCCGCCGACTCTCTTCAGCAATCATCGACTGGGACCAGAAAAAGGCCGCCAGTCTGCTGCCCCCCGTTACCGGGGTGACGCTGTGCAGCACGGTGGTGGGATACAGGATCATGTCGCCTGCAGGCAGTTTTATGGTCTGTTCATTGCCATTGGCATGAATGGTCAGTTCACCGCCGTCATATTCATCCGGATCGGAAAAAAACAGCGTGGAGGAAACATCCGTGCGGATACGCGTATGGATGCCCCCCGACAGGATGCCGCGTATGGCGTTATCCACATGCGCGCCAAAGCTCATGCCGTTTTCATAGCGGTTGAACAGTGGCGGGCTGACCCGGTAGGGCAGCACCGCGCTGTTGAACAGGGCGTTGCGGCCCAGCGCACGCAGCACAAGCTGCCCCAGTTCAAGACATGCCTGCGAATCCCGGGGCAGCTGCAGGTTGTTCTTGGCCTTGGCCGACTGCGCGCCCGCCGTCTCGCGGCCATCGGTCCACTGCGCGTTTTTCAGTGTTTCGCGGCAATGGGCCAGTTCATCGGCCGTAAGCAGGGCGGGAATGTGCAGTAGCATGGCGGAACCTTGGGCGTGTAGCGTTGTGGATCAGTACTGGGCCGAGATGTTGAACAGGAACGACCGCCCGATGGAAGGCGTCACCCGGTTTGAAAACAGGCTGCCGTAATTCAGCCGGTTATCAAGGTTATAGGCGTTCATTGCCACTTTCCAGTGGTCGGCGAAATGGTGCGAGACCATGGCGTCGAATTCCACCGTGGCGGGCACGCGCGCCGTATTGGCCTGATCCAGCCACACACCCTGCCGCCACGTGATGCCGCCACCAATGGTCATGTTCCACGGCTTGCGCGGGGCGATTTCATAACTGGTCCATGCCGTGGCCTGGTTATGGGGCACATACTGGATCTGTCCGCCCTGCTTGGATGTCGTGGAGCCAGCCTTGGTAATGGTGGGGTCATACAGCGCATAGGTGCCATAGAACATCCAGTTGCGCAGCAGCGTGCCTGACGCGCTGAGTTCAAGCCCCTGGTTGCGTTCCTGGTCACTGGTGGCGGTAATATCGCCAGTGGAAGGATCGGTCTGCACCGAATTGTTCTTTTCCAGACGGAACAGGGCAGCCGTAAAGCCGATGCGGTCATGGAAAGCGCTGTATTTCGCACCCACTTCATACAGCCTGCTGCGTTCGGGTGCTGCACTTGCATTCTTGGCGTTCATGGGTTCGGAGCTGTTGGTGACGTACATGCTCAGCGGCGTGGTGGATTCCGACCAGTTGAAATACACCATCAGGTTGTTGCGCGGGGTGTACATGATGCTGACGGACGGGTTGATGGTGGTTTCGTTCTGCCCGTAATGCACATCGGGTGTTGCAGTGCTGCCGCCGGTCGCGCTGTAATGGCTGTTCCAGTTATCCCAGCGGAAACCGGCCTTTACCGACAGGTAGTTTGTCAGCCAGATCTGGTCCGACAGGAAGAAGCCTACATCCAGTGCAGAACTGTCCTTGTAGCACTTGCGGCCCACACCATTGCCGATATTGACCAGCCGGTTCGGATACTGGTTACAGTCCCCCAGCGTCAGGCCGGGCACGTAAGGGGAGGGGTCAAGCAGGCTGGTGCCGGGACGGTTGGAACCATAGGCGTAGTTCTGGCGGTGGTCGGTCACGTATTCAATGTCGAAGCCGCCAATGATCTCGTGCCGGATCCGCCCGGTCTTCAGGTGTGCGACACCGGAAAACACATCCTGTATGGACCAGTCGCTCTGCCGGTAGGGTTCGGGTCCACCGACCCCGCCGTTACGCGCCACCTGTGCGGCGCCAGGATTGGATGAAAAGAAGTCGGACTGGCAGGTGGATGAAGGTGACACGCCGTTGAACGTGTTGTTCGTCAGGACGGCGCCACTGCTGAAGTTCGAGCATGCTTCCTGCGATGCAGAGAAATAGCGGTGGAAGATGCCGCCACGCATGTCGTTATATAATGTCAGGATCGGATTGACCTTGGCCGTCAGGCGGCCGGTGATCATGTCGGTGCTGGAATCATCCTGATCATAGGTGGTGCCATACCAGTTGGTGCGCTTGACGCCATATTCGGTCACGGGGCGACCAATGGCGCCAGCAGATGAATAGACGACCGGCACGCCATAATCGGGAATGCGGTTATCGTTCTGGTGGAAATATTCCAGAACGAACGAAACCTTCTTGCCCAGCCCGAAAGCAATGGAGGGTGCGATCCCCCAGCGGTGGGAATAGATATCATCACGGCCAACGACATTGTTTTCGTTGCCCATGCCCGTCAGGCGAAAGGCGGTGGTGCTGTTCAGCTGGTAGTTTACATCCAGCGTGCCGCGATAATAGGACCCGCTGCCACCCGAAAAACTGGCCTGGTAGCTGTTGCCCAGATGCGGCGTCTTGGTCACGATATTGATCGCGCCACCAGTGGTGCCGTTACCGAATACTTCCGATGACGGCCCCTTGATGACCGAAACATGGTCGTAATAGAAGCTGTCGCGCGTATAGACGCCAAAGTCACGCAGGCCGTTTTCATAAATATCGTTCTGGGCAGCAAATCCGCGGATCAGGAACTGGTCCCCCGCCATGCCGCCTTCGCCTTCACCCACCGATGCGGTGATGCCGGGTACGTTTTTCAGTGCTTCATCAAGGGACTTTACGTTCTGCTGCTGCATCAGCACCTGCGGCACCACGTTTACGTTCTGTGGCGTGTGCATGGCGTCCTGCGGCATCCGGCTCAGCCCGATGGATTCATGCAGGACATTCATCGGGGATGCGGTGACATGGGTCATGTCATGGGATGTATCGGACGAATGGTTGTACAGGTCCGTTGTATCGGTATCTGATGTCTTGGTCGTTCGGGCCTGTTTGCTGCTGCTGGTGGGGGCAGTGGATGTCGTATCCTGTGCCGCGGCCTGCGCGCCCGTGGCAGCACAGGCCAGCGCCATGGAGGCGGTGAGCAGGGAGAAAGGCCTGAGTTTCTGGCGAATGGTCTGGTTTTTCATATTGCAACAGCCTCTTAATTGCATGGAGGCTGCATATCTATTTTGATAATTATTCGCAATAATGCGGAAACAGTTCGTTGCTCTGGTGTCTCTTAAATGCAACAAATTCGCATTATCAATTACGGCCCGGACGCGAAAAAAGCCCTGCACCACCCGGAATGCAGGGCTTTTTCCTCATTCATGTGTCTGAAATGGATTACAGGTTGGCAATGACCTTCAGCCCGACCAGGGCTGCATTGGGAATATGTCTGGTCTCCCCCGGACGGATCATGTACTCGAATTCCGGCTGGACCAGCATCCCCGGCATCGCGTCAATGGCGTAATAGGCTTCTATGATATGGGAATCCGTCTGGGGCGCACGCACGGCAGTACCCAGCGAATAACCGGCTTCGTACTGCAGGATCTGCCCTTCCTCCTTGCGGTGGCTGACGTGGTACCATGAATACATGATGCCCAGCCGGTCCGTGACCCGCGACGGAATAACCCCGGCAAAGGACAGGCCGCCATAGGCTTCATCCGAAATCGAGGTCACATGCGGGGTGTTATGGATATACCCTGCCATCAGGTAGCCGCCCGCCATCTGGTTACGCCCACCCCGGCGATAGACCATCTGGTCGCCTTCGAACCAGAACATGTCCATCGGCGCCGATCGCTGGCGCCCCGCCGCCGTGCGCAGGGCAGGGGACAGGCCAATGCCGATCTGGTCAGGATAGCGCGTGGTGTCGTGCGCGTAGCCCAGCACGTAATGCCCAGGCAGGCGGTTGCGGGTCAGGAAGGGCTGCCACGTGAACTCGACGGGCAGCATGAGGCCCGTTGCCTTCTCGCTGCCCCAGGCCCAGCCGCTGGGGTTGTCGGTCAGGGCGCTGACCGAATACGCGCCGATCTGGATGGCGGTATCACGCGTGGGCCGCATGCGGATGCGCGACCCCCATGTCGCCTTCGGATACACGCTGAAACCGGGGTCCAGCTTCAGCGCCACGGGCGCGGAACACGTGACCATGAACGAACACAGCAGCGGTGACGTGGCAAACACATGGGTCAGCGCCATGCGGCCGAACGTGATGTCCAGATGGTTGTCCAGCAGCTTCTTTTCAGCATAGAAATCCACCAGATGGGCCACCACATTGCCCGACAGGCCATAGACTTCCTGCAGGTTGACGTAATATTCCCCCACGCGGTCATGGCTTACGGCATGGCCCGCGCGTTCCATCACCAGTGTATGCACCGACCAGCCGGTTATCCCCGCCATTTTTTCAAGGTCGAAGTTCACCTGCGCGGTCAGTTCATGGACGTAGCTCATGCCACGCTCCACGCCGCCATTGATCACGCCCATCGCTTCACCCTTGTAAGTGAAGGCAAAGCTTACGCCGTGGTCCAGCAGTTTTCTACGCAGCGGGTTCAGCTGCGGGACCAGATGGCCGCTACCTGCGGTGGGGACGTAGTACGGGTCCTCCAGATCGCTGTCATGCTGCGCGTCGATCCATTCGGGCAGCAGGGCGGACGGCCCTTCGTGGTGGGTCAGGATGGCGTCCAGTTCGATCTTGTGAAACGCCCTGTTATCGCCGGGACTGCTGACGGGGGCGACACTCATGGTCGCCAGTCCGGCGGAGGGGTAGGTCGGGACGCCACTGGGCGGAATGGGGGTGTTGGGGGGCCTGCGGATGGCCTCGGGCGTCGGGCCGAGGCGCTCCACATCCAGATTGAGGCTGATCTGCTGTTCCGGCGTTATCCCCGTTGAAGGCATGGCGGAAACCGCGCCGGACGTGACGAGGGAAGGAACCACTGACGCAGCAGGCGGTGCGGTCTGGGCCAGGATGCGGTGGGCGGGCAGCGCCATGGTGCTTACCGCCAGCAGCCATCTGCATGCATGCGGGAACGGATGGTGGCCATGCTGGTCACGGGCATGGTGTGTATGTCGTGTCATCTGTCGATTTTCTCGTGGCCGGGCCGGATGGGCGGGGCGTGAAAACGCGGCAAGGAGGCCTGTGGTACGTGCGCCGTGTCAGGGCACGTACACGACGCATTCGGGAAAGCAGACAGATGCGGTGGGGCGCAGGACCGGGTGGATCATGATTTTCGCAACCATTGTTTTTATTTTTATGATGATCGATCCATATTTTAAAATTATCAAAATGTCAAATTGAGTGGAATTATATTAATTTTGCATCGCACAAATTGTAATTTTATTACAAAAATCATTCTGCTTTCCGCTGCTCCGGCATCATGGTATCGCCCATGTCGTGCCCTGCGCAGGCCGGGAATGGGAGAATGGGGTGACGGCGCTTGTTCTGATGGTTGTGGGGTTGGTGATCGGTGCGGCCGTGGGGGGATATGGCGTGCATCTGGCTGCGTCTTCCGCGGGCAGCCTGCGGCGATTGCCCTATTATCCTGCTCGCGCACTGGCGGACCCTGTTGCCACCGGGGATGCGGATACGATTACGGTTGATGAACTGCCCGTCGCACTGGTTGTACTGTCGCGCGGGGGACGGCTTCTGCATGCGGCAACCCGCGCCCAGGCCGAATTTGCCGAAGGGCTGGGTACATTGATCCGCCATCCCGCCCTGCAGCGCGCTGTGGCCGAACTGCAACCTGGCGGTGTGAGCGAGGTCCGGATTGAGGCCGATGTGCCCGTCCGCCGGGTGGTGCAGGCTTTCGTGAAGGCTGGGTCGTGGCATGGCCATCCGGCCTGTGTGGTGGTGCTGCTGGATGCCACGGCGCATGATGCGCTGGATCGTGCGCGCAGTGATTTTGTCGCCCATGCCAGCCATGAGCTGCGCACTCCGCTTGCCGCCCTGATCGGATTTATCGAGACATTACAGGGGCCTGCTGCGAATGATGCCGCAGCAAGGCAGAAATTTCTTGCCATCATGGCCCGGCAGGCAGCCCGCATGCAGCGCCTGATTGACCGGTTGCTGTACCTGTCGCGCGTGCAGATGCTGGAACACCAGCGCCCGCAGGGGCAGGTCGTGCTGCCTGACCTGTTTGCACGCCTGACTGATGAACTGCAGGGCAAACCGGCAGAAGATCGCGCCGCGGTCATCATTCACGCTCCCCCCGCCGGTACCGTGCGGGGGGATGCGGATCAGATTTTGCAGGTGCTGGTCAACCTGTGTGAAAACGCACTGCGTTATGGCCGCCCGTCACCACCGGCGGTGGCGCGGATTGATGTTGCGGCGCAATGGCTGGAAACCGGCGGGCTGGCGATTTCGGTGCGTGATAACGGGCCGGGCATCGCGGCCCAGCACCTGCCGCGCCTGACCGAACGGTTCTATCGCGTATCCCAGCCTGCCGGGCGTAAGGGGGGGGATCAGGGGACGGGATTGGGACTTGCCATTGTCCGGCATATCGTGGACCGCCACGGTGGCCGTCTGGACATAACCAGCACACCGGGGCAGGGCACATGCTGCACCGTCTGGCTGCCACAGGGGTAATGCCTGCCCGCGTGGTTTTCGTGCTTGACGGAAAATATCCCGCCATGCTGTTGTTCCGGGGCGAGTAGAAGCGGTCGGGATTTTATCCTGGGCATTGCTCCTCACCAATCAGTTCCTGATTTGTGGGCCGCTGGCGTGCATGGCATTTTATATGGTGGCGTTTTTTCTTCACAATCCGGTTGCCCCGGATCGGAAAGACTGCGCCATGCCCCGTACCTCGTGCGTGCCCGGCAGGAAAAACCTTCTGGCCGGAGAAAACCGCATGCCCCCTTCATTCATGCCCCCACGTGGCAACGCACGGTCCGAACTTGATCGTGAGTCCATGATTGGCGGGCAGGGCACCTGTATGACCCGTGATATCCCGCAGATTGACCTGTCGGATTATGACCGGCGCAAACCTGCCATTGCCGATGCATTATGGGAAGCCGCAACACAGGTCGGTTTCTTTCAGGTCATCAACCACGGCATTGACGCTGCGGACGTGGATGCCGCCTTTGCCGCAGCCAGGCGGTTCTTTGACCTGCCGCTGGGGGAAAAGGCGCATTATGCCCGCCGTCCCGGTTCGAACGTCGGGTGGGAATACCGTGCGCAGGTCCGTCCTTCCACTGGCACGCCGGATAACAAGGAATCCTACCAGATCACCCTGCCGCAGATGGGGAATGACCTATGGCCTGCCGAAAGCGCACTGCCCGGTTTTCAGGCTCGGATGCGGCGTTTCGAACGCCAGAACTGGGAACTGGGGATGAAAATCCTGTCGTGTTTCGCGATCCGGCTGGGGTTTGATGCGGATTTTTTCACCCGTAATCATGATCCCGCATCAGCACGGTACCAGAGTACCCTGCGCCTGATTCATTACATGAGCATGGAAAATGCCCGCGGCACGGATTTTGATTTCTGGCGTGCTGGCGCCCATTCCGATTTCGACTGTCTGACCCTGCTGCATCAACGCCCGGGACAGGGTGGCCTGCAGGTCTGCCCCGGCAGGGATGCGGATATGAAGGATGCGGGCGCACTGGCATGGACCGACGTACCGCCACTGGCGGGTGCGGTTACGTGCAATATTGGTGACATGCTGATGCGCTGGAGCGACGACCGCCTGAAATCCACCCTGCACCGGGTGCGCATGCCCCGGCGTGATGAATATCTTGGCCCCCGCCTGTCGTTGCCGTTTTTCTGTCAGGCCAACCGTGATGCGGTCATTCAGGGTCCGCAGAAGAAATACGCACCCATTACTGCCCGGGATTATCTGGATGAACGTATCCGGGCGAATTACGGTGGAGGGACATGAATATCCTGAAGCTTTTTGAAAAAAGCTTCATCAGAAATGTCCTCTTATGTCCCGAAATAGTTCTGGCGCAGTTCACGCCTGACAAAATCAAGGAAAAACCGTGTGCGGGAGGGAAGGTGCGCACGTGACGGATAGACGGCATACAGCGTCACGTCCTCCCACGCATAGGTGCTGAGGCATTCGATAAGTCGACCGCATTTCAGGTCATCGGCAATATCCCACAGCACCTTCAGCGCAATGCCCCGCCCACTTACGGCCCAGTCATGCACGACCTCGCTGCTGGATGTGGCCAGGCGGGGAGTGACGTGGATTTCCTTACGCGCCTTTCCATCCAGATAGGCCCATTCATTGAATATGCGCTGGCGGCGGATCAGGCAGATGCAGTCATGTTTCAGCAGGTCATGCGGTGTGGCGGGCAATCCCCTGCGCGCGACATAATCGGGGGATGCGCACACCACGCGGCGGCTGTTGATCAGGCTGGTGGTCATGACTTCCTGATCCGACGGCATGCCGGGGCGGATGGCGATGTCCAGACCGTCATCAATCACATCCAGCCCCGCATCCGACAGGGTCAGGTGCACGGTGACATCAGGATACTGCCCGACAAAGGCGGCCACGACACCGGCCAGCAGCTTGCGCCCGATTTCAGATGGCACGCCCACGCGCAGCAGCCCGTGCGGGATACCGGCGCGCGCGGTCAGTTCGGCCTCGGCTTCTTCCACTTCCTGCATGATCCTGACCGCGTGTTCATGCAGGCGCTGGCCTTCCGCCGTCAGGGCGAAATGGCGCGACGTACGTGTGACCAGACGTGTGCCAAGGCGGGTTTCCATGGCGCTGAGGCGGCGGCTCATGGCGGCGGGCGACATACCCATGGCACGTGCGCACCCGGCAATGCTGCCCGATGCGGTCAGGATGCAGAAAAACTTCAGGTCACTGATTTCATCCGGCATATGTCATCCCATGATTGCGTCTGGCGTACGGTTGGCGTGCAGTCGCATACCCTACACGAAGATGTGCAGATACGTATCCTGCGCATCCTTCCACTGTTATCGCAATATCGGGTTCTTATGTCGGATACAGTCCAGTCCACCTGTCACACTTCCCTCAAAACGGCGCTGTCCGGCAGGGAACTTCTGGACTGTCCAGTTCTGAACAAGGGAAATGCATTCGACAGTCGTGAACGTGACCTGTTCGGATTGCATGGCCTGTTGCCCGCACGCATTGCCACGCTGGAAGAACAGGCCGATCTTGCCCGTGCCCGACTGGCGGCGCTGCCGGACAATTTTTCGCGACATATTGCGCTGCGTGAAATCCAGGACAGGAATGAAACGCTTTTCTACGCCATTATCGATCAGGCGCTGGAGGCATGGCTACCCATCATCTACACGCCCGCAATCGGTCGGGCCTGTCGGGAATTCAGCCATATCTGGACCCGCCCGCGTGGCCTGTTCCTGAATTACACGGATCGGGGCCGCATTGCCGAAATCCTGTCCGACCCGCAATGGGACGGGGTGCGCGTGATCGTGGCCAGTGATGGCGGCAGCATCCTTGGCATTGGTGACCAGGGGGCGAATGGGATGGGCATCCCCATTGGCAAGCTGTCGCTCTATACCGCCTGCGGTGGCCTGGATCCGGCGCGCGCACTGCCCATTCTGCTGGATGTTGGCACCGATAATGTGGCGCTGCTGGAAGACCCTGAATATATTGGCTGGCGGCACAAGCGCGTGCGCGGTGCGGATTATGATGCCTTCATTGCGGAATTCGTGGACGCCGTTAATGCGCGCTGGCCCAATATCGCCCTGCATTGGGAAGACCTGTCGGGCGCGGATGCGCTGCGTATCCTGCGCCGTTATCGTGACGGGATGTGCACCTATAACGACGATATACAGGGCACGGCAGGGGTGACGGCGGGTGCGCTGCTGGCCGCGATCCGTGCAGGTGCTGCCCCGTTGGCGCAGCAGCGGATCGTCATTTTTGGCGCGGGCGGCGCGGGTTGCGGCATTGCCGACCTGCTGGCGCAGATGATGGTGGCGGAGGGCATGACGCCCGATGAGGCCAATCGCCGTTTCTTCATGGTCGATATCAACGGCCTTGTACGCGCGGGCATGGATGGTGTGACCGAAGGCCAGCATCCTTTCGTGCAGCCTGCCGATATCGCGGCGACGTGGAACGTGGCCGATGCAGCCCATGTCACGCTGGCCGAGGTCATGAAGAATGTCCGTCCCACCATGCTGATCGGCACATCAGGACAGGGCGGCGCCTTTACGCGTGACATCGTGGCCCC
Organism: Komagataeibacter diospyri; assembly: GCF_006538165.1. Taxonomy (GTDB): domain Bacteria; phylum Pseudomonadota; class Alphaproteobacteria; order Acetobacterales; family Acetobacteraceae; genus Komagataeibacter; species Komagataeibacter diospyri. The sequence continues at coordinate 38,909 of NZ_BDLU01000010.1, forward strand.
CATGGCACAGCAGTCCGTCCGTCCGGTCATTTTCGCCCTGTCCAACCCCACCGCCAATATAGAGGCAACCCCCGCGGACCTGCTGGAATGGACGGACGGGCGTGCGATCATCGGTACTGGCGGCCCGTTCGCACCCGTGGAGTATGACGGGTGCCTCCGTCCGGTGGACCAGATCAACAATTCCTATGTCTTTCCCGGTGTTGGTCTTGCGGTTGTGGCGGGCGGCATCACACGCATGACGGATGGCATGTTCCTTGCCGCAGCCCACGCTCTGGCCGGGCTTTCGCCCGCCGCCGGGGTGGATGATCAGGCGACCGTGCCCCTGCTGCCGCCCGTATCTGAACTGCGCACCGTGGCCATGGCGGTGGCGCGGGCCGTGATCCGTCAGGGGCAGGTGGAAGGTGTCGCCCCGCAGGCAACGCCTGAAACGCTCGAGGCCGCGCTGAAGGCCGCAGTCTGGACGGCACGGTACCGCCCGTATGAGAAGGCAGATTCCGTTCCCTAGGGCAGTTACGACGATTTTCATGGGCAAACAGCTTCCGTAAGGGGAAGTAAAACGTGTCCGCCACGCCATGACGGGCAGGATCAGATGAATATTTCCCGCTTCACGCCCGGGCCGGTCATGCGTTGGCCTGTGGGGGTGGACATGCTGCGCTGGCTGTTCTGTCCTACGCCACAGGCCGTGGCGTTCGCACTGCGCAATACCGTTGCCTCCGTCGTGGCGCTGGCCATTGCGCTATGGATGGAACTGGACAGCCCGCAATGGGCAGTCGCCACCGTATGGTCGGTGGCACAGGTGCGTCGTGGCGAAAGCATGTCCAAGGCGCGGTGGCGTATCGTGGGTACGCTGGTTGGCGCGATTGCCGCGGTGGTGTTCATTGCCGCTTTTCCGCAGCAGTCATGGCTGTTCTTTCCCGCCGTGGCCATATGGATCGGGCTGTGCAGCTTCCTTGCCACGTTCTGCCTGAACTTCCGTTCCTATGCTTTCGTGCTGTCGGGCTATACCTGTTCGATCATTGCGGTGGCGGCGGCATCCGCGCCGGATAACGTCTTTTTCATCAGCATTTCACGCGCCACCTATATCATTCTGGGTGTGGTGTGCGAGGCGGGAATGGCCATGCTGTTCACCGTCAGCCTGTCCACGCGCGCGCAGGCGACCATGGTGGCGCAGGTGGAAAATGTGCTGCACCGCCTGGCGACGCTGCTGCGCGAAATCGTGTTGCATGACCGTGATACGCTGGTCCATGCCGGTGAGTTCTCGGACATGGTGGTATCGGTCCATCAGGGACTTGAATTCCCGGCCATTGAAATGGGACGACAGGTGCATGCGGGCGATCATGCCCGCGCCGTGCTGGCGGAGGTCTCGATCCTTGTCACCCGCCTTGTCGGTCTGTCTGGCGGGGCGGAACGCGCGATGCTGGCCGATGACGGGGTGCTGGCGGATACACGGGGGCAACTGCTGCATCTGTGTGACCGGCTGGTGACCTGTCGGCTGGAAGCCGGTGCGCTGGATGCCGTGCAGGCCCAGGTGAAGCACCTGCGTACCCTGTTTGAACGGCGCTCGGCGCATGGCGAGCAGGAAACGGCCCGCATTACCCATGGGGTGCTGGCGGCCACGATGGATGATCTGGAAACGGCGCTGGATCACTGCCATGCCATTTTCAGCCCGCCTGTGCATGACCGTTTCCGGTTCCATCTGGGGGGGCACCGCGATATCCGGCTGGCGCTCTATAATGGGTTGCGGGGGGCTGCTGCCATCATGCTGGCGGCTTTCGTTTATGAATGCACCGCATGGCCCGGTGGCATGGGGTTCATTGCCATTACCACGCTGGTCTGCGGCCTGTTCGCCACGCGCGAAAACCCGGTGGTGGGCACGACCCGGTTCCTGTCGGGGGCGGTGTGGTCAGCCATTGCCGCAGGCACCCTTGACCTGTGGATCCTGCCATATCTTACGGATTATGAGGAATTTGCCTTCGTTCTGGGCATATTCCTGTTTGTGGGCGGCCTGGCCAAATGCAACCGGGGTACGGCGGGGGCTGCTGCGGCCTACGGATTGCTCATGCCCAACCTGCTCATGCCCGGTAACCAGAGCCGGGTGGATGAAATCACGTTCCTGAATGGTGCTTTCCACACGGTTCTGGCGGTGGGGCTGAGCGTGCTGGTGTTCCGGCTGGTCCTGCCATTCCGTGCGCGGGATGAACGGCTGCGTTTTGGCGTGCATATACGTGGCGAACTGCGGCGGCTGTGCCTTGTGCCCCTGCCGCCGTCCCCCCAGTGGTGGATCGGCACAAGTGTGGACCGGATAGGGCGCATGGTGCGCCATGCAACGCAGGAGGGGGATCACACCGCCATTGCCGGTATCCGGCTTATGCTCATGTTTTCTTCCGTAGGCCTGAATATCCTGCTGCTGCGCCAGATCAAGCGGCAGCGGCGCGATACGGTGTCGGATATCATTACCGAACTGTTGCGCGTGCTGGTGCGCTACCGGCCGGTCAGTCCGCGTGGCATTGCCATGGTCCGGGCCACGCGCAGGCGGCTGGCCCATATGGAAAAGGCCGATCCCGGCAATGGCAGGCTGCTGGAGGTACTGGCCTGTCTTGACGGGATCAGCCGCACGGCTGCAGCCTGCGTCACTGCCATGGCGGCAGGAGTGGAATAATACCTGTTATATCTGGAAACCGATAGAAGTTTTTGGATGCCACCTTTTACAAAAGGCGGTATTTTTTGAAGCTTTTTGGAAAAACTTCACCAGAAACTTCTTCTGTTTTCAAACCTTTTTCCGGCGGGGCTGGGGCAGGGGATAACGGCTTTCCCATCCACCACCCAGCGCGCGGTACAGATGGGTGACGGAAGTCGAAACCGCGACATCCGCCTCGATCAGGCGCGACTGGGTATCCAGCAGCCGGTCCTGCATTTCCAGCACGTTCAGGAATGCGGCCGAACCTTCGGTATACTGGCGTTGGGCGGTACGCACGGCAATCTGGTTCTGGTCCACGGCGGCGGCCAGCCGGTCGTGCTGGTTCTGCGCCGATGACAGGTCGGCCATCGCATCATCGATTTCCTGCCATGCCTTGAGCATCGTGCGCTGCAGCATGATCGCCGCTTCCTTCTGCTGCGCCTTGCGCAGGCGCAACTGCCCCGTCAGCCGCCCACCTTCGAATATGGGAAAGGTCGCGGTCGGGCCAAAACCGTACTGGCGCGATGCCCAGCTTCCCAGCCCGCTGAACTGCAGCGCCTGCACATCAAGGCTGCCTGACAGGGTCACGCGCGGGAAGAAATCGGCAATGGCGACACCAATGCTGGCGGTGGCGGCATGCAGCCGTTCTTCCGCCATGCGGATATCGGGCCTGCGTTCCGCCAGTTGCGATGGCAGCCCTACCGGGATTTCATGCGGAACCGGCGGCACGTCGCCACCATGGCCAAGGGTCCGGGTCAGCGCGCCGGGTTCGCGGGCGACCAGAAAGCTCAGGGCGTTGAGCAGATGTGCTTCCTGGTCCTGCAACACCGGCAGGCGCGAGCGGAATTCCTCGTACTGACCTGCTGCGTCGGCCACATCCATGCGTGTTGCGGCCCCTTCGTTCAGGCGGCGCGTGGTCAGGTGCAGCGTGTGGCTGGCAAGATCGATATTCTGCCGGACAATGGCCATGCGTGCCTGCACGCCACGCAGGTCAAGGTAGTCCTGCGCCGTTTCCGCCATGAGCGAGACCATAAGCCCTCGCCGCATGTCCTCGGTCGCATGCATGGCGGCGGTGGCGGCTTCGACCTGACGGCGCACATGCCCCCACAGGTCCACTTCCCATGCCGCGTTCATGCCATACTGGGGCAGGTTGAAAGACGGGTTGCCAACTGATCCGGGCATGGCCGTGGGACCAAAACCCTGCGTGCCGCTGGCGATCGTGCCCGCACCCTGCTGTTCCATGGTGCCCAGCAGGCCCAGCACGCCATTGGTGCTGGCGCGTTCGCGGGCATAGGACGCATTGGCTTCGGCATGGGGAAACTGGGCGGCACTGGCGATACGGCGTTCGGCCATGCTCTGGGCAAAGCGCCATGATGCGGCCTGCAGGTCAAGGTTGTCCTGTGCCACCTGTGCTTCCAGTGCGGTCAGGGTGGCGTCATTGAAAATGGTCCACCACTGCGCGCCCATCGTGGCGTCGGTCACATGGCTTTCGGCGGGTGGCAGGCTGTCATGCCACGTCGCAGGCGCGGGCTGGGGCCTGCGGTGGTAGTCGGGGCCAACCGTGCACCCGGTGGCCAGCAGCGCGATCATGCCGAAGGTCAGTGCGGCGCGCTGGCGGCGTGTGGTCCGCATGACGTTACTGCCAGGCATAGCGGGCCTCCGTCGCGTGGGGACCGTCAGGCGCGGTCACGGTGTCGATACGGGCTTCAACCGACATGCCGACGCGTACCAGCGCAGCCAGATTCTGCCCGGGATCGAACACCAGCTTGACGGGAATGCGCTGCACCACCTTGGTGAAGTTACCGGTGGCGTTGTCCGGCTGGATCGGGGCGAAAGCAACGCCGGTGGCCGGTGCAAGGCTGTCCACATGGGCATGCAGCGGGTGGCCGGGGAATGTATCGACCCATATTGTCGCGCGCTGGCCGGTGCGGACATGGGTCAACTGCGTTTCCTGAAAATTGGCCAGCACATAGGCTGCCTGTGTCGGCACCACCGCCAGCAGGGCCGTGCCCGCATGGACATAGGCCCCCACGCGCACCCCACGTTCGCCCACCACGCCTTCAACCGGGGCGGGAATGGTGCAGTAGGACAGGTTGAGCGCTGCCGTATGTTCCCGCCCGCGTGCCTGTTCCAGGGCGCCCTGTGCATGCAGCAGTTGTGCCCGCAGGACCCCGACCTGATCGGTTTCGGCATCAACCGCCGCATTGTCATGGTCAAGGCGTGCCTGCGCTTCCAGCAGGCGGGCAGCGCTGTCCTGGTTCTGTTCCAGTGTGCCGGACCCGTCCGCCGACAGGTTGCGGTAACGCCGTGCGTTCTGCCGGGCAAAGACAAGCTGCGCCTGATCAGCGCTGACACTGGCGCGCGCCTGCGCGATCAGGGCCGACTGGCGCACCAGTTCGGATTCAAGGTTCGCGACGTCACCCTGTGCTGCTTCCCGCTCGCCCTGTGCGGTTTCCAGTGCAGCGCGATAGTCTTCGTCCTCGATATGGGCCAGTTCCTCGCCGGGGTGGACGGCCTCGTTATCCTGCGCGATCACGCGGTCGATGCGACCGGGTACCTTCGGTGCTACGGTGGTGAAATCCGCCGTGACATAGGCATCGTTGGTATATTCGCTGGTGCCATTGCCTGATACCAGCCGGTCGGCGGTCCAGGCGGCAGCGACCAGGACAACAACCGTGGCGCCAGCCAGGATGATGGGTTTTTTATGGGGCATTGCTTCGGACCCGATCATTCAGTGCGCGGCGGGTGCGGGGACCGGCGCACGCGGGGGGTAGATACGTCCGGGCAGGATGGCCACCAGGACAAGGAAAAAGGCACAGATCCACATGACCAGCAGATAGATGTCCGCCAGCGCCAGCACGGTGGCCTGTTCATGCACGTAGGTATGGAAGATCTGCAGTGCGTTGCGCGCCACGTGCCCGGCATCGGGTGACGTGGCGGCGATCTGTCCGGAAATGGGGTCGCCCATGCCGGACAGTGCCGTGCCATGCGTGCCGTGCAGGTCCAGCAGCATGGTGGAATGATACTGTTCACGCCGGCGCAGCATGACTTCGAACAAGGCGGTGGCGATGGCGTTGGCCATGCCCTTGAGCATGTTCACCATGCCCGAGATCATCGGCCCGTCCGCAGGCCCCAGCCCCAGCGCCGCCAGCATGAGGGTGGGAATCACCACCATCGGCTGTCCGAAGATCTGCAGGATCTGGATGACCATGAAATTGTCGCGTACCCAGTCCGGCGTCAGCCATGTGCCAAGCCACGCCGCAACGCCAAGGCAGACAAGACCTATGGCCAGCACATACCGGCAGTCCACCGCGCGGATATTGCACAGTGCCGCCGTCAGCGGCAGCAGGACCAGCTGCGGCAGCGCCACCACCAGCGCCACCGGTGCGGCCTGAATGGGCCGGTAGCCGCGTATGTCGGCAAGGTAGGTGAACGGAATTTCCGTCATGAGGCCACAGATCATGAGGGACGCCACCAGCGTCAGCAGGGATGCGGCGATATTGCGGTTACCCCAGAACTGGATGCGGAAGAACGGGCTGTGATGGAACCATTCATGCGCCAGGAAGGCGATGAACAGCGCCCCCCCCCAGAATGTCAGGTGCGTGATGACGGGGGAGCGGAACCAGTCCAGCCGGTCACCCTGATACAGCACCGTCACCACGCACATGATGGCCGGCACACCAAGCATGAACCCGCGCCAGTTGAAATTGCGGAACCGGTCCCAGTGCGACGGGTCGCGCGGCAGTCCCCAGCCGATCATCAGTATTGCCACCGCGCATAGCGGCAGCGTTTCCCAGTACAGCCATCGCCAGCCGACGTGCTCGAACCACATTGCCTCCAGCGGGCCGCCAAGGTTGGGGCCGAAGGTCGCACTCATGGCGTATCCGCCAATGCCGAATACCCGCAGCGGGGCAGGCAGGTATTTGAGCATGACGGTCATGAGAATGGGCGGCAGGCATCCCGCTGACAGCCCCTGCACCGCGCGCAGGATGCACAGCGTGGTCATGTCAGGCATATAGGGTGCAGGAATGGCCAGCAGTCCCAGCAGCGCCGTCATGAACAGGGTAAAGCGGTAGATGGAAAACGTGACATAGAACCATGGCGTGAACGCCATCGCCGCGATGTTGAAACATTCATAGATGGAGATGAACCACGTGCCTTCGTCGTGGCCGATATGCATTGCCCCACGGATATCAGGCAGGCCGATTTCCGTGATGTGTTCATTGAAACCGGCGACATGCACGGCCAGCAGCACCCCAAGGCACCCCACGACCGTGCGGATGCCAAAGGGCGGGATATAGGAAGGGGCGGCGTGGGCGGCGTTCACATTTATCTGTCCCGATGGGAAAACAGACATATGATCGGCGCAGGGGGCGTGCGCGAATACCCATGATCGCGTAAGGTGACACTTTCATTTTACGGATTGGTCAAATCCGTTTTTTCAGGATAATCGGGACGGCTGCGTTCCGGTTTCATTGTGGGGAAGTCACGCAGGGTCATGAGAAAACGCTACGATCTCGACCTGCTGCGCAGTCTCCAGGCCCTGATCGAGGAAGAAGGTGTCTCCCACGCGGCGCGCAGGCTTCAGGTGAGCGAGGCCGCGATGAGCCGCACCCTTGCCAAGCTGCGTGTGGTCTTTGGCGACCCCATCCTGGTGGCGTCGGGACGCAGGCTGGTCGCCACGACCTTTGCGCTGGGCATCCGCGAACGGGTGCAGGCGCTGGTTGAAGGCGCTGATTCCCTGCTGGAGGAACAGGACACACCCGACCTTGCCGGTCTGTCCCCCCATTTTACCCTGCGGGCGAATGACCTGATCGTGGGGGCCTTTGGTGCCGCGATCCTTGCTGCACTGCGAAGGGACTGTCCCGGCTGCACCATAACCTTCGCCCCGGAAACGGATGAGGAACCCAGCAACGACCTGCGCGAAGGGCGCATTGACCTTTATCTGGGTGCGTCCGATGACATGCGTTCGGAAATACGGCGGCAGAGTATTTTTCCCACGTCCTTCCGCGCACTGGTGCGTGCGGGCCATCCCATCCTGACGGAAGGGATTACGCCCGTATCGGTCGCACGGTACGAACATATAAGCGTGTCACGCCGGGGACGGCCGCATGGGCCGATTGATGCGGTGCTGAAGGAACGGTTCGGGCTGAAACGGCGGGTGGTGATGGTCGTGCCCACCTATTATGCCATGGTTGAAACCCTGCGCATGACGGACATGATCCTGCCGCTGCCGGGTATCGCCATTGATTACCTGCCCATAAGGTCGATGCACCTTGAGGAGTTCGAATTTCCGTTCGAGCTGCCCCCGGTGCATTCATTTCAGGCATGGCATCCAAGGCGCGACAGCGACCCGGTGCATCGCTGGCTGCGCAATATGGTCTATCAGGTCGTACGCCAGCGTGGGGGCGGTCTGCCTGACGGGTTTTCCCCCGCCACGGTGGCGGCTGAAACCAGAACCTGAGACATAAAAAAGCTTCAAAGAACACCGCCTTTTCGGGGGCTGTTGGGAATTGAGTTTTCTAAAGGGCCATGATGTGTTTCAAAGACCATATGGATCGCTTCATACTGACGGA
>NZ_BDLU01000011.1 GCF_006538165.1 Komagataeibacter diospyri
GAGAACTTCTTCTGCAAGCTCAAGGAGTTCAAGCGCATCGCCATGCGCAGCGAAAAAACAGACAGATCATTCGAAGCCATGATCTATCTCGTTGGCGCAATCATCAATTCAAGATAATTCCCAACAGGCCCCGAAAAAAGACGGTGCCCGGAAACTTTTATTTGCAGACAGTCGCTTTACTGTCCGTAGCGCACGATGCCCAGATCCTCGTACGGGATGTCGGGCATCCGGTTCGACATGATGTCCGCCAGCACCCGGCCCGAACCGCAGGCCATGGTCCAGCCCAGCGTGCCATGCCCGGTGTTGAGGAACAGGTTATCATACTTCGTGCGACCGATGATGGGCGTGCCATCGGGCGTCATCGGGCGCAGGCCGGTCCAGAATCTGGCACCTGCGATATTGCCGCCGCCGGGGAACAGGTCGGTCACCGAATGTTCCAGCGTTTCACGCCGGGGCGCGCGCAGCTTTGTGCTGAATCCTGCCAGTTCCGCCGTGCCACCTACGCGGATGCGTTCGCCAAGGCGGGTGATCCCGATCTTGAATGTCTCATCCATGATGGTGGAGACCGGGGCCTGCTTTTCATTCACGATGTCAGCGGTCAGCGAGTATCCCTTGACCGGATAGATCGGCAGGTCCAGCCCAAGACGGCGTACCATGGCGGGCGAATAGCTGCCCAGTGACAGGACATAGGAATCCGCCACCATCCGGCCCCTGCTGGTCTCGATTCCGGTAATATGGCCACCATCATTCGTCATGGTGCGGATGCGGGTGTCGTAATGGAAGGTGACGCCTGCTTTTGCCGCCATGGCCGCAAGGCGCTGGGTGAACATGAACGCGTCCCCCGTCTCGTCCCCCGGCAGGCGCAGGCCACCCACGATCTTGTCCGCCGATGATGCCAGTCCCGGCTCGGCCTTCACGCAGCCTTCACGTGTCAGGACTTCATATGGAACATTGTACTGCTCCAGCACGCGGATATCACCCGCGATGGCATCCAGCTGCTTTTGCGTGCGGAAAACCTGCAGCGTGCCCTGCTGGCGGTCATCATAGGTGATGCCGGTGCTGGTGCGCAGGTCGCGCATCACATCACGGCTGTATTCCGCAATGCGCACCATGCGGCCCTTGTTGCGGTCATAGGCGGCGGTGGTGCAGTTTTCCAGCATCTGCACCAGCCATTTCCACAGATGCGGGTCAGGCATGGGCCAGAACACGAAGGGGCGGTACTTCATCAGCAGCCACTTGACCGACTTCAGCGGTACGCCCGGGCCAGCCCAGGGGGATGAATAGCCTGGCGAGACCTGACCCGCATTGGCAAAGCTGGTTTCAAGGCCTGCTTCGGGCTGGCGGTCCACCACAGTGACCTCATGCCCTGCCTGCGCAAGGTACCATGCCGATGTCACACCGACGACACCGCTACCCAGAACGATGATTTTCATTACACAGATGCCTTTTCTGGCGGGTGGAAACGCATCACGCCGCCTGTGTCAGGTACGCGCGATGGAAACGGGAACCCAGCGCCGTCAGCACTTCATAGCCGATGGTGCCAGCGGATCGGGCGACATCATCCACGCTGCGGCGCGGGCCGATCATGTCCACATGCGTGGCCTGTGCCAGCACGCTTTCGGGCACGTCGCTTACGTCGATGGTGGTGGAATCCATGGAAATGCGGCCAAGGATCGGCAGCCGGTAGTCCCCCAGCCACGCACATCCCCCGCCATTCGCGCCATGGCGCAGGAACCCGTCGGCATAACCGATACCCAATGTCGCGATGCGGGCAGGCCCCGTGGCACGCCATGTCAGGCCATAGCCTACGCCGTCGCCCGCGCTGATGGTGCGGCGCTGGACGATACGCGCGCCCAGCCGCACGGTGGGATGCAGGGGGTTGGGCGCGTCTTCATTGGGGGCCAGGCCGTAAAGGGCCGCACCGGGGCGGACAAGGTCGAAATGGTAATCAGGCCCGAGGAAGATCCCCGATGAGGCCGAAAGAGCCAGCGGCGCCGCGGGCAGGCGGGCGGCCATGGCGCGCAGGCGGTCGCGCTGCATGACGTTGGCGGGGTTGGCCGGGGTATCGGCGCAGGCGAGGTGGCTCATCACCAGCCGGATCTCGATACCGTCCAGCAGGTCCGGGTTGGCTGCCAGCGTGGTGACATTCGCATCAGACAGCCCAAAGCGGGACATGCCGGTATCAACCTGCAGGGCAGCGGGCAGGAACTTGTCCATCTGGCCCGCATGTGCGCGCCAACCGGCCACCTGTTCCATGCTGTTCAGCACCGGCAGCAGGTTATGGCGCGTAAATTCGGCTTCGGTCCCTGGCATCGGGCCATGCAGGACAAAGATGCGTGTGGTTGGGGCGACATGCGGCCGCAGGCGGACGCCTTCCTCCAGATGAGCGACGAAAAAGGTATTCGCCCCGGCCTGTTCCAGCACGGGGGCAACCCGGTGGGCACCCAGTCCATAGGCATCAGCCTTGACCACGGCAGCACAGATGCTGCTGCCCGTGCGGGCATTGAGCAGGCGGTAATTCGCCGCGATCGCGCCCAGATCGATTTCCAGCATCGCACCCGCACCCGGCGCGGCCCAGCCGGTAGCGTGCGGGAAGGAAGGCAGGTCAGGCATTGGAACGTGTACTCCATCGGGCTGGCGGGACAGGGTGATCGTACGCTGATAGAAACAAAATGTCCTGTCGTTTGATGCAATTTTATGCGATTAAGGATTGGCTGTACGCAATTATATACTAAAATAAGCGGAAAATTCATCATGGCATTCGATCGTCTGACAGACGCCATATTGCGCAACCTTCGTCATGACGGACGGATGAGCAATGCCGAACTGGCACAGAAGGTTGGCCTGTCCCCTTCCGCATGTCTGCGGCGGGTGCGGATGCTGGAAAAAGACGGGGTGATCCGGGGCTATCGCGCCCTGGTGGATGAGCGTTCGGTTCACGGCATGACCACCGTGATCGTACAGATCACGCTGGAACGCCAGACGGAGGAATGTCTGCGCCGGTTCGAAGCCCGCGTGCGCGAATGCGCTGATGTGCGCGAATGTTACCTGATGACGGGGGATGCCGATTATCTGGTCCGCGTCGAGGCACGTGATGCCGCCGATTATGAACGCATCCACAAGGAAGAGCTGTCGCGCATGCCCGGCGTCGCCCGGATACAGAGCAACTTCGCCATCCGCACCGTCGTGCAGCGCTAGATATTGATAAAAATAAGAGTTTCCGGGTGCTGCCTTTTTTAAAGGCAGCGTTATCTAAGGCTTTATCACGTCGGGTATCCGGGATGCGCGGTCCGGCCCGGACATGCACGGCAGGGCAGGTGTGGGTCGGACCCAAGATGGGACGTGATACCGACGGGATAACCCGGTGACTGAAGGGAAGCTTTACGGGGCTGGGGGAATGACCGCACTGGCGTGACGTGGAATGAACGGACGGATCAGGAACTGGTAGCAGCCCGCGCCGACCACGCCGCCCAGCAGCGGGCCGGCAATCGGCACCCACCAGAAATTGTCTGCCGAAGGCAGGGCTGAACCGCCCCATCCGGCCAGGAAACAGAACAGGCGCGGCCCGAAGTCACGGGCGGGATTGATGGCCCATGCCTCCAGATAGCCCGAACACGCGCCGATGCTGGCCACCAGCAGGCCGATGATCAGCGCGCTGGAATTGGCCTGCGGGGCGACGGTATTGTATTCGCAGGTAATCGCGAAGATACCGCCGACCAGCAGCGCCGTCAGGATGGTTTCATCCATGAAGGCATGGAGCGGCGTGATGAATTCGCCCGGATGGGTAAAGAAGACCCCCGCTGCCCCGCCATCGGCGCGGCTTATGCCATGCAACTGGTTGTAATGGTCTATCACCGGCTGGTACAGCGTATAGACAAGGGCGGCCCCCAGTACGCCCCCCAATATCTGTGCCGCACAGTATGCCGGCACCTTGCGCCACGAAAAACCACGGTAAAGCGCCAGCGCCACCGATACGGCGGGGGTGGCGTGGGGGCCCGATACACTACCGGTCACGTAAATTGCGATGGTCACACCCAGCCCCCATACAATGGACACCCCCCAGTAGGAGAGCTTGTACGGACTGGGATCATACAGCGTGTACATGGCAGCCACGGAATCGCCGATCAGGACAATGATCATGACCGCAATGCATTCTGATATCAGTTCGCCCAGAAACTGTCGGTTCTTTAGCATTTTAACCCACTTTATTCTTTTATTATCATTCGATGGGAATGGGCTGTCCGCCTTGTGGCGGGTTTCCTGCCCTGACATGTTCTTAAACGAACATACGCGGGTCGGGAAGAGGGACACGTGATTGCCGGGGGGAAAGTTTCTCTTTTTCCCGATTATTTCATCATATTTCATGAAACCTCTCCAGCCTGGCGGATTTGGGGGCATACCGTGCTGGCGTGTGTCAGACAGCGGCGGGGCGGAGTGACAGGTCATGCCGCGCGTTTTCGCACATGCACAAAAACCGTCTGGCACAGGTAAATACTAACAGGTGGCGAATTTATGTCTAAAACCGGCAATATTTATGCATAAAATATTTCATGGAATGCCATGGCAGATGTGCGATTTCCCTATTGAAACGCTCATGATGTTCGTTTACGAACATTGATATCAGGAGGAACATCTACCATGGCGTCCAAGGACGAAACATTCCGCACCCCCGCGGCACAGGGCGGTCCGCTCGACCTGCTGGTCGTCGGCGGTGGGATCAATGGCACGGGCATCGCGCGCGATGCTGCGGGGCGGGGCGCGTCCGTCCTGCTGGTCGAGCAGGACGACCTGGCCAACCATACTTCATCGGCCAGCACCAAGCTGATCCATGGTGGTCTGCGCTACCTTGAATATTATGAATTCCGGCTGGTGCGCGAGGCGCTGATCGAACGTGAGCGCCTGTTGCACATAGCACCCCACATCATCTGGCCGATGCGTTTCGTGCTGCCCTATACCCCGCAGGCACGGCCTGCGTGGATGCTGCGCCTTGGCCTGTTCCTGTATGACCACCTTGCGCCCAACATGACGCTGCCCAAGTGCAAGTCGCTTGATTTCCGCACGAATTCGGCGGGCAAGCCGCTCAACGGCACGCTGGCGCGTGGCTTCGCCTATTCCGACGGGTGGGTGCAGGACAGCCGCCTCGTTGTACTCAACGCCATGGACGCCAGGGCCCATGGCGCCGATATCCGCACCCGCACCCGCCTGGTGCAGGCACGCCGTGTGAATGGCCTGTGGGAAGCGGTGATCGAGAATACGCGCGATGGCAGCCAGACGACCGTGCGGGCAAAAGTGCTGGTCAATGCCGGTGGCCCGTGGGTGAGCGAAGTGCTGCGCAAGCGCGCGCAGGTCGATTCCGACAAGAACGTGCGTCTGGTCAAGGGCAGCCATATCGTGGTGCCGCGCCTGTTTGACGGGCCGCAGGCCTATATCCTGCAGAACCCGGACAAGCGTATCGTTTTCGCGATCCCCTACGAACAGAAATTCACCCTGATCGGCACTACCGACGTACCGTGGACGCAGGCCCCCGGCCGGGTCGAGATCTCGCCCGAGGAAATCAGCTACCTGTGCGAAAGCGTCAGCCGCTATTTCACCAGGCCGGTAACGCCTGATGACGTGGTGTGGAGCTACGCCGGCGTGCGCCCGCTGTATGATGACGCTGCCAAGAACGCCTCCGCCGTGACGCGTGATTACGTGCTGGATGTGGATACGCAGGGCAATCAGGCGCCAATGCTGTCCATCTTCGGCGGCAAGATCACCACTTACCGCAAGCTGGCCGAACACGCGCTTGAAAAGCTGCAGCCCTTCCTGCCTGTTCTGTCCGCGCCGGGCTGGACCGCGGATCAGGTGCTGCCCGGCGGTGACCTGGGCGATGGCGGGTTTGACGGCGCGGTCAGTCGCCTTGCGGCAAAGGCCCCGTTCCTTGATGCACAGCTATGCTGGCGTCTGGTGCGCAACTATGGTTCACGTGCGGTTGAAATCGTGGGTGATGCGCGCAGCATGGCTGACATGGGCGAGCAGTTTGGCGGTGGCCTGACCGCGCGTGAGGTAGAATACCTGATTGCACATGAATGGGCGCAGACGACCGAGGACATCCTGTGGCGTCGTTCCCGCATGGGCCTGCATGTGACCGATGAGGACGCAGGCCGCCTTGACAGCTACCTGCGTGGTCGCCAGCCGGTCGCCGCAAAATCAGTTTCGTGACAAACAGGCCGTGGGCGTAACATCGCCCACGGCCGGAACCGCATCCGCCCGTCAGGGCAGGAGAAGATAATGAACAAGAAGAACAGAATTCTCGCTATCGATCAGGGAACGACCTCGACCCGCAGCATCGTCTTCGATCGTGACATCAACGCCCTTTCGGTCGCCCGTACCGAATTTGCCCAGCATTACCCCAATCCGGGCTGGGTCGAGCACGACCCGGAGGAAATCTGGTCCAACGTCCTGTCCACTGCGCGTGAAGCCATTGAAAAGGCCGGTGGCCCGGGCACGATCGCGGGCATCGGCATTACCAACCAGCGTGAAACCATTGTCGTATGGGACCGGGCAACGGGAAAGCCCATTCACCGCGCCATCGTCTGGCAGGACCGGCGTACGACGCCCGTCTGCGCGCGTATGCATGAACAGGGGCATGAGGCGCTGGTACGCGAACGCACCGGCCTGCTGCTGGACCCTTATTTCTCGGCCACGAAAATTGCGTGGATCCTTGATAACGTCGCAGGGGCACGCGTGCAGGCCGAGCAGGGCAGGCTGGCCTGCGGCACGATCGACAGCTTCCTGCTGTGGCGGCTGACCGGTGGGCGCGTGCATGCCACCGACACGACCAATGCATCACGTACGCTGCTGTTCAATATCCATAGCTGCGCATGGGATGATGACCTGCTGGCGCTGTTCAACGTGCCGCGCGCCATCCTGCCCGAAGTGCGGACCAACAGCGAAATCTTTGGTGAGACGGAAGCCGACCTGTTTGGCGAACCGCTGAAGGTCGCGGGCATGGCGGGTGACCAGAACGCCGCCATGGTAGGCCAGGTCTGTTTTAAACCCGGTACGGCCAAGGCGACCTATGGCACGGGCTGCTTCGCGCTGCTCAACACCGGGACCACGCCCGTCCAGTCCGAAAACCGCATGTTGACCACCATTGCCTACCGCATCGGTTCCGAGACGACATACGCGCTGGAAGGCTCTATTTTCGTAGCGGGTGCGGCCGTCCGCTGGCTGCGTGACGGGCTGAACCTGATTACTCACGCTTCCCAGACCGATGACATGGCGACCCGCGTGCCGCACAGCCATGGCGTGTACATGGTGCCGGGTTTTGTCGGTCTTGGCGCGCCGCACTGGGACCCGGACGCCCGTGGCCTGATCTGCGGGCTGACGCTGGATGCGACGGCGGCCCATATCGCCCGCGCGGCGCTGGAATCGGTAGCATATCAGACGCTTGACCTTATGGATGCCATGCATGAGGACGGTGGCGAGGAACTGAGCGCACTGCGTGTTGATGGCGGGATGTCGGTCAATGACTGGTTCTGCCAGTTTCTTGCCGATATGCTGCGCACGCCGGTGGAACGGCCCAAGCAGGTCGAGACGACGGCCCTTGGCGCCGCCTTCCTGGCCGGACTGGCGACGGGGGTATGGAACAGCATTGCGGAAGTTGAAGGTACCTGGAGCCGCGGGCAGCTGTTCCGTCCCACAATGGATAAGGTACAGCGCGACAGTATGGTGGCAGGATGGCATATGGCGGTGCGCCGTACGCTCAGTTCCACCATTGCTGCGTAACCTACGAATTATAGCAAGAAGACAGGAAAAGAGTGTTTCATGACCTCCACCCGGCATAATCCCTATCAGGTTACGGATCGCAACCTTGCCCTTGAACTTGTCCGCGTGACGGAAGCGGCCGCCGTGGCCGCGTCGGCATGGACAGGCCGTGGCCTGAAGAATGAAGCTGACGGCGCGGCGGTGGAGGCCATGCGTCGCGCGTTCGACACGGTTGCCATCAACGGCACCGTGGTGATTGGCGAAGGCGAGATGGATGAAGCCCCGATGCTGTTCATCGGGGAAAACGTGGGCGCGGGCGGCCCCGGCATGGATATTGCCGTGGACCCGCTGGAAGGCACCAACCTGTGTGCCAAGAATCTGCCCAACGCCCTGACGGTTGTGGCCCTGGCGGAAAGCGGCAACTTTCTGCATGCGCCTGACATTTACATGGACAAGATCGTGGTCGGTCCCAATCTGCCCGAAGGCGTGGTGGATCTGGACAACAGCATCGAAGCCAACCTGAAGGCACTGGCCGCAGCCAAGAAGTGCGATGTGTCCGAACTCATGCTGTGTACGCTTGACCGTGAGCGTCATGAGGAACTGATTTCGCGCACCCGCGCTGCTGGCGCCCGTGTGACGCTGCTTAGCGACGGTGACGTGGCGGCTGCCATTGCCGCATGCCTGGATGACAGCGAAATCGATATCTACGTGGGGTCGGGTGGCGCGCCCGAAGGCGTGCTGGCCGCCGCCGCCGTGCGCTGTGTGAATGGGCAGATGCAGGGGCGCCTGCTGTTTGAGGATGACGGGCAGATCGAGCGCGCGCGCAAGATGAACCCCGGTGCGGACCCGTCGCGCAAGCTGGCTCTGGAAGACATGGCGCGGGGCGATGTGCTGTTTTCGGCTACTGGTGTGACGGGGGGGGCGCTGCTGCGCGGTATCCGCCGCAGCGGCATCCGCACGGTCACGCATTCGCTGGTTATGCGTTCCAAGTCTGGCACCATTCGTTTCGTGGAAGGCCATCACGACTACCAGACCAAGACCTGGTGAACATTTCATCCGTTGCATAACAACAATAACAGGCAATAGAGGAACGACATGACCGATACAGCGAATGCGGTTTCCCACCGTCTGGGTCTGAAACCCGGTGTGGTGACAGGTGCTGATTACCGCCGCCTGGTGGAAACCTGCCGGGACGAAGGCTATGCCCTGCCAGCCGTGAACGTGGTGGGCACGGACAGCATCAACGCCGTGCTGGAAGCTGCCGCCCGCAATCGCGCGGATGTCATCATCCAGCTGTCAAACGGTGGCGCGCGCTTTTATGCGGGTGAAGGCATGAAGGACGCGGATCAGGCCCGCATACTGGGTGCGGTGGCTGCGGCCCGCCACGTGCATACGGTGGCTGCGGCCTATGGCGTGTGCGTGATCCTGCATACCGATCATGCCGACCGCAAGCTGCTGCCGTGGATTTCCGGCCTGATCGACGCGAGCGAGGAAGCGGTGAAGGAAACCGGTCGTCCGCTGTTCTCTTCGCACATGATCGACCTTTCGGCGGAACCGCTGGAAGACAACATCACCGAATGCGCAGCCTTCCTGCGGCGCATGGCTCCGCTGGGCATTGGCCTTGAAATCGAACTGGGCGTGACAGGCGGTGAAGAAGATGGCGTGGGTCACGATATCGACGATGGCGCCGACAATGCCCACCTGTATACCCAGCCCGAAGATGTGCTGAAGGCGTATGAAGCCCTATCCCCGCTTGGATTCGTGACCATTGCTGCGTCGTTCGGTAATGTGCATGGCGTCTACGCGCCGGGCAATGTCAAGCTGCGGCCGGAAATCCTGCGTAATTCGCAGGCGGCGGTGGCAAAGGTCACTGGCCGGGGTGAAAAGCCGCTGGCGCTGGTGTTTCATGGCGGTTCAGGGTCCGAGCAGGCCAAGATTACCGAAGCCGTGTCCTATGGTGTATTCAAGATGAATATCGACACCGATATCCAGTTTGCATTCGCCAGCAGCATCGGCCGCTACGTAAATGAACATGCCGAGGCCTTCAGCCACCAGATCGCACCCGGCACGGGCAAGCCGACCAAGAAGCTGTATGACCCGCGCAAGTGGCTGCGGGTTGGTGAACAGGGGATCGTGGCCAGGCTGGAACAGTCCTTTGCCGATCTGGGGGCCACCGGCCGTACTGTCGCGCGTGCGATCTAGGTTTTGGATGACGCAGTGGAGTAACAGGCAACGTGTCAGCTGAAGAACGCCACCATGAAATCATTACACTGGTGCGCACCCAGGGTTACGTCTCGAACGAGGAACTGGCCCAGAGGCTGAATGTTGCGGTCCAGACCATCCGCCGTGATGTCAACCTGCTGGCCCGGCGCGGGCTGGTGGCGCGGCACCATGGTGGGGCGGGACTGGCCTCGTCGGTCGAGAATATCGCCTATTCCGAACGTCAGGTTCTCAACCGCCGCGCCAAGGAGGCCATCGGCCACCTTGCCGCCCGGCAGATACCCGACAATTCATCCCTGTTTGTCAGCATTGGCACCACGACGGAAGCCTTTGCCAAGGCATTGCGGCGGCACAAGGCGCTGCGTGTCATCACCAATAACCTGCATGTCGCGACCCCGTTGTCTGCGCAGACGGATTTCCAGGTGATCGTGACCGGCGGGCTGGTGCGATTTTATGACGGTGGGATTACCGGTTCCACCGCCAGTACCTTTATCGAACAGTACCGTACCGACTTCGCCGTGATCGGCATAAGCGGGATCGAGGAGGATGGCACGCTGCTGGATTTCGATGCTGATGAGATCAGCGTGGCGCAGGCCATGATGCGCAATGCCCGGCGTGTTTACCTGCTGGCGGACCAGACCAAGTTTGGCCGCAGGCCCATGGGGCGGCTGGGGCACCTGTCGCATGTCCATGGGTTCTTTACCGACCGCCAGCCATCCGACCGGATCTGTGCGCTGCTGCGTGAACATGACGTGGGCCTGCATATCGCCTGATGGGCATGGCCAGACGTGCCGCGCCGGCCATGCCTGTGGCGTTACTGTGCCAGATACCCGCCATCCACCGGCAGCACCGCGCCGGTGATGAAGGATGCATCATCGGAGGCAAGGAACAGGATGGCGCTGGCGATTTCCGCAGGCTTTCCCATGCGGCCCATCGGGTGCATCTCGACGACCTTGCGGATGGCGTCCGCATCCATTCTGGCAACTGCCGGGGTGTCGATCGTGCCAGGTGCCACGGCATTGACGCGCACGCCCTTGTCCGCCAGATCGATGGCGAGGTGCTTGGTGATGCCTGACGCCACGAACTTCGCCGGTCCATAGACCGCCTGTCCTTTCTGTCCCGCAAAGGCGGAAATGGAGGACAGGCAGACAATTGCCCCCTGTCCGGCATGCACCATTTCGGCCGCGGCGTATTTGCAGCTCAGGAACATGCCGCGTGCGTCCACCGCCATGGTGTGGTCCCACAGGTCTGCCGTGGCGGTGGCAAGGTCGGCTTCCGGGATCACGCCCGCATTGGCCACAAGGATATCGATCCGGCCGAAATGCTTCATGGTTTCATGGACGACACGCTGGATATCCGCCTCGCTTGTGACATCGGCGGGGACCGATATCACGGGAACACCGCTTTTTTCAAACTGGCTGACCAGTTCGTCCAGCGCGTCGGTATTGAGATCGGTCAGCGCCAGCCGCGCGCCCTCGGCCGCAAAGCGTTCGGCAGTCGCCCGACCAATCCCGCTTGCCGCACCGGTAATAAGGGCGACCTTGTCCTGAATGCGTCCGTTTGGGGTGGCGGTCATGGTTACTCCTGTTATCTTGTCATTCATTTCAGTATGTTGGCATAGCTGTTTCACCTGCCGTTATGCGGGCTAACGTCGGGATTGGATAGATGTTGCCCGGTATTCCTGCCGCTCGGGTCTGCCGTGCCGGGGTGAAGACAGGAAATATGCGTCCGGTTGCAACAGATCGGGTTCTTTTGATCGGTTGTGTCGATATCCTGGTTTTTCGCGCTCCGCAGCGGGAAATGGGCGGTGTGGGGAACAGGTTGTCATGCTTTCGTGCCCGAATTCGCCCCTGCGCATGTTTCGGGTGTCGGGTGGGTTGCCTATAATCCCGCCAACATGGTTTGTATGGATGTGGCGTATCAGGGTTTTCCATGTGGAGGCCGGAGCGCCGTGCGAGCGGGTTTGGAGCATTATCGAGATGGCACAGAAGTTTCGGATCGTTATTGTAGGCGGTGGTGTGGCCGGGCTTGCGCTGGCGACACGACTGGGCAATTCGGTCGGACGATCGGGACGGGCCGAGATCACACTGGTGGACAAGAGCTTCGCCCATGTGTGGAAACCGATGCTGCACTGCTTTGCTGCCGGCACGGCCGCGAATGAAAATGACCGCATAAGCTTCATGTCGCAGGCCAGCCGACACCATTTCGAATTCTGGCCCGGTGAGATCACGGCCCTTGACCGCAAGGCCAGGACCATCTCACTGGCCCCCATCAAGGACCCGCAGACGGGCGAACTGGTGGTGGATGCCCGTACGCTGGATTATGACGCGGTGGTCCTGTCGATCGGCAGCCGGGCGAATGACTTTGGCACGCCGGGTGTTGCCGAACACTGCATGTTTATCGACAATCTGGTGGATGCGAACGGCTTCAATGACCGTTTCCGCATGGAACTGCTGCGGGCTTTCGCCAATCATCAGGAACTGGATATCGCCATTGTCGGCGGCGGCGCCACCGGCACGCAGTTGGCGGCCGAACTGCACAAGGCGCTGGATCTTGCCTCGCTTTACAGCTTTGGTGAAAAGCCGCCCAAGCTACGCATTACCCTGCTGGAGGCCGGGCCGCGTATCCTGCCGGCTTTCCCTGAATCCGTCTCGGATGCTGCGGTCAAGCAGCTGGAAGCCATTGGCGTCGAGGTGCGCGCGGGGGCCATGGTCAGTGGTGCGGATGAAAACGGCTTTATCCTCAAGGATGGTAGCCGCGTTCCCGCAACGCTGCGGGTGTGGGCCGCAGGCGTGAAGGCACCGGATGTGACGAAGCAGTTCGGTGGACTGAAGCTGTCCCGTTCCGGCCAGCTGGAGGTCAGGCCGACGCTGCAGGTCATGGAAGATGACAACATTTTCGCCATGGGGGACTGTGCTTTCATCGCTGAAAAACCCGTCGCCCCCACTGCGCAGGCCGCCCGCCAGCAGGCACATCATCTGGCCAAGGCATTGCCTGCGTGGATGATGAGTGGCCAGCCGCTGCCTGCCTTCACCTTTCATAACAAGGGGGCCGTGGTGGCGCTGGGTGATTACAATGGCTGGGGCACATTCCCCGGTGGCACGGTGTTCGGTGGTGGCTGGCTGCACGGGCTATCGGCGCGGATGGTGCATCTTATGCTGTATCGCCAGCATCAGTTTGAACTGTACGGGCCGGTGCGCGGCACGATTTCGTGCCTTGTGGACTGGCTGGATGTATTCGTGCGTCCTTCCGTTCGCCTGGACTGAGGACCATCAGAAAATCATAAGACGGTTCTGGTCAGTTTTTTTTAAAAAAACTTCAGAAGATGCTGCCTTCTGGAAAAAAGGCAGCACCCGGAAACGTTTCTTTTTTAAACAGGGTTTTATATTGAAAAACTGGCAGGTGGGCGCTGCAGGCCGCGTGTTTCGGCCTGCCGCACGAAGTCATGCAATGTGACCTTGCTGTATTCGTGGGTCAGGATGCCTTCCACCTGATCCAGAAAAGGACGGACAACCGTATTGAACAGTGTGCCCCTGCGCCATTCGGCAGGGGCGTCGTCATGCATCGTGGCCCGGTAGATATCCGCCAGCAGGATTTCGCCTGCCGGATGGCCCAGCCGGTAGCCCCCATGCGGGCCACGCACACCCTGCAACAGGCCAGACCGGGCAAGGGATTGCACGATGGGTTCGATCCCACGCCGGGCCAGGCCGGAGCGGTCCGCGATATCAATCGTGCTGACCGGCCGGCTGGCGATGCTGTGAAACGCCACGTCCAGCATGATGATCAGGGCAGTGGCGGTCCGGTCACGTACGCTGTGCATGGGCATGGCCCCCTGTCAGGTATGGCGCAGATGGTTTGAAATCAGGTTCCCGATGGCCTGTATCAACGCGACAAAGACGATCAGGACCAGTACCACCAGCGTCATGATTTCCGTATTGAAACGTTGGTAGCCGTAACGGATGGCGACATCCCCCAGTCCACCTGCGCCTACCGCCCCGGCCATGGCCGATGCCCCGGTCAGCGTAATCAGGGTGACGGTCAGGCCCGCTACAAGTCCGGGCAGGGCTTCGGGAATAAGAACATGGCGGACGATCATCCACCGCGTGCCGCCCATGGTTCGCACGGCATCAATCAGTGCGGGGTCCACTTCACGTAGCGAGACTTCGGCAATGCGGGCAAAATACGGGATGGCCGCAAGCGATAGCGGCACGATGGCCGCCGTGGTCCCCAGCGACGTGCCTGCAATCATGCGGGTGACGGGAATAAGGAGCACCAGCAGGATGATGAAGGGAATGGCGCGCAGCATATCGATGACCAGCCCCAGCAGGCGTGCGACTGGCGGGCAGGGCAGCAGGCCATCCCGGCGGGTGCTTACCACAACCAGTGCCAGCGGCAGGCCGCCAATCACGGCCACCAGACCCGACGCCAGCACCATCTGCGCCGTTTCCAATGTTGCGCGCAGGATCAGGTCAATGATCAGCCGGGACATAGCCGAGAACTTTCAGTGATGGGTCGAAGCCATGGAGGAAATCCTGAATTTCCGTTGAATAATCGCTCAGGCACACAATCATGTCGGCAAAGGGCTGCCCGGCGATTTCGTTTGTGCCGCCCGCCAGCACGATGGCGTCCACCCCGAAACGCTGTCCCAGCGTGGACAGCACCGGCTGGTCTGCCGCCGTGCCCCCCATGCGCAGGCGTATGACCACATGTGCGCCGGGGACGGGCGTTTCCACCAGTTTTGCGCGGATGGCGGGGGGAACCCGTGGCTGTGTTTCCGACAGCAGGGCCTGTGTCACGGGGGACTGTGTATCCGCACCCAGAATGTCCAGCGTCGGACCATTTTCAATCATGTGCCCATGATCGAGAATGACCAGATGGGTGGCAATGCGGCGGATGACATCCATTTCATGGGTAATCATGATGATGGTCAGGCCCAGTTCGCGGTTGATGCGGGCCAGAAGGTCGAGGATGGATGTTGTCGTTTCGGGATCAAGTGCGGATGTCGCTTCATCACACAGCAGCAGGACGGGTGCATTGGCCAGTGCCCGGGCAATGCCCACACGCTGTTTCTGTCCACCCGACAGCTGCGCTGGCCACTTGTGGGCATGGTCCGATAACCCGACGAGGGAGAGCAGTTCCGCAATCCGTTTCCTGCGCTGCGCCCGTGGCATGCCCGCTATTTCAAGCGGCAGGCTGATATTGCCCGCCACCGTGCGGGAACCCAGCAGGTTGAAATGCTGGAAGACAAATCCGATCCTGCGCCGCAGGCTGACCAGTTGTCCCTGGGGCAGGGTGGTCAGGTTATGTCCCTCAATCACGATATGGCCGGCATCGGGCCGGTCCAGTGCGCCAAGGCAGCGCAGCAGGGAGCTCTTGCCAGCTCCCGACCGGCCAATTACGCCCAGTATCTCGCCCCGCGCCACGGTGAAACTTATGTCATCCAGCGCAAGGTGGCCGCCGAAACTACGGCTGATATTGCTGACCTGGACCAGACTTACGTCCATGCTGGCAACACCGAACCGTGGAAAATCGTCTGGATCGCATTACTGGTGGAAGGCTGGTGGACCGCATTGACCAGTGGAGTCACCCACGGGGCCTGCGCATCAGCCGCGTTGACGGCAATGAAATTGACGTACGGGTTATCGTGCAGGGATTCCTGCCCGATTTTCTGTTTCTGCAGGTCAATCCCCGCCTTCAGCGCCCAGTTGGTATTGACGACGGCCGCATCCAGATCGGGCAGGGAGCGCCCGACAATCCCGGCATCCAGTTCACGGAATGTCAGGTTACGCGGGTTGTTAGTGATATCCAGCGGTGTCGGCAGCAGGCCTGCGGAGGGAGGCAGTCTGATCAACCCCACAGCTTCGAGCAGGTGCAGCGCGCGGCCTTCGTTGCTGGGGTCGTTCGGCACCCCGATTACGGCGTTCTGCGGCAGGTCGGCTACCGACTTCCACCGTGCCGAATACAGCCCGATGGGGGAGAACCAGGTATTTCCGACTGCGACGATATTATAACCGCGTGCTGCGATCTGCGCCTGCAGGAAGGGGCCGTGCTGGAAGGCATTGGCATCAATTTCATGCTCGGCCAGGGCTTCGTCCGGGGTGTTGTAATCTGAAAATGTCACGACGGAGAGGTCCAGCCCCTCTCTTGCGGCATTGGCGGCGATAACGCGCCACAGATCTTCATCCTCGCCCGCCATGATCCCGATACGCAGTTTTCTGGCGTCCGCCGCCCGGGCCGTATGGATCGTGGGCAGGCAGGCTGCGGCCCCCAGCAGGGAAAGGGCGCGTCTTCTTGTGATGGGGCGGTTCGGTTTCATATCATTCCTGATCCGGACGACTGTTTTTGCAGCAGAAAAACGGCATTGCGTTTGATACGGTCACGCATGGATGCTGTCATGGCGTGATCCGGCTGGCGGCAGATTGATGAACGTATGAAAATACAATGATACATGTAAGTCAATATTAATCACGAAATAATAAGTTAATTTTTTGGGGAGAGATTGTCCGCCAACCGCCCGAAGGCACCGGGATGGCGTTGTAGCAGGCAGGGATATCATAGCCTACCCATTGAAAATAAAAAAATATCGTCATGGTGACATCGAATTTTGCGTAAAAACACTATCGTATAGTGAATAATCGGCGCCGGATATGAAAACTCCCCGCTGGTCATGTCTGGTCCGATATCACCTGACGTTCAGGGTAGGCTGGTGTGGGCTGCACGCCATCATGGACCAGAGCCGCAGACTCTTTCTGCTCCCCTGTTTTTGGTAAAGGAAGGCATGGCATATTTGCTGCCTGCGACCAATAAATGGACGTGTGTGAAGATAGGTTACAGGTGGCGCTGCATGGATCTGTAGCCACAGGAAAAACGCATTTTGTATCGTGGAATAATTCACGTATGCAATCGTATTTATGGCGCAAGACCCCCTACCATGCATCTGTGACGTAGGGGAACAGTCTGGTTGTTTCTACCGTTAACGAAGCATGGAGCAGGCAGGACCGGATTGTATCCTGATACGCTATATATAAGGATTATTCCCTTTAATTTAATGGAATATACGAAATTCGGATATCATGACGCAGTACGTATGGTGGCTACGTTTATAGGTGTTTTCATCCTTTTTAAGACATCAGGAACATATGGTTTCTGGCCCGATATGGGGAAGGGTATAATACGAATGTTATCGTATTATATGTGACAAAAACATCTCCTATAATTTTTTGCACCTCGTTTCAAAAATAAAATATTATTAGAAATAACAGTTGGTTAATTGATATTTTAGCGATTTTCCATGCAGTTTCAACGCGTTTGAAGGGGAAATGATAAAATACGTTATTGACGTTATTTTAACGGTATAATACGTAAACATTAAGTGCTTAACAAACCGTGACACCCTGCATATAGCGAAGTGGTATGTGACAATGTTGCCATTCCCGAATTCCGCCACGACCGTTCGCTACCGTTGCATCCGCAAGGGCAGCATAGACCCGTATTCCGTACAGGGAGGCAGGAAAGCCACCGATTTTCATGTTCTGGTCATGCTGCTCAGCCTGCCCGCAGGGATTGTCACCATGGGACAGGGGGCGCATGCCGCTACCCCCGTTTCCGTCAGCACGACAGGGACGGGCGTCCCGTCAGGACAGGCATCACAATCGCAACCTGAAAACGTGGTTGTCCGTATCGGGCGACGCCCCCCGATACAGGTTTACCCGCATGCCAACCCGGTGGGGCAGCCCCTGCGTATGAGTGGTGCGGAAAACCGCAAGAATGGCCATCAGTATGACTGGGGCGTATTTAACCGGGGAAACGGGGAATCCGCAGGGTTTGGCCCGGTCGGGACTTATGGTGTAGCACCGTGGGCCGAGGACTGGAGCAATCTGCGCGGCAGGAAAAACCATAATGATCCCTTTGATGTGCTGAAATACATCCCGCTGACCCGCAGCGGAAATGTATGGATCAGTTTTTCGGGGGAAACCCGCCTGCGCAACTGGTTTGAAACCCGTCCCCAGTTGGGCACGCAGAAGCCTAATGATTCCGGTCGTTTTGCCGTACGCAACCTGTATGGTGCGGACCTGCATATCGGTTCGCACCTGCGTTTTTTCGGTCAACTGGTGAATGCGGATGCCGCCGGCTGGGGCGGTTACGGTTATGGTTCGACCTATCGCAAGCGTCTGGACGCGCAACAGGCCTTTGTCGAGGTGCGATGGAACATGCTTGGCGCCAGGAGCGGCTTCATGTTCGGACGGCAGCAGTTCCTCGATGCGCCATCCTACATGCTGTACGCGCGTGAGACACCAAACGTGCCGCTGTCATGGGATGGGTTCCGGGGTTACATGGTGTGGAAGCGCGTTCGTATCGACGGCTGGGATTTCGTGCAGACATATGACAGCGAAAACAAGATGTTTCACGATACGGAAAACTATGCTTCGCGACTGTATGGTTTCAACACGACATGGGCGCCCCCTGACTTCACCTTCATGGGGCAGAAGGGATATTCCTTCGTTGATGCTTTTTATATCGGCTACAAGCTGAATGGCGCGGCCGGTGCGATTGCGGGACCGGGTGACAGTTCGGTCAAGGGATCCAATACACGTAATAATTTTGGCGCACGCTGGCATGGCGTGGCGGGACCGATCGAATTTTCGGTGGGCGGCATCTGGCAGGGTGGCGTATTCCGTCCGGCCGGAACGACACTCGCGCGCAATGTCAGTGCCTATGCCATCAATTCATCAGTGGGTTACCGTTTTTCAGAAAAGACGTTGAATACATTTGCCGGGATCCAGACAGATGTGTATTCGGGCGGCAATTCAACTGACCGGACCGGCACGGTTGGCACCTATATTTCGCCCTTCAATCCGCAGACCAATTACCTTGACACGACAACATACATGACAGCGTCCAATCTGATCAGTTTTGCGCCATTGGTCCGTATTACGCCATTCAGATCTGTCAGCATCCAGTTCAAGTATCCATTGTTCTGGCGTGATAGCGTGAATGACCCCATTTACAAATCATCGGGAAATTACAAGTTTTCAGGCAATTTCCGTGGCAGGTTTATCGGCATGGCGCCACAGGTATCGATTGCCTGGCAGATCAATACGCATGTGTCATGGACGCAATATGCATCCCGTTTCATGACATCGCATGCCCTTAATACGGCGGGCGGTTCCAGTGGTACGTATTACCAGTCAAATTTTGTATTCCGGTTCTGATAACAGCCGGTAAAATACATGAAAGATATGGAAGATCTCTGGAACTATTTACCATATTTCTGGAATAAAAAATGGCGTTAGGATTAATATTGTTGTGTGACGATGAATAAATGTATGATAATAAATCATAATACATTAACAAAGCGCAATATATCTCGAATTATTTTTATGGTAATTTAGGTATTGCTGTTTTTTGTGTGTTCTACGCGGTATTTTTCGGATTGATTACATTGGAAGATCTGTTATCAGCAACAGATAGCCTGTTTAAGTATTGATATAATGACACATTTTTCGGATTCGTGTCCGGCCTGGTGAGACAGCCTGTAAATAATGAGGTTTCTGGTGAAGCTTTTTTTTAAAAGCTTCAGAAAACGCTATCTTCTTGAAAAATTCGACACCCGGAATTTTATTTTCAAACAATTTTTAAACGCATTATGAATAAAATCCATCCATTATGTGGGTAATCCTGCATGCCATTACGTTATAGGTTTATTGCAATTGTGTCAGTAATCGCTTCGGCATATTGAACCGACCGGCCTGCGGGGAACGCTTTCCCGTACCATGCCGGACTGATGGCAGATCCGTGTCACCCGGTGTCTTGTCACGGCATGCGGCGTCATGTCCCGATTCAGACAATAAGCACATAAAATTAAATATTTCCCCATCCGTATACGTAATAACATACTGATATATAACGACTTACACCGTGGTGCTTATGGCACCAGATGCATACCTCACGGTTACGTTACCTGTTTTCGGCTTGCGGTTGCGGCTGCGTCTATATATCGATGAATATAGATGGTGCCCCGGCAACTACCGGGGTGTGGCCAGAAGGCGGTCCGGTTTGAAGGGGGATCATGTTCACACGAAATGATCGCCGTGCGAACTGGACAGTCATCCAGACCAGATCCATGCCTATGTTTTGGGTTTAGTGTAAAAATCAGGATGGCCGCAGGGATTTAATAAATAACCATACGCATTCCCTTTAGTGTTTCCTGATTTAAAATAATTTTCTGGAGTAATATTTCCATGCCGTCAGATAGTATATCAGCAGCCCCCCCGTTCAAAGCCCGCTATGGCAACTACATCGGTGGCAAGTGGGTAGCCCCGGTTGATGGTCATTACCTGACCAATACCTCCCCCGTTGATGGCCGCGTGCTGTGTGAAGTACCCGCTTCCACCGCAGCCGATGTGGAACTGGCACTTGATGCCGCGCACAAGGCCAAGGCTGGCTGGGCGCACATGGCCCCCGCTGACCGCGCGCTGATCCTGCTCAAGGCAGCCGATATCATGGAAAAGAACCTCGACCTGCTCGCCCGGGCCGAGACATGGGACAACGGCAAGCCCATCCGTGAAACCATGACCGCCGACATCCCGCTGGCGATCGATCATTTCCGTTACTTCGCTGGCTGCATCCGCGCCCAGGAAGGCACGCTGAGCGAGATCGACGCCACCACCATCGCCTATCATTTCCATGAGCCGCTGGGCGTCGTGGCCCAGATCATTCCGTGGAACTTCCCGCTGCTCATGGGTTCGTGGAAGCTGGCCCCCGCACTGGTCGCCGGTAACTGCGTGGTCATGAAGCCTGCCGAAAGCACGCCTGCTTCCATGCTGGTGCTGATGGAACTGATCGGTGACCTGTTCCCGCCCGGAACGCTGAACATCGTCAACGGTCTTGGCAAGGACGTGGGTGCCGCCCTGTCCAACAGCGACCGTATTGCAAAGATCGCCTTCACCGGTTCCACCCCGACCGGCAAGATGATCGCGCATGCTGCTGCCGAACACCTGATCCCGGCAACCCTGGAACTGGGTGGCAAGTCGCCGAACATCTTCTTCGCCGACATCATGGACCATGATGACGATTACCTGGACAAGGCGATCGAAGGCTTCACGATGTTCGCCCTTAACCAGGGCCAGATCTGTTCGTGCCCCAGCCGTGCGCTGGTTCATGAATCAATCTATGAGAAGTTCATCGAACGTGCGCTTCCCCGCATCAAGGCAATCCGTCAGGGCAACCCGCTTGATCCCAACACCATGATGGGCGCGCAGAATTCGCACGGGCATCAGGAAAAGATCCTGTCCTACATTGACATCGGCAAGGGTGAAGGCGCCGAGCTGCTGGTCGGTGGCGGTCGTCCGGACCTTGGTGGTGACCTGAACAACGGGTGCTATGTGCAGCCGACCGTGTTCAAGGGCAACAACAAGATGCGTATCTTCCAGGAAGAGATCTTTGGCCCGGTTCTGGCCGTGACGACCTTCAAGACGGAAGAAGAAGCGCTGGCCATCGCCAACGACACGCCCTTCGGCCTCGGCTCGGGTGTGTGGAGCCGTGACGCCAACACCTGCTACCGTATGGGTCGCGGACTGGAAGCCGGTCGCGTGTGGGTCAACTGCTATCACGTCTATCCCGCACATGCGGCGTTCGGCGGATACAAGAAGTCCGGCATCGGCCGTGAAACCCACAAGATGGTGCTTGAACACTACCAGCAGACCAAGAACATGCTGGTCAGCTACAGCGACAAGAAGCGCGGCTTCTTCTGATCAGCTGATGGGGTGAAAACCCCGTAGCCCACAAGGCATGGCGCGGCGGTCGGGCTGGTTTACCGGGTCGGCCGCCGCAGCATATTGCCCGGGCCATGCGCCCAGGGTCCGGCACAAGGCAGTTTTTCGGTATTTCAGGATATGCGACAGGGTTTTTCCCACGGGACCGGGACACTGTGCGGCAGAAGTAAAAAAGAGGCATAGGATGGCACAAAAGTTTCGGGTCGTAATTGTTGGGGGCGGCGTTGCCGGTCTGGCGCTGGCAACCCGGCTGGGTGATTCAATCGGCAAGTCGGGCCGTGCGGAAATAACGCTGGTCGACAAGAGCTTCGCCCATGTGTGGAAACCGATGCTCCACTGCTTTGCAGCGGGCACGGCCGCCAACGAAAACGACCGCATCAGCTTCCTGTCGCAGGCCAGTCGCCATCATTTTGAATTCTGGCCCGGCGAAATCGCGGGCATGGACCGCAAGGCCAAGACCATTACCCTTGCCCCGGTTGTAGAGCCTACGGGCGAGGTGATCCTGGATGAGCGCAAGCTGGAATATGACGCGCTGGTGCTGTCGATCGGCAGCCGCGCCAATGATTTCGGCACCCCCGGCGTGGCCGAGCATTGCCTGTTCATTGACAACCTTGTGGATGCCAACGGTTTCAACGATCGTTTCCGTATGGAACTGCTCAAGGCTTTCGGTAATAACGAACAGCTTGATATCGCCATTGTGGGCGGCGGCGCCACCGGCACGCAGCTTGCGGCCGAACTGCACAAGGCGCTTGATCTCGCCTCGCTCTACAGCTTTGGCAAGAAGCCGCCCAAGCTGAACATTACCCTGCTTGAAGCAGGTCCCCGCATCCTGCCAGCTTTCCCCGAGGCCGTGTCTGCTGCGGCGCAGAAGGAACTTGAGAAGATCGGCGTGAGTGTAAAAACCTCAGCCATGGTCAGTGGCGCGGATGAAAAAGGCTTCTTGCTCAAGGACGGCACGCGCATTCCCGCGACGCTGCGCGTATGGGCGGCAGGGGTCAAGGCACCTGATGTCACGCGCAAATTCGGTGAACTGAAACTGTCGCGCTCCGGCCAGCTTGAAGTCCGGCCGACACTGCAGCTGATCGAAGATGACAGCATTTTCGCCATGGGCGATTGTGCCTTCATCGCGGAAAAACCCGTCGCCCCCACCGCGCAGGCCGCCCGCCAGCAGGCCCATCACCTGGCCCGTTACATGCCGGCGTGGATCAATGGCCGCCCGATGCCCGCATTTGCGTTCCATAACAAGGGCGCGGTTGTGGCGCTGGGTGATTACAATGGCTGGGGCACATTCCCCGGTGGCAAGGTATTCGGCGGTGGCTGGCTGCGGGGGATCAGCGCGCGGATGGTTCACCTGATGCTGTATCGCCAGCACCAGTTCGAAATCTACGGCACGTTCCGTGGTCTGATGTCCTGCCTTGTGGACTGGCTGGATGTATTTGTCCGTCCGTCCGTGCGTCTGGACTGACGCACCAGGGCTTAGACTTACTGCTGCCTGCTGTGTCAGGCAGCGCTTTCTGGCCCGCCATCTTCATGGGTGGGCCAGAGTGATGCCTGCAATTCGTAGGTTTTCTGCAAAAGCGGCACCAGCGCGGGCCGCCCTTTCAGCCGGATCCATTCATCCAGCGCCGTACGGAAAATGGCGATCCCGCCACGCGCCATAAGGCGTGCGGCCATCCGGCGGTTCTTGCGTTCGGTTATCCGTTTCGCCAGCCCTTCCGCCAGACAGTCCTCCCACTTGCCATATTTCTGCAAGCTGACTGTCTGCAGCGAAGGCGTCTTTTCAATCAGATAGACAAAAGCATAGGTATCCTGCCGGTTCGCAGCGATCCGGGGTACCAGCGAGGTAAAGGCATGCATCATGGCATCCGCCGGGTGCATGTCGGCCGGGCAGGTAGCCAGGGCGTCATTCAGCGTCTGTGTCATGCCCCGTGTCCATGCCAGTACGATATCGCCCTTTGTCTCGAACATACGGAACAGGGTACGGCGTGAGACTTCGGCCGCGTCGGCAATTTCGTCCACCGTGGTCTGGTCATACCCCTGGGCAGAAAACAGCCGCATTGCCTCGGCAATCAGGGTGGTGCGCGCGCGTGCCTGCTTGCGTTCACGTAAACCCGGTTTGGGGGAAATGGTCGGGGCAACGGGCTTCATTCAATCTCCTCTTGTCCGGGTCATCATGCAGCAGCGCATCGTGAACATTCAAGACGCGAGAAAATGGTGGTTCATGCCCAGCACGGGCCTTTGTCGCCAGCACAGTGGCAACATTGACAGGTAATGCGTTCTGCCACGAGTATCAGAGCATGTCGAGCCACGGACACGAATGACATGGCCATCGGCTGATATGCGATATCCCGTCCATATTCGTGCCCGCCTGTGACCCGGTATGGGAACAGGACACGAAATGCGCCAGTCGTGTATAACAGGCCAAGGCATTACAGGCACGTATCTGTCTTTTTTGCCCTGTTGGAGCAGGCCGTATTACCTCCTGCGGGATATAAAAGCCGTGCTGACCCGTTTGCTGGCTATATCCGGTGCAGGCTTCGTCCTGGTGACATCTGCTGCAACCTGTACGGTTATATGATTGATGTCCCGATACTGCCGGGGCAGGGGCGGACTGTCCATGTCCTGTATATAGTGAACGATAATGTGGTGGACGTCATCCATTACCCACAGGGCATGAGACCAGCAGGTCGACGGCCGATCATCATGCCATGCCAGGATCCGTGGGTGTCATCGGGCAATCTCTACAATACGCGATATGCCCCGTTCTGATGCATCTGATCGGCATTATTGCTACGGATTATGGGGGCGCATCCATATGGAACATATCCCGCGTTCCCTTCCCGAACGGCGTTTCATAACCAGACAGGGTCATGAAACGCCCTCATGTCATTTGTGTACTTCCACGCTTTCCGGCTGCCAGCCACCGCCCAGCGCGCGGGCAAGCTGTATGGTGGCGGATGTGCGGGAGTCCTGATTGTCCAGCACGCTGGCCTGTGCATCAAGTGCTGCCATGCGTGCGCTCAGCACATCGCCAAAGGTACGCTGCCCCCCCGTGTAAAGCCCCATCATGTCATGGGCGACCTGTTCAGCCTGATGCTGTGCGCGGGTCAGGTCGGTATCGCGTCCATCAAGGCTGAGGCGGTTTTCGTAACCGTCTTCAACTTCCGCCAGTGCGTGCAGGATGCTGTTGTCATATCCCGCGACCGCGGCATCAAGCCGTGCGCTGGCTGCGTGTATGCGCGCCTGTATGCGGTTGGCGGTAAAGATTGGCAGGTAGGTGGTCAGCGCAATCAGGCCGCCCGTGCCCGACAGGCCGGGAATGCCGTCAAAGCGCAGCCGTCCGTCCCCACCGAAGAATTCCAGCCCGAAGCGGGGCAGCAGGTCGGTCTTGGCGCTTTTGAGCCGGTTGAGCGCCGCATCCACCTGATCGCGTCGTGCACGGATGTCGGGGCGGCGTTCCAGCACCGTATCGGGCATCTGCCCTGCTGGTGGTGCAGGCACGTAATAGGCGGGTGGCGGTGTAAGGGAAGGCAGTCCTTCGGGTAACTGTCCCGACAGCACGGCCAGACGCCTGCGCACAAGGTCAAGGCGCGCGACCAGCACCGGCCTGCGCGCCTTCAGGCCAGACAGTTTCTGGTCAACGCCCGTCACATCCGCCGCCGTTGCCTGACCGGCAGTGAAACGGGCCTGACCATACCGGCGCAGCTGTTCAAGCATGCCAATGCTGCGGTCTGTCAGCGCGATCTGGCGTTGCAGTCCCTGCGCCTGCAGGTAGTCATTGGCGGCGTCGGCAGCAATGACCATCTGCACGCCGTGGAAATATTCTTCTTCCGCCTTCATGCCGGCTTTCGCGGCCTTTACATCCGCATGGCGACCGCCGAACAGGTCGGGTTCCCATGATGCGCCAATGCCTGCCAGATGCCCGTCGGTGCCGGGATCATTGCTGGTGGGCAGGGTGCTGGGATTGCGCCAGTACATGCCGCCCCCCATCATGTTCCCCGTCGCCCCCACGGTGGGGTACAGAGCGGATCTGGCGACCGTGTGCATCGCACGGGCCTCCAGCACGCGGTCACGCGCGATGCGGATATCGGGGCTGGCGGCAAGGGCCGTATCCACCGCCTGCACCAGGGCCGGGTCATGCCATGCTTCCCACCAGCGTGTAAGGTCGGTGGCCGGTAGCGTGGTTGTGGGCGTTTGCGAAAACTGTCCGGGCACCGTGACATGCGACGCCGGTACACGCGTGCGGAATGGCGAACATCCTGCCAGCCCCACAGCCATTGCAACGCCCCCCATGCAGGCGACCCGTGCCAATCTGTTCTTCATTATTCCTGCCTTGCCAACATGGATCTGAAGCGCGCGAGCGCAAATACAAGAAATACAATTCCCGTCACGGTTACGGTCAGCAGTGGCTGGATGATCGCGCCCAGCCCCGCGTCACGGTACAGGATGGCCTGTGACAGGTTGACGAACTGCGTGGTGGGCAGGAAGCGCACCACCACCTGCATGGCAGCGGGCATGCTTTCCACCGGTGTCGCGGCCCCCGACAGCAGGTAAGCCACCGCATAGACCGGCACAACCAGCAGTCCAAACTGCGGCATGGTGGGGGCAACCGTCGCCAGCATGATGCCCAGCGCCGTGGCCGAAAACAGGTACAGCAGCGAACACGCGGCAAACAGCATGATTGATCCCGCCAGCGGCACCCCCAGCCAGACATGTACCACCAGCCACAGTGACACGATGGCCGCCACGAAGATGACCAGTCCGTTGGTGACAATCTTGGCTACCGCGATCTCGCTGGCCGTGACGGGCATGACCAGCAGGTGTTCCAGCGTGCCATGTTCGCGTTCGCGTATGACCGCTGCCCCCACCAGCACGATGGACAGGATGGTGATGTTGGTCACGATCTGCATGACCGAGGTAAACCACTTCGATTCACTGTTGGGGTTGAAGCGGATGCGGCTGGGCGCGGTAAAGGGGATCTGGTCCACCAGTGCCGGCACATGCAGCATGTCGTTGACTTCCCCCAGCATGATTTCGTTCAGGTATTCCGTTCCCAGCCCCGCCTGTGTCATGGCGGTGGCGTCCACCCGCAACTGTATGACGGGTGTGCGCCCGGCTTTCACGTCCGCCTCGAACCGGGGCGGGATGTCGACAACGAAAATATAATCGCCTTCATCCATGCCATGCAGGGCCTGCGTGCGGTCCACCAGCACCGGGGGCTTGAAATAGGGGGGCAGCACCGCATCGCGTATCCGGCGTGACAGGGCAGAATTGTCCTCATCGATGAAGGCGATCGTGGCGTTGGAGACTTCCACCTTTACCCCGTCGGCCACCAGCAGCACGCCTGCGGTAAACGCGAACACGATCAGCCCCAGCAGCACGCGGTCGTGCAACAGGCTGCGCAGTTCCTTGCCGCACAGAAGACCAACATTGACCAGCCAGCGCATCATGCCGTCATGCTTCCTGTTTTTTCAGCAGCAGACGGGCCGCCAGCATATAGACAGACCCGAAGGCGGCCAGTGCAATGTACATGGGCCAGAAGCTGCTGGTCCCCAGCCCCTTGGTAAAGCAGCCAAGACTGATCAGCTGGTACCATGACGCGGGAAAGCCCAGCCCCACGATACGGCTGACACCCGTAAGGGTGGAGGCGGGATAAAGCAGCCCGGAAAAATTGACCGCCGGGATCAGGCAGATGATGGATGTGCCGAAAATGGCCGCGACCTGTGAACTGACAAAGGTCGAGATCAGCAGCCCCAGGCCCGTGGCTGACAGCACGAACAGGATACCGCCCACCGTCAGCGCCAGCAGCGATCCCTTCAGTGGCACCCCCATGATAATCACGGCCACCGCCACCAGCATGAAATAGCTGATCGTCGCCAGCGCCACATATGGCGCCTGCTTGCCCATCAGGTACTGCCCGACCGATGCGGGGGAGGCGTAGAGGTTGACGATCGACCCCACTTCCTTTTCCCGCACCACGCCCAGGGCGGTCAGCATGGTCGGGATCAGGATCAGCGCGAGCATGATGACGCCGGGGGTCATGGCGTAGATGCTGCGGAATTCCTGATTGTAGGAAAAGCGCGGCTCGATGGTGATGGGGGCCGTCGGCCCCTGCGGCAGTTCACGGCCCAGCGTTGCCGCATATCCCCCCAGCACGCCAGTGACATAGGCGCGCACATTGGCTGCAAGGAATGGCACCGCGCCATCGATTATCACACCAACTTCCGGCCTGCGCCCCGCTTCCATGTCACGGGCGAAACCGGGGGGAATATCCAGCGCCAGCTGGACACGGCCATTGCGGATGGCGCGGTCCAGCGCATTGGCGTCCGCCACGGGCGCGCGTTCATGGAAATAGGCCGAGCCACGGAAACTGTCGATCAGTTCACGACTGATGGTGGTCCGGTCATGGTCACTGACGGTAAAGCCGATCCCTTCCACATCGAACGAAATGCTGGATGCGGCCACCACCAGAAGGATCAGCGGCCCGATCAGCGCGAAGGTCAGGCGCAGCCGGTCGCGCAGCAGTTCAACCGCTTCACGCCGGGCAAAGGCCCATGCCCGTGGCAGCCAGCTGCCGCCCAGCCTGCCAAAGCGGGTGGCCAGCATTTTGCTGACGCCATGCCACCATGTATGTGCGGGCGTTGCGGGTTTGACGGGTGGCGCCTGTGCGTCGGTTGCCGCCTCGGCATCTTCCAGATAGGCGATGAAGGCGGCTTCCAGACTGGGCGCCTTGCGTTTCTGTACCAGTTCGGCCGGCGTGCCGACCGCCAGCACGTGCCCCCGGTGCATGAGCGATATCCGGTCGCATCGCGCTGCTTCATTCATGAAGTGGGTGGATACGAAAATCGTCACATGCCCTTCACGCGACAGGCGGATCAGGTGTCGCCAGAACATGTCGCGTGCGGCCGGGTCCACGCCGGAAGTCGGTTCGTCAAGGATCAGGATTTCGGGATTGTTGATGCACGCCGCCGCCAGTTGCAGACGCTGGCGGATCCCCAGCGGCAGGGAAGCGGGGCTGACATCGGCGCAGTTGCGCAGCTCAAACGCATCAAGCGATTGTTCGACACATTGCGCGGCCCTGTCTGCAGGCATGCGGTACAGCCGTGCCTGAAGCATGAGATTCTGCCGCACGGTCAGTTCTTCATACAGCGAAAACGCCTGCGACATGTACCCGATGCGCATGCGGGTCTTCATGTCGCCTGCCGTGATCTGTTCGCCAAACAGCTTTGCCGTGCCGCTGGTCACGTCCAGCAGGCCGGTCAGCATCTTCATGGTAGTGGACTTGCCGCAGCCGTTGGAGCCGAGGAAGCCGAAAATTTCGCCCCGGCTGATGGTGAAGCTGACGTCGCTTACCGCCGTGAAACTGCCAAAGCGGCGGGTCAGGTGCTCGGCCTCGATGGCGGGGGGGCCGCCGGGACTGGCATAGGGCGGGATGACAAAGCCGCTGGCCTGCTGGCGCCGGGTGTCCGGCAGCAGCGATATGTAGGCAGCTTCCAGCGATGTGGTATGCGTGCGTTCCAGCACGTTATGGGTCCGGTCACTGATCAGGACCTTGCCGTCATCCATGGCCACCAGCCACGCAAACCGCTCCGCTTCATCCATATACGCAGTGGACACGATGACTGACATGGACGGCCGTTCCCTGCGCAACTGGTCCACCAATGTCCAGAACTGCTGGCGTGACAGCGGATCAACGCCCGTGGTCGGTTCATCCAGGATCAGCAGGTCCGGGTCATGCACCAGCGCGCAGCACAGGCTGACCTTCTGCTTCATGCCGCCCGACAGGTGGCCAGCTGCCCGATCGGGAAAAGGGGCCAGACCCGTGGCATCCAGCAGTCGCTGTATGCGTGCGTCACGCGCCTGCGCATCCATACCGAACAGGCGGGCGAAGAAATCGATGTTTTCCCATACCGACAGCGTGGGATACAGGTTGCGGCCCAACCCCTGCGGCATGAAAGCGACGCGCGGCAGGAATGCCTCACGCGCGCGGCGGTCGCCCATATCCGATCCCAATACCGACACCGTGCCCGACTGCAGCTTGCGCACCCCGGCGATCAGGCCCAGCAGGGTGGATTTGCCTACCCCATCCGGCCCGACAAGGCCAATGGTGGTCCCGGCAGGCAGGTCCAGCGTCACATTGTCCAGTGCCGTGACCGCGCCATAGCGGTGGGTGACCCCCGTTATGGTGATGCCCGCCGGGTTATGCGGGGTATCGGCGCTCATTGCGGGGCATCGGCCACATCAAGTGTTGCGGGCCAGCGAATGGACGGATCGGTACGCACGTAGCCATCACCCGTCATGCCCGATTTCAGCACGTCGCCATAATGTCGGGCCGTTTCGGGGGAGACGCGCAGCTTCACACGATAGACAAGCTTGTCACGCTCGGTGGCGGTTTCGACATATTTCGGTGTGAACTGCGCTTCGGGCGAGATGAAGGAGATCGTGGCCGGGATCACCTGCTGGTGCAGTGCGTCAAGTGCGATACGCGCCTGATCGCCCACACGCAGCCGTCCGGCCTGCTGCGAGGGGAAGAAAATGGTC
Source organism: Komagataeibacter diospyri (assembly GCF_006538165.1). GTDB lineage: Bacteria > Pseudomonadota > Alphaproteobacteria > Acetobacterales > Acetobacteraceae > Komagataeibacter > Komagataeibacter diospyri. The sequence continues at coordinate 30,285 of NZ_BDLU01000011.1, forward strand.
AGATACATGTCCGTGGGGTCAAGAAGGGAAGCCACGCGACCGCCACCGGGCAGTACGGCGCCCTTTTCCACGATACGGTATTCGATCCGGCCAGCCACGGGCGCGCGGATGGTCATGTCATCGGCGCTGGAGGCCGCTTCCGTGACCTGCGCCTGTGCTGCGTCAACTGCGGCCTGTGCGGCGTCCACGGCCCGGCCCGCCGCATCGGCCGCGGATGTTGCGGTATCAAGGTTTGTCTGGTGCTGCGACAGTTCCATGTCGGATACCAGATGCTGGCGGAACATGGTGCGGGCATGGTCAAGGTCAAGCTGTGAAAGGTGCCGGGCCGACACGCGGGCGTCGCGTTCGGCCCCCGCGCGTGCGACATCGGCCTGTGCCGCACGCAGGCGCGCGCGCGCTGCATCCAGCTGCGCGCGGGCGGTGGTGTCATCCTCGCGGGCCAGAACCTGGCCGCTGGCGACTGTATCGCCTTCGTGGAAATCCAGTTCCGTGATGCGGCCGGGATACTTGACCGCCACGTCAATGCGCGCCAGTTCCAGACGGCCGTTGGCGCGCGCAAGGCCCGCAGGCAGGTCACCACGGTGCTGGACCACATACCATCCGGCCCCGCCGGCCGCCACGATTACAGCAACCCCCGCGCCAATCGCCGCGTCACGCCACTTCATGCTGCCGGACCTTCATGCTGTCCGGCGCAAGTCGTGTGAAAATGAAATGACGCGATCATGCAACTTTCCTCAAGGTCAACGCAGGCCATCCTGCCGTTGGGGTGTATATTCGATGGGAATGCAGGGTCATGCATTGATCCAGAGGCGGATATCTGAACTTTCCCGATTAAAAATCACGTTCTGCCACCGGGTGGGGAAGACCAGCATGGACGTTCCTGAATATGTATACGTATAAGTGTATTTTAATTTCAAAAAAGAAAGCAACCCGTAAAATATCCCGCCCGGTATATTTTATGTTTCGGCATATGTCATGTGTGGGTTATGTGCAGACAGTCCACGGAAACAGGTCGCCCGCATGCAGGACCGGACACAGAGTCACAAGGAAGGCAGCAACAGGATGCCAGACAAGGAACGCCCCCGGTCTGCCCGCATGGGCCGCCCGTCCGTCGCGGAGGCGGCGACGCTGTCCGAAAGGATTCTGGAGGAAGCTGTCCGGCTGTTCTTCGACCTTGGGTTCCGGGGTACCAGCATGGACATGGTGGCGGAGGCGGCGGGCGTTACAAAACGCACCCTTTATGCGCGATATCGCAGCAAGCCCCTGCTGTTTGAAGCCGTGGTCAGCACGACCATTGATATCCGGCTGGATGCGCTGGCATTGCTGATGCCGGCGGACGGAAATATCCGCTCTCGGCTGGTTTCAGTCTGCACGTTGCTGCTGGACTGGCTGCTGACGGATCGCAGCGTGGGGATGTACCGCGTGGTTTCAGCGGAAAGCCGGCAGTTTCCGGCGCTTGCCCGCAATATCCATTCCCATGGCGCCCGCAGGGCGGCGCAGTTGATCGGCCACGCCCTGCATGAAGGCGTGAAAAACGGGGAAATCGAGATTGATGATATCGGGTTTGCGGCGGATTACCTGACGGCCGCCGTGATCCAGTACCCGTTCCAGCAGGCTGTTCTGGGCCTGATTACGGTCAGACTGGATGACGCCATGCGCCGCCATATCGATCAGGCAGTGGAACTGTTCCTGAACGGTGCGCGTGCCTGCCCGCAGTAGAAGTGGTGGCAGGGAGACAGGGACAAAAACGTCAGGCCACGTCCGGCCGAGAGGCGGAACGTGGCCCGATGCCTGCTTATTCCTGATCGGGGGCAGGGGCGGAGTTGAGCTGGATGTACTTCTCGATCCCCACCTGACGGATCAGGTCGAACTGACGGTCGAGGAAGTCCTCGTGCTCTTCCTCGTTGACCAGGATCTTGAGGAACAGGTCGCGGGAGACGAAATCGCGCACGCTTTCGCAATAGGCGATGCCTTCGCGCAGGTCGCCAATGGCCTTTTCTTCAAGCTTCAGGTCGCATTTGAGGATTTCCTCCACATCCTGCCCCACCAGGATCTGGTTGTAGCGCTGCACGTTGGGCAGGCCACCCAGATACAGGATGCGCTCGATCAGCCAGTCGGCATGGCGCATTTCCTCGATCGATTCTTCATATTCCTTCTTGCCCAGCAGGGTAACGCCCCAGTGGCGCAGTGTGCGGGCGTGCAGGTAATACTGATTGATGGCCGTCAGCTCGTTCGTAAGCTGGGTGTTCAGGTGTTCGATCACCTTGGGATCTTTGATCGGCATGGCGTGACTCGCTATGATAAATTATGGCAGGATTGGATATATTGGATTTAATGGGAGGTTGTAAATAAAAAATTATTATATATCAGCGCATTAATAATGATAATTCTTATTCGCAAATAATGAGATATACGTTTTTATCCACCTGTTGTCGTACCTTTTCCTCATGGGCAGTGGCCTGTGCCACTGCCGGGGCCATTCGTGCCGCGTCGCGAGCCCTCTCATCACTCATGCCTGTTTTTTTTCTGCTGCATCCATCCGTAAGCCACGGGGTAATCAAGCTGTATGCTCTCGACCATTATTACCGCCATGTTGCCCCTCGTCGTGGTTTTCCTGTTGGGCTACCGTGCCGGATGGCACCGTGATTTCAATGGGGAGCAGGTTTCCGTCCTGAACCGGATGGTCATGCTCTATGCCTTTCCCCTCAATCTGTTTGTGGGTATTGCGGGCATGCCGCGCACCATTCTTGCGGGGCAGTTGCCGCTGGCAGCGTCGGTTTTCGGAATCATGTGCGGCAGTTTCGGCGTGGCGTATGTCCTGTCGCACTATGTGTTCCGGCGTGACGCGGCGGCATCCGCCCTGCAGGGATTGGCCATGGGGGCGCCGTCGGTGCCCTTCATCGGGTCAGCCATGCTGCCGGTACTGGTAGGGCATGCAAGTACGTCGGTAGCAATTTCGGCCGCCGTGTTCGCCATGGTTCTGGTCCAGACGCCGGTCTGTATGGTCATGCTGGCCAAAAGTACCCATGCTGGATCGCCTGAACAGGCCCGGCTTGTGCCACAGATCATCGCAGCGTGCAGGGAACCGATTGTCTGGGCCCCGATTGTCGCGACGCTTCTGGTCGTATCGGGTATCCACCTGCCTGGGCCGTTGCTCAGGTCAGGGGAACTGCTGGGTAATGCAGCGGCCGGGGTGGGGCTGTTCGCATCCGGGATCGTCCTGTTCCTGCAGCGGGTTGCAGTGACGCTGCCGGTGGTGGTCACTGTTGCCGTGCGTAATATTGTCATTCCCGTCATGTCATGGTTGCTGCTGAGCATGCTGGGCCTGCCGCATGAAGTGGTCCGTACTGCCGTGCTGGCCCTGTCCATTCCGGTGGGGACGGTTGTAGTCATCCTTGCGGTGCGTTTCGGGACGGATGAGCAGGAGGCGGCATCGACCCTGTTTCTCAGCGCCGTGGTGTCGGTGCTGACGATGGCACTATTCATTGCCTGTGTGGGATAAGAATAGCCAGAAGGCTGAAAATAAAATGTTTTTGGGTTCCGCTTTTTTTAAGGTGGCGTTTCCTGAAGCTTTTGGGGGAAATTTTCAACAAAAACTTCTTTATGATTTTTGTATTGTTTCTGTAATTATAATATAAAAATATTACTTATTGTTTTTTTCAATTCCCTTTTTTTTAAAAGCAATTTCACCAAATATTCATATTATGCATCGTGTGCTGTCCTATACCTTTCCATGCCTATCAACTGAATAGGCGTCTGGACAGGAATGGACATCATGAAACAGGATTCCGAACCGAAGTCGCCGCACATCCATGAAGAATGGCGGCCTGCGCTTGTTCTGGTGTGGAAAGACACACGGGGGCAGGCAAGGCAGGTGCAGCCTTCCATCCCACCTGAAATGATGGAAGAAGACGAAGCCTATATTCATGACGAATTCTGATGTTCTCCCTTCCTTTCATTATCAGGAAACCAGATGGAGATGACCACCGACATGACCGAACGTCCCGGCAGTGACAATGCATCATGGGAACGGAACCGCCTGCGTGAGGAAGTTCTGGACGATATTGATGAAGAAATAGAACTTGAACTGGATGACGCCCGCCTTGGTTCGGACAAGGACAACGGCACGCCTGATTTCAGACGGGCGTATTTCCGTGAACTGCTGTCCCTGCAGGGGGAACTGGTCAAGCTGCAGGACTGGGTCAAGGAAACCGGGCACAGGGTTGTGGTGATCTGTGAAGGACGGGACGCTGCAGGCAAAGGGGGTGTCATCAAGCGCATTACCCAGCGGCTGAACCCGCGTATATGCCGTGTCGCGGCACTGCCGGCCCCTAACGATCGGGAGCGCACACAGTGGTATTTCCAGCGTTACGTCAGTCATCTGCCGGCGGCGGGGGAAATCGTGCTGTTTGACCGCAGTTGGTATAACCGTGCGGGCGTCGAGCGGGTCATGAACTTCTGCACCGACGATGAATATGAGGAATTTTTCCGCTCTGTTCCCGAATTTGAACGCATGCTGGTGCGTAGCGGGATACAGATTATCAAATACTGGTTTTCCATTTCTGATGATGAACAGGAACTGCGTTTCCGCGCCCGTATGGAAGATCCGCTGAAGCAGTGGAAACTCAGCCCCATGGATCTGGAAAGCAGGCGGCGGTGGGAATCCTATACGCTGGCCAAGGAAATCATGCTGGAACGTTCAAATATTGACGAAGCACCGTGGTGGATCGTTCCGGCTGATGACAAGAAGAAGGCGCGCCTTAACTGTATAAGTCACCTACTGTCACAGGTACCCTATCATGATGTAAGCAAGCCCGAAGTGCGGTTGCCCGAGCGGGTTTACAGCCCCGATTATATTCGTCAGCCTGTACCCGACAGTATGATTGTGCCGCAAAAATATTGAGGGCAGAAAAAGATATTAATTCAAAACAGATAAAAACTGTTTAGAAATAACATTTTGATAAAATAATAAAAGTTTTTGGGTGCCGCCTTTTTTAAGGCGGCATTTTCTTAAGCTTTTTTCAGGGGCTGTTGGGAATTGAGTTTTCTAAAGGGCCATGATGTGTTTCAAAGACCATATGGATCGCTTCATACTGACGGATGCCCAATGGGCGAAAATGGAACCGCTGTGCCTTGGCAGGAAGACGGATCGAGGTCGCAGCGGGAAGGATAACCGCCTCTTCATCGAGGCGGTCCTATGGATCGCCCGGACCGGTAGTCCGTGGCGGGACCTGCCGACGTATTTCGGACATTGGAACTCGGTTTATTCGCGCTACAGCGACTGGACGAAAGCCGGTGTTTTCCAGAAGATTTTCGAGGCTGTCTCCGATGATCCCGACATGGAATATGCGATGATCGATGGCACGGTCATCCGGGTTCACCGCCATGGCCAGGGCGCAAAAGGGGGACCCGAAGTCAGGCGACGGGACGCAGTGTGACGGGATGGTCAACCAGGATCATCGCCATGACTGATGCCCTGGGCAATCTGGTCCGCTTTACGCTTGTCCCCGGTCAGCATTACGACACGGTCGGGGTGGCGCCTCTTCTTGAACAGGCGGATTTCAGGGGGCTTCCTGCTGACAGGGCGTTCGACGTCCACTGGATTGTGGACGCCATACGTGCGCAAGGGGCCTGTGTGGTCATTCCCCAGCGCAAAAACCGCCTCGACAGACGCCCGTTCGATGGGGCCCTGTTCAAAGCACGCCATCTCATTGAGAACTTCTTCTGCAAGCTCAAGGAGTTCAAGCGCATCGCCATGCGCAGCGAAAAAACAGACAGATCATTCGAAGCCATGATCTATCTCGTTGGCGCAATCATCAATTCAAGATAATTCCCAACAGGCCCCAAAAGGCTTCACCAAAAAAATCTTATGATTGCGGGTTGTCTTACAGGGCCTGTTGGGAATTATCTTTTCAAAACGCCTTAATGTGTTTCAAAGCCTGTATGGATCGCTTTGTATTGACGGATGCCCAATGGACGAAGATGGCGTCCCAGTGTCTTGGAAAGAAGACGGATCGGGGACGCAGCGGGAAGGATAACCGCCTCTTTATCGAAGCGGTCTTATGGATCGCCCGGCCGGGCAGTCCATAGCGGGACCTGCAACCGTATTTCGGACACTGGAATCTGGTTTATCCGCGCTACAGCGACTGGACGAAGGCCGGGGTTTTTTCAGCGAATTTCCGAAGTCGTCTCTGGCGATACCGATATGGAATATGCGATGGTACGACGGTACGGTGATCCGGGTTCACCGCCACGACCAGGGGGCAAAAGGGGGACCGGAAAAAAGGGGCCAGACGCAGTGTAACGGGATGGTCAACGAAGATCATCGCCATGACTGATGCCCTGGGTAATCTGCTCCGCTTTACCCTCATTCCCGGCCAGCATTACGACACGGTCGGGGTTGCGCCCCGTCTCCAACCGACGGATTTCAGGAGGCTTCCTGCTGACAGGGCGCTTGACGTTCACTGGATCGTGTATGCCATCCGCGCGCAAGGCGCCTGCGTGGTCATTCCCCAGCGCTCGAACCGTCTCGACAGACGCCCGTTCGATGGAGCCCTGTTCAAAGCGTGCCATCTCATTGAGAACTTCTTCTGCAGGCTCAAGGCGTTCAGACGCATCGCCATGCGGAGCGACAAGGCAGACAGATCATTTGCAGCCATTATCCATCTCGCCGCCGCAATCATCAATTCACGGTAATTCCCAACTGGCCCCCCAAAAAATTTTATGGAAATGTTGTGAAGGATTACAGGTTTTTTTCCTGTTGCTGATGTAAAAAACCGGGACTGCATACCATGCAGCCCCGGTTCTTTTTTGCCGATGTCAGGCAGGATCAGGCATTGAGGATATAGAACAGCCCGGCTGCGATCGTGATGGTGACCGGCAGGGTGCATACCCATGCCAGTGCAATCTTGACCAGCATGCCACGATTGATACCCGAACCGGACCCCAGCATGGTGCCCGCGATACCGGCAGTAATGATATGTGTCGTGCTGACCGGCAGGCCGGTATAGCCTGCGGTTGCGATCAGGCCCGCGCCGACCAGTTCGGCTGAAGCTCCCTGCGCTGGCGTCAGGTGCGTATTGCCGATCTTTTCACCCAGCGTATGCACGATCCGCTTGTAACCGATCATGGTGCCAATACCCAGGCACAGCGCGCTGAGCAGGCGCACCCACCACGGTGCGTATTCCACCACCGGGCGCATCTGGTTGCCCAGCACCTTGGCCTGTGCCCGTTCGTGGGTCGAGGCGGCAGGATTGGCTGACACGGCTTTCAGGCCGGCGACGACTTCATACATGTCCGCCCGCAGGACGGAGGGGACAACATCATCTGCCCTGGTCCGGGACAGACGGCCCACTGCGGCAATGGCTTCATCACGCAGGCCGTCATGGTCATACTGTTCAATCAGCGGTGCCGCACTGGTGGCATATTCCGCGATATGGGGAATATGCGGCGCGCTGTCAGGGGCCAGGGCAAAGGTTGCCGGCAGAATGCCGATAATGGTCAGCATGATCAGGCCAATGCTTTTCTGTCCGTCATTGCTGCCGTGGGAAAAGCTGACGCCGGTGCAGGTCAGGATAAGCAGGCCACGGACCCAGCCACGTGTCGGCCTGTCACCCTGCGGCGGCTGGTACAGTTCGGGATCATGGACAAGGTGCTTGATAATGAAATACAGCCCACCCGCGCCAATCAGCCCCAGCAGGGGAGAAATGGCCAGAGCGCGCAGGATTTTCCAGATCTGTGACCAGTCAACGCTGTTACCCAGGTCGCGTGTATGCAGCAGGGCATCCCCGATGGCGATCCCGATCAGCGCGCCGATGACGCAGTGGGAACTGGAGTTCGGTATCCCGAACCACCATGTAAACAGGTTCCATGCCAGTGCCGTGCCAAACAGCGAAATCAGCATCGGCACGGCCGGGTCGCCGTTGGGGGGGGAAAGGACGTCCGCAGGTAGCAGTTCAACCAGCCCGTAGGCCACGCTGATCCCGCCCAGCAGCACGCCGACAAAATTCATGCACCCCGACCAGATGACGGCGGTGCGGGGTTTGAGTGATCTGGTATAGATGACGGTCGCGACGGCATTGGCCGTATCATGGAAGCCGTTTACGAATTCAAAGATGCAGACAAGCGCAAAGCATATGACCAGTGCGATGATGGAAAAAGCCGAATATGGCGCGAAGTGGAGCATGAAACAATACACCAGTAAGTTACTGTTATGCGCACCATAAATAAAAACAAATTCAAATATAAGATGTACTGTAGCGTTTTAATATAATATTCATATTTTGACCTGAATTACAGGCGTGCTGCCAGCACCCCATGTCGGGTGGTCGGGGTTTTCAGGCCCGCAGGCGCGTGGTTTCCATGGCGCGCGGGGCCTTGGTGCGACCCAGCCGGAACCGGGTGCGGGCCTGTGCCACGGCGGCTTCGAACGTGGGCAGGATGTCCCCGTCCATCTGCGTTACGCGTTCATGCATGGCCCGGAATTTATAGGGTTCATCGGGGCCGTTGTGAAAAACGATGCCAACAAAGATGCCATCGATTTCGATAACGCTGGATTCAAACATAAGGCTGCTTCCTGCCTGTTTTCCTTTTAGGGATGGTATATCAACGCCATCCCCGATGCGGGTGCTATGCAGTAGTTCAGATGCGCGGGCAACCAGAAATAGATGAACTTTCTATGACACGCGAAAATATACATGCGGGGTTCATGTAATTCCTGGTGTCATAAAAACTTCATACAAAACAGATCAGGTTATTATTGCAACAGTGTGCCATGGGGGCCTAGTGCTGCTGTTGTGTCATACACATCAGGAATTACATGATGGAACTTCCATCCACCATTACGGCCCGCGATGGTGTCGCAATGGATACGAATGCGCGCGGGCGGTTTGGCGATCTGGTTTTTGGCATGATCGCCCGGCTGGCCGGATGGTTCATCCTGCTGGTCATGGCCGGCATTGTCATTGTGCTGGTCAGTGGGGGATGGCGGGCATTTTCCGCCTTTGGTCCCGGCTTCATCACCAGCACGGCATGGAACCCGATTTCAAACCATTTTGGTGCCGCGACTTCAATTTTCGGCACTCTGGTCACGACCCTGATCGCCCTTGTCTTTGCCGTGCCGTTTGCATTTGGCGTGGCTTTCTGGCTGGTGGAAATGGCGCCCCCCGCGCTGGCGCGGTTTATTGAAACCGCCGTGCAGCTTCTGGCTGCCGTGCCCTCCATCATATTTGGCATGTGGGGTTTTTTCATCGTGGTGCCGTTCATGGCCCATTACATTGAACCCGTGGTCACGCATTACCTGGGCCACGTGCCCGGTATCGGCCTGCTGTTCCGTGGCGCGCCCTATGGCACCGGGCTGCTGAGTGGCGGGCTGATCCTTGCGATCATGATTACACCCTTCATCTGTTCGGTCATGACGGACGTATTCGTCTCCATTCCCGCCGTGCTGAAGGAAAGTGCCTTTGGCCTTGGTGCCACACGGTGGGAAGTGATGCGCCAGGTGGTGCTGCCGTGGTCGCGGCAGGCGGTCATGGGCGGCATCATGCTGGGCACCGGGCGTGCATTGGGTGAGACGATGGCCGTGACCTTCGTCATTGGCAACAGCAACCGCATGGGCTGGTCGCTGTTTGCGCCAGGCAATACCATTGCCTCGCTGATCGCGCTGGAATTTCCCGAAAGTTCGGCAGGCAGCCTGAAACTGTCCGCCCTGCTGGCCCTTGGGGCGATCCTTATGATCATTTCATTCATTACCCTGGCCTGTTCGCGCATCTTCCTGCAGCGCGGCACGTCAAATTGAGGAAGTCCATGATGTCGGCTCCCCAATCACAATCCACTGATGCCGGTGGGTGGCAGCGCGGCGGCGCGCAGGCCGTACGGCGCAGGCTGGTTGAACGGTTTGTCAGCCTGCTGTGCAACATGGCGACGGTTGTCGTACTGTTCCTGCTGTTCTCGATTTTATGGACACTGATAACGCGTGGGGCAGGGGGGCTGTCGCTGCCGACGTTCCTGCACAGCACGGCAGCCCCCGGCACGGGCGGCGGTCTGGCGAACGCCATTATCGGCAGTTGCGAACAGACCGGCCTTGCCGCCCTGATCGGCACGCCGATCGGCATGATGGCGGGGATCTATCTTTCGGAATTCAGTCAGGATGGGCGGATTGTATCCTTGGTCCGGTTCGTATCCGACATGCTGCTGTCGGTGCCATCCATTCTGGTCGGGCTGTTCATCTACCTGATCATCGTGGAACCGGCTGGGCATTTTTCGGGCATGGCGGGCACGCTGGCGCTGGCGGTCCTGTTCATTCCCATCGTTGTCCGTACGACCGAGGACATGCTGCGCCTCGTCCCCCGTGCCATGCGTGAAGCTGCCTATGCGCTGGGTGCGCCGGGCTGGCGGGTGATCCTGAATGTCTGCCTGCGTTCGGCACGTGGCGGCATCATGACCGGTATCCTGCTGGCACTGGCACGGATATCGGGTGAGACGGCGCCCCTGCTTTTTACCTCCCTTGGCAATCTGAACTGGTCCACCAACCTCAACGCACCAATGGCCAGCCTGCCGGTTACGATCTACCAGTACGCCGGTTCGGCCTATGATGACTGGGTGCAGATGGCATGGACCGGGGCATTGCTGATTACTGTCGCGGTGCTTGCAACGAACATCCTCGCCCGCTGGTGGCTAACGCGTAACGGATCTGCACAACAATGAACAAAATCATCATGGATGACACGACGGGCCGCGACACGATCCTGCCGGCGCTGGCGATACGCAACCTGAATTTCTGGTACGGCAGCAATCATGCGCTGAAGGAGATCTCGCTTGATTTCCCGGTCCATCAGGTCACGGGCATGATCGGCCCGTCGGGCTGTGGCAAATCAACGCTGCTGCGTATTCTCAACCGCATGTATGACCTCTATCCCGGTCAGCGCGCGACGGGGGAAGTACTGTTTGACGGGCGCAATATCCTCTCCCCCGGTCTGGATGTGAACGTGCTGCGTTCGCGCATTGGCATGGTGTTCCAGAAACCCACGCCGTTTCCCATGTCCATTTATGATAATATCGCCTTTGGCGTACGGCTGCATGAACGCCTGTCGCGCGCGGACATGGACCAGCGCGTCGAAGGCGTGCTGCGGCGCGTGGCGCTGTGGAACGAGGTCAAGGACCGGCTCAATGCTTCTGCCGCCGCCCTGTCGGGCGGGCAGCAGCAGCGCCTGTGCATCGCGCGCACCATTGCGACACGGCCCGAGGTCATCCTGCTGGATGAACCAACGAGTGCGCTCGATCCGATTTCCACCGCGCGTATCGAGGAACTGCTGGATGAACTGAAACAGGAATTCTCCATCGCCATCGTCACGCATAACCTGCAGCAGGCGGCACGATGCGCGGACCGTGTCGCGTTTTTCTATATGGGCGAACTGGTGGAGGTGGACACGGCGGACAAGATGTTCACCGCCCCCCATGCCAAGCGTACCCAGGATTATATTACCGGCCGCTTCGGCTGAGAGCGAAAGCAGTAATAATGCCACATGAATCCGTACATACTGTCCAGAGCTATGAACAGGAACTGGAACAGCTCCGTTCGCTGGTGAACAAGATGGGTGGCCTGGTGGAACGGCAGGTGGCGCAGGCCATTACCGCCGTGGTCGAACATGATGAGGACGCGGCCCTGGACGCGCCCGAAATGGATCCGCAGGTTGATGAACTGGAACGCGAGACCGAGGCGCTGGTCATTCGCCTGCTGGCGCTGCGCGCACCCATGGCGGGCGATCTGCGGGAGGTCGTGGTTGCGCTGAAAATCTCGGGTGATCTTGAACGTATCGGGGATTGCGCCGCTTCCATCGCGCGCCGAGCCATGCGTAACGAACTGCTGTCATGTCCTATTTCGCTGACGGGATTGCACAGCATGGGGCGTCTGGTGCAGGAAAACCTGCGGCGCACCATTGATGCGATGGACCAGCGTGACCCGGAACTGGCGCGTATTGTCTGGCATTCGGACACGGCTGTGGATGAACTGTATGTCTCCCTGTTCCGTGAACTGGTAACCTACATGATGGAAGACCCGCGCAATATTGGCCCATGCGCCCATCTGCTGTTCATTGCCAAGAACCTTGAGCGTATTGGCGACCATGCCACGAATATTTCAGAACGTGTGTATTATGCCGTAACTGGCAATATCCTTCCGATCATACGGCCGCGTGGAAAAACGTTTGACTGAAAACCATACCTGCCGTCGCCTTGCTGCCTGCGGGTGACGGCAATATGTACTGAAAAAATTTTGACTGTATTGCGCGGCATCGTTTCAAAAGCCTGTAAAGTTTTTTAATATCGGCCCCCAGGGGCAGAAATGACAGTATATTTCTATCCAGTAGAAAATTTCTGCGTCAGAAACCCCGTTCCCGGGATCGGCTGCAGCGATCTGTTCATGATGGTAATACAGGGTGCGCGTGTTGTAGTGGACAGGGCGGTTTTTCCACCCTGTCGTGCGGAGCCCGTGAAGCGGTCGCGCCGGTTGGCATGGTCACGGACGCATGTGTTATGGCAATGCCATTGTGCTGTTTCCAGACCGGATGGTTTTCCTGAATGACTGATTGCCTTTCTTCTCCCGCTGAGCGTCTTGACAGTGTGCTGGCTACCTTGCGTGAAAATGGCATGGGGGTGCGGATCAGCACGTCTCCTTCCGTGCTGGAAGCCCACAGCCATGGCGAGGCCATGGATGCCGCACGCCTGCCTGCCGCCGTGGTATTTGCGGAAGCGACGGATGATGTTGCAGCCGTGCTGCGGGCCTGTCATGCCCACCGGGTGCCTGTCGTGGCCTTTGGCGCCGGGACATCGGTGGAAGGACACGTAACCCCGGCAGAACATGCCATAAGCCTTGACCTTTCGGGCATGACGGACATCGTGGAACTCAATGCGGAGGACCTGGACTGCCGCGTGCAGGCGGGCCTGACCCGTCAGGCCCTGAATGCGCAGATCCGTGATACGGGCCTGTTCTTCCCGGTCGATCCGGGCGGCGAAGCCACGCTGGGCGGCATGTGCGCCACCCGGGCATCGGGCACGGCAGCGGTGCGATACGGCACGATGAAGGAAAATGTTCTTGGGTTGACCGTTGTGCTGGCGACGGGGGAGGTCGTCCGTACGGGCGGCCGCGTGCGCAAGTCCTCCACCGGGTATGACCTGACATCCCTGTTCATCGGGTCGGAAGGCACGCTGGGTATCGTAACCGAGGTACAGTTGCGCCTGCACGGGCGGCCTGAAACCATTTCCGCTGCCGTCTGCCAGTTTGCCAACCTGAACGATGCCGTGCAGACGGCTATTGAAATCATCCAGTGCGGTATACCCATAAGCCGCGTTGAACTGCTGGATGACGTGCAGATGGCGGCCTCCATCCGCTATTCCGGTCTGAGCGGGTATGAACCGCTGACCACGCTGTTCTTTGAATTCGCAGGCGCACCGGCAGCGGTGGCCGAACAGGTGACCCAGACCGAGGCGATTGCCCTGTCCAATAACGGCCTGTCCTTTGCTTGGGCGGATACGGCGGAAGACCGCACGCGGCTGTGGAAAGCCCGGCATGACGCATTCTGGGCAGCGAAGGCGATCGAACCGACCGCGCGCGTCATTTCCACCGACTGCATCGTGCCCATTTCCCGTCTGGGGGAACTGATTGCCGGTGTGCGCGAAGATATTGCCCGTTCCGGCCTGCGCGTGCCCCTGCTGGGCCATGTGGGGGATGGTAATTTCCATGCCCTGATCATTACGGATCATACGCCCCAGGGTTATGCGCGCGCACTGGACCTGGACCGGAAAATCGTGTTCCGCGCGCTGGCGTTGGGGGGATCGTGCAGCGGGGAACATGGCGTGGGCATGGGCAAGCTGGAATTTCTGGAAACCGAACATGGCGATGGCACATTGAGCGTCATGCGCGCGCTGAAGAACACCATGGACCCCCACCACATCCTCAATCCCGGGAAACTGCTGCCGCCGGGGCGTATTTATCAGGGCTGAACATATGTCTGCCCCCCTTTTCTCCGGCGTCAGGGAAAAGGGGGCAGACATATAAAACGATATTTTTTGTTGAATTATAAAGCGCGGAAATATCATATAATTTTAAATAAATACAAAAACAGTTGTGTTAATCATATTTTCCTTCATAGTGCGGGAATTGGGTGAAGCTGTTTTGCACGCCTGTTGCATGAAGGATCGGCGCGTATGCCCGCCAATGTCATTCCGTCCGCGTCCGTCCCGTGGCCTGCCGGGCGCGCCATGTTCCGCAATGTGGCGGCACGGGGCCTGCTGCGTTATGCCTCGCCGGTCATTCTGGTGCTGCTGTGGCAGGGGACGTGTTCGATGGGAATTGTCTCCACCCGGCTGGTGGCATCACCCGTTCAGGTGATCATGACGGGGTGGAGCCTGTTGCGCGATGGCACGCTGGGGGCGAACCTTGGTGTCTCGCTTGCCCGCGCGGCCACCGGCCTTTTGATTGCCGTGGCGCTGGGGGTGGGGTTTGCGCTGGTGTCGGGCCTGTCGCGACTGGGGGAGGATCTTGTCGATGCCCCGCTGCAGATCCTGCGCACGCTGCCTGCGCTTGCCATGGTGCCGCTGTTCATCCTGTGGTTCGGTATCGGGGAGACGCCCAAGATCGCCCTTGTCGCACTGGGGGCGACCTTTCCCATCTATCTCAACCTGCACAAGGGCATCCGTTCGATTGATCCCCGCCTGCTGGAAATGACCCGCACGCTGGGTCTGTCGCGTGTGCGGACCATACGCGACGTCATCCTGCCCGGTGCGCTGCCAGACCTGCTGGTTGGGTTGCGTTTCGCGGTGGGCATGTCGTGGCTCATGCTGGTGGTGGCGGAACAGGTGAATGCCGAAAGCGGGATCGGGCATATGATGATGGAAGCACAGGATTTCATGCGGACGGATATCATCATGGTGGGGCTGGTGATCTATGGCCTGCTGGGTCTTGTATCGGACCAGATCGTGAGGTTGATGGAGCGTACATTCCTGTCATGGCGACCATCGCACCGACGGGGGCAGGCGGCATGAACGCGGTATTCATGACGGATAGGATGCATGATGCGATAGCACCCCGTGATGGCGGTGTGGCCGTTCATGGCCTGACACGGCGATTCGGACACGGGCCTGCGGTGCTGGACGGACTTGACCTGACCATCGCGCCGGGAGAATTCGTGGCGTTGCTGGGCCATAGTGGTTCGGGCAAGTCCACCCTGCTGCGTACGCTGGCTGGTCTTGACCCGGTGCATGAAGGCACGCTTTTCCGTCCTGACGCGGTTTCGGTCGTGTTTCAGGACGGGCGCCTGCTGCCGTGGAAGCGGGTGTGGGAAAATGTCGTGCTGGGGCAGGCTGGGGCTGACCGGCGCGATCGGGCGCTTGCGGTGCTGGAGGAAGTCGGGCTGGGCCACCGCGTTGATGCGTGGCCGCTGACCCTGTCGGGTGGGGAGGCACAGCGCGCCGCACTGGCGCGTGCGCTGGTGCGCAGGCCTGCCTTCCTTATGCTGGATGAACCTTTCGCCGCCCTTGATGCGCTGGCGCGGCTGAAGATGCAGCGGCTGGTGGCGCGGTTATGGGCACGCCATGCCTGCGCGGTGCTGCTGGTCACGCATGATGTGGATGAAGCCCTGCTGCTGGCGGACCGCGCCATTGTGCTGGACCATGGTCGTATCCGCACCGATCTGGCCATTCCCCTTGACCGGCCGCGACATCATGCCGATCCGGGTTTCATCCATCTGCGTGGCGTATTGCTGGACGCGCTGGGTGTGCATGATGATTAGGAGCGCTGGCATGCTTCCATCCTTTCCCTTTTCAACCATACAGGCCTGACATGACCAAAGCCCCTGATCGCGTATCCGACACCCCCGTGGACCGGCTGATCCTTGATCGCTGGTCTCCGCGCGCCTTCACGCCCGCCCTGATCGGAGAGGGGGAACTGCTGTCCTTCCTTGATGCCGGACGGTGGGCACCATCCGCCTATAACGCGCAGCCGTGGCGTTTCATTTACGCCCGCAGGGACACTCCGGACTGGGAACGTTTCCTGTCGTGGCTGATTCCGTTCAACCATGCATGGGCGCAGAATGCATCGGCGCTGGTCTATATCGCGTCCCATACCGTGACAGGCGGTGGTGCGGCCGAACCCGTGCCCGCGCCCACCCATTCATTCGATGCGGGTGCGGCATCGGTGCTGGTACAACTCCAGTTGAGCAAGGCCGGCTGGGCAGCCCATCCCGTCAGCGGGTTTGACCACAGACAGGCACGTTCTGGTCTGGAACTGCCCGATGATTACGCCCTGAACGCGGCCATTGTCATCGGGCGGCAGGGAGACGCCGCCAGCCTGCCTGAATCCCTGCGTGCGCGGGAAGCACCTTCTGCCCGCAGGCCACTGGCGGAAATCGCCTTTGCCGGGCGTTTTCCTACGGTTGTGGAATAAGGAGCTATTTTCAGGATAAACAGGATTTTCGGGTGCCGTCTTTAATTTAAAAGGCGGCGTTTCCTGAAAATTTTTTATGATCTGCAGGCTCAACGCCTCTTCAGATTATACGAGAGGCATCCACGGCGTTATTCATGACTGGCCATGCACATCGTCCGGCGTGCGTGCAGGCGGAAAATCACGCTTGGCCAGCATGCTGCATAACCGGTGGACCACGTCTTCCCATTTTCCGGCATGGATCTGGCGTATGATGCGCAGGGTTGGATACCACGGGCTGTCCGTCCGACCCGAAAGCCAGCGCCAGCAGTTGTCGAACCGGTCCAGCAGGATAACGGGACACCCCATGGCGCCCGCCAGGTGGGCCACCGATGTATCAACCGACACCACCACATCCAGCCCCGCGATCAGGGCTGCCGTGTCATCCATGTCGCGCACGCTTTCCATCGGATCATACAGGCGCATGCCCGCAGGCATGTCATGCATCTGCCGGGCATAAGTGCCCTTTTGCAGACTGACCAGACTTATACCGGGCATACCGGCCAGCGGTGCCAGTTTGCGTAGCGGGATCGACCGGCGGCGATCCATGGCGTGGGCTGCGGGAACATCCGGTCGGCTGGCCCCACCCCAGACCAGTCCCACGCGCAGGTCCGTGCCCATGGGCAGGAACGGTGCCCACTGCCGCACCAGTTCGGGGCTGGGGCGCAGGTAGGGAACGTCCAACCCGGCATGACCGGCTGTGTTACGAAGCACGTGTGGCAGGCTGAGGAAGGGGCAATGCCAGTCATGTGGCGGCAGGGACACCCGTTCACTGAACACGCGCCGTACCCCCCCCATGCGCCGGATCAGGCCATGCAGCGTCTCGGGGGCCTGTATGCTGACCCGTGCCCCCATGCCCGCCAGCACTGGCACGAAGCGCAGCATCATCAGCATGTCCCCCAGTCCCCCTTCGCGGGTAATCAGGATGGACCGGCCATGCAGGCTGGCATCCGGCGACAGGACAGGCAGCATAGACTGTTCGGGCAGGCGCTGGCGGCCGGGCATCCTGCGTCGCCATTCATATTCAGCCCAGCCTTCGGCCATGCTGCCGTTTTTCAGCAGCGTCAGTGCATGGTTCATGCGCAGGCGTGCATCATCGGGGCGCAGCGCCAGTGCGCGGGAATGGGCCTGCAACGCCGCATCCAGCCTGTTCCATGCCCCCAGCAGGTGTGCAAGGTTGGCCTGTGTCATGGCACTGTCGGGATGATGTTTCAGGATGTAATGCAACAGGTCGTGCGCGGCGGCGAATTCCCCCTGTTCCATCAGGCATACGGCCATGAGGTTGCCGGTACTCAGTTGCGCGGGGGACAGGCTCAGGCCGTCGGCCAGAATTTCCTGTGCTTCCGCCGTGCGGCCGCGCTGCAGCAGCAGTTCCCCCAGCATGTCATGCGTGCGAATGTCCTGCCGCGCACGCTGGCGGACCGCGCGCAGGACGGCTTCGGCTTCGTCCACCCGGTCATGTGGCAGCAGCAGGGCCAGCATATCGTAAGCTGGATGGCGCGCGCCGGGATTGGCCACGGCCTGACGGCACAGCAGCCGGGCAGCTTCCTGCACGCGGTTACATCCCGCATGGGCATGCGCCAGCAGGATTTCGACGCGCGGGGAGGCCGGGCAGTCCTCCAGAATGGCGCGGGCATGGGCGAACTGCCCCCGCCGCAGCAGGTCTAGCGCGAGCGCCAGCGTATGGTCAGGCGTGGCGGACATGGAGGGCAGGGATCTGGCGCGGGGAAAAACGGATCATGTCATGTTGTGTATTATATCGGGCCATGCGCGCAAGGGCGGGCAGGCCCGTCATGGTCACGGCGTCCGGGGCACGGTCAGGCCGAAATGCTGTTCCAGCAGGGCGACATTGCGCAGATTGGCCTTGAATGCGGTGTCAAACACATCCCCCAGCACCGGCACAAGGTCCGCCGCCGCTTCCACCATGATATTGCCCGTCATGCGCACAAGCACGGGCCGTCCCACTCCCAGATGCCAGCTTTTCCACACGATGTAGAGCGAGGGCACGAGCATGATCGCCGTCCCGCCCACGGGCAGCAGCCCGATCAGCGTATCCAGTCCCCAGCGCGCCTTCGTGCCGGGAATGCGGAAGGCCGCATCAAGCAATGTTGCAAGCCTGCGCAGGCGCGCCACCTCCTGCCGGATATCGTGGGTGTTTGCGCCATGCATGGCGGTGGGGGCGTATGATGTGATCATACCCGTTATTATGGTGTGGGCAGGGGGGCGTTACAATGTGCCCGCAGGCTTATCCGGTCCGGTTTTTTTACGGTCGATATGGCCCATGTCCCGGTCGGGGGCGATGATGTCGCGTACGCGCTGCTTCAGTTCCTTTGGCCCCGGAAACCCCCCATCACGCCTGCGTTCCCACACGCTGCGGCCATCAACCATGATTTCAAAATGCCCGCCACTGCCAGGGATAAGGGTCACGCTGCCCAGATCCTGCCCGAAGGTGGACAGCAGTTCCTGCGCCATCCATCCCGCCCGCAGCAGCCAGTTGCACTGCGTGCAGTACGTGATGGAGACATGGGGCCGGTTGGCTGCCGGGGCATCGGTCATGGTCGTGGTTCCTGCCTGTCGCAACGCCGGGCTGGGTCCGTCCGGCTACCCCTTTATTGTGGGGGCGGGGGGTAGCCGGACGCAAGGGGTCAGACAGCGTGGACGTGGCCTTCACGTTCCCACAGCCGCAGTGCTGCGCAGGTCTGGATGAAACTGGCCGCATCCTGCGCACTGTGTATGGCGATCACGCCCCTGTCGCGCGCCTTGGGGTGCAGTCCTGCCGCCGCCAGCACGATTTCGGCGGCGTCGTTATGTGCGATGAACTTGGCATGCGCGAAAGCGTCGGAAATGAAGTCGCGCATGGTGGCTTCGTGACGCAGCACATTGGCTCCCTCGACCGTGGGCAGCAGGGCCACGGCATCATACAGCACGGATGGACCGCCATTGATCTTCTGCTGCGCGATCAGGTCATGGCCCGCGCTGTCCCTCACGCCGCTTACGGTGGGAGCGATCAGTTCGACCGTGGCGCCCGCGTCCTCGGCCGCGTTGCGCAGGGCCGCCAGCAGGGCGGCATCAACCCCGTTTGTTACGACAATGCCCAGTTTACGACCGGCAAAGCTGTCCGGTCCGTTTTTCAGGATGCTCAGCGCGGGCGACGGCTGCAGTCCTTCCACCACAGGCCGAGCGGCCTGTGCCGGTGCGGGCAGGGGCGACAGGCCCAGTCCTTTCGCCACCCCTTCGGCCAGACCCTGATCGACATGCAGCAGGTGGCTGATCATGCGGGCACGGATGGCGGGGGTTTCCACCTTGCTCAGTTCAAATACGAACGCATCGCGGATATGCGTCTGTTCCACCGGGGTCTGGCTGATGAAGAACTGGCGGGCCTGGCTGTAATGGTCGGCAAAGCTTTCCGAACGCTGGCGGACCTTCTGGCCCGATATCGTATCGGGGTAAGAGCGGTAGCCATTCACGCTTTCACGCGGGCCGCCGGTGGGCTGGGACCACGAATTGGGTTCGTAATTGGCCCGGCCCTTCGGATTGTGCATGGCCATGTGCCCGTCCTGCTGGAAATTGTGGAACGGACATTTGGGCGCGTTTATGGGGATATGCGTGAAGTTGGGGCCGCCAAGGCGCTTGGTCTGGGTATCGAGGTAGGAAAAATTGCGCCCCTGCAGCAGCGGGTCATTGGTGAAGTCGATGCCGGGCACGACATTCTGGGTGCAGAAGGCAACCTGCTCGGTTTCGGCAAAAAAATTGTCCGGCATGCGGTCCAGCACCAGGCGGCCGACGCGACGGACAGGCACCAGTTCCTCGGGGATCAGCTTGGTGGGATCCAGGATGTCAAAGTCAAAACTGTCGGCAAAGTCATCGTCAAACAACTGCACGCCCAGTTCCCACTCCGGGAAATTACCGCTGTTTATGGCCTGCCACAGGTCGCGGCGGTGGAAATCGGGGTCAGCCCCGTTGATCTTCAGTGCCTCGTTCCACACGACCGACTGCAGTCCCAGCTTCGGCTTCCAGTGGAATTTGACGTAGGTCGAATGACCTTCGTCATTGATAAGCCGGAAAGTATGCACCCCGAACCCTTCCATGAAGCGGAACGAGCGGGGGATGGCGCGGTCGGACATGGCCCAGCAGACCATGTGCGTGGCTTCGGGCGACAGCGATACGAAATCCCAGAAATTGTCATGCGCCGTCTGTGCCTGTGGAAAGTCGCGATCCGGTTCCTGTTTGGCCGCATGGACGAAATCAGGGAACTTGATGGCGTCCTGTATGAAAAATACGGGGATGTTATTGCCCACAAGGTCCCAGTTGCCCTGTTTTGTATACAGTTTAACGGCAAAGCCGCGCACGTCGCGCACCACGTCCGCTGATCCCTTGTTGCCCGCAACCGTGGAAAACCGGACAAAGGCGGGCGTGCGCTCGCCCACATTGCCGAAAATATCGGCCTTGCAGACATCGCTCAGGCTGTCGGTCAGTTCGAAATAGCCATGCGCGCCATAACCGCGGGCGTGGACCACGCGTTCGGGAATGCGTTCATGGTCGAAATGGAAGATTTTTTCCCGGAAATGGAAATCCTCCATCAACGCCGGTCCACCGGCACCCGCGCGCAGGGTATTCTGGTCATCCGATACCGCGACACCCTGCTGGGTGGTCATGACGGGGGTATCGCCCCCTGCCGTCTGGTGGGTTTCGCCACCCGCGCCGGTATGCGTGGTGGAGGATGTGGGGTTATGGGATGTCTTTACCATGGCGTGCGTACATATCCGTGCAGGTGAATGTGGAAAAAACAGGGATGGGGGGAAGATCTGGCTTTTCCAACGGGTATGAACGGGCGGGGTTTCATTCACCTTCTGCATGACGGTTGCCAATTGCCCGTGTACAGGGCACAGGAACGGCGTGTATCACGCGTCATTGTGGGGTGGCTGCCGTTCATGCGTATGTTCTCTGGTTTCCTGTCCGGGCTTTCGCTGGCGCTGGCGCTGGCGCTGTATGGCAGCACGCCCACGTGCGCGGCCACGCCCGATACGGTTGATTTCGCGGATCTGACATGGACCGAAATCCGTGACGCCATCCATGCGGGCGATACCACCATCATCCTACCCGTCGGCGGCACGGAACAGAGTGGCCCCTATATCGCGGTAGGCAAGCACGACGTGCGTGCCATGGTCCTTGCACGCCGCATCGCGCGTGATGCCGGGCACGCCCTTGTCGCGCCCGTAGTGGCGTATGTGCCCGAAGGCGGCACGTCGCCGCGCACGTCCCACATGCGTTTTTCCGGCACGATCAGCATTACGCCTGCAACCTTCCGTGCATTGCTGTCGGACGCGGCGGAAAGCTTCCGGGTGCAGGGGTTCAGGCGCGTGGTGCTGATTGGCGACCACGGCGGCTACCAGAAGGACCTGCGCGCGGTGGCGGATACACTCAACCGGCGCTGGCAGGGGCAGGGCGCGCATGTGCTGTATGTCGCGAATTATTATGACGTGGTGCCCGGTGCCTATTCCACCTGGCTGCGCCAGCATGGCCACGCGGCGGAGGTCGGCATGCATGCCGATCTGTCCGATACGTCGCTCACGCTGGCGCTGGACCCTGACCTTGTGCGCACGCAGGCCCTGCGGGCAGCGCCCCTGCCCACCGCAGCGCAGGGCGTGTACGGCGGCGACCCCCGACAGGCCAGTGCGGCGCTGGGTCAGGTGGGGGCCAACATGCAGGTGGCGGCGGCCGTGGCGGCCATGCAACACGATCCAACAGGACAGAATCCGCACTGATTGCACCAGCCACACGGCGTGCTATAGGGGCCGCAAGGAACAGGATCACACTATGATACAAAAGAAAAAGCTGCCGGTTCTGGGACTGGGCATGCTCCTGCTGCCGGGTGGCAGCGCGCTTGCGCAGGCCGTGGATACCATTCCCGGAATGCCGCCTGTGGTGGACCCGGCCAATATCTATACCGAAACCCGGGCCGGGAACCTCAACCCCGAGGTGGCGCAGGATCCGCCGCGCATTTACGTGCCCAACCTGCGGTCGAACAATGTGTATGTGATCGACCCGCAGACGTACAAGGTCGTGGCGCGTTTCAAGGTGGGCAAAAGCCCGCAGCATGTCGTTCCGTCATGGGACCTGCGCACGTTGTGGGTCACCAACAATGCCGAAGGCACGACCAATGGCAGCCTGACGCCCATCGACCCGCGCACCACGCAACCGCTGCCCAATGTGGCGGTGGATGATCCGTACAACATGTATTTCACCCCCGATGGCAAATCCGCCATTACGGTGGCCGAGGCACGTCAACGGCTTGATTTCCGTGATCCGCATACGATGGAAATGCAGGGTTCGGTATCGGTCCCGGAATGCAAGGGTGTCAACCACGCCGATTTTTCCATTGATGGACGCTATGCCATTTTCACCTGTGAATTTGGCGGCTACCTGGCCAAGGTCGATACCGTCAACCGTACGCTGATCGGGTACATGAAGCTGTCGCGTGGCGGCATGCCGCAGGATATCCTGACCGCGCCGGACGGCCATAAATTCTATGTGGCGGACATGCATGCGGATGGTGTGTTCGTGATCGATGGCGACTCTTTCCGTGAAACGGGTTTCATTCCCACCGGCATTGGCACGCATGGTCTGTATCCCAGCCGTGATGGCACAAAGATGTACGTAGCCAATCGCGGGTCGCACAAGATCCATGGCGCGCCACACAGCAAGGCCGGCGGGGTCAGCGTGATTGATTTCGCAACGGACAGGGTCGTGGCCAACTGGCCCATTCCCGGTGGCGGCAGCCCCGATATGGGCAATGTCAGCAATGACGGCAAAACGCTGTGGCTGTCCGGTCGGTTTGATGATGTTGTCTACGCCATCGACACCACCACGGGTGCGACCCGCAGCATCCCTGTCGGGCTGGAACCACATGGCCTGACCGTATGGCCGCAGCCGGGACGGTATTCCATCGGACATACCGGTATCCTGCGTTAAAGGACCGTTGAAAAAATGATTGATAAATAAAGATCTTTTTGGCGCTGCCTTTCTTCAAAAGGC
This sequence comes from Komagataeibacter diospyri, assembly GCF_006538165.1. GTDB lineage: Bacteria > Pseudomonadota > Alphaproteobacteria > Acetobacterales > Acetobacteraceae > Komagataeibacter > Komagataeibacter diospyri. The sequence goes on from NZ_BDLU01000011.1 coordinate 53,794, forward strand.
GGCGTTTCCTGAAAAATCTTTATGATTTGCGGGATACCCTGCATGGAACGGCTCCCGTAACGGCCAGATCGGGTCGGCGTCAGGCATCTCATCCCTGTTGTATCCGTGGCAGTGCATGCGATAGGGTCGTGCACCCACAGGGGATATCCCGGTCATGAAATCACAATTGCCAACCGCTACGGCTACCCAATTTATCATGGGCCAGTCCGCCCTCGGGGCAGTGATGGTTGCGATGGGGGAAGGGGGCATTGCCGCCATCATGCTGGGGGATGATCCTGAAGCCCTTCACCATACGGCGCTGGACAGCTTTCCGGGTATCCATCCAGTGCATGGCGAAATGGCGGATCGTACCCTTGCTGCGGTGCAGGCATGTATTGATACACCTTGGGCACCGCCTGACCTGAAGCTGACCATACAGGGCACATCGTTCCAGCAGCAGGTATGGCAGGCCCTGCGCGCCATCCCGTGCGGGACTACCACGACCTATACGGAACTGGCGGCACGGATCGGCAGGCCGGGGGCCGTGCGTGCCGTGGCCGGGGCATGTGCCGCGAACAGGCTGGCGGTGGTCATACCCTGCCATCGTGTCATACGCAGTGACGGCAGCCTGTCAGGGTATCGCTGGGGTGTCGGGCGCAAACAGTGGCTGCTGGAGCGCGAGCGGGCAGGCATGGCGTCTGGCAGGTAAAATCTGGTCGTTGTTCAGGAAATATGAACGACAAGATCATCCCTGCGCGGGGTATCGGTTGGGGGGCGCGGCCATCCGACCGGCAGGATGGCGTGGCCGAACTGGGCTTCAAAAATCTCACTGGCAGCCAGATATATCGCGCTCAGGCCACAGATCAGCCCTTCATACCCCGCAATAATGCCAAGCACGGCGCGGCCGGAGACTTCCGCACAGCCAAGCAGGGCAAACAGCAGCGTCAGGCTGAAAAATACGACCTGATGCATGCGTGACGCCGCCAGCGACCCCACTGCCATAACGGCCGTAAACAGCGCCCATACCCACATGTAACCGCCCAGCAGCGCCGGGGAGGATTCAGGCGCCAGCCCCCAGCGTGGCAGGAATAGCAATACAGCCAGCGAAATCCAGAATGCCCCATAGGCCATGAAAGCTGTCATGCCGAACGTATTGCGGTTGCCGTATTCCAGTATCCCCGCGATGAACTGCGTGATACCGCCAAAGACCAGCCCCATGGCCAGGATGGCCGATCCCATTGGCACGATCTGGGCATTGTGCAGGTTGAGCAGAACGGTGGTCATGCCAAACCCCATAAGCCCCAGCGGGGCGGGATTGGCGTTTGCGTTGTCGTGCGCCATGCCGGTTTTTCCGTTTCATGATGGATGAATTATGACAAATCATGTCACCACGGTATGGGCGAGGATATTAAAATATGGCTTACCCTTTTCCGGTCATGAACGGCATGCCAATGCATGGATGCGGGCAGGGTTCCCGAACGCTGTAAAACAGGGACATGAAATTACAAACGTTACTTTAGAGATTTAATATTTCACATCCCGGGCAAACGAATAAAATGGAACGTTCCGGTTGTGAAAAAACATTAATTATTTATATATTAACTGTATAAAAAATAAAGAAATATAATATAAAATATCAAGATAAATTATATTTTTAAAATATACTTTGTATTGTATGATATAAACACATTGCATTTCGAACCGGGATTGTTCCGGACGGGACATGGTGCAGCCGGAAAAGGCTGTTAAGATAGCCTATTGTTTTCGTTGATTGCTTGGGATTGATTGATGACAGACCCCCATCCGCACAAGGCCCCCACGCGCAGACAGCTCCTGACCCGGATCGGCACGCTTGCCGGTAGTGCGGCACTGTATCAGGCCATGACTGCCATGGGGCATGCGCAGGGGACGGATTTCACGGCTCCTCCGGTCCTGTCGGGTGCGAAACGTGGGACGCGCGTGCTGGTGCTGGGTGCGGGACTGGCCGGCATGCTGTCCGCCTATGAACTGCGCAAGGCCGGGTACGCGGTGCAGGTCCTGGAATTCCAGGGACGTAGCGGGGGGCGCAATATCAGCCTGCGTGGCGGTGACACGGTAACCGAACTGGGCGGGGCTGTGCAGAAGGTCGGCTTCGCGTCGGGCAATTACATCAATCCTGGTCCGTGGCGCATTCCCTATCACCATCAGGGCCTGCTGCATTACTGCCGCGAATTCGGGGTGGAACTGGAACCGTTTGTGGAACTGAACCATAATTCATGGCTTCATTCCTCCACCGCGTTTGATGGCAAGCCGGTCCGCTACCGTGAATTCTCCAGCGACTTCACCGGTTTTACGGCTGAATTGCTGGGCAAGGCGATCGATCAGCACAAGCTGGATGACGTGGTGGGCGCGGATGAACGCGAACACCTGCGCACCGCCATGGAACAGTGGGGCGCCCTTGACCCGGATATGGCATACCGCAAGGGCGATACCAGTTCCCAGCGTCGTGGCTATATCCGGCCGCAGGGCGGCGGGATCGAGGGCGCACCGGTCCCGTCGGACCCGTTTGCCCGCAAGGATGTCATGCGCTCAGGACTATGGACATGGATGGCCTTCCACGAACGCCTTGAAATGCAGACAACCATGTTCCAGCCCGTAGGCGGCATGGACATGATCGGAAAGGGCTTCAGCCGGCAGGTGCATGACCTGATTACCCTGAACTGCAAGGTGACATCCATACAGCAGGACGATCATGGCGTAAGGGTCATGTATAATGACATGAACCATGGCGGCGTGGTGCGGCAGGCACAGGCTGATTACTGCGTATGCACCATTCCGCTGTCCATCCTGTCACAGCTGGATGTACAGGTCAGCGCGCCGATGAAGGCCGCAATCATGGCTGTGCCCTATGCGTCCTCGGTCAAGATGGGGATGGAGTTCAGGCGCCGCTTCTGGGAAGAAGATGACCAGATTTACGGCGGCATAAGCTATACCGACCAGCCGATCAGCCAGATTTCATATCCCAGCCATGGCTATTTTTCCCGTGGTCCGGCAGTGCTGCTGGGGGGATACATGTTTGGCCCCGCTGCCTTTGACTTTGCAGGCATGACGCCCGAGGCCCGGCTGGAACAGGCGCTGGCACAAGGTGAGGTCCTCCACCCCGGCACATACCGCAAGGAGTTTTCAAACGGTGTCAGCCTGGCATGGAGCCGCGTGCCGTGGGCGATGGGCTGCTGTTCCATGTGGAGCGAGCAGGCCCGCAAGACCCATTACAGGACGCTGTGTACGATGGATAACCGCATCGTGCTGGCGGGTGAGCACGCATCCTATGTCGGGTGCTGGCAGGAAGGGGCCATCCTGTCTGCGCTGGATGCCGTAACCCAACTGCATAAACGGGCACAGGGAGCCAGCTGATGCGCAGGATCGCACTCCTTTCCACCCTGCTCGTCCTGCCGCTGCTGGCCCCGTTTGGGACAGCACATGCCGATAGTGCCAGCGCGTTTGAAGGCGCCGTCCAGCCCATGGCGACGGGGGAAGACGTGTACCACCACGTCTGCCAGAGTTGTCACATGCCCGATGGCAAAGGGGCCGTGGGGGCAGGCGCGCAGTTCCCGGCGCTGGCTGGTAATGCCAAGCTGCAGGTCAGCGCCTATCCGATCTATGTCATCATGAACGGGTATGGCGGCATGCCATGGTTTTCGGAAATGCTGACGGACCAGCAGATTGCCAATGTCGTGGCCTATATCCGCACGCATTTTGGCAATAATTATACGGATCCCGTGACTCCGGCCGAGGTAACGCCCCAGCGGCCAGCCATACCGCCCAAGGAGATATATTGATGTCCTGTATGAAAACGATCCTTGCCGCACTTGCGCTCATGACCGGTGTGGGGACTGCGCTGCCCGCGCATGCGGCGGATGGCATCGTACGTCACCCGGAAGAGGATTTCCCCATTTCCACCGTGATCGAGGTACCGGCCGGGGCTTCGACAATCTATCTAAGCGGTCAGGGCGCTCCGGTACAGGATAAGAAAGCCGATCCGCATACCATCGCAGCTTATGGCGATACACAGACACAGACCCGTGCCGCGCTGGAATCCATTCAGGGCGAACTGAAAAAGCTGGGGCTGGGTCTGGGCGATGTGGTCCAGATGCATGTTTATATGGTTGAGGACCCGAAACTGGGTAAGCTGGATTTTAACGGGATGATGAAGGCCTATACCCAGTTCTTTGGCACGGCGAAGCAGCCGAACCTGCCGGTCCGTTCCGCTTTTGGCGTAGCCCATCTGGGCAATCCGGGCTGGCTGGTTGAAATCGAGGTCACGGCCGTACGCGCGTCGGGTCGGTAATGCCGTATTCGGCACCATCGTGCCACGTTACGTGGTGACAGACAGGGAAGAAAAGGGGGACAGGCTGTGGCTCCCCCTTTTTTCATTATTCGGTTACGGTCTGACTGCTGGTGTCATCTGATTATTTTCCCATATGATAATGGTCGCTGGATTTCGGGTCTATCAGGGTAGCGGGTGCTGTGCCTCAAGTGCCTTGCGCCTTTCCACCATGCCGGTGGGCGTGGCGGATTTCTTCCGTCCCGCAACTACGTCATCGACGCTGAAAATCGTGGCATCCGTGCCGCCCGGCAGACCCGCCACATGGTTCAGGATGGCGGCGATCTGGTCATCAGGCAGCATCTTGAACGATGGCATGAACCCGCTATAGGCATTACCTCCCGCCGTGATTGGCCCCATCAGGCCATTCAGCGCAACGCCCACGATGTACTGCCTGCCTTCCGGCGTGCTGGCAATCCTGTCCACCCGTCCGGCCAGTGGCGGAAACTGCCCCGGCACGCCCTGTGCATTGGCCTGATGGCATACGCTGCAGTTTGCCAGGAACGGCGTCGTGCCATCCGTCGCAAATGCGGACCCTGCAGGCATGGACAGGCAGAATATCGCGGCCAGCAGTCTTTTTTTCATGGGTATTCCCTGATTAATCCCGTTTCCGGCAGCCTATCCCACTGTCGCGCGCATACATATCCCCGGCGGGGGTATGAAGGGGGAAAGGACAGGCTATCAGTCATGCCCGCTATTCATGGCTTTACGCAGGGTGACGTGAGGCGGCAGGACATGGCGGATAAAAAAAGGACGCCCCGCCGAAGCGGGACGCCGAGTTTAGGGATTGGGAGACGTTGTGGTGTCACGAGATCCACACCGGATTAACTTCACTTACGGATAATAGTTTTCCTGAAATCAGATTAATGAAGAAAATATTTTGTTTATCGTATGTTCTGTAATGCAGGCGTCCCGCATTACACCCCATGCAGCATGACAAACTGGCGGGCGAAGGGCAGCATGACCGTGATGCTCAGCAATCCCAGCACAACGGTCATCCCGGCGAAGGTCATCATGTGATGGGGATAATCCTCGGTATATAAAAGGCCGCAGACCCAGAACACCACGGCTTCCACCGCCAGGCCGATGCCCAGCACCGGGATATGGAAAAACGGCCCGGCCAGCCACCATGCAATAGCCCCCGGCACAACGACAGCCATCGTTGAGCGGAACAGGAATAGGATTGCACGCATGTCTGACCCTGGACCTTGTTATCGGGAAGGAAATATCACGTAACCGTGACATGGGCGCAGGATGCCCGTTTCCATACCGATGGGCAACCGCAGGCAGCGGACATGCCGGCTGCCTGCGTGACAGGCGTGATTACTGCGCGGCGGGGGCGGCGGCCGGTACCGTGCCTGCGGCCGGAGTGTCGGGTGTCATCTTGCCCGGTGTTGTCGAATGTTCGACATCATACGCCGTTGCCTTGGCTTTATAGTTGCCCTTGGCGCCAGGATGCTCCTGATCATACAGGGCGGCCTTTGCCTTGGCTTCCTTGCGGTATTCGTGGCGCTTGTACATGCCCGTCACGCAACCGGCGGCAGCACCCAGTACCGTGTGGTGGTTTGCGACATGCCCGCCAACTGCACCAACGGCGCCGTATTTCAGGCAGCCACCGGGTTCGGCATGGGCAGTCGTGGCGCATGTGATGGCCGCAACGGCACCCAGGAGAGCGATCTTGCGCATGGATGTCATCCTTTTTTTACATACAGGTCAGTCTGATATTCAGGGCATATCCGATAAGAAATATTTTGTCACCTTTTACGCCATGACATCCGGATTTTCATGCAGGCCGGCAGTAATGATATGCAGGCACGCCAGCACTTCCGCCATCTGCGCCCTGGCCCGCGGGGTTGTGGCGCGCGCCTGTTCATGGCGGGTCCATGCCAGTATGTACGGGGTCATGGATGCGGCCTGCCCCCTGTCCCATCGCGCCAGGAACAAGGTTACGATCCGTTCTGCACGTTTGGATAGCTGGCCTTCGCGGACCAGTTCACGCAAGCGGATGATATAGATGCCCACCGTCATGGACATGATCTGTCGCGCAACACAGGCCCCCAGTACGGGTGGGGGCAGGGCGTTGGCCTGAAACAGGATACGTACAAGGCTGGAGGCACAGCTGGCCAGCCAGGCGGGCGCATCCGTGCGGGTGTCCATCCGCGCCAGGTGCCGCAGGCGCAGGCTGACCCATATCTCCGTCCGGCGGACATGCACATCCATGCGGAAAGGCACGACCAGCCGGTAGGTCAGGAGCACGAAAATGATACTGGCCAGGAACGCCATGGTATTGTTCAGGAACGAGATTTCATCAAACCGTCCCTGATTGATCGGTCCGATCAACACCGGCAGGAACATGTTGAATGAAAACGCGTAGCCCGCAAGCTGGGGCCTGCGGGCGGCAAGCCCCCCCACCGTCATGGGCACCAGCAGGACCATCAGCAGGATTTCCGGCGCGGTAATGGCGGGAATGACCCATAGTGCAAGGACCGCTGCCGTGGCCGCGCACCACAGGCCCCCTTTCAGGAACGGCGTGGTGGCGACCAGCGGGTTTTCGCGTGTTGCCATCAGGCCATAAATCAGGGCGACGAAGGAAATGAATGCGGGGCCGTGGTGCCATGCGGTGATTTCCCATACAAGGCACGCCCCCATGATTGCGGCCGCCGCGCGCAGGCCGTTGTTGATGGCTTCACGCATATGGCGACGGGATGTCAGGCTGAAGCGGAACCGGTCCCCACGTGGCGCAGTGGTACAGGCGGTTATTTCATTACTGACCCGCGTGGCTTCGGACAGCAGTGCCGTGGTCACCGGCCGCCATTCCGGGTTGTCTGCCGTATCGGTGGCAGGTCTGGGCGCATTATCCTGCAGCCATGCCGCAAGTGCCTGTTCGGGCGGTGCGCCGTCCATGCGTGGCGGCGCGGTCATGCGGGGATACAGGATCTGCAGCGCACGCGCCTGCGCCAGCATGACCAGCATACCCGCCAGCGCACGCCGGGCATGGTCGCCCACATGGTTGCGCGGTCCCAGCTCCAGCGCGCTGAATTCGATCTGTCCGCTGAACGTTACGATCCGTTTCAGCAGGGTGCCGGTAATGGCCTGCTGTTCCGGCCCGGCCTGTGCGCCGGGATGCCGGATGATGGTGGCGCAGGTGGCGCGGAATGTATCGGCCAACCGGTCGAGAAGCTGCTGGCGGGCACGTTCCACCATACGGGGCATGAACAGGACCGCCAGTACCGCTTCGCACAGCACACCCAGTATGATGTAGCTGCTGCGCGCGACACTTATGGCAAAAACATCATCGGGTTGTGCAATGGCCCCCGTGGCGATGATGGCGGATGTAAACCCCGTCAGCACCAGTCCGTACGCCCGGTACTGGTCAAGCAGCGTCGCCAGTGCGCAGCACAGTCCGATCCATAGCGACAGGCAGGTGAAAAACAGCCCTGGCGCCTGTGGAAAGGCCGCCATCAGGGTAATGGCCGCAACACTGCCCACCAAGGTGCCGAAAATGCGCCAGCGCGCCTTGGACAGGCTTTCCCCGCGTGAGGACTGCGCCACGACCCATACGGTCAGGGGGGCCCATTGCGGGCTGTCCAGTTCCATCCACATCGCGATCAATAGCGATATGATGGCGGCAAACGATGTCCGTACCGCGAACGCCAGGTCTGGCAGGGTTGGCGCATAAATCCATGAAACGCGCCTTACTTGATGCATCAGCACGCTGGTAATGCGTTCAGGCAGGGGTAAAGTTGCGGTCTGTGCCCCCATTTCATTCAGCCTTTTACATCATGGTCAGGATGCGCATTGCCCATGCGGGCTTTGCCGTGGCGGAACATGGCGGCGGCGGGACAGGCCGGTCCAATCGTTTGTTATGATATTTTGATAAGTAATATTTATGACCCCCTGATGGGGGGAGGGAGCACCACACCATATGCAGGATACGGACTGCATCCGGCATATGGTGCGGGCGTGTATATGGCGTAGTGCGTGCCAGAGCGTGAAAACGGCCCGGTGTTCAGAATGTAAGGCTGCTGTGCAGGCCAAAAATGGCTTCGTTTCCCACCCGTCGGTTGCCGCTCCAGTCGGCCACGC
>NZ_BDLU01000012.1 GCF_006538165.1 Komagataeibacter diospyri
GCGCGTTCTGAATCGCGCACGGTGGCCGGGTCGATCTGCTGGATCAGGGGGGTGGAATTGCCAAGGCGGGCGCGGTCTTCCTCAATCTGTGTCTGGACCTGTGCGAAGCCTGTTGCGGGGAGGGCAAGCCCGACACATGCGATACATGATCCCATACGCATGCGTCGTCGGACAGCGCCGAAGGAAAGGGCGGGAACGAAAAAGCTCGATCCCTTTAACATGTGTCGTGAATGGGAGAAGGTCATGCTGTCCGCCGCAACTAAGAATCAGTATCAATAAGAATGACTCTCAATTACATTTTGTCGCAAAGCCGTCAATCACAGGTTTCATGCATATTTTGCAACACTGCCATTAGCGCAGGAAAACTTTTGGTACACCTTCACTATTCAGGCACGACATGATCATCACACCCGTCCACAGACACAGCGAAATACTTGCTCCGACCCGGCCACGTAGTGCAACAACCGGATTGCCCCGCAGTACAGACAGGTAAACAGAGCGATGGCACCACATGGCATTCAGCATTGCCAGCGTGATCAGCAGCAGCTTGGGTGTCAGGTACGCCCGGCTGCCAATATGCACCGGGTCGTAAAAGAACAGCACGACACCCGTAACCATAGCGATGGCAAAGGTGATGTGCAGTGGACGCATCATCAGTTGCGCGGCGGGAGCCAGTCGCGTCGCCATGCGTGAATTGAGGATGCCCAGGTCAAACAGCATGTCCATCCCGAAAAACATGGCCATGCTGACGATGTGCGCGATGCGGATCAGGTAATGGACCGGCTGCAGCCAGAAGTGCAGCATCCGGCTGTCCATTGCGATCAGGACCGCATAGGGCAATCGCATAAACGCGAGGGGATGGCTGATCATGGCAGGTAGTCTCCGTGTGTATCGCACAGCACATACCATCCGTTGACAGTGATAACAATTATCATTATCAGATTTGTGAAATCAGCCGGAAGGGGATCTGTAATCTGGTCACGGGATTACTGAAAGTTAAAAATAAAACAGGAACCATGACCTAATGTTCAGATATATGGAAACAGTCATCATGAAGAAAAAGTGTTCTATACTGGCGCTGGCCATCGCGGCCCTGCCTGTTGGCGTAACGGCGGCGCAGGCGCGTGAATATCCCATCGGCGGACCCGTTCAGGCGCATGACATGGAAATCGCTTCCAGTTACCTGACGGGCATCATGGTGGACCCCATGCCTGCTGGCATGACCGACAATACCAAGCCGGACACCATCCATCTTGAAACCGACGTCCACGCCACCGCGGATAACGTATGGGGCTACCCCGATGGGGCATGGGTGCCGTATCTTACGATCGGCTATTCGCTGACAAAGGACGGCACGCCGTGGAAGGCTGAAGGCACGATGCATTTCATGACCGCCAAGGACGGCCCGCATTATGCCGATAACGTGCAGATGGATGGTCCGGGCCGCTATACGGTCGTGCTGACCTATTCCTCACCTGAACAGAGCGGCTTCCTGCATCATGTGGACAAGGAAACAGGTACGCCAGGGTTCTGGAAACCGTTTACCGAGAAGTTCAATTTTGCCTATCCCCAGAAATGATTTTCCCAGGGGTATGATTACACAGGCCGGAGTAAGGTGATGGGACGGATACTGGATAACTGGCGTCTGCTGGCATGCGGGGTGGTGACGGTCATGGGCCTGGCTGCGGGGCAACCTGCGGCACGGGCTGAAACCGTGACCGACCTTGCCGGCCGCAAGGTGGATGTTCCGGCCAGTGTCCATCGCATCATTCTGGGGGAAGGGCGGTTGATTTATGCCCTTGCTCCACTGGAAAAACAGCACCTGTTTGACCGGATCGTAGGCTGGCAGGGTGAATTCCGTGGTGCGGATACCCAGAGTTACGATCAATACGTCGCAACCTTTCCGCAGGCGGCCAATGTGGCGCTGATCGGCAAGACCACGGCAGATACGGTCAGTCCCGAACGCGTGCTGGACCTGCACCCCGACCTTGCGATCCTGACAGTGTCCGGCCATGGGCCGGGGGCGGCGAGCGAACTGGTTTCGCAACTGGAAAGCGCGCATGTGCCGGTTGTCTTTGTCGATTTCCGTGCCGATCCGCTGCATGACACTGTCACATCCATGCAGATACTGGGCCGGGTGCTGCATCGTGAACGCGAAGCCGCGGAATACCTGTCCTTTTACCAGTCGCATCTGAGGCATGTGACCGACCGGGTGGCGTCGCTGCCGGAAGCGCAGCGGCCACGGGTCTTTATCGAAATGCTGGCCGCCATGCGCGAAAGCTGCTGCCATACGGCGGGCAAGGGTAATATGGGGGCGTTCATTACGGCGGCCGGTGGCCAGAACATCGCAGCCCCCCTGCTGCCGGGATATATCGGGGACATTGACCTGGAAAAGGTCATTTCCGCTGACCCGGACATATATATAGCCGATGGCACCAAGGGGCCGAAGGCCAGCGGGCCGGGCCTGCGCATGGGGGCTGAGGTCACGCCCGATGTCGCACGTGCCTCCCTGCTGCGCGTGACGGAGCGGTCGGGCATTTCCAGCCTGCGCGCGGTCACGACCGGGCATGATTACGGGATCTGGCATTCCTTTTATGACTCGCCATACAATATCCTTGCGGTCGAGGTCATGGCGAAATGGTTCCATCCCGACCTGTTCGCCGATCTGGACCCCGATGCGACGCAGAAGGAACTTTATGACCGCTTTCTCCCGGTCAGGCAGGAAGGGACCTTCTGGATCAATGCGCGTCCATGATGATGCACCCGTAACCGCTTCCCACGCCATTTCCCCCGACCTGTCGGCTTATGCCCGGCAGGTGCGCGGTTCCTATCGCATGCTGCTGCGGCGGCGTGCGGGGATTCTGGCGGTCATTGCCTTATGTATCGTAGCATCGGTCGTGCTGGATTTCTGCCTTGGGCCGTCCGGCCTGTCGGTGGACGCGCTGATCCGCACCTTGCTGCATCCGCATGATGTTTCTGCCGGGCAGAGTGTCATTGTCTGGCAGATCCGCCTGCCATACGCGCTCATGGCCGTATGCGTGGGGGCAGCACTCGGGCTGGCGGGCGCGGAAATGCAGACCGTGCTGGCCAATCCGCTGGCCAGTCCGTTTACGCTGGGGGTTTCGGCCGCGGCGGCATTTGGCGCGTCACTGGCCATTATCCTGCAATGGCGTCTGCCCGGCGTGCCGGATGCATGGGTGGTGTCGGCCGATGCCTTTGTCTTCGCCATTGGTTCCGTTCTGCTGCTGGACATGGTGTCACGCAGGCGCAATGCGGGGACCGGTACTGTTGTGCTGTTTGGCATCGCCCTGGTGTTCGCGTTCCATGCCCTGGTGTCCCTGCTGCAGTTTGTTGCCAATGAGGACGCGCTGCAGGATCTGGTGTTCTGGACCATGGGCAGCCTGACGCGGGCAACATGGCCCAAGCTGGGACTGCTGGCGGCGGCCTGCGTGGTGGTGGCGCCGCTTTCCTTTCGTGCGGCCTGGAAACTGACCGTGCTGCGTATGGGGGAGGAACGTGCCGCCAGTCTTGGGGTGGATGTGCCGCGCGTGCGGCGGGGCGCGTTGCTGCGGGTCAGCATCCTGTCGGCGCTGGCGGTGTCCTTCGTGGGGACGATCGGGTTTGTCGGGCTGGTGGCACCCCACATCGCCCGCCGCCTGCTGGGGGAGGATCATCGTTTCTACCTGCCTGGTAGCATGTTTGTTGGTGCGCTGGTCATGTCGCTGTCTTCGGTGGCCGCGCGCAATATCATGCCTGGCGTGGTGATCCCGACCGGGATCGTGACGGCGCTGGTTGGTATTCCGTTCTTCCTTGCCATTGTCCTGCGCAGGCAGGGGCTTTCATGATGAACGGCCTGTTCGCGGAACACGTAACCGTAAGATATGGTCAGCGCACCGTTCTGGATGACCTGACGGTAGGTCCGTTCCCCACAGGAAAGGTATCCGCCCTGCTTGGTCCCAATGGTAGTGGCAAGTCCACCCTGCTGCGCGCCCTGGCGGGACTTGGGGAGGCGACGGGTCAGGTCATGCTGGGGTCGGACGTGCTTTCGCGCATGTCGCTGGCACAGCGGACGCGACGCTGCCTGTATCTGCCCCAGACCCTGCCGGCCACGGTGCATCTGCAGGTGCTGGAATCGCTGCTGGCTGCCCAGAACGCCACTGGCGCATTGCCCGGGATCACGGGTGGGGATGAAATCGACGCGGCGCTGCGTATGCTGGACATATTCGGCATCGCCGACCTGGCCATGCGGTATATGGATGAACTATCGGGCGGACAGCGTCAGCTTGTGGGGCTGGCGCAGGCTTTGGGGCGGCATCCTGATGCCCTGTTGCTTGATGAGCCGCTCAGCGCGCTTGACCTGCATCATCAGTTTGCCGTGATGGACGTGCTACGGCGCGAGACGGAACGGCGCAACATCGTGACGGTCATGGTGCTGCATGACCTGAATATTGCCGTGCGCATGACGGATTACGATGTGATCCTGCGGGACGGTAAGATTATCGCGGCTGGTTCCCCGCATGATGTCATTACGCCGGATACATTGCGTCAGACCTATGACATTGTTGCCCGTGTGGAAACATGTAGCCGGGGACTGCCGCATATCATGGTGGATGGGCTGGGCTGACCGTCCTGTTGTCTATGGAACAGGAATGAAAAAAGCAGGCCGGGATGATGCCATGCCGCTGTATTCTGTTTCTTCCTGCGATATCACCATGCTGGCGTTAAAATATAATATATGCTGCATGACCTGACTGATACAGTCTGGTAATCAGGGAGGGGACTGGTCAGCATATCGTACCGATCTGGACAGCGCGTGCAGGTATGCAGGGTATCATATGCACAACTTTGACGCGTGTTGCGCGAAGGGATGTAATGACAGCAGGATGATGGCTCAGTTCTGCAATAAGGGAATGACAGCATGTATTATGATGCAGGTACGCACGGGATACAGTCCATATAATTCATGCCATGCAGGCAGGATCATACTGATGGATACATGGCGTATGTGATGGCAAATATGAACATATGTATTTGTTGCAATATGTAATGACAAAAAATCATATTTTGTTAGCATACCGTTTTTTTTTGATCATAAGCATGTAATCAGCCGTATGAAAAAATAATATCATAAACTTATATAAAAAATTTTGGTATAGAATTCATATCTAAATAAAAATGAAATTAAATGACTTAACTTTGTGGCTTCGGTCTGGTCTGTTTATTTTTTGTTTGTAAAATTTGATTTTGTTTGGTGTCTGTTTTTTTTGATAAATATGATCAATGAACAGGTCGTGTATTTTATATGACGTGTTTATAAAATAGTGAAAATTCATTAACGAAAATCAGTAAATTAAGAATTTGAGATGATGTTTTTTCAAATTTTCAAACAAAAAATTGCATATGATCCATGGATGCGATAATGGACAGGGTTATTATTGCGCCATCATGTCTGTTGGAACGCAGAAGGCATGCGGATATGTGACCTATGCAGGCATTGCGGCGTATGTCTCTGTAATGGGGGTGATATAAAAAATACGCATCAAAAGGCTTTATTGTGGTTGCATAATAGACGCATGATTATTACTGATAGGGCAGATATGTCCCCGGACGGCAATCTACAGAGGAAAGATTCAGACATTGGATAATAAAGATCTCCCGCATACCGAACTGGTATCCATGACGACAGAGATCGTGGCTGCGCATACCAATCATAATACCGTTGGCATTGAGCAGATCCCCACCCTGATCGAAACGGTTTATACCGCGCTGAAGGGGCTTGGCGCCGAAAAGGTGGTTGAACCTGCCCCGCTGCAGCCGGCCGTGCCGATCAAGAAATCAGTATTTCCTGATTACGTAATCTGCCTGGAAGACGGCAAGAAGCTGAAGATGCTCAAGCGTCATCTGCAGACGGCATATGGCATGACCCCGGAGCAGTATCGTGAAAAATGGGGTCTGCCTGCCAACTATCCGATGACAGCGCCCAATTACGCCGCGCATCGTTCGTCCCTTGCACAGAAGATTGGCCTGGGTCGTAAAGTTGTGGTTGAGCCGGAACCCGAAGTTGCGGCGGAAGCCCCGGCGAAGCCCGCGCGTAAGACGACCCGTGCGCGCCGCAAGAAGGGCACCGATGCATAAGCATCACGGATACGTTATATAATCGCAAACACCCAGCCTGTTCACAGGCTGGGTGTTTGCATTTGTAGCGAAGGAAAAATACCCCGCATATGTAATGACAGATGAAATATTGCATTCCCTGCCGGTTATGGTCATGTGGAGCGGTTGCCTTATCCATGCGGTCAGGCCATTTCGCCTTATGCAGCATGTGACCCTTCTGGATGAATATCATCTGTAGGGCAGGGATGGGATGATTGCTGTATTGGCATATATATTTGTAATGATATGATATGTCACATATACTTTTTTATGGTGTAATGTTCCTGTTGCAGGCCCATGACGCAGTCGGGATGGACCTGTCAGGAAACTGCTTGAACAGCCAGCAGCTCATGAACAACTTCATGATAACGCTTTTTCAGAAAACTTCCCGTAAATGCCGCCTTTAAAAAAACAGCATTCATGAAATTTTATTTATGAAAAGCTTTTTCAAACAGTCTGCCAAGGCAGCATAATGCTGTGCCGTGATGCATGTCCCATGCGTAAGTTACCTTGATTTCATAAGGCGTATGTTATCGCTGCGGTCCGGGTCGGGCAGGACATGTTCGGGATCAAGAATGGCTCTGTCGACTGTCGGGCCACCAGGGAAGGCAACAGTAATATTGTCCGCCAGGTGCCAGCTTTCCGGCGGGATAACCTGATCCGCATGTGTGCCATCACTATAGGCCAGCCTTAGCGTTACGGGCAGCATAAGCCTGCCTTTGGCCTTTATGCTGACCTGCGTGCCCTGACGGGCGTCATTATTGATATAGGACAGGCGCGACAGGGCATAATCCGGCCAGTCATTTTCAAAATACCAGCCACGCCAGAACCATCCCAGATCTTCACCCGCTTCACTTTCCATCAACCGGAAAAAATCCGATGGGGTGGGGTGATGGTATGCCCATGCCTGAATATAACGGCGGAAGGCGGTATCGAAGCGCTCCGGCCCCAGTATCTGTTCACGCAGCAGCACAAGCCCATAGGCACTTTTGAAATATGTGACCGGATGACGGTATTTTTCCGGTACCAGTTCCGCTGGTGTCATAAGGGTAGGCGCCTGCGGATCTTTCAGCACCGGGATGATGTCATCGGCGGGTCTGCCGGTCAGGGGCGCGAATTCGGCGTCATGCTTGGGGGCATATTCCCCATGGTTGAAATGTTGCGATGCATAGGCGTCAATAAAGGTATTGAACCCTTCATCCATAAAAGCATCACGCCGTTCATTACTACCCACGATCATGGGAAACCAGCCATGGCCCAGTTCATGCGTGGTGATCCAGAACAGCGTATCGTTCCGGTCTTCCCAGCCGTCAAAGACAATGCCGGGATATTCCATGCCCGCCCCATGGCCACCCACATTGATGGCATTGGGCCATGGGTAGGAAAACCACTGGCGGGAAAAATATTCGATGGCATGTCTGACATATTCGGTGGACCGGTCCCATGCCTGCGGGCCAATGCCTTCACGCGGGTAAACCGACATGGCCAGACGGGGCACTGGCTTCATGCCGGGGGCGGGACGTACCGGCGGCAGGTCGATGCGCGCCGCATCCCATAAAAAGGTAGGAGATGCGGCGAAGGAAACATCACGCGTATTTTCCATGTAAAAACGCCACGTCTTTTCCCCCATGCGGGCCACGTGGCTTGTGGGGTCCGTTACGTCGTGTTCTGTACGGATCATTACGGTCCGGTCGCTGCGGGCTGCCTGCGCCAGACGGGCACGTTCGGTGCGGGTCAGGACCTGCGCCGGATTGAGCAGCGCGCCTGAACCGACAACCGTGAAATTCCACGGCACCGTGACGCTATAATCAAAATTGCCGTATTCAAGATAGAACTCCTGCCCCAGATAGGGCAGCGTGTCCCAGCCGCGATGGCTGTCATAAACGCACATGCGGGGGTACCACTGCGCGATTTCATATATTTCGCCATCCCTGGCGGGGGTCACCGCTGTTCGGCCGCCCCATGGACCGGGAATGATGTAATGCCAGCGGATGCGGATCTGGACCTTCTGCCCATGGGACAACGGCGCGCCGGGCAGTGCAAGCTGCATACGGGTATCGGATATGCGTGGCCGAAGCGGGGTTTCATGTCCATGATGCACGATGGCAACTGAATCGATTTCCATGCCGTCGGTCGTATTGGGGTGGCGTTCGGGGTTGGCGAAGCCTGCGCGGGAATGGGGACGATAGATGTTCTGGTCAAGTTGCAGCCATAGCGTATCAAGGCTGTCGGGGCTGTTGTTGGTATAGATCAGCGTTTCTTCGCCAGACAGGGCGTGGGTCGGCGTGTCGATATGGGCATGGATGACGTAATCTGCCCGGTTCTGCCAGTAATCCGGTCCCGGTAGGCCAGAACCCGAATTGTAGCGGTTGGGCGGGTCCGGCAGGGGCTGGGGGGTAAAGACCCGTCGCATGTCCATCGCGGTTGGAACTGGGGCTGCCTGCGCCCCGTCTATCGCGCAGCAGCCTGCACAGGTCAGGATGACCATCAGCTTTCCGTATGCCATTTCCCTGCCTTCCGCCTGTCATGGTTGCGGTAGGGTAACGGATGGCGCCGGGAGCGCAAGGTGCTGGCTGGTACCCGTGCGGGGCGTGTGTCGTCAGATGACCTTCAGCCCGACGGTGACAAGAATCGCCGCCAGTATGATCCGCTGCACCCGGTCGGGAACAAGCCCGATGCACAGGCTGCCCAGTATGATGCCCGGCACGGACCCGCACAGCAGCGAGGTCAGCAGCGGGACGTCAATATCCCCGATCCACCAGTGCCCCATGCCCGCAATGGCCGTGAGCGGTACGGCATGGGCGATGTCGGAGCCGACCAGCCGACGGATTTCCAGCGAGGGATAGAGAAAGATCAGCGCTGCCATGCCAATGGCCCCCGCGCCGACGGAAGACAACGTGACCATGACCCCCAGCACCGCGCCCAGCAGCGTGGTGAGATGGCCAGTCATGGCGGAGGAAACGCTTCCGGCCTTCTGCCGCGACAGTATCTGCAGCCGGTGGCGGAACAGCACGCTGGGGGCGGTAATCAGCAGTGCTATGCCCAGGGCCACGGAAATCACATGTGTCACCTGCGCCGAAGGGCTGCCCGCCCAGTGGAGGGCTGCGATCGTCAGCACGGTAGCCGGTATGCTGCCCAGCGCCAGTCGTCCCACTACACGCCATTCCACCGACTGGCTGCGGCCATGTACCAGTGTGCCCACCGTCTTGGTCAGGGCTGCATACAGCAGGTCAGTACCCACGGCTGATTGCGGATGCACCTTGAACAGCAATATGAGCAGCGGGGTCATGAGCGACCCGCCCCCCACGCCGGTCATGCCGACAAGAAAGCCGACCCCAAGGCCAGACAGCACATAAAGCAGGTTGATCGATTCAGGCAGGTGCATGGTGGGGCTTCATGGTTCGATGGTTGCGGGGCAGGCAGTGCATGCTGTCCGGTATGGGGGTAAGGGCGCCTGTCTATGCGTTCCCGCCCGTTTTACGTTCAAATTATACCAAAAAACTAAGTGAATTACCGATGGTGGATACGATTGTTTATGTGTAATTTTCAATAAGCACAAGCTTCTTTGGTGATATCGAGGCACCATATTTTTGCATATAGCCCGTAAAAATACGGAAATCCCCGTTTTCCGACAGGCTGGACGACGTGCGGTAAGCGTGTCGGAGAACCCGGTGTGGATCTGTCCTGGCCTTATCCACGCCACGCTGCGGCAATTGCCTGCCATCATTGGCACCGTAACGCGGGATCGTGAACGGGCAGGCAAATGGCATGGTCGGGAGGTCAGGTCATTTGCTGGCCCACGCGGCCTGTCCCGTATTCCGAAAATATCCCCGGCAGTGCGGCAACCTGTTTTTATGGCACCCGTTGCAGGGGGAACCATTTACGGAGAGGTGCCATGTTCAGCAGACAGGTAACGGACAATGCATGGAATGCCATGCCGACCCGGCCGTCCCCGGTTCCGCCATCGCCAGTCCATGAACCCGGACAGGATCCCGGTCACGGTGAACCCGATGAGAAAGAACCACTGGACCCGCCGGAAAAACGTTGCCCGGATCATGATGAGGACGAACCGATCGATCCTGACAAGGACGGGCTGGTCGAACCGCTGGAACCTGATGAGGAGGACGAAGGGCCTGTTGCGGACTGAATGCGACTTCGCCGTCCCCGCACGGTCTGTCTGGTGCAGGGCTGACTGGGAAAACGGTTTGATTAAACCAAAAGTGTACTTGCGGATATCGCAAACATGAATCCATTACCCAGGTGTTATATTATGATATCGGAATGACAGGCAGAAGCATATGCCCATGGCAGGATGCGCAATACTTGGAGAGGGTGATGACAGGTATGATCCAGTCCGAATATGTAAACGCGTCCACCCGACAGGATTTTGATCGTGATGGCGTCGTCTGCCTGCGGCAGGTGATCTCACCACAATGGATTGCAAGACTGACAGATGCCCTGCCCACGGCGATACGGGCGGCAGGGCCTAACCATTTCCGGTTTGAAAACTCCGGTGAGGCAGGGCTGTTTTTCGGTGATGTTCTGGTCTGGCAGCGTGTCCCGGTCTTTGAGGAATTCATGCGCACGGGGCCGCTTGCTGCCGTGTCTGGCAGTCTTATGCATTCCCGTACTGTCACCTTCTATCATGACTTCCTGCTGATAAAGGAAGCCGGTACGTCCAAACGTACACCCTGGCACCAGGACCAGTCTTACTGGTGTGTGGGAGGGACGCAGGCGCTTACGATCTGGATGCCACTTGATACGGTGCCGCTTGAAACATCGCTTGAATTCGTGAAGGGTTCGCACCGCTGGGGCCAGTTGTTCGAGGCCGTGCCCTTTGACCCCACCAGCAAATTTCGCGGCGACCGGGATGGACGTCCCCCGCTGCCCGATATCGACGCCACGCCGGGGGATTACGATATCCTGCGTTGGGCGATGGAACCGGGGGACTGTCTGGTGTTCCATTGCAGGACGCTGCATGCCGCCCCCGGTAATCCGGCCCCCAGCCGGTCACGGCGTGTGCTTTCGACCTGCTGGGCCGGTGATGATGCCCATTACGTTGAAATCAAAAGCGATATCGCCCCGCCGGTCAGGGGGGACAACCTCATGCCCGGTCAGCCGCTTGCCTGTCCCACTTTCCCCCGGATCCTGCCGGTTTCCTGCCCGTCGTCCGAGACGGTCTGAACAGGTTCTGATGGCGGCAGGGTCTGATTGCCGGGCATCCAGCAGCGGGAAAGCATAAGGTTGCTGTAACAGCCATCCTTATGGGGGACTGTTACAGCAATATGGTCGGTTGCCTGATTTATGCGGGGTCAAAATGTGCATCGGCCGCCATGATGGCGTGCAGCAGCACATTGGCCCCGGCCACGATGTCGCCTGCTTCCGCATGTTCCGCTTCATTATGGCTCAGCCCATCGCGGCAGGGGATAAAGATCATGGCAGTGGGACAGATATGCCCCATATAGGCGGCGTCATGGCCCGCGCCCGATACGATGTCACGGTAGCTCTGTCCCGTCAGGCTGGCGGCCCTGCGCACCATTTCCACGCAGTCGGGATCAAAATGCACGGCCGGGGAATCCCAGATCCGTTTCATTGACAACGTAACGCCCTGCTGTTCCGCCTGCCGTGCGGCTTCCGTGCGTATGCGCTCTTCCACGGCGGCAATCACGTCATCATCGGGGTGGCGCAGGTCCAGCGACATCTGGACTTCGCCCGGCACCACATTGGTACTGCCGGGCTGCACCTGTATGACACCCACGGTCGCCCGTGTGTCAGCACCATAAGACTGCGCGATTTCGTCGATCATGATCATGACATGGGCTGCAGCAAGCAGCGCATCGCGACGCATGGCGCGTGGTGTCGTGCCGGCATGCGCTTCCTGACCACTCAACCGCAGGTCAAACCAGCGCATGGCCTGCACGCCGGTGACCGCGCCAATGGTTATGCCTTCCTTTTCAAGGATAGGACCCTGTTCGATATGCAGTTCAAAATAGGCCCGGACCGGGTGCTGGCCACAGGGTTCCGCGCCCCTGTAGCCGATTTCTTCCAGTGCCTGTCCGAAGGTTGTTCCCCGTGCATCCTGCGTTCCGTAAGCCTGTGCCTGGGTGAAGGCACCGGTAAATACGCCGGATGACATCATGGCGGGCGCGAAACGTGATCCTTCCTCGTTCGTCCAGTTGACCAGTTCGACCGGGTGCCGCATCCGGTAGCCGCTGCGCTGCAGCGCGCGCAGGGCCGACAGGCCGGCCAGCACACCATAAATGCCATCATATTTTCCGCCGGTCGGCTGCGTATCAAGGTGGCTGCCCATGACAAGCGGGGGCAGGGCCGGATCGGAACCAGGCAGGTGGATGAACTGGTTGCCCATGGAATCAACCGTAAGCACGCCGCCCAGTGCAGCCGCCTGCGTCCCCAGCCAGTCGCGGACCTGGCGGTCTTCCGCGCCAAGGGCCAGACGGCAGATGCCACCTTTTGCCGTGCCGCCAAAGGCCGCGGTTTCGGCAATGTCAGCCAGCAGCGATGGGCCATCAATACCAAGGTTTACGCCCGTGGGCATCATGTCCTGATTCATGTATTTTCCTGTTGTTATCTGTATTTCCGGATGCTGCGGGACCGGGTGTGTCTGGTTATGGAACACCCGTTCCTGATATGCCGTCATATGTTCCGGTTTGTCATGTTATTACTTTATACTATTGGAAAGGTTCCATTTTTCAGCAAGATTTATGAAATCATTACTTTGGCGTATTCGGGCCAGCGCTTCTGAAAACAGGGTTTCGTTCTGTACGTCCCCCTTCCTGAAGGCCGCTACAATATTCGTCTGGTTGATGGGGGCGGCAATGGGACGGAAATGGCCGCCGCCTCTCAGTCCGACAATAAACGCGACAACTTCCTGCCCATGCAGGGCCGCGCTTGAACGTCCTTCACGCAGGTTGCTCAACTGCTGGCCAAGATCTGAATCCCACATGACCTTTATGGCGGGTTTTCCATGGGCTTCGCAGTTTCTGGCGCTCCAGCGTGCAGCCTGTTCGGCAAAACTGGTGCCCTGAATGGTCGTGACGGTCCTGCCACACAGGTCGGTCAGCGTATGGATGTCATCATGTTCGGCAGAAGTATAAAACTGTGATCCGGTGGTAAGATAGGGAATGAAGTCAAACAGGACGTGCCGGGCGGGAATGTCGTAAAAGCCGCTGATGATCATGTCGGCCCGCCCCGACAGCAGGGTCGGGATCAGTTGTTCAAAAGTACTGTCAACCCATGTGACCGGTCGCGCCGAAACCCGGCCAATCGCGGCGGCCAGATCAATATCGAATCCCTGCAACTGCGTTGTTTCCGGGTCACGGAATTCCATTGGCGGATTTCCCGTGTTGACGGCCACGACAATCGGGTTTTCCCCCGTAATGGCTACCGGACCGTTTCTGTAATAATGGATGAACAGAACATACGCGATCATGATCGCCGGGATAATGGTCATGATCCATGTCCTGTTCATGCCAGCCCCTTTCTCTAGCGCACGGGAATGGAAAGGGGGGGAACGCCCCCGATCCAGCGCGGGATCTGCTCTTCATGCGGTATCCATGTGCCGCTGGCCACCAGCGTGGAGATATGGGCTGCGATATCTTCCATCGGCGCAAACCAGACGTCGCCTTTTTCGTGCATGTAATCCAGCAGTTTTACAATTTCCGCCGCGCGCGACAGCCGGCCCGATACAAACGGGTGCCATATTGCCGACCACAGGCCGCCATACTGCCAGGCCGCATCGAATTCTGCACGGAATACGGCCATGGCTTCTGCAGGCGCGCGGATTGTCTGGGCCATCCTGAAGGCCCTGGTGTGTACATATTGTGGCCAGTCATCCAGCGCATGGGTGGAAGGCAGTTCGATCAGTGAACCCGCCTTGCCCTTCAGCATGTATGGCACATCATCCCCATACAGTGACGCATCGTAGCTGAAGCCATGTTCAACAAGAAGGTCGAGCGTGTATTCGGAAAACGCGCCCGATGGATTGCGGTAGCCCGCAGGCGCCCGGCCTGTTGCCTTCTCGATCGCGCGCATGCCCTTTTCAAGGATCCGGCGCTCGTCATCAGGGGAATGCTGGTTGACGCGTTCATGCAGCCAGCCATGATGGCCGATCTCATGCCCGTTTTCGACCAGCAGGGATATGGCATGCGGGTATTCTTCCACACACCAGCCCGGCACATACATTGTCTGCCGGATGCCGAAATGCTTCCAGATATTGACAATGCGCGGCACCCCAACCGTTGCGCCAAAACGCAGTTCGGACGCGGCGCTGACATGGCGGCCCGCATCCGCCCCGTAAAACAGGTGCAGCAGGCTTTCGGCGTCAAAATCAAAGCACATGCACACCGCGCAGCGTGCGCCGCCCGGCCACGGGGGCGGCTTGTTGATCAACTGAAGCGACATAAGTTTTTTCTCCGCCAGCAGGCTTCACCACGGTGTGGGGGTCAGGTCATATAATCCGGCTGTTCTCTCTGCATCTTGCGGCGCAGGGCGTTCCACAGCATCTCGCCCTTGTCCGCCCCCGTAGAAAACTGGCTGCGCACATGCGCAAGCATCTGGGGCGAAGGAATGGAAAGCGGTTGGCCGCCAGATTGCGCGGCAAGCTGGATACGGCATGCCTGTTCCAGGTAATACATGTAGTAGAATGCTTCCGCGATGGTTCGCCCGACACTGAGCAGGCCATGATTTTTCAGGATCATGACCTTGTGATCACCCAGGTCGCGGACAAGACGTTCCCGCTCGCTCAGGTTGCGGTCTTCCGCGATCCCTTCATATTCATGCACTGCCACCGCATTGTAGAATTCCATGCTGATCTGGTTGATCGGCAGCAGCCCTCCCTGCTGGGCCGCAATCGCCATCCCGGCAAGGGTATGGGTGTGCATGACGCAGGCGGCATCGGGCCGCCTGCCATGTACTGCCGAATGGATGACAAAGCCTGCGGGGTTGACCGGCATGGTGGTAGGCTGCGCAGGCTGGCCCCGGGCATCCACCTCGACAAGGGAACTGGCCGTTATCTCCTCAAACAGATAGCCATATGGATTGACCAGGAAGCGGTGCCCCGGCCCGGGCAGACGCACGGACAGGTGCGTATAGACCGTATCGGTCATGTCCAGATGGGCGAACAGGCGATAGGCAAGCGCCAGGTCCTCCCTCAGGCGCTGCGTTGCAGTGGCGATATCCTGTGGCGTCGGGGCCGCAGGGGTGGACATGTCAACCGGGGTCATGATCCTGAACTCCTTTGCGTCCGATCAATCGCGCACATTGCCCATGGACCATTCACTGCCGCGGGGCGTTTCCACGTATTCAGGCCAGTGGTAATCAACCGGCGCCCTGAAATCTTTGGGTAGCAGCGGCGCAATCCAGCGTGATCCGCCCACCCCGCCACCGGTCCGCTCACGGAATTCGGCCTGTGCCGCTTCCAGCACCGCAGGCTTTGTCAGCAGGTCGAGCAGCGTGGTGGTGATGACCTGGGAGGCGCGGCTCCACATCGGGTCGATGCACGCGGTATAACCGGCCATAGCGTGGCGCGCCCATGCAGGATAGCGGTAGCCGGGCGCTTCGGGGTGGTGCAGGGTGGGGCGGGCGACATACAGGCGGACCGTTGGCGCGTGCCATGTATAATCCACGTAGTCATCCGCCGCGTAATGCTTCTGCCATGGCGGCAGCTGTTCACGGAAGGCGGCCTCGGCTTCCTGTGGTGATGTCAGCTTCATCATGTTGGGCAGCAGGGGTTCTGTGGTCTCGGGCAGGCCGAGGGTCTTGTGAACGTCCTGGGCAAATCGCACCGCGTCCTCACCCCATTGTGGTGCGCCCAGTCTTTTGAAATTCGCGAAAGTGGTTTCCGCCATGACATGGTTGGGCAGACCGGGACGGGTCTTGGTGATCCATTCCTTTTTGACGGTGCAATGCGTCATCGCCGCGATACTGTCGGCATTGCGGTCAAGGATTTCAAAGGCCGAATGGCACATATCCAGCGAAGGCGCGCGCATTGAATACTGGATCTGCCCGATTCCGGGGGCAAAATTGTCCGCCGTGGCCTGACCGGCAATCGGGATGAATTCGTTGATGGTCCAGCTACCGGTATGCGGCAGGATGGATTCCTTCATCATCTTGGAATTGGTGTACATCAGGCAGACCGCATCGATTGCGCCGGGCGCGCGTGCAATGGCATGGATATGCGTGATTTCACCCGATGAAATATCCGCCTGCCATGTTTCGGGATTGGGGCATTCGAATGTGTAGATGCGGCTCCAGTAAGGTGCGCTTGTCGTTTCCCAGAAACATCCATTCGTCAGCGCGGGAAAGGAATGGGGATGGAAGCTGATGGCGGCATCCAGCCCGTCATAATAGCCGTGCGCGGCATGCACCGGCTTTGAACCGCACATCTTTTCTGCCGGTTCGCCAAAGAAGACGAGCGTGCCGGGAATGGAATGCGCTTCCATGGCCCGTTTCGTGGCAAGGAAACCGGCCAGAGCGCCGATACCCAGTGCGGAATGCGGGTCGGTATGGCCCGCCGCCAACCTGCTTGTCCCCTTCCGCGGCTGCTGATAGGGAACGGCTTCCTGCGACTGTCCCGGCACCGCGTCGTATTCAGCGTAGCCCGCCAGTACCGGACCGTCTCCGTTACGCCATTCCGCACGGAAGGCGGTCGGCATTCCGGCCGTACCTTCCTCCACTGTGAACCCTTCGCTGCGCAGGCGTTCGACATACCAGCGGCTGGAGCGGTATTCGCGCCATGACGGTTCCTGAAAATCCCATATTGTCTTGTGATCTTTGGAAAATGCCGCCTGCCGTTCATTCAGCCAGTCGAGCGCGCAACGCTGCGCATCGGAAAATTCGTCGTTCCACATTATCCCGCTCTCCTCAGATATCATCGCGGATCAGGGGACCGGTCGAGCAGTGCAGGCCGCCACCACCCGATATCATCTTGTCATACTTGACCGGAATGATATCGACCCCGGCACCAATCAGCGCCTTGCGTGTTTTTTCGGACACGCCTTCGGGCATCACGACACGGCCGGGGGCGATTGCCAGGCAGTTGATGATCGATACATCATCCTCATAACCGACTTCGATGACGTGAATTCCCAGTTCACCAAGCTTTTCAAGGAACCAGTAAGGCAGCAGGGCAATATTGGCGATGGCAAGGTCCGGGGCGAGCATGACAAACACGCCATCGATATGAAGCCTGTAACCGGTCAGTTGAATGCGCAGTAGTTCTACACCCTGCGTACGCAGGACTTCCTCGATCTGGTCGGCTCCGGATTCCGTGGTGCGCGACGAAATCCCGATGACTGCGGTCGTGGGGTTCAGCCATGCAAAGCTGCCGCCTTCGGCAACACCATTGCCTGAAATCGTCCGCAGGATCGGGCATCCCATACGGGCCAGTGTCTGGGTAACGGGGCGTTCTTCACCGCGGCGGATTTTTGGGCCCATGCGGGTGACAATGGCCCCCCCCTTTACCGCAATGAGCGAATCCCGGGTAAAGCAGGATTTCATACGGCCCGGCGCGATGGAGTCGAGATAGACAACCTCCACGCCCTCCCCACGCAGGGTGGCGACGTAACTGTCGTGCTGCGCCTGCATGGCCGCAAGGTCCGGGCCTGTATCGCCACGCCAGTACCAGCCTGCTTCGACATCGCCAAAAGCATTGTTTTCCATACGTTTCGACGTATCAACAATGTTCACTTCGTCACCGGGGCGGTGCATCATGACCATGCGCAGGCGCCCGACGTCGTTATTACATCCCCATTTCTGGCCCCATACGGCTTCCTGCTGTGTTGTATCCTCGAATGCGGGTTCCGCTTCCGAGGGGAACAGCTTGATCAGCTGGTTATAACGCCATTCGCCTTCTGTGATCGCATTCATATCGCGCATGACCCATTTATATTATTGAATGTAAGTAATTAATCCCGGATGCAGCAAAAACATGACGGCTGCTTCGGTCATGATGTCATCTTATAGCGCCTTGGAGCCGACGCAAGAAAAACTTGGAGTTGACACCAAAAAGTCTGGACAGGGCCGATTCATTCCGTTTACGTTGCTAATTATCCGGTATGTCAGAAATGTACCGGAAGCAGGGATCTTAAAAGTTCTATGTTATTTCAAGCAGGGATTCTAACCTGTGATTCAGTATCAATTCTCCTGCTGCGGGGTGGGCCGACATAAGAGTTACGTTCCACAGGGTCGGACGGCAGGGTGAAATAACATTACTATAAAGAAATAAATAGTGCGTGGGTATCATAACTGTCGGGATGAAGTGCCGTTCATATCGTTTCGATATCATTCCAATTATTGGAGAGAGTGCCGGGAACATGGGGAAATCAGATTGCAGACTGATTTTTCCAGACCAGTTCAGGGCGCAGGCATCTGCCCGTGGTGTTTCGCGTGGTCGCGTGCCCGGTGCGGTCCGTCATGTTCTGGTGCCTAAAACAGTCAGATGCAGAAATAAAAAGTAATCAATTCCAAAAACCTTACAATCATCCGTCAGGAGGCATGTAATGAGACGTAGCCGATGTCTCGGGATTTTCATTGTATGTTGCGTTCCATACGTTGATTCCGCAAAGGGGGCGACCGAATCTTCCCGGGCCGCTCCCGATCCAGGGCAGCGTCATGGTGTTTCGGCAGCGCCGCGGGCAGGCGCCCACACGGTGCGGCACGGTGCGGGCGCCGCACCGCCACAGGTGCCGGAACAGTTGCGTGTCATGTCCACCGCCCGCACCCAGTCACACGGTACGAGTGAAGTGGTCAGCCGCGCCATGATGGACAAATTCGTGCCGGGCACGAGTGCGGTCAAGATGCTTGCCCAGTTGCCCGGCGTTCAGTTCACGTCGTCTGATGCGCTGGGGGTGGATACGTGGTCTTCCACGCTGTACGCCCGTGGCTTCGTGCAGGACCAGATGGGCTTTACCCTTGATGGGGTTCCGCTGGGCGATCAGGGATATTTTACCTATAACGGCCTGAAATCTCAGGCTGCGATCGCGCCGGAAAATATTGCGAGCATGGATATCTCGCAGGGGGCGGGTGCTGTGGACGCGCCAGGGACGACCAACCTGGGCGGCCAGATCTCCATGGTTTCATCCAATCCCCTGCAGAAGGCCGGGGCACGTGTTTCGCAGTCCTTCGGTAGCTGGAATGCGTACCATACGTTTGTCCGGGTTGACAGTGGCAACCTGAACAGGACGGGCACCCGGTTTTACGTATCCTATGTCCGTAATGACACGGACAAGTGGAAGGGCGCGGGATACCAGTTTGAACAGAACGTCAATGCCAAGCTTGTCCAGCCGCTGAAGAACAACAGCGAACTGTCGTTCTTCTTTGACTGGAACAACCTTGTGCAGCCGGTTGATTATCAGGATCTCAGTTTCAATTTCCTGAAGGTGTATGGTACCCGGCTTGATAACTACTATCCCAATTATACCAACGCCTATAACGCAGCGGCGGGGAAATACACGCTGGGTCAGGACAAGACGAACGATCCCAAGGACGTTGCATATTATGACGTGGGGCGTGTCTGGAATGACTACCTGGCGTACACGAAACTCAAGCTGAACATGACAAACCACCTGTCATGGGACACGACGCTGTATGGTCATGGCCAGAAGGCGATGGGGGTGTTCACCAACCCCTTCCATGCCTCGCCCAACGGGGCGCCATTGTCCGAACAGATCAAGCGTCCCTGGCTCATGCGTTACGGGTTTACGTCCGGTATGAACTGGCACATGGGGCACAATGTACTCAAGGCCGGGATCTGGTACGAATACTACCGCAACGCCATAAGCCAGACATTGTATGAAGCCCCGCTGCTGGGGCAGGGCGTGCCGGATCCCAACCATCTGGGCGCTGCGTTTGATCGCATGTGGGCCTTCGATTTCAACACCAATACCTTCATGGGCTATGTGGAGGACCAGTATTACATCAAGCCCAACCTGGTGGCGTCTGTCGGGTTCAAGGCCATGACGTCCACCACCCGTGGATCACAGGTGGCGAACAATACGGGCGAGGCGGCACTGGCGCAGGGCAGCCTGAATGCATCAGACGGGTTCCTGCCGCATTTCAATGTTGATTACCATCTCGACCGGCATAGCGAACTCTATTTCGATATTGCCAAGAACCTGCGTACTTATGCTGATGGTGGTTATGGCCTGGGCAGTGTCTGGGGTGTAACCAACCTGCAGACGTTCAATGAAATGAAGAAGGTGATCAAGCCGGAAACCGACTGGACCTATATGGTCGGCTACCGTTATCAGGCGAAGAAACTGTCTGCGTCTGTCAGCTTCTACCATACTGATTTCTTCAACCGCCTGCAGACGATCGCATCGGGTAATATTGTCAACCCGACGGATTCGGTCGCCAACGTGGGCAGTGTCCACATGAACGGCGTGGACGTGGGGGCGACCCTACGCCCGGTCAAGGGGCTGAGTTTCTACAACAGCTTCAGCTATAATCATGGCTGGTACGGATCGGATGTGTCCGATGGCGGCACGACCTATCACACCAGGGGGAAGAAGATCGTCAACTATCCTTCCTTCATGTACAAAACGCAGCTTGCCTATGCCTATCGCGGTGCGGAAGTGCATTTTGATGCATCCTACATGTCCAGCCGCCCGTTTGACTACATGAACACGCTGCATGTTCCGTCCTACTGGCTGGCGTCAATGGGGGCGCGTTACAACTTCGACCGTGTCGGCCCGCTCAGCACGCTGTCCGTTGGTTTCAACGTCTATAACCTGTTCAATTCCACCTATATCGGAACGATGGGGGACAACGGAAATCCGATGCAGGGTGATTACCAGTCCTTCAGCATCGGCGCGCCGCGTTCCTTCTTCGGTACCATCTCCGCTTCCTATTAGGACAGGAGTATAAATGCGCTTACGCCGTCGCCTGCCCCGATCCGCATGGGCTGCCTTCATGTCCGTTCTTGCCGCAGGGGGCATCATGCTGTCCCTGTCGGCCATGACCGCCGGATACGGGGCGCCGCCGGCGCCTCTGGTCGTGGGGATCAACCCCGTTTATCCACCCATGGAATTCCATGCGCCCGAAACGGGTGAACTTCAGGGCTTCGATGTCGATTTCGCCTATGCGCTGGGAAGGCAGATGGGGCGTCCGGTGGAAATACGCGAAGCGTCCTTTCCCCAGTTGATGGTTGATGTCGGTTCAGGGCGGATTGACATCATCATCAGTGGTCTGAACGACACGCCTGGTCGGCGGGGTGTTCTCCGCTTCATTGATTACCTGCAGTCCGGCGCCCAGTTGCTGGTGTCGGGCAGCAGTCCGTTCACACGGGACACCGACCTGTGCGGCGGAACGGTATCCGCCGCGCGTGGTACCGATTTCGCCCGGATCCTGCAGGCATGGAGCGCACGTGTCTGTACGGCCGCCCATCTGCCTGACATCACGGTGGTGGGGACCGAGAATTCCGCCATGGCCCGTCTGGAACTGCGTGAGGGCAGGGTGCAGGCCGCCGTGCAGGGGGAGGAAACGGTCGGATATTTTCTTGATAATGCCCATTCGCTGTTCCGCCGGTTTCTGCCCCCCATCAGCCACGCCTGTCTTGCGATCGCCATGCGACATGACAGCGCGCTGTTTGACAATATCAGGGCCGATTTCGAACAGATGAAAAAGGATGGGAAGTATCAGAGCCTTCTTCGAAAATGGCACCTGGAAGCCAATACAGTCATTCCCTCATAGTCCGCACAGGTGAGACATGTCTGCTGAAATACAACTCGACGATCACAGCACGATCATAGAACGGGGCCGTTACCATATGGTCGTGTCGCTTGTGGTCATACTGGCATTCGTGGCGTGGCTGATCCATGCCTTTGCCGTTTCCGATATCGAGTGGAAGTATGTAAGCCATTTCCTGATGGTCCGCACCATAATGCAGGGTGTGGCCGCAACGTTGCTCATGGCCATATCCGCCATGATGCTGGGTATCGTGATCGGCCTGACCTTTGCCATCGTGCAGCAGTCAGGCAACCCGGTCTGGAAAACGGTGGCGGCCGGTTATGTCTGGCTGTTCCGGGGGACGCCGGTCATCCTGCAACTGCTTTTGTGGTTCAATCTGGCGCTGGTGTTCCCGCATATATGGATACCCGGTTACGGTTCGGTCCAGACAGTGCAGCTTATGACGCCGTTCCTGTCCGCGCTGCTTGGTCTGGGGCTGAATCAGGGGGCCTACATCACCGAAATCATGCGTTCCGGTCTGACCAGTGTGGACAGGGGACAATATGAAGCCTGCTGCATGATCGGCATGACACGTCTGCTGGCGCTGCGCCGGGTCATCCTGCCGCAGGCCCTGCGGGTGGTCATTCCACCGCTGGGGAACGAGTTCATCAGCATGATCAAGCTTACATCACTTTCAAGCATGATCCAGTATCCGGAAATACTGCATAGTGCGCAGAACATCTATTACGCCAATGCCCGGGTGATCGAACTGCTGCTTGTGACCGGGTTCTGGTATCTGACGATTGTAACCGTTCTGATGCCTGTGCAGTATTTTCTTGAAAAACGTATCAACAGGGGATGGTCGGGATGACTGCCACAGATATCGCAGCAATACCTGCGTCACCCATCCTTGAGGTCAGGAACCTGCGCAAGTCGTACGGCAGCACATCCATTCTGAAAGGGGTGTCGTGCACCCTGAACCAGGGGGATGTGATGTGCGTGCTGGGCGGATCGGGATCGGGTAAGACCACGCTCCTGCGCTGCATCGCCCAGCTTGAGCGTTATCAGGGCGGCAGTGTGGTCGTGGATGGCGAACTGATGGGGATTGCTGCAGCAAAGGGCGGACGCTTTTACCGCCTGTCGGAGCGCCAGATCGCGCGCCAGCGTCTCAAGACCGGTATGGTCTTTCAGAAATTCAATCTGTTTTCACACATGACGGCGGTGCAGAACGTGATGGAGGGCCCTCTCCATGTCCTGTCTGTCCCGCCGGCGGAAGCGCGCAGGGAGGCCTGTCGCCTGCTGGAATGGGTGGGACTGGGGGAACGGATGGACCATTATCCGGCCCAGCTGTCCGGTGGCCAGCAGCAGCGTGTCGCCATCGCCCGGGCCTTGGCCATGAAGCCCAAGGTCATGCTGTTTGACGAACCGACCAGTGCGCTTGACCCGGAATCCGTAGGCCGCGTGCTGGCGGTCATGAAACAGGTTGCCGCAACCGGCATGAGCATGATCGTCGTGACCCATGAAATGGGTTTTGCGCGTGAGGTCGCAAGCCGGGTCGTGTTCATGGATCACGGGGTCATCGCGGAAGATGCCCCGTCCGCACAGTTTTTTTCCGCGCCATCGCACCCACGGGCGGCTGATTTCCTGGCCTCCACGCTGGGCGCACGCGCACAGACCAACTGAAATTACAGGATTCATACAAGATGTCCGCAACCTATGAACGCTATCGCAACGTCCCGCTGACGCCGCCCAACCAGGCACCGCCCGCCCTGCGCTACCCCTGGCCCGAAGGGAACCGGGCCGCCATGTTCCTGTCGTTCGATATTGATGCGGAAAGTGCCTGGACCGGCAAGGACCCGTCCCATGCCGACCGCCTTGTCACCATGTCCTTCGGCGGGTTCGAGGCACGGGTGGGCACACCCGTCATCCTCGGGCTTTTACGGGAAATGGGGCTGAAGGCCACGTTTTTCATCACCGGCTGGGCGGTGGAAGCCCATCCCGCCATGGCCGAGGCGGTGCTGGCTGATGGTCATGAAATCGGGCATCACGGCTATCATCATCTCATTCCCGAACCCGGCGCCGATCATATGCTGGAGGAACTGGATTACGGGCTGGAAGTGCTTAAAAGGCGGCTGGGCGTGGTGCCTGTGGGTTATCGTGCGCCCATCGGGGAAGCATCGGCCGAACTGTGCCAGAGCCTGAAGGAGCGTAATTTCCTCTATACCAGTTCCTGGTTTGATGATGTGCGTCCTTACCGGCACGTGATGAAGGACGGATCGCCCGGCCTGATCGAACTGCCCCAGACCACCAGTTACGATGACTGGATGCACGGGCTTGCGAACCGTTTCAGCCCGCGCTCGATCTTTCCCAGGGAGCATGTGCTGTCGATGTGGCGCGATGACCTTGATGAAACCCGCGCATGGGGCGACCTTGTGACAACCGTGTTCCATCCGCAGGTAAGCGGCCGGCCGATGCGCTTCCGGCTGTTGCGCGAATTCCTGCAATATACTGTCAGTTGCAACGACGTATGGATTACAACAGGGGAGGAGATCGCACGGTATTACGAACAGCAGGAAAAAGCCCTTGCGGTATCGTGATCGTGCATTTGGGGTGATCCGGGCCCTTCTGCCCGTGCTGCTGTGGCCGGTCATGGCCACAGCAGCGCCCCGGCAGGTGGTGATCGGTGTTTATCCCAGCTATCCGCCGCTCGACATGCGAGACCCGGAGACGGGGCAACTGGAAGGCTTTGATATTGACCTTGCCACCGCGCTTGCCCGGCAGAATGGCTGGGCGCTGACGTTTCATGAAATCAGTTTTGAAGAACTGCTGCCTGCCGTCCAGACCGGGCGGGTGGACCTGTTCTTCAATGGCATGATCGACAATGCGGTGCGGCGGGAATCCGTGGACTTCGTGGATTACCTGCGTGAAGGATCGCGTTTTCTCGTGCCGACGCGCGATGCGGCGATTTTCCGCACCCAGCGCGACCTGTGCGGCAAATACGTCGCGGCCAACAGGACCACCAGCCAGCCCGCGCAGATCCAGCAATGGAGCGCGGAAAACTGCAGCGGGAACGACATCAGGTTCTATCCCGCGGAAAATGACTCCGACGCCATGATCCAGCTTTATGAAGGGCGGGTGCAGGCGATGATGGTTGACAGCATTGTCACCCAATATGTGACGCGACGTGAAAAGGGACGGATTACGGCAATGGAAGGGCTGATTTTCCCACAGAAATTCGGAATTGGGCTCCATAAGGGCAGCACGGAACTGGCGGAACAGATCCGCAGCGGCCTGCGTGAACTTGTCCTGAATGGAAATTACAAAGAACTTCTTGATAAATGGGGTTTGTCGCAGGAAAATGGCCTTGACGAAGAATTACGGCAGTCGCCCGTACCTGTCAGTCAGTGATGGATACGTGCGCACAGCCTGCTATCAGATGGACCAGCCGGTTTGACCACGCCACCCCGCTCATCAAGAAATCATAAAGAGTCCGAAGTTCTGGATGCAGCTGAACTGCTGTTCCAGACACAGGGCTATGAATCAACCAAGATCGAAGCCATTGCCGTGGAAGCGTCTGTTGCTTCGGCTACGGTCTATAACTATTTTGAAACAAAGAATAATATTTTCCTCAGTATTATTCTTCGGCATCTGGAAGCCGCCCTTCCCGAACGCCGCCGGTTCATGCGTGCGCTGCCGGACGATCCGGTGGCGGGCATCATCGCGTTCGAAAACATGCTGGCCGAGCAGGCGCTACGCTTCCTTGGCCGGGATTCATGGAAAATCATCCTGACCGCCAAACTGCTCGATGACCAGTCTGCCGCTTACCGCACGGCGCGCAGGCTGGATACCCTGATCTACAAGCAGTACATCCGCATACTGACCCGGTATCGCAATATGGGGCGTATCGGGGACGATGTGGATATTGCCCTGCTGGCTTCGCTGCTGATTGATGTTGGCAATGCCGTGCTGGCGCGGATCGTGGTTTCGGCCCATACGGTGGCGGAAGGCATGAAGCTGTGGGGTGACCCGAGTGTGCGCATGGTCTTGCGTGGCCTGATCGTTGAGCCGGAAAAACCTGTCTAGATCCGTCGTATATGAAGGGCGGCATGTGGCACGTGCCATAGGTATTGCGTGATGACATTCACTGACGGGCGGAGTCCGCGTTGGGAGAACGGGCCCCGTTACCTGCAACGCGCCACGTTTGTAAACGCGGCCATTGCTGTCCTGTCTGCCCCGTCCGTGTGTGATTTGATTTAACCTAAGGCCTTTCGGCCCGCATGCAGCAGGACACTGTCCCCCTGCGGGGTATGAACCCGGCCGCACAATACGTTGCGGTAATGCCGTTCCAGTGGCTGATGCCGGCTCAGGCCGGGATTGCCGATTGCAGCCAGGGCCTTTTCCACGACGGTAATGGCATTTTCCGTTGTAATATATTTGGTCAGGTCAGCATTTACGCCATCGAAAATCCCTTCCCGGTCCTGTCCAACGGCACGGTCCACAAGCGCACTGTTCGTCAGCAGAAGGGCATCGATTTCCCCGACCAGTGACTGGAAACGGGGCAGGGTAGACAGGGGGCGGCCCAGATTGGCGGGCACGCGGTCATGAAGATATCCAGTGAACCACGCCCGCGCGGCCTTCGCAATGCCATTATATAACGCACCGACCGTCACTGCATGCCAGACGCCAAGTCGTGCTGCGTAATCGGGCATATAAGCTGGGTCCGTCAGACCTGCGAGATGATCTTCCGGCAACGCCACATTATCAAACACGACGGTATGGCTACCGGTGGCCCGCATGCCGATATGGTCCCAGCTTTTTTCAATTTTTACGCCGGGCAGGTGCATCGGTACGAGCACCCAGCCAACACGCGGATTATCCTCATCTGTTCTGGCCCATACCAGTGCCCAGGTCAGCGCGTATGATCCTGTTGAAAAAATCTTGGCACCGGAAAGGCGATAGACGCCGTTTTTCCTGACCACGGTGGTTGCGGGCAGGCCGCCGCGTGCGGGTGTGCCCAGTTCCGGTTCGACCCGCAGGCCGTTCATCAGGGCGCCTTTTTGCTCAATGGACCTGAAGAGTGTCGAACGGAGGGGGTCTTGCCATAACGGTGACAGGGCGAACGACACCGTGTGCAGGTAATGCATGGCAAGGATCAGTGCAGTGGAAGGGTCAGCCTGTGCAATACGATCTGTAATATGCACGATTTCCTGCAGGCCTGCGCCATCCCCGCCATATGCGGTGGGAATGGCGCAGGCAAGAAGACCAGCCTTTCGCAGGTCTGCCAGGTTCTGGAGTGGTAGATTCCCGCTTTTATCATATTGCGCCGCCCTTTTTGCAAAACGCGCGGCCAGCCTGTCCATTACTGGCGCTGTAACAAACGCGGGTGGGACAGTATGCGCCGTGGCAGGAGCGGATGATTTTAAACGTGTCTTCATGTCCGGTATTCTCTCCCGCGATTATGGATATTTCTGCATGGGCCAAGAGGATCTGCACTAAGCGACCACCATGAAGGAAGGCGGCTATCTGCTTTCGTAAGATATCATGAATACTTTAACCCGCGCCTGCATAGACAGAAAACATATATATATCGGAAAAGGCAGGTGGCATGCTGCGATAGCAGGCATGGAACGGATGACTGCTTGCGTTTCAGAAAGTGTTCTGGCCCATGAAGTCGGGGCAAAAGCACAATTGTTCCATCATCGGCCTGAACTGAGCGGATCCCTGTATGCACCACGCACCACGGTTTTCGTGGGATGGTTTTGCGCGCTGTACCGTCAATATTTTCTCTCCGTTACCATGTCGCCTTGTAGATAAGTTATACGTTTCAGGTACGGTTCTGGTCATCATTGTCTGATCCGGATGCATGGCTTGTACAGATGAGTGCCCCTGGTGCATGGTGTTTTTCTGAACTGGTTGTTTCAAGAAGACTCTTGTTATATTTTAAATAACCTTGTTCATGAACAGGTTAATCTATCTGCGGGGGGCGGTATCATTGGCGGACGCCATCTGCCGGTCTGCCCATGAAAAGCGTCGTTCAACCCGTTTCTGGATAAAAAGAAAGAAAAAGACCATCGCCAGATAATAGACCAGGGCAACGGCATAATATTCAGTAAATTCAAAAGTGCGGGCAACCTGCACCTGCGTTACGGCCAGAAGTTCCTGTAATGAAATGACCGACGCAAGGGATGTTGTCTTGATCAGGTTAATGAATTCGTTGATTGTAGGCGGCAGCGCAATTCTGAGTGCCTGCGGGAAAATAACGTGGAAATAAACCTGCCGGCGGTTCATGCCCAGCGCGTCTGCCGCGTGTTCCTGCCCTTTGTCCACGGCGCTCAGGGCCGCGCGGTTGATTTCAACCTGATAGGCGGATTCATTGATCGACAGCGCCAGCCAGGTGGCAAGGAAGGGAGTAAACCATTCCTCACGAAAAATCGGCAGGAACTGCGGCAGGGCATTCCATATGAACAGAAGTTGCAGCAGGGTCGGCGCGCCCCGGAAGACCGATACATAAATACGCAATATCTGCCTGGTAATGGAATTGGAACCGTTAAGGGCAATGGCCATGGGAATGGCGATCAGGATGGCTACCAGATGGGATAGCATGGCTATGCTGAGTGTAATGCATGCGCCCTTTATGAAGGTACCGGACCGTAACGCGGCAAAGAACGTATCCCAGCGGAACGCAGGTGGCTGAGCATTCTGCGCAAAGGCGGTTTTGCCATTATCGCTTATAGCCCATTTTTTCTTTATGGCCGTGATGGTGCCATCTGCCTGTAGCGCCGCCATGGCGGTGGCGAGTTTTTCGCGGTCAGCGGCGTTCTGGCGGATATAGATCCCAAAGTGGCGGTATTCCGGATAATCCGGTGTCAGGATGATGTTGACTTTGCCATGCAACTGCTTCTGCCGGTAATAAAGTTCCACATCCTGGCTGGCGAAAGCGAAGACGCGTCCGATCAGGAGTTGCTGCACCACCTGGTCTTCCGTCGGATACTGCTGGATGATGATGGGGGGCCGCCCGGCGGCGATCAGTCGTTCGTTCTCGCGTTCGATACGGACGGCGTAACTTGTGCCGGTCTGGATCGCGACCGTTTTGCCCGACAGGTCAGCCATGGATGAAATGGCGGTCGTGCCTGCCCGCGCCACGATGGCAAGCGCCGTATCGAAATAGGAAACGGCATCGAAATTCTTCTCGCGTTCCGGCAGCTTGATGATACCGCTTATGACCATGCCGCAGCGCTGGGCCGCCAGGCTGGGAAACAGGCCGACAAAATCCATTGGTGTCACGACCAGACGGGCATGCCAGTAACGGGCCAGTGCCTGTGCCAGGTCAATATCCACCCCCGACGTGGTCGATGCATCCGCGCCTGCAACGAATATCATGGGCGGCAGAGTGGGGTTGACGCATATTGTCAGTGTATCGTCATGCATGAACCCTGGCTGGTCGGTAGCCCTGGCGCCGGATGGCGAAAGGGTAAACAGGCCCAGCATGACAGGCAGGCAGTGCAGGAAGAATGTACGCAGGCGGGAGAACGTCATGGTCACGTGGCTCCCGCCGGGACAGTCATGCGGACAGGGTACATCGCGATGTCAGCATTCATTTTCGAGTATGGAGCGAAAGGTCTCGACCATCAGGTTCGTTTCAGGGACGGAGCGGTCCAGGAAATGAAAGGTGGTGGTCAGGTGCAGGTCATCAAACCGGATCTGTCGCAGCGTCCCGGCGGCAACCAGTGGTCGGGCGAATGGTTCGGGCAGGAAGCCGATATAATTTCCCGTCCGGATCAGCAGTACGCGCGCGTCCACATTTTCCGCCGCGGCTGAAAAGGTCATGCGCGTGCGAATTCTGTCCCAACCGGGCGAACTGGCGACATCTGACACTTCTATCATCTGTTGCGCGGCCAGGACATCCAGCGTTATGTCGGTTTCCGCCAGGGTGAACAGGGGATGGCGCGCCCCGCAATACAGGTTCAGGCGTTCGGTAAACAGAACCGTGTTCCTGTCATGCGGGCTGGCATGGGGATAGAGGGCGATACCTGCTGCAGCCTGTCCGTTCAGTATCGCGCATTCCACCTCCCGGGTTGAAGCGGACCGCACATCCATGAAAACTCCCCTGTGGCGGGTCGTAAAGGTTTCGATGGCGCGCACGATGGCCGTTTCGCCATGAACCTGCGTATTGTCGGTGACATACAGGCAGAAACGTCCGGTCAGTACGCCACGGATTGCATTGATGCGCTGCTGGAACGCATTGATGCTGGCCTGCAACTGTTCCATGGCGTCCAGCACCAACCGGCCCTGCGCCGTCAGTGCGAAGCCGTCACGGCCACGCTGGCACAGCCTGACATTCAGGCGGTGTTCCAGAGCGGAGATATCGACACTGATCGAGGACTTGCTTTTGCCCAGGGCAATTTCCGCAGCGGCGAATCCCCCGCGCTGGGCCACCGTGCGGAATACACGCAGCATCCGCAGGTCCACTTCAGCAATCTGGCCCTGAAAGCTGCCAGCCCGCCGGGTATGTCGGGAACGGTGCAATGTAGCAGACCTGATGGATGTGGCTGGCGAGGAACGCGTCATGTGCAGCAGTTTCCTTCGTGGCCAATATGACACAGGCAGACAGGGGTACCTTATCGTTATCAATAAGCAACAAAAATATGGATGGAAATGGAAAATCTTTCCTTCCGTCATCATGATGCCCGGGGAGGGAAGCATGGAGACCGTTCCACCATGTTTCTTCCGGCCCGCTGTGGCAGCGCGTGTCAGGCAGCGGCAGCCCGGTCGGGCGTGGCCGGCTTCCATCGTGCGCGGTCCTGGGGTACAGCAGGCGGGCATTTCCTGTCGGGACATGGTTCATGGGTGGTGAAAGGATAAGGTCATATGATGGAACAGAAACTCCGGCAGATTAACGGGGACCGGACACTGCTGATGAACGCGGGCGCATTCGTGTGCGTCGTTGCGATGCTGGGGATCGCGAACCTGATCTGCCGTTTCGTGCTGCATACGGATGTGGTGTTCCTCATGCCATGGCTGGTGGCGGCCACGGGGCTGTATTTTTTTCTGCCGGCACTCATGCTCTGGCTCATTACGGGGCGTCCGTCCGGTTCCTGATCGGGGCAGGGCCCGCAAAACATGACCCGGTGGATGGACATGCGGCAGACACATGCCTATTGAGGCGGTATGTCTTCGATCGGATCCAACCGGAGCGTGCGGCTCGGTATAGATTTCGGTACGACCAACACCGTCGTGGTCGTGCTGGATGAGCAGGGGCGGCCCACTCCTGCGCGTTTTTCCTTTCCCCATCATCCTCCTTCCGCAACATGCCGGTCACTGCTGTGCCTGTGGCGTGAGGAAGGGATGCCAGGACGGTCATCCCTGCAGGAGGCAATCGGGGCAGCGGCTATTGACGCCTATCTGGAAGATCCGGCCGACAGTCGGCTGATCATGTCCATGAAGTCCTATCTGGCACAGGCATCCTTCCGCCAGACCCGGCTCATGGGGCAGGTCATGACGCTGGAAATGCTGATCTCAAGCTTCCTGACATGTCTCATGCGCACGATTGGCATTGACCCCGCCGATGTCACCGCAACAGTTGGCCGTCCCGTGCATTTCGCGGGTGAACGGCCCGATGATGCGTTTGGTGAACAGCGCCTGCGTGACAGCTTCCGTGCGGCGGGCTTCCAGCATGTTGACGTGGCGCTGGAGCCCGAAGCCGCTGGCTGGCATTTTGCCCGTCGGCTGGATGCCCCCGCTACCGTGCTGGTGGGCGATTTTGGCGGCGGCACCAGTGACTTTTCCATCCTGCGCTTTGACCCGGCCAACCTGCGTGGCGCCACCCCCCTGGGCTATGCCGGTGTTGGCATCGCGGGGGACCAGTTCGATTACCGTATCATTGACAACGTCATTGCGCCGGAACTCGGCCGTCATGCCACCTATCGTGTCATGGGCGGGCAGCCGCTGCCGGTGCCGGCCGAATGGTATGCAAGCCTTGGGCGGTGGCACCGGCTGGCGCTGATGCGCACCCCCCGGACGCTACGCAATATCGCGGATGTGGCCCGCACTGCGTCCGAACCCGACAGGCTCCATGCCCTGATGAACATCATTGATGAACAGCAGGGGCAGGCGCTGTACCGCGCGGTGGGGGCGGCAAAGCGGGAACTGTCCACCACGGACCGCACGGTGCTGCGCTACGACCACCGTGACGTGCATATAAACCGCGAAATCACGCGTGCTGAATTCGAGGGCTGGATCGCGCCCGACCTGAAGCAGTTCGATGATGCGGTGGGGCTGGCGCTGGAACGCGCGGCGTTGCCTGCCACGGCCATCGACCGCGTCTTCCTGACGGGGGGCACGTCGTTCGTGCCTGCCGTGCGTGACCTGTTCAACCGGCGTTTCGGTGCGGAGCGCGTGGATATGGGTAATGAATTCGTCTCGGTTGCGGAGGGGCTGGCCCTGATGAATGCCTGATGGCAGCCGCCAGTCACGTGTTCCCGTCATTGTGTGTGTTTACAATGGTTTCGGTCCTCATTTATTGTTATCAAACAGAAACAAACAGGACCGCGCGTGGCGGTAGTGGAGTGGAATCGACGTGAAACGACTTTCCTGGCGGCATGTACCCTCCCTTGCGATCATGCTCGCCTCCATGGCGTCGGGCACGCTGGCCGGGCAGGCCCATGCGTCCCGGGACGCGGGCACCGCCGCCTCGCAGGCGGCCAACCCATCCGGGCTGAGCGTGCAGACCGGCAGCGATATCCCCGACCATGTGGCCTTTCCCACCAGCGCACGCAATTATATCAAGCGCGATGTCATGATCCCGATGCGCGATGGCGTGAAACTGCACACGGTCATCGTCATTCCGCGTGATGCTACAAACGCGCCCCTGCTGCTGACCCGCACGCCCTACCATGCATCCGAACGGCTGAACCGTATTACGGACGCGCCTGACATCCGTTCCATCCTGCCTCAGGGCGATGATGCCTTTGTCGAGGCGGGGTACATCCGCGTGTTTCAGGACATTCGCGGAAAATATGGATCGGAAGGGGACTATGTCATGACCCGTCCCCCCCGTGGCCCGCTGAACCCGACCCGCACGGACGAGACGACGGATGCGTGGGATACCATAGAATGGCTGGTCCATAATGTGCCGCAGGGTAATGGGCGGGTGGGGATGCTCGGCTCCTCCTACGAAGGGTTTACAGTGGTCATGGCCCTGCTGGACCCGCATCCCGCGCTGAAGGTCACCGCCCCCGAAAGCCCCATGATCGATGGCTGGATGGGCGATGACTGGTACCATTACGGAGCGTTCCGTCAGGGCAGCCTTGATTATTTTACCGAACAGATGTCCGAACGTGGCGAAGGCCATGCCATCCCGCGCGTCGGTCAGGACGATTACAGCAATTTCCTGTCCGCCGGGTCGGCGGAGCAGTTCGCACATGATGCGGGGCTGGACCAGTTTCCGTGGTGGCAGCGCATGCTGGCCCACCCGGACTATGATGCGTTCTGGCAGCAGCAGGCCCTTGACCAGCTTCTGGCGCGCCACAGGCTGACCATCCCGACATTATGGGTAGAAGGGCTGTGGGATCAGGAAGACATGTGGGGGGCGATCCACGCATGGCAGTCGGTGCAGGCCACCCACCCCACGGTTCCCAATGTCATTGTCATGGGACCGTGGCGGCATAGCCAGGTCAATTACGACGGGTCATCGCTGGGACCATTGCAATGGGATGGGGATACGGCATCACAGTTCCGCCATGAGGTGCTGCGTCCGTTCTTTGACCAGTACCTGCGCACCAACGCGCCCGCAGTCCACCTGCCGCAGGCCATCCTGTACAATACCGGGCAGAACCGGTGGGATTATATCGATCACTGGCCACAGGTCTGTGACGGGCCGTGCCCGCACCCGCTCCAGCCCCTGTTCGTGCAGGCGGATCATGGCCTGTCCACCCATAAGCCCGGACAGGGCGCGCAGGCAGCTGATAGTTATGTGTCCGACCCGCAGCATCCGGTGCCGTTCCTCGCCCGGCCCTTTTCCTTTGCAACCGATGGGGACCGGTGGAAGACATGGCTGGTGCAGGACCAGCGATCGGCTGAAAGCCGCCCCGATGTCCTGACCTACGAAACCCCGGTCCTGACCACGCCTGTCCGGGTCAGTGGCGTGCCGGTGGCGGACCTGTATGCCGCAACCACCGGGTCGGATGCGGACTGGGTGGTAAAGGTGATTGACGTCAACCCGCCCACCACTGCCGACCGTCCCGAAATGGGTGGATATGAACTGCCGGTGTCAATGGACATATTCCGTGGGCGCTACCGCCATGACTTCGCGCATCCTGCGGCCATTATTCCCGGTCAGGTGGAGCGTTACCGTTTTACCCTGCCGGTCATCAACCATGTCTTTCAGCCGGGGCACCGGATCATGGTCCAGATCCAGTCCAGCCTGTTCCCGCTATATGATCGTAACCCGCAGAAATTCGTGCCCAATATCCTGCAGGCGTGTCCACAGGATTATGTGACGGCGACACAGGACATCTATCATGATCCTGCTCACCCTTCCGCCGTCTGGCTGCCTGTGCTGCCCTGAAGACTTTATGCAAAACAACTTATTGGGGGCTGTTGGGAATTGAGTTTTCTAAAGGGCCATGATGTGTTTCAAAGACCATATGGATCGCTTCATACTGACGGA
>NZ_BDLU01000013.1 GCF_006538165.1 Komagataeibacter diospyri
TGACACCTGCGGTTGTGACGCTTTTGCCTGCGGGAGAAGTCATCGCAACCCAGATGCTGACAGGTCTGGACGGTGTTGCAGCGCCTGCCGGTCTGGCTTTCGCGCTGGATGCGGACGGCAGATATCCGGTCGGCAGCATCTACACGCCGCCTGCCGCTGCGTCCTGATCCCGCGCCTGACAGTACGCGCCTGCCCGACCGCCCGATGAGGCGGTTTTTTTATGAGAAAAGCATGAGAAAATCCATATTTCTGGCTGCCATTCTCGGCATCCTGTCCGCCTCCCTGACAGCGCATGCAACGGATGCGCGCATGGCCTATAAATCAGTGGGCGGCCAGTA
Organism: Komagataeibacter diospyri; assembly: GCF_006538165.1. GTDB lineage: Bacteria > Pseudomonadota > Alphaproteobacteria > Acetobacterales > Acetobacteraceae > Komagataeibacter > Komagataeibacter diospyri. The sequence goes on from NZ_BDLU01000013.1 coordinate 339, forward strand.
TAAGGCGGTTGAGGCGGTATCGCCTACCTGCGGCGTGAGTAGCGCGGGCACGCCACTTGTCTGCACGTCAACCGGCGCAGCGGGCACGGCAGATGCGCGGATGGCGTATAAACTGCCAAACGGGCAGTATCAGGCGGTCATTCCCACGGTTCCCGTCTGTTCCGTGGACAGTTCGGGCGTGCCCCAGATATGCGACTTCTCCAGCACGCCTGACCTGTCGTCGTATCTGACCGCCACCGCTGCGGCGGCCACTTACTCGCAATTGAATGGCGGCAACAGCTTCCTTGGGGAGCAGCGTTTCGCATCCGTCTATTTTGCCGATCCTGACAACAACGTCTCACGGGACGCTAAGTTTGGGGACAAGGGCATTGCGGTATCTGGCGGAACGAAAACCGATACCCTGAGCGTCACCACAGCTGCCTACGTCCCCGATACCACGACGGCAGACAGCACAACAGCAGCCCTCAACACGGAATCCGCTGCGGCGCGGTTCGTGAGCCAGACAACGGCGGCATCGACCTACGCGACAGTTGCCGCGCTCAATACGCAGGTGAACAACGCCGCCGCGACGTATGAGACAATCGCGAACGCTGCGGCATTGGCAAAAAGCACAGTTGACGCGCTCCAAGGCTCTGTCACGGGCGATCTGTCCGCCTCGGGCAGCAGCCTGTCCCTGACTTTGGGGTCGAGCGGCCTGACGTTGACCATGGCCTATTCCGCCAGCGCCACCGGATCGCTGTCGATTGTTTCCACATCCGGCAGCATCACGCCGGTTGATATCTACGAAACGGCGGCATGGGGCGCGACCTCGTTCAAGGGCTACACCCTCGACAGCGGAACCATCACCACCACCGCCACGGTGATTGACAGCACGTTCTATCTCTCGTCGAACGCGTGGGGAACATACCACATCGGCGTTGGCGGCAATCTCTACGTCGTGGACATTTTCGGGTCCGGGGCCGGTAAGCGCACTACGATTTCATGGCGCAAGGTCGCCTAAGGATAACTCAATGCCGACCAACACAATTTATCCTACTGAAGACCCGCCGCAGCAGGCCTCCCCCATGCGCTGCGCCACGGTCGAGGATCTGGCGCGCGTGCGCGAAGAGATTGTTCGCATGCGTGAGCGTCAGGCCAAGGTCGAAGGCGGCCACGACAACCTGCGCGACGGACTAAGCACCCTGTCAGTCCAGTTTTCGGAACTCAGGCGCGACCTCACGCGATCGGTCACTGACACAGCGGCCCAGACCCGCAGCGAGATCATGCAGCGCGTGGACGACATGACCGACACGGCCACGGAACGAAATGCCGAGATTTCGGGCAGGCTGGCCCGCATCGAGGGCGGCCTTAAACTGACCTCGTGGGTGACGATGACGTTCATCGTGCTGGCTACCGGCCTGCTGGGATGGGGCCAGATTGGCGATGCCGCATGGTCGTTCTGCAAGCGTGCGTTTGGATATGGGCCATGACCGGCCTGAACCTGTCCCAGTTCAAGGCGGAAATTGTCGTTCCGGCCCTGAACGCCATTGGCCTTGGCGGGGATGCTGCGGTCAACCTGCTTACCGGAACCGCCCTGGTGGAAAGCGGACTTACCTATGTGCAGCAGAATGGCGGCGGACCCGCTCTGGGTCTGTGGCAGATGGAGCCTGCAACCCATGATGACATCTGGGCTACGTTCCTGTCTGACAGCCGCCTGAACAGCCTGACCCGGTCGCTACTGTCCATCCGGAGCAACCGACCGGTAGGAGCGCGGCAGGTGGTGGGAAATGCGCCCTATGCCTGCGCCATGGCCCGGCTGAAATACTACCGGTCGCCTGACCCGCTGCCTGCCGCGAATGACGCTGTAGGGCAGGCGCATACGTGGAAGCGGATTTACAACACATCGCTGGGGGCAGGGGACGTAGACGCAGCACACGTCGCCCTGTTCCAGCAGGCCATTGAGGCATGACATGAACACCACCGCAAAACTCGGCGGCCTCGGGGCTGTCATTGCACTCCTGCTGACAGAGGTGCCGGAGCAATACACGCTGTATGCCGCGATATTCGTCTTCGCCTGTAGTGCCGCCGCCGCCATCATCCCGCCGCCACATGCGGGCAGCCGGTGGGCCGTGGCCTATCAGCTTATGGTCACCATCGGTCTGAATATCGGCTGGGCAGAAAATCACTTCAAGCCGGGGCAGGGCGGCGTGCGTGTGCCGCTTGCCGACAAGCCTGCCGCCAAGCAGGCCGTAACCGCCGCAGGAATCCCGGTCCTGAACAGGAAGGGTAAGCCCGAACCCCCTACGTGACTGGCCGGTCCCGGCTCAATCATCCTGATTCCCCAACCGCCCGCGAGGCGGTTTTTTCATATGGAGACGGCAGATATGCCCGATACGAACACCACCGCCATTCCGGCCCTCGAAAGCCTCGTTGAAACCGCGCTGGGCAAGAAGGACACGGCCACGACGCAGGCCGATATCGCTCTGGCTGGGAACCTGTTGCAGACGCTTCTGCCGGTCATCGTCGAGAAGGCCGCTCCGAACCTTGATCTTTCCGGCATTGACGCTGCCCTGACCAAAATCCTCACCGGCATTTCCGATCTCAAGACGGCGATCGAGGCGAAGCCCGCGACGACTGCGACCCCAACCGTCGCCACTGCTTCCTGACCGATCAACAAGGAAATCATCATGAACCCGAATATCTCCCGCCGGTCCCTGCTGCGTGCCGGGGCCGGAACGCTGGCCGCTGTCGGTATGGCAGCCTGCACGGTCTCGAAGTCCGGCACGACCACCACCGCCACCCTGAACGTGTCCTCAGTCGTGGACTACGGCAACGCGATCCTGTCCTTTGCCAGCACGGCCATCAATGTGTCGTTCGTGGCGTCCGCGATGGGGACCGCTAATCTTGCACTGGCCAATACCGTCATCGCATCGCTGAAATCCGCGCTGGCCGCGTTCCAGTCCGCCGCAGGGTCCAGCACATCCGTCAGCTATGACAGCGCCAGCGTGAAAGCTGCGTTCGACAGCATCCTTGTCGATGTGGAGAAGGTGGACACGCTCATCATCTCCACCATCACCGGCACGGCGGCGAGCCTGTCCAGCAGCGTGGTATCCGAGGCCAAGACGGCGGCAGGGGCGGCAGAAACGCTGATCGACCTGCTCAAGGCCATGGTGGACATGTCCGGTCCGCGCCTGCGTGCTGCATCCGCCGACCCGAATGCGGCCATCGGTGAAATCGCCATCTTCGCGGCTTCGCAGGGATGACCACCCACATGCTCGCCGGTCTAGGCCTGTTCCTGACCGGTGCGGCGTTCTCGCAGGTGCTGGCGTTCGGCATAGCTGCATGGCGGGAGGCCCGGCGTGAACGGCAGATCGACGACACGCTTGGGCCTCCTGCGCCTTAATTATCACTCTGACTTCTTGATGTTTTGAGCGTATTTCCCGGTAATCAAGGCCATAACCGTCCCTCCTACCGCTGCCGCTCCGATGCTTCCCCCAGCCCAATCATGCCCGTTCAAGCATAGAATAATTCCCGAAATAAGAGCCCCTACCGCAAACAGGAATCCAAGAATACGCCCTGTCATATCCAACCAAAACCGTTGGAGTTGCTCCCGTTGCAGCCTCAGCCGCTCATCCTCGGAGTTCTGTTCTGCCATGCGGAGAATGCGTTCGGGCATATCTGCCTGAACTGAACCGTATGCCGCAAGCTCGCTTGCGGGAGGCAAAGGCCCACTGTGCTTCTGGAAAACCGCAGTCGCGCCCGGAATACCCAAAAGGGGATGGCCAGTTATCGGGCCGACATTTGCGGTAACTTTGTCAGGCGTCCGGGTTGAGGGATTTTGCGGGGGATGATGTTCGGGCATCCGCATCCTTCATTGCTCTTCGCAGTGATGAACCCACACGCCCCCATGAGCGCGCGCTGATCTCATTTGCCGTTGGAACAGGGTGATGCTCAGCCGGACTCGCAAAAGTGAGCAGGCCCGCAAACCCGGCGATCGTGCTCGCGATCAAACGTCGCGCATGACTGGCCATACTGGTTTCCTCCCTGATGAGGGCTTCATATGCATCGTGCAGGAACGCATAGCATGAATGGGAAGCAGGTTGCCATATCTCTCATGAATGGCGTGGCTCTGCGGATTCAGGGGGTAAAATTCAGCCCTTATCCACCTCAAGCCCCCTCGCGATCAGGCGGCGGATGGCTTCGGGCGGCTTTTTGCTGTCAGGATGATGACATACTCAAGAAGCTTCTAAGAAATGCCATCATTGCTAGCTTTTGGTCATGGGTCATTTCGCGCCAGATCCTCATCATAAGTGACTCTTCCGGGGTCAGTTCATCGGATTTTACCGTAGGCATAAGGCCGCCGATCTGAAGCGACTGCTCAAGCCGCTGAATGATCTCTGCGTTCATAGAGTGTGAATGCGCGTCAGCCACTACCTGAAGGGCCGCAAACACGTCCTTCGGAATCCTGAGATTAAACCGGCGGTATCGATCATCGTCACTCATAAACGTAAGGTGGCACATTTTATGTGTTTTGCCTATTTACACATTTGTTGTGCCATGGCACATATTGTGTGCTACTAGCATGGAGGCAAAAATTACCAGTCCATTCAACGATTGCCCGCGAATGACCATGAGGTTTCGACCTGATGTGTATGAGGCGGTGCGCCAGTCAGCTTTCACGAATTGTCGGAGCGTGACGGCAGAAGTCAACGAACTGCTTCATGCAGTTCTCATCTCAAAAGAAAAGGCACCGGGGAACAGCTTGCAGGCCACATCCCCCGATGCCTCTGAACAGTAACCCACAAGGAAACCATTCCTATGACTGACATTATCACATTAGGCATCACGCCTGCAATGATTCCGGGCATCCGCAAGGCCATTGAGCTTTGCGAGCATTTTGGTCGTGAAAATCGCCGTATATCTTTCGACCAGATAGAGCATCTTTGCCGGACAAAGGTTGATATCCATCTAGAAGATATGGATGAACCTGTTCGTCATACGGCGAAATGTCATGCAGCATACGAAATTGCAGCGATCCTGAAGGCCTACATTGGCGAAGGAGATGCAGTATGACCCAGATTGCCATCAATAACCACAACGTGCATGTGGTCGCATATGCCGGACAGCGCGTCATCACCTTCAAGATGATGGATGAACTGCATGAGCGTCCAGACGGAACCGCTCGGCGGAACTTTAATGCCAATAAGGCCCACCTGATCGAAGGTGAAGATTACTTCGTACGAAATTCGTCCGAAGCTCGTGATATGGGGTTTACGGCCCCAAATGGCCTTACCCTGCTATCTGAGTCCGGCTACACCATGCTGGTAAAGTCATTCACGGATGATCTTGCTTGGCAGGTCCAGAAGGCGCTTGTCCGCAGTTATTTCAAGCCCGCGACTGCTGCACCCGCCATCCCCCAGACCTACGCGGAAGCCCTTCTTGAAGCCGGTCGCCTTGCCAAGGAGCGTGATGCACTAAAGGCGGAGAACCTGGAACTGGCCCCGAAGGCCGCCGGTCTGGAAATCCTTGCCGAGAAGGATGGAGAGCTTGGCATCCGCGATGCGGGCCGAGAACTGAAGGTCGGGCAGAATCGCGTGCGCGACATGCTGTTTGAGCGCAAGTGGGCCTGCCGTCAGGGTCGTGATATCCGTCCGGCATCATATGGGCTTGAACACGGGTATGTGCGTCTCGTCCCGCGCCTGTATGAGGACAAGCGGACCGGGCAGGAAAAGATTTCCGATGATTTCCGCATCACGCGGAAGGGCATTGCCCGGCTGGCCGAAATCTTTGGAGTGATGGAGGCCGGTAGCGTCCGCGTCCCTTTCTCCAAGGCCAAGGAGCCAACCCCGGCGTAGCCCTGACAGAAAACCCCATCAGCGGACACCTGCCGCCAGATGAAGAGCTTCTTGTCTGGATGGCCGAGTGCGAGGGGTGGGATCGTGTCCATAGCCGCGATCCCAGAGACATGGACGCCAATGCCAACATTGCCTTGCTGCTTTTACAGATCAAGAAGCGCCGTGGCATCCGCCCCTATGTCGAGCAGGCCCGGCAGGACTGGTTGCAACGGCGGCGGGTAGTGACGCTTCACCCGGAACGACAAAAACAGATTGCTTAACCACGAGGCGGTTCTTCGGAGCCGCCTTTTTTATTGGGAAAATCATGACAAATCGCTTACTCGGCTGCCGCCCGGCTGAACACCGTCCCGGCCAGCCGCATCTATCCGTCATGCGCGGTTTCTGCGCCCGGCAGGCCCCGCCGCGCCTGATCCGCGATCATATCAACCCGCGCCCCGCTATGCTGGGGAATGACACGTTGGGGGACTGCACCAGTGCAGGAATCGGCAACCACCTGCATGCTACGGCATCCCTGTCCGGGTTTGACGTGGCAGGCATCACCACAGAGGCGGTCATCCGGTTTTACAGCCAGTCCACCGGCTACGTGCCGGGCAACCCCAGCACGGACAACGGCGGCGTGGAGGTTGACGTGCTGACATCGGCTTCCCGCGCTGGCTACGCTCTGGCAGACCAGACCCTGTATCCGTGCTGGGGGAGTGCCGATCCGGGCGACCTGAACGGCATCCGCAACATCACCGCTGGCCTGTCCGCCGCCTATCTGGGTGTGCAGCTTGCCACGGCGGATATGTGGGAGGATCAGGACGGCAACCTGCCGCCCGTATGGGACACGGACAGTCCAGCCGACCATGGTGATTCGACACCGGGCAGCGCGGGCGGCCATTGCCTGCTGCTGTGGGATTATTCGGGAACGGACGATACCGATCTGGTCACGCTGCTGACATGGGGCAGCAAGCAGAAAGCAACATGGCGCTGGGTCCGGTCCCGCATCATGGAGGCGCACGGGCTGGCGTGGGGACAGTTGCACGCCCCCGGTGGCCTGTATCCGGCTGGTGACGACTGGGCCGCGCTGGTCGAGGCCAATGCGGCATATCTGCGGGGTGCGTCGTGACCCGGGGCGACCGGATAGCCTTCCTGCTCGGCTGCATGATTGGCCTGTCCGGCTGCGCTGTTCATCCGGCCAAGGTCAGCACGACCATTCCGCAGGCCATGGCAGGTATCCAGTCCAGTCTGGCACAGGCCGGGGTGGTGTCGGTATCGCATGCGGGCGACTGGACCCCGGCTCAGGATGCGCTATTCGTCCGCGCCGTCCGGGCGGCGCAGTGCAGTCAGGACCGAGCCGACCCGGTGGTGGGCACGATTGCCGGAGACGTGACGTTGCAGCTATCCGGGCAGTTCACGCAGGGTGGTCAGTTCAGCGTAGGAGCGATCACGACAGCGCCCACATTCGGCGTGCAGGGTGATGCCACCCGGACGCGCGGCCAGACGGTCAGCCTGTCGGTGGCCTACGCTCCGCTGTCGTCGCTACCAGATGTCGAGATGTCGCGGCAGCTTGGATACGAGACCGAGATGCTGGCACAGAATGACGATGCCCGGCATACCGAGGCCGCCCGGTTGATTGCCGACCGCGAGGAGCTGCGGGGAAGGGTGCAGGCGATGATTGATACCTGGTCCGCGAGCGAATGCGTTGGACATGAACTGGTCGCGCCGTTTGTCGGTGGCCGTCGATGATTTGGCGCTGGCTGCACCGTCTGTTCTGTTTGCGGAGAGGGTGCAGGTCGAACCGCTTCCAAGCAGGGAACAGTTGAACATGTAAGGATTTCTTACACGTTCGGTAAACGTGTAAGCAAAACCGGATTTTCATAACAGAACGGCAGAGGCCGTTAAGGCGGCCAACTGTCAAGGATTACTTGACGGCTGAGGGTGTGGAACAGTTCTGCCTATCTGTCGTCGAATGACCCAAAAAGCAACGGCCCCCGTCATTAACTGAGGGAGCCGCGCCGGTGATGTATGCTGTCCTGAGGTCACAAGCATCATACATTACCGGGGCTGGATTTCAATAGTGGAATTGGTTGCAGGAACAGGATTTGAACCTGTGACCTTCTGGTTATGAGCCAGATGAGCTACCAGACTGCTCTACCCTGCGTCAGGTGCTGCGCCACATGCGGAGGCCCCACGGAGATGGGTGTGGCGCAGCGATTACATCATAGGGCGCGGCGCAACAAAGTACAAGAGATAGTTTCCTTTCGCCGTTGGCGGATCATGCTGGCACGGGCGGAAAACTGGGAAACTTATTCAATAAAAACAATGAACAGTATTCCCCGCGCAGGAAGATGATGCCATGCCCGGCCTGCACGGCGTAGGCCGCAAGGATCATGCCCTCAACCAACTGCAGGGGATTGCCCTCAAGCAGCAGGCGGTCCTTGAAGGTGCCCGGTTCCATCTCGTCAGCATTGGCGATCAGGTATTTGCGGCGTTCGATTGCGGGTTCTTTCGGCACGAAGCTCCATTTCTGCCCGGTCCCGAAGCCTGCCCCCCCACGCCCGCGCAGTTTTGAGCGTGTCACCATGTCAATGATGTCAGCCGGGGCAAGGCCGCCCAATGCCAGGCGCGCGGCCTGCCAGCCGCCCGCGCGCCCGTATGCCGCACAGTCCGGTGGCCCGGCGGCAGGATCAATCATGGCAGTCAGGGGCCTTTCGGCAGGGGATGTCATGGCGTGACCCTCAGCGTGTCGATCAGGTGGTCGAGCATGGCCGCATCCACATTGCCATGCAGCGTGCTGTCCACCAGCATGGCGGGGGCATGGTCACAATGCCCGATACATACCGTGGGCAGCAGTGTCATGGCGTTGTCTGCCGTGGTTTCGCCCGGCCTTATGCCCAGTTTCCGGCACAAATGGGCGCATAGCGGTTCACGCCCCATGATCCAGCACGAAACGCTGTCACACAGCATGATGACATGCCGTCCGACCGGCCTGCGGAACAGCAGGTTGAAATAGGTGGCGACGCCATCCAGATCATCCGCCGACATGTCCAGCAGTTCGGCCACTTCGCGCAGGTGCGGCGTGCTGACCCATCCAAAATGGGCCTGCACCAGTCGCAGCGCTGCGACACCCGCGCCACGCGGATGCAGTTCCTGCGCCGCAAGCGCCAGGATTTCCGCCCGCATGGGCGTGGGCAGGGATGTATCAGCGGTCAACATCGGCCATGACGAAATCAATGCTGCCCAGGATCGCGATCAGGTCCGCGATCATGATGCCGCGGCTGAGCAGGGGGATCATCTGCAGGTGGGCAAAGGATGGGGTGCGGATACGGGTGCGGTATGATGTGGTGCCCCCGTCGCTGACAAGCGTATAGGTGTTCACCCCTTTCGTGGCTTCGATGCTGGCCCGCGCTTCACCCGGTGGAATGACCGGCCCCCAGCTTACGCCAAGGAAATGGTGGATCAGGGTTTCGATGTCATGCATCGTCCGCGCCCTGGGCGGCGGGGTTGTCAGCGGGTGGTCAGCCTTGACCGGGCCTGCGGGCATGTTGTCCACGCACTGGCGGATGATGCGCAGGCTCTGGCGTATTTCTTCCACATGCACGGCAACCCGATCATAACAGTCGCCACTGGCGCCGGTGGGAATGTCAAATTCAAGCTGACCATAACAGGCATAGGGCGCATGCCTGCGGTAATCCCATGCCAGACCGGTGGCGCGCAGCCCCGGCCCGGTGACGCCCCATTCAGTAGCCTCCGCCGTGGTATAGACCCCGACCCCTTTCGTCCGGGCACGGAAGATCGGATTGCGCATGACCATGGCGTCGTATTCATCCAGCCGTCCGGGCAGGTCATGGAGAAAGGCACGGATCAGTCCTTCCCACCCGTCAGGCAGGTCCATGGCCACGCCGCCGATGCGGAACCATGCCGGGTGCATGCGAAAGCCACATATCGCCTCGATGATCCCGAACACGCGTTCGCGGTCGGTAAACATATAGAACACTGGTGAAAGCTGCCCTACATCCTGCGCCATGGTGCCGTAGAAAACGAGGTGGCTGGCAATGCGGAACAGTTCCGCCAGCATGACGCGGATCATCTGCGCCCGTGGCGGCACGGTAATCCCGGCCAGTGTCTCGACCGCCATGACATAGGGGAAATTGTTCATGACCCCGCCGAGGTAATCCACCCGGTCGGTATAGGGGATATAGGTATGCCATGACTGGCGTTCGCCCATCTTTTCCGCGCCGCGATGGTGGAAGCCGATATCGGGTACGGCATCGACAATCCGCTCGCCTTCCAGTTGCAGCATGATGCGGAAAACCCCATGCACGCTGGGATGATTGGGGCCGAGATTGAGGAACATGAAATCGCTGTGGTCGCTATGTCGCCGCATGCCCCATGCGGATGGGTCAAAGCGCAGGGCGTCCTGTTCGCGTGCTTCTTGTTCTTCTGTCAGGCTGTAGGGCGGCATTTCGGTGGCACGGGCGTGGTGATCCTTGCGCAGCGGGTGTCCGGTCCATGTGGGTGGGGTCAGGATGCGGCGCAGGCAGGGATGGTTATGGAAATGGATACCGAACAGGTCCCATACTTCGCGCTCATACCAGTTGGCGCCCGGCCACAGGTCACAGATGCTGGGAAGGGCGGGGGCGGTTGCGCCAAGGGGTACCTTGATCCGGACCTCATCCGTGCGGGTGGTCAACGAGATCAGGTGATAGACGACCGTGAACGCGGCCTGTGGTTGTCCGGCGCGGTGTGTGCGCTCACGTTCGTCTATGGCCGTCAGGTCAAGCAGCATGGCTGATGCGGTAGCCGCTTTCAGCGCTGCAAGGGCCGGGCGCAGGTTGTCCGGCGTAATCCAGATGATGGAAACGCCATCACATGCTGGCTGGGTGGCCAGTCTACCATTGGGAAGATGATCCGAAATTATGTCCGCAAGACTCTGTTCGCGGGTGGGGGTGAGGGTGGTGCTCATGATGTCAGATTCCGTCGGGCGTGCGCAGGTCGCGCATGCTCTGGCGTAGGGCGCGCTTTTCATCGCGCAGGCTGGGCGGGGTCACGGGTTCCGCCCCCTGCGGTCCCATCAGCCAGCTAAGGGGCCTGCGGTGTGTACCGATGGATTTCTGCAATAGCAGCAGCCCCTCCAGCAGCGCCTCGGGGCGGGGCGGGCAGCCGGGCACATACACATCTACCGGCAGGAAGCTGTCTACACCCTGCACGACACTGTAAATGTCATACATGCCGCCGGAATTGGCGCAGGATCCCATGGAGATGACCCATCGTGGTTCCAGCATCTGGTTGTACAGATGCTGGATGACCGGGGCCATCTTGACGAATACTGTGCCGGAAATGACAATCAGGTCGGCTTCACGTGGTGTTGCGCGCAGCACTTCGGAACCGAAGCGGGCAATGTCGAAACGACTGGTGAACGCCGTCGCCATTTCCACATAACAGCAGGACAGGCCGAAATTCAGCGGCCAGATGGAATTTTTCTGCCCCCATGCCACAAAATCCTGCAACCGGCCCATGACCAGATTGCGGCGGAGGGTTTCACTGAAACTGGAGGAAACCTGCGTATGTCCGGCGGTATTTGGGGAAGACAGGGACCAGTTCATGCCGCGTGATCCTTTCGCGTATCGGGTATCTGGTATGGGCGGACCCGTGGACCCCAGTCCAACGCCCCGGCACGCCACAGATAGGCAAGGGAAAGGGCCAGAAAGGCAGTAAAGACGACGGCGGCAGCATAACCGACCCATCCCGTTTCGGTTACGACTGTTGCCCATGTCAGGAGGATGCCCGTTTCAACATCAAAAATGACGAAGAACATGGCTACCAGATAATACTGTACAGACAGCCGCAGATGCGCTGAACCCGTGGGGACAATACCGGATTCAAAAGCCATGGACATGGAACGGCCCATGGCCCTGCCGTCCCGCCGGGTGCCGGTTATAGCCGACAGTCCCAACATGCAGGCCAGAAGCAGCGCTATGACGACGGCATAGGTGAAAACTGGCCATATATTGGAAATGTTTTCCATGACTGGTAATTCCGTTTCTGTTCGTTTTATTTTAAACGGAGGCGATCTGTGTCGTTACGGTCCGCATTGAAGGATTATAACCGGTCAATGCTTCACGAAGGGTCTGCATGCATCCCCTGAAGACTGTCTGAAAAGTCAGCCCTTGAGCTATCGGGTGATCATAAGGAAATTTTTTGGCAAAGTTTTTCAAAAAGCTTCCTGAAACGACGTCTTTTTTAAAAAGGTGACATTCAGGAGCTTTTATTGTTTTTTATCGGCCAGTTAATTTCAAACAATATTTGCGTATTCCGGCTGGATGCATGGAATGCCGCAATATGCTGCCAATTGCTTATACGCAACAGGGAAAGGGAAGTTGCGGCCCGGTCATGCAAGTTTTTCCCATGCGGTCCGTTACGGAATGGAGGTGTCCTTGCCTGATTATGGTGTGTTTTTGTATCATGTCAGTCTGGACAGAAGGTTGCCGAACAGGAAAGAGATGACCGCAAGACCCGTGCTGTACAGTTTTCGCCGCTGTCCCTATGCCATGCGGGCGCGTCTGGCCCTGCTTTCCAGTGGTATGGAATGTGAAATCCGGGAGGTCAGGCTTTCAGCCAAGCCTGCCAGCATGCTGCGTGCCTCACCCAAGGCAACGGTGCCTGTTTTTGTCCTGCCTGATCATACGGTTGTTGACGAAAGTCTGGATATCATGTGCTGGGACAGCATGACCCGCAGCACTGGCTGTTCAATATCCGGCATGACCTGATCGCGCAGAATGACGGTCCCTTCAAATATCATCTGGACCGTTACAAATATGCGACCCGCTACCAGTCCAACCCCGATTGCCACAGGGCTGAAGCGCTGAAGATTCTGGAAAATATTGATAAGATACTGCAAGAAGGATTCTTCCTGCATGGTGCCCGGCCTGGTCTGACTGATGCTGCTATCGCGCCGTTTGTACGCCAGTTTGCCGCAACCGATCCGGACTGGTTTGCCAGCGTTCCCTTGGTACGATTGCAGGAATGGTTGCAGGCGTTTCTGACGTCGCCACTATTTGGTCGCGCCATGTGTCGCCTTGCCCCATGGCAGGAAGGTGACGCGCCAATTTTACTTCATTAGACACGTGCAAATATCCCTGCATCGTCAGGCAACCTGAAGCGGGAGATATCCGTTAGCGGGCACAGGCCATATTATGCCTTTTAGGAAAGGGAAGTGAGCTACCAGAATGTCCATGTAACTGAAATGGTCCTACCCTGCAGTTGTGTATGATGCATGCATGGATCTGAACAAATATAGGGTTTCAGACAGTATGGAATGAATTTTATAATTTCCGCTGTCTATTTTTTAATAAATAATGAAATTCGCCTAATAATATATAATAAAATAAGGCAATGAAGATGAAGAAAAAATAAAAAAATATTTTCTATAATAAATAATAAATCCATACCCAAAAACAGGACTGTTGATGACTGTTGCCCGGATTTCCGGATAATGGATGTGGCGACATGTTGCAAATATCTGTTCTATCCGTTTGTGGGTATGACCTGTCTTGTGCTGTTTTCTGGGAATATCATGTTCCTGGCAGCATGACATGCATTTCCGTGAGGTCTAGGGCATGCGCGTTCCTCATGAATGGTTTTTATTATCGGTTCTCTATCATTATATTGATAAGGGACTGTTTAAAAAGTCAGCCTTTGGAAGTTCCTGCAATCATAAGGCAGATTTTTTCAAGAAGGCAGTGCTCAAAAGCCTTTATTGTTTTTTATCAACGATTTGTTTTCAGGCAGTCTTCAGGATCGGGAAGGCATCTCGCCATATCAGAATGACATGTCTGACCCTGATGGTCATATGTCTGGCCTTGGGTATGTTGCGTGTATTGCCTGCCCGTGCCGCGGATCAGGGCGCAACCGGAACATCCACCGTGGAAAGTACACAACAGCCTGCATGGTTGCGCAGGATCCTCGGCACAAAGACAGTAACAAAAAAGCTGCCGGAGGTTTCGAACCCTACGCCTTATGGCGAAACACAGCCGACAACACCCTTTTATGAAACGATCCCCGGCTTTCTTCAGGCTCCCTATGGACCGCCTTCGTTCGGTCCGCCCTATGGTACCACGCATATGCTGGGAGATTGGGGCGGTATCCAGCCCTGGCTGCAGAAACGCGGGCTGTATGTTGCGCTGGATGTTTATGAAGATCTCGCCGGCAATGTCATGGGCGGGAAAAAGCGTGATTATACTGTTGCGGGGCAGGTGGGGACCACGCTGGATGTTGACTGGGATACGCTGCTGCATTCACGCGCATGGACGAAGGATCTGTGGCTGCATATGCTTGTGGTCAATGGACATGGCCGTAACCTCAGTCGGCTGTTTGGTGACAACAGCAATCAGGTACAGCAGATTTACGGCAGCCGTGGCAATGTGCTGGCCCATCTTGTCTGGGCATATTTTGAAAAGGCATGGTTCGCGCGTAAGGTGGATCTGTCCGTGGGCTGGATACCGACCGGTGCGTTTTTCCAGAATTCGCCATGGGTCTGCAACTTCATGAATGTATGGCTGTGCGGGGGCGAGGCGCCAACCAAATTCCTGCGTGGCGGGCGTGGCTGGCCTTCGGGTAATATCGGCGGCATCCTGCGTGTAATGCCAATGAAAGAACTTTATGTCATGGGGGGACTGTTTGCTGTTTCGCCCCATAATTACAATGGGGGTATTTCCGGCTGGTCATGGGCGCAGGATGGACTGGGTAAATTATCGACACAGGCGGAAATCGGCTGGCTTCCTGCCTTTGGGCATAACCATCTGGCCGGGCATTACAAGCTGGGTGCGATGTATGATAATTCGCGGTATGATGACCTGTATGAAGATATCCATGGCAATCCATGGGTGTTGACCGGCCAGCCTGCCCGCAGGCAAAGCGGACAGACATCCGTATGGGTCATAGCCGACCAGATGCTGGTCCGCCGTGGCCCGGGCGAAATGAATGGACTGATACTGGGCGGATATTATGCCTATGCATCCGGCCAGACTTCGCAGATCAAGCATAGCTTCATGGCTGTCCTTATGGATACGGGCGCATTGTGGCATCGTCCGCTTGACAGTGTGGGTATTGCCTTCCTGTGGGCCAGTTTCAGCCGTTCTGCCATCCTGTCACAGGAAGCGGCTGCAACCCATGGCCTTGCCCTGCCGGGAGCAAATTTCGGCATACCGTATGGTGTTCAGGGTCACGAGACGATTTATGAGGCTTATTACGGTTTCCATATAGTAGAAGGCCTGTCGATCAAACCGGATTTCCAGTATGTCAATCATGTTGGTGGCACTACGGTATTCAAGGATGCTGTAGTATTAAGCACTGCCATGAATGTCGCGTTCTGAAATGGATGTGTGCGGTATGGTTCTGGTAAAGAATACGTTTCCTTAAATCTTTTTATTGAATCGGGCGTTTTTTCGGTGTCCTGCCATATCCCATGGTGTGGAAATAAAAAAGAAAGATCACTATTCATGTCTCTTGTTGGCAAGGTAGCTGTTGTTACAGGTGCCGCACAGGGCATCGGGCGTGGTATTGCACTGCGTCTGGCGCGTGACGGGGCAGATCTGGCGCTGGTGGATATCAATCAGGACCGGCTGGCTGATGTTCGTGCGGAAATACTGGCGCTTGACCGCAGGGTCATTACGCTGGCTGCCGATATCAGTGTGCGCGAGCAGGTCTTTTCCATGATTGACCGGGCGGTGGACCAGTTGGGTGGCATTGACATCATGGTCAATAACGCCGGTGTGGCGCAGGTCAGGCCATTACTGGATGTGAGTGTGGAAGATATGGATCGTATTTTCCAGATCAATGTCAATGGTACGTTATGGGGTATTCAGGCAGCGGCGCAGGCATTCAGGAAGCTGGGCCATAAGGGAAAGGTCATCAATGCCTGTTCCATCGCCGGGCATGAAGGGTATGCCTTCCTTGGGGTCTATTCCGCTACAAAATTCGCGGTCAGGGGACTGACGCAGGCGGCGGCAAAGGAACTTGCTCCCTTTGGCATTACCGTGAATGCCTATTGTCCCGGTGTGGTCGGGACCGATATGTGGGTGGATATAGACCGACGCATGGCAGAAGCAACCGGTGCGGAAATTGGCGCAACCTATCGGAAATATGTCAGTGGGATCACCCTTGGCCGGGCGGAAACGCCAGATGATGTCGCCGCCTTTGTCGCGTGGCTTGCCAGTGCGGATTCAGATTACATGACGGGGCAATCGGTGTTGATCGACGGGGGAATGGTATTCCGCTGAACCGTTCGATGCATTCTGCCTATGGCCGCGTTGCCTGCAGACGCATGGACTGGTTTGTGTGCAGGTTTTATGGGGCTATCAGGTCAGTTATTATAACACGTAACAGAATTTAAATGTCCCTTATCTACCTGTAGCCGCAGGAATGACAGCATATTCAGGTCTGTGGGAAACGGTCGGTTTTTCTGGATATCAGGCTGCATGGCGGGGCAGCATAAAAGCGGAACGTCGAGGTTATCGGTAGTTCATACTGCCTGTCTCTGTCCCGCTATTTGTTTGGTATGGCCCCGTCAGGCGCGCCGTATGGTAAAGCATTACAGGAAATGCCACATCCGTCCTTTTGTATCGATGGCGTTTTGCACGATTCTTTATGTAGCTTATTGGGGTCTGTTGGGAATTGGTTTTTTCAAGTCTCTTGATATGCTGCAAAACTTTTATGAATTGCTTCATCCTGATCGATGCCCAATGGGCGAAAATGGAACCGCTGTGCCTTGGAAAGAGACGGATCGGGGACGCAGCGGGAAGGATAACCGCCTCTTTATCGAAGCGGTCTCATGGATCGCCCGGACGGGCAGTCCGTAGCGGGACCTGCCACCTGTATTTCGGACACTGGAACCCGGTTTACCTGCGCTACACCGACTTGGACGAAAGTCAGGGATTTTTCAGCGAATTTTCGAAGCCGTCTCTGACGGTGCCAACATGGAATATGCGATGATCGACGGTACCGGTGATCCGGGTTCACCGCCACGACAGGGGGCAAAAAGGGGACCGGAAAACAGGCAATCAGACGCAGTCTAACGGAATGGTCAACGAAGATCATCGCCATGACCGACGCTCCGGGTAATCTGGTCCGCTTTACCCGCATTCCCGGCCAGCATTACGACACGGTCGGGGTTGCGCCCCGTCTCCAACCGACGGATTTCAGGAGGCTTCCTGCTGACAGGGCGTTTGACGTCCACTGGATCGTGTATGCCATCCGCGCGCAAGGCGCCTGCGTGGTCATTCCCCAGCACTCGAACCGTCTCGACAGATGCCCGTTCGATG
Organism: Komagataeibacter diospyri; assembly: GCF_006538165.1. Lineage (GTDB taxonomy): Bacteria > Pseudomonadota > Alphaproteobacteria > Acetobacterales > Acetobacteraceae > Komagataeibacter > Komagataeibacter diospyri. The sequence goes on from NZ_BDLU01000013.1 coordinate 17,476, forward strand.
GGGCCCTGTTCAAAGCGTGCCGTCTCATTGAGAGATTCTTCTGCAAGCACAAGGCGCTCAAGCGCATCGCCATGCGGAGCGACAGGACAGACAGATCATTTGCAGGCATGAACCATCTCGCCGCCGCAATCATCAATTCATGATAATTCTCAACAGGCCCCAAAAAGGTGGCGTTCTTTAAAGCTTTTTGAAAAAGCGATACCGAAAACTTTTCTATGATTCGCAGGCATTATGATCGGCAATGCGGGTTTAGCCGTTATGACCCATTTTCGCGGCGTGCTGCGCCCCGACGGCGTATGGTCCACATACCCACGCCGGAGAACGCCAGCACGACAAGCACCAGGCCACCTGCCGCCACGGCGGTTTTCCATATGACGGCGACGGGAGCAGGCGCAGCAAGCCTTGCTTCATGAAGCATATGCAGCCACTGGAAGCTCCATTCTCCCCGGCGTTGTTGTCCTGGGTCGCGGGTTATGTGCATGCGGCCTGTCGGGGCATCGTATTGAACGGTAGCCGGGTGGTTGGGGCCATAGGCAGGCAGGATCACTTCGAGCGACTGTTGTGCCGGGTGTTCCCCCAACTGCACTGATAACAGGATCGTTTCCGGCATCTGTTTTTTTAGCGCAGCCAGTGATTCGTCCAGTCCCTGTTCTCCTGTGGTGGAGGCTGGGGACGCATGTTCATGATGGCTGTGTTCATGGGCAGCGGGACGACTGATGCCAAACAGGGGACGTGCGAAGGGAAACGCCAGCACGGATCCGCTAAGTGCCATGAAAAGTAGCAGGAACGAAAACCAGAATCCTGAACTGACATGCACCTCCCGCCACAGGCGCAGGCCACGTGCACGGGGTGCGATCATGACGGTCTTGCGCCATTTTCCCGTTTTCCATAATGCGGGATGGGGCCACCATATGACCAGACCTGTAAACGCCATGGCGCTTAGTATGATGCCCATTATGCCTGTTGCCGTCTGTCCGTAGGGCAGCAGGAACAGATCCGCATGAAGATTGTGCAGGAAGCGGATATAGGACGGCACAACATATGTATTGATAACCGACGGATGATAGGGATTGACGAACACTTCAAAGGTCGGATGCCGTTCTCCTGCTGGCCCATATGTGACCATCGCGCTATCGCCGGCCCAGCGTGCGGGGATGAGGCGCAGCGGGATCATGCCGGCCGGGGCGCGAGGGCGGGATGCGGCAATTATGGCTTCGGCCCCGGCCTGTGCATCAGTAGCCGTGACATGGGGGCGTTGTGGCAGCAGCAGCGGAATGACGATCAGCAGCGTTCCGGTCAGTCCCTGCAGGACCAGTGGAAGCATAAGGAGAAGTCCCATCCAGCGATGGATTTTACGAAACACGCTGCTTGTTTTCCTGCATGTCTATGACAGACCATAATGCTATCATGGCATGATCATGATGACCAACCGTCCAACCCCTGGATTGAAGTAAAAAAACGTATCATTTTCCTGTTTTGTATAATGTGCATTGATTGAACGCTTTATGTGATGCGCATCATCAATTGCAGATCAGAATATGAAATATTTATATGTAAAAATATCTATAAATAATGGTATTTATGTAGTCTGATCGGAATATAACTTTTGCGGTCGGTTAATGACACCTGAAGTGGTGACGCGTCCCTCAGGATGGAGGATATGCTGGTTTTTTTGTTGCGACCGTATAATGATATGGTAAAAATTTTTATATTGCAGCCTGCGCATATACAAAATGGCAATGCTGATAAATTCAGAAAATGTGTTCGCCGGAATGAACCGATTCCGTTATGAATGGAGTGCTGTGGATAAGGCTACAGGTCAACAGGAGGGTTTGTGAACAACGGTCCAGGTCATGTGCGCCGCGCGGCACTGTCGGCTTTTGTCGGCACTTCGCTCGAATTTTATGATTATTACGTCTATGCGCTGGCATCCGCGCTGGTTCTGGGTCATGTATTCTTTCCCGGTGAAAAAACGACTGTTTCCGATATCGCATCTTTCGGCACGCTAGCGGCAGGGTTCATCGCCCGTCCCCTGGCTGGCACCGTATTCGGCATTCTGGGGGACCGCTGGGGGCGCAGGCGGATACTGACCCTGACGGTGGCGGCGATGGGACTGGCCACCATGGGGGTGGGTCTGCTGCCGGGTTATGCGTCCATCGGGGTATGGGCACCCATCCTGCTGGTGGCGCTGCGTATCGTGCAGGGCATATCAGTCGGAGGGGAATGGGGTGGTGCCGTGCTTATGGCCAGTGAGCATGCGACGGCGGGCAGCAAGACATTCGCGGCCTCCTTCGCACAGCTTGGCAGTCCGGCCGGTATGCTGCTGGCATTGCTGACCTTTCGCATGGCCAATGCCTTTGGGGTGGAAACGTTTCTGGCCTGGACATGGCGTATCCCATTCCTGTTGGGAGGCGGTATTGCGTTGGGCTGCTACCTGTTGCGACGGCAATTGCATGAAACCCCTGAATTCCTTGCCCAGGTCGCAGATGCACAAGCACCACCGCCTTCATCCCTGAGTGCCCTGTCGGGAGAGTGGACAAAAATTGTTTATGCCGGTGCTGCTGCCGTCATCGGGACGGCAGGTTTTTTCTTCATGAACACGTTCCTGCTCAGCTATGCAACGCGTTATGAACATATTGACCGCGAAACCATTCTGAATGCGCTGTTCATTGCCACTTTTCTGCAACTTGTCACCCAGCCACTGGCGGCATGGACTGGCGAACGGGTAGGGGAGACGCGTTTCCTGCTGACCACGGCAACGGCCTGTGCCTTTCTGCCCTATCCCATGTTCCTGCTTTTGCGGACGCATGATATCTGGCTGATTTCAGCGGGTATCTCAGCCACTATTGTTACCTTGTCCGCCTTTTATGCCGTTGTGGCCGGATATATGGCGGCAGCTTTTCGGCCTGCGATCCGTTATACTGCCATTTCCATTGCCTATCAGACCAGTTCTTCGCTGATTTCCGGTTTTACGCCGTTGATCGGGACGCTCATCGCTGCCCGTTATGCAGGGCAATGGCTGCCGCTAGCTGTTTTTTTCTCCATTCTTGCAGGGATATCCATTGTGGGTGTTCTTGGTCTGGCGCGTACAGGTCCTGCAGGGCAGTGAGAGAAATTTTTAAATGCTTCACCCCAAAAATCTCTTAATCGATTGCCTGATATTTTCCGGGCAGGCTTTTTACGCTGCTTCTTGGCCTTTTCATCCTGTCATACGGAGTATGTTTTCAGGAATGCGTAACCACCAGTGCGGGTAATCGGGAACCCATGGGAATGCTCTGTTCTGATGGTCGCCATTCACCGGTATTCTCATCGCATCCCTGCAGGACAAAGCGGGGCTGCGGGACTGATAACTGTGCTGCGGCCCGGCTTGCTATGGTACCAATCGGGCCGGAAGACAGTCGGTTGACCACCAGCCCAAGGCGGGTATCGGGAAATTCGGTCAGCATGGCGTAATCTCCGTCACTATCCCCACACACCAGTAACGGTCCATAACCGCGTGCCCCTGCCAGTGCCTGACGTATGGCACGTACCTTGCCCGTGCGATAGGTGACGGGCCAGTGCGGTGCGGCATCAAGCCCCAGTCTGCCACCGGACCAGTCCATACGTACGCCCATAATATTCTGGCGTGGCAGGTCATAGCCATAATCGGGATCGGTAGCGAACACGGCCACGACTTCTTCCAGTGATGCGGAACAGACATAAACATCAATGCCCGCCTGCTGCAGCACCGATTGCAGGTTCGCGATCTCCGGTGTCAGGCGCAGTCCGGTCTGGATGGGGCGTGCAACGATGCCTGCCTGTCCGGTCCGGGTGTGCGGCGTGATCCATGTTTCCTGTCCCATGCCCTGCGCCAGATGCCATGAGTTGGATGCCTTGGCCAACGCCGCCAGTCCGGTTGCGTCATGACCGGCCAGCAAGCGGATGATCCAGCGGCAGGCTATATCTCCATTGCATGTGGCGTTGATGGCATCATAGGCAAAAACAAGCTTCGAACGCAGACTTAGCAGCGCCGGGTCTGTTGGCGCCGGGGGCATGGACCGGGCGGACAGAAGGGCATAATCCGCGCACAGATCGGCATGAAGGTCCCTGAAGCGGATATTTTGTCCACATACGGTCCGAAAGGGGCCTGTAAATGTGTGTGCAGGTACGTCGCGTGCTGTCGCCTGGGCAAAGGTTTCGGCTGACATCGCGAATGCAAAATGGTTGGCCGTGTAATGCAGCAGGCTTTCCTCGCAATCGCCCGCGATACAGGTGTTGTCCCAGTCGAATACGGCATAAGGGCGCCGGGCCGGGTTATAGCTGGCGGCGGCATTGCCATGGATGGCGATCAGGCGTTCGATTATGCGGCGGGTGCGGGGCGCCCATTTCAGCGGTGCCAGCGCCGGGGCGCATCCAGCGGCCCATGCGGGCAAAGATGGGCTGATGCCAGCCGTGATACCAGCGGCCAGCATGGTGCGACGGGTCAGGAATTTCATGCGCCGGTCTGGCCCATATGGGGATCCGTACGGCTTGGCCTGCCATTTTCGATATGTCCCGCCAACTGGATCAGGCGGTGCGCGTGATGCGGGTCGTGGACGGTCAGGTCATACCAGTGATCGGATGCGGCGATCGGCCATATGGTGTCGGTTGTCATATTGGGAGACAGTTCAGCTTCGTGGACGGTGTGGGTATAGGCATCTTCAATCCGGACCGTGCGGGATGCATGGCCATGGTTATGTAGCGACAGCACAACCACGTCACGGGCCGGGTCGTAACGCAGGGTTGCGCCCGGCAGGCTCTTGCCCTGAAACTGGCGGAAGAAACCGTTAGGTCCATGGATCGTCACGGGCTGGCTGCCGTGGGCTGTGACCGGTAGGGTCATGTCGGATCCGGTGCCCAGTGTATAATGGCGTGTTATCCTGCCATCACGGATACGCAGTACCGCACCCTGCCTGCCTTCATTCGCGATATGGAGATGACCCGGCGCAATCAGGTCCGCATGCAGCCGGTAGGGCAGGGCGCGGGCCGGACGTTGGCCGGTTTCCTGCTGCGGCAGAGCCTGCTGGACGGGAATATTGGGCTTGGGCAGCATGCATGACTGGCGTGTTTCCGCCAGATAGGTATCCGTCCGCGGCAGGTGCGCGGCCCACCGGCGGTCCGTCTGCGCAAAATCGAAAATGGAGGTCATGTCCCCGCATACAGCGCGCCGCCATGGGGTGATGTTGGGAGCTTCTACACCAAAACGCGTCTCAAGGAAGCGCAGGACCGAGGTATGGTCGAATACCTGTGAATTAACCCAGCCGCCCTTGGTCCATGGTGAGACCACGATTGCGGGCACGCGCGGCCCCAGTCCCACCGGGACGGTATGATAGGATTCCCCATCAGTTGCGATCGTGCTGGTGCCTTGGCGTGGGTCAAGTGCGGGGACCGGCGGGGGAACGTGGTCAAAGAAACCATCATTTTCATCATAATTCAGGATAAAAACTGTTTTGGCCCAGACATCGGGATGGCGCACAAAAACGTCCATCAGCCGGGAGATCAGGTGTTCGCCGTAACCGGGCGGGGCATCGGGATGTTCCGACAGGGCGGCTGGCGGCACGATCCATGAAACCTGCGGCAGCCTGCCATGCGCGACATCATCTTCAAAGGCGGCGACAAGGTAGCGGCCTTCGGTATCATGCATGTTGGTGGCGGTGGATCCCGGCACGATCAGGCGGGCGCGCTGATATTCCCATGACCGGGGATCAAGGTTACGAAATTGTGCAAAGGACGCCAGCGGGTTGTCACCAAAATTGTCATATTCCTGATAAACGCGCCATGATATGCCAGCCGCCTGCAGTTTTTCGGGATAGGTGGTCCAGCGGAAAGGTGTGAAATCAGCCCGGTCATGCGCCATGTCCGCGGACCAGTTGCCATCATCGACATTCCGTATGGCCTGCAATCCGTCATTACCGACCGCCAGCCCGTTCGTGCCTGTGAACAGGAACAGTCGATTGGGGTTGGTCGGTCCGAAAATGGAGGCATGATAGGCATCGCATATCGTAAAGGCATCGGCCAGCGCATAATAATAGGGAATTTCCGCGCGGGTGAAATGGCCCATGGTCATGGGCGTCTTGTGCGGCACCCACGTGTTCCAGTCATTCCATGCCGTCTGCGTGCCTTTCCAGCTATGGTCAAGGCTGGCAAGGCAGGCGCTGGAGGTATGCGCGGTATTGAACAGGAAGGGCATGATATGGCCACCCTTCCCATCCGGTTGTGCAAAGACACTGCTGCCATCGGGCAGTTTTTCAGCGTGGGGATCACCATATCCCCGCACGCCCTGCAGGCAGCCGAAGTAGTGATCGAATGACCGGTTTTCCTGCATCAGGATAACCACATGCTCCACGTCCTGTATCGTGCCGGTCACCCTGTTGGGGGCGACCGCCAGTGCCCGTTTCAGGTTTTCAGGCAGCGTCGCGCCAACGGCGGCGGCTGCGCTGAATTTCAGGAACTGACGGCGGTTGGGGATATCGGACATGGGGTGGTCATCCATAGACTGATGAAGGGTCGAAAGCCGGCGTGGTGATATCAGAAAAAGTGCTTGCGCAGGGTGAAGAAGACCATGCGCGGCGCACCGGCCTGCAGTGTCTGCAGGCTGCCCGTGGGGTCGCTTACCGCAAAGCCCGTGCTGCCGACCGTTGCCACGTAGCGCTTGTCGAACAGGTTGGTCACGTTGATCTGCGCATCCAGACCACGCAGTGCCCAGTTATGGCTGTGGAAACGGTAACCGACGTTCAGGTTGAAGATGTCATTCGGCTTGATCCACTGGTCGTTGGTGTAAGTATAGGTCCGGCGTCCCTGATACTGCATGCCAATATTACCCCAGATCGTGCCATCATCATAACTGATCTGGACGTTGGCCAGGTTGCGCGGCATGCCAACCACGCTCTTGCCGCGGGTGGCGTAGGTCACGCCGCCCGTAGTCAGGTTGTCATCATAGACGGACTGGTTATATGCGTAGGACACATACAGCGACCAGTTATCCGCAAAGCGGTAGTTGAATGCCGTATCAATGCCACGGGCGGTCACGCCACCGACATTCGTCAGGATACTGGCGTAACCCTGAACGTTCGTGCCGCTGGATACAGGTGAAATGGATGCCAGCCGGTCCTCGAATTCGATGTAGTAACCGGTAATGGACGCCTGGATGCGCCGGTTATGGAATCGGTAGCCAATTTCCTCGCTGTAGGACATTTCCGGGTGCAGCGTTTTCTTGGACGCGGCATAGGCGGCGGATGTCATTGCAAACGGACTGGTGGCGCCCGTGGTCGAGTTGTCAAAGGCCGCCATGTTGCGGGCGAAATCGGCAAAGATTTCGTTATGGCGGTTGATGCGGTAGTTGGCGCCAAGCTGCGGCAGGAAACCATTGGCCGATGTAATGGAACCCGATGCATATGTATTGGCCACCGGTGTGCCCATGTAGTTGCCTTCCAGCTGGCGGCCCCGGTTATCGACAACCAGTGACTTGAAACCGTAATTCAGTTTCAGGGCCGGGGTGATCTGCCATGTATCCTGAATATGGAACTGGTAGGTCTTGGTGTTGAAGGCGCTCTGCCACTGGGTTTCGAACGGGTTGTTGCGGAACCAGTGGACGGAACTGCCTGTATATTTGTCCGCGCTGAGCGGATAGAAGCGACGTGCCTGTTCAAAATCGTTGTTTTCAAACCAGAAGCCACCTTCGATCGTATGATGTGCGATCTCATAGGACAGGCTGCCGATAAAGCCTTCGCGGTGAATGTCATATTCCGTGGTACGGACGGAAAGTGGAGATCCACCCAGGGATGCAGGTGTTGCCGTATATGGCGTGGCGTAAATGCCTTCACCCGTATTGGTATGACCGTAAACGGTGGCGAAGCCCTTCAGGTGGTCGGTCAGATGGAAATCGAACTTGCCATACCCCAGCACATCCTGACGCAGGCCGGCGGAGTTGTAATAGGACTGATCCTGGTTGGCGATGCCTGCGGGGAAGGGCTTGCCGGTCTGGTAAGCCGTGGCGATCTGCTTGGCCAGTCCATAGTTGTTGGTAACGTTATCGACGTTATAACCCTTGGTCTGGATCATCTGCAGTGAGAGATCCTGATAATCATTTTCCGCGCGCTGGCTGTAATCACCGAACAGGGTGAGCTTGACCTTGTCACCCAGCGGCTGGATGAACTTGGCATTGGCCTGCTGCTGCTGCTGGATGCCGTCGCCCTTCCACTTGTTGGCATCCTGATAGTCATAGGAAACATAAAGCCGCCCGCCACCGGGCAGGGTGCCTGAATTGATACGGGCGAATGTGCGCCATGTGCCGTATGATCCCACGGTACCCGCTACATCAACGCCAAATTTCTTGCTTGGGTCAATGGACGTGAATTCCAGCGCGCCACCGAGATCGTTTGATGCAGCCACACCGACTGCACCCGCGCCCTGGGCCAGTGTTGCCGGCCCATTATTTTCCGTCTGCAGCGCACGACCGATTGAAAGACCGTTATCGTTACCATAAGCGAGGTTGCCCAGCGGGATGCCATCCATGGTGAAGCCAAGGCGGCTCTGGTCAAACCCACGGATGATGATCTGCTGCGACCACTCATACGATCCCAGCGGATCGGAAGAAGTGAACATGACGCCCGGCAGCTTGGACAGGGTCTTGAGCGGACTGGTGCCGGGGGCGACTTCCTGCAGGGCGAGATGAGACAGCGACTGTGTTTCACGTGCGGCGCCCGCGCCCATGACAATGATAGATTCCGCCTTGGTGGCGGTTACGGAATCCGCCCTGGCGTTTGCCGTGGCTTTGCCTGCAGGGGCTTTGCCACGCTGGTCCGTCTGCTTGGTTACAGGCTGCTTCTGTGCCGTGCTGGCTGCATGGGCATTATGGAAAAACAAAGAACTCATGCATGTTGTGAGAAGAAGAATCTTATTCTTTTTCATGCAGCGTGATCCCTCATGACAAGGCCCCGATTGGTGGTGGTTGGATGACGCGGCACACCCTATGTTTCGGGTTTCATGGTGTCTCGTGATGATTTTATGACACTATAATTACAGTATTATTAAATCTTTATATTATGCGACTGCGGAAATAATCGAATTGTTTCTAAACTGTTTTTTCAGTATTATATTTATTTTATTTTGGTAATTTATGCGGGGTGTTCGCGTGAATGTTTTTTGCGATTTATGTTCTCTGAAATAAATAACAATAATTTTATTATTTTATGTGGAATTTTTATTTAAAAAATTTATCAATCTATGAGGAATTATTTTCATGATGACAGGCGGTGCGGGAGGCATATGGAGTGTTCATGTATGATGGATTCAGAAAGAAATCTAATCCGGATACGAAGCAGTTTTCCATAATTCCATTAATATGAATGGAAAATATTGAAACGATATGGATATGAATTCAGGGCGGCTGTCCGGGTTTCAGACATTGATGTGCGATGTAGGGATATATTGTTGTTTTTATGACACAGGAGCGAACGTTATCGTAATGGCAGCATATACGGACCATATCCACAGTGTCGCAATTGCCAATGTCATTTGCGCATGGCCCCGCGCATACGCAGTGTTCTGGTGGTCATGTCCTGCCTGTGATATGCCGTACGCAAACAGGACAGGGTGGCCCTTTCCCCCATGATGCGTTTCATCACCGACTTCGCCGATCAGGCCGATATTCTGCCGGTAGTGGTGACGGTTGGCTGTATCATGGGATTGCACGGATGGTGGCGGGGCATGCGGATCTGGTGTTCGGTGATCCCCCTGACGCTGGGTGTGATGCTTCTGCTCAAGATTGCGGGGCTGTATTATGCATGGTTCACGCAGGCGGACGTGTTCAGCCCCAGCGGGCATGTGGCGGCCGCCTGCATCACGTATGGCGGGCTGCTGGTTATGTTGCTGCGTCGTCGGTTTATCCATTATCCGGCTGCTATGCTGCTGCCCCTGCTGGGGGTCGCTGTGGTTATGGGATTTACCCGCTGGCGATTGCAGGCCCATACCATAGGCGAAATCGTGACCGGAACATGCATCGGGTGTGCTGCCGGGATGGTATTGGGACTGAAATGTGGTCCGGTACCCCGTTCGCTATGGGGGTATCTGCTGCCCTGCGTCGCGTGCGTCGCCCTGCTGTTCCACGGGCTTCATATGGGGGCGGAAGAAACGATCCGTCGTGTCTTTTGTCCTCAGGAAATTTTTCCGACCCATCTATAATAACCGGTTTTAGGATATCTCAACAAATTTACGTCATTACAATGTTGAATTTCATATATCATCAAAATTCAACATTGTTATTTCGTTTTATTTATAGTGACATGAAAAGGCCCATTACAAATTGTGGAAAGCCAAGTGCAGGAGCATGTGCCCCTTGATCAGTCAGAAAAGGGTTTTCTGGATCATATGCTTTTGATGGGTGGGTTGCAGGTCTGCCGGGATAAGGTGAGGCAGGATTGCAATCCTGAGAACGCATAATATATCAGGCGATTTGCGATTAATTGTAATAGTCAAGCAAATGATAGATTATTCTGGGCATAAATGCTGGGAATCAGGCAATCAGACGTGCCGTATTTCGTCAGGTGCGAGATAACCGGTACCAGCTATCGTCCATGGCAGGGAATGATGCCTGATGTAAATTCGTTACTTTAATCAAACGTTTAATTATATTATTACATTCGTTTTCAAAAACTACAAATAAAGAAAAATTTTGAAATATTTCAACATGAATGTAGTTAAAATGCACCAGTATGTTGTAAATTTGTCATGTTTCTTTGGGGGCATAACAAAAGATGTGGACATAGATGAAACGTTTCGAATTAATATCGAAAAATATTGATTCTTACTTGAGGCGCGTAGATGAAAAAAACGTTTTCATTCTGGACTTTATGCCTTGGGGCAACGGCCCTGACATGGGATGCCCATGCCGCCAGCTCTGATCAGCAGAATACAGTAATACGTGCGCAATCGGATTCCATTTCAAATAAGGGTAAGGCCACCCGGAGTGCCGCACACCATACGGCACAGATGCCCCAGCCCAGGAATGAACAGATTTCGGTCACCAGGTCACATTCCGTCTCTCACGGATCGGAACAGACGGTTGGACAGAAGGTCATGCAGCAGTTCGTGCCCGGTACGAACCCGCTGAAGGTTCTGGCCGCACGTACGCCGGGTCTCAGCTTCAGTTCAGGCGATGCCCTGGGGCTGGATGCCTGGTCCAGCAGCCTTTATATGCGTGGCTTCTTCTGGAATGAACTGGGCATGACGCTGGACGGGATCCCGCTGAATGACCAGTCGTATAATACTGTCAGTGGCCTTGGCCTCAGTCAGGCGATCATTACCAATAATATCGGTTTCATGTCTGTCTCTCAGGGTGGTGGCGCAGTAAACGTGGCGTCCAATACCAATCTGGGTGGCGCGATTCAGGTCCACAGTAGCGATCCTTCCGACAGGATGGAAGGACAGGTCTCGCAGATGTTCGGAAGTAATGCGTCCTTCCGAACTTTTGGGCGTTTTGATAGCGGTAAGCTGAATTCATCGGGAACCAAGTTCTACGTTTCATATGCGCGCTCTGATACGCATAAATGGAAAGGGGGCGGTGACCAGTTGCAGCAGCAGGCGGAAGCCAAGCTGGTGCAGCCCGTAGGACAGGACAGCCATATTTCCGCATTCATGAACTGGTCCAACAATTCGCAATGGGGTTACGCGGATATGTCGCTGGCCAGTATCCGTAAATACGGCTGGCGGACGGATGATTATTATCCTGATTTTGGCAAAGCATATGCGGCGGCCGCGGCCGGGAATTATGACACCATTTATGATGGTGGCCAGCATCAGGTTTCCTATCTTGGTGGTCTGACACTTGATTTTGCCCTGACCAATAACCTGCGCTGGAAAACCATTTTTTATGGCAATAGCGAAGTATTGTATACGACTTATGGCAATCCCTATCAGCCATCAGTCAACAAGATGGGCGGGGATTCCGCTGCACCGTTTTCGGAACAGGTATGGCAGTCCCACGAAGTCCGTTATGGCATGACATCGGCCATCCAGTACGATATTGCGCATAACCATATCGAATCCGGCATCTGGCTGGAAAACAATAATCAGGAACAGTCCAACTATTTTTATAATGAACCGACCCTGGCATCCGGCGCGCCACCTCTTCTGACAATCGGGCCCTATAATACCTACGGCAAGGCCTTCATGTCGCCCTACGGGTTCAAGTGGACGACGAATACATTCCAGTATTTCCTGTCCGATGTGTATCATCCCGTGCGTAACCTGGATATTCATGCGGGCTTCCGGTCCATGATTACGACCACATCCGGCGGCGCACAGTGGCAGGATCCGGCCTTTACCGGCAGCACGGATCCGCTTGCAAACGGGTCACTGACCGCGGCTGCGGCATTCCTGCCGCATGTTGCCGTGAATTACCGCTTCCTGCCCGGTCACGAAATCTATTTCGATGTAGCCGAAAATATGCGTGGCTATCAGGTTCAGGCGTATGAAGGGGGTGGCGCCTCGCCATGGTCCGTGCAGAACCAGGCGACATTCAAGGGACTGCAGAAGACGCTGCGTCCGGAACGTGACTGGGTTTACCTGGTGGGGTATCGCTATACTTCCCGGCCCGTCATTGCCTCGATCGATGCTTATCATGCCGATGCTTATCATCGCCTGCAGTATGGCGAAGTGCCCGGTAGTCAGGGGTTGGGCAACGTTGTCGGTACGGTTGTCGATACGGGGCATGTTTCGATCTATGGTGTAGACGCTGCTCTTACCATTCAGCCGTTCAGACGCGGCGTGATGAAGGGGCTTTCTGCATTTAGCAGCATCAGCTACAACCACTCGACCTATGGCAGCAATTTTCCCGACGGTTCCGGGGGGTATGCGGATACGCGCGGCAAGAAATTCGTGAACTTCCCGCAGATCATGTATAAGGCGAATATTACCTATGGCTATAAGGGTGCGGAAGTACACCTTGATGCCAACTACTATTCAAAACGTTATTTCAGCTATACAAACGATACATGGGTCGCACCCTACTGGCTGGTCAATCTGGGGGCGCGTTACCGGTTTGGGGACTATGGTCCACTGAAGGGACTGACATTTGATTTCAGTGTGTATAACCTGAATAACACCAAATATATTTCCATGATGGGTGAGAATGGAAACCCCACATCAGGCGATGCCTATTCCATGGAGCGCGGGGCAGTGCGACAGTATTTCGGAACGATCAGTGCGCATTTCTACTGAATGAAGAAAATCTGTTTCATATGTTGTATTGCGGGGGCAGAAATCAATCTGCCCCCTTTTTTATTTTGAATGAAATCCATTCACGATATGTCGGGTTTATTTTATTCCTTCTGGTGTAATGTCTGCCCATGGGCAGGGGATCCCGGTTGATGATGCGAAAAACCACGTGTAGTTTCTGTTGATATTAGATACGATATAGAAATATTTAAGTCGAATGGGCTTGGTCGGGAAAGGAAATATGCTCTATGGGAATGCGGTATAAGAATATTCGGGGCGATCATTTTTCCAGTCTTCGGTTGCGTGATGTTCTGCTGGGTATGGGAATCCTCCTGTGTGCGGCTGTTCCGGTGCGCGCGGAAACAACAGGGGATGCCATTATTCATGCCGATGATCATCCCGATGACTGGCTGACCCATGGCCGTACTTATTCAGAACAGCGATATAGCCCGTTAAAGCAGATCAATGCCAAAACCATCGGCCACCTGCATCTGGCATGGCATTATGATCTGGATACCAACCGGGGGCAGGAAGCAACGCCTCTGATCATCAATGGTGTCATGTATACCACCACCGCATGGAGCAAGGTCAAGGCGCTGGATGCCGCGACTGGACGTCTGCTATGGGCCTATGATCCGAAGGTGGACGGCAAGGTCGGGGTCCGGGGATGTTGCGACATCGTGAACCGTGGCCTGGGCTACTGGAATGGCAAGCTGTATCTGGCGACCTTTGACAACAGGCTGATTGCACTGGATTCCCGGGACGGCAAGGTTATCTGGAGTATCAATACGATCCCGACAGATGCCGATCTGGGGCAGCAGCAGGCCTATACCATTACCGGTGCACCGCGTATTGCAAAGGGTAGGGTGCTGATCGGTAATGGTGGTGCGGAATTCGGTGCCCGTGGCTTCATTTCGGCATTCGACGCGGAAACGGGCAAGCTGGACTGGCGGTTTTTTACGGTACCCAATCCGCATAACAGACCTGACCATGCGCCATCCGATACGGTTCTTATGACCCGTGCCTATCCGACATGGAGCCCCACAGGCGCATGGGTGCGGCAGGGTGGTGGTGGCACCGTATGGGATTCGATCGTATATGACCCTGTGACGGATCTGGTCTATTTCGGGGCGGGTAACGGGTCGCCATGGAGTTATGGTATCCGTTCCAATGGAAAGGGGGACAACCTCTTCCTTGACAGCATTGTCGCCGTAAAGCCGGATACGGGGGAATATGTCTGGCATTTTCAGGAGACACCTGAAGACCAGTGGGATTATACATCAACCCAGCAGATCATGACGCTTGACCTTCCCCTTGATGGGCAGATGCGGCATGTGATCGTGCATGCACCCAAAAACGGTTTTTTCTACGTTCTGGATGCCGCGACGGGTGAATTCATTTCTGGGAAAAATTTCGTTTTCGTGAACTGGGCAAAAGGTCTGGATCCGAAAACCGGGCGGCCAATCTTCAATCCGGATGCGCAGTATTCCGTCACCGGCAAGCCATTCTATGTCTTTCCGGGGGATATGGGTGGGCACGGTATTGCCGCCATGAGCTACAGCCCACGCACGGGACTGGTATACCTGCCGACCCAGCAGGTGCCTGATCACCTGAAGGGCGCACGTAAATTCAAGCCCCTGCCTGATGGCTGGAATCTGGGGCTGGATATTCAGCCAGATGATAAAATGCCATCCGTCGAGGAACAGAAAGCTGGTGTCAGGGACCTGCGGGGATCGCTGGTGGCATGGGATCCCGTGGAGCAGAAAGCACGCTGGGAAGTGGTGCAGAAAGGACCGGCAAATGGCGGGGTTCTTTCCACCGCTGGTGACCTGGTGTTCCAGGGGCTGACCGACGGCACGTTCCATGCCTATGACGCACATGATGGGAAGGATCTTTTCAGCTTCGATGCGCAGAGCGGCATTATCGCCTCTCCCGTCAGCTATCGTATCGGTGGTCGGCAGTATGTCGCCATTGAAGTGGGATGGGGCGGGTCGTATGGCCTGTTTGCCACCGGGCTGGCACGTCAGGAAACGGGGTCTGTCAATCATTCCCGTGTCCTTGCATTCGCCCTTGATGGCAGGGACCATCTGCCGACTGTCAGTGATGACCCTGTTCCTTCATCCCCACCGCCTGCATCGTTCGCGCCCCGGCAGGCACTGGCGGGTAGCCAGCAGTACCTGAATTATTGTCAGTACTGCCACGGTGCCAATGTGGAATGGAATGGCGTCCTGCCGGATTTAAGGAAGTCGCCGGCCATTCAGGACAAAAACAGTTTCTATGCGATTGTTGGCAAAGGGGCGCTGAGCAGTTTCGGCATGGATGGGTTCGAGAAATCCATGAAACCGGATGAAATTGAAAGCATCCGGCAGTTTATCATCGAACGCGCACACCAGACCCTGTCACAACCATGATGGCGTAAAGGGCAGCTTTCTGCCCGCAGGCTGTCTGAAAAGCCTGTTTTTGCGACATTATGAAGATTATAAAAAAGCTTCAGAAAAACGCCGCCTTTTCGAAAAAAGGCGGCGCCAAAAAACTTTATTATTTATCAGTAGGCTATCTTGATTCAGTCCTTGCCTCGGCCAGCCTGTGGGACGTCAGGGTTCCATGCTGTCGGATGTTTCAATCCGGCGCCCCACATAACTGCGTGACCGGCCATATCCATAATATATGAGCAGCCCGATTGCCCCCCATACCGGCAGGACCAGGATCGCGATCAGGTCCAGTGACAGGTAAAGATACAGACAGCCAAGAATGGCAAGCGGCGCGAACAGCCATATGGCAGGCGCCCGGAACGGGCGGATACGTGTGGGATCGGTCCGGCGCAGGATCAGGACGGATATGGCGACCATGGCGAATGCAAACAGCGTGCCGGAATTGGAATAGTCAGCCAATGTGCCCACGGGCAGGAAGGCGGCCCCGATGGCGGTGCCAATGCCGGTGACAGTCGTCACGATGTGCGGTGTGCGATAGCGGGGGTGAACACGGGCAAAGCTGTCGGGCAGCAGGCCATCGCGTGCCATGGTGAAAAATATGCGCGTCTGCCCGAAAATCATCATCAGTACGACAGAGGGCAGGGCAATGGTGGCCGCAAGGCCGATCAGGTTGCCAATTCTGATCCAGCCGATGGATCGCAGCACATGCGCCAGGGCTTCGTGTGAGCACGGCAGGGGATCCTGCGCGCCGGCCGCGACAATCGTGCGGCATCGCTGATCCAGCGCAAGCGTGCCGGGCGCAAGTATGTTGCCATCGGCCCCGGTAACCGGCTGCGCCCCAAGGGGAGAGCCAATGGCCCCAAGGGAGACCAGCAGGTAAAAAATGGTGCAGAAGGCCAGGGAGGCGATCAGGGCGATGGGCACATTGCGCTGCGGGTTGCGTGTTTCCTCGGCTGCGGTTGATACGGCGTCAAAGCCGACATAGGCAAAAAAGATGGATGCGGCCGCCCCGGCCATACCTGTCATTCCGGTCGGCATGAAGGGTTCGAAATGACTGATGTTCATGACCGGAATGGCAAGGATGGCGAACAGGGACAGGGCGGCCACCTTGATGCCGACCAGAATGGCATTGGCTCGCGCGCTTTCGGTCGTACCAAGGACCAGGAGCCAGGTAATCAGCAGGGTAATGACCACTGCCGGCAGGTTGATATAGCCGCCAGCGGATGGACTGTTGACCCATAGGGGGGAGATTTCGATATGGAACAGGTTCTGGATCAGGCCGATCATGTACCCCGACCAGCTTGATGCCACGGCGGAGGCCCCGATGGCATATTCCAGGATCAGCGCCCAGCCCACCATCCACGCCAGCCGTTCACCCATCACGGCATAGGTATAGGTATAGGCCGATCCTGCGGTGGGAACCATGGATGCCAGTTCGGAATAACAGATCGCCGCGCACATGCAGATGAAACCGGCAAGGATGAAACTGAGCATCATGCCCGGTCCCGCTTTCTGCGCGGCTTCGGAAGTCAGTACGAATATGCCGGTGCCAATAATCCCACCGATCCCCAGCATCGTAAGTTGGAAGGCCCCAAGCGAACGATTCAATGATTTCTTTTTTGCCGTCGCCAGGATTGCGTCCAACGACTTCACGCGATCAAATTTCATCCACCCGATTTCCCCCGTTTTGCCCCTGACCCGGCATTATATGCTTTCATGCGAAGCAGAACCTACGGATAAAATCGCCAAGCGCAAGCGCTGGAGGAGGGATGCGGCCATCCATGCAGGGGGCGTCCCATCCCTGTCTTTTCATGGCGCGTCTGGCACGCCGCGGAAAATCCGCGTGACCGGGAATATAAGCCTCCCCCGATCCGGTGTGACAGTTCGTGTGGGCCACTAACGTTCCAGATCGTCATGGCCGCCAGCCTGCCCTTATGTCCTGGAGGCACTGCGCGCCGATGGGGGATGGCAGACAACGTTTCTGCCGGTGACGTGCGGACAAGGAAGGGGGACAGGTCATGTTCATCACGGTTGTCGGGGCTGGCTACGGTGGATGTGTTGGAATCGGCGATGTAAATGTCCATGATGCCCCGGCTGTGCGGCAGTCCGGACGCGTGCTGCACCGTAATTTGTAATATCGGGTATGCTGGCTTATTATATTGTGATATCGCAATAATATTTGTATCGTAAGAAATCTTGATGGAGGAAGTGCATGACAGGTTGGTTTCGGCGCGTATCGGCCATGGTCGCAGCTGTCGTGGTTTCCTCCCCGGTCCTGGCGCTGGCTGCCGACCCTTCGCCTGCCCTGCAGGCGGAACAGAGCGATGTCGCGCAGCTTCCGGCAATGGGAGCGCACTGGGTCTTTCCCTATACCAAGACAACGGCGATCACCATTTATGATGGGGATAACGGCCGTATCCTGGGCACGATTCCCGCAACGCCGCTGGCCAATAATGTCATCACGCCTGACCGGCGGAGCATTTACATAACCGAGACGTCATGGTCGCTTGTCGATCATGGGGACCGGCATGACATGCTGCAGCAGTTCGATGCCCGTACACTGGAACGCGTGCGCGAACTGGCGCTGCCCCCCCGCGCACTGGTGGGACGCAAGCAGCAGAATTTTGATGTTGATGCCAACGGGAAGTTAGGGTTCATATTCGACCTCAGCCCGGCTTCCGCCGTCACGGTTGTTGACCTGTCCGCGTTCAAGGTGGTCCGCACGGTGGATATTCCCGGTTGCGCGCTGGTCTTCCCATGGCAGAGTGGTGGCTTTTCCAGCCTGTGTGGTGATGGATCACTGACCAATGTGGCGGTGGGAACGGATGGGAAAGCCAGCGTTACCCATTCCATACCGTTTTTCAGCGCGGATGGCGACCCGGTCTACGAACAGAGCCTGGCGGAACGCGCGAAGGGTGATGCCTATTTCATTACCTATAGCGGCAAGGTCATAAAGGCGCATCTGGGTCCGCAACCGGTTGTCGAACCTGCGTGGTCAATCCAGCAGGCGGCAGGCCAGCCTGTTGCCGGAACCGGGGTGCAGGAACTGGCATGGCGTCCGGGCGGCACGCAGCCGTTTGCCATGTCCTACTATAATCACCATCTTTTCGCCCTTATGCATACAGGCGCATACTGGACCCACAAGACAGCGGGCACCGAAGTGTGGGAACTCGATACGCAGACACATCGTCTGGTACGTCGCATCGACCTGCCAACGCCAGCCAAGGTGGTGGCGGTCAGTCAGGACCAGAAACCATTGCTGTATGCCAACGGGGAAAATGGAAATCTGATGGTCATCGACCTGCAGACCGGGAAGGTGCTGCGTAATACTCATATTGATGCAGGTGCCATGACTGTCCCCCCGCCGTAAGGCAATCTCCGTTTAATTCATACTGTCCCCCATTGGTTTGGAAAATACTGGTTATGACTGAATCCTTTTTTGACAGCCTGGGCGAAAAGCTGACGCGGAAAATGGCGCAGGGAATTTCCCGTCGCAGCGTGATCGCCAGGGCGGGAAGTGCTGCGGTGGTGACGTCTTCCCTGCCACTTTTACCCGTTCAGCGTGCACAGGCGGCACAGACGCAACCGGCCGCGGTTTCGGATTTTGACCGCCGCGCCCAGTCCGCAGATCCGACAAAATGTGATTACTGGCGGCATTGCGCCATTGACGGTGTGCTGTGTGGATGCTGTGGCGGTGGAGTGCATACCTGTCCACCTGGCACGCAGCCTTCCCCCGTATCGTGGATAGGTACCTGCCGTAACCCTGTTGATAACCGGTCGTATGTTATTGCCTATCGGGACTGCTGTGGGCGCACATTGTGTAATTCGTCACCGGATTGCCATTGCAATACAGAAGACAGGGAACTGCCGGTTTACCGGCCACAGGCCAACAATGACATCATCTGGTGTTTTGGGGGATCGTCGGCAGTGTATCACTGTTCGACAGCAGCATTGGTCGGGCAGGCGGAATAATTACGGCATTTCCGCGGGCAGGGGGACAGGGTACAGGCTGTATTCATCTACCCTGTTCTTCGTTATGCCCAGGCAATACCAGATAGTGTCGCATTCGCCATGACATGTGGTTTTTGCAGGCAACATACTAATAAGGCATGCAGGCCTTTCTACCGTTCTGGGCGCGGTCTGGCTACGCCTGTGGGCTGATTGCCATCTGTGGTCAATATTGCTGCCTATTTACAAAAAATTTTCAGGAAAAGGGACGAATTATATAATGTTATTAAATACAAGAAACACTCTTTTTGCTTGCAGTGTTCTGGTATGGAGTGGGATGGATTCATATGCGCATGCCAGTACGCTGGAACAGGCACAGCTTAAGGAATCCCGGAATGCATTGGCAAACGAAGCATTCTATCAGGCTCCGCAAAATGGTAACGCACCCACGTATGCAGGCGCGCTGATCCGTCAGGAACGGGCGACAGATTATATCCTGCCGCCGGGTGTGCAGGCCTACCGTATTCTTTATCATTCTCTGGATGCCACGCGGCACGATGTCGTCTCGTCCGCTGTCGTGCTGGTGCCAGCGGGACCTGTACCGGCAGGTGGATGGCCGGTGGTGGCATGGGCGCATGGTACCAGTGGTGTCGCCCGCCAATGTGCGCCATCATTGATGAAGAACCTGTATTACGGGAACGAAGGGCTTTTTGATTTTCCTGCCCATGGCCTTGCTGTTGTCGCGACGGATTATCATGGACTGGGAACGTCCGGTGCCCACCAGTACATGAACAAGCTGGCCCAGGGTTACGATGTCATCTATTCGGTTGCGGCCGCACGGTCGGCCGTGCCTGCCTTGGGCAGCCGGTGGGTCGCCGATGGGCATTCCCAGGGGGGAATGGCGTCATGGAGTGTCGGGGAAATGGAACATGATATTGCCGATCCCGGTTATCTGGGGACGGTATCGGTTTCCGGCACGATCAATATGCCTGATTTCGTTCATCCGCTGCCGGGGGAAGGGGGTGAAAGTTTTTATACCCCCATGGTAGCGTATGGCCTTCAGGCCCGTTATCCACAGTTTGATCCGCATTCAATGCTGAATGCTACGGGCATGGTGCATTACGATGGGGCGGTCAGACAGGGATGCTGGTATGTCGCCAATGCCCTGTATGATGGTCAGTCCATTGATAGCATTACAAAAAAAGGGTGGCTGGATAACAAGTTCGTGCAGTCTATGTTCCATGAGGATGCAGTGGCTGGCCAGCCGCTGAAGGGACCGCTTCTGGTCATTACCGGTGGGGGCGATGTGACCGTACCACCAGAAGGTGTCAAGGCGACGGCGCGGGCGGCCTGTCACAATCACATTCCGCTGTTTTTCACTGAACTGCCGGGTCTGGATCATGACCCGACGATGGTCCAGTCTACCGCCATGCAGATTGCATGGATCAAGGACAGGTTTTCTGGCAAGCCGGCGATGGAAAACTGCGAAAGCCTGAAATAATAACGTGCTTCATTCATGATGGAGGGGCCCAGACAGAACATGTTCTGTCTGGGATTATTTACAAGCCTGCCTTCGAAGCATCATGCAGGTTATTATAAAAGTTTTTGGTGGAGCTTTTTTAGGAAGATTCGAAGAATGCCGCTTAAAAAAACGGTGTCCTAAAAATTTTATTTTTTTGAATTGTCTCTCAGTTTTCTATTTAATATCAGGTATATCCACGGCTGACGAGACATTCCTGAACCGCGCGTTCAGCTGCATCTATTGCGGTATTGGTAAAGGCTGCGGCAGTGGAATCCGCGTTGGCAATAGCGATCCGCCCATAAGGCTGCCTTCCGATAATATGGGGGCGCAGGGCTGCTGGCATATACGGATCTCCCAGCGTGTCGTAAGTATAGGCATAGCCGTGGGGCCAACGGTTTACGGTCAGTCCGACAATATCCTGTTCATGGTTGAAACCAAGAGGGCCGAACATGCGCTGAAGCTGGTCGCGGGTCTTGGCCTCGATTTCAGGGAAAGTCATGGCCAGCATTTCCTGGCGTCCCAGCCTGTTCTGTTCCTTGCGCGGGTGGCCCGGGGCATTTGCATTACGCAGCAGATGGACCATCGTCGGATGATCTGGGGAAGGATTGGTCGTATATCCGCCAATATCCACCGGCTCATCCACCAGAAGACGGGTATGGTAGGAACAGGGCGCATAGATGGACTGGGTGCCGCAACGGCGCAGGGCCTGTCCATTGCGCAGCAGGACACTGCTGTATTGCATTGGAACCTTGGATGGGTATTTCAATGCATCCTTTTGTGCTTCAGGTAAGGATGGTACAATAAACGGAATGATATTGTTGAAGCATGCCATGATGACATTGTCAGCCATGACTGCGTGGCGTGTATCGGATGTACCATCCGGTTTCTGGTATACTACCCTTACCGGTTTGTTATCATTCGGTCTGGTCGGATCACCTGTATGTTCCACGCGCACGACCATGCTGTTCAGGCGGATACGGACCGGACCCGGCAGATCCAGCCGGGAATAATTCCCCTGTGCCATGACAACGCTGGCTGCTGTTTGCGGGGTGCCAAAAAATGACGGGACCAATCGGCCAACCAGCAGTCGGGCAACAGTGGCATTACCATCAGGGAAGTGGAAAATAGCTGATTCATGCGGTGAGTCATGCGTGACCTCCATCCCGTTGAAACCGGGCGCATCCGCTTTCATCGCATCATAGGCGGGGCAGGTATCCACACGCATATTGTTACGAAAGGCCTTGCCTGCAAAGAAACGGATGGCCCCGTCCGACATGTTGGCATAACGACGCAGGAATGTTTCGTAACTGATCGTGCGCAGCAGGGCCTGGCGGGCATCTGGCGTCAGGTCAGGCAGGTAATTGATGGTTTGCGTATGCAGTCGCAGAAGGTCGGCCCGGGTTTCATTATCCAGCGGTGAGTCGTGGAAAAACCTGTCCCAGTTTTTCTCATGATAACCGGGAACCAGTTGATCCTTGCCGAAATTTTCCCGATCATAAAAAACAGCCGGTTCCAGTCCTTTCAGGCGGCTGGTTTTCAGGTAACTGGAATAGGTGTCCGGACGAATTCCAAGGTCCATCAGCAGGGATGTTGCAGTATAGCTGTAAGGGAAGGGGGTTTCGATACTCATCGTCCCGCCGTAGCCCAGATATGTCTGGCCCTTGTACTGTAATGCGTTCCGTTTGGCATGGCCGCCAAAATCGTCATGGTTGTCCAGAAGCAGAATCCGTGCATCCGGCCCCATCGCGCGCTGGTAGAACAATGCCGCCGATAGTCCGGATATACCGGCCCCCACGACAACCAGATCATAATGTTCGCCTGTGTCGGTTGCCGTAACCTGCCCGGCGAACAATCCGTCGCGTGCCGCGTGGGCAACTTCGAAAGAGCCGGGATACTGCCCCCGCAGGCCAGTCCGTAGCGGTGGGCAGGATGCTGCTGTCCCGTTATTCGGGGAAACCGGGGCAGGCGGGGCTGCGTGTGCAGCGGATGGCATGGCGTTCGCCATGATTGGCAGGATCACGCCCTGTATCACGTTACGACGTGTTATCCGGGGCGTGTCGGCTGGAGATTTGTCGCTCATTCCGGGTCCATGGGTGTGGGTTGCGTCTTATGCGCATAACACGTTCCGTTACCGGAACAAACCGGAATTGCACCAGTCATGTTGAGGGTTTTCCGGTCGGAACGTTCCGTTTTCAAATCAGAACGAAAAGGCATGGTCATGATCGTAAATTAAGATTATTTTGCGAAATTATTTCGTTATTGTTTCAAAGGGGCCTGTTCCGGATGTCAAGGAAAACAACGGTTTCCACGCCTGCGGTTACGCGTCGTGATTTTATCAATGGTGTGCTGGTCAGTACCGCGATCGGCACGATGGAAGGGCGGGCACGGGCAGCAGGGGCGGCAGCCATTGCCCCGCCGGCACGAACCGGCATGCGTGGCAGCCACCCCGGAGCGTTCGAGGCAGCACACGCCCTGCGTGACGGAACCGTTCCGGCCCATAAGATCCGAAAGACGGATGAGGTCTATGACCTTGTCGTCGTGGGTGGGGGACTGAGTGGTCTTTCCGCGGCCCATTTCTTTCGTAAATATGCGGGAGCGGACAAAAAGGTCCTGATCATCGACAATCATGATGATTTCGGTGGTCATGCCAAGCGGAACGAATTCAATGTTGATGGCGCCCGGATGGTGCTCAATGGTGGCACGCTGGAAGTCGAATCCCCCGAACGCTACAACCAGTGGGCACGGATGATACTGGATGACATCGGTGTCGACCTTGATCGTTACCTGAAGGAGAATGCGCCCAACGAGTCCCTCTATTCCCGCCATGGGATGGGACCGGGCCTGTTTTTCGATCAGGAAACATGGCATGCCGATACCCTGGTGCGCAGCGCCGTGGGCACGGAAAACTGTCTCAATGCCCATGCCCTGCAACATGCCCCGCTCAGCAACAGGGCGCGCGCAGACCTCATGCGCCTGCTTTCGCCACGGCAGCCGGATTACCTGCATGGCCGCTCGGTTGCGGAAAAGAAGAAATTTCTCGCCAGTATTTCATACCCGGATTACCTCACGAACTGGGCAAAGGTGGACCCGTCCATTCTGTGGTTTTTCCGCAAGGCGGGCAGTGGCGTTTTCTGTGTCGGGTCGGATGCGCTGCCCGCGCTGTTCGCCTGGACAATGGGTCTGCCTGGATTTTCGGGGCTGGGGCTGGGTGACGTGCCGGAGGGGCTTCTGGCCGACCTGCCCGGTGGCCAGCATGGGCGGCAGAAGGAAAGCGGGCATAGCGTTCACTTCCCCGATGGCAATGCAACCCTTGCCCGCCTGCTGGTTGCCTCCCTCATTCCTGCGGCGACAAAGGGGCGTACGCAGGAAGACATGGCGACGGCCACGTTCGATTATGGCGCGCTGGACCGCGCGGGGTCTGCCGTGCGGATACGGCTGGGCAGCATGGTGATGAATGTTGCCCATGACGGCGCCCCGGATCAGGCTCGGCACGTATCGGTCCTGTATGCCCCGGCGGGGGAGGCTTCCCCCACGCAGTACCATCAGGTACAGGCCCGGCAGGTAGTCATGGCGTGCTGGAACATGTTCATTCCCTATCTGGTGCCAACACTGCCTGATACCCAGAAGAAGGCGCTGGCTTATGGCGTCAAGGGGCCGATTGTTTATGTGAATGTGGCATTGCGTAACTGGCGGGCATTTGAAAAACTGGGCGTAAGTGAAATCCGTTGTCCGGGAATGTATTTTGATGAGGTCTCGCTTGCAGAACCCACGGCCCTTGGCGGTCTTGCCCTGCCATCCGATCCTGACCGTCCCGTCGTCATCCGCATGATCAAGACGTTCAGCGTGCCGGGCCTGCCAAAGCGGGAGCAGTACCGCGCCGCGCGTGGTATGCTGCTGGGCATTTCATTCGAGACGTTTGAACACGAAATCCGTAACCAGCTGCAGCGCGTGCTGGGTGCAGGTGGCTTTGACGCCACCCGTGATATTGCCGCCATAACCGTCAACCGCTGGCCGCATGGTTATGCCTATACCTATAACAGCCTGTATGATCCCGCTGAATGGGTGTTTACCGAGACGGATACCCGCCCCTGCGTGGTGGGCAGGCAGCTATTTGGACGCATTGCAATAGCCAATTCGGATGCATCAGCCAGCCCCCATACCGACGCCGCTTTTCTGGAAGCGCATCGTGCCGTAACCGAACTGCTGGATGCAGGCCAGTATCCGTTTGTGCCGACAGTTTCCGGCAATACGGCTGATACACATAGTAATGAAGGAAAAATATAAGTCATGACAGGTGATAACGCGATTTCCGCACACGCTCATCAGATGTATTGTAACGGGCAGTGGGTTACGCCGGATGGACAGGAGCAGATGGATGTCATCAATCCTGCGACCGAGAAGCCCTGCGCCCGGATCACGCTGGGCGATGCCCGGGATACGGAACGTGCGATCAAGGCGGCCCGCGCGGCTTTCCCCGCATGGTCCATGACGGATCGCGCCACCCGCCTGTCGGCGCTGGAACGGATTGTAGAGATATACAAAAGACGCATGAAGGACATGGCCCGCGCCATTTCGCTGGAAATGGGCAGTCCCCTGACCCGTGCCTATGACAGCCAAGCCTGGGCTGGAATGGCGCATCTGGAAGAAATGGTTAAGGTACTGCGCGATTTTCCGTTTGAGGAAAGGCGCGACGATATGCTGATTGTCCATGAAGCAGTAGGCGTCACCGGCCTGATTACCCCTTGGAACTGGCCAATGAACCAGATCGCCTGCAAGGTCGCACCAGCACTTGCGGCGGGCTGCACCATTATCCTCAAACCCAGCGAAGTTGCCCCCCTCAGCGCCCTGCTTTTTACCGAAATACTGGATGAAGCCGGTCTGCCACCGGGTGTGTACAACATGCTGAACGGCACAGGCCCGGAAGTGGGGGAGGCAATGGCCTGTTCTCCGCTGGTCGATATGGTGTCGATTACCGGATCCACCCGCGCCGGTGCGGCGGTTGCGCGTCTGGCAGCGGATACGGTCAAGCGCGTCCATCAGGAACTGGGTGGAAAATCCCCCAATATCATCCTGCCTGATGCCAATCTGGAACAGGCAGTGGCGCAGGGTGTGCGTAAATGCTTCAGCAATTCGGGGCAGTCCTGCGATGCGCCAACCCGCATGCTTGTCCCCGCCGCCCGGATGAAGGAAGCGCTAGACATTGCCCGTCGTACGGCTGCCACCATTCGCGTGGGGGACCCGATGGACCCGGAAATCGATCTTGGCCCGGTTGTCAGCCATCTCCAGTTCGATCGTATCCAGACGCTGATCCATAAAGGGATGGATGAAGGGGCCACACTGGTATGTGGCGGCCCAGGCCGTCCCGAGGGTCTGACATGCGGATATTACGTGCGTCCGACCATATTCGGGCATGTAACGTCTGAGATGGCCATTGCTCAGGAAGAAGTCTTTGGGCCGGTTCTTGTCATAATGGCTTATGATAATGAAGAACACGCCATTCAGATCGCCAATGACACGCCCTATGGTCTTGCAGCATATATCCAGTCAGGCGACCTGTCACATGCGCGGCATGTAGCCCGTTTCCTGCGGGCCGGTAATGTGAATATCAATGGCGCCCCCTGGACTGTTGCAGCACCATTTGGCGGATATGGACAATCCGGCAACGGACGGGAATGCAGCGTATATGGACTGCGTGATTTTATGGAAATCAAGGCAATCCTTGGATATTGGACGGCATCCTGACCTACCGGGCAGAGGCGAATTGAGCCGATACCGGCATGGGATGTTTGTGTGGGACTGCTTCTGCAGTCCCATGCATGCACTGATTGTCATAGGGCTTATGTTCACATTTCAGCAGTCTGCAAGCTGAAGTGCGGCTACCTCTGGATGGATGGCAATGCTATCCGCCCGAGTGCCAGATGACGCCATCTGGTCAATCTATATTACTTGTATATATGAAAATTTACATTTGTTCGTGGACGATACTCCCGTATATTTCGACTTGATCAAGGTGGAGAAAATTACGTTCCATTAGTATTATACGAATATATCGTGCAAAAAAAGATGTGGATATGTGTAGAGGGGTCGTGATCAAACTACCAACTGGAATATTGTCCATTTTTTCAAATGCAACATGAAAATCTTTTCCATTGTCTGAATATAATATCCTGATATTTTTGCATCTTTCTGATGTTGCGTCGATTATATTATAAATAACGATGTCGTTTATAAAATATTTATCAATAAGATCTATCTGCCACCATGGGTTGTTTTCCAGATCGGTATGAAATTTTACGGTTCCGTTGACATTTCCATTGACTGCATTGCCCGCGTCTGTTCGGGGATCATTCCCTATGGACCAGTCGCTTACGCTGCTTTGGTTACAGGGCCTGTTTGAAGAAATAATGTTGCCATTCACGATAGGGGGCACGGTAATTTCGGAAGATTTTCTTATTAAATTATCCCAGTATGCACACAGCGATACGTCTTCTTCCTCATTGAACTCATGCATCGAACGTTCAAGGGCATTTTTCTTGCTTGCTTCTGTTTCATCCCAGATGACCTGCCCTGAAAATGCGCCCCCCGTTCCACGATTTATCCTGTGTTTCAGATATTCACGGGATTTGATCATATAATGATGGACGGTTGCTGTTTTCTGGATTGCATGTATTTCTTTTGGTGATAGTGTATTTGGGTCAAAATTGGTGCGATGCAGGACATCGACAACTCTGATTTCCTTATAACTATGTCCGGCAGGGTTGTGCCAGAAGCCAAAACCTGCTGGAGAAAATATTTTATCATCAAGAAGATATTCGGTTTTGCAGATATATTTTGTGAACTGGTTTATTTGACGTGCTCTTTTTTTATAATTTTCCAGAACGGATCCTGATGGGCTTTTTTCATATCCATTATGCCCAAAAACAATCCAGTAAAATACAATGCAGTCTGCTTCTGGATAATGATGCACCAGATCAGAAATGTTTTTAAATGCCGGGATATCCAGAAATTCGTCAACATCCAGGAAACTCACCCATTCTGTTTCCTGATGATAGTTGGACAGGAAATGCAGATACATCTGCTGTTGCAGGCCCTGCCCCTTGAAATGTATAAAAGTTACGAATTTATTGTTTCCGACTACAAATGGAAGAATTTCCCTATAGAGTTCGTCCGGATTATCATCATTGCAGTACAGGTAAACATGATCGTACCCTATTGATTTATAATAGGTTAACCATTCTAGGATATATGATTTCTCCCATCTGGCACAGACAGCAACAGAGAAATTGTATTTTACCATATCAGTATCTTACCAAAAATTACATGATTGCATATATAATTAATAATTTTTATCTGTCGTCGTCATGGCATTGTGCAGTTCCCATATTCGTGCCGATGGCAGGTATGGGAGACCCCGTCTCCCTTTCTCAGGCGGGAAAATACAATCTTAATCTTTATTTTTAGTAAGAATTTTCTGAAAATCATATGAAGCGGGCAGGCATGCAACGGAAGATCAGGCGGTGCGGTCATGATATGTCGGGCCTACCGAAAGAAAGATCTGTTTTTTATCCGGTTATGGCATGAACTGATCTGGTTCAGCAGTCTGTATTCACTTTTTGTATTTTAGCCGGGCATTTTCCAGAAAGACAAAAACACGTGGATTGTCCGCATGCGCCACGTTGAACCGGAACCATTGCGATGGCTGTTCGTCCGGGCGGAACAGGTGACCGGGCGCAAGCATGATGTCACAGGAACGCGCGTGTTCGGCCAGGGCGCGCACATCCATGTCCTCCCGAAAACGTGCCCATGCGAACATGCCGCCTGCGGGATGGAAATAAAGCTGCATTCCCACCCGTTCCAGGCGGGTGCAGACCTGTGCCTGTGCCCGTGTCAGGCTTTCACGCAGATGTGCCAGACGGGGATGGTACAGTCCGCTGCTTACAATTTTATGGACAATTTCTTCGTTCAGGGAGGCCGTGGTCAGGTTGCTGGCCATTTTCTGGCGCAGGATACGCTGTGCGGTGTCCTGGTCACATGCGACATAGCCCACGCGCAGTCCCGGCCCGATGGTCTTGGAAAAGCTGCCGATATGGATAACGGTTTTAAGGCTGCCCAGTTGTGAGAGCGTCTGCTGGCCATTGGGGGCAAGGTCAAGGAATATGTCATCTTCAATCACTGTCACGTTGTTCTGTTGGGTAATGCGCAGGACGTCGCGCATGTTTTGCGCCGTGCTGCATGTGCCGGTGGGGTTATGCAGGATGGATGTGGTGATGAACAGGCGCGGCTGGTAGCGGCGTACGACGCGTTCAAGCTGTTCGGTGCAGGGGCCATCACGCAGGCGTGGAATACTGGCGATCTGTAATCCCAGCGCCTGTAGCGCTGGATAGAGATTACAGTAACCCGGATCTTCCACCACAATCACATCACCCCGGGTTGAAAGGCAGCGTACCGCCAGTTCCAGCGCCTGGCTTGCCCCATGCGTCAGGATGATGCTGCTTTCCTCACACCCGATATCCCGACGCGCCAGCATCTGCCGGATGTTGTGCCGCAGCCCGGCATGGCCATAGGGGTTGCCGTATTCCAGCATGCCTGCCAGTTTTTGTGCGGACAGTCCCGTCAGTGCACGCTGGGCCGCTGATGTAAACAGCATGTCAGAGGGAAGCCAGCCACATCCTGCCTTGATGACCGGGGCTTCGTCCTCATACGCATGCTGGAGCAGCCACATCGAATCAATCGACCGCTGCAACAGCGGCGTCTCGGGTGCTGGCCCTGTTACGAAATATCCCCGTGTGCCCCGGCTTTCCAGCAGACCCGCAGATGCCAGACGCAGGTAGGTATTGGCAACCGTAATGGTGCTGACACCGCACTGTCGCGCCATGCGCCGGATCGAGGGCAGGCGTTCCCCCCGGCGCAGCACGCCATTACGGATACGTTCTTCAATATCCTGCCCGATCTGGCCGACTAGGGACATATGGCTGCGCCGGTCCGGATTGGGAAAAGGGGATGGGGAAGTCATGGAGGATGTGTTTCCAATCAGTACAGTATCACGACGTGCGCGCTGATTGTACATATACAGGATGTCGGTTGGGTATTACGTTTATGGAATGAATCGTCTCCGCACCAGGGATTGGGGACGCATTTCGGTAACAGGATTGTAACATGGCTCAGGATTCAGAAAAAGCGGACCTTCTCCGGAATGAGCGTGAAGGGGTTTATTGGCAACCTTTTACCGCCAACCGTCTGTTGCGCGCCAATATGGAACCCCGCACGCTGGTCAGCGCCAAGGGGGCATATTACACCACCAGCGAAGGCAACAGGGTATTTGATACCCTGTCGGGCCTGTGGTGCACTCCGCTGGGACATGCCCATCCGCGTATTGTCGAAGCGGTGCGCAAGCAGGCTGAAACGCTGGATTTTGCGCCCTGCTTCCAGCTGACCCATCCCGGCGCCATTTCGCTGGCTGAACGGATTGCCGATCTTGCGCCGCAGGGCATGAATCATGTCTTTTTCGCCAATTCCGGATCAGAAGCCGTGGATACGGCGCTAAAGGTCGCGCTGGGCTACCACCGGATCAAGGGGGCGGGTAACCGTTTCCGTATGATCGGCCGTGAACGTGGGTATCACGGTGTGGGCTTTGGCGGCATGTCGGTGGGGGGCATCGTGTCCAACCGTAAGATGTTCGCTGCTGGCATGATGCCGGGTGTCGATCACCTGCGCCATACCTATGAACCCCAGCACATGGCCTTTACACGCGGGCAGCCGACATGGGGTACCCATCGGGCAGAAGATCTGGTCCGGCTGGTGACCCTGCATGATGCGTCCACCATCGCGGCGGTCATTGTTGAGCCGGTACAGGGATCAACAGGGGTGATCGTGCCGCCGGTCGGCTACCTGCAGCGTCTGCGTGAAATCTGCACGGCCAATGGCATCCTGCTGATTTTTGATGAAGTCATTACCGGTTTCGGCCGCATGGGCGAAAATTTCGGTGCCCAGCGTTTTGGCGTGACGCCGGATATCATCACCTTCGCCAAGGCGGTGACCAACGGCATCGTGCCGATGGGTGGCGTGATCGTCACGGACGAAATCTATAACACTTTCATGACCGGCCCGGAAAATGCCATCGAATTCTGTCATGGCTACACCTATTCCGGTCATCCCATGGCGGCAGCTGTCGGGCATGTGGTGCTGGATGTCATGCGCGAGGAAGGTCTGGTTGCCCGCGTGCGTGAACTTGAACCCGTGCTGGAGGATGCCATCCACAGCCTGAAAGATCTGGATGTCATTGCCGATATTCGTAATATCGGGCTGACGGCGGGCATTGACTTCAAACCGGTGGAAGGCAAGCCCGGTGCGCGTGGACTGGCGCTGTTTGAAGCCGGTCTGCGTAATGGACTGCTGCTGCGCTGCACCGGTGATACGGTGTCGTTCGGACCGCCGTTCATCTCTACCGCGCAGGAGCTGCGCGATATGGTTTCGACACTCCGTAAGCTCATTACCCAAGTGGGTTGAGTAACAGGTTTCAGATAGAAAAAGGAAATACCATGCCTTTATTGCATTTTCACGTTGTGAAGGGCCAGCGGAATCCGGCCGAACTGCGCGGCCTGCTGGACGCGGCTCATGATGCCATGCTGGAATCTTTCAAGGTTCCGGTGCGTGATCGCTACCAGCTGGTATCCGAACATGAGCCGACCCATATGGTGATCGAGGATACGGGACTGGATATTCCCCGCACCCCCAAAGTTGTGCTGTTGCAGGTCGTTTCCCGCCCGCGTGGCAAGGAGCAGATTGCCGCGTTCTACAAGCTGCTGGCGGAAACGCTGCAGGCCCGTTGTGGTCTGGCGCCATCCGACCTGATGGTTTCCGTGATCGAAAATCAGGATGAACACTGGAGCTTCGGTCTGGGCCGGGCGCAGTTCCTGACTGGTGAACTGCCGCTGCCAGGCGCACCTGCCTGACATGGTACAGCCGGGTTTCAGGAAGCCCGGCTGTTTTCTTTGATATCCTGTCTGACAATCAGTATGGATATTATTAGATTCATATATAATTTTTATTATTTATTTTAAAATTTAAAGTAAAAAATAAACATAATAAAAATAAATGGTTTATCGAAGTGTAAATTAGTATTTTCTGTTCTGAATTTACTAATTGATGGTTAATGAAATACAAAATATATCGTAATATATTTACTATAATGTAACATATCCTTTGGTGGAAGTGGGGCTGTATTGGGTAGGTCAATTGCCTCCAGAAATTAATAATTTTTTTTATGGGGGTGTGTTGCCTGTTTAACACAGGGCGCGCTTGGTAGTGCATATCATGCGGACGGGAATTCCGCATGCATACCGCAGGGTGTTTCTGTATCTTCTACTTGGTGCAATGCGACTGAATTTATATAATATAATATTGATTTTAAAAGTATTTTGATTCCCATTCCGTTTTTTGACTGAACTGATGTGTTCTGCATGGCCATGATGATCATATGGCCACTATCGGGTGTGTCGTTATGGTCACACATATCGCTACACTTTCGAAATTGTAATGGGAAAGAAAGATTGTTCCTATGCAGCGTTGTTTGTTCCGAATAGAAAATGGGTATTGATCGAAACCTAAATTCGGGATGCGTGGGAGAGTTGAGCGGATGTGGATGCTGAGACCAAGGTACATATCTTTACTCCTGACCTCATCAGCGCTGATTTTCGGCGGTGACCATTATGCACGGGCGCAGTCCGTGCCATCTTCTTCCGATACGGGCTCTTCCACGGTAACACCGGCGCATCACCCGATCCGGGGATCCATGCGCGGGGCGAAGCAGGTCCACGTCATTACCAACAGCAATGCACGCGTGACCGCAGGTAAGCCGGAAGTCCTGACGGTCAGCCATACCCGTCGCGCCATTTCGCATAACAGTGAAAACGTGATCGGGAAAAAGGAACTGGCACAGCAGGTGCCGGGCCAGAACGTGCTGAAGGCCGTTGGGCAGCTGCCCGGCGTCAGCTACAGTTCCACTGATCCGCTGGGTATCGATACATGGGGCGCCAGCGTTTACATGCGCGGTTTCTTCATGAACCAGCTGGGCGTGACGCTTGATGGCGTGCCGCTGAATGATCAGACCTATACCACGACCAACGGTCTGAATATTGCGAATGCGTGGATATCCGATGATATCAGCCGGGTTAGCGTTTCGCAGGGGGCGGGGGCTGTTGACCTGCCATCCAATACCAATCTTGGCGGGACGATGCAGTTCTTTACTGCAGACCCCAAGGAAAAGGCCGGTGCCACCGTTTCGCAGGGCTTTGGTAGCTATGCGATGAAGCGCACCTATGTCCGGGTGGATAGCGGTAAGCTGAACAAGACCGGAACCCGTTTCTACGTGGCTTATTCGCGTGATTTCGAAAAGAAATATGACGCGGACAGCCCTGATTTCATGCAGCAGGTGAATGCGAAGCTTGTCCAGCCGATTGGCGAGGAAAGCAAGATGACCGCATTCTTTAACTGGAACAATGCCGAAGTCTACGGGTATCTGGATAAATCTTTGGGATCGTTGCAGAAGTACGGCTGGCGGCAGGAACTGCTGTATCCCAACTATGCACAGGCCTACAGCTATGCCGAGGGGAACTATCCTTCGGGCTGGAATTCACTGACAAGCGGTAACTATACCCAGCTTTATGATGCCGGACAGTCCACGCAGGATTATATCGGTGGCATCAATTTCGACCTGAAGCTGGCCAAGAACCTGCGTTGGAAGACGACGCTTTATGCGCATCGTGACCTTTCCAACGCCACATACAGCGCGCCGGGCACGTATTCGCCGGGAACGGGCGCGCCCCTGTCCGAACAGGTGTGGATGAATCGCGAAATGCGCGAGGGCTTCAATACCTATTTCGAATACAAGATCGGCAATCATACCATCAATACGGGTGCATGGTATGAAAACAATTCCAGCTCTGCATTGACTGATTACTTCAATGAGCCTGCGCTGGGGCATGGTGCGCCGCTGAGCACGACAGGTCCCTACACCACCTATGGTCAGGCGTTCGCAACAGGTTGGGCGTACAAGTGGAGCACCAACACGTTCCAGTATCATGTCATGGATACGTGGCGCATCCTGCCCAACTTCACCGCGACCTATGGTTTCAAGTCCATGCTGCAGACCACGGCGGGCGGGGATTATGCGTATGATCCGACCGGGAATTATTCCGGCCTGACCAATCCGGGTCCCACGGGTTCGATGACATCCGCCGCGGCATTCCTGCCTGCGGTAAACCTGGACTGGCGTTTCCTGCCGGGGCATGAACTGTATTTCGATTTTGCAGAAAACATGCGTCCCTACAGTGCGTCCCCCTATGCCAGCGCGAATGAACCGGGGCCGTGGATGGTCCAGACGCAGTCGCAGTTCAACCAGCTGAAGAAGACGCTGACCCCGGAACGCGATTTTACCTATGTGCTTGGTTATCGTTATTCGTCACGTCTGCTGACGGCCGGGATTGATGGCTACCACTCTGATAACTACAATCGCCTGATTTCCGCCGCGAGTGGTATCGGTGGCAGTGACCAGTCGGCTTCCTTCATCAATTCCAAGCATGCCAGCCAGTGGGGCATGGATGCGGTGCTGACGATCACCCCTGTCAAGGGACTGGCGATCACCAACTCGGTCAGCTACAACCACTTTGCCTATGCGGCCAATGTGCCGATCTGCCTGACGTCTGCCACAACAGGTTGCCATAACCTGCGCGGCAAGAAAATGGATGGCTATCCGTCGGTCATGTATAAGGCGAACCTGTCCTATACCTGGCACAAGGCTTCTGCTTACCTGGATGTCAACTACTATTCCAAACGCCAGTATTCGCTGCTGAACGATACCCATGTGCCTGCTTACTGGCTGGCAAATCTGGGGGCGAGCTATCATTTTGGCAAGGTTGGCTTCCTGCATAACGTGACCGCCAGCTTCACGGTCTACAACCTGTTCAACGCCAAGTACATCTCCATGATGGGCGAAAACGGTTTCCCGGCCAGTGGGGATATGCAGTCCATCGAACGTGGTGCGGTACGTGAATACTTTGGTACGATCAAGGCTGAATACTGATATTTGACCTGACAAGCTACAGCGGGGCCGGGGAATGGAAGAATGCGGAATGTGTCGGTCTTTCCCGGCTGCCTGTTCGCTGTCGTGAAAGGATAGCTAGGGCGATGACGTGTTTTTCCAGACCCAGGTACCTGCTGCTGGCCAGCGTTATTGGAATGGGAATATCGGTGGGAGGTGTAGCGAAAGCCATCCCTCCCGTTCTTCAGCCGGAACAGAGTGACGTGGCCAGCCTTCCCCCAATGGGTGACCATTCGGTTCTGGTGGCCACCGGGGAACAGTCCTTCAGCCTGTATGACGGGGACAGGGGACGGATACTGGGCACGCTTCCTGCCGATATGGTCGATAATATCGCCATATCCCCGGATCGTAAGGATATTTACGTCGCCGTAACCATGTGGAGCCGGGGAGACCATGGCACGCGGGAAGATTTCCTGCGGGACTATGATGCACATACCCTTGACCTGACACATGAAATCGAACTGCCGCCACGCGGGCTGGCGGTATTCAAGCAGCAGAATCTGGAACTCAGTCAGGATGGCCATTGGGCATTCATATTCGACATGAGTCCCGCGACCGGCGTTACCGTGGTCGACCTGCATGAACACAAGGCCGCCCGTACGGTTGACATCCCCGGCTGCGCGCTGGTTTTTCCGTGGGCGCATGATGGTTTTTCAACCGTCTGCGGTGACGGATCCCTGACCAATGTGGCGCTGGCGGGCAGTAGCGTGAACGTTACCCACAGCAAACCATTTTTCGATGCCAACCGTGATCCCGTATTTGAGCAGAGCCAGGTCGATCGCAAGACCGGCAAGGCTCTGTTTGTAAGCTATACCGGGCAGGTTTATCCCGTAACGCTGGGGGCCACGCCAGTCATGGGCAAAAGCTGGTCGTTACAGGCCGCAGCAGGTCAGCCCGCAGCCGGGACGGGACAGCAGGAACAGGCATGGCGCCCCGGTGGTGACCAGCCTTTTGCCTGGCATGAAGCGGACAATAAACTGTATGTCCTGATGCATGTGGGGGGATACTGGACCCACAAGCAGGAGGGGACCGAAGTCTGGGTCTATGATGTCACGACCCCGCACCTGTTGCAGCGTATCGACCTGCCTTCGCCGGCCAAGGGCATTACCGTCAGTCCCGATACAGCCAATCCGCAGATATATGCCATGCTAGCGTCCAGGAAGATGGCCATCCTGTCTGCCACGACCGGTCAGGTTGAAAAGACGGTGGAGGCAAAAAGCAGTGGCATTTCCATCGTGCCACAGCCGTGACCCGAGGGCTGCCTTCTTTATTTGAATGTTCCAAAGCGACTAGACAGTTCAAGGGATCTATCGGATGAAACCATCATTTCTGGAGCAGATAGGGGAACAGTTGACCCGCAGGCTGGCTTCATCGTCTTCGCGTCGTGGTGTGCTGGGACGGGTGGGAACGGCTATGGTCGCCGGTGGTGTTTTTCCGCTTCTGCCGGTGCAGCGCGCCAGGGCCGCGGCAGGAAATGCGGTACCCAGGTCCGCGGATGTCACGACATTGTCCGATTTTGAACGTCGCGCCCAGTCATCCGATCCTACAAAGTGTAATTACTGGCGGCATTGCGCCATTGATGGCGTGCTGTGCGGGTGCTGTGGCGGTGGTATCCATACCTGTCCGCCAGGTACGCAGCCTTCGCCGGTATCATGGATCGGTACCTGTCGTAATCCGGATGACGGGCGTTCCTATGTCATTGCCTATCGTGACTGCTGTGGGCGCACCACGTGTACCACGTCATCGGATTGCGAATGCAATACGGCAGATCGTGAAATGCCGATTTATCGACCGCAGACCAGTAATGACATCATCTGGTGTTTCGGGACCACCTCTGCCGCGTATCATTGCTCTACTGCCGCCATCGTCGGGCAGGCGGAATAAGATAGAAAACGGTTATGCAGATGCGTGGGGAACAGCCTGGTCCGTGGCTTTTGTCTGTTGGGAAGCTTGTTGTTACCCTCTTGATATTCACTGCCGCGCTTCTGCCGGGCGCACGTGCCGATGCCGGTGGGGAGCATTCGCCAGGTGGTGACGGGCCTGTCCTGTCACAGGTCAGGGCGCATTACCTGGTCGGTTGTGGTGGCTGTCACGGTATAGCGGGGGTCTCGGCTTCTGATGTGGTGCCTGACCTGAAGGAACAGGCTGGGTATTTCCTGTGTTCGCCCAAAGGGCGCGAATACATGATCCATCTACCCAATGTTGCGTTTTCCCCACTGTCTTCAGCTGATCTTGCCGATCTCATGAACTATGTGGCGTTCGGTCTGGGGGGGCATAGCGTGCCTGCAGGCGCACGCCCCTATACGGCGGCCGAGGTGGCACGGTTGCGAGAGGCACCATTCCGTAACTACAGCCTGCAATCCTACCGGCTGGATGTGGTGCGTGATGTCATCCATGCCTGCCCGCAGGCTGCAACGGTTATCCATGCCTATGACCTTGCGCTTGATAAGCGTGAAATAGACAATAAATAAAATCTGGCCGCGAAAAGACAAAACAATCGGATACAGCCCCCGCATTCTGCCTGCGTGTGGTGCATGGGCGTGGATTGTTGGGGGATGGAGCATGTATTGTAATTCATGATCCCTGCGCCACAAGGAATGCGGGGTGTCAGGGCAGGAAAAACATATGAGCCGGATCTCACTCCAGAACAGGGACGCCGAAGCTTTATCACAGGCTGCGCGGCTTAAGGATCGGCATGTGTCAATGATTTCCATTGGCGGTGTGATCGGGGCCAGCCTGTTTGTCGGATCATCAACTGCCATTGCAACGGCAGGTGCGGGCGCACTGTTTTCCTATTTCCTGTGTGGCATTATGGTCATGTTCATTACCCGCATGCTGGGGGAAATGACGGTTGCCGCGCCCGGGACGGGATCGTTTGTTGGTCAGATACGGCGAGGCCTTGGTCCGCGCGTGGCGTTTGTTGCCGGGTGGTTGTACTGGATCATGTGGGCCACTGTCCTGGGGTTTGAGGCCATTGCAGCCGCGACCTTTCTCGCCCCCTATGTGCCTTTGCCCTATCTGGCGATTGAACTGCTTACAGTTGTTATCATGACGGTGGTCAACCTGTTTTCCGTGCGCGGGTATGGAGAATTCGAATACTGGTTTTCCGCCCTCAAGATCATCACCATCATTGTTTTCATCCTGCTTGCCCTGTCGGGTCTGTTCGGGTTCTGGTCGCATACGAAAGTGGCGTCCGGGCTGTTTTCTGCTGCCGGTATCGTGCCGCACGGCACCTTCGCGCTTTTTGCGGTGATACCGGGTAT
The DNA here is from genome assembly GCF_006538165.1 of Komagataeibacter diospyri. GTDB lineage: Bacteria > Pseudomonadota > Alphaproteobacteria > Acetobacterales > Acetobacteraceae > Komagataeibacter > Komagataeibacter diospyri. The sequence continues at coordinate 55,972 of NZ_BDLU01000013.1, forward strand.
CATGATGTCCATGGCCGGGGCGGAAATAACCAGTATCGCAGCATGTGATACGACGGACCCGGCAGGTAATGTCGCCCGTTCCACACGGACCGTGGCGCTGCGGATCATGATTTTCTATCTGATGTCCATCGGGTTGATCCTGCTGCTGCTTCCGCTGTCGCGCGTGGTGCCGGGTTCTTCACCTTTTCTGGCCACGCTGGATTATATCGGCATTCCGTTTGCGCGCACCCTGATGACGGCAGTCATGCTGATCGCCACACTATCCGCACTGAATTCCGGGATCTATATTACTTCGCGGGTTCTGTGCGACCTGGCGGAAAATCATGATGCTCCGCGCATGTTCCTGCAGCGGGACGGGCAGGGCACGCCTGCGCGCGCCATCCTGTGCGGCAGTGCGGTTGCTGTTATTATCGCGATAATCGGCATGATGGCGCCTGGGCGGGTATTCAGCTTTCTGGTCAGTGCAAGTGGTACCTTCATCCTGTTTGACTATGTGCTGATCGTGCTGGCCCATATCCGCCTGCGGCGCGTCTGTCTGCGTAATGGTGAGACGATGGCACTGCCCATGTGGGGGTTTCCATTTCTGTCCTATGGCATGCTGGCCTGTCTGTTTGGTGCACTTGTCACGATGTTTTTTGCAACGGAACATACACGTCAGGAAATTGTGCTGAGTACGATCAGTCTGGGCCTGATCCTCATTGTGGAATATCTGTCTTTGGGATATCGGACCCGTCGTCGGACGGCACAATGTCAGGCCGAACGGAATGATGCAGCCCGCACAACGCCGCGTGGAGATCCCGCCCGGTTGTCATGATGCCCTGATGCCTGCCTGCCCGGATTATGCTGGAGTACCCATTTCCCATGGTTTCATCTTCCATCAAAACCCTTCCTTCCAGCCTGTATGCGGCCATTACGCCGCCCGGCCCGGATGCGTCTGCCCTGACATCGACGCAGATGACCGATACCGTGATTATTGGTGGCGGTATTACAGGTCTTTCGGCTGCCCTGCACCTTGCACAGGATGGGCATAAAGCCATGGTGCTGGAGGCAAACGCCATTGGCTGGGGCGCATCGGGGCGGAATGGGGGGCAGGTCAATCCCGGTCTCAAATATACCCCAGCCGAGGTGGAGCGTGACATGGGCGTGCGCGGCCGTGCTCTGGTCGAGGCCGCATGGAATGCCCCTGACCTGGTTTTTGACCTGATTGAACGGCATGGCATCGTGTGTGATGCGGCGCGTGGTGGCACGATCCGGGCGGTGACAGCATCGGGCCAACTGGCGCATGAACAGGGCCTGTTCAACGAATGTCGTGAACGTGGCGGTCCTGTCACATGGTTGGATCAGGCCGATATTGCACGGCATACCGGGACGGACCGTTATTGTGGCGGGTTTATTGACGCACGCGGGGGCCAGCTTAATCCGCTGGCCTATACCCGGGGACTGGCCAGGGCAGCAATTGATGCCGGTGCGGTCGTGCATGCGAACAGCCCGGTTCTCTCCCTACGGCGGGACCGGGGAAAATGGCAGGTCAGGACACCGGCGGGCAACGTGCATGCGCGGCAGGTCGTATTTGCCACCAATGGCTATACTGGTCGGTTGTGGAACCGGCTGCGTCGTACTCTGGTCCCGGCCTATAGCGCGATTGTTGCAACCGACCCGCTGCCTGACGCCGTGCGTGCGCGTATTCTTGCGCAGCGCGAAGTGGTGTACGAGATGGGTGAACTGGTCACCTATTATCGTATTGATGGCACAGGGCGGTTGCTGATTGGCGGGCGTTCCGCCTCACTGGATCTGTCCGGCCCTGAAACATTTCCGTTCCTGCAGCGGCATGCGAAACGGCTATGGCCATTTCTGGGTGATGTGACATGGCGGTACGGGTGGAATGGACAGATCGCGATTACGCTGGACCATTATCCTCACTGGCATGAACCAATGGAAGGCATCATGGCATGTGTCGGCTATAATGGCCGGGGGGTTGCCATGGCGACCCTGATGGGACGTGAGATCGCACGGCGGGCAGATGGGGCCAGTCCGGCGGACCTGCTGCTGCCCACGTCACCAGTGCGGCCCATTCCCGCCCATTTTGGCTGGCGTATCGGGGTTGCCGCCGCTGTGATACGCGGTCGGATCATGGATAGTCTGTCGCGATAATATGATGGTCTGTCCCCGGGGACCGGGCGGGTCATCGGGGACAGGTCCGTGAAAGCCTGCGAAAACCATCATGATGGCGTTTTTCGAACATGTAGCCGAATATGCGGGCCGTGCGATAGTAATGGTTTCGGTGAAATACTTCTTTCTGGCGATAAAAACAGGGCACGGTGACTGTATTCCATTGGGAATATACCTGCCGATTGAACTCGTTACAGAACCGCGATACAATTAAACGCGAAATGAATGGGCCGCGGCAGGCAGGCCATATCCAGTCAGAACAGGAATATCATGCTGACATTGCAGATTAATGGCAAAAGCGTTGAGGTGGATGTCGATCCCGATACTCCTTTGCTATGGGTGCTGCGTGACGTGCTGGGCATGACCGGGACCAAATACGGCTGCGGTATCGCGGAATGCGGCGTATGCACCGTGCATGTTGATGGCAGTCCCGTACGGTCATGTTCCCTGCCGGTCGGACTGATCGGATCGCAGAAGGTCATCACCACAATCGAGGGGCTGCAGGCGGATCCCGTTGCCGCCGCCGTGCGCAAGGCCTGGCTGGATATTGACGTGGTGCAGTGCGGCTACTGTCAGCCCGGGCAGATCATGGCTGCGATTGCCTTGCTGAAAAAAATCCCCAACCCCACCGATGAACAGATCGAGGCAGACATGTCGGGCAACCTGTGCCGGTGCGGAACCTATATGCGTATCCGTGCCGCAATCCGTAATGTTGCCGCAGCTCAGGGGGTGAACCCATGACGCCGAAACGCGTTTTTCCCCCGGCGATCCGGCGCAGGCATGTTCTGGGTGGGGCAGGGGCCTTCGTGCTGGCGGCCATCCTGCCGGCCGGGCGCAGCCGTGGTGCTGGTATGCTGGTGGAAGATGCGACCGCCAGTTTCGCCCCCAATGCCTATATCCGTATCGGTAGTGACAATGTCATTACGATGATCCTGCCCAATATCGAGATGGGGCAGGGGATCTATACATCCTCTGTCATGCTGATGGCCGAGGAACTGGGTATCGATCCCCAGTCGGTCCGGATCGAGGCGGCGCCGCCGGGTGGCGGCGCAGAAATCACCGGCGGGTCCACCTCCTCCATGACCGAATGGATGCCACTGCGGCAGGCGGGGGCAACGGCGCGTACCATGTTGCAGCAGGCCGCCGCCGCACGCTGGTCCTGTGCCCCGGATGCATGTGTGGCGCTGGATGGCTATATAACCGGCCCCGCCGGGCAGCGCCTGTCCTATGGTGAACTTGCGGCAGATGCCGCGAAGCTTCCGGTGCCAAAAAACGTTGCCCTGAAAACACCAGCCCAGTTCCGCCTGATCGGCCGTCCGATGCACCGGCTGGACAGTCAGGTGAAGGTGGATGGACAGGCCACGTTCGGGATCGATGTGCAGGTGCCTGGCCAGAAAGTCGGCGCGGTTGCCGCCTGTCCCGTGATCGGGGGGCATGTCGGTCATGTGGATACACAGGCAGCGCTGAAGATACGCGGTGTCGTCGCCGTATTGCAGATTGATGATGCGGTCTGCGTCGTGGCCGATCATTACTGGGCTGCGCGCAAGGGGCTGGCGGCGCTGGATGTACAATGGGTCGAAGGACCAAATGCCGCAGTCGATACGCAGGCGATCTATCGCCAGCTGGAAGGTGGCCTGTCCGGCCCAGCCATCCTCGCGGACCATCACGGTGATGCACGGCAGGCCATAACCCATGCGCATGGGCGGTACAGCGCGATCTATCGCCAGCCCCTGCTGGCCCATGCCACGATGGAGCCGATAAACTGCACCATCCACGTCCGCCCCGATGGCTGTGACATATGGACCGGCACCCAGGTGGCTGAACGCGCGCGTGACACCACGGCAGAAGTCACCGGCCTGCCCAAAGATAAAATCAAGCTGCACAGCCAGTATATCGGCGGCGGTTTCGGGCGCAGGCTGGAACATGAATATGTGACACAGGCCGCCCGTTTCGGGCGTCAGGTTTCCTATCCGCTCAAGATCATCTGGAGCCGGGAGGAAGACATTACCCGCGACCGTTTCCGCCCCGCCTATCTGGATCATCTGGAAGCCGGGCTGGACGAACGTGGCTATATTACCGGCCTGACGCATCGCATTGTCGGCCCCGCCGTGGTGGCGCGGTGGGAGCCTTCGGGCCTGAGTGCGAACGGGTATGATGATGACCTGTCGGTTGGCACCGTCATCACGCCCTACACCTATCCTGCCTATCGCCTTGAATTCGCCCGTCGTGAACCTCCCGGCGTGATTACCGCATGGTGGCGCGGGGTGGGCGGTACGCGTGGGCTGTTCGTGGTTGAAGGGTTCATTGATGAACTGGCGCGGCGCGCGGACATCGACCCCGTGGCCTATCGCCGCGAAATGGTGCGCAATAACCCGCGCGCCCTTGCGGTGCTGGAGCGTGCCGCCCGTGAATCCGGCTGGGGCACGCCGCTACCGCCGAATTGCGGGCGCGGGGTTGCGTTGCAGTTTGCCTTCGGGTCGTATCTGGCCACGGTTGTGGAGGTGGAAATGCCCGCCCTGCACGATGTCCGCATCCGGCGTGTGACCTGTGCCGTGGATTGCGGGCAGGTCATCAATCCCGACCAGATTATTGCACAGATCGAAGGCGGCCTGATCTTTGGCTTCAGTGCCGCATTGTATAACGAGATTACCTTGGAAAAAGGGCGTGTGCAGCAGGACAATTTCCACACATGGCGCGTCATGCGCATGAACGAAGCCCCGAAGCGGATTGATGTCCATCTGATCGAAAGCACGGAATCCCCCGGTGGGATAGGGGAGACAGGCACAGCCGCCGCCGCCCCCGCGCTGGCCAATGCCATGGCGGCGGTGCAGAAACGACGTTACCGTATCCTGCCGCTACTTTCCGCCCTTAACCAGCCTTCTGGCCATGAGAAGGAGCAGCAGGGATGACCATGACTGAACGTGGCCTTGGCCGTATTACCGGCATGCTGTTCACGCTGCTGGCCAGCACGGGTATCCATCCGGCACATGCTGCTGGCGCATCTGATGGACAGTACCTGACCCGTGCTGCCGACTGCGAAGTCTGTCATACCCGCCCCGGTGGCGCGCCATTCGCGGGGGGGCGCGCGTTTGCCATTCCCGGCATGGGGGTAATCTATTCCCCCAACATCACAGCGGATCGTCAGGCCGGGATCGGCACATGGACGGATGACCAGTTTGTCAAGGCGGTCCGTGACGGGGTTTCACCAGGGTGGAAGCATCTGTACCCCGCCATGCCGTACCGTGATTACGCTTATATGACACCGGACGAGGTCAAGGCGATCCGAGCCTATCTGGCGACACTGCCAACCAGTTCCGCGCGCCCGCCGGCAAACACCCTGAAATTCCCGTTTTCGATCCGTGCGGCCATGATTTTCTGGAATCTGGTCAATGGGCCGACATCTTCCCATCCTGATGACCCCGGCCATACCCCGTCGTGGAACCGCGGCCGGTATCTGGTGGAAGGGCCGGGACACTGCGCGGAATGCCATTCGCCACGCACGATCACCATGGGTGTATCCGCCTCCAATGCCTATGCCGGGGCCGATGTGGGGGGATGGCGGGCATATAACATCACGTCATCAAAAACCGACGGGATTGGCGCATGGAGCGCGGATGATCTGGCTACCTATCTGTCCACCGGGCATGCGGATGGCCACGGCAGTGCATCGGGTGACATGGGGGATGTTGTCAGTCATAGCCTGCGTTACCTGACCCGTCAGGATATCGATGCCATGGTTGAATACCTGCGTGGTATCCCCGCACGGTCATCGACCGATGGCGCACCGCTGGTTGTCGACCAGCCGACTGCCGCCCACGACCCGGCAGACAGCCATGGTGCCATGCTGTACGCAGGGGCATGCGTCGGGTGTCACCTGCCTGATGGTAGTGGGCGACAGAACCCGGTGGCCTCCATTGCCGGGGCGCGCACGACGCTGGGGGCTGCGAACGGGCAGAACCTGCTCCAGGTCCTGACGCATGGCAGCGTATTGCAGACGGCGACCGGCACCGCCAGCATGCCCGCGTTCCATGGGGGATATTCCGATCAGGATGTGGCAGATATCGCCAATTTCGTCATGCATCATTTCGCGCGGTCTTCCACAAAGGTGACTGCGGTAGACGTGGCGAAGGCAAAGGCCGGATCTACACCGGAATAGGGTAGCATGTTCCCATGCTGCCCCGGCCTGCAGGCCGGGGCAGCAGCTGAAACAAAAAAGGATACGGCCATCCGGATGGACCGTATCCTTTTTTATGTCAGGGCCTGCCTTGCGTGATGGGAAAAATCACGTCGGTTTACGGGCCTGACAGGCTGCAACTGCATTTTGCAGGATATGGGCGCGTCGTTCCATGAAATCCGTGACGGACATGGGCGACTGCCGCCATTCATGAATTTCGGCGGTGGTATAGGGTTTTGTCGAAGACGGCGTGCTTTTGCCACCCAGCTGGAACAGGACGAAGTTCATGACATCGGCCAGTTCCTGGTCATCGCGTATCAGCGACATGGAAACCCCGGGCACCTGTACCAGGTATTTGCGCCCTTCTTCGCTGCATGCAAAGGTGCCGACGGCGTCACGTAGCATGGGCACAAAGGTTGGGCCGGAGATGCCTTCGATACCATGACACCCCCCGCAATGGGTCAGGTAGGCGGTCTGGGTCCGGTCAAGTGTTGGGACAGGCGCAGGGTTTGCCCGTGCCGGCGCGCCTCCTGACAGAAACAGTGACGCGGCCATGAAGACCGCGCCAAAGCCTTTCTCAAGGCAGTTTTTTCTTGTCATTAAGCGCATTGCGTTCCTGAAGCACGGCGGTCGGCGGCATGGTGGCATCACGGGCTGCGTGGATTTCATCAGCACTGAAGGATGGTGCCGAAGCATTGCCCCCAAGGTGGGAAACATAGGTCAGAATGGCAGCCAGCTGCTCATCTGTCATGGCGCGGAACGACGGCATGTACCCCATATAGGTAGCGCCCCCCGCCTGGATGCTGCCCGTCATGCCGTTCAGCACGAGGTGCGAAAGATAGGTCTTGCCTTCGGGGGAGGCCGCGATCACGTCCAGACGCCCCTTCAGCGGCGGGAACTGCCCCGGGACACCAGTGGCGCCCGCCTGATGGCACAGGCCGCAATTGGCCCCGTAAAGCTGCTGTCCGTCTTCCGCCGCATGCGCGCCATGGATGCCCGCGACGAGACCGCAGGCAACAGCAAGGAGGGAGAGGGTTTTCTTGATCATGTCGTGCTTCCGATAATTGCGGCGGTTGAGCAGTTGTACATTTCCGATGTTCCCGTCCCGAAACACCAGATAATGTCGTTGTTGGCCATGGGCCGGTAGGACGGCTGGTCACCATCCGTGTTCAGGCAGTTGACTTCATCACACGCATCCTGGCCACAGCAGTCGCGATAGGCGATCAGGTAGGAACGTCCATCCTGCGGGTTGAAGCAACTGCCGATCCATGAAGTTGGCGAAGGGGCCGTGCCGGGCGGACAGCTGTGAATGCCCCCGCCGCAGGACGTGCACAGATAACCATCAATGGCGCAGTAGCGCCAGTAATCACATGCCATGTCATCCTTGGCCTGTGCATGGGCGGCGAAAGGGCTAGGGGCCTTGACCGTCTTGCCTGCGGGCGCCGCAGCGGCGGCGGATGCACGGGTAACCGGCAGCAGGGGAAATGCCGGGACAGCCGCCATGGCGGCCCCCAGGCGGGCCAGCACACCGCGGCGCGAGGACTGTCCGGCCAGCCTGCGCACAAGATTTTCCGTCAGGCGGTCCATTATGGACCCGTTGCGTTCGTTATCAGCCCTGTCAGACGGCAGCATGGGCAATTTCCTTTGTGACGTTACCGGCATTCTTGGCTCCGGCTTCAGAAGACTGGACGGCAGCTTCAATCTGCCGGCGCGTATTGACAATATCCTTGGCCAATATGGTCGCATGGTCATCGATTATGACCAGTGTAGGCAACCGGTTGACCTGCAGCACCAGTGACAGTTCCACGCCAGTAACCAGCGTAAGCCCCGCCATGTCGGGACGGGCGGCCATTTCCTTCAGTTCGGGTTCCGCGCCATCCCCCACCAGCACCAGATCCAGTCCCTGCTCACCCGCAATCGCGCGCGCCAGCGGCACGACGCGTTTGCATACGGGGCAGTCGGGTGCCACGAATATGACCATCATCCGCTGACCCGCATCCAGTGGGCCGCCAATGACAAACGGTTCACCCGCCAGCGTGCGCATGACCAGGCGGGGCACGCTCTGGCCAACATCCAGCCCCTGATGCGCGGCTTGCGGGCCGATGGGTGCCAGACGTTCGTGCAGGATACCGATCTGGCGGGCCAGTGCGAACAGGCCCGCTGCCAGCCCGAGTGCCACAATTGCCAGGGCCACCTGCCAGATCACCAGAAGTGTCATCATGATGACAGTCCTTCCGCATTCGTGGGGGCCAGCACACGGGTCGCCCGCCACATCATGAACAGGCAGACACCGCCCACGATGCTTTCCACCCGCAGCACTGTGGCCTGCGGCAGGGCGATCCATACGGGTGCCAGCGCCGGCAGCGCACACAGCGCCGTGCGGGCGACCAGCTTCCATGAAAGGTGTTCGCCATCGCTGCCAGGCATGCACCCGCATGACAGGGCAGTGCGGCCGCGGGCGACATTTATGCCCATCGCCAGTACGAACATGGCAATCAGCGCAAGCGACAGCAGGCTACCCGGACGGGGCGCCATACCGGACAGCAGGGCGACCGCCGCCAGCGTTTCCGCCAGTGCAATCCCCCACGCCGCCACCGTGACAAGTGACGGTGGCACGAGACGGTAGGACGCGATTACCCCAAGGAAGCTGTCATGATCCGCAAGCTTGGGCAGACCCGCAAGCAGGAACATGCCCCCGACCAGTCCGCAACAGAGGCCGCATGCCCCTTGCAAAACTAGCATATCCATCCCTTATTCCCCCGGCGCGACCGTGAAGATCAGATCCGTGCCAAGATGTTTCATGGTGCGCTGCAGCCTGCCGCTACGGGCATCGAAAATATGGAGGTCGCCCGCTTCATCTGATGTGAACATCAGGGGATGTTCATCCTGCGTCACGCCCACGATCGGGCTTGCGGCAGGCAAGGGAATGCGGCGCACGCGCTTGTGCGTATTCGTGTCGAATACCCATACTTCCGTGCCGTCTTCCTTGTGGGTCCAGAATGTTCCCCGGTGCATGAGCACATACAGTTCACCACTGCTGGCATGCAGGGCGGAAAGCTGCCAGCCACCGGGCCGCCATGCTACATCAAAGGCCGCGCGTGCGTCGGATGCGACCGGCATGCCTGCACCCTGCTGCAGGGACCATGGCGTGCCGATTTCGTCCGTCGTGCCCAGCTTGACGGGGTAGACCATGCCGCTGTTGGTAATGAACCACATATGCCCGTCATGCGTGCCGGGGCTGTGTTCCAGCACGCCATCGCGGTCCGGCACGAAGAAGGGGGCTGAATGGGTCAGTGACGCCTTGCCATCCGTGCCGATGGATACGTTGGCCAGTGTGCCATCCGCGCACAGCGAGGAAAACCCGCTGTTGCCCCACGGATACACCAGTGCGCAACCGGGCACTTCAACCGTCTGTTCGACCGTATGGGCATGCGTATCGATCACTTCCACGCCGTTGGTCGGACTCATGACATAGACATAGGCCCGGCTGCCATCGGCATTGATGGCCAGGTCATTTTTCTTTGGGGTGACCAGTGCGCGCGCGGGCAGCTTTTCATCCGACAGGACAGCCAGCGTATGCGGGTCATACTGGACCAGCAGGTCGTCGCGCTGCCCACGGTTGCCATGTGCCCATGTCGTTTCGGCAACATAGAAATGCTGTGCGTCCGGGGACTGCGCGACATTGGCGTTGTAGGCGGCCTGTACCATACCCAGCCGCCGGCCGTGGTCCGCATCAACAATATAGACCCGTCCGTCCTTGTTGTGGTCGTACACGGCGTCCTCGACCAGGATCGTGTGGGGACCGGGGGAGGGAAGGGTAATGGTATCGCTCTGTTCCGTCTGCAGAACGGGTTCGGCCCCGACCGCACCGGTCGGGGAAAGGGCGGTTGACGCAACCAGTCCACACAGGAAAAGGCCAAACAGGTTACGGCATGTGCCGCTGTAACTTGGAGTCATGAAATCGTTATCCCATCCAGGAATCATTCAAGGGTTATACCAGCATTATAGAACGATCAAGAAACGTTATGGCTTAGATGCACATATGTAACGGATATGTCACGTTTATTCTGAAAAAGCGCAAAATGCCGGATTGCCATCTGGAACCGGCCGGACTGATGGCGGTAAGATCAATTCTTCCCACGCATGGATGTGTGCGGAAGCCGTCTTCTATTTTCCGTACAGCGTGGCAGGCCGATCAATGGAAATACTTGTGGTTTCATCTTCCATATGCACGCTGGTCCTGTTGATGGCGGCGTGGACGTTGTGGCAGCTGCTGCGGCAGGTCCGGCAGATGTTTCGTGAAATCCCGCCGGTCGGCGCGCTGATCGGCGCGGCCGGCCCCCAGCCGGGCGACCGTTGCCCGGATCAGGCCTTTCATACCCTGATCCCTGGCCACGATGTCGTACTGACACAGGGGGCGTCTGCTGGCCGTCTGGTCATGTTCGTTGCATCGACCTGTCCCATTTCGCGCAAGATGATTCCGATCGCCCGCATGTTCTGCCAACGTGAAAAACTGGATCTGGTCTTTGCGGGCGACGATACCCCGCAGATGCAGCAGGCCTTCGTCAGCAGCCAGCATATCGACCCGGCAAGTTTCATAAACGACCCTGACCTTGGCCGCATCCTTGAAGTGGACAAGCTGCCTTCCGCTTTCCTGCTGGATGGGCAGGGACATATTCTTGCCCGTGGTCTGGTCAATAATCGTGAGCATCTTGAAAGCCTGCTCAACGCACAGGAAACCGGTTTCCGCACGACGCAGGATTATCTGGCGGCCCGTAAGGCGCAGCCTGCATAAATTGCGGCGGCCAGCCCTGAAATGCGGTCGTCTCGCTGTACGATGATATGTAATGCCATATTAACGGGCATCATGGTTTCATGGCGCCCGTTTTGATGTACAGGATGTCCTCCCGGATATGGCGCGCCATGTAGGGAAGTTGTCCGTACAACTGTGCCATGCCTTGCCAGAGATGGTCAGTTCAGACTAACAGGCAGAATACGTCAGGCCAGACAGTGGATATGTAAGGGACAGTTTGGAACAGCCGGGCCATACAACATCCTGTCAGTCATAGAGATCTCTTCTGTAAGTTTTTTGTAAAATTCAGAAAACGTTTCTTAAAAAACACCCAAAGATTTTTATTATTTTTTAAACAGGCTATCGACCAGCCATCTGGCCAGATCCATGATTTTTATCCACCTGTGATAATGGTTCTTAAAATAGGCATTGCGTTACATCTTAAGATATATATATCTTAAGATATGTCTATAGATCATAAATCTGGCAAGCTTTTTCCCATCACCAGTCAGCGCATGCCATGGCTGTGGGCAGGATAATATGTGATGCTGACAGTGGTCATCATCGTGATGCCTGCATGGCCCATTCTGTTCTGACTGGCAGACAGTGGGCAAGGTAATGACACCTGCGGGCCAATCCAGCGTGGGTGCCAGAAAAACATGGCCTGCCTGTTGTCCCCAGGCCAGGCCGGGCCCGTATGGCGGCCTGAGGGAACGCCCTCAATCTCGTCCATAAATCATGTCAGGCCTGTTATGGCATCGGTCATGCGTAGAAAACCCGGCAACATTGCCATGGCGGGGAAAGCCGCAGGCCGCGTGCGGGTCCACAAGTGCGGCCTTGTCGGAATCCACGGCAAAACAGTCTGAAAAAACAGGAACATTCCTATGCAGGTTATATCCCGCCCTCCCACACGTATCCGTCACCCCCTGCGACTGCGCATGATGCAGATTGCCCGCACGGAACAGGCTTCCCCCCATATCAGGCGAATCATTTTCAGCGGGAACGAACTGGAAGGTTTTACTACGTCCGCTGCCGATGACCATGTAAAACTGTTTTTTCCCCTGCCGGGTCATGACAGGCCGGTGCTGCCCCATCTGGGACCAGATGGCCGCAACCCAGCGCGGGAGCAGGACCCGGCCGTTATCATGCGTGATTATACCGTACGCCATTTTGACCCTGATGCGGGTGAACTGACGATTGAATTCGTCCTGCATGGTGATGGTCCCGCCGCAACATGGGCGGCGCAGGCCCAGCCGGGACACTGGCTGGGCATTGGCGGGCCACGCGGGTCATTCATCATTCCGGATGATTATGCGGCCTACCTGCTGATGGGGGATGAAACTGCACTGTCCGCCATTGCACGCAGGCTTGCGGAACTACCGTCCACCGCACATGTCACCGTCATGGTGGAAGTCGCGGATGCACGGGATGAACGTCCACTGAAAACTTCGTCCCATGCTACCGTGCACTGGCTGCACCGTAATGGCGTTCCGGCGGGGCATTCCATGGTGTTGCCAGATGCCCTTGCGGCCTTTTCCCTGACCTCGCCCGATACCCATGCGTGGATTGGTGCGGAAATCGGCATTGCGCGCCATCTGCGGGATCTGCTGCTGACCGAAAAAGGTCTTCCGCGCGATCAGGTCCGTGCTGCCGGTTACTGGCGGTTGGGGGCAGCGGATGGCGGTGCACGGGTAGAAGACTGATCCCCGGGTCCGTCTGTCCCCCACATGACCATGCGGGGATAGCCACAAAATAAAATGTTTCAGATCCCTTCGCATGGGCGGCCTTTCCATGGCATAGACACGATGCAAATGCGTCGCATTTATGGAATAGGTCGTCAGGGAGAGGCGTCGTGAGCACAGACAGGACAGAAGACCGCATACGTCTGGCACGTAACCGGGTGGCGGGGATCTTGCTTGCCAGCCTGATTTCATATCCCGTCGCCTATTTCGTAATGATGGACATTGCGCATGTACCAGGCGGTACCGTCGGTATCCAGCTTGGTCAGATCATGGCGCTAGCCTGCCTGCCGGTACTGATCGTGTTGTGCTTCAGCGCATATGCGGGCCTGTTGGGCGTGTGCGCGGCAGGATGTGTCGCGGTCCTTGCCGGATTGCTGATTTCCTGATGCGTGAAACCCTGCGCACTCGCATGGGGTGGTTACATGGCTGGGCCGGGTTTGTGGCTGGTCTGCTTGCCGTGTGCATTTTCATGACGGGCAGCCTGTCGGTGTTCGACACGGAAATCACGCGATGGATGCAGCCGGAAAATCAGGTCCCCGCCAATGCACCCCTTACCGATACCGCCCTGAATGCCGCATCCAGCCTGATTCATGATCAGCAGGTTCGTGGGGCATCGGTTTTCCTGACCCTGCCCTCCGTGCGGTCGCCAACCCTTGATGTGCTGCATTATGATGGGCGGCAGTTTGTCGGCACACTGTTCGACCCTCGCACTGGCACGTCCATTCCGGCCCGCGCCACGATGGGAGGGACCTTCTTTTTCAGTTTCCACTACACCCTGCTGGAAGGGATAACAGGCACCCGTATCGTCAATATTATTGGTGTTGTCCTGCTTGTCACCATCATATCGGGGATTGTGATTCATATCCGTGCACTTGTTCCTGATATCGTAAGGGTGCGCCTGTCTGCCGCCCGCCTGCGTGGGTGGCTGGATGCCCACCTGCTGGTTGGTGTGCTGGTGCTGCCCTTCACGATCATGATCATCTACACTGGCGTGCTGGTCAATGCGGGCCTGATCCTGCCCGCCACACCGCTGACAAGCCTGTTTACTCCTGAAAAGGTGCGAACGCCCCCTACATCCGGCATGAAGGCCGCGACGGTCATGCCACAACCCTTGCCGCCGCTCGCTCCGCTTCTTGCGACAGCACGGCGCGACCTGCAGGGGCGTGATGCGGGCTTTATCCTTTTTTCTCCCGATCATCTGAGCATATACGCCAGTGATGCATCCGGCCCCTTCCTGACCCGTGACCATGCCGATTTCAGCCTGCCGGATGGTCGCCTGGTGGGTATTACGACAACATCGGGCTCCGTCGCTCACACCATGCAGGTCATGCATGGTCTGCATTATGCCCGTTTTGCCCCCCTGGATCTGCGCTGGCTGTATTTCGTATCGGGTTTGTGCGGCACGGCCACCATCGCCAGCGGACTTGTCCTGTTCCTGATGAAACGTCGCAGCAGGTCAGGACACCGGATCGGATTTCGTGTGGGGGAAAGTCTGACTGTCTCCACACTGACCGGCTTGCCCATCAGCATACTGGCATTCCTGTGGTGCAATCATCTGCTACCCGCCAGCATGGCGGGACGGGACCGTCTGGAAATTGGCTGTTTTCTGGGCGCATGGATCCTGTGCACCGGACATGCTGGCCTGCAATCATCGGGCTTGCGCATGAATGGGGCATGGAAGACACAGTTATGCCTGATCGCGTTACTGGGGGGCGGCCTGCCCCTGCTTGATATCCTGACCTGCCCCAGGGCGGTCTATGGCCTGCCTGCCATCCATGCCGCGATAGACGGCATTGGAATGCTTGCGGCGGCTGTTGCCCTATATGTCCGCCACAGGCTGGAAAGCGACGGAAAATGACCTTTCCTGCCGCCTTCCTGCTCTGGCTCATGGCATTTTCATGTCATGTAAGGCTGCATCCTCTCCGTTATGGGGTCAGCCCCCTTGGCCCGCATGCACGACACATCGCGGTCACTGGCCGGATTGTGGCCCCTGGCGTCGCATGGGCACTGTCAGCCTGGCTGGATGGGGTGACGGGCGTACTCATATGGTTCGCCAGCCTGTCCATCGCAGGGTTGTGTGTGGCCCTGTGTCTGGCGTCACGCCGTCGCTGAGCGGGGACGGGCTGGCGGAAAGGGAGGCTTACCAGCCACCCCATCCCCATCCACCCACGAACCCACCGTATGGATAGCCGTAATAACCGGGATAGCCATAAACGGGATAACCATAGCCATCATACACGTACGGCGGCGGGCCACCGTACCATCCCGGGCCACCGCCCCAGCCACCACCGCCACGTGGACCGCGATCCCAGCCGCCGCCACGGGGACCGCCCCCCGGACCGCCACGGCCGCCAAATCCCGGCCCGCCATGACCACCACCGGGGCCGCCGCCGCCCGGACCGCCATGGCCACCACCCGGACCATGTTGCGCATGCGCTGTGGATGGCGGCAGAACCGGTGCAGCGGCCAGCGCCACGACAGTCAGAGCCATCGTCAGGGATTTCATATATCTCATTACCCTACTCCTTTTCCCTTAACCTGATATCACGTCACGACAAAACAATGGCGGATTGTCACACTACTGTATCAATATCTTATTTATTCCGGGAAACAGGCATGAAAGTCCTGCATGACCAGAGGACGATGCATACTTCAGTAATGATGACAGGATCAATTCGGCATGGAATCTACATACATTCTGAAAAAACTGGCGCGTTACCAAAAATGAGTACGAAATTACATAAATATAATTAATGGGAACGCAGGGACGGCGCCATGAAAAAAGAAAAATGCTGGCAGGTAAGACGTATATGCCTGCTGATCCGGAACCGGCTGCTGTCGCCCGGCAGATCATGGCATGGATGTTCCATGACGATAATGCAGGCCCATTCCGTGCCCCTGCGCTATGGTATGATGCCTGATGGCATGGTAGTTCACGCTGCTGATGGCGCGCGGATTGGCGCATGGAGCGGAATCTGGTCTTTACGTTGGGACTACCGGAAATTCATGTCGGTGATAACGGCATAACCGGGGCCGACAGCATTGTGATGCGTTATATGGCAGCCAATGCGGTTATGACGGTCAACCAGCCCCACATCATTCATGCCTGACCGACCATATTCCCCGATGATTTCTGGCGTGCAGAACGGAATGGTCCGTATTCCTCGCAGGCGACAAGGCGCTGATGCGTCCGGAGCGGGATTTTTTTCTGACCATTCAGTCAGCACATGACCAGACAGGCAGGTTGCCATCTGGTTGGGGCAATGCGATTGCCGCCTGCCACAGGGCATGCTGGATTACCCTGGGGGCCAGGGTTCTCTTGGCCGTGCTGTCACGGTCAACCATAGCCCCCTGCACCAACCGTTCCGCCACGTCACGGAACAGGATGTGTGAGGGGCGTCTGCCGCGCAACATGTCTTCGATTTCCGGTACGTACCATGGCCTGCTGGCCACACCACCCAATGCCACCCGACCATGCCGGATGACATCCCCGTCCATTTGCAGCCCTACAGCAACCGAGACGACGGCAAGCGCCAGGAAATTCAGGTCACGTATCTTGAGATAGGTATAATGACGACCGAATGAAACCGGCGGCAGATCAATTGACAGGACCAGTTCACCGGGGCGCAGGACGGTTTCAAGCCACGGAGTGCTGCCCGGCAGGCGATGATAATCGCGTGCATGGACCTGCCGCGCGCCCTGCGGTCCATACAGGTTGATCGTGGCATCCAGCATGGCCAGTACCACGCACATATCGGATGGGAAGGCGGCAATGCAGTCGGGGCTGGTGCCCAGTATGGCATGGACCCGGTTGCGCGCGCCCCGTGCGGCACATCCCGTCCCGGGCGCGCGCTTGTTGCATGCGGCGTTCGTGTCATAAAAATAGTGGCACCGCGTACGCTGATTGATGTTACCGCCATTGGTGGCAACATGCCGGATACGTGCGCTGGCTCCGGCAAGGAGGGCCGAGGTCAGTACGGGATAGCCGCTGCGCACTAGCGGATGGGCGGCCGTAGGGACTATCCTGAATTTTGTGCGGTGCAGTGATAATCTGCTCGAAGAGGAGCCCCCGCATGAGCATTGATAAAGAT
>NZ_BDLU01000014.1 GCF_006538165.1 Komagataeibacter diospyri
TCTCATTGAGAACTTCTTCTGCAAGCTCAAGGAGTTCAAGCGCATCGCCATGCGCAGCGAAAAAACAGACAGATCATTCGAAGCCATGATCTATCTCGTTGGCGCAATCATCAATTCAAGATAATTCCCAACAGGCCCTGAACAAAAACAATAAAATTTTTTTTGGGTGCCGCTTCCGTTCCAGAGAGGCGGCGTTCGCTTAAGCTTCTGGAAAAAGCTTCACCAAAAATCTCTTTCAATTTTAAGGTAATGTCATGAGATGATTTTTCAAACGGTCCCTTGGAATCACTCCCGTGTAGTGTCCTGTCCATCATGAAAAGTCTTTTTGAAAAAAGTGGCAATTCAGGAAGTCTTTATGATTTTTTATCAATGGTTTTTTGTTGAAACAGTTCTTTAAGGCCGGTCCGGATGCATGATCCTGACGCCACATCGTCCCGTAAGGACCGTTCCGCAGCGTTTGGCGTCGTACTGGCCATGGAAACATGGGAACGGTTCGGTTTTTACGGCATGCAGGCGATCCTGCTGCTGTACATGGTCCAGAAGCTGGGTCTACGCGATACGCAGGCCAATATGCTGTGGGGCAGCTTTTCCGCCCTGACCTACGCCGCGCCGGTTGTGGGCGGGTGGCTGGGGGACCGGGTCACGGGATCGCGGCGCACGATGGTGGCCGGTGGCATTGTCCTTGCCGTGGGGTATCTGCTGCTGGGGGAAATGGGGGGCAGTGCGCGCGCCCTCTATCTGGCCATGGGTGTCATTGTTGTCGGCAACGGCCTGTTCAAGCCCAATTCGTGCAACATGGTGAACATCATATACCGGGGGCAGGACGAGAAGCTGGATGTGGCCTTTACGCTCTATTACATGGCCATCAATGTCGGTTCGACCTTTTCCCTGTTCCTGACCCCCTGGTTGCAGCAGGCCTACGGCTGGGGGGCAGCATTCGTGTCCTGCGCCGCAGGGCTTGGGCTGGGAACGGGCTGTTATTTCCTGCGCCGTGCGCGTCTGGTCCATATCGGTACGGACCCGGATTTCCGTCCCGTGCCGGTATGGCGCGTGCTGGCGGTTGTCGTGGGAATGGGGGCTGCGGTTGAACTGGCTGCGCGTGTTTTTGCCTCCACGTCCATTCAGGGGGGGCTTGTCGTTGTATCCGGTATTCTGATCCTGCTGGCGTGGGTCATGGTGTACAGGCGGGCGGCCGCCGCGGAGCGGCCCGGGCTGAAGATCATGTATCTGCTGACGTTCGAAGTAGCGCTGTATTTCGTTTTCTACCAGCAGATGGTGACATCGCTCACCCTCTTCGCCCTGCGCAATGTCGGCAAGGATTTCATGCTGGGGAGCATGCATCTGTTTTCGCTTTCAGCGGGGCAGTTCCAGGGCTTCAATCCGTTATGGATCATGTCGGGCACCCCGATGCTGGTCGCTGCGTATGCCGCGTTGGGACGACGGCATATAAACATGGGCATCGCGGTCAAATTCATCATCGGTTTCGGGTGTGTGACCCTGTCGTTCCTGATATGGTGGGGTAGTGTGGCCCTGTCGGCATCGCCCCTTGTTTCACCATGGGTGATGCTGGTGGGGTATGGCCCGCTTTCACTGGGGGAACTGATGATCAGCGGCCTTGGCCTTGCAGCAATCGCCCGTTATGTGCCCGCGCGCATCAGTGCCTTCATGGTGGGGTGTTATTATGTGCTGATCGGGTTTGCCATGTATGTCGGCAGTCTTGTCGCCAACATGGCGGCTGTCGATACATCCGCCCCGGCCAGCATGGATGCCGCGCGGACACTGGGGATTTACGGTGATCTGTTCCGGTCCCTGACCGGCCTTGCGGCGCTTGCCACCCTGGTCTTCGCCCTGCTGCTCCCACTGGTCAGGCGGTGGGAGCGTCAGCAGGCGTATTGAGGGGCAGGTATTGCGGCATGAACAGGATGCTATGGGTCGCGGGCCTGCTGGTGGGGGGACTGGTCTGTGGCCGTATGGTGGCCGGTTCGCATTCCCCGGATGTGTTGTGGCATATCGTGCATGAGCAGTGCGTGGCGCATGCGGGTGCCGGTCCGTGTGAGAAAACCGACCCGCATGCCGGTTACGCCGTGCTGAAGGACCGTGTCGGGATCGGACAGTACCTGCTGATCCCGACGCAGCGTATAACGGGCATGGAAGATCCCGCCATTACGCGTGGGGATGCGCCGGATTACCTTGCCTATGCATGGCAGCAGACGGTGCGGGTCAATCACAGGCTGTCCCATTCCCTGCCGGCGGAGGACATGTCCCTGGCCATAAATTCGGTCTATGGTCGCAGCCAGAACCAGCTGCATATTCATGTTGATTGCATCCGCCCCGATGTCAGGGCTGCATTGCGTCAGGCGGTGCCGCATCTTGGTCCGGGCTGGACCACCCTGCCGCTGTATGGCCATGCCTATCGTGCCCGGCTGCTCAGTGCGCCTGACCTGTCGGGTGTGCGGCCTTTTGCGCTGCTGGCGCGGGACATGGCCGATCCCACGCGGGAAATGGGGCGGCATACACTGGTGATCGCGGGTATCAGGCAGGCTGATGGAAAACCGGGTTTTGTAATGCTTGATGACCATGTCGACCTTGTGCATGGCGACCGTGCATCCGGGGAGGAATTGCAGGATCATACCTGCCAGATCCAGTCCCAGCCCTGATTGCATGTGGTTTTATGCTGGCCGACGCCATGACAGGTTCCGTTCACATTTTCCTGTAGCAGGGGCACGTTGAACCCGCTGGCGTATAAAGCCGTTGCAACATCCGCCCCCGCTGGGGCAGGACGGGTATGTTGTCTTCTTTCTGTAATCCGGACCTTTTGTCATCAAGGAAATATATATGTCTGGTGTTCCCCTTCCATTTTCAGGAAAAGTGGCCGTCGTAACGGGTGCTGCCGGTAATATCGGCCTTGCGACGGCAACCCGTCTGGCCCGTCAGGGTGCCGATCTGGCGCTGCTGGATGTTGATGCGGCCAAGCTGGAACAGGCACGTGCCACGCTGCTTGAACATGAAGTACGTATCAACATCTATACCTGTGATGTGACGGACAGCGAACAGGTCCGCCAGACGGTCGAAACCGTGGTGGCGGAACTGGGTCAGATTGATTTCCTGTTCAATAATGCGGGCTATCAGGGGGCCTTTGCCCCGGTGCAGGATTATCCGGAGGCTGATTTCGCCCGTGTCATGCAGATCAACGTGGTTGGTGCGTTCCACGTGCTCAGACATGTTTCAACACATATGGTCGCGCGCAAATTCGGCCGGATCGTCAATACGGCCAGCATGGCGGGCGTGCAGGGACCGCCCAACATGGCGGCCTATGGGGCATCCAAATTCGCTATCATTGGCCTGACCGAGGTCGCGGCCAAAGACCTTGCCCCCTATAACATCCGCGTCAATGCCATAAGTCCTGCCTTCATGGGACCGGGTTTCATGTGGGACCGGCAGGTAGAACTGCAGGCAAAGGCGGGCAGCCAGTATTTTTCCACCAATCCCAAGGAAGTGGCGCAGCAGATGATCGGCAGCATTCCCATGCGCCGTTATGGCAACATCAACGAAATCCCCGGTGTGGTGGCGTTTCTGTTCAGTGACGATTCCAGCTACATGACCGGTGTCAATCTGCCAATTTCCGGCGGTATCTGACCCTGTTATCCCGGCGGGCTGTCAGAAGGTGTCACAGCCTGCCGTAATGACCACGCCCACGGCCTGCTGCTGGAAACGGGTGCGGTAAATCTGGCGGATGGCGTCAAGGCGGTCAGCCAGATCGGGGGCGGGTGAGGTTACGATCCATACAATCCGGCCGGGTTCACGCCCGATCTGCCCGCTTTCGCGGTCCTGCCATTGTCCTTCTACCCGCAACACGGACAGTCCGGTGGGAAAGCGTGGTGTCACCGTATCGCGCAGGAAGGTATTCCATTCCCGTTTCGTAACGCGTCCGCCATGGGGACGGTTCAGGCCGAACAGCAGTGATATCCGAACATCCGGCTGCGCATGCAATGCCGCGCAGGTTGATCCTGTCGCATCGGTTATGACGGGAGGGGCAGGCAGACCATGCGCCCTGCCGGGATGATCCCATCCTATTGTCTCCAATAATATCAGCAGGACAGGCAGGATACGCCGATATGCCGTCATTATTCATTCTTCCGCAAAGAATACAGGCCGGAAGACAGGATAGTATATCCAAAGCCATCCAGCCAGAGCAGAAGAAGGGGCATGATAGAGTGCGGCACAACTCCGGTTTCTGCCTGCCAGCGGTTATCACATCCGCCCGCGTGTACCATGCCATCGGGTGGCGTGGAAATTGAAAGCGTCCGGATTGTCTTTGATGATGACAGGCTCTAAAGGGTGCCCTGAGATCTGGCATATTCCGTTTTTTTCTGAATTACTGGTTCCAGGCCCATGGGTTTTTCTTAGGGATGTTTTTTAAAGGATAGTACAAGTTTCAGGATGTCATATTTGTTTAAGGCGGTATTTTCTTCAATATTATGAAGAATCTTCACCAAAAAAACTTTTTATGATTTCAGGATATTTCCTGAGCAGGTTTTCAGGCACCTTCGGTTTCACGGCGCGAGCTGACCCGTCGGCATGTGACAATGTTCAGTATATTGTGGGTTGAAATGGATTGCTGGTCCGCATTTTCTATATGCTGCAATTTATCAATAATTCTTGTTTTTATATTATAAAATCAATAAAAATATAAGTATTTGAGTATTATTGTGTATATAAATCGGCCTTGACTAGAAAGAAAATATTTTCCTTCAGGTCGTCGTATTTTAGGCCATATTTCTATCAAATTCTCCTGTAAAAAACCGGAAAGTGTGGATTATTTATATATGTGGGCAGGTATTACATGTTTGGTTCATATATTATCATCTATTGTTAGAAAAATAATTGAAAATATTGCTTGTGGCCTGGCCAAAAATTAATTGAGTGATTTCAGCCGGTGACGATTCACGGGTTTGCAACAACCTGATGAGATCATGTTGGCCTGTAATGAGAAATCACTCATGCGCAGTATTGATGCGGTGATCTGGAATATGCAAGTGACCTGCATGATACGGAACGGGTCCTGATCGCCCCACTGATGCCACGGAGAAAGTGGCTGTGCCATCCCTGGCGCGCGGACCTTGCACAACCCGGTCAATGGATTGTCAAAATCGTCAGGCGCTCCGACAGGACCGTGGGTTTTGTCGTTCTGCCAAAACGCTGGATCGTGTTGTGACATGACCCTGTATCTGCACCGTGCGGGAATGTTCGATCCGTATGCGCTTCGCCTGCAGCATGGTGTATCCCCTGCATCTCGGTATCATAGGCGGAAGCAGGGGCACGTATTATCAGGGGTATCAGGAACATACGTCGCGTGACGGTGATCGTTCCCCTGATACAGCAATAGCTGTGTCGTTTCTTTACGCTGGCGGGACGCGATACATGGCGCACAGTTTGTTGCCAGCCGGATCACGCAGATAGGCAAGGAACAGATCACCGGATTCATGGTGGCGGATGCCCGGCGGGTTTTCACACGTCACGCCACCATTGGCCACGCCTGCCGCGTGCCATTTGCGCACCGCATCTTCCGAACGGGCGTGCAGACCGATTGTCCCGCCATTTGCTGCGGTTGCGGGCTGGCCATTGACGGGTTTGGTCACGACCAGGCGGCCGGTGCGATCGGCGTAAACCAGTCGGCCCTTGGCATTGATTTCTGACGGCGGCACATCAAGGGCTTCAAAGGTGCTGTCATAGAATTTTTTCGAGGCTTCAATATCGTTCGAACCGATTACGATATGGGTAAACATGAAAGTTTCCTCTGTTCTGTCCGGAAGCAATCATTGCATAAGCCGCGACAGGGCGGCAACCACGCCGGAACGCGGAATAAGCGTGGACCATTGAGCAATTTTTTGTAACAATACCCGGTGAAATCAGCGACAAGGCTGATTAGTGACCTGATATGTTTACTGAAAAGGAAAACCATGCGTCTTATTACTTCACTGGCCGTCGTGACCGGACTGGTTGCAGCACCGTTTGGTGCGCATGCGGCATCGCTGCGTACGGACTGGGAAAAATACAAGGTAACCCGTGCGTTCAATCATCTGTCCGCTGATGGACAGCGCGCGATGGCTGATATCCTGAATGCGAAGCAGATCCTTGACGGGGGCCAGACCGACGCTGCCATTCCCGCATTGTACGACGCGACAAAGCGCCTGACCGCTGCAGGTAAGGCGAACAGCAAGTTCATTGCCGCTGAAAACAGCCTTCAGCCTGCCCCGCAGCATCCCGCAGCCAACGGGCATGTCGTGGGTACGACGCCGGTGGCATGGGTGCCGGTTGGTGGTGAAGTCATTGGTAGCGAAACGCTGGCACCGGAAAAGAAGACGGCCATTTCCACCGCCAATACCCAGTTGAAGGCAGGCAACACCCAGCAGGCGGCGCAGACGCTGCAGGTTGTCGCGGAAGATGCCGACTTCATCATGGCGATCACGCCGCTGGACCAGACGCTGGGTGCGGTGAACCGTGCCACCGTCTTTACCGAAGCCCGTCACCCGAAGGAGGCATCGGCAGCTTTGCAGCAGATTATTGACAATCTGGTATTCGTTTCCGAAGACTTTGCTGAAACTGCCGTTCCCGATCAGGGGCAGAAGCAGGCCCCGGCGAAGAAATAAGCGACTGACTGCCGGATCCCGCGCATGCCGCGGGATCCGGTTCGGTGGAGGTCATTCATCTCCACCGACTTTTTTCTTTTCGCGTTCGGCATCCACGCTCATGCGCTGGAATACGCCAAGGGACACGACAATCAGTGTCGCCACTACCAGCAGGCTGGCAGGATACAGTATATCGGCAGGTTCGCTGGTATTGGTTTCAAATACACCCACCAGTCCTTCTATGAACACCGCAATGATAATGGTGGTAATGAACTTGGTCAGGCTGGCGCGGGCTTCGCCCAGGCTTTTCTTGCCACTTGTCTGGATAACTTCTTCCTCAACAAAATATTTTGCCACGTCGAACACTGCGACCGCAATAACGACATAGCTTATGGCCTGTAATATGGCATTCCGGCCTGCATGCCACGAATGGCCCAAAGCGGACAGAAGGCCGATCATCCCGAATGTCAGCAGCAGCAGCGCAAGCAGCATCAGCATGACACTGGCGCAGGCAAAGGCAAAGCGTGACAGATGTTGCATGGACGGCTTCCGTCATTCCTGTAAGGGGGGGGCAGTTTACGGTCCGGCATATCGTATGGAAATGAGATGGCACCCTGCACGGGCGCGCGCTCGCACAGTCATGATTTTTTTCACATGCGACTGGTATGCAACGATTTCAAGATGCGGACAGGTTATTGCCAGTGAATTTTATATTGTGAATTCGATACATAATTCATGAATGCGTAAGGGAATATTATTTTTTTATTTTGTACGGCAGGGCCGGAACCGCCTGCATCCTGCCCCGTCTACCTGTTCACAGCGCGTATCTTCAGGATTGCTTCCCCACTACAGACCTACCGGAGCAAGGGGAAAAACAAGGATCCCATATGCGGTTGTAATCTCGAAAACCGGGAAAGGTGAACGATCATGGTTTATCGCATCAACCTGCACGAACGCACCAGTATCATTACCATGGCTTCTGTCGGCACTTGCGGTGGCGCTACGCACAATCCGGGTAATTTTTATGAAAACCCGCAGCGCACGGCGAAGGCCGGGCAGAAGGATGCCTGCATGACAACGTCCGCGCATACGTAAAAACCTGAACATGCGTGCGGGGCCTGTACGGCTTCCGTGTTTTTCGGGCAGATGGTCAGTCTGGCTGGAACTGCTGATGCGGTTGGCAGCCCGCCCTGGGCGCCCGGCATGACGATCTGACCCGGGCCGTGGATGAACGGGGGCAGGGGTCATGCGTCCGTTCGTTGTGATGATGGCCTGGCTGCATGGAACAGGTCTGTTTTTCAAATATCTGGAGTAATCCCAATGAAGAAAAGCATGATGGCAATGCTGGGGTTGGCTGTATGCATGTCCGTTCCCGCCGTGGCGCAGTCCATACCGGAAAAAACGGGAATCAATTCCCTTATGGGTGTCGCCCCGCGTACGGAAGATTTTGTCAAGATCGCGACAATCAGTGACATGTATGAAATCCAGTCCAGTGAACTGGCATTGCACAGCCATGATACCGCCCTGACGGATTTCGCGACAAGAATGATCGCGGACCACAAGAAAACATCCGCCGCCCTGCAGGATCTTCTCCATAGTGGCAGCGTGCAGATACAGCAGCCGACCGCATTGGATGAAACCCATCAGGACGAACTGGACAAGCTCAAGACCCTGCATGGACGCGATTTTGCACTACAGTACAGAAGTGATCAGGTGTCAGCACACGAGGATGCCGTGTCCCTGTTCCGCCGCTATGCTGAAAATGGCGAAAACGCCGCCCTGAAGACATGGGCAGCCAATACCCTGCCAACACTTGAAAACCACCTGCAGGCGGCAAGGTCACTTCCGCAATAGGGGACGGGGGCACCGTGTCCATGTCATGCTGTTTTTTTCGCACAATGGTGATTCCGCACTACCCTGCCGGGTGCAACTTTCCGCAATGCATGCTGTTGAAGCCGGATATCCGGTAAAGGATGGTTCCAATGAAGTATTCATCAAATGGAAATCCGCGGGATGGACGTGCCCCTGTTGATCCCACTCACGCCCCGCCCTTCACAACGCCCGAGCAGAAACGGCATGGTTTTATTGTCGGTTGCATGGTCGTATTCTTCGTCACGCTGATCGCAATGGTATGCTGGTTCTTTCCGCAGATTCCGCCGCCCAAATTCTGACATGCCGCCATGAACACGGAAACACGCATGACCCGAATGCCGGTCCACAAGGATCGGCATTCGTTTAATAAATCCCATGAACTATAAAGAAGCTCCTTGGGAAGGTTTTTTCAAAAGCTGCAGAAAACGCCGCCTTTCAAAAAAACGCGGCATCCGGAACTTTTATTTTTCAACAGGCATGCCCTACAGCGTGCTGACCGCACGCCACAGGTCGATTTTACCATCACGTGCATACTGGTCGATCAGGGCAAGTTCTTCCGTGCTGAAGGACAGGTTGCCCAGCGCATCCAGAGAATTGTCCAGTTGCGCTACATTGCGTGCCCCGATCAGGGCGGAAGTCACGCGCGGGTCACGCAGCACCCACGCAATGGACATCTGTGCCAGGCTCTGACCGCGTTTTGCGGCGATATCGTTCAGCGCGCGGACATGGTTCAGGTTTTCCTCGCTCAGCATATCGGGATTGAAGGAAGAACCCGCCATGGCACGCGACCCTTCCGGTACGCCATTGAGGTATTTGTTCGTCAGCAGTCCCTGTGCCAGCGGAGAAAATGCAATACAGCCCACGCCCAGTTCCGCCAGCGTGTCCAGCAGGGATACCTCGACCCAGCGGTTCAGCAGGGAATAGGACGGCTGGTGGATCAGCAGCGGCACGCCCTCTGCACGCAGCAGTCCGGCGGCTTCGCGGGTGCGTTCGGGGCTGTAGGATGAAATGCCGACATACAGCGCCTTGCCCTGACGGACCAGTTGCACAAGCGCCCCGACCGTTTCTTCCAGCGGGACATCGGGGGTGGGACGGTGTGAATAGAAAATATCCACGTAATCCAGCCCCATCCGTTTCAGGCTCTGTTCGGCGGAGGCAAGGATATACTTACGCGACCCGCCAGCCCCGTAAGGGCCGGGCCACATATCCCACCCGGCCTTGGATGAAATGAGCAGTTCATCACGATACGCGGCAAGGTCATGTTTCAGGATCCTGCCGAAATTTTCCTCGGCCGATCCGTAGGGCGGGCCATAATTGTTCGCCAGGTCAAAATGCGTGACCCCGCGGTCAAACGCCCGGCGAATGACCGCGCGCCCGGTTTCGAACACATCTTCCCCACCAAAATTATGCCATAGCCCGAGTGATATGGGGGGCAGGTCAATACCCGAATGGCCGCAGCGGCGAAATGGGGCATGTGCATATCGCTGTATATCAGGAACCCATGTCACGGTATTTCTTCCTTCTGTCCGGTGGGGTAGGGGATGGAGCCTGTCGCGCCCGGTGTATTCCGCATGTGCGGGTACGGGCGAAGCACAGCAGGATGATTGATCCCGCCTCGCCGCCTTTTGTCCATAAGGCGCGCATGTGCATTGAACCGTCAATGCCGCGTGGCAGGCTTCGTGCAACTGCCCCGTTCAGGGTGCGTTGCCTGCAGGCCATGTAATGACGGGCGTCTGCCATACATGTTCCCGATCCCAGCAGGAATGTAGCGCCATGAGCGATATGACGCCACCATGCAGCACCGGTGATGAACAGGCCGTGATCGATCTGGCGCTGGACCTGCACTGGACATGGAATCATGCCACGGACCGGCTGTGGCGCCAGCTTGCACCCGATATATGGGACCATACGCATAATGCGTGGACCGTGTTGCTCAACACGCCGCGCAGCCACCTGCGCCGCCTGCTGGCAACGCCGGATTTTCGTGACATGCTGGCGCAACTGGTTCAGGCTCATGCCGGGAGCCAGAAAAAACCGGCATGGTTTACGCAGGTCTGCACCCGTACCCCGTCACCTACCATTGCCTATTTCAGCATGGAATACATGCTGGATGAGGCCCTGCCCATCTATTCCGGCGGCCTGGGCAATGTGGCAGGGGACCAGCTGAAGGCCGCCAGCGACCTTGGCGTGCCGGTCGTGGCCGTGGGGCTGCTTTATGCGCAGGGATATTTTCGGCAGGGTTTTTCCGCCACCGGGCAGCAGGAAGCCCTGTATCCCATCAATGATCCCGCCCAGCTGCCGCTTTCCCCGGTATGCGATGGCAATGGCGACCGGCTGCGCGTGCCGTTCCGGATTGCAACGGGGCAGGTCTGGCTACGCGCATGGCGCGCACGGGTGGGGCGGACGGCACTTTACCTTCTGGATACCAATGATCCCGATAATCCCCCTGATATCCGCTGTATTACAACGCAGCTTTATGGTGGGGACGATACCCTGCGCCTGCGTCAGGAACTGGTGCTGGGCATCGGGGGATGGCGCCTGCTGCGTGTGCTGGGGCTGCGGCCTGATGTCTGTCACCTAAACGAAGGCCATGCCGCCTTTGCAGCCCTTGAACGTGCATGTGGCCTGATGGAAGACCTTGGCATTCCGTTTGCCCATGCCCTGACCATTGCGCGCGCGGGCACGGTCTTTACCACCCATACCGCAGTGCCTGCGGGATTTGACCGCTTCGCCCCGGAACTGGTCCGGCGGCATCTGGACTTTTACGCCCGGCATGACCTGCGTACCGACATTGCCGAGATTCTTGTGCTGGGGCAGGGCGATGGCGCATCCCCTGATACCGCCTTCAACATGGCCTGGCTGGCGTTGCGTGTCAGTTGCGCGGTCAATGCCGTCAGCCGCCTGCATGAACAGGTCAGCCGCAGCCTGTTCAACCCGCTGTTCCCCCGCTGGCCACAGGTTCAGGTGCCGGTATCCCATGTCACCAACGGGGTGCATGTACCCACGTGGGACAGCGCCGCCGCCGATGCATTGTGGACCAGTGCCGCGGGCAAGGACCGCTGGCTTGGCACTCTGGATGAGGTGGAGCATGGCATCCGCGCCATCCCCGCCCATGATCTGTGGCATACCCGCACGCAGGCCCGTGCGGCGCTGGTCGGGTTCATCACAGGACAGCACAGCGCGCGTTCATGCTTCACGGGTGGGCAGCATGATTGCGGCATGCCGCCGCCGGGGTTCGATCCGGATGTCCTGACCATCGGTTTCGCACGCCGCTTTGCTGCCTACAAACGCCCTGACCTGCTGCTGCATGATCCCGACAGGCTGGCCCGCATCCTGACCGGTGCGGACCACCCCGTGCAACTGGTGGTCGCGGGCAAGGCGCATCCGCAGGACATGGCAGGGCAGGCCTTGATTACGCGGTGGATGGATTTCATCCGGCGGCCCGACCTGCGTGGCCATGTAACGTTCCTGGTTGATTATGACATGTCCATCGCCCGGCGGCTGGTGGAAGGGGTGGACCTGTGGGTCAATACGCCCCTGCGCCCGTGGGAAGCATGCGGTACCAGTGGTATGAAGGTACTGGTCAATGGTGGCCTGAACGTGTCCGAACCCGATGGATGGTGGGCCGAAGCGGGCGCGCCGGATGTCGGCTGGGTCATCGGGGATGGCATGGATCATGGCGAAGGCCCCCAGCGTGACGCGCATGATGCGGATTGCCTGTACACCCTGCTGGAAAACGAAATTGTCCCCCTGTTCTATCAGCGAGACGGGGCCGGAATTGCGCAGGGATGGGTTGCGGTCATGCGTGAAAGCATGGCCCGGCTGACCCCGCGTTTTTCGGCTAACCGGGCAGTGCGCGACTATACGCAGCGGTTCTACCTGCCGGCCGCTGCCGCCTACCGCGCGCGTCTGGCCGATGGTGGGGCGAAAGCGGCGGCCATCGGGCGCTGGCAGCAGGCACTGGCGGCACGGTGGCATGAAATACGCTTTGGCGCGCTGCAGGCTGCACGCGTGGCGGACCGCTGGCGTATCAGTGTCGGGGTACATCTGGGATCGATTACGCCGGACATGGTGCAGGTGCAGCTTTACGCCGATGGGACCGCCGGGACGCCGGTCATCGTTCTGATGACACTGGTGGCGGGCGTGGCGGACGGGCAACTGACCTACAGCGCGGAAGTGGATGCCGCGCGTGCCGCCACGGATTATACGCCACGGGTCGTGGGCTTTCACCCCGATGCGTCCATTCCGCTGGAAGCCGCGTTCATCACATGGCAGAAATAGGTGCGGTCCCTGCGCGGTGAAATAATAATGGCCGGACTATATTCAGGAATGCCGTCACATAATTGCCATTTTCATTATACTCCTGAATTCTGAAAAATATTCATAAGTAATGGAACGCAGATACACGATCACATAACCGTGTTGGTGAGACCATGCAGTCCATGCCCCGTTAACTGTCCTAGAACCAGAAAATATGACCGGTTTTTCCCCCTGCAAGGAAACAGGCCGATGGTCCGTGCGGTTACCACCTTCTTTTCCCCGATCCGGCTGCTGTCCGTCACGGCAGAGATGTTTCCCTTCGTCAAGACGGGGGGGCTGGGGGATGTGGCAGGTTCGCTGCCTGCAGCCCTTGCCCCCTATGGTGTCATGGTCACGACGCTGCTGCCGGGGTATCCTGCGGTCATGGCGGCAGCGCGCGAACGGCGGGTGGCGGCCCATATGGACAGCCTGCTGGGACATGCGGTCACGTTATGGTCCGCAACCGTCGCGGGGTTGGACCTGCTGATCCTGGACGCACCCGACCTGTTTGACCGTCCAGGCAACCCCTATATGTGCCCCGATGGGCAGGACTGGTCTGATAACGGCATCCGTTTTGCGGTCCTGTCGCGCATGGCCGCTAATATCGCGCAGGGCCACATCGACCAGTACCGTCCCGATATCGTGCAGGCGCATGACTGGCAGGCCGGGCTTGTGGCGGCGTACCTGCATCATGACAGCATCGCGATGGGAACGTCCCGCACGCCAGTGGTCCAGACCATCCACAACCTTGCGTTTCAGGGGCGTTTTCCTGCGACCTGCCTGACGCAGTTCGGCCTGCCACCCGAAGCGTTCTCGGTCGAAGGGTGCGAATGTTATGGCGCGATCAGCTTCCTCAAGGCCGGGCTGTATTATTCCGACCGGATCACCACCGTTTCCCCCAGCTATGCGCAGGAAATCCAGACGCCTGAGGGTGGTATGGGACTGGACGGCCTGCTGCGTCATCGCGGCGACAGGCTGGAAGGCATCCTGAACGGCATCAACACCGACATCTGGAACCCTGCCAGCGATCCGGCGGTACATTTTCCCTACGTGGTGGGGGACATGATCGGGCGCGTGCCCAACAAGCGTGACCTGCAGGCGCAGTTCGGCCTATGGGCTGACCCGAATGCCTTTGTGGTCGGCATTGTCAGCCGCCTGACTGCGCAGAAGGGCATCGATCTGCTGGCTGATGTCACGGACCGCCTGCTGGCGGGCAATACCCAGATCATTGTAGTGGGGGAAGGGGACCGGGATATAGAACGCGATCTTGTCACCCTGAACCGGCGGTTCCCCGGACGGTTCGCATGCCATATCGGGTATAGTGAGGTACTGGGCCACCGCGTGCCCGCGGCCGTGGACGCGCTGCTTATCCCTTCGCGCTTTGAACCCTGCGGGCTGACCCAGCTTGGGGCGCTACGTTACGGGGCCGTACCGATTGCATCGCGGGTGGGGGGACTTGCGGATACCATCGTAGATGCCAACCCGGCGGCACTGGCGCGAGGTGGGGCAACGGGGTTCCTGTTTGCACCTGTGGATGGGGAAACACTTGTCGCCGGCGTTAACCGCGCGCGTGCCCTTTACCGTCGTAACCGGGCGGCATGGCGCCAGCTTCAGCACAATGGCGCAGGGTATGACGTGTCATGGAATGACAAGGCCGCGCATTACGTCATGCTGTTTGCCGAAGTGCTGGGCATGGACCTGTCCGCACCTGCGCGCTCCAATGTGATCTGCCTGCCTGGTGGGGCGGATATGGGCATGAGCCTGCGTGAAGGCCGCAGGCGTACCATTGCCCGGCGACCGCCCCGCCTGTCCCGTCCACTGGCCGCGCCATGACCGGGGCGCGGCCACAGCTGTTCGACGGCGTCATTACATAAATACAATAATATAAGGCCAAGGCATGAGGATCAGGCACGATGCAGCCCACTATTCCCTTCCCAAAGGCGTTGATGACCTGGTGCATGGACGCAGCCCCGACCCGTTTTCCATCCTTGGCCGACATAATATGGGCAAGGTCGATGTCATCCGCGTTTTATATCATGACGCGGCCCGTGTGCGCCTGGTGGTCGAACGTCCCCGTGCGGGGGTCATGGAACGACCCATGCGGCGCATGGGGGAAACCGGGCTGCATATCGGCACGATCCCCGCGGGTGCGCGCTATCACCTGAAAATCCAGTGGGCCGACGCGGTGGAGGAAACGGACGATCCCTACGCCTTCGGCCTGCTGGTGGATGAGGCGGACCTGCACCTGTTTTCCGAAGGGCGGCATCCACATCTTGACCGTGTCATGGGTGCGCAGCCCATGGTGGTGGGCGGGACGGCGGGTGTGCGCTTTGCCGTATGGGCGCCCAATGCGCGGCGGGTTTCGGTCATCGGGGATTTCAATTTCTGGGACGGCAGGCGTCACCCCATGCGCCTGCGCCACGGGGCGGGAGTATGGGAACTGTTCATTCCCGGCCTTGGTCCGGGTGAGCGGTACAAGTTCGAGATCATGACGCGCGAAGGCCATATCCTGCCACAGAAGGCCGACCCCTTCGCCCGCTTTGCCGAACGCCCCCCCGCCACCGCGTCCGTCATTGCTTCCCCCGCGCCCTTTGCATGGCGGGACCACGACTGGATGGAACAGCGCACGGCACGGCAGGCGGAGGATGCGCCCATCACCATATACGAACTGCATGTTCCCTCATGGCGCAGGCCGCAGGGTGATCCAGACCGCATCATGACATGGCGTGAACTGGCGGCGGAACTGATCCCTTATGTGATGGAGGCGGGTTTTACGCATGTGGAACTCATGCCCGTGATGGAATACCCGTTTGGCGGATCGTGGGGGTACCAGCCACTGGGCCTGTTTGCACCGTCCGCACGCCACGGGACGCCAGCGGATTTCGCGGCTTTTGTTGATGCCTGCCACAGCGCGGGCATTGGCGTGATACTGGACTGGGTGCCGGCCCATTTTCCAAATGACGTCCATGGTCTGGTCAATTTTGATGGCTGCGCACTGTATGAACACCAGGACCCGCGCGAAGGGGTGCACCGGGACTGGAACACCCATATCTACAATCTTGGCCGGCATGAGGTACGCGGCTTCCTGATCGCCAGTGCGCTGATGTGGCTGGAACGCTTCCATATCGACGGGCTGCGGGTCGATGCGGTGGCGTCCATGCTGTACCGTGATTACAGCCGCAGGGATGGGGAATGGATACCCAACATACATGGCGGCCGCGAAAACCTGGAGGCCGTGGCCTTCCTGCGGCAGCTGAACCAGGCCGTGCGCGACACCATTCCCGACGCCATTACGGTGGCGGAGGAATCAACCGCGTGGCCCGGCGTTACCCGGCCGGTGGAACACGGCGGGCTGGGGTTTTCATACAAATGGAACATGGGCTGGATGCATGACAGCCTGCGGTTCTTCGCCCGTGATCCGTTATGGCGGGGTTATCACCTGCCGGAAATCCTGTTCGGGCTGGATTATGCCTTCAGCGAGCGGTTCATCCTGTGCCTGTCGCATGACGAGGTCACGCACGGCAAGGGATCACTGCTGTCGCGCATGCCCGGAGACAACTGGCAGCGCCACGCCAACATGCGGCTGTTCCTTGCCTTCATGTGGGCGCATCCGGGCAAGAAGCTGGTTTTCATGGGTATGGAATTCGCGCAGGAAGGCGAGTGGTCGCATGATGGCCAGCCGGAATGGCATATCCTGACTGATCCGTTCAAGTCCGGCACGCTGCGGATCGTGACCGACCTCAACCACATGTACCGCACGTTGCCTGCACTCCATGCGCGGGACTGCGACCCCACGGGATTCGCGTGGGTCATCGGTGATGATACGGCCAATACGGTCCTTGCATGGCTTCGTTTTG
The DNA here is from genome assembly GCF_006538165.1 of Komagataeibacter diospyri. Taxonomy (GTDB): domain Bacteria; phylum Pseudomonadota; class Alphaproteobacteria; order Acetobacterales; family Acetobacteraceae; genus Komagataeibacter; species Komagataeibacter diospyri. The sequence goes on from NZ_BDLU01000014.1 coordinate 16,658, forward strand.
CCCCCGGCCATGTGCCGGTCCTTGTCGTGCTCAACATGACGCCGGTCGTGCGCCATGACTATCGTGTGGGCGTGCCGGTGGGCGGGGCATGGCGCGAATGCCTCAATTCCGACGCTACCGAATATGGTGGCAGCGGGGTGGGCAACGGGGGATACGCCATGGCGACGGATCACGCGGCCCACGGCCACCCGTGTTCGTGCGTTCTGACACTGCCGCCGCTGGCCGCCCTTTACCTTCATCCGGCGGGGGATGGATCATGACGCGTTTTCCCTCATCGCTCATGCCCGGCACGCCTACGCGCCTTGGCGCGCACTGGGATGGCATGGGTGTCAATTTCGCGGTGTTTTCCGCCAATGCGCAACGGATCGACCTGTGCCTGTTTGACCCGCGCGACCGGCGCGAGATCGCACGCTTCCAATTGCCTGAATACACCGATGAAGTCTGGCACGGCTACCTGCCGGATGCGGAACCGGGGCTGCTGTACGGCTTTCGCGCCTTCGGGCCATATGACCCGGTAAACGGGCATCGGTTCAATCCGCACAAGCTGCTGATCGACCCGTATGCCCGTCGCCTGACCGGCCCGATTTCATGGTCGGACATGCAGTTTGGCTATCGCCTGCATTCACCACGTGCCGACCTGTCGTTCGACCGGCGCGACAGCGCGCCCTACATGCCGCGCTGCGTGGTGGAAAATGACGCGTATGAATGGGAGGACGACGTCCTGCCCCGCGTGCCATGGGACCGTACCGTCATCATGGAAGCCCATGTAAAGGGGTTGACCATGCGTCGGGAAATGGACCGCAATCCCCAGCCCGGTACGTTTCAGGCGCTTGGTGCGCCGGAAATGATCGCGCACCTGCACCGGTTGGGTGTCACCACCATCGAACTGCTGCCCATCCAGTGCTTCGCCCCCGAACGCTATCTGCTGGAACGCGGGCTGACCAATTACTGGGGATACAATACGCTGGCGTTTTTCGTGCCGTATGCAGGCTACCTTGCCAACGGTTCGCCGCATGAACTGCGCGCCGCAGTCCGCAGGCTGCACAAGGCGGGGATCGAGGTTGTGATGGATGTTGTCTACAACCATACCTGCGAAGGCAGCGAACTGGGGCCGACCCTATGTTACCGGGGGCTGGACAACGCCACCTATTACCGTCTTGTGCCGGGGAATGAACGCCACCTGATAAACGATACCGGGTGCGGCAATACACTCAACCTGTCACACCCGCGCGTATTGCAGATGGTGCTGGATTCCCTGCGGTACTGGGCGAATGAATTCCATATCGACGGCTTCCGTTTCGACCTTGCCCCGGTGCTGGGGCGCGAGCCGTATGGATTTGACCCGGGATCGGGGTTTTTCGATGCAATCATACAGGACCCTGTCCTGTCCAAACGCAAGATGATTGCCGAACCATGGGATCCGGGGCCGGGTGGGTACCAGTTTGGCAATTTCCCGCCCGGCTTTGCCGAATGGAATGATCGTTTCCGCGATACCACGCGCCGGTTCTGGCGGGGGGATGCGATGCAGCAGGGCGAAATGGCGGCCCGTATCGCAGGGTCGGGCGACCTGCTGGACAAGCGGGGACGCAGGCCGTGGAGTTCGATCAACATCCTGACCACGCATGACGGATTCACGCTGGAAGATGTGGTCAGTTATGCAGGCCGGCATAACGAGGCCAACAAGGAAAACGGACAGGATGGCCACGCCGAGAACTACAGCGCCAACTGGGGCGTGGAAGGGCAAAGCGATGATCCCGCCATCATCAACCTGCGCGGGCGCATACAGCGCGCGATGATGGCGACCCTCATGCTGTCCCACGGCACGCCCATGCTGCTGGCGGGTGATGAGTTCAACCAGACGCAGGAGGGCAACAACAACGCCTACTGTCAGGATAACGACATAAGCTGGCTGGACTGGAGCCGTGCGGAAACACCGGCGGGGCAGGTCATGATCGGGTTCGTGGCCCGGCTTGCGGCGCTGCGGCGGGGGCATGCCTCGCTACGGGCCACGCGTTATATGCACGGGCGGCACCATCCACTGCCCGACCTGCCCGATATCGGCTGGTTCCGCCGGGACGGTTCCCCCATGGGGCAGGAACAGTGGGGCGAGGAAGCTTTTCACCTGCTGGGCGTGCGGCGCGCCAGTACGGAAGCTGACCGCGTGGACATAACTTACATGCTGCTTAACCCCGGTGGTGATGACATCCGCGCCGTACTGCCGGGACCGGCGGGACGATGGACGCTGCTGCTGGACACCACCCGGCCCGAACAGCCGGAAACGGCGCTGGATGAAGCAGCGCACGATGTTGTCGTGCCCGCACACGGTCTGGTGCTGCTGTCAGTCGCGCCGGATGCGGAGGACACGCCATGAACCGCTATTTCCAGCACCCCCGCCACGCCGGGGCGACGGTGGTTGATGGCGGGCATACGCGTTTTCGCCTGTGGGCACCGTCATGCGACACGGTCGCGCTGGAGGTGGAAGGCCATGCCCCGGCCCCGATGTCGCGGCGCAAGGGAGGATGGTACGAATGCGTCTTTCCCTGCGGCCCCGGTGCACGCTACCGCTATCGTGTCGCCCCTGACCTTGCAGTACCTGATCCCGCGTCGTGCTACCAGCCCGATGACGTGCATGGGCCGAGCGTGGTGATCGATCCCGGTGCCTATGACTGGCAATATCCGCGCTGGTCCGGGCGGCCATGGCATGATGCGGTGATATATGAACTGCATGTCGGACTGCTGGGCGGATACGCTGGTGTGGTGCGCGAACTGCCCCGTATTGCAGCCCTTGGGGTAACGGCCATCGAACTCATGCCCCTGTCGGAAATACCGGGGGGACGGAACTGGGGCTATGACGGCGTGCTGCCCTATGCCCCGGAATCCGCCTATGGCCATCCCGATGATCTCAAGGCGCTGGTCGATGCGGCGCATGGGCATGGGCTTATGGTGTTTCTGGACGTGGTGTACAACCATTTCGGGCCGGACGGGAATTACCTGGCGTCTTATGCCGCACCATTTTTCCGTGCTGACCTGTCCACACCATGGGGCGCGGCCATTGATTTCCGGCAACCAGCCGTTCGGACATTTTTTGAAGATAATGCGCTGTACTGGCTGATGGAATTCCGTTTTGACGGATTGCGGTTTGATGCAGTGCAGGCCATTGCCGAACGTAACTGGCTGTGTGAACTGCCCGCGCGCATCCGCACCCGGACCGAACCGGGGCGACATGTCCACCTGATCGTGGAAAACGAGAATAATGACGCGGGCCTGCTGCGCGCGGGCTATCGTGCCCAGTGGAATGATGATGCCCACAACGCCCTGCATGTCCTGCTGACGGGGGAAGATGAAGGATATTACGCCAATTTTACCCCCGACCCCATAGCCGCCCTTGCGCGCGTGCTGGCGGAAGGCTTTGCCTTTCAGGGGGAAATATCGCCTGTTACCCATAAACCGCGTGGCAGCCCCAGTGGCGACCTGCCGTCCGACCGGTTCATTATTTTCCTGCAGAATCATGACCAGATCGGCAACCGGGCACTGGGCGAACGGCTGAACGTCCTTGCTTCGGAACCGGCGTTACGCGCGGCTTACGGGCTTGTGCTGCTGTGCCCGCAGATCCCCATGCTGTTCATGGGAGAGGAATGGGGATCACGCCAGCCTTTCCTGTTTTTCACCAGCCATACGCCCGGTCTGGGCCGGATCGTGCGTGATGGGCGACGGAAAGAATTTGCGGCGTTTTCACATTTTGCGTCCGAGACGATGCGCGACACCATCCCCGACCCCAATGCGCCGGAAACCTTTACGGCGTCGCTGTTGCACGACGCGGAACGTGATGCGCCGGAGCATGTGGCGTGGGCTGCGTCCATCCATGACCTGCTGGCCCTGCGGCATCGCTGGATCATGCCCCGCCTGGCGGGCGCCCGCGCCATGGGGGCGCAGGTGATCGGGCCAAAGGCGGTGGTGGCGCGGTGGCGCATGGGGGATGGCACGGTGCTGGCCATTGCGCTCAATCTGGGGTCTGCATCCGTTCCTATGCCCGATGCGCCACGGGGGCAGTGCCTATATGCCCAGCCCATGTTGGAAACCGACGGGATTTCAGACGTTCTGCCTGCCTGTGCCGTCATGGTCTGTCTTGCCGAGGTGCCCGATGAATAACCGTGATCTTGTCGATCGCGCCCGTCATGCCGGGCTGAGCATGCGCTGGCGTGACGCGGCGGGGCAGATCCACCGTGTTTCCAACGAAAGCGTGCGCCGGCTGCTGGCCGTGCTGGAGGGGCATGGCCTGCCCGGCAGCACGGGCGGCCTGCCGCCCATGGTGGTGACGGTGGAAGGGCAGGTCACCCCGCTGACCCTGCCTGACAATACGCAGGCGACCCATTTCCGCCTTGAGATGGAAAGCGGGGATGTGGTGGAGGGGCCATTGCGCCGCATACGCGGGCGGCCCGCGCTGCCGCCATTGCGGTTATGCGGGTATCACCGCCTGTCCATCGGCCTGCATGTCACAACCCTTGCGGTGGCTCCGCTGACCTGTCCCACCGTTGGCACGCGGATGGATGGGGCGGGGCCAGACCGGCCATGGGGGCTGGGCGCGCAGGTTTACAGTCTGCGCACGCCCGGCGATGGCGGCATGGGCCATCTTGGCGCGGTGGCGACGCTTGCACGTCTTGCAGCGGCGCGGGGGGCGGATGCGCTGGCCATAAGCCCGGTCCATGCCATGTTTGCCGCGCGCATGGAGCAGTACAGCCCGTATTCGCCTTCCACGCGTCTGTTTCTCAATGTCCTGCTGGCGGATCCACTGGCGGTGTTTGATACCGCGACGGTGCAGGCGGCGGGACTGCGGAATGGCAGGGCCTATGTCGATAAGGTCAGGATACTGGAGGATGCGCCCCTGATCGACTGGCCACAGGCCGCTGCCCGGCGTTATGAACTGCTGCGGCGGCTGTACGATGAACGGATCGTGCCAAATCCCCCTGCCGAACTGGCCCAATTCCGCAAGGCATGTGGGACGGCATTGCAGCAGCATGCCATATTTGAAACCCTGCATGCCTATTTCACCACCCGTGGCGGACGCGGCGGGGACTGGCGGCAGTGGCCGCTGGCAATGCGTCACCCCGACAGCCCGGAGGTCGCGCGTTTCGCCCATGAATTCGCCCATGACGTCAGCTTTCATGTGTTCGTGCAGTGGCTGGCCGCCAAAAGCATGGAACAGGCATGTGGTGCCGCGCGCGCGGCCGGCATGCGCATTGGCCTAGTGGCTGATATGGCTGTGGGTGTTGACCCTACCGGCAGCGAATGCTGGGCGCGGCAGCAGGAATTCCTGGTGGGTGCGTCCATCGGTGCGCCGCCCGATGCCCTCAGCCCGGTGGGGCAGGACTGGGGACTGACCACCTTTTCCCCCGCCGGGCTGCAGGCGGGGGGCTACCGCGCCTTTATCGAAACGGTGCGCGCGGGGCTGGCCCACGGGGGCGGGCTGCGCATTGACCACGTCATGGCGCTGGAACGGTTATGGGTCATACCGCAGGGGGGGACATCGGCTGAAGGGGCTTACCTGTCCTTTCCGGTACGTGACCTCATGCGGCTTGTGGCGCTGGAGGCGACGCGCGCCAATGCCATCGTGATTGGCGAGGATCTGGGCACGGTCACCTCCGCCTTTCGTACCATGGCGCAGAAACACGGTATCATGGGCATGAACGTGCTGTTTTTCGAACGTACGCCACAGGGGGCCTTCAAACCGCCGGGCACGTGGTCACCCGGCGCGACTGCCATGACAACGACGCACGACCTGCCTACCGTGGCGGGCTGGTGGCAGGGAACTGATATCGACTGGCGCGTGAAGCTGGGTCAGATGGCTCCGGGCGTGGATGGCGTCACCCTGAATGACGAGCGCGAGAATGACCGCACCGCACTGTGGGCGGCGATGGTGGGGCAACGTGGCACGCAGCCACCCGACCCGGCCGCGCGCAGGAAGCCGCCTGCGGAAAAGCCACCCGCCACCGCCGATGGTGCCGTAAAGGTGGTGGATGAAGCCATAGGCTTCGTTGGCCGCGCGGCATGCCCGCTGGCTGTCATTCCGATAGAGGATCTGCTGGGCCTGAATGAACAGCCCAACCTGCCCGGCACCACGACCGGCCACCCCAACTGGTGCAGGCGGTATCCGGGCATGACCGCGACCCTGCTGTCCGGTGTGGATGCGCGCCGGCGTTTCGGTCGGCTGCGGACGGGACGGTCGTCATGAACAGCGGTCACGGCGCACCATCGGTGCGGGCGACGTACCGCCTGCAGTTCCGGGGCGGCATGACGCTGGATGGCGCGACGGCCCTTGTGCCGCAGCTTGCGCGGCTGGGCATCAGCCATCTTTATGCCTCGCCACTATCTGCCGCACGCCCCGGCTCCACGCATGGCTATGACACGATCTGCTATGACCGGATCGATCCTGTTGTGGGGGATGAGGCGGCGCTGGCGCGACTGGCCGCACGGCTGCATGCCCATGGCATGGGGCTGATTGTCGATATCGTGCCCAACCACATGGCGGCGGACGGACATAACCCATGGTGGATGGATGTGCTGACATGGGGGCGGGCATCGCCGCATGCCAACTGGTTCGACATCGACTGGGACGTGCCGGATCCCGATATCCACGGGCGCGTCATGCTGCCCTTCCTTGACCGGCCGTTTGATGACGCGCTGGAAGCCGGCATGCTGGCGTTGCGTCATGATGACGACAGCGGGCTGTTTTTCATCCATCACCATGACCACCGCTTTCCGCTGTGTCCCACTGGGTATGCATCCCTTCTGGCGCGTGTCGATGCGCCGGGGGAACTGCTTGCGGCCTTTACCACCGTGGCCATGCGCGCAGGCCCGGGGCCGGAGGCGGATGCAGCGGTGGGCAGGCTGCGGCAATGGGGGACAACTGATGCGGGCAGGGTGGCCATGGCCCGTATCGCCATGATGCATGATGGCACGAACCTGTCGGGCCGCGCGTGCCTGACGGGCGTGCTGGCGGGGCAGGCATGGCAACTGGCGTGGTGGCGGGATGGGGCGTTGCGTCTGAACTGGCGGCGGTTTTTTGATATTACCGGCCTTGTCAGCCTGTGTGTCGAACGTGAAGAAGTGTTCGACGCCGTGCATGGCTATGTTTTTTCCCTGTACCGGCGCGGACTGGTTGATGGCCTGCGCGTGGACCATATCGACGGGCTGGGCGCGCCCGCGATCTATTGCCAGCGCCTGCGCGCCCGGCTGGATGCCCTGACACCCGACCGGCCAGAGGACGCATTGCCCGGTGGGGCGGTCTATGTTGAAAAAATCCTGATCGGGGGGGAAAGCCTCCCCACCGCATGGCCGGTTGATGGCACCACCGGCTATGACTTCATGGATCAGGTATCCGCCGTGCTGCATGACGCCCATGGAGCCGGAGTGCTGGACCGGCTATGGGCCGGGTGCGGTCCCGATGCCAGACCCCTTGGCCAGATCGTGCGGGCGGCGCGCACCTATCTGCTGGAACATGTCTTTTCCGCGGAATTCGGCCATCTGGCTACCCTGCTGCGGCATTGCCTGCCGGACGGGGACGGATCATGGGCGGCACAGGACCTGCGGCCCGTGCTGGAATGCCTTCTGCTGCAGTTTCGTCCTTACCGCACCTATTTTGGCGATGAGGCCGTGCAGGAGCATGGGGCGGACAGCATGGTGCTGGATATGGCGAAGACAGCGGCATGCCGCACCACGACCGGGGATCAGGCCATGGTGGTGGGGGACATCACGCGCCTGCTGTCGGCCTGTCCCGAACAGGCGCCGCCGCCCGTCGTGCGGCGCGCGCAGCAGGCGTTTGAACACCTGACCGCGCCGTTGGCGGCCAAATCGCTGGAGGATACGGCATTCTACCGTTACGGCCGCCTGGTGTCGCGCAATGAAGTGGGATCGGACCCCGCAGTACTGGGCCTGCCGGTCGCGGCCTTCCACGCGTGTTGCCTGTCGCGGCAGGCGCGGTTTCCCCATGCGCTGCTGGCGGGTGCGACCCATGACCACAAACGCGGGGAAGATGTCCGCGCGCGCCTTGCGGTGCTGAGCGCCATGCCCGGGGAATGGGAACGGCAGGTGCATGAGTGGTTTGCCCATAACCACGCGGCAGGCCGGGGCGGTCCGGACCGCATTGATGAGATCATGCTGTACCAGACACTGGTGGGGATCTGGCCGCTGGAGCCATTTGCGAATGATGCGGAACGGCTGCATTTCCGCAGGCGCATCCAGCAATGGCAGATCAAGGCCCTGCGTGAGGCCAAGCGGCACACCGGCTGGATCAGTCCCGATATGGTGTATGAAGACGCCTGCGCCGGCTTTGTGGACCGCCTGCTGGACCCTGTTGTATCTGCATCATTCCTGCGGCAGATGGCGGGATTTGTGAGCCGCATCGCCCCGGCGGGCGCGGTGAACGGCCTTGCGCAGACGTTGCTGCGCCTGACCGTGCCGGGGGTGCCGGACCTGTATCAGGGGTGTGAGCTATGGGATTTCAGCCTTGTTGATCCTGATAACCGCGCGCCGGTCAATTTTGATTACCGTGCGGGACTGCTGGAACACGCCACCAGTTTTGCTGCAGCCGCGACCGACTGGCGCACGGGGCGGGTCAAGCAGGACATGATCCGCCGGATCCTGGCGTTTCGCCAGAATTATCCCGACCTGTTCACCTACGGCACCTATGAACCGGTGGAAATCACGGGACGGGACCGCAGCCACGCCATTGCCTTCCTGCGGCGACAGGGGGGGATCCGCCTGCTGGTCGTAGCACCCCGCCTGCCACAGGCGTTGGGAGTGCAGGCGGCGGATCTGTCGGTGGGGCGCGATGTCGACCTCGGGCTTGAACTGCCGCAGCTGCATGGGCCGTGGCACAGCCTGCTGGGGGATGTGCCACGGCAGGTAAGGCATCCGTTCATGCGCGGGCAGGTGCCGCTGGTCTGCCTTGTGCACCACGCGGTGGGGGAATAGGGCTGCGGCCTGTCCTGTTGCCGACGGATCTTGCGTCCGGTCAGGAATTTTGTATCCTGTTACGTTTCAGATGCTTGTGCGATGGCACTGGCGTGGACAGATGCAAAAAGGCTGGAACTTGACCGGTTTTGACGACAACCAGAAAATCAGGCGCCTCCGCCTGAAACGAAGGGACCTGTTTGCCGGTTCCCTGGCTTTCGGTGCCGTTGGCGCGCGCGGGATGTGGAACTCCGTCCCTGCCGCCGCAGCAGCCCTGCAGCGCACCGCTGTTGGTGGCACCGTGCCCCGGCTGGTGCCCATGCGCGCCCATGCCGACCAGATTACCGATATCAAGGTCTGCCTGCGCCCGTTCCGTCCCGCCGGTCCCCGGCTGGATGTCGAGCGCGTGGGCGACAAGGTGGTCATCCATAACTATGGCCATGGCGGTAGCGGGTGGTCCCTGTCATGGGGCTCGGCCGATATCGCGGTGGGCAAGGCGGCATCGCTGTCACCCCGGCGGATTGCGGTGGTGGGCTGTGGCGTGATCGGACTGACGTCGGCCCTCAGCGCGCAGCGCGCGGGTTTTGAGGTCACCATCTATACCCGCGACATGCTGCCCCATACCCGTTCGGTCCGCGCCAATGGCAGCTGGACCCCGGATTCACGCATTGCGCTGACCGCCCCCGCCGGGCCGCAATTTGCCGATGTGTGGGAACAGATGGCCCGCTATTCATGGAAAACCTATCGCGATTACCTTGGCCTGCCGGGCAATCCGATTGATTTTCGTGACAACTACACACTGTCCGACACGCCATTTGAAGAAGGCCCCGAACCCGAAGGCCGGACCGGACCGGGGGATTACGCCTCTACCGGGATGCCGCGCGCGACCAGTGAATTCGCCACTTATGGCGACCGGATCAGGGATATCATTCCCGCACCCGAACTGCTGGCCAGTCAGGATAATCCCTTTCCCGTCGCGTATGCACAGCGTGCGCCGATGATGATGTTCAATTTCGGGGCGTACGGGCACCTGCTGCTGTCGGAATTCTATCAGGCGGGCGGCAAGATCGTGATCCGTGAATTCCATACCCCTGCTGACATGAAATCCATAGCGGAACCCGTCATCATTAACTGTCCAGGCTATGCCGCGCGTGACCTGTGGGGGGACAGGACCCTTATTCCCGTGCGGGGGCAGACGGCATGGCTGCCGCCCCAGCCGGATGTGATGTACGGGGTGGAATACAAGGGGGCTGCGGCCCTGTCCAAGAGTGACGGGCTGATGATTCAGGCCGTTGATCTGAACAATGTTGGCGAAATGGAAGGGGTCGGCAACAGCTTCGAGCATGCTGACCGCGCTGAAGCTGAAAAGGCGATTGCGGTGTTTGAAAACCTGTTTGCACGCTTTCCCGCGGGGCGTGGCTGATGCGTGGGTCGGGTTATGCCTGCCGCGCGGGCCTGGGGGCCGGGCTGCTGCTGGCGCTGGTGCAGATCGGGCTGCCTGCGGCCCATGCGGCACAGGCGCGCACCGTATCCTATTACACCACCGAACAGGCGCAGCGGGGGGAGACGACATACCAGCAGTTCTGCGCTGTCTGTCATGGCGCCAGTCTTGCAGGTGCGTTTGACGTACCGCCGCTGAAGGGGCGTTTTGTAACCAACTGGTCCGGTGCCACGCTGGATCGGCTGTTTGACTATATTTCCAAAGCCATGCCGCTGTTTTCTCCCGGTGCGCTTACACCGGCGCAGAATGCTGATCTGGTTGCCTTCATACTGCGTGAAAACGGTGTTCCCGCGGGGCGGACGGAGCTGCCAGCCACGGATGCCGCGCTGAAAACAATGGTGTTTCCCACCATTTCCGCTGACAGGGTAAAATAATCCGGGCATCCCGCAACGTGAGCAGGGAGCGCGTGACGGGATGATCCGTTTAAAGATCGTCTGAAAACAGCTGATCGACAAAAATAAAAGTTTTTGGGTGTCGCCTTTTTTTAAAGGCGGCGTTTTTTTGCAAACTGCCCCTAACTGCGGATCACAGTGTGGGGAGAAAAAGTAATCTTCCCGAACTTATGCTAATATCTGGCGTTGGGTGCATGTGGCAGGCTGCCGCAGCGTCCCACATACCTCGTGACAGTTCCAGTACCCACCATGCAGATGCAGGGAGATGGACATGACGAAGTCAGATTACACCGTGAATAATCAGGAACTTGAGATGCGGGCGATCAGCCTGTGGAACAAGCAGCATCCCGACCGGCCATGGCGGCGGCTGAGCAACCTGCACCGCTATCGCAAGGCCACGCATGCGCTGCAGGGCATTCCGGCCTTTCCTGAAGAACAGGCGCAGTTCCGGTTTCTTGCATCCCATGGCATGGGCCTGTCACAGGGCAGGAACTGCATGTAAGCAGATGGCGGGTGGGGGCATGTCCGTATGCATCCCTATCCGCTGTCCCGGACCATGACGATACGGGGCAGGTACAGTCATGTACCTGCCCTGTTTTTATATGATCAGTGTGGGGAGGGTCATTGCAGGGCGGATGGACTGCGCAGGGTCTGGTGGTTGGTGGACATGCCGGGCTGATCCGGACTTTTATTACCTGCGGGCTGTCTTGTCAGGGGCTGGTCGGGTTGCTGTTGCTGCCGTGCCGGATCGGCCTTTTCCGGCAGAGGTTCCGTCTTGCGGGAATATGGCTGCGCGCGCTCGATCGAGGAAGGTGAATTGCCCCCCGGCTGGCTTACGTTTCTATCCTGTGGGTGCTGCTGCGCCATGGCGGCCGGGGTAACGGTCAACGGCACGCACAGTACGAGTATTGCAGGAAAATATCGCATCGCGTCATATCCCTGAAGATATCTGGATGGATGGGAGGCAAAAAATCACCACCTGCATCCGCTTTCCTGCCCATAGCGTGCAGGCATATGAACAGTTCCAACACGGCGGGCTGTTTTATTGTAATTCTGGAATATTTACAGTCGGTATTTATGTTATTTCATTTTGTTCTGAAATAATTTGAAACCTTCGTGAAGGCAGGATGTTATGCTTGAGGCGGCGCATGGATCATGCGTGCCGTGACGCCGATCAGGTAAATGCCAGAATATGCGTAAGATGTGCATGACGGGAATGCATGTTTGTACGGTCATGACGCATGTAATGACAGGAGTACGCACATGCCGGATGGACTTTCCTCCCACGCGGATTTTTTTGATTCCGATTTCTGCCAGCATAAAAATTTCTGGCAGAAACGTAAGGTTTCCGTCCTGACTGACATGCTGTTTGATATTCACAATACGAAATTTTCCCGACAGGTCAGGCGTATTGCAACACGTCAGCCGATCCGCAAAGTGCTTGTTACTTCCGTGCAGGTTCCCAGACGGGACAGGACGCTTAAAAAAGTATTCAGCCGGTTCATGAATACACGGCATGCCGTTGATTTCGCCCCGGTCCGCATGATGCGTGGCAAGGGAAAGTTCAGTAATATCAATACAGCCCTGTCAAAGGTCAATCTGCCTGACTACGACTGGGTTGTGGTAACGGATGACGATGTAGCCCTGCCACACCGGTTTCTGGATATGTTCATTCCATTATGTGAAATCATGGACCTGAAAATATCACAGCCCGCGCACCGGTACCATTCCTATACATCCTTTACGTTCAATTACAGGAAATGGAACAGTCTTGGCCGTGTGACCCGCTATGTGGAAGATGGTCCCGTTACGGCATTCCACAGGGACGCCATGACCTACCTGTTTCCTTTTCCCGAATTGCGCTGGGCATGGGCGACCGATATCGCATTCTGTGATGAAGCCTACAGGAACAACCATAACGTCGGTATTGTCGATTACACGGCCATTGAACATCTCAAGCCCGCCGGGCAGGATTATCCCGTAAAGGAAGCCAGGGCCGAGGCCCGTGCCTTTCTGGCGCGCAGGTCATTGCGACCCGATCGGCTTGACCTGTTCCGCAATACGGAAATACTGCGCCATATCGGTAATGAATGCCTGACATATGATGTCATGGTGTGAATGGGGCATTCCCCTTGGCATTCCTCCCATACTGGCCGTTTTTGTAAATTCCCTTTATGGCAATCCGTAAGGGATGACCATGTTGCAATGGCATCCGCAGTTTTTGCGAAGGATTGACCATGACCCCATCGCATGATGATGCCCTGTCCGCTACCGAGCAGGCGCAACTGGGTGTCCATATCTGGCATAATGCCTTCTGCGCGGCCCTGCTGGACATGGATGCCGCGCAGCGCAAGGTCCTGCTGGCCCGTCTGGAAAGACTGGGCCAGACGATAGAACAGGGCAAGGATACGCCCAGTCGCGTCAACACCCATGCCGCGCGCAATCATGCCCTGCATCTGGTCCGGCAGGCCGTGAGGGAGGCGGAAAACACAATTCCCCCATTGCGCGTGCCCCAATGGTGTCGGGATGTCCCTGATTGTGACTGATCGTGCATAAGCGTCTTTTCCATGCTGCTGATTGCCTGCCGGGTGCAACTGGCCCAGTCTGGCATTGTAATCATGATGGAAAAGAGGATTTGACGTGATTGACCATGACCTGCAGGAGACGATGCTTCGCCGCATGGCCGACAATGGCGGGACGGCCAATCTGGTGCCCGGACACGATGCGGATGCCGGGCGCTACGCCCGAAACCTGCTTGATCTGGAATTGCAGGGACTGAGCAAGGGCGGTGTCAGCATTACCGGAAACGGATTGCGGATCACGGGAAACAGCACCCTGACCAACGCAGGGCGGGCCTATCTGGATCGGCCGGATGACATGCATGTGGTGCTGGATGGTTCCGATACCGTAAAGGCACTGCACCAGCGTATAGCAGATGATCCCGGCCTGTCGGATACGGAACGGCGTGACCTTGCCCGTTCGCTTGATGATATGCATCCGCTGTCGTTGAAAGCCTTCGGTCAGGAACTACTGGAACGTGCGGTCACGCATGGCTCGGATACCGTATTGCTGCTGAAAAAACATACAACCCCGAAGGATAGGCCGTAAGGCCCATCACTGCGCGTATCGGCGCATGGACGCCGGGCTGTTCCGTTGAATGGTGCAGTAACGGACGGTCCGCATGGGGAAGAATTCATGCCAAAACCAAATATGAGAAAAAATGTATATAAAATTAATACATAAGTCTTATTTCAATAAAAATTAATAATGACAAATAAAAAATGGCTGCCAAAAGTAAATTACAAAAAGGTAGCCAGTTTCTTGCATATCAGATCGGCTTCCGCGTCTCTGCGCTTTTAGGGTCATTTCTGCAATAACGCAGGGTGGCTGCCTGAAATGGTCAATGATCGTGCCATGTTTACCATGGCGGGCATCCATAATCAGGCCGTCGGGACGGAAGGGAAACAATGCGGCACTTAACCGATACCTGCCAACGCGGCGGCACAGGCCATTCCCTGCTGGCGCTCTGGCGGGTTGCCGTGCTGGGGATTGTCGCAACGTGCCTGCTGTCCATGCCCGGACGCGGTCATGCCGCCGATACGGATGCGGCGCAGGGCATGAGCCGTGAACAGGCGCAGCAGGTGCTGGCGGTCATGAACGACCCGGCGAAACGTACCGAATTCACCAATACCCTGTCGGCCATTGCATCCCAGATTCCTGTTGCTCCCGCGGCACCAGCCGCCGCCGTCAAAACCGCCACGGATACCCTGTCGGTCGAACCCGACACGCTGGGCAGCGATCTGGTTCAGGATATGGAAACCCTGCGTAGCCGTCTGATCGTGCAGGCCCGGCATTTTGTTGCCCTGTTTGGTGATCTGGTGTTCGTGGTGCACTGGACCCATACCATTTTTGCCGATCCGCAATCGCGGATGATCCTGTTTGATGCCATGGGGCGGGCGACATTGATCCTGCTGCTGGCTCTGGCGGCGGAACATGGTTTTTCGCTGCTGTTGCGCAAGCCACTGCTGAAGGTTACCGAACGCGCGGTCGCAACCGAACGCCGCCTGAACCTGCCTGATGCCACGGTTGCCCCGACGCCCCCAGCAGCGATAGGGGCGACAGCACAGGACACGGACGACGCGCAGACCCGGCAGGGCGACATGCAGGCCCAGCACGCAACACTGCGTCTGCTGGCCCGTGTGCCGTATTCGCTTATGCACCTGCTGATCAAGCTGCTGCCGGTGGGGCTGTTTTTCGCACTGGGGACCTGTTTTGCGTACCTGCTGACCACCACGCATCAGGCCATGCTGGTCACGCTTACGCTGACGAATGCCTATGTGGTGGCCCGCGTGGTCTATTTGCTGATGGAAACGCTGTTCGTGCCGCATTCGCCCGCCATCCGGCTGTGCAGCGCCAGCGACCAGACGGCCTTCATGGTCACGCACTGGCTCAACTTCCTTGTCGCCGCACCGTCGGTGGTAGTGTGCCTGTCCACGCTGGGGGGCGTGTTTGACATGCCCGCGCGCGGGACGGAGGCAATCATCCGTTCCGTCGTGCTGATTGAACATGTGCTTGTCGCCATCTTCACGTGGCGGGTGCGCATGCATGTCGCACTGGCCCTTCAGCCGCCCGCACGCCTGCGCACGCAGCCATTTTGGATGTTCCTGGGGCGGCTGGTCTATCTGTGGTGGGTGCCGGCCATGTTCTTCAACTTTGCATTATGGCTGATCTGGGCAACCCATATCCAGGGTGGTTATGCATGGATCATCCGTACCGTCATCCTGACAACGGCTGTCGTCATCCTGTCGCGGGTACTGTCGGTGCTGATCTTCAACCTGCAGAACCGGCTGTTCCATGTCTCCCCCGCGATGGAGGCGCGTTATCCCGGTCTGCAGGCGCGAGTGAATTATTATTACCCGGTTTCGCGCAAAATCCTGTCGTTCCTCATGTTTTTTGCATCCGCCATGCTTTTCCTGCAGGCGCTGGGGCTGCCTGCCATCCATTTCCTGTTCCATGGCAGGCTGGGGCCGAAGATCATTGGCGCAATGCTGTCCGTGCTTGTCGCCTATACGGTCGCCATCATCATATGGGAAGCGGCCAATGCCGCATTGCAGGGACAGATCGCCCGTTTTGAAAACTCATCCCAGACCGGGCGGGCCAGCCGTTTGCGTACGGTTCTGCCCATTATCAAGACGGTGCTGCTGGCGCTGATCATCATTATTGTGGCGGTCACCACCCTGTCCCAGATCGGGATCAATGTTGCCCCGCTGCTGACCGGCGCGGGGATTATGGGTGCGGCCATAGCCTTTGGTGCACAGAGCCTGGTGAAGGATTTCATCACCGGCTTCTTCATGCTGGTGGAAAATGCCATTCAGGTGGGGGACTGGGTGACCGCAGGCGGCGTGTCTGGAACGGTCGAACACCTGTCGATCCGGACCCTGCGGCTGCGTTCGGTCAATGGCGACCTGCATATCATTCCGTTTTCGGAAGTGTCATCCATTGCCAATACATCGCGTGATTACAACCTTGTCGTGGTTGATTTCATGATCGATCTCAGCCAGGACACGAAGCAGCTTTGCGCGATCCTGCATGAAGAACTGGAACTGATGCGCAGGACACCCCGTTACGGGCACCTCATCATGTCCGAATTCGCCTTTTTGGGTATTGAACAGGCGGATGGGAATGGTGCGCGGTTCCTTGGTTCGGTCCGCACCATGCCGGGCGCCAAATGGACAGTCTATCGTGAATATTATGCCCGTCTGGCCGTGCGGATGAACAGTGAAGGCATCAGGTTCCCGGTTCCCAGCTTCCTCAATCTTGTGGACAATGGTCCAGGGCCGGATGGCCTGAAGGTGACGGCGACCGTGCCCCCCACGACAGTGCCACATGCCTGAGCCTGTGCAGGATCTGCCATTTTCTCACCCGCTGCATAATAATGCGCGGCAGGGCCGGTAAGGTGTGGGTGGATAGAGATGCTGAGTGTCCTGACAATGCATGCTTCCATGCGGCGTCAGCTCCTGCTCCTGAATGAGACAGCAGTTTTCTGGTAAAGCTTTTTTTTAAAAAGTTTCAAAGAACGCCGTCTTTTTTGAAGAAAAGATGCTCCTAAGAATTTTTATTATTTTTTATCAATGAGCTGTCACAATGTGAGAACCGTATCGTAAAGCAGCTTGAAATTCAGCACCAGGATAATGGCAGCCACCAGCCACGACAACAGGGCGAATGGGCGGGATATAACGAATTCCTCCATTTTCCGCCGGTCGGATACGAACATCACCAGTGGAATTACAGCAAAGGGTAATTGCAGCGACAGAATTACCTGACTGGCCAGTAGCAGTTGCCCCACACCCCTGTCCCCATAAATGGCCGTGACAATCACAACCGGGATAATGGCCAGCCCACGTGTCAGCAGCCGTCGCGCCCAATGGGGAATGCGCAGCCGCAGGAACCCTTCCATGATGATCTGGCCGGCCAGTGTGCCGGTAATGGTTGAATTGGTGCCCGCTGCCAGCAGGGCCACCGCAAACAGGGTGGAAGCAATGCCCAGTCCCAGTATGGGGGACAGAAGGCGGTAGGCGTCCTCCAGTTCCGCGATATCCCGGTGGCCGGTGGTGTGGAAGGCGGCAGCAGCCACAATCAGGATGGCAGCATTGATGAACAGCGCCAGCATGAGGGCAAGCGTGCTGTCCCATGTTGCCCAGCGTATGGCGTCCTGCCGTCCGGGCACGGTGCGGGGAAAGGCACGCGTCTGTACGATGGCGGAATGCAGGTAAAGGTTATGCGGCATCACCGTCGCCCCGATAATGCCAATGGCGATATACAGCATCTGGCTGTTGGTCACGATCCGGGAAGAGGGCAGGAACCCCTTCAGTAACGCCGTGATGGGGGGCTGTGCCGCCACGACCTGAACGGCAAAGCATAGTGCTATGATACTGAGCAGCCCGATTATGAAGGCCTCAAGGTAACGGAAGCCCCGGTTCATCAGGAATAGCACCAGAAAGGCATCCAGCACCGAAATCATGGCGCCTGCCAGCAGGGGTATGCCGAACAGCAGTTGCAGTGCAACTGCCGTGCCGATGACTTCCGCCAGGTCACACGCGATGATGGCCAGTTCACAGGCCAGCCACAGAACGATGTTTACAACCGGCGGAAAATGATCGCGGCATGCCTGCGCCAGGTCACGCCCGGTGGCGATACCAAGTCGCGCCGACAGCGATTGCAGCAGAATCGCCATGAAGTTCGACAGCCCAATGACTGCCAGCAGCGTATAACCGAACTGCGCCCCACCCTGAAGGTCGGTAGCCCAGTTGCCGGGGTCCATATACCCGACCGAAACCATATAACCTGGCCCCACGAACGCCATGAACCGCCGCAGCCATGATGCCCCGGCACCTGGCACCCGTACGCTGGCAAAGGCTTCGGGCAGGCTGTTGGTTTCAGCTTCCCCCGGGCGGGCGAAACGCCATGCTGCGGTAGGGGAGGGTGGCGAAACGGGCGGTATTGGTGGCGTCATGGGCATACTCAATCGTACCCCTCATGAATATGCAATATGCTATATTACATTGCATAAGGAAATTTTATCAGCCGCAACCATGACACTGCAGGTGTAATATATGAAGTAAAAAATTATAAATATATGAATGAACATAAATCGTGTCTGTTTCGTGATGAAGCTATATTGAAATGCAGAAGCGATCAGGGGCTTTAACGTGCCGTATATCGATCGGATGCATGGTAAACCAGAAATTACAATCACCAGTCCCCCAGACTGGCACGGAGAAGCCAAGCTCCGCGCCCGTGGTCCTGGAATTGTAGCCCGACGCATCCTGCATGGCAGTGATAATTCGGATCAAAAGTAATGTTCATGAAGTTTTGAAAGAAATATTAGAGATTACTGACTGAAAAATTATTTGTAAGTATATTTATTTCCGCGAACCATCCGACAGTTTATAACGACTCTAGGTTCAGGACTCATGGCCCGAACATGACGGTTGCTGCGAGGCAGATGGCTGAGAAAGAAGACGGTCGGGCATTTGTCATTCCGCCGGGGTCAGGGCTACCCTGCCTGCCGCAGCCAGCGCCACGTCGCCCTGCGGGGAATGGATGCGCGCGCACAGGACGTTGCGAAAATGGCGTTCCAGCGGGTTATCCTCACTCAATGCCGGATTGCCGATTGCGGCAACGCCCAGTTCAACGGCCCTGATGGCGTTTTCCGTCATGACATATTTGGCCAGATTGGCTTCGGTGCCAGGATAATCCCCGTTGTCAGCCCGGTTGAGGGCAACATCCATTATGCTTCGGTTTGTCATCAGCAGCGCGTCAATCTGCCCCAGAAGCGTATGGAACCGGGGCAGGGTGGCAAGCGGTTTGCCCAGCGCCGTCGGCACGCGTGCATGCAGGAAGGAAACCAGCCAGTCCCGTGCTGCGCGGGCGACACCGTCATATAAGGCTGCAATGGCCAGTGCATGGCCGATAACCAGCGCCCCGTCATTGCCTGGCCATTGTTCAGGCACCCGCAGGTCAACCAGAGCCGCTTCAGGCAGTTCAACATTTTCAAATACGAAGGTATGGCTGCCCGTCGCGCGCATGCCCATCTGGTGCCAGCTTCGTTCAATACGTATACCCGGAGCATGCAGGTCAACCAGAACCTGTCCCACCCGTGGCCGGGCTTCGTCCGTTACAACCCATACCGTGCCCCAGCGCAGGGCGGTCGATCCGGTGGAATAGATTTTCCGCCCGTTCAGCATAATCTTGCCTGCATCGCGTGTAATGCGTGTCGCGGGTAGGCCGCCGCGCGAAGGGGTACCCAGTTCAGGCTCAACCCGCAGCGCGTTGATCAGTGCCCCATCTCGCAGGGCAGTTTCAATCACCTGCCGTCGCGTGATTTCGGGCCAGCGGAAATTTTCTGCAATCAGCATATGCTGCAGGAAATGCATGGCCATGATCAGCGCGGTGGTGGGATCGCCGATGGCCAGTCGGCCAACCACATCCACCACCTGCCGCAGGCCGCCGCCCTGTCCCCCATCCGTGCGTGCAATGGTCAGGCCAGGCAGCCCTGCCGCGCGGCATTCATCAAGGTTTTCGGTGGCGATTTCACCAGACCGGTCATGGGTGGCCGCACGGGTGGCAAAACGCGCCGCCAGTTCGTTCAGTGTCTGTCGGGTTACCGGAATGGCAGTGGCGGGGGATGAACCCATGGTTCAGATATCCTTGCTGCGGTTATCCATGACGGACCGGACCTCAACAACTTCATCATCATGTATCGATCCGTGCAACCCATGGTCACGGCCCGGCCACGCACGCGTCGGATAGCTGCCTGCATAATAACGATAAATAATGTGCATTTACAAAAATATCATTCTGCGCGGTTGAAATGATCGGCCATCATGCTACCGTCCGCCATGTTTTTCCTGTTGCCCTTGATCCTGTCACGGATGCGGGGCGCAAGGAAGGCGTGCGGTCGTGCCGTATGGGCATGATGACCGCCATGACTGTCCAGACCCCGGTTACGCGTCATCAGGCGTGCCGGTCCCTTTTTCAACCAGCAGGGTTTCAGATGAAGCAACGTGAACTTGGGCGTACCGGTATCAAGGTTAGCGAAATCTGTCTTGGCACAATGACATTCGGCCAGCAGAATACGGAAGCCGAGGGGTATGCCCAGCTTGACATGGCCGTGGCGAACGGCATCAATTTCATTGATACGGCCGAACTGTATTCCATCCCCCCGCGCGCGGAAACCCATGGTGCGACCGAGCGGATCATCGGGAGCTGGCTCAAGGCCCGTGGCGGGCGTGAGCGTCTGGTTATCGCCAGCAAGGTGGTCGGGCGCGGCACATCGCCGTGGTTCCGCCCCGGGGGGGAGGAAACGCGCCTGACCCCGAAACAGATCCGTTACGCGCTGGACGGCTCATTGCGTCGGCTGGGCACGGATTACATCGACCTGTATCAGCTGCACTGGCCTGACCGGAAGGTCGGCCTGTTCGGGGCGGGCGGCAATACTTTCACCACCCTGTCCGACGCCGACGAGGTACCGATTGCCGAAACGCTGGGCGTGCTGGGTGACCTTGTGAAAGAAGGCAAGATACGCCATGTCGGCCTGTCGAACGAGACCGCATGGGGCCTGTCGCAATATCTGGCCGAAGCCCGCAATGGCGCACCGCGTGTGGTATCCATCCAGAACGCCTATAATCTGATCAACCGCACGTTTGAAATCGGGCTGGCTGAAATGTCGCTGCGTGAAGGCGTGGGCCTGCTGGCCTATTCACCGCTGGCGCAGGGGTACCTGACCGGCAAATATCTGGACGGCGCACGACCAGCCGGCGCGCGCACGACCCTGTTCAACCGTGGTCAGCGCTATGAAAAACCGGGCGTGGATGACGCCGTTCGTGCCTATATCCAGCTTGCACATGAATACGGGATCGATCCTGTGCAACTGGCTATCGCCTTTGTCACGTCGCGTCCGTTCGTGACTTCCAACATCATCGGGGCCACCAGCACGGACCAGCTTGAGGCCATTTTGGGGGCGGAAAACGTGGCCATCCCCCCGGAACTGGAGGAACGAATCAACGCCATCCACCAGGTTCATTCCAACCCGGCGCCCTGACGGGACGCATCATGGCGCGCGCTCCCGGACCGGGGCCGTGTCGCCATGGTTATCCCCTGCGCCGGGACAGTCGGGCAGTATCCCTTTATCAACAATCCGTAATGTAATTTAAGTAAAAAACGATTTCACCTGATTAAACATATCTGTACGGGTTTATAAAATTACATGCTATATTGCGTGGCCGTCATTTTATGGGTGTTCCGGTGGTTTTGTTTTTCTCTGGCCTGATCGCGCTTGTCCTTCTGGTCGCACTTAATATCTTCATTTCACTTTCTGAAATATCCTTTGCCGCCGCACGTGATGCACGCCTGCGTTCGCGCGCGGAAGCAGGCGATGAACGGGCCACCGCGTTCCTGAAACTGCGGCGCAACAGCGGGCAGGTCATAACCGTCCTGCAGATATGCCTTAACGGCGTGGGTGTGCTGGGCGGCATGATCAGTTCGGAAATGATCGCGCCGTCCGTCACTCATGGACTGATGGGCTGGGGTCTGCCGACCTCGACCGCGGAAACGCTGGCCTCGGTCTTCGGGTTCATGCTGGTGACGGGGCTGTTCGTGCTGTTTGCCGACCTGCTGCCCAAACGTGTGGCCATGAACGCGCCAGACAAGATCGCGCTGGCCGTGGGCTGGTTTCCGGCTCTGGCATTGAAGCTGCTCTATCCCATTGTCTGGGTGTTTTCCAAGATGTCAGACACCATCCTGCGTGCCCTGAAGATCCCGGCGGCATCGGCCGTCGAGCCGGTTACGCCAGAGGATCTGCGTGCCATCCTGGCTGCTGGCACGGCATCGGGCGTGCTGCTGGAACAGGAACACCAGATGATCCAGAACGTGCTGGGCCTGCAGGACCGTTCAATCACGTCTGCCATGACCCCGCGTGATGAAATCGTGTTCCTCGACCTGCAGGAAACCATAGAGGAACAGAAGACCAAGGTCCGCGCCAAGCCCTATTCACGCTATCCGCTGTGCAATGGCGGCCTGGATAATGTTGTGGGGTCCATCCGCGCGGAAGACGTGCTGGCGGCCGTGGTGGACCGCGACCCGACCCAGCCACCCGCCACGGGACCGCAGGGCGCGCTGCCCGGCGGCAACGCGATCTTTCAGGTGCGGCGCGATGTCCTGTCTGTGCCCGAGACGATCAACCTGTGGGATACGCTGGCGCAGTTCGACACACATGGCGCAGGTTTCGCGCTGGTGGTGAACGAATACGGGCTGGTCGTGGGGCTGATTACCTTCAAGGACATCATGGGGGCGTTGATGGGTGGGCTTGCCAACCCGTTCGAGGAACAGCTGATCGTGCGCCGTGATGCCAATTCATGGCTGATTGACGGTGCTGCCTCCATAGGGGACGTGCGCCGTGAACTGGAGGCTGCCGATCTGGATGAAGCCGGGCCATTCGACACCATTGGCGGTTTTGTCATGCACCGCCTGCGCCGCATGGCACGCAAGGCCGACCGCGTGGATACGCTGGGTTTCCGTTTCGAGGTGGTTGATGTGGAAGGTTTCCGCATCAACCAGCTGCTGGTCACCCGGCTGACCGGGAAATGACCGTACGGACCGTTCGGGGTTACGGCCCACGCATGCCGCCCCCGCCACCCATGTAGGGACCGCCGTAGCCGCGTCCGGGGCTGCCATATCCATTGCCATAGCCACCACGATGGTAACCGTCATATCCACCGCGGTGATGATGGTGATAATGGCCATCATGGCATCCTGCTACGGACAGGCCGATAGCCAGGGCAATGAACAACCTGATGGGACGTGTCATGGGAACCTCCTGTAATGCCGTGACAACGCCATGGCGGTGCAAAGGTTTGGTGATTATGGCCCGAATCCCCAATACATGCTAACGGCGGCGTTTGCGGACTATCTGGTTGTGCATGACACGGACTTTTTTCCCGATGGGCTGCAACCTGGTCTGATGCTTCCCTGCGCGTCATGCAGACTGGCTGTTTCCTGCATGCTTTGCGCCTGCAGGGCTGGATTAATGGGGGACGCACCGGTGCCGAACAGGTCAGGCGCCGGTGGCCGTGGCGCGTGGAATGCTTCCAGCCCTTTTCGCGCATGTGCAGGCAGTTCCGTGCCGAGCCGCGTCCTGCCCTGTCCCGCCCTGCTCGTAATGATCTGGATCGATACGTTCTGTCGTGTGTCCTCCATCCACTGGCGCAGCGCATCAAGCCGTGCGGCGTGCCCCTGGAACGGGATGTCATGGCTGTCGCCGGGATACAGGATCTGGGTCAGTGATCGTCTGCTGCCGCCTGCCTCCGCCGGGGCGGGGGTCTGACAGGCTGCAAGATTTTACTGAATGGGTGACGTGTTCCGCAGGTTCTTGCCCATTACAGATTCTTTTCAGGATTGCATTCCGGGTTCCGGATGCATGCATGTGGTGAGTAGGGTTCATTACCTGACTGCACACATGGATGAAAAGCGCAGCAAGGATGGTTTCCTGTCTAACGCCTCATGGTCGTGGAAAATACCAGCCAGGCATGCCACGGTCACGCGGACCGGATGTGCGCCGCGTGCGGTGGGGACGGGACATCGACCGGTGTGCAGCTTTCGGGCGGGTTTTCGCGCAGGAAGCGGGCAAATTCCTCAAATGCAGGGCCTCGCGGGTCGGATGCACGCCATACAAGCCCGATCGTGCGGCTTGCGGATGGCAGGGCGGTCACGCTTATCAGCCCGTCCCATTCGCCCCGGTGACGCAGCGCCAGGCGGGGGATCAGGGAATATCCTTCCCCCGCGCCAATCATGTGCCACAGCATTTCAAGGCTGGTGGCCAGGCGTGGCTGGTCGCGCTGTGGCGGCATGCCACATAATGCCAGCGCCTGGTCACGCAGACAGTGTCCGTCTTCCAGCAGCAGAAGGTCCGGTCCCTTCAGGTCGGGCATCGCCAGCGTCTTGCGTCGCGCCAGCGGGTGGGTGGCGGGAAAGGCGGCAAGAAATGGTTCGCGGAACAGGGGGGCGCAATGAAATCCCTCCCCACTTACCGGCAGGGCGGCGAACACCACGTCCAGTTCATCATGGCGCAGCATTCGCAGCATTGTATCCGTCAGGCTGTCGGTCAGTTGCAGTTTCAGTTGCGGATAGGCCCGCCGAAGCAAAGGCAGCAGGTCGGGCACGTAATAGGGGCCAAGCGTTGCAATGATCCCCACGCGCACCACCCCATCCAGCGGACCAGTGCGCGTGCGCGCGGCCTCGATCATGGCGCGGGCGGCGGCCAGCACGTCGCGTCCCATCGCGATCAGGCGCGCGCCATCCGGCGTAACCGTCACATGGCGGCGCGTGCGTTCGAACAGCACGACACCCAGCAGGGATTCAAGCTTGCGCACCTGTTCCGACAGACCGCCCTGACTTACGCCACAGCGTTCCGCCGCGCGGGAGAAGTTGCGCAGGTCATCCACCGCCACCACATATTCGATGTCGCGCAGCGACAGGCCGGAAAGGGGAATATAATTCATATCTATAGATAGGACCGATTTCGGTATGTTTGTAAAAAGGTTTTTCCGATTACACCCATTGACAGAAACGGTTTCTCCCCATTTCGTGTTTGTGGGACAGATACCCCGTCAATAACTGACAAGCCAAAGCAAGGAGCATTCCGCATGGCACGCATCAATTCGTCTCTGAAGCCGTTCGAAACAGACGCCTTCCACAACGGAAAGTTCATCAAGGTGAGCGATGCCGACGTGAAGGGCAAATGGTCCGTCTTCTTCTTCTACCCGGCAGATTTCACCTTCGTCTGCCCGACGGAGCTGGAAGACCTGGCTGATAATTATGAGACGTTCCAGAAGCTGGGCGTGGAAATCTATTCGGTTTCGACCGACAAGCATTTCACCCACAAGGCATGGCACGACACGTCGCCGGCCATCAGCAAGATCAAGTTCGTCATGCTGGGTGACCCGACCGCCCACATCGCACGCAATTTTGATGTGTATATCGAGGAAGCGGGCGTGGCCGATCGCGGCACCTTCCTGATCGATCCGGAAGGCCGGATCCAGTACATCGAAATCACCGCAGGCAGCGTCGGCCGCAGTGCCGCCGAACTGATCGCCAAGATCGAGGCCGCGCAGTACGTCGCCTCCCACCCCGGTGAAGTGTGCCCGGCGAAGTGGAAGGAAGGCAGCGCTACGCTGACCCCGTCGCTGGATCTCGTTGGCAAGATCTGACGCAAGTGGTCATGGTCCGGCCCCACGGGGCCGGACCATCCACGCCACCTTTTCCCAAAGAGCGGAGTCCATTCCCATGTTGCAAGATCCCATCAAGACGCAGCTCAAGGGGTATCTGGCCAGCCTTGCGCACCCGATCGTGCTGGAGGCCAGCCTGAATGACACCCCCAAATCGCGTGAGATGCATGAACTCCTGCATGAGGTCGCCGCCCTTTCGGACAAGGTGCAGGTGTCCGAGACAGGACAGGCCTCCCGGCGTCCCAGCTTCCTCATCCACCGCGATGGCGCGAAAACGGGGGTGATGTTCGCAGCTATCCCGCTGGGGCATGAATTCACGTCATTCGTGCTGGCGATGCTGCAGGTCGGTGGCCATGCGCCAAAGATCCCCGATGACGTGGCGGCCCGGATACGCGCCCTGCCGGGACCATACAATTTCGAAACCTACGTGGCCCTGTCGTGCCAGAACTGCCCCGATGTGGTGCAGGCGCTCAATGCCATGTGCGTGCTGAACCCCAATATCCATAACGTCACGATAGACGGGGCGCTGTTCCCGGACGAAGTCGCAGCCCGCAACATCATGTCCGTGCCGCAGGTTTACCTCAATGGTGAACTGTTCGAGACGGGACGTATGGAAATTGAGCAGATCCTGGCGAAGCTGGATGCCGACGCCCCCCGGCAGGCCGCAGAAAAGCTGAAGGATATTGCGCCGTTTGATGTCCTGATTATCGGGGAAGGGCCTGCTGGCGCATCGGCCGCGGTCTATGCTGCGCGCAAGGGGCTGCGCACGGGACTGCTGGGCGACCGCTTTGGCGGGCAGGTCATGGATACCGCAGGCATCGAGAATTTCATCTCCATCCCCGAAACCGATGGCCCGAAACTGGCTGCCGCACTGGAAGCCCATGTCCGGCAGTATGATGTGGAAATCATTCCCGGCCAGCGCGCCAAGGAACTGTTTCCCGCGACACAGCCCGGCGGCCTGCATGGCGTGGTGCTGGAAAACGGTGCGGTCCTGCATTCCCGCACGGTCATACTGGCCACTGGAGCGCACTGGCGGCACCTTGGCGTGCCGGGTGAGGAGGAATACCGCAACAGGGGCGTTGCCTACTGTCCGCATTGCGATGGCCCCTTTTACAAGGGCAAGCGGGTCGCCGTGGCTGGCGGCGGCAATAGCGGGGTGGAAGCAGCCATCGACCTTGCGGGCATCGTCGCCCACGTGACGCTGCTGCAGCGTGGGTCACACCTGAAGGCGGACAAGGTCCTGCGGGACAAGCTGCACACGCTGCCCAATATCACGGTCCTGACCGAGGCCCTGACCACGCGGATCGAAGGTAATGGCCGCAACGTGACGGGACTTACCTATCGCGGTGGCGATGGCGCAGATCATCATATCGACCTGGAAGGGGTATTCGTGCAGATCGGCCTGCTGCCCAATACGGGCTGGCTGAAGGGCACGCTGAAACTGAACGACTTTGGGGAAATCATGGTCAATGACCATGGTGCGACCTCGATCCCCGGAGTGTTTGCCGCAGGCGATGCGACGACCACGCCCTACAAGCAGATTGTCATTGCCGTGGGTGACGGGGCGAAGGCCGCGCTATCCGCCTTTGATTACCTGATCCGCGTGCCCGCGCCAGCAGCGGAACAGCTGGTTACGGCCTGATTGCCGACCGGTCTGCTGTAATAAGTAAAGTAATAAAGGTCTCTGGGTGCCGCCTTTTTTCAAAAAGGCGGCATTCCTTGAGTCTTGAAAAAGCTTCACCAAAAACTTCTTTATGGTTTGGTGGATACCGGCATGTGCGAATGCCACGCAACCCGGACGCCTTCGTGCCGTTC
The DNA here is from genome assembly GCF_006538165.1 of Komagataeibacter diospyri. Taxonomy (GTDB): domain Bacteria; phylum Pseudomonadota; class Alphaproteobacteria; order Acetobacterales; family Acetobacteraceae; genus Komagataeibacter; species Komagataeibacter diospyri. The sequence continues at coordinate 44,098 of NZ_BDLU01000014.1, forward strand.
TGCACGCACAGGCGGCATGAAGGTGGCGTTGGCCGATCAAGACGCAACGCCGCAGCATGGACCACGCCTGTTGCCCCAAGATCCGGATGGAGACAGGCCAATGGCGTACAAGACAGTCAATCCGTATACCAATGAAACCATTGCAACATTCCCAGACCTGACGGATGCGGAACTGGCGCAGAAGCTGGACCGCGCCCATGCGACCTACAGGGAATGGTCGAAACTGCCATTTGACAGGCGCGCGGCCATCGTGGGAAAGGCTGCCGACCTGCTGCGCACGCAGAAAGATAAATATGCCCGCCTGCTGACGTTGGAAATGGGCAAGCTGTATCGGGAAAGCCTGGCGGAAGTCGAACTGTCCGCCGATATCCTGCAATATTATGCCGATAATGCCGAAACCTTCCTGGCGCCACAGAAGCTGAAGGAAAAAAGCGGGCGCGGGGACCAGGCCATGGTGGTCAGCCAGCCGCTGGGCATCCTGTTTGCGATCGAGCCGTGGAATTTCCCCTATTATCAGCTTGCCCGCGTGGTGGGGCCACAGTTCATGGCGGGCAATGTGGTCGTGGTGAAGCATGCGTCCAACGTGCCGCAGGCCGCCGCTGCCTTTGAACAGCTGTTCCGTGACGCCGGTGCGCCGGAAGGGCTATATACCAACCTGTATGCCACCCGCGACCAGTTGGGCAAGATCATTGCCGATGACCGCGTGATTGGCGTCGCGCTGACCGGGAGCGAGGGGGCGGGCGCCATCGTGGCGTCGCAGGCCGGCAAGGCGCTGAAGAAGACCACCATGGAACTGGGTGGCAGTGACGCCTTCATCGTGCTGGAAGATGCCGACCTTGAAAAATCCGTGAAATGGGCGGTCTGGGGACGCATGAACAATGGCGGCCAGTGCTGTGTCGCGGCCAAGCGTATCATTGTGGCCGAACCGATTGCCGATGCCTTTCTGGACCGGTTTGCGACCGAATTGGGCAAACTGGTTCCCGGTGACCCGATGGATGAAAAAAGCGGCGTGCCGCCACTGTCATCACAGGGCGCTGCCGACCAGTTGAATGAACAGGTGGAACTGGCCGTTAAGAATGGTGCAAAGGTCATGCGTGTCGGCCCCACGCCACCCAACAGGGGCGCGTTCGTGCAGACCAGCATCCTGACCGATATAGCGCCTGATAATCCGGTTTTTCATCAGGAACTGTTCGGCCCGGTCGCCATGTTCTTCCGTGTGCGCGATGAGGATGAGGCCATAGCCCTGGCCAATGACAACCCGTACGGGCTGGGCGGTTCGGTGTTTACGTCCGATACGGCGCGCGGCATCCGGGTGGCTGAACAGATCGAGACGGGCATGGTTTATGTCAATCATCCCACATGGACGACATCAGACCTGCCCTTTGGCGGGGTCAAGCGGTCAGGCTTCGGGCGTGAACTGTCATCCATGGGCATACAGGAATTCGTCAACAAGAAGCTGATTGACGTCGTGCCGATCGATGCTGGCCCGTAAAACCTGTCGAAAGAAGTTTTTGGGTGAAGCTTTTTTTCAAAAAGCTTCGTGAAACGCCGCCTTTCTGAAAAAAGGCGGCACCCGGAAACTGTTTATTTTCTGAACAGTCTTTCAGGCAGTCAAAAACACACTACGACGGGTTGGCCGGGGCCACCGGTCCCCGTGTGGCATCACCGGTCGGTGCCGCCGTGGGGGATTGCGGGGCAAGTTGCGAAGTCCGTGTATCGGGCCGGGCCACCTTCGCGGCGGCGGTCGGGGTCGGTAGCCATCCCCCTTCAAATCCCGCGCGTTCCAGCCCCGCGCGGATATAGGGGTTGCGCTTCATCACGTTCCACACCAATCCGCTGCGCCAGTTTTCGATCATGAGCAGGATCGGCCCCTGATCGATGCCCAGATATTCCCGATCGGTCCAGAAGGTCTGCCCGTTGCGGAAACTGGGGTTGAACGCATCGACAAAACCGTACTGGCCATAAATATTCTGCCCGTAGCGGTTTTTCATGTTCTGCAGTGTCGGCAGCACGATTTCAGGCGCGAACGCAATGGACCCGGCTGCGGCGGTGGGGGCTACGGTGCCGTCATCCTGCGTATAGTCGCGGCCAGCGCCACGGGCGGAATAGGACAGGAAATGCCGTGACTGCCCATCAATCTGCCGGGTCACGTCACCGGGACCGTCACAGGCGGTCAGGCCCCACATCGTGGCACTGTAATCCTGCCACTTGCCGGGGTTGGCAATGGCATAGGCCCGCTGGGCATAGACGGCGCGGCGGCTGTTTTCAAAGTAATCGATCTGTTTTTCACGCGCCCATGCATCCTGCACGCCACGAAAATCAATCCACGCATGGGTGTACTGGTGGCCGAACAGGGGGGCGAAGTTCAGGAAGGTCTGGCCATAATAATCGCCCCAGCGCTGGTTGTTGGTCGCCAGCCACGCCTGCCACGATACGGGCGCCAGCGCATGGGTGGGGGAACCAAGGCCGAGGATATAGGCCATCATCCCTTCGCTGTAGCCTTCCCAGTAGCTGGGGATGAAGCCATGTTCGGGACTCCATCCCATGCTCAGCCGGTTATCGGGGCGTGTCATCCACTGCCAGTTGACGCGTTTGTACAACTGGTCCGCCAGGGTGCGGATCTCGGCTTCGCGTGGCGTCTGGCGGTCATAGAAGGACTGGACGAACAGCACGCCCTGCATCAGCAGTGCCGTGTCGATGCTGGACAGTTCGATATCGTGGCTGAAGCGCAGCCCCGTCCCCCGGTTTAGGAAATGGTAGTAAAACCCCTGATACCCCATCGCCCCGTCCGCCGTGTCGTTCTGCGGTCCGTCCAGAAGATAGTGCAGGGTGGCCAGCGTCCGTGTCGCGGCCTGCGTACGGGTGACATAACCCCGGCTGGCCCCGATGCCATAGGCCGTCAGCCCAAAGCCGATGGAGGCCACGCTGCTTAACGTCTGCGGTGATGGATAACGGTCAGGCACCAGCCCCGTTTTTGGATCCCCCGCATCCCAGAACCAGCGGAAGGTCCGATGTTCCAGATCATCGACAAGGGCATTATCCGCCACGCTGGCGGCTATATGGGGAACGGATGGGGTAGAGATCGCGTTGGCTGCAACACCATCCACGGCATATGCGGACAGGCCAGGCGAGGATAGGGCAAGGATCAGGGCTGACAGGAAGGCACGCGCGTGTCTTCCCCTTGGTCCAGAATGCAAGACTCAGTCTCCCGCCCGTGGCCGTCCAACCCTTATGAATTCAGATCGGGATTGTGGCAATATCCACGCAGGCGTCAGTGGGCGGAAGTTTCATTGCGAAGTGTAACTTTTATCTATGCAACAAAGACTGTCTGAAAATAAATCATTGATAAATAAAAATAAAAGTTTTCGGGTGCCGCCTTTTTTCAAAAAGGCGGCGTTTTCAAAAGTTTCCTCATGATTGCAGGATGTTCCGGATCCGACTTTCCAGACATCCTTTAAAACCCGCGCGCGTGTTTAACGCTCCGCCGTCCGGACCGCCGCAGGCGGCGGGGCAGGTGATTCCCAGCCAAGGCCAAGCGCTTTCTGCACGGCAATGTAGTCATTGGTCATGCTGGCCTGCGCCTGTGCCTGTTCCTGTTCAATCTGGACGCGCTGACGTTCCACATCCAGCGCGTCAATGACCGACAGGGTGCCCGCGCGCTGGCGCTGCCGGGCCAGTGCCCATGACCGGTCCGACGCCCCGCGTGCTTCCTGCAGTTTCAGCACATACTGGCGCTGGTGGCCAAAGCGGGACAGCGCGCCTTCCGCATCCTGCAGCGCGGACAGGACAACGCCCTGATAATGCGCAAGGGCCGCGTCACGCCCGCCCCTGGCCTCGCCCACGCGTGAATTGGTGCGGGCGAAGTTCAGGATGCTCCATTCCAGCGTCGGCCCGCCCATGTAGGAAAAGCTGTCACCCGAAAAGAAACGCTGCCCGTTGGCGGCGGTAAAGCCAACCGTGCCGAACAGGCTGATCTTGGGAAAATACTGTCCAATGGCCTGACCGATCTGGGCATTGTTGGCGGCAATGTCACGTTCGGCCACGCGGATGTCGGGACGCCTGCGCAACAGGTCGGCGGGATTGCCCACGGGAACCACTGCGGGTGGCAGGGGAATGGGTTCAGGTGGGGACAGTTGCGCATCAAGCTGTCCCGCCTCGCGCCCGGTCAGGGTGGCCAGCGCGTCCATATACCCGGCCTGCTGCGCCTGCATCGGGGCAATGGCGGCCTGCACCTGTGACAGCTGGCCCGAGAAGCGTTCCACATCTTCCTGCGACGCGGTGCCCTGCATCCGGCGTTGGCGGGTCAGGTCCAGCATGTTCTGTTCGATTTCAATGGTCCGCTGCATAAGCGCAAGCCGGTGCTGCACCCCGCGCAGGCTGACGTAATTGCGCCCTACATCCGCTGCCAGCCGGACACGGGTATCAGCCAGCTGCGCCATCTGGGCCTCGCTTTGCGCACGTGCGCCCTCATAGCCACGCCGGTTGCCGCCAAAGGGGTCGATTTCCCAGCTGGCGTCAAAACCCGCGCCATAGGAATCCGACTTGATGGCAGGTGGCAGCGACATGGTGTCAGGCTGTCCGCTGCCGCCAAGAACAGACGTGATATCGCCCGTAGGCAGGCGCGTACGGTCCCAGAACGCGGCCATGCCGCCACCGGGGAAGAACCCGGCAAAGCGTTCACGCTGGGTCGCGCGGGCGGTGTGCAGTCGTGCTGCCGCCTGTTTCATGTCAGGGCTGTTGCGTAGTGCCGTGGTGACAAGGTCGGTCAGCACCGGGTCATTCAATCCTTCCCACCAGTGCGACAGCGGGGCCTGCGCCGTGGTCAGCGCGGGATCGGCCCGGTGGAAACCGGCCGCGTGTTCCGCCACGGGGGCGACATGCGGCGGTCCCTTGTAATCGGGGCCTACGGAACAGGCCGCAAGCGTCATGCTCAGGGCAATGCCGGACGTGGCGCGCCATGCGGGACGAAAGGGGGAAAAGGGGGTCATGTCTGTCATCCCGCCGTCATGCCAGCGTCTTTGGGCATTGGCCTGATAAGGAATACGAGGGGCATCATCACCAGCAGGGCGATGCCGAATATCCAGAACAGATCGCCATAGGTCATTACGGTCGCCTGTCGGGTAATCAGCGCGCTGAGACGCGCCAGACCGTAGTGCTGTACGAATTCCTGCCCCAGTGGGGAATTGGCGGTGACCGTTTCCTCGATGCGGGCGGTATGCAGGTCCATCCGGCGATCATGCAGTGTCGCTACCGCGGCCAGCCCGAATGACCCGCCAAGGTTTCGCGCGGCATTGAACAGGCCGGACGCATCTTCCGCATACTGTATGGGCACCGCACTGGTCGCAGCCTGATTAAGGAACAGCAGCGAAAAGAACTGCGCAAAGCCACGCACTACCTGCGACCAGAAAAAATGCGGCCCCGCGCTGTCCGGTGACAGATGCGCGTTCATGAAGCAGCTGACCACATACAAAAACATGCCAAACGCGATGGCCAGGCGGATATCTAGCTTGCGCACCAGAATGGGAAATACCGCCAGCATCAGCAGGGTGGGAATGCCGCTTATGGCGGCAACGATACCCGACTGTTCGGAATTGTAGTCGGGGACGGCGGCCAGGAACTGCGGGATCAGGTACAGGATGCCATACAGCGCGCCACCCACCCCGAGGCTGAGGACAAACACCCCGAAAAAGCTTTTCTGCAGCAGGATTTTCAGGTGAATGACCGGCTGGCGCGAGCGGAACTGCCCGATCACCAGCAGGGCCATGCCAATGACGGACATGATGCTGAGTTCACGGATCATGTCGGATTCAAACCAGCGTTCGCGCTGCCCTTCCTCCAGCACGACTGTCAGGCCACCCAGCCCCAGTATCAGCCCCGCCAGTCCGTAATAATCGGTATTGCGGAATTCGCCCCAGTCAATTTTACCCGCGGGCAGGCCGACAAACAGCAGGATGCCCAGCCCGATGCTGATGGGCAGGTTGAGGAAGAAGGCGTAATGCCAGCTCAGGTTTTCCGTCAGCCATCCGCCAATGACCGGACCGATCACCGGGCCAAGGACGGCGGTCATGCCAAACAGCGCGATACCCACTGGACGCTGGGCTGGCGGCAGGCGCGTGGCCACGATGGTCATGGCGGTGGGGATCATGGCCCCACCGGTAAAACCCTGTCCCACACGGCCGATAATCATGTGCATGAGATTGGGTGACAGCCCGCACCACATGGAAAAGATGGTGAACAGCACCGCTGCGATCAACAGGAAATTGCGCAGCTTGAATATGCGCTCGAACCATCCGGCCAGAGGGATCATGACGATTTCGGCCACAAGATATGCCGTGGTGACCCACGTGCCCTCACTGCTGGATGCCCCGATTTCGCCCTGGATGGTGGGCAGGGCCGAATTGACGATGGAAGTATCCAGCGTCGCCATCAGCGCGCCAATGGTACCCGCCGCCACCGCCAGCCACGCCGCCGCATCCGCTTTCTGCGGAACGGCGGGGCTGTTATCGTCTGTTGGCTGCGTGCTCACGACCCACCGCCGGTGGGGGCCGGATCACTGACCGGGACGGACGTATCGACCGCCGCCGTAACCGACAGGCCAGGGATCAATATCACGCGTTGTGCCGCATCGGGCTGGATATGGATGCGTACCGGCACGCGCTGGACTACCTTGGTGAAATTGCCGGTTGCGTTGTCGGGCGGCAGCAGGGCGAACTGTGCGCCCGTGCCCGGCGCGAAGCTTTCGACCGTACCGTGTATCGTCTCACCGCCCAGCGCGTCGACCGATACCCGGACCGGCTGGCCTGCGCGCATGCGGCGGATCTGCGTTTCCTTGAAATTGGCCACCAGATAGATGTCCTGCACCGGCACGATGGTCATCATATGCGTGCCAACGGCAGCATACTGTCCCACACGTGCGCTGCGGTCGCCCACGCGTCCGTCCACTGCGGCGCGGATTGTGGTGGCGTCCAGATCCACCTGCGCGGAACGCTGCTGGGCGATGGCCTGTTCAATACGGGCCTGTGCCTGCAGGATTTCGGCACGGAAGGTGGCGATCTGAAGCTGTGCCGATTTCAGGGCGGCGGTGGCCTGCGACAGTTGGGCATGGGCCTGTGCGCTGCTGTTGCGCAACTGGTCATAATGTTCATTTGTTTCGGCCCCCGTTGCGGCCAGCGCGCGGTAACGGGCAACCTGCCGGTCGGCAAAATCAACCTGCGCCTGCGCTGCATCGCGCCGGGCCTGTGCCTGTGCAATTTCGGCGTCCTGCGCGTCGATCTGGGCCCTGGTCTGGATGATCGCGGCATTGCCCTGATCGGCCAGCGCACGGGCCTGTTCAAAGCGGGCGCGGGGATCACGTTCATCCATGCGCACCAGAACCTGCCCCTTCGTCACCGCCTGGTTTTCGGCCACCAGAACCTGATCGACAAAGCCCGCCACACGGGTGGACACCGTGACCTGATCGGCCTGCAGGTACGCGTCATTGGTGGACTGGATGAACCGTCCATGCGTCCACCAGTGGATCAGCCATGCCACGAACGCTATCACGGCAATGCCCGCGATACACGCCACAACCAGCCTGCGTATGGCGGCCTTGCGCGGGTCAGCAGGTTTTTTCGTATCGGACTGTGGCGCGCCGGACGGGGCGGGCTGGCCTGAGGGGGACGGGTCGGTTGGTGAAGTATCAGGCATGCGCCACCATATATGGAACGGTTCGGTACGGTTTTGTTAGGTGGACAATTCCGCATGGTCAAGCCACATATGGCCGCGCATCTGCGGCAAATCATGTTTGGGACGGGAAAGTTGGGATGTCGATCATGCTATGCAAGCCGCGCCGTTCGGGCCGCCCGACACCACAGGATTCCGCCCTGCTGGACCAGTACCTGCTGGATGTGGCGGGCAGGCTGTTCATTGCCCACGGCTATGCCGGGACATCAATGGGGCAGATCGCGCGTGCGGCGGGGGCCAGCAAGCAGACGATCTATCACCGCTATGCCTCCAAGGAAGCATTGTTCAAGGCGGTCATCACGCATCTCAGCGCCTCGCTGCTGGAAACGGATACGGAAGCTTCCCTGCTTGATCCGTTGCAGGCGCTGAAGGAAGTGTGCCGGATGCTGCTCGATTTCATCATGCGGGAAAACGTGATCGCCACGTACCGCATGATGATCGCGGATGGCTACCGCTATCCCGGTCTGATCGACCATGCCATGGACGAAATTGTCGGGCCCTTCCACGGGCGGATCACAACCCTGCTGACGGCTGCCGTGGCGGCAGGGCAGATCCGCAGCGGCACCGATAACGAAAGCACATCCCGGCTGCTGACCGGGATCATGACCGGATGGCCGATCCAGCAGCGCCTGCTGGGGCTTGATCCCCTGCATGACAATGTGGCACGCGCCGCGTTTCTGGATGCGGCATGGTCCATGTTCCTGTGCGGGGTGACGGGTTCAGTGGCGGGATGACATGCAATCCCTGCACGGGTATCCGGTCCGGCAGCATCAGTCCTGTTTTTCAAACGCACCGGCAATGGTCAGGGTCACGTCATCCCCCACCATGGGTACATAGGTCCTGATCCCGAAATCGCTGCGTCGGATGGTTGCCGTGGCCGCGAACCCGACCGTATAGGCCTTGTCCATCGGGTTGACGCCTGCGCCCACGTAATGCGCATGCAGCATGACCGGTCTTGTCACACCATGCAGCGTAAGGTTGCCCGTGATCGTGGCATTTTCCGCCCCGGCGGGCACGACCGAAGTCGAGGTGAAGGTCGCATTCGGGTAGCGGCCAGCATCAAACCAGTCCGCGCCCTGCAGTTCCCCGGTCAGCCGGTCGCTGGGGGTATAGAGGCTGCTGACTGGCACGCTGACATCCAGCCGGGATGCGGACAGGTGGGCGGGATCAAGCTGCAACGTGCCACTGATGCCTGAAAACATGCCGGAATAGGGCGTAAACCCCAGATGCAGCAGGGAAAAGGTGATCTGGGTATGGCCGGGTTCGATCCGGTAACGCCCGGCCTGCACGTCATGGGCAGGCGTTGCGGCCATCACCGGAGCCACGAGCAGCGCCCATATGCAGGCGGAGGCCACGGCGGGCGGAATGCTTTTTTTCATAGTGCAATGCCTTTCTCTTCTGGAAATGTCATCATCAGCCAAACCGGAAACCCGACAGTGCCTTGCCCATGACCGTATCGCTGTAATCGCGCACGCCCCGATCCGTCCCGGCGGCCCCCGCCGCGAACATGAGCGGCAGCAGGTGTTCGGGGCGGGGGTGGCAGATCCGTGCACCCGGCGCGTGGGTCCACCGGGTCAGGGCTTCGGTCCGTATGTCAGGTGGGGATTCCACCGCATGGGTCAGCCATGTGTCGAATTCCCGTGATACGGCATTTGATTGCGGGTTCTGCCCCATGAAATGATGCAGGTTGTGATACGTCATGCCCGTGCCCACAATCAGCACGTTCTGCGCGCGCAGCGGCTGCAGCGCCGCCCCGATCCGTATTTCCATCGCGGCGTTGAGATCGCGTTGCAGCGACAGTTCTACAATCGGGATGTCGGCCTGCGGAAATGCCAGCATGAACGGTATGAACACCCCATGGTCAAAGCCCCGGTCGGGGTCCTGCGCGTTTGGAATCCCCACCTTGTCCAGCAGGGCGCATACCTGTGCCGCAAGCTCGGGGGAACCCGCCGCGGGATAACGCAGCTGGTACGTATGGGGCGGAAAGCCGGAATAATCGTATATCAATGCCGGATGGGCGCCCGATGTAACCGTGGGCACGCCCGTTTCCCAATGGCTGGACATGACCACGATCCCGTCGGGACGCCGGGGCAGGGTGGCGGCGACGGCGCGCAGGTAGGCCCCCATATGGTCCCATGTATCCGGCCAGTCCATGAAAAAGCATGGTCCCCCCCCATGCGGCAGGAACAGGACTGGCTGTTGCGGCCGTGCTGTATTGTTATGGGGGGCGGGTTGCTGTTCCATGCCGGTTATCTTCCTGTCGTGGTCGTCATGATCTGTTCACCCATCCGTATCGGTATCAACGCCCGGTAAGCGGATACGTTACGGCAGATGGGTGTGAAGGCGCCAGTTGTTGCTAACCGGCAGCATCATGAAAAAGGTATCACGATGCTGTCTGGAAACATGGTTTTGCAGATGGCTTCGGGAGACGCCGCTTTTTTGAAAAAGCGGTAATCAAAAGCTTTTCTTTACATATCAAAACGGTTTTTAGAATTTTATCTGGAACATCGACATGATTGCATGGAAATGTTCCGCTGACGGAGTGCGCGTGACCTGCCCGTATTCATATTGCACGGTCGTACGGATGATGCCCGTGGGCCACCAGTTCACGGCCAGTGACCCGGTCTGCTGGTCGCCGCCGTGGATGGGGCCAGATTCAAGGTCAGCCTGTGAATAGCGGGCCGCAATTTCCAGCACACCATAGCCATTGCACAGAACGCTCTGTTTCCTGTCGCATGATGGCGAGGAAAACGCCGCGGTGCGGCCCTTCCACTCCCGCTGCCTGCCATTGATGGTATAACCAAGCTGTCCGTACCACCCATGGAAGCGCAGTCGCTGGTTACCGTTATTGATGCGGCTGTTCAGCACGATGTCATAGGCTTCGCCCTGAAACAGAAGTTTTTTCCATGACACGGCGGTCTCCACCCCGAACGCGCCCGCGCTGTCGGACAGGATTTTCCCTGTATTGAGGTATTTTGAAACCGTCCCCGGATTGATTTCCGGATTATCGGACAGGGACAGCACCGGCGCCGCGTTGCCGGCGGATGCGGGGCGGAACACCCATTCCCCCGAAAACCCGACATGAAGCAGCACGGAACGCGTCCGGACCGGCAGCCCCACAAGGCGGAAGGCCATGGCGCGCTGGTTGCCGTTTTCGCCTGGTCCTGCGGTGCCTGCGGTGGCGGATAGCGCGAAATGATAGCGTTTTCCGTATGTTTCCGCCTGCACCGCCTGTCGTTCGATACCCGTGGCCAGGTTGCGTGTCAGGGTGGAAATGCTGGAGCGTTCGATAAAAACGGTATCACCCTGTGCCTGCATGGATTCAAGGCCGAAGCTGGGTTTGAAAATTCCTGCCGTGAATACGAAATGCCGCAGCCCGACATAGGAAACCTGACCTTCAAACAGGCGCATCGGCCCAGCGGGTGCCGGCCCGAAATCCCAAATGGCCCCGATTTCGACCTGTTTGTGGATATTCAGCCGCACGCCATTACGCATGCGTGCACCCCGTGCTCCCGTACCCGGACGGGTGGGGGATGCATTGGCGAACCCGCCCACATCAAGCTGGTCCGTGGCATAGGGTTTTATGGTCACGCCATGCAGGTCAATGGTGGGCACGCTCTGGGCGCGGGTCGTGCCGGCGTACAGCAGCACGACGGCACAGAACGCGGACCCGGCTTGCAATCGGCATGACAAGGGACGGTACTCTCCACGCAATGCACAGGGGTGACCCGCAGCCCATAGCATGGACAGGCAGGAGGACAGGCCATCAAATCTGTGCAGGTGCGTGTTGCCCGCTGGGAAACACGGGCGCGTGGACAGGCAGGCGGGCTATGGTCCCCGGTCTTGTCCCCCGGTTCGTATCATTCGGGGATCAGCCGTGCGGGGTTGCGTTCATCCGGGTGGTCTTTTGCACGCATGACCCGGCCAAAGGCTGTGTGGCCAAAGTCACGGGTATAATCGCCATCGGTCCACACGGTCCGGCCTGCGACCATGACATGGCGTACGACACCGGGCGGGCGATTGATGACCTGACGGCAACCAAATGCGCTGCGATAAACGAATTCATAGGTTTTTTCCGGGTCCCAACGGCGCAGGGCATCGGGGTCGATCACGCACAGATCGGCCTGCGCGCCGACCTTCAGCACACCTGCGTTTAGGTTGAAGAAGCCGGCAGGCAGGCCGGTCAGGCGGTGCACGGCGACAGCCACCTGCCGCGGTCCGTCAGGCTGGGCCATTTTCAGGGTCCGCAGGTTTCCGTCATAAAAGGCGATATTGGCCAGATGCGCGCCACTGTCATTGAATCCCGGCAGCGTGTGTGGATTGAACAGCAGTTTCTTCAGCGTGACCGGATTACGGTTGGCAAAAGTTGTCTCCCACCGCAGGTCGGTATCCCATTGCCGCAGCAGATGGATGATGAAAGTGGCGTCATCCCCGACAGGGTTGGGAAAGGTTGCGAAAAACGCGGCTTCTTCCGGATTGACCGCCCCATGGCGTCCTTTTGTCGCCTGCCATTGCCGCAGGCGATGATAGGGGTACTGCAGTGTCTCGCCCTGCCACAGGGACAGGGGGCATTCAGTCACCTTCATATCCGCCAGTCGGCGGGTCAGCACTGTATCCTCCAGCCGCAGCAGCCGGCGCAGCCGTGCGATGGACCATCCTGTCCTGCCTTTCAGCCACATCGCCCGGAAGGCTGCGATCCATTGCGGGTCATCAAGGATGCGCAGGCGTCCTGCCCGGTCATCCAGTTCCAGTTCATTCAGGGCGCGCAGTTCGGGTATTTCGTCGGCGATGGGATTGATTGCCCCGTCGCTCCATATCCGGAACGTGCCTGACAGTACCTGAAAACGGAATATCCCGTCCAGCAGCCGGGAGTTGAGGATGGCGGACAGCATGAGGCACATCGTGACCGCTGCGCGATTGGTCCATAGGTCGATCGCCGCCAGCACCGTTGTGCGCAGCGGGCGGCCGAACAGGCGCCCGCTGGTCAGCAGGAAGGTGCGCACCGCCTCGATGATGTCATCCTTGGGCGGGGTTGCCTGCCATACGCGCCCGTAGCGGCGGACGACATTGGTCAGCTGTGCCAGTTCGCGGTAGCTGGCGTACTGGGTCGGGATCTTGCGTTTTTTATGCGGGCTGTTCGCCAGGAAGTGGAAGGGCAGGGCATCGGTGGAAAAACCTGCGTAACCCTGCGCCATGCCCGCATCCACCAGACGTTCCATCTGTGCGCGCTCGCGCTTGGTGGGGGGGCGGGTAATGGACTGCTGCAGCCCCATGACCGCGATGCGCAGCATGGAATGGGGGATGAGCGGGACAACATTGGCACCAAGTGGCAGGCGGGAAAGGTGATCCAGATACCCCTGTGAATCGGTCCAGGTACATCTGTCCGCCACGCGGGCCAGCACGGGTTTTGGCATGTTTTCCACACGGGCGAAACAGTCCACGATGGGGTCTTCCCCCGCGCTGCGCTGGTGGCCATAGGTCACGCCGATGGAACAGTTGCCGATTACCACCGTGGTGGTGCCGTGGCGCACCACTTCGGGCAGTTCGGGGGCCAGTTCCAGTTCAAGGTCCAGATGGGTGTGGATGTCCAGCAGCCCCGGCATCAGCCACAGGCCGGCGCAATCTACCTGTGTCGTATTTTCATCAAGGTCCAGTGATGGTCCGATCGCCACAACCCGGCCGTTGGATATGGCAATGTCTGAAATGACAGGATGGCTGCCCGTGCCATCAAAAAAAAGCGCATTGCGATAAACGGTATCGGGCACGCAGGCCTCCCCATGACACGACGCGGGTATGGCAGCATACATGACGTGTTCGGCCATGGATGGTGTATCCCGCATTCATGACAACAGTCGGGCACGGGTGGGGTTGCGTAAGACACTGTCGGTGACATCACAAAATGATCCGTCGCCTGCCATGCGCTCTGGTCATATCGCGCGGCCGTGCGTATGCAGGCATCCCGCATTAACAGGCACGAAAGCGCAGGGTGGACATATGCTGAACGCGTGGACAATGACATGTCGGTCCTGACACGGCTGTTTCCGTTATGGGCGGTCCTTGTCTCGGTCGGGGCGATTGCGTTTCCCGCGCCGTTCATGACCTTGACCCCTGCCATAACCCCACTGCTTGCCTTCATCATGTTCACCATGGGGGTGACGCTGACGGCGGGGGATTTCATGCGCATCGCGCGCAGGCCGCAGCCGGTCGTGGCGGGCGTGGTGCTGCACTATCTTGTCATGCCGCTGGCGGCATGGGGGATCGCGCATATGCTGCGCATGCCACCCATGATCGCCACCGGCATGATCCTGGTGGGCTGTGTTTCCAGCGGTACGGCGTCCAATGTCATGATCTATCTGTCACGTGGCGATGTGGCGCTGTCGGTCAGCATCAGCACGCTTTCCACGCTGGTCGGTATTGTCGCCACCCCGGTGCTGACGCGGCTTTATGTATCGGCCGGTGTCAGCGTTGACAGTTGGGGCCTGTTTCGCAGCATTGTCGAAATCGTGGCCCTGCCGGTCATGGGTGGCGTGGTGGTCAATACAGGCTTTCCCCGGCTGGTCCGACGGATTGAACCGGTGCTGCCGCTGGTGGCCATGGTGTCGATCATGGCCATTATAGGCAGTATCGTAGCGGGTGTGCGCCCGTCACTTGCGGCGGTGGGACCGCTGGTGCTGGTGGGCGTGGTGCTGCATAACGCGATCGGGCTGCTGGGCGGATACTGGGGAGGGCGGCTGCTGGGTTTTGACGAGAGCGTGTGCCGCACGTTGGCGCTGGAGGTCGGCATGCAGAATTCCGGCCTGGCGGCAACATTGGGGCGGCTGTATTTCGCCCCGCTGGCGGCCCTGCCGGGGGCAGTGTTTTCCGTATGGCATAACATATCGGGATCGGCCCTTGCCGCCCTGTGGGCGGGGCGGCCCCCACGCGACGGTCGCCCTTAACCCCACGCACCGTCACCGCTATGGTGGCGGTGCGTTACCAGGCGTGTGTAGCAACAAAAAAAGTGCAATGACCAGCAGGATGATCGGCAACAGCCCAAGGCCGTTGAATCCGGTTCCCCTCGGTCCACCGTACCAGCCGGAGCGGTAACCATAGCCACCCCCGCCAATGGCGAAGATGATGAGGGCAATGATAAGAAGGGTCAGCATGGGATATACTCCGCGAAATGCCTGCTGATCCAACGGGCCATCATGGGGATGGTTCCTGTATTCAGGGATGTGTGCTTCATGCGGGACGAAAGATCATTCAATTAAAGCGGGTCAGGTCGGTCCGAAGGCTATCGTGTTACTGGATATGGCGGTTTTGCGCCCCGATGTTCGGGTATCGGATCCTGTGATTTTCTTTGACTGCCATAAAAATTGTCTCACCAGTCCCATGACCATAAGAAGTTTTTGGTGAAGGTTTTTTCAAAAAGCATTCAAAAAAATGCTGTCTTTTTGGAAAAAGGCAGCACCCGAAAACTTTTATTGTTTTTGATCGGTGAATTATTCCGTAATGGGTTCTCGGGTATCCCTGAACTGGATTTTACATGGTTTCGCCCCATATCTTCCTGACTGGCCTGTATTATTCATGCTGAGGTAATGGTGTGATCCCGTTTTCCGTCCTTGACCTGTCCCTTATTACCCGCGGCGGCAGCGTGGGTGAAGCCTTCCGCAATACACTGGATCTGGCGCAACTGGCCGATGATCTGGGGTTTGCGCGCTACTGGCTGGCTGAACATCATGCCATGCCGGGTATTGCATCGGCTGCGACAGGTATCCTGATCGGGCAGGTGGCGGCGGCGACGCGCCGTATCCGTGTCGGCGCGGGTGGTGTCATGCTGCCCAACCATTCTCCGCTGGTCATCGCCGAACAGTTCGGCACGCTGGAAACCCTGTTTCCCGGCCGGATCGACCTGGGCCTTGGTCGCGCGCCGGGGGCGGACCAGCGCACGGCCCGCGCCCTGCGCCGCGACCCGCATGCGCCCGAACGCTTCGCGTCTGATGTGCTCGAACTGCTGCAGTATTTTGAACCGGCGGGACCTGAAGATACCCATATGATCCACGCCATACCCGGCATGGGCCTGCGGGTGCCGGTGTGGCTGCTGGGCTCATCGCTGTTTTCGGCGGTTCTGGCGGCCCGGCTTGGCCTGCCTTATGCCTTCGCATCCCATTTCGCACCGGGACAGATGGCGGAGGCGATCAGCCTGTACCGCACGCGGTTTGAACCCTCGGCCCGTTGCCCGAAGCCCCATGTCATGCTGAGCGTGAACATCATCGCGGCGGATGGGGAGGAGGAAGGCGCGTTTCTCGCCACCTCCCTGCAGCAGTATTTCATTGCCCTGCGACGGGGGCGGCCCATTGCCTTTCCTTCCCCGGTCACGGACACCACCGGCCTGTGGTCGCCAGCGGAGCAGGCAATGGTGGACCAGACCCTGTCCTGCACGTTTGCAGGCTCGATCCGGTCCATCATGCCACGCCTGCGTGACTTCATTACCCGGTATGGACCTGATGAGCTTCTGGTCGCACTGCCCATTCATGACCATGGGCTGCGGCGTCATGCTCTTGAGCTGACCGTTGCCATGCAGGATGCGCTATCGTCCGATCCGGATGCCCGGCCTTTTAAATAAAAGTTTGGGGAGCCGCCTTTTTTAAGATGGCATTATCCGCAGCATTTTTGAAAAATGCTTCCGGTTTTGAAGGTCTGTTCAGACTACCGGCGTCAGCAGCGGCCTGCCTGCAAAATGGGCGGCCAGATTGCCTACGACCAGGTTCCCCATCGCCAGCCGGGTTTCCACCGTGGCGCTGGCGCGGTGGGGCTGCAGGACCGTGCGTGGTGAGGTGCGCAGACCATCGGGGACATCGGGTTCATGCTCGAACACATCCAGCCCCGCGCCACCCAGTGTTCCATCCGCAAGGGCCGCGACAAGGGCAGCTTCGTCCACCACCGACCCGCGCGCCACGTTGATCAGCACACCATCCGGTCCCAGCGCATCCAGGATCTGCCGGTTGACCAGATGTCGTGAGTCCGCACCGCCGGATGCCGCCACCACCAGCACGTCGCTATGTTGCGCAAGCGTTGGCAGGTCCGGCACGAATGTATAGCCCGGCAGGGTCTTGTCACGGCGGTCGGTATAGGAAACCGGCATGCTGAACGCACTGGCGCGCATGGCCACTGCCTGCCCCACATGGCCCATGCCCAGTATGCCCAGCCTGCGCCCCGATACCCTGTGGCCCAGCGGTGGCGCGGGCCTGCTGCCCCATGCGCCGTCGCGCACATAACGGTCCGATGCAGGCAGGCCGCGCAGCAGCGCCAGCAGCAGCCCCATCGCCATGTCCGCAACGTCATCGGTCAGTACGCCCGGCGTGGTGGTGACATGGATGCCACGCCGCTTTGCTTCATTCAGGTCAATGGCGTCCGTGCCGATGCCGTTGACGGCGATGATTTCAAGGCGGGGCAGGCTGTCCATGACCGCGCGGGGCACGCCCGTACCACCACCGGTCGCGATGCCGCGTATCAGCCCGGCGATCCTGTCCAACGGTTCGCCCGGCATGGGGCGATGGACGGTATAGGCCGCATCAAGCTGTTTCTCGATTTCAGGCATCATGGGTTCAAGCAGCAGGATATCGGGCTTCATGTCAGACCTTTCGTACGGGGCAAGGGGATCAGGCCAGATAGGCACGTACCGACCCCAGTGCAGGGAAACTGGCTTCGACATCCGTGCCGTGTGCGACGAAAATGGTGCCGGTGGTGGAACCGGTCGTCACCACGCAGCCTGCATCAATACCCATGCCGCGCCGGGCTGCATGGTTGGCCAGCCATACCAGCATGCGCAGCGGGTCGCCCGCCGAATTGCCGCCTATGTGGTCTTTTACGACCTTGCCATCAATCCGTAGCACCACGCGTTCGTGTATCGGGTCCAGCGTGCGCCATGCACTGGTGCCAGGACCTACGATCAGTGCGCCATGGCTCTGCTGGTCTGCGGCGTGCAGCAGTTTATGCAGTGATCCGGGCCGGGCGAAGCGGGTATCAAGGATTTCGATCACCGGGTGGGCCGTGCCAATGGCATCGAGCACTTCATCCCGTGTCCATGGCGTCGCCCGTGGGGGCAGGGGGCGGGCGAAGCGGTAGCCGATCTCGGCCTCGACACCCAGATGGTGGCATGTATTTGCCGGAACCGTATCGCCATCACCGAAAATGGTTGTGGTATGGATGGGTGCGCAGGCGGGCTCGGCATCCGGGCTGGACGCACCGACCTTCCACCCGCCAACCGGGCCAAGGGACCGCCCCACCGTATCCTGCACTGCATAGGCATCAGCTTCCGTATCCGGTACCAATGCCCCGTCCACGCTGGCGGGTGGCGGCAATTGGCCACGGCGTATGGCAAGGAGCAGTTCAGGCAGGCTGGTGGTGCTGGGCATGGAAATGGTGTTCCCCCGATACGGTCACGGCTGCGTCACGATGGCACATCACATCGCCCCACGCCATGCCGGGGCCGGAGATGTGCCTTGTGGTTGCGGGTAAAACGTCCCGTAGATCATCAAAATTTTTTGGTGAAGCTTTTTTCAAAAAGGCGGCATCTCCAAATTTTGATTATTTATCAGAATATTATTTTGAAAATGGGACCCATCACGACGGGGGCAGGGGAAAGTGGCACGCCGCTTCATGACCGGGACGGATGGGGCGCAGGACGGGTGCCTCCATCCGGCAACGGTCCTGCACGTATGGACAGCGGGTATGGAAACGGCACCCGGCGGGGCGGTTGACGGGACTGGGTATGTCGCCACCCAGCGGCGGCGGGGGCGTGGCGCCCACCACGGGGCGGGGCACGGCTGTGGTCAGGGCGGCGGTGTAGGGATGGGCGGGCTGGTGCAGCACGTCATCTGTCGCCCCCATTTCGACAATCGCGCCCAGATACATGACAGCCACCCGGGTGGAGACCTGACGCACCACCGCAAGGTCATGCGCCACGAACACATAGGTCAGCCCCAGGCGTGTGCGGAGGTCTGAAAACAGGTTGACGATCTGTGCCTGCACCGACACATCCAGCGCCGAAACCGGTTCATCCGCCACCACCAGCCGGGGGGACAGGGCAAGCGCGCGGGCAATGTTGATGCGCTGGCGCTGGCCGCCGGAAAATTCATGCGGATAGCGCGTCAGCGCTGCAACGGGCAGGCTGACCAGTTCCATGAGATCACGCACGCGCCGTTCAATATCCGCTGCCTGCCGCCTGCGCTGATCCGGGCCGGGATGGACACGCAGCGGTTCGGCCAGAAGGTCCCCGATGCGTCGGCGCGGATTGAGGCAGGCGCTGGAATCCTGAAACACCATCTGCATCCGGGGGCGTAACGGACGCAGTCGGCGCTCGGGCAGGGTGGTGATGTCACGCCCTTCAAACATCACCTGTCCCGCTGATATGTCCGTTAGCCGCAGCATGCACCGTCCCAGCGTTGACTTGCCGCAGCCGGACTCCCCCACCAGTCCCAGCATTTCGCCCGGCATGACCGACAGGGATATGCCATCTACCGCCACCAGACGGTGTCCGCCGCCCACACGATAGCTCTTGGACAGGTTGCGCACTTCCATCAACGGGGCAGGGGATTGCGTATCGGTCATGGGCATGCATCCCCGATGGTGTCGATGGGCCAGTCCGCCGCAGTGCGGGGCGGAAGCGGTGTGCCCTCGGCTGGCAGGACGCAGGCGGCTTCATGGTCGGGACCCAGCGGCAACAGCGCGGGCGGTGTGGTGGTGCATGCCGCATGGACATGGGCGCAGCGTGGGCCGAATGCACATCCGGGCGGTCGCGCCATGGGCACAGGGGGGGCCCCGGCAATGGCAGGCAGCCTGTCGGGCCGTGGACCATATAGCGGCGGGATGGAGTCCAGCAGTGCTGCGGTATAGGGGTGGCCGGGATGGCTGAATACCCGGTCCGATGGCCCTGTTTCCGCAACCCGGCCCGAATACAGCACCAGCGTGCTGTCACAGGTCTGGGCCACAACGCCCATGTCATGCGTAATCAGCAGCACGGATGACCCGTACGTGCCGCGCAGGGAGCGGATCAGGTCAAGGATCTGCGCCTGTACTGTTACATCCAGCGCGGTTGTCGGTTCATCGGCAATCAGTAGCGTGGGATTGCAGGACAGCGCCATGGCGATCATCGCACGCTGGCGCAGGCCGCCTGATAGCTGGTGGGGATAACGCCGTGCCATGCGTTCGGGATCGGGTACGCCCATTTCACCCAATATTCGTACGGTACGTGCCCGCGCCTGCGTGCGGGAGATGCGTTCATGGGCGCGGATCTGCTCATCAATCTGCCAGCCGATGGTATAGACGGGGGTGAAAGCCGTCATCGGGTCCTGGAAGATCATGGCGATGTCCCGCCCGCGCAAGCGACGTATCTGCCGGGGTGGCAGCCCGACCAGTTCCCGACCGCGAAAGCGCACCGATCCGCTGACCCGCACTCCCGGCGTGTCAATCAGACCCATGATCGCCATGGCGGTGACGGATTTGCCGGACCCGGATTCCCCCACCAGCCCCAGTATGCCCGCTTCCGGCAGCGTGAAGGAGACATGTTCGACAATCGGCACCATGCGCCCGCCTGCGGGAAAGCTGACACACAGGTCACTGACATCCAGCAGCGGGATCGTGGGGTCAGCTGGCATCACGCACCCGTGGGTCAAGGAACACATAGATCACGTCCACCGCCGCATTGGCCAGTACCACGAAAACGGCGGAATACATGACGGTGGCCATGATGACGGGCAGGTCCAGCGTGGTCAGTGCGCGATAGGTCAGGCGACCGACACCGGGCAGGCCGAACACCACTTCCGTCAGCAGCGCGCCACCACCCACCAGTTGGGCAAAATCCATCCCGAACAGGGATACGAAAGTAACCATGGATGTCCGCAGCCCATGCCACAGCAGCACGCGTATGGGTGACAGCCCCTTGGCGTGGGCCGTACGGATGAAGTCCTCGCCTGCTAGTGTTACAAGGTCCGTACGTAGCACGCGGCTGTAGATGCCAATGAACATGACCGCCAGCACGGTCCACGGAATGACCAGCGCCCTGAACCACCCCAGCGGGCTTTGGCTGAACGGCACGTAACCCAGCCCCGGCACCCATGAAAACAGCCATGTGTCGTGATAGCGGTTCTGGGTGACAAGGTTGGCGACCTCCCCCAGCCAGAACACGGGAATGGAAATCCCCACCAGCCCCAGCATCATAAGCCCCCGGTCCACCCATGTATCCTTCATGGCCGCAGCCACCGTGCCCATGGCGATGGACATTGTGACCCAGATGAACGCCGCCCCACAGACAAGGCATGCCGTGACGGGCGCCGCCTGCATGATTTCGGGCACCACCCGTTCGCCACGGTTGGCATAGGATGCAAGGTCGCGGGTAATGAACAGCTTCTTCATCATGATCACGTACTGCACCGGCAGCGGCCGGTCGAAGCCGTATTCATGGCGCACTTTTTCCATGATCTGCGGCGATGCGTTCCGTCCGGCGATACGGGCCGTGGGGTCCGCGCCGGGCGTTGCGAAAAAGACGCCGAACACCAGTACTGACACGCCAAACAGTACCAGCAGCGTCTGGCCCGCGCGATGCAGCAGGGCGGTCATGAACGCCGCCCTTCATCGCGCACGTCCAGCGCGTCACGTAACCCGTCGCCAAGGATGTTCAGCGCCAGCACCACGACCACGATCGCAATTCCGGGCGCTACGGCCACCATGGGGCGGGTGTAGATCAGGCCTTCGCCATCCTGAATGATGGTGCCCCATGAAGGTTGCGGCGCCTGCACCCCCAGCGAAAGAAATGACAGCGCACTTTCCGCCAGCAGCGCCAGCGCCATCAGCAGCGGGCCGAGTGTTATCAGTGTGGTCATGACATTGGGCACGATGTCGCGCAGCATGATCCGCCATCCCGGCACGCCCAGACAGCGCGCTGCGGTCACGAATTCCTGCTGCCGCAACGCCATGACCCGCCCGCGGATGGGGCGTGCGGCATAGGGCACGTACACCAGCGCGATGATCATGACGGGGATGAACAGGCTGTCCGCCCGCAGCACGAACGGGCCAAGGCGGACCTGCTGGCTGGTCATGACAATGGAAAGCGATATGGCGAACAGGTAAACCGGCACCGCCCACATGATGTCCATGAGCCGCGAGAGGACGGTATCGACAACCCCGCCAAAAAAGCCTGCCATAATTCCCACGCCCGTTGCCAGCAGCAGGCATACAATGGCCGCTCCCGCTGAAATCAGCAGTGAATTGCGCCCCCCATACAGCAGGCGGGCCATTACGTCGCGCCCCTGGCTGTCGGCACCCAGCATATACGTGGTGCGCCATGTTGGCCCGATGGGGCTGAGGCCAAGGTGCAGCGGGTTGTCATTGGGTTGCATGATGTCCACTTCACGCCCGTCCAGCATGATGGTGCCGGCCACGGTGGACTGGAACGGATTGGTCCGCGCAACACTATGGGCATAGAACGGGGCCAGAAGGCACGCCATTGTCATGACCACAAGCACACCAAGCGCCACCATGGCCGACGGGATGCGCGCAAGATTGCGCGCGGCCTGCCGCCAAGGGCCGGGGGATGTGGGCTGGGTCTGGGCGGGCATGATGGTATGGCACTCAGAAACTTGGGATCAGGACACGGATGCAGGGTGGCACCATATCCCCCGCTTGCGAAGGGGCTGGCGCATTTTATCCGATTTGACCGGCAGGCCGGGCATGATGACCTGTTTCATGACGGGCAGAAAGGGGACATGCATCCATGAAGACCGCGATATGTCCATGACCGCTTCCGGTTGATCGCCCTGACTGAAATCGGCGGCGGAGTGTGGATCATGCAATGTGGGTCTGGCTTTTTCATGCGCAGACAGGTTCAGGCCGCGGATTACAGGAAGTTTTTGGTGAAGCTTTTTTCAAAAAGCTTCAAAGAACGCCGCCTTCTTGAAAAAAGGCGGCACCCGGAAACTTTCATTGTTTTCAGGATGTGCGGAAAAAGTCCGGAAATTCAGGCGTGTCACGTGCCTTACCGTGATTTTCCAGCAGGGCGACAGCGGTGGCGAAGCTGGGGGCAAGCGGCAGGAGCGGGGTCATGGTCGCCTGCCATGCATGGTACAGGTCGGCCTTGCCTTCATACACCACGGCGGATGGCCGGTTGTTGCGGTCCAGTTCCTGTATCCACCCGCCATGCCTGCGGTCGATCATGAAGGTGTCGATATAATCCCACAACGTGCGGTACCACTGTTCATACTGCCGGTGGCCCGTGCGTTTAAGCAGGGCGGCCGCCGCTGTCATGGCTTCCGCCTGGCACCAGTGGGGGCGGTTATGGACCACGGGATCATGGTTCCAGTCGATCGTGTAAACCAGCCCCGGCGCCCCATCGCGGGCCCATCCCGCTGTCATGCCGTTATGGAACATCTCGGTGGCGTCTTCCAGCAGCCATGCGGGCGCGCGGCCATCGGCGCGCAGCAATGCCGCCTCCAGCTTCAGCAGCAGATGCGCCCATTCCGTGAAATGGCCCGGCGTCATGCCATAGGGACGTAGCGGGTCAGCGGGCCGGTCGCGGTTGTAATCATCCAGCCGCCGCCAGTTGCGGTCGTAGTGTTCGGGCAGGCTGTAGCCCGCATCGCGCGCCAGTGTATGGATGAAGCGTTCGGCCACGCGCAGGCCCCGGTTGCGCCAGACGGGGTTGCCGGTTACATCGGCAGCCGCCATGCAGGCTTCAAGCGAATGCATGTTGGCGTTGGCGCCCCGGTAATCTTCCTCATCCGACCAGTCGGCGGCGAAACTTTCGCGGAAAACGCCTTCTTTCTCGCTCCAGAAATACCGTTCCCATACCGCAAGCGCCTTATCCAGCAGCCTGCGCGCGTCCGCAATCCCCGCAACCGTGGCGGATGAGGCGGCCAGCACGACAAAAGCATGCAGGTACGCCTGCTTACGCCCGGCGTCGGACGGTTGGCCATCGGCGGGAGGAGCAGGAAACCAGCCGCCATTTTCATGGTCCGCCAATGGCCCCAGCAGGCAGTTGACCCCATGGGCCGCAAGCGGTCCGCAGCCGGGCAGCCCGCGTCCCGTCGCCACGGCATAAACATGGGTCATCCGCGCGCCCAGCGTGGTGTCGGCCGTGGAATCGGGCGGCAGCTCGCCCTGATCGTCCAGGGCTGCGAACCCGCAGGGCACGCGGGCAGCTCTGGAAAAATCCAGCAGTCGCTGTCCCTGCGTGTCCAGCCAGTGTCGGTGGGGCGAAAGGCGCAACCATGACGACGCCGGCACCATGAGTGAGGGCAGGGCTTCACCCATTGATGATCATGCCCCCGTTCACGTGCAGTGTCTGCCCGGTCATGTATGATGAATCCCGCGCCGCAAGGTAAACATAGGCCGGACCAAGCTCACTGGGCTGGCCAATGCGACCCATGGGGGTGTCCTTGCCAAGGTTGGCGACCGCTTGCGGGTCCACAGGCCCCCAGCTTGCAGGTTGCAGGGGAGTCCAGACCGGGCCGGGGGCAACCGCGTTGACCCGTATGCCCTTGGGCGCAAGCTGCAATGCAAGTGCCCGGGTAAAGCCCATTTCCGCCCCCTTGGTCGTGGTATAGGCGACCAGTGAGGCATTGCCCGCAAACGCATTGACCGAGGACGTATTGATGATCGCGCTGTCGCGTTCCAGATGCGGCAATGCCGCGCGGGTCAGGTAAAAATAGCCATTGATGTTCACGTCCATGTGACGCTGCCATGTTTCATCCGTAATATCGGTCAGGTCACTGCTGACGTATTGGACGGAGGCGTTATTGACCACGACATCAAGCCCGCCAAAGGCCTGTACCGTACGCGCCACCGCGTCATCGCATACCTGGCTGCATGATATATCGCCGCGTATGGCCAGCGCGCGCGCCCCTTCGGCTTCGATCAGGCGCACCGTTTCGTTGGCATCCTCGTCTTCTTCCAGATACACGATGGCGACATCGGCCCCTTCACGTGCGAAATGCACGGCGGCGGCGCGCCCTATGCCACTGTCACCACCGCTGACCAGCGCCCTGCGTTCCTCCAGCTTGCCGCTGCCCCGATAATCAGCGCGGATATGTTCCGCTGGCGGATCAAGCAGGCGCTCGATGCCGGGCTGGTGGGGCTGGCTCTGTGCGGGAATGCTGTGGGACATGCGCGAACTCCGTCATGTGGTTTGCAGGGTGTGCCCATAAGGGCATGTTGACGGGGAAACCCTCCGTCACGCCCCCATGCCCGCCTTTTTCACGGCATGCGTACACGCATCGCGTCGCGCCGGGATATCAAGGTCGGTCATGCGGGGCACGTTGCCGGCACCGGGTTGCAGGATACCCGCCGTGCCATAGGCATAATCCATGTTGCCGTGTTCATCGGGCGGGACCGCGCCGGTATTACGGATCAGCGTATTCATGAGCGGCGTGGCGTCGGCATGCCCAGCCAGGCCATTTTGAATGCAGAAATTGAGGTAACCCGCCAGTCGCGCGCCCGGTGCCACATCGATCATGGCCTCTGGTTTGCCGGTCGTTGGCATGACCATATCGCGCGCCATGACGGGAAGCATGCCTCCTCCGAACACGACGCTGATTGTCATGGCGGACAGGGTTATCATTGGACGGTACGACATTGTTGCATCCTGCTGGCGGGACGTGAAATGACGTGGCAGCGCGGAATGGTGCGTTAGGGCAGTCTTTTTGCGGCCATCATGTGTTGCGTATTAAACCCGCTTCACGGCGACAGGTTGCATCAGGTGGGACAGGAAGCCGGAAGCTGCCGGCGCCGCGTGGTGGTTTACTGTCTGTATGGCCGGGCGGATATGGACTATGTTTCAGGGCAGGGGAGCGGACATCATAGTCCGTTGCCCAATGTCGTGCAGGAAGGAAAAAACCGATGTCGGCACCCCCGCAGCGCCTGCGTGCAGACGAACTGATGTCCGCCGTGGCATCAGTCGTGGCGACGGAACCGGACATGATCGCGGACATGGCCAATATCGCAGCCATGATTTTCGAGGCACTGCCCGACCTCAACTGGGCAGGATTTTATATCTGGAAAGAAAACCAGCTTGTGCTGGGGCCGTTTCAGGGGCGGATGGCCTGCACCCGCATTGCCTATGGCAGGGGCGTATGCGGGACAGTGGCGCGGGAACGGCGGAGCCTTGTCGTGCCCGACGTGCACGCCTTTCCCGGTCATATCGCCTGTGACGCCGCCTCGGCTTCCGAAATCGTGGTGCCGGTCATTGCGGGCGACCGGTTGCTGGGCGTGCTGGATATCGACAGTCCGGTGCGCGACCGTTTTTCCGATGCCGACCGGATCATGCTGGAAAAAATCGTGGACCTGCTGGTACAGGCCATCTCGGCCACGGCTGTATAGAAAAACCGTATCCGCATGTGAACGCTTCCGCCCGGCCCATGACCGGGTCAGGCGGAAAGGGATCAGGAATTCCCATACCTGATATAATCGGTCAGTTCACCCAGCAGGCTGTCAAGGAATGTGTGCGGCTGGGGCCTGTCGGATGTCGCGGCGGGATCGACGGGCGGAACCGGGGTCTTGCCAGATGCAAGCTGCCACAGATATTCCGCCCACAGCCGTTCGGCCTGCATGGAAACAGCCGCCTTGCGCAGGTTGTCCAGTGCGCTGACCGCATCTGCATCGCCGCGTTTGACAAGGGGGATCAGGGCTTCAGCCGCATCACTGACGCGGGCCTGGCTTTCCTCGATCCGGGTGCCCAGCGTGAAGTAGGCTTCAGCAATGGTCCTGGTGTCCATGATATGATCTTCCTTTCCCGGATATAGGGTGCATGAGCTTAACGCACCCGTGCCACAGTCGCCAATCAGGGGAGGTATGCCCTGCGCACGCCCCGTGGCGACGGGATGGGTGTGGACATGAAAAAAGCCCGGCAGCACTGTGCCGGGCTTTCGTTGTGTGGGGTGATGTTTTCAGAACAGGAATATCAGCGCCGTTGAAAGGGCGAATGCGGCGGCGATCAGTGCCGGTCCCGCAATGTCCCAGCTCTCAAGACGTCCGGTCCGTGGTGCGCCAGCAAGGCGCTGGCGGCGCAGGTGTATCCACATTGTAGCCTCCGGCAGAAGCATTCAGGCCAGCTTGCGTCCCGATCCGGACGCGGACTGAACCATCATATGAAGATAAACGACAGCCATAGTGCAAGCGTGAGCAGGACCATGCCAATGCCAATCATGTCAATGACATCGGGATTGGAGCGGTAACGGGTTCCCCGATCCATGGTGACCTCCAGTCCGGGCGACGAAAAATCACCCGATGCAGCCGATGTAGGCAGGCAGGGGTCGACAGAGAAGGGCCAGTCATGCTCCCAAGCGGGGAGGCAGCCCGATTGTTCATCACGTTTGTGACATCATGCCCGTCAGGCCGCGTCGCATCCGGTGCGCCTGCCTGACAGGGGATGGATAACAAAGGGCTGGTGGAGGGACGGGTCAGTCGCCGGCCTGCTCCAGTTCATCATTGATCTTCAGCGCCAGGCGCGCCATCTGCAGCGCCCCTTCCCGGCTGCCCGCGCCACAGATGAAGCGGGCGGGATGGGCGAATACCGCGTCTGGCACGCCCGATACTTTGGCCAGTGTTTCCCCATCCAGTCCGCGCCAGGCTTCAGGCAGGGAGACACGCTGCCCGAAATCGCCGCGTACGGGTGGCACTGCCTTGACGTTCCAGCGGTCGGGGGCCGCGGGCGAGACGACATAGACGACGGGCAGGTCGTTTTCGAAAATGACCTTTTCGGTCGGCATGCCCGTATCCATCAGCAGGATGCGTTTGTCCTCGGCGGCTTCATAGGCGGTCATGACCCGGGCTGCCGCCTTCAGGCTGGCGCGCACGCGGTCCACCACATTGACCAGATGGGAGGCGACGGTCGTCGCAGCATTGGCGAAGCCCAGCGTCTCGCGCCGTTTTGCTTCTTCGGGTCCATACAGTTCAATGGTGTCCCATGCCGGGCGGCACGACGACACGATATCGGCCAGCGACAGCTTGCCCATTTTCACGACGCCATTGTCATCTTCGTCAATTGGCAGGACCAGCGATTTGTCGATGGCCTGCCATATGGCGGCGATGTCCGCTTCATCCACCTGTGTCTGTACAATATTGCGGATGGCGGCAATCCCGTAATCCTTCCACAGCAGGCCCGCGGCACTGTAGGGCGTTCCGTCATCACGCAGGGGCTTGTCCTTCATGTGATGGTCGTAACGACCCTTTGCCGGGGCATACTGGCCACCCACGTCAAACACGATATGGGACGCCGCGATCTGTTCGGGCGAGCGTGAACGGATGAATTCCAGCCGGTCGGCAGGCCCGTCCCCCAGAATACGTGCGCGCAGGTCCCCCCCCGGTGCAAGGGCGTAGTGAAGGATGACATAGCCCAGCGTCTCATCAACGTGGAAATTCCCCGAATGGGTCAGCGCCCGGACGGGGGCGGCCGCGTTATCAAGACCAATGGGGGTATGTTCGGACATGGAAAACCTGCTGACAGACAAGAATGGAATTCTGATATGCCCCCTCATGCCGCAAAGGCCAGCCCAAGACAACAGACTTCATCACCGCGTTACGGGAAGAAGGAGACGGGCGAAAGCCGGAAGACAGGCATATGTCATGCCATTGGCGGCACCAGAAAATTTCTTAATGATTGCCGGATTGTTCAGGACGGCACTGTCTTAATATGCGCCACGACCGCCATGCGGGTGATGTTCTCCATGCTGCTGGTTTTCATGCCAGTAGAGCGGATGATCCCGATGTCGGTCATGGCATCCCGCAAGGCAGATGATGATGGCGCAGGCCATGAATATCCAAGGAATATGGCGCATGACAGGCCCCCTGTTGCTACGCCTGCAACGCGGGCACAGGGGGAAGGTTTGAAGGGGACGATCCTTGCTGTTCGGGATGGATGTGATCCGCTGCAGGCTATGGCGTATCACGCCATGTGCTGACGGCATCCATACCAATTTTCAGCAGGTCCGTCGTGCGCGCAGGGCTGTCGCTTTCCACATACACCCGCAGTTCCGGCGCGTTGCCTGATGGACGCAGGTGAACGATTTCCCCATTTTCAAAGGTCATGCGCAGGCCATCGGTTTCATCAACATGCGCAAGCCCGCCGCAGGCATCCAGCAGCCCCAGTGCTGCGACCCCTTTGGCCGGGTCCGCCCGCAAGGCGGTAATCCGCGCCTGACTCTGCGCAGTCGGCATTTCCACCAGCCGGTCGCTGAGCGTGAAGCGCGGGGGCAGGGTGGCCACAAGCCCGGCCAGATCCACACCCTGCTGCCGTGCCGCGACAAGGGCGCAGATCATGGGCAGCATGGAATCCCGCGTGGGCAGTGCGCCAAGGGTGCGCGCGCCCTGGGTCACGTCACTGGCCAGCAGGAAACCGCCATTGGCTTCATACCCGACGGAGGGCAGCAGCCCGGCCTCAGCCGCCTCGGTCATGGCCGCGACGACAAAGGGGGAGCCGATGCGGGTGCGCCGTATGTCACGGACGAAACCAGCCTGTTCCAGTGCGGTGTTGCTGCTGACCGGTGTGGTCACGGCGGCCGCGCCCAGGAAGCGCGCGGCAATAATTCCCAGCACGTCCCCCCGTAGCCAGTTACCATGTCGGTCCGCCAGCAGCGGACGGTCGGAATCGCCATCGGTGGTCAGGATGGCGTCCAGCGTGCCATCGCTGGCCCATTCGCGTGCCAGGGCCGCATCTTCGGGGCGCACGGCTTCGGTATCGACGGGAATGAAGTCATCCTTACGGCCCAGCGGGACGGCGGTGCCGCCCAGTGCCTCGACAATTTCCACCATCACGTCACGCCCCACGGCGGAATGCTGGTAAATGCCCAGTTTCAGGCCGGACAGGGCATCAGGGCCAAAAAAATCCTGGTAACGGGCAACAAAGCCCGGCACGACATCCGTGATAACCGGTAGCGTGATGTCACGCGCCAGCGCCCCGTCCGTGTCAAACCAGCCATCGGGCAGGGTCACATCCTGTTCGCGCATAGTGGCTTCATCGGTCTTGAGGAATTCACCACGCGCGCGGTTGAACTTGATACCATTGCGATCAGCCGGGATATGGCTGCCCGTCACCATAAGTGACGGAATACCCAGCGTGAATGCATGCAGGCACAGCGCGGGTGTCGGCACGTACCCGCAGAAAACCGGCACACCCCCCATATACGTGATGGCCGCGACACAGGCGCGCAGGATGCGCGGCGTGCTGGGGCGCAGGTCGCCTGCCACCGCGACCTGCGTGCCGGGCAGGAATTCACCCAGACTGGCCAGATGTTTGAGATAGCCCACCGTATAGGCAAAGCAGACGGAATCCGTCATGGCGGTCACAAGGCCACGTGCGCCGCTGGTACCGAAGGCGACACCGGACTGCTTCATCCACTGGGCTATTTTCATGTGTTTCTCTCACGACTGTGGTGTGGTTCGGGGCGAATGTTCACCTGATGGCCTGTCCGGCCTGAACACATGCGACGCGACGGGGTTGAGACACATGATCGTGCCCACCCGCAGGATTGCCATGGCGACAGGCTGGTTTTCGCCCGTCATGTGCCGCTGGTCTGGACATGTCATGCCGTTTTGTCGCCACGTTCCATCAGGATCATGTCGTCCAGTGAATCATGAAAATGCGGCTGGAAAAAGCCCCGGTCCCACGCGGCGCGAAAGGGACGGCCACGCCCCATGGCACAGCGCATGACACGGAGGCCGGGCATCAATCCAGTGTTGCCGGCACGACCGCCACACCGGCACCCGGGCATGATTTTGCGATCTGCATGCGCTGGATGGCTTCCATCTTGTCCTTTTCACGCGCCAGAACCCCCGCCACGTCTGATCCGGTCATTTCAGACAGCGGCACGCCCAGCGCCAGCACACCCCACGTATCGGTCTTGTGCGCCCGGCGCTGCTTGTTGGTCAGGGTTTCCAGCGTATCGCCTTCCTTCAGTTCTTCCTGGCCGAGCTGCTGGCAGTCCATGCTGGCATAGGCGGTATCCGGAACATAAGTCGCCTTGACGTTCTTCGGGCTGGATGCGCACCCGGCCAGCAATGCAAGACCCGACAGGACAAAAAATCTTTTCTTTACGTTCTCTCCATAAACGGAGAGGTTGTGTTACATACCGTCACATTGTCAGGTAGCCGGAAACTGCATGGCTGTGACGCATGCATCAGGTCCTGTCATGGGGATAAGGGCACCCTGAGCGGGCAGGGTGCATCATCGCTTCATGAAAAATCATGGCTTCCTCGCCTTCTGCGCCGCATTACCGGGCTTCAGTCGGGGTAATGACGGGGACGCGCCAGCCCGGAACCGCCATCTGTATCAAAATCTGTCAGTGGCGATTGGCCGGATTGCGCGCGTCCCCTTCACATCCGGTTACGGGGCAGTATCGACCAGCACGATTTCGCTATCCTCCAGTGCGCGGACACGCAGCGTTTCGGTGTCGGAAATGGCGGCGCCGTCACGTTCATGCACTATCGTGCCCTCGATTTCCACACTACCGCGCGCGGGCACCAGATAGCCAAGCCGGTCCGTGCCCAGCGGGTAATCGGCAACCTGTCCCTTCTTCAGCGTCGCCCCCAGTACGCGGGCATCGGCATTGATCGGCAGGGCGTCGTCATCTTCCCCCCGGCCCGAGGCAAGGACCACGAAACGTCCCGCCCGGTCCCCCTTGGGAAAAGATCGCGTACCCCATGATGGCACATGGCCCGCACGGTCGGGCATGATCCAGATCTGGAACAGGCGGGTGGCCACGTCCTCGCGGTTGTGTTCGGCATGGCGGATGCCGGTGCCCGCCGACATGACCTGAACATCACCCGCATCTGTCCGTCCGGTATTGCCAAGGCTGTCGGTATGGGTAATCGCGCCTTCGCGGATATAGGTGATGATTTCCATATCCCGGTGCGGATGGGTGCCAAAACCGGTGCCGGGCGCGATCATGTCATCATTCCATACCCGCAGCGCGCCCCAGTTCATGCGGTCGGGGTCGTGGTAATGTGCGAACGAGAAATGGTGGCGTGCATCCAGCCAGCCATGGTCGGCGTGGCCCAGCTGGCCAAAGGGGCGAACTTCAATCATCGGTTTTTCTCCAGTTGGCTGCGTTGACTATGGGGTCACGTTAGCGTCTGGCCGGTATTGCGTATATGGAAATGGAAGAAAGGTATTGTTTCCATTTATTGATCATAAGGGATGGCAGGGAGGGAGACACGCCGGGGTCGATAAGTTATGGAAACATGCAATGGGAATCATTGCGTGGGATTGTGCAATGCGGCTGCCGGATTTTGAGGCATGGGCCATTTTTGCAAAGGTGGCGGAACGCGGTTCGTTTGCGCGCGCGGCGGAGGACGTGCAACTGTCCAAACCCACCGTGTCCAAGGCCATAGGCCGGCTGGAACAGTCGCTGGGTGTTGCCCTGTTCAATCGCAATTCACGCCAGATGTCGCTGACCGAGACGGGGCGGATGCTGCTGGGGCATGCCAGCCGGATACTGGCGGAAGCCGAAGCCGCAGAAATGGAAGCCCGTGGGGGGACCCTGACGCCATCGGGCCTGATCCGGGTCGCGGCCCCAATGGTGTTCGGGGTCCGGCATCTTGCCCCGCTGTTGCCGGATTTCCTTGTGCGTCATCCCGAAATAGACATCACCATCGATTATAGTGATGCCATCGTGGATCTTGTCGCGGGTGGATACGACATGGCGCTGCGGATTGCGTCGCTGGCGGATTCGGCCCTGCTGGCGCGGCGGCTGTGCACGGTGCGGCTGCTGCTTGTGGCAACCCCGGGATATGTGGAGCGGATCGGCCATCCTGATGACCCTCGTGCGCTGGAAGGGCACAGGAGCTTCGTTTACACCAATACTTCCGCTCCTGGCATGATCCGCCTGCGGCATGAGGGGAACGGGCGAGAATTCGTCCTGTGCCAGACCGCCCGGCTGCGCGCGGATAATGCCGAAACTTTCCTGCCTGCGCTTGAAGCTGGTCTGGGTTTCGGGCTGTTTCCGGAATTCATGGTGTGGGACGGGCTGAAATCAGGCAAATTTACACGGCTTCTGCCCCAATGGGAGGCTCCGCCAGTGGCCCTGTACCTGGTCACCCCCGCCAGCACCCTGCGGCCCATGCGGGTTACGGCTTTCATTGATTATCTGGTGGGTGCGTTCGGTCACCCGCCATGGGCGAAGGCAGGCTGACGGATGGGATAGGGCACGCCCGGCGACAGGCCGGGCGTGCCAGATGGGTCAGGAGGCCAGTTTTTTGGCCAGTCCCGCCACGTGCTGGCCCAGGAAGCGCGCGCCATCCAGTTCAGTGGCGCTGGGCTGACGCGACCCGTCACCAGCAGCGATCGTGGTTGCGCCATAGGGCGCGCCACCGGTCACTTCATCCACCTTCAGCTGACCCTGAAACGTGTAGGGCAGGCCGGTGATGACCATGCCGTGGTGCAGCAGGTTGGACATGAGCGAATACAGGGTGGTTTCCTGTCCGCCATGCTGTGACGCGGTAGAGGTAAAGACCGCGCCCACCTTGCCAACCAGCGCACCCTTCAGCCACAGGCCGCCCGTCTGGTCCCAGAAATTGGCCATCTGTGACGGCAGCCGTCCGAAACGTGTCGGTGCGCCGACAATGACTGCATCATATTCGGGCAATTCCGCCGTGGTGGCGAGGGGAGCAGCCTGTTCGGTCTTGAAATGATGGGCTTTCGCCACGTCTTCGGGCACCAGTTCGGGTACACGTTTCACGTCCGCTTCCAGCCCTGCCGCGCGAACCCCTTCCGCCACGGCGTGGGCCATGGTCTCAATATGACCGTAGGTGGAATAATACAGTACGAGAACCTTGGACAATTTCGTAATCCCTTGCTGTGTCATGGACTGTTTCCCGCAGGAACCTTCCTGACAATACGTCCCGCAGCAGGGCTGAATACGCCAAAATCGGAAACGCTCCGTTTCCTGTCTTTACGTACCGCACGTGCGCAGGCGGGATCAGGTGTCCGCAAGTGGTCGCCAGCCGCCATCGGTCCGGCCAAACATGGGGATATGGCCAAGGGCATGCACCAGTCCCGGCATATCGGGGCCTGAGCGTTCCAGTTCGGCCTGCCACGCCCAGCCTTCGGTCAGGACTGCCGTGATGCCGATAACCTGTGCCTCTACCTTCTGCATGAGCTGGATGGCTGCGGCCGCGGTCCGGCCGGTGTTCAGCACGTCGTCCATGACCACGACACGCCTGCCGCGCACCCGTTCGACAAGGGCGGGATCAAGATACAGGTGCTTGGCCCGATCAGGGC
The DNA here is from genome assembly GCF_006538165.1 of Komagataeibacter diospyri. Classification (GTDB taxonomy): domain Bacteria; phylum Pseudomonadota; class Alphaproteobacteria; order Acetobacterales; family Acetobacteraceae; genus Komagataeibacter; species Komagataeibacter diospyri. The sequence goes on from NZ_BDLU01000014.1 coordinate 78,065, forward strand.
TGGTGGACGATGTCAGGCATTGCGACAGCGCATCATCATACCAGAATTTGCGTGAATGCCCCAGCGCGACATAGTCACTGAACCCAAGGTTTTCCGCCACGGGCCGGGCATAGGCCAGCCCCATGGTCGGCACGCCCACGATCACCTCCGGCGCCAGTTCCCGCACCATGTCGGTCAGCAGGCGGACCAGGGCACCTTCGACGGCAAATCCCGTCTGGTTGGACATAAGCAGCGCAATGGCCTTTTCCCCACCGGGTAGCGGGCGCAGCGGCAGGATCAGTGTCGATCCGTCCACCAGCCGCACGGGATAGGTGGTATCATTGCACGTCCGCTCTTCTGTTACGGAATGTGGGTGCCATTGGGCGTGATAGGGTGGTATCTGCACGAATATCTTCCGGTTGGGGCTGTCAGGACGACAGCCTGTCTACACGTTACGATATCCGGACGGATTTCGGTGCGCCAGTCCCTCCGCGTGTTATCGCCACGCGCCACTTTCGATCATGCACTGCGTGTAGAAATTACGGCGCGAGGACCTGCTGACGCCGATCGTCACACTTTGCGTGGTGACGTTATTCAGTCCACGGCCGGCGCATTTGGCATCCATGTTGCGATATGCACTGCTGTCAGGGGACAGGACGGCGGCATGGCCGCGTATGTAGCCCATTTCCGTGTTGACTTCCTGCACGTGATGGCTGGCTGTGGGGACGTGGATACGGTACGACCGGGCCTGCACCGGAACACAGATGCCAATCACCAGCAGGGCGAGTATACTGGAAAATGCGATTTTCAGGGTCACAGGGGCATTACCTTAAAGGTTGGTTGATCGCATGTTATGCGCCCAACGTGGCCAGCCTGTGTCTGGATCCTGTCTTTTTGTATCCCGCAGGTTAGGGATTGTTCATGTTGGAAAAAGGGGAATGCCGCCCGTCCATATGGACAGACGGCGCGTGGGTCCGTGCCCCTTAAACGCCCACCATGACATCGGACGCCTTGATGATGGCAGTTGCATGTTCACCAACCTTCAGATTCAGGTCGGCAACCGCTTCATTGGTGATCGAGGCCGTGATGATGGTGCCGCCAATATCGATGCTGACATGGGAAGTGGTCGCGCCCTTGGTGATGGACGTGATCTTGCCTGCGATCTGGTTACGTGCGCTGATTTTCATTGTCTATCTTTCTTTTCCGGTTGCGTCATGCTGGCTGTAATCACGAAACGGGCAGCAAATCAAACCATGCCCTGTTGCGCGATCAACCGGGAGGAATGCCTGCCATTGTCGGTCGTTCCTGCCGGATTGCAGTGAGACCTTGATAAGGTGCCTGTTCCCATTCCTGCGGTTGTGGCCCGTGTCGCTGCATGGGCCATCACCTGCAGTAACTCCCCTGGTTTGAGAAGCCGCGTGCCGTCCGGATTATGGACGGTTGTTATGCAGCCGCATGCTTTATCACGACCGAGGCTTCGGTTGTCAGCACGCGGAAGGTGAAGCTTTCCTGCAGGTACAGTTCCACTGCCGTGGCGGAATGGCTGCTGTAACCGATGGAGACATCCTGCCCGATATCCAGTTCAAAATCACCGCCACGGGTGGACAGGATATAGGCGCCTTCAATGGCCGGGGCGCAGATGATCTTGCCCTCGATCATCCGTTCCAGGTGGCGCAGGACAGGGTAGCCTTCCTCGTTCCCACCGCTGACGGCAGCGAACGCCCGGGCGCCAAGCACAATCGAATAGGGGCCGTTTACGCCTGAAATACGCAGTTCATTCAGGCCATCGGCAATAATGGCGGGATAGTCGCGGGCGGATGCGGGCAGCGAGAACTGGCCGTTGGACGTGTCCTGCCCGATCCCCCGGATTCCGGCTGCGGCATAGCCGTCAAATATCGCGCGGTCCTCGGCATAGGCGATTTTCTTTGCCGCGTCCTTCAGCGGCTGCCAGTCGGAATCCAGCGCCCCGCGTTCCACATCGTCAATCGCATCGCGGCTGAGCGAGAAGGGGACACGGAGTTCCACCAGCGGCAGGACCTTGCGCTGTAGTGCCTGCACCCCGTCTGCCGGGCTGTTGATACGGGCGGTGTGGCCGGTATCGACGGCGGCAAAGCCGACGCCACGGGCTTCGGGCACGTCCACGACGCGCCGGCCGGCAAGGTAGCGGCGCAGCGTGCGGGATGCTTCCTGTTCGATATCCGCCCATGCGGCGTCGGAAATGGGGGCTAGGTTGCGGTGCAGATTGTTCATGTCAGACTTCTTCCTTCAGTGACCCGATACCAAGTGAACCGCTGGCGGCGGGGGATGGTCCGGCCGGTGCGTCTTCAGTGCTGTCCGCTGGTGCGGCGGCCGCTTCGCCATATGTGGGGGCGGCATCAAGGAAATCGGCAGCGGGAATAAAAAACAGCACGCCCGTTACCGCGCGGCTGACATCCAGCAGGCGGTCGTAATTGCCCGGCGGGTTGCCAATGAACATGTTGTCCAGCATCCGCTCCACACGGGTTGGGGTTTTTGCGTATCCTATGAAGTAGGTTCCGAATTCACCCTTGCCCACTTCGCCAAAGGGCATGTTGTCGCGCACGATCTGCAGTTGCTCGCCATTTTCCTCGATATTGGTCAGGACATTGTGGGCATAGCTGGGCTTGGCGGCTTCGGGCAGTTCAATGTCGGACAGTTTTTTGCGGCCAATGATCTTTTCCTGCTGTTCGACGGGAATGGCGTCCCATTTTTTCAGGTCATGCAGGTATTTCTGGATGATGACATAACTGCCGCCTGTAAAATCGGGGTCTTCATCACCAATCACGGTGGCATCGGTCGCGGCCTGATTGACCGGGTTTTCCGTGCCATCGACAAAGCCCAGCAGGTCGCGGGCATCGAAATACTTGAACCCGTGGACTTCATCCACCACCCGCGCAACGCCTTCCAGCCGGGCAGTGATGGCGGCTGCCAGTTCAAAACACAGGTCCATGCGCGTCGCACGGATGTGGAACATCAGGTCACCGGGAGTGGAGGGTGCTTCATGCACCCCGTGGATGGCGCGGAAAGAGTGGAGTTCCTTCGGTTTTGGTTCCCCGAATACGCGTTCCCAGGCATCCGATCCGATCCCCGCGATACAGGACAGCCGCCCGTCGGGAATGCGGAAACCCACCCCACGCACCAGTGATGACAGGTCGCCATACAGGTCACGAACCACGGCGCCATCATCTCCATCGCCAGGATCCAGCGTGAAGATCAGGAAAATCGCGGCACTGGTCAATGTGGTGTCAACCGGCTGTGGTGTAGCTGAAGGCACGCCTTACTCCCTGCATGGCGCCATGAAGAACATGTGGCAGGCCCGGCGCGGCGTAGGTCTGCGGATGATGAGTGATTCTATACACTTCGCGCCGCCAGCAAAAGGGCCGCCACGATGATTTCTCCCTGTGTTCCGCTGTGGCATGATCCGGATGCATCCCTGAACCCCGTCCGGACGTTGGCACATGGTTTCCCGCAACCGTGCGGGAATATTGCAACCTGCAGCGCGAAAAGCTGCCATGCCGGCGAAAGGGGGAGAAAGGATGTTCATGCATGACTGGCTGAAATATATTTCCGCGCCTCAGCCCAACTTCAGGGAAATGCATGTGGTGAAAAAGAAGACCATTTATCATTTGACCAAGAACCTGCGTGACTGGGTGGATACTTTCATCATGCGGTTCTCCCTTCTGCCGGATCAGGCTCTTTTTGATCCCCATATCATGCAGTGGGTGCATGACCTGGAACAGAACTGGGAAAGAATTCGTGACGAGGCGCTGCAGATTGCGGCGACCGATATTCCTTCCCTCGGGGACATATCGCCCGATCACGGGCGTATTGCTGCTGACCGCCGCTGGCATTCCTTCTTTCTCGAAGGATATGGCTACAGACGGCAGGAAAACCGGGCGCATGTGCCGACTGCCGCGGCGCTGATCGACCGGATCCCCAATTTGTGCACCGCCAGCTTTTCCGTCCTGGAAGCGGGCTGCCATATTCCCCGTCACCGTGGCATGACCAAGGGCATGCTGACCTATCATCTGGCGCTGCATGTTCCTGCCGATCGTGAAAACTGCTGGATCCAGTTCGAGGAAGGCGACAGGTTGCATGTCTGTCCATGGACCGAAGGCAGATCGATCCTGTTTGACGATACTTACAACCATGAAGTGTGGAACAACACGACCGACACCCGCTACGTCCTGCTGATTCAGGTCAGGCGGCCCTGCCGCTGGCCTGCACGCCTGCTGATGGATGTTTTCTTTCGGGGTGTTCGGTACTCACGCTTTGTCCAGGACATTCGTAAAAATCTGGATCAACGTCAGTCATAACCTGTAACAGCCCCCATTGCTGCCCCGTGGTTCATGCCTGCGGGGCCAAAACATGCCGGGACATGCGCAGAATGTCCCGCGCCGCCACGAAGATGGCTGCAGGGGCGGAAATGGCATGGGATCGCAACACACGGCACTTGTATAACACGACGGGTCTGAACCTGACGTGCGCCATGACAGCGTGGCAATCAGCGCATACCGGATGTCGTGGGTCTTATGGTCCGGCAAACTGAAAAAACAGTATTTTTCATCTGGCGCCCGACGGGTTTTCTGGCCGGTTTTTCCCGCAGCGATTTCCCTTTGATAATTTTGTTCCATCGAAAGGGCAAAACGTGAAATACGCCTATTCCATGGGGATGCGGAAAGTGCAAAAAGGCACCGAAAAATCGACGTCATAACATATGGCGCAATCCAAAGCAGGTGAGCATGCTGTTCAAGACACTTTCCACGGGCGCCGTGATCGGGCTGTGCGCCCTGTTTGCCTGTACATTTACCGCCCTGACCAGTGAAGTCGCCCCCGTGGGTATCCTGATTGAAATGGCGCGCGACTTCCACATTCCCGAAGGACAGGCAGGGTTGTCCGTCAGCGCCTTTGCGCTGATGGTCATGCTGGGTGCCGTGCCGCTTACGATCATGACAGCGCATATCGACCGCAAGCGGCTCGTGCTGCTGTCCCTGCTGGGCTATGTCGTGTCCAACCTTGCGGTGACGGTGGCGCCGACCTTCCTTATCCTGTGCGCGGGGCGTCTGGTCGGGGGGGTGGCACATGCGCTGCTCATGTCCATTGCAGCGGCCTATGCCGCGCGCCTGGTACCGCAGAACATGACGGGACGGGCCATTTCATTCGTCTATGGCGGGACGTCGCTGGGCATGATCCTGGGGGTGCCGGGGGCGGCAGCGATCGGGCATCTGGCAGGGTGGCGCGTGGCCATGGGCGTCATGACCGTTCTGGCGGTGATCCTGACGGTGTGCATTGCGTTTTTCCTGCCGCCGGTCACGTCGCCGGTGCAGGTAAGGGAAGGGCTGCCCACTATCGGGGGCAGGCGTGCAATGCGCATATTCCTTGTTGTTGTAATGGTTGATGCGGTGTTCTTTTTTTCCCATCACCTGCTGTACACGTATATTACGCCTTTATTACTGGCACATGGGCTGTCGGTGGGAACGCTCAGTATCGCGCTGCTGCTGACGGGTGGCTTCAGCATCCTTGGCCTGTGGGGGGCAGGGCAGGTGGTTGACAGCAGGCCCGCAGCCGGCTTGCTGGGCAGTGGGCTGGCCATGCTGGTGGGCATGGGGCTTATGTACGGGCACATCCTGTCCGGCTGGATGGCGGTTGCGGCTGTTGGTCTGTGGTGTATCGGCTATGCCGCCATCGTGCCTTTTGTCATGTCGGGCGCAATCCGGGCGCGTGCGACACGCCCTGATGTTGCGGGGGCTGCGATCAATGCCGCATGTAACGCGGGTATCCTGCTGGGCTCCGCCGCAGGGGGACAGGTCCTGTCCCATGGCGGGTTTGCCGTCCTGGTCCCGCTATCCTGCTGCATGGTGCTGCTGGGGATCGTGCTGGCCTTTTTCAATCCCGCGGCTTTCCCCCGTGCATTGATACCTGCTGATGAGGAAGGATAGCCCCGACGCGCATAGGGGCCGGTTTGGGTAATGTTGGACGGATACGAAATAAAGGGATGCAGACATGACGGTATTTCACGTTGGAGACACAGTCTCATGGCCCTATGAAGGGGGACGCACCCATGGCACGGTCATTGGCGTGCATACCGTGCCATTTCAGGTCAGTGGCTATACCCATCACGCCACGGTGGATGAACCGCAATATGAAATCCGCTGTATCCGCACTGGGCATGTAGCCTTTCACAAACCGTCCACCCTGACCCGTGAAACGTAAGCGACTGTTTGAAAATAGCTTCACCAGAAACTTTTTTCAGTGAATGGCGACCTGTGTCGCTGCGGATACGGGCAGCGGTGTCGTGGGGATGGGGGGCTGCGCCGCAATCCGTGCCATGCCCTCGCCCATGACAGGTAGCAGTCCATCAAGCCGCGCCAGCAGGAAGTCGGCCCCCGCGCGCGACAGGTGTTGCGGATCAACGTAGAACGGGTTGTCCCCGTCGCGGAATTTGCATCCTGCGGATGAACACAACCCATCAGCCAGTGAAAAATAAATAATGTCCTGCCTGTCGGTCACCGCATTGTGTACCAGAACCGGGACAGGTTGGGTGGGCAGGGTAAGAAGTTCCACAGGTGCGATTTCCCTTACTGTCTGGAATGACGGGTCCAGCGCGCGTTCGGCCCTCTGGCGCATGGGCATGAACGCGGTCACTGCTTCCTTGGCGGGATCGAAGCGGAACTGGGGCACATCCCCCAGTACGACAACATGCTTGTGCGCATTGACCAGTACCTGCGTTGTATTGCGTAACGCAATGTCCAGCCGCGCAAGGCTGGCGGGCACGCCATGGTCCATCATGTCATGTGGGTCGGTATAGGCATCCCGCCCGGCGTCAGTGGCAAAGGGCGCGGCCCAGTAACCCGCCAGCACGACCGTCTGGACACGTGGGTCATGCATGATGGCGGCGAAGGCCTGTTCGTTATACTGTGCGCACTGCATGGCATGGCCGGGATGGGCAGGCATAAGCCGCGTGGTCCCCAGCAGAGGCGGGCAGGAGGATTTCGTGAACTGCACGAAATCAAATCCTGCCTGATCAGCCATATGGGACAGGGATGCGGCAAGTGCGGATGCATGACTGTCTCCCAGCAGGGCGACGCGGGGGCGTCCCGTATCGTGTACGCAGCGTGGCGACATGTTCAGGTTGGATATCCCGTAATTGGCCAGGCAGGGTTCACCCCGTCCCTGCGCCAGAACCTGTTCCGCAATAACCAGGGCCGGGTCAAAACGCCGGGGCAGACCATTGGATACATAGACTGCGGCCAGCATGCTGACACCCAGCGCAAGGCTGCCTGCGTACCGTAGTACGACGACAGGGTTGCTTCCACCACCCCGACGGAATGGCTGTTCGATATAGCGCCATGACAGTGCGGCCGGCACCAGTGACACAATGCCCGCGCCCGCAAGCAGCAGTGGGGACGGTGCGCGTGCCGAACACAGCCAGATGAACGCCATAAGCGGCCAATGCCACAGATACCACGAATACGATATGCGTCCGATCCATATGAATGGCGGCGTGGACAGGATGGCGCGGTTGACGAAACTGCCATCCGACAGCAGCAGCGCCAGCGTGCCCCCAACCGGCAGGAGTGCGGCCAGACCGGGAAAGGGCGTATGTTCATCAAAAATGAATATGGATAGCCCGATAAGAAAAAGCCCCGTCCAACCAATTAAATGATTGACGGGGCGGGGAAAGGATAAAGTATAGTTCGATTTCGCTACGGCAAGGAACGTGCCCATGCCCATTTCCCACGCCCGTGTGGGCAGCAGATAGAATACTGCGGCAGGCCACCGGCCCAGCCCGAACTGCGCCATGCACAGCGATCCAAGGCACAGCGCCCCGATAACGCACAGTACAACGAGATGCCGCAACCGGCCGATCATAAGTAGAAGAAGCGGGAAAAACAGGTAAAACTGTTCCTCAACCCCCAGCGACCATGTCATGAGAAACGGGTTGAGATGGGCATCGGGGGAAAAATAACTGATCTGTTTCCAGAACAGTATGTTGGACCATCCAAGTAACGCGCTTATGGCCCCCATACTGGTCTGTCGTAATTCCGCCGGGCTGGAAAGCAGCAGTCCCACCAGCATGACAGAGGCGATGACGGCCATGAGTGCCGGCAGGATACGCCGGGCACGCCGGGCGTAAAACCCGGTAAAGCTGAAAGTCCCCCGCCCGATATCCCTGTAAACGATGCCACCGATCAGGAAACCGGAAATAACAAAGAAAATATCCACGCCAACAAATCCTGACTGTACAGGATAGACGCTGGCATGAAAAAGCACGACGGACGTTACCGCGATTGCGCGAAGGCCATCAATATCGCGCCGGTAATTGGCGTGCAAATTCAGGCTCATGGGGATCACCCTATAGAAAGCTGCGTGAAAACAGATTGGGGTGATCTTGCGATCCCACACAATTTGTTAACATTAATAAAATGAAAAGGTTGATGCCGGTTCCACCCGGTATATAAATTTATTTATAAATAGAAACCATTGTGTTCGGCCTGCATCAGGGGGCTGCGCAAGGTAGCAGGCACTGTCGGTGCATGCATGGTTTCTACCCCACAGAATTATGAAAGGCAGGGATGGCCCGATCCCCCTAATATACCCCGGATATTTCATGAAAAGAACCGGAGCCCACGCTGCCATGCTGCTCAATACCATAGAACTCGGCCCTGAAAACGACGACCTGTCCCAGCCGCCCGTTGTCTTCCTGCACGGGTTGTTCGGGCGGGCACGCAATTTCGGTTTTTTCCAGCGTCGTATCGCAGCAACCCGCCGCACGCTGGCGCTGGACCTGCGCAATCATGGCGCAAGCCCGCATGGTCCGATGGACTACCCGACCCTTGCCGCTGATGTATGCGAAACACTGGCGGCCCATAACGCACTGCCCGCCACCGTGGTGGGTCATTCGATGGGGGGAAAGACCGCGATGATGCTGGCGCTCAGCTTTCCGGCCGAGGTGCATTCACTGATGGTGGTGGATATTGCACCGGGCGAGGGTGGCTTTTCCCAGTCCCATGAACTGGCCCGCAAACTGGCTGACCTTCCGTTGCCGGATTTCCTTGATCGCGCGGGGGCGGATGCCTGGCTGGGGCAGGTGATCCCTGAAAAATCCGTACGAGACCTTATGTTGATGAATCTCGATCTGGGGGAAAGGCCGCGCTGGAATATCGGGCTGCGGGAAATAGTGGCATCAATGCCCGTCATCATCGGGTGGCCCGATCTTCAGCCCGGTATCCATTATGACGGGCCAACCCTGTTTGTAGCGGGTGGACGCTCACACTATATCCAGCCCGATAACTATCCCGCCATGCGTCGGCTGTTTCCACATTACCGGCTGGAAACCATACCTGATGCCGGGCATTGGGTGCATGCACAGGCGCCGCAGGCGTTTTTGACCGCGCTGGAACATTTCCTGCGCGTTGCCTGAATGGCGCAACCGGTTCAGTGATCGGTGTGGGGGCCACGGCTCCAGTGCTGGTTGGGGTTGCGATAATCCGCCGCTGTGCCTTCGTCACGGTAGGGATGGTGACGTTCGGGGCCGTAGCAGCCTGTGGCAGACAGGGTGATGAGGATAGCGGAAAACCTGATGATGTGGCGCATCGCAACCTCCTGCGGATGCGGTCTGAACGTCCGTGCGGCAGGGAAGTTTGTCCGGGGCACGTCATATGGCCCGCTGGTTGACGTCATGGCGTGGGGGCGGGATCCGAAAGGCATTTCTGAAGCCTGCCCATGAAACATCCGTGGGAATTCAAAGGTGTTTTTGGTGAAGCTGTTTTTTCAAAAAGCTTCAGGAAATACCGCTTTTTTGAAAAAAAGGCCGCACGCAAAGACTTTTATCCATTTCTTATCAATGCTTCTGCCCCGTAGCGCGGTTTCATGACCCATACGCTTTCCGTTGCGGGACAGCTTCCCTTCAGACCGCCCGGTATGGTTCTGTGCGCCACGCGGTCCAGCGTAAATGTATCGCGATAATACTGTCGCAGCGCATTTTCATCGACCGAAAATGGTGGTCCTGCCTTGCGCGACTGGTCATATTCCATGCTGATCACCAGTTCAGGTGCCGCCTCGGTAATGGTGATGAGATGCCGGGCATAGGCCACGCGGGTGGGCGCGGGCAGGGCGATGAGCGCCGCACGGTCATAGACAGCGTCAACATGGCCCAGTTCCGTCCGCGTCAGGCTGAAGACGTTGCCTGTGAAAACACACAGAGACCCCGCTTCGTAACGTAACAGTGGGCCGGCCGGTGAAATGCGGGGTGCAAGCCCCAGTTCGAAAAAAATCTGGGTTACGGCAATAGGACTCAATTCGATGCCTGCAACCTGATACCCATATTCAAGCAGCCAGTGAATGTCGCGGCTTTTCCCGCATAATGGCACAAAGACCCGCGCGCCGACAGGCAGACGCAGGGCCATGAAATTATCAGTCAGCAGTGCATTGGGCCATGGCTCGTGAAAGCCAATTTCATTGCGCTGCCATTTGCCATGCCAGAAGGTTTCATCCATTGCGTCGTATGCCTTCAATCCGCTTCATGTCCACAATACCGCTATCTTCCTCGGTGCGAAAGGCGGGCTCCATCACCCGTGCCGGGTTGCACGGGTGGGGGAATTATGGTTTCCACACACTGTCATCCAGGCGTTCGGAACAGATGGATCGGTGCAGATACACAACAGGAATATCTGGTATCAGTTCTGTCTGGTATGTCTGGCCACGATCGGGGCTGTGGGCGGGTGTCTCTATCTGTTCGTGGTACTGGTCGATCCGTGGGACGGGCTGCCCCTGTCGCTGCCACTGCATCGCCTGCCGGTAACAAGCAACGCGCGCTTTACCATGCCCATGCTGGCGCGCAGGTCACGGTTTGATGGACATCCACGGGCCGCCTGATACAGCCTGCGGTAATGGATGCTCCGTTCGGGGCGCATTTCCTTAATATGGCGATGAATAATGCGCAGCCCCATGAGCAGTACCGCCTGTTGTGGGAATTTACGCGCCATCATCCCGATCCGAAGGTATTGATGGTCGATATTGACCGCGCATGGTGCCTGTATGGTCCCAAACAGGTGCCCCTGAACGAGGAGCCATGGTCTGACTGGATCTATCAGGGATCACCATGGATGGGTTACCTGCATATGGCCAACCTGTATGCCCTGCAGGAAGCCGCCAATGAATTCATGGTGCAGACAGGGCTGCACCATGAACATTACGGGGAAGATGGCTATACCAGTTTCGTAGGGTCGGATGCCAGCTATACCCGCGCACGTGCGGACAGGCTGTTTGTCCACTGGGGGCCTGACCTCATGCGGCCTCCACCGGGTCCCGTGGCTGCTGCCCCCGCCATGCAGACGTACCTGCCCCTTGTCCTGCATGCGGTGCCGGATACCACGCTGCGTGTCATCTGGTTTCCCCCGGTACAGGCCATCCGGCATAATCCGCAGGGGTCGATGTATGACAGCATGTTCAGCGCCTGCCACCGTTATGTAGCGTCGGTTGCCGGAAACATGCCCAATACGCTGGTGATCGATTTTGATATTTCCGGCCCGATCATCAATGATCGTGATATGTTCTGGGACCCGATCCATTACCGGCTCATGACGGCGGACCGTATCATGAATGATATCATTATGGCGTTTCATGACCGGGCATATAAGTCTGCGGACTATACTGTCATATCGGGGCCATAGGGGGCAGCCGGGCAGAGGCTGCGCGTCACGAATGCGTGACGTTCCGCCATTTTCGGGCGGAAATGCGCGGATGTCAAAAAAGTATCATTTTCCGGCAAAAGACGGGCTAGACGCGATGCCTCCTGATCTTTTCATATGATTTCGCCAAAACAAAAAGAAGGGGCGCCCAAAGGGCGTCAGGAAATAAATGGCGGAAGCTCTGGTCCTTGAACGCCAAGGCGTTCTTTCCATCCGTAATATCGACCTGCCGCAGGAACTGGGGCCTGATGACGTGCGCATCAGAATCCATACAGTCGGGATCTGTGGCAGCGATGTCCATTACTACACGCATGGGCGCATTGGTCCCTTTATTGTCAACGATCCGATGGTCCTGGGACATGAAGCCGCAGGCACGGTCACTGAAATCGGATCATGTGTCAGGAACCTGAAAATCGGTGATCGCGTATGCATGGAGCCGGGCATTCCCGACCCCATATCGCGCGCGTCCCGCATGGGGATCTATAATGTCGATCCCGCCGTGACCTTCTGGGCGACACCGCCGGTTCATGGCTGCCTGACGCCAGAAGTGGTCCACCCGGCCGCCTTTACCTATCGTCTGCCCGATAACGTGTCCTTTGGTGAAGGGGCCATGGTCGAACCCTTCGCCATTGGCGTGCAGGCCGCCGTCAAGGCTGCGATCAGACCCGGTGACACCTGCCTGGTGACCGGGTGCGGACCGATTGGATTGATGACGGCACTGGCCGCGCTGGCATCCGGGGCAGGGGTGGTCTTCATATCCGATCTGGCCGCACCGAAACTGGAGATTGCCGGTCGTTATGACGGGCTCGAACCAATCAATGTCAGTGACGAAAACCCGCGTGACGTCATCTCCCGCCATGTTGGTGCCGATTGGGGTGCGGATGTGGTGTTCGAGGCCAGCGGCTTTGCCGGTGCGTATGACGATGTCCTGTCCTGTGTGCGTCCGGGTGGGACGGTCGTGTTCGTGGGAATGCCGGTGGAAAAGGTGCCCTTTGACATGGTGGCGGCGCAGGCAAAGGAAATCCGCATGGAAACGGTTTTCCGCTACGCCAATGTGTACGAACGCGCCATTGCCCTGATCGCGTCGGGCAAGGTGGATCTGAAACCCCTTATTTCGGAAACATTTGCATTCAAACGGGGTGTTGTCGCGTTTGAACGTGCGGCATCGGCCTGTCCTGCGGATGTAAAGCTGCAGATCACGATGCCGGAAATCACGATGTCAGGGACAACCGGCACCTGATCGCCTGCGTGGCGTAGCGCTACTTACGGCATGCGGCATGCAGGCTGTCTGCCCAATAAAAACAAAAGGCATGAAAAAATGAATGCCATGAACAATTCCGCCGGTAATGGCGGTGCATCCATGAATCCCCCTGCATCCCCGATCATATGGGGTATGCCGGTGGCGCTGTTCTGGGGTTATGTCGCGGTTGCGCTGTATATGACCGGCGACGGGATCGAGGTCGCGTTCCTGTCCAAATACGTGACGGGCATAGGGTTTTCCGCCCGTCAGGCTGGGCTGCTGTTTACCGTGTATGGGGCGACTGCGGCAGTGGCAAGCTGGCTGTCCGGCGTGCTGGCGGAAGTGTACGGCCCCCGCCGGATCATGGCCATCGGGACGCTGTGGTGGGTGGTATGCCATGTCGCGTTCCTGTCCGGCGGGGTCATGCGGCATGACTTTGTGCTGATGCTGGTATTTTACGGATTGCGTGGGTTCGCCTATCCATTGTTTTTCTATGCATTCTTCTTCTGGATCGTGCAGCGCACGCCTGACCACAGGCTGGCTTCGGCCATTGGCTGGGTATGGTCCATGTTTACGATCGGCTATGGCATCATTGCCTCCTTTCTGCCCAGCTTCACCATTCCCGCCATCGGTTTCCTGCCAACGTTGTGGATGTCGCTGGCATGGGTCGGGTGTGGCGGCCTGCTGGCGTTTCTTGCCATACGCGATGATGCGCCTGCCGCGATCGACAGTCACGAAGGACGCAGCCTGCGCCATCAGTTGACCGAAATCAGCCGGGGTCTGACGCTGATCGTCCATAACCGTGATATCGCGCTGGCGCTGGTGACACGGATCATCTGCAACCTGTCGCTGTTCGGTTTCCCGGTCGTCATGCCGCTGTTCTATACTTCAGCCGAAGGCGGGTTCACCATGCCGCAATGGCTGCGGATATACGGCATATTCTTTCTGGTACAGCCCTTTACCAATGTCATGTGGGGGATCGTAGGCGACCGGATCGGCTGGTTGCGGCAGATGCGCTGGGTCGGCTTCGTGGGCTGCGGCATTGCAACGCTGGCGTTCTACTACCTGCCGCACGCCGCCCCGGGCAATATGGTAGTGGCGATCTTCGCGGCCCTTCTGTTTGCACTGACGATCACGTCATTCGTGCCAATGGGGGCGATCTTTCCCATGCTGGCACCCGAACACAAGGGTGCGGCGGTATCGGTGCAGAACCTTGGGGGCGGTCTTGCCAACTTTGCCGGGCCGGCACTGGCGACGGTGCTGGTGGCGGGATATGGGACGCAGGGCGTGGTCGTGACCTTTGCCAGTCTGTATTTTCTTGGCGCGGTGCTGACATGCTTCATCCGGCTGGTGCAGCCACGTGGCGTCCATGCCATGGATGTTGCTTCCAGTGCCAAGGCGCAGGCGGTGCGTGACGGGCTGGATATCAGCCATTCTGACCCGTCGCCCACGCCGGCGGAGTAATGCATGCCCATATGGGGGAAAGCCGCGCGGTACGCCCCCCGGTATTCGAGGTCATACAGCCCGGTCCCCGGCAGAGTTTTGTCTGGCATCGCCACGACTACCCAGCCGCCTGCGCGCGGTGGAACTATCACCCTGAATATGAACTGCACCTGATTACGGCCGGGACAGGGCATTTCATGGTGGGTGATTTTCTGGGCACGTTCGCCCCCGGCCATCTGGTGCTGGTGGGGCCGGACCTGCCGCATGGGTGGTTCAGTGACCTGTCGATGGGCGAACGGATTGCAGGACGGGATATCGTAATGCAGGCCCGTGGTGACTGGTTGCGCCAACTGGTGGGCCTGTGTCCGGAACTGGAAGCGGTGTCCACCCTGCTGGCGGATGCACGGTACGGGGTTGTGTTTACCGGGCCAATGGTGCCCGTGCTGGCTGCCCGACTGGCGGCGATGGGGGGCATGAACGACGCCGCGCGCCTTGCGGCCCTGATCGGGCTGCTGTCGGGTCTCGCCGCATGTCCACGCCAGCGGCTGACCGGCATTGCTCCCTTTGGCGCGGAAGGGCAGGCCAGGGTCGCGGATCGGGACCTTGAACGCATGGACCGGGTGATCCGTCACCTGCTGTCAGGCGGTCCGCATGATATCCGGCAGGCGGACATGGCCCGTCAGGTCGGGTTGAGCGGTCCTGCGTTTTCACGCCTGTTCCGCCGGGCGACGGGTTCGACATTCGTGTCCTTCATGCGCAGGCTGCGGGTCAGTCACGCCTGCCGCATGCTGGCAGAAACCGATGCGTCCATCGCCGAAATCAGCAGTGCCGCGGGCTTTGCCAACCTGTCCAACTTCAACCGGCAGTTTCTGGAGATATGCCGCACGACGCCACGGTGCTACCGCCGTGATGTCCGCAACCTCAGCCGCGTGGATGACCCGATCGAACGCACTGTCATGCAGGAGCGTGGCCCGGATCAACCAGTTGATAGAAAATAAAACTTTCCAGACACTGATTTCCAGTCCCCTGTCCGGGGCAGCCGGCGGCTGGGCGTATTCCCGTTTTCGCGCAACAGGATATCCCGCTGCACGGCCATGTTTAACATGGGTGGCACGCTGGCATATCAGGTCGTCTCATCCAATGTTGGCCCTGACCTTCTTTTGCATTCATACTGTCCGCTTCTCCGGCTACGGGCAACGCAGATGAACATGTCTTTCTTTACCTCGGGGATGATGCTGGCCTTTGCGGCATATTCCTCCTTTTCGATCAGTGATGCGTATTCAAAGCTGCTGGCCGGTCAGCTTGATCCCTTCGAGGTCGCGTTTTCCGGTGGCGTGTTCGGTTTCCTGATCATCCCGTTCATCCGCAAGCCCGATGAATCCCTGCGCGATATTTTCTCCCCCCAGCGTCCGGGCATGTGGGTGGTGCGCGCGATCGCCATCTTTGCTTCCACCGCGGCCAGTGTCGAAGCCTTCATGCTGCTGCCCATGCCCGAAGCGCTTTCGCTCATGTTCCTCATGCCGTTTTTCGTGACGGTCCTGTCGGTCACGCTGCTGCGTGAAAAAGTCTCGGGCTGGGCGTGGCTGTCGGTCATTCTGGGGTTTGTGGGCGTGCTGATCGTGCTGCGGCCCGGCGTGCGGGCGCTGCATCTGGGACATCTGTGCGCCGTGATCGCGGCGGTGGCCAACGCCGTTGGTGTCATTGCCTATCGGCTGGCGGGCAACAATACGCCACGGCTGTCGCTGTTCGGATCCAGCCTGTTTGGCCCGCTGGTGGGGGATGGGCTGCTCATGGTGGGGCATGCGCACTGGCCGCATGGGCTAAAGACGTGGCTGTTCCTGTTCGGTTACGGGTTTCTGGCCGCACTGGGCCAGTTGTTGATGATGATGGCGACAGCCCGCGCGCCCGCCAACCGTGTGGCCCTGCCGCAATACAGCCAGATGCTGTGGGCCGTGGCATTCAGCTATTTCCTGTTTCGCCAGCCGCTGGACAACTGGACGATTGTCGGCATTATCGTCGTAACCTTTTCAGGCATGCTGAACTGGATACGTCAGCGTATCCATTTCGAACGCCTCGCTATGGAAGAGTGGCGGGCGCGGCGACACATGCATGATTCCACCCGCGGCGTTACCGTTCAGGCGCCCGTGGAATAACCTGATCCGTCCGCTCCGGGTAACGTGGCGGCCCTTCAGTAACGCCATTCCCGCGTCGTGGGGCCATGTGTCCCCATAACCGGATCGGAAGCGGGAAAGGGCAGGGACGCCAGCCGGGCGCGCTGTGGCCCGCTCGGGGCGTCGCGCACGATGTCGAAATCCTGTCCCGGTGGATATGCCCCCACTACGGCGAAATCAGGGCTGGACCCCATATTCATATGCCCGGTGCCTGCGGGCAGCAGGGCGATGTCGCCTGCCCGCACGTCTACCACCCGCCCGTTCGCACCACCCAGCATCAACTGCGCGGAACCACCATAAAATCCCAGAACCTCGTGCCCCATGGTGTGATAATGGTGGAAGGAATAGACCCCGTTGCGCCATTGTGGCGGCCAGCCATTATGCTGGAACAGGCCCTCGAACACCGTTGCCGGGTCATTCCCGCTTACGGGCAGGGCGTTACGGTACAGGATAACCGGCAGTTTCGGATTGTTGGGCACCCAGTCATTGGCGCACAGAATGAAACTTTCACTCCGGACCGGTGGCGGCGCGGCAGCAGCCCGCCCGTGGGCGCCACCAAGGGAAAGCCACAGTCCCGTCAGGATGGAATTGAAGGAACGCCGTTCCATCATGTTGCCTCCATGTATCCGCGGAATTCAGGCTGGCGGTTACGGTCCCCCGGCTGCTGGTGAAACGCGATTGGTAAGATGTCTGAGCAGCTACGTCGTGTCGCCTGTCGTCACATCACCCGTAACCTGACACTATGCATGGGGCAGGCATGTGACAAGGGGCAGGGCTGTCCGCGGATATGGCAGCAATGCTATGGTTGGCAAAACAAGGGGAACCGTCGTTATGATAACACTTTACGGCATGTCCTTATCGGGTCATGTGCACCGCGTAAGGCTGCTTCTGTCGATGCTGGGCCTTGAGTATCATTTCGAGGTCGTGGACGCCTCCTCATCGGAACTGAGGCACCTGAACCCGTTGGGGCAGGTTCCGGTCCTGCGTGATGGGGATCTGGTGCTGGCGGACAGCAATGCGATCCTTGTCTATCTGGCGAAGGCCTATGGCGCGGGCACGCAATGGCTGCCCGATGATGCCGTCGGGGCAGCGCATGTGCAGCGATGGCTGTCGATCGCGGCAGGGGAACTGCGACAGGGGCCGGCAGCGGCCCGCATGGTGGCGTTGTTCCATAAGAAAGGTGAACCGGCCGACGCCCGGGCGCGGGCGGCAACGTTACTGGGTTTCATGGATGCGTATCTGTGTGACCGCGCATATCTTGCGGCCGACTGCCCCACGCTGGCCGACCTGGCCTGCTACAGTTATACCGCCCATGCACCCGAAGGCGGCATTTCCCTTGATCCCTATCCCGCTGTCAGGGCGTGGCTGGAACGGATCGAGGCATTGCCGGGGTTCGTGCCCCTGCCATGGCGGGAATAAGGTTGCGGTTTCCCTGGACAGGGGAAGATACGGAGAATGGGGAGGGGGCGGTCAGATAATCGCCCCGATCCTGTCGCGGTCTAACTTTATGCGCTGGGCAGACAGACGCTGTATCAGGCCCATATCCTCCAGTTCCTTGAGTGTGCGGCTGGTGGTTTCAATGGCAAAGCCCAGGTAGTCGGCAATATCCTTGCGGTCCATGGCCAGCGTCAGGATATTGGACTTCCGGTCAAAAAAATCCGCCTGCCTGCTGCATTCCAGCAGGAAACCGGCCAGCCTTTTGACCACAAGGGGATAGGTTGCCAGCAGCAGGTGACGTTCCGTCGTTTTCGCATAATCCAGCGCCTGCTGTAAGAACAGCGTCTGTACACGGGGGTACACCTCCACCAGACTCTTGAGTGCGGAATAGGAAATCTGGAACAGATATGTATCCACCAGGGTAATGGCGGACGTATGGTACAGCCCGCCTTCCTGGGTGCCAAACATGTCATCGGGCCACAGGAAGGCGAAAATCTGGTTACGTCCGTCCTTCAGCTGGTGTTCCAGGCGCACGGCGCCCGAACGGATACGATAGATGTAGTTCCCCGGATCCCCCTGGGTATAGATACGGCGCTTTGCAGGCCGGTGTATTCTGGTCGAGATCGCATTCAGCGCCTCCCGTTCCGCACTGGTCAGTTTAAAACTACTGAACATTATGAATATCTATTTCTCTATCGTCATTATTCATGGTGCATCCACCATGAATGGCCGTATGGACTGAAATCCTGAACCGGCCCGTTGCCCCTGATCATACGATGGGGCCGGGGGTGGTACTCATGAATTATATATACGATACCGTTTCGTATCGCAACATGGCATGTAATTGCATCATGAAAAAACCAGCCTGAACGCGGGTGTCAAATGGGATGGAAGCAGCCCGGATCACGTGGCCCTTCATGTTCCGTGCCGGGAGGAAAGACGTCAGGGCGCCGTGCGGCTGATGCCCGATATGAAGATCTGCCATGCCCGTTCGAAAAAGCGCTGGCGCATCTGTGGATCAAGCAGCTTGTTCTGTCCCAGCAGGGTATTCTGCAATGGCCATCCAAGGACAAGGCCCATCAGGACACGCGTGGTTTCTTCATGGTCTATGGACTCAATATGTCCCGCATCGGCGGCGGCTTTCAACAGGCGGCTGATGGTTGCGACAAACGGTTCCACGCTTGTCGCCATCATGTCATCAACCACGGAAGGGATGCGGTGTCCGTCGGCAATGACGATCCGGTAGGCTTCCACCGTTTCGGGACGAAGCATGAAGGTCAGGAAGAACTGGGCGATTTCCTTTGTCGCCAGCAGCGGATTTTTTGAAGAGGCCTCGACCGCGCGGGCTTCCTCCAGCAGGTGCTTGCCGCGTGCGGCCACCACCGCCTTGAACAGGGCCGCCTTGGAGGAGTAGCGCCGGTACAGGCTGGCCTTGCTGCATTCCGCGACGCGGGCAATCTGTTCAAGGGATGTCGCGGCATAGCCCTGTTTTACAAACAGCGTGGTCGCGACCTCAAGGACATGCCGGTCAAGCTGCGCTGACCCTTCCGGTGTCGGACGTCCCCCTGTATGTGGCGGTCGTGGTGGTACAGGCATGCTTCCGTCCTTAACTACGGTCGATCAGTCAGGATATGCAAGCACCCCACGTCATTCACAGGCCCGAAGCACGACATATCCGCATCGGGATGCCAGAACTGACGTTTTCATTCAAACGGTCATTGCGAATGGGTGGTCTCCAGCAGATGGAAGGAAAGGCGGCCAACCTGACCTGATACCTGCGCGCCACGGGTTTTTGCCTTCAGGTTGATATCGACGCCGTGGGCGTTTTCCATGACAACACCTGCCGTGCCATGATGAAGTGTCGCAGTCCCCCCCACGGTCCAGTATGTGCCATTGAAATCGCGCACGCGTGGCAGGTTGCGCACGCAGCCCTGACCCGACAGGGCAATGCCCCCAAGGCTGAACGCGCCCCCGCCGCGCACGGTAAAGGGATAGGTATGCGTGCCGTCATATAACGTGCCTTTTCCCCACAGGTAGCCGATACCCGCACCCACCTGATGGGCTGACATATCAATCCGTGCGTCCGTGTCCGCGCATCCTGCCTGCGCGCGGGCCATGCCATGACCGGCAAGGAAGCCCGCAAGGACCAGGAGGCCCAGATGCCTGAAACAGTTCATGATGTGTCCAACGTAAAAAGGGATATGACATATTCGCGTCCTCTAACAGAACGAACCCGTTTCGTTTAATTTAGGCAAAAAGACCCGTCAATTATAAAATCAGCGCCAGACGGCCGCAGGATCAATGCCCATGCGCGACGGGCAAAACCCTTACCCGGTATCCAGATGATGCGCGAAGCGGCAGAATGCATCATCCGTCACCCCACCGCCTGTCATGCCAGTAAATAACCTTAGCGATGCATGACGTGATGGTTATCCACGGAATGCAGCCGTAACCACCAGCAGGCTGATACCCAACAGGCCACAAAGGGACAGCATGACGGTCAGGGCCAGCGGCCGCCCCGTTCGAAGGACCGAACGGATATCCACACTCAGTCCCAGCGCCGCCATGGCGAGGACGGTCAGGACCGCCGCTGTTGTATTGATCGGTCCCACGGCCATTGCCGGGATCAGGTGCAGTGACCGGACGGTCATCATGGCCATGAACCCCGTGATATACCATGGTACCAGGCGGGTAAGGGCGTATGGCCGCTTCCCATGTTTGTCCCGCCCGGTTTCAGGCCGGACGGACAGTATGGACAGGATGACACATACCGGCCCCAGCATCAGCACCCGCACCAGTTTGACCAGCATGCCCATATGGATGGCGCCCGCACCGAACGGGGCGGCCGCGGCGACAACCTGCGGCACCGCATAAACGGTCAGTCCCGCAAGGGCGCCCTGCGCCATGTCACTCATGTCCAGAAACGGTCTCAGCAGCGGTATGCCGATAACGATCACCAGACCGCCCGCAGCCGTGAATGTAATGGTGACTCCAATATCGCGTTCCCCGGCGCGGATAACGGGGGCCGCCGCCATGATGGCGGAATTGCCGCAGATGGAATTGCCACACGCGACCAGCAGGGTCTGACGGGTATCCAGCCCCATCATGCGTCCGATGCAGCATGTAAAAACCAGACTGAAGGCCACGACTCCCGCAACGGCCACCAGAACCCACGGCCCCACGGAAAAGACCGTGTCAATGCTGAAAGACGTGCCCAGCAGCACAATGGCGACATTCAGCAGCGTGCGTGAACAGCACCGGATGCCCGGCATCCATACCGGACCCGGCACATGCATGGCCCGGAAGGCGAGACCGGCCAGCAGGGCCAGATTAAGTGTTTCCAGCCATACCCTGCCCAACACCATTCCTTCCATGCGTTCAAGCAGGCAGGCGAGACCCGTAATCACCAGACATAGCCCGATGCCCGGTACCTGCCGTGCCCCGATGGGCAGGGACCACCGTGGCAGGGTTGTCACGGCATTCTTCCTTTCGCCACGCAGGTTAGGGGAAGGGCATTACATAATTCCAATTCATAGTTCTTCTGATTCCAATCGGAAATCGTGATTGATCGTGGTATGGGTAGTCATGACCCTGGAACAGCTTCGTCTTTTTATCGCCGTTGCGGAACGTGAACATGTCACGGCGGCCAGCCGTGCCCTGAATGTGACCCAGTCCGCCGTATCGGCCGGCATTGCAACGCTGGAGGAACGGCACGGGGTCAAGCTGTTCCATCGTGTGGGACGTGGTATCCGCCTGACCGAGGCTGGACGGCTGTTCCTGCCCGAAGCCCGGGCCGTTCTGGCCCGCGCCAGTGCAGCGGAAGCCGTGCTGGAGGAATTCAGCGGTTTGAAGCGGGGCACGCTGCGCGTTGTCGCCAGCCAGACCATCGCGGCGTACTGGCTGCCTGTTACCCTTGTCGCGTTCCGACGGAAATACCCGCACGTCGCAGTCGAACTGGCGATCACCAATACGGAAGAAGCCGCTACCCGCGTCAGGGACGGGGAAGTGGATCTGGGCATTGTCGAGGCGATTGTCGATGATCCAGTTCTGGCGCAATGGCCCATCGGGACCGATCGCCTGACCATCATACAGGCCAGTCCATGCCTGCCGGACGCGGTCGATGCGCAGTGGTTGCGCGCCGCCAGCTGGGTCATGCGTGAACCGGGATCGGGTACCCGCGCCACGCTGGAACACAACCTGCGCCAGTTCGGGATAGAACCGGCGGAACTGAACGTAAGCCTTGTCCTGCCATCCAACGAGGGGGTGCGAACCGCGATCGAAGCCGGGGCAGGCATTGGCGCGCTGTCGTCACTGGTTGTGACCCCCGCGCTGCACGCGGGTACGCTGCATGCCGTGCCGCAGGCGCTGGGAATCCGGTCATTCTACGGCCTGCGGCACAAGGAACGGTATCGAAGTCCGGCAGCCGAAGCCCTGCTGTCCCTGATTGCCGATCGCTCCCTGTGATGCGGAGTAGATCTGCATAGTATAAAGAAATTTTTATTTAAAATTTATTCAAGAAATATTCAAAAATGCCGCCTTATTAAAAAGGCGGCACTGGAATTTTTTATTTAAATGTAATTGTAGGCATTATCCCATCATTTTATTTCCTAAAACAATCATCAATGCCAGACAGCCTGCTGGGCATCGATGGCCTTGCGTGCCCGTCCGACATCGCTTGCCAGAACCGCGGGGGCCGCGTTGCCCATGCTGTTGCGGATATAGGTCAGAATGCCGGCGATCTGGTCATCATGCAGTTTCCAGCCAAAGGACGGCATCGCAGCCCCGGTCGGGTTGGCTGCCGTTACCGGGCCATTGGTGCCCCTGAGCACGATGTTGATAAGGCTGTCCGGGTTGGGCGCGTTGACTGCCGGGTTGTTCTGCAGCGTGGGAATCATGTTTGCAATACCTGCACCATTACTGACATGGCAGGCGCTGCACTGTACGACGAATTCCCGTGCGCCCGTCATCATCTGCCGGTTGCCGGGGGGCAGGGGCGTAGGGACCGTAACGGTGCGCTGCGGCAGGGATTTGAAATAGGCGGCAATGGCCTGCAGGTCCGCATCCGTCAGGTGCTGGGTAGAATTTTCGATCGTCTCCGTCATTGGTCCCGATGCCGCCGTGTGGCGGTTGGTGCCAGCGCGCAGGTAGGTTACGATGTCATCCGCACTCCATCCACCCAGACCCGTATGGGTATTGTTGCTCAGATCCGGGGCATACCATCCCTGCAGCGACGTGCCCTGATAGGCGGCCCGTGTGTCACCACCAAAGGCATTCTTGGTGGTATGGCAGGTGCCGCAATGTTCCAGCCCTTCGACCAGATAGGCACCACGGTTGACCTGCGCACTTTTGGACGTATCCGGGGTGAAGGGAGATCTGTTAAAGAACAGCATGTTCCACCCGATCATGAGCGCGCGGATATTATAGGGAAATGGCAGCTTGTTCGCGACAACCCTGTTGCTGACCGGTGGAATGGTCCGGATATAGGCCCACAGGTCGGCAAGGTCCGCATCCGTGATCTTGACATAGGCGGTATAGGGCATGGCGGGATAAAGGTACCGGGTCGGGCTTTTGCCATGCCGTACCGCGCCGTCAAACTGCTGCAGCGTCCATGACCCTATACCCGTTTCCCTGTCTGATGTGATGTTGCTGGCGGTGATGATGCCAAAAGGCGTCTTCAGGTCCAGACCACCCGCGAATGGCTTGCCGCCAGGGGCGGTATGACAGGCCAGGCAGTCGCCCGCTATCGCCAGATAGCGGCCGCGTTCGATCTGCGCATCGGCGGCCCCGTCCTGTGCTTTCGCGCCGTGGGCCATAAAAGTAACCGCGGAAAGGAGCATGCCACCACGCATGCAGGTGCGCAGTGCATTGCGAAGCAGGTTTTTTGCCATGATCATAGCCTTACCAGCGGGCCGGGGTTCTTGAGATACAGGTCCTTGATCGCTGTTGCGGTCCACAGGGTCGTGGCCCCCACGGCGACTGTCGGGTTGTAGCCGGCATTATTGGGAAAGGATGACGCGCCGAGGACAAACAGGTTGGGGATATCCCAGTTCTGCTGGTACCGGTTCTGCACACTGGTGCGCGGGTCTTCACCCATGACGACACCACCCTGTACATGCGATGAATCCCATGGCGTATAACCGGAATAGGGCCGATCGGCGAAGGAATCCCCCCCGACCTGCGTTGCCCCCATCTCACGCGCGATTTCAACGCACTTGTCGCGGATGAACCGGCCCGAACGGCGGTCGTTTTCATTATAGTCAAACGTAATGCGCAGCAGCGGCTGGCCGAAACGGTCCTTGTATGTCGGGTCAAGGTCAAGGAACTGTTCGCGATGGGCGAAGCTTGTGCCCTGTCCCTGAATCTGCGCGTAATTCTGGTAGCCTTTCTGGAAGGCCTGTTTCCAGCCCTTGCCCCATTGCGGGCTGCCCTGTGGCAGCAGGCCCGCCATGCCGATCGGCAGGCCCTGGTTGCTGAGCGACTGGATACCAGCCCCCCCGATAAAACCCAGGCCCGTATGGTCGAAGTTGTCGCCGTTGAAATCGTCGATCTGGGTCGCAAGGGCGCCGGTGTTCATGAACGGGTTGAGGTACTCGTTTTCAAAGAACATGAAGCCCCACGACAGGGTCTGGAACGTAAAGGCCCGCCCGACAACACCCTGTCCCGATGCGACATCATACGGTGTGCTGATGCCCGACAGAAGCAGCAGGCGCGTATTATCCAGTGTAAAGGTCGCGGTGATGACAATATCGGCAGGCTGTTCGCCAATATTGCCGTCGGAATCAACAAACGTCACCCCGGTTGCCATTTTCCTGTCAGGCGTCGTGTTGATACGGATGACCTCGCATTCCGTCACAACTGTGAAATTCGGGCGCTGCATCAGTACCGGCAGGATGCAGATATTGGGGCTGGACTTTGACCAGTTACCACAGCCGTACAGCTGGCAGTACCCGCAATAGGTGCATGGCGCCAGGTTCAGGCCCAGCGCATTTTTATAGGGCGCGCCAATCATGGCCGACGGCACGGGAAAGGGATGGTAGCCCAGCCGCGTCGCCGCTTCCGCAAACAGCACGTTGGCGCGCGATCGTTCCAGCGCGGGCGTGGGGTAGGGGGCGGTGCGCGATCCCTCGAACGGGTTGCCACCGGGCTGGCGTTGCCCGTTGACCACGCCGGCGGTGCCGGATGTACCCGCGATTTTCTCGAACCGGTCATAGAAGGGTTCAAGGTCGTCATAGGTCACCCCCCAGTCCTGAAGGATCAGGCCATCCACCAGCTGTCCTGCGCCATAGCGTTGCATGACATGGCTGTAGGGCTGGTGATCGAATGGCAGCCACCGCCAGCTTGCACCCGCCCAGTGCGTGCCTGCGCCGCCCACGTTATTGCCCAGTGTCAGGTTGTGGTATTTGCGCATGGGCAGGGCGGTCTGGCCAACCTTGTTGCGCACGGTATAGGTTTCGGTTACCGGGGCCTGCAGGATTTCCTTGCGCACGGACCCGCTGAGTTCATCGGGATCGCGTGTGGTGGGAAAACTGGTCGAGGTATCACGCCATGCCCCACGTTCGATCGCGACGACCTTCAGCCCCGCACGGGTCAGTTCTTCCGCCATTGTGGAGCCGGACCAACCCAGCCCGATAATGACCACATCGGCCTTTGGCCTTTTGTAATTCATTCAGGTGCACCTTGGTTTTTATTATAATCGTGCTTCTCATCACCATGCCGGACATGGCGCAATCAGGCGCGGCCCAGCAGGCTTATGGGGTGGATATCAATTTTCTTGCCCCGTTTTGATACGATCCAGTCGCGATAGTCATAAATGGCGCCGGGAAATCCGACCAGTTTCCAGCCCACCATGTCGCGGTTGCCGCCATACATGGGATCGGCCAGGTAGCCTTCACGCACATTCTGCAACAGCAGCACGAAAAACTGGTCGGATTTCAGGGTATCGAATGCGATCGCGCCACTTTCGATACTTTTAAGAAACGCAATTTTCTGTTCTTCGGACAGATCAGTAAATGATTTATCGAATTTCGCATGCACGGCCTGTTCGAATTCAGCCAGTCCCTTCCGGTAGATTTCCGCAGGTGTCATGATGCTCTGGGGGCCCTGCTGGGGCAGGCCCTCGACGACCGGACCAAGTTTGTAATCCTTTGCCGCCGTGCCATACGGGCCTGCCAGCTGGTGGTCCAGAAAAGTTACGCAGCCTGCTTCTGTCGCACCCATCCCCAGTTCATCAGCGGGGATAAGGACATCGAATATGGCACCAACCAGTCTGGCTTCATCTGCTGTCAGGTAAACCAGCCGGCTGCCATCAACCACCGACAGGGGTGGGGGCGGCGTGGCCCGCCAGGCACCGCTGCCGCCGACATAGGTTTTGGAATAGGCTGGTTTGTATATGGAGGCCAGCGTGGAGGTCGCCATCAGCACCAGGCCGCCTTTTATTACGTCACGCCGCTTCATTATTGTTCTCTCCAGACAGGCATTGCCACCATATCCCTGCGGGACCATGCTTCGGGCGAGCAGGGCGAGGCGCGCCAGAAAAGATCCGTCCACACGGAATCTGTTCAACGTGTTTACTTTTAATTGGTGGTATTATTATAGGTAAACGTATGTGGTTATTAATAATTACACGGAGGGGAGATCACAAACTGCTCACCACTCCACCCAGTTTGTGCCCATCCAGCATATCCGGCAGCGGGAAGCCAAGGCTGATGAAAGGCAGCTTCAGGGCATTTACGCCAGCATTGTTGGCGGGCAGGCGTTCCGTCTGCGCAACCGGCACCAGCATGCGTCGGTCCGCCGTGATAAACAGGGCGTCGCCGTCAACCAGGCGTGCGTCTTCAAATAGCGTAAGCTGTTTCTTTTCCGGTGTCAGGACAACAATCCGTCCATGTTCGGCATCGGCAAAGTACAGATTGCCCAGCGTGTCGATGGCAGTCCCCATGATTGTCGGCAGGTCGATGACCTTCTCGATCCGTCCGGCCCGCTGGCCATCGGTCAGGCTGGCATCCAGCAGGATATCAGTCGGGATGCGGCGCAGCGGACCGGAGGGGGTGGAGAAATAGAACCATTTCCGGTCAGCCGTGATTTCCAGCATATCTGAATGGACCAGTGGCCGTTTGCCAGTGCTGTCGCGCAGTATATGCCCGTCACGCCCGCGCAGTGGCTTGTCCGGCGTTGCCCGCAGCAGCGGATGTTCCGACAGCCTGCGCACCGTCTCACCACTGCGCATGTTGTGGATGATGATCCCGCCCAGACCTGAATCGGTCACGAACATAAGGTCGCCCGCAATGCGCAGGTCATTCATGGCCGAACCCGGCGGCAGGATATCATTACCCCAGCGCAGGATCTGCAGCACCCTGCCGTCATGGGGATCAAGCTGCACCAGTTTCTGGCCGCCCGGCACGGATGTGCTTTTTGTCGGGTCGATCCCCTGATCGACGACCCATAATGTATCGTCGCTGAAGATATGCAGGCCATTGACCATGACAAAGGCGCTGGCCGCATCGGCGCCCGGTTTCCATTCGTTCCAGCTACCGCCCGGAAAGGGCTGGAGCATACCATCCGACGTAACACGGAACACGCTGGGCGTATCTGCCATAAGATCCCACCGGGGCGCGCCAAGGAACAGTGTTCCGTCACGTGTCGCGGCCACCGCATTGCATAGATAGCGCGGGGAGGTGGCGATAACGGTCGCATGCACGGATGCCGCCGCTGCCTGCGGGATGCGGACCGCGTCAAGTCCCGCCAGCGCCAGTCCACCGGCCAGCCCACACAGGGCGGCCCGCCGGGACAGGCCGTGGTCCAGGGCATCGGTAATGTATGTCATGAAGATTTTCTCTTGCTTATTGTTTGTTATTACTTGTGTCTATATTTATGTCGTCTGTCGCTACACAATAAAGTGCAGGAAAGCGATGGAACCGATTCACACCGGAAGGGAAAGACGCCTGATCTTTCCAACCACGAACAGGTACAGCAGGATCGCCACGACACAGTGACCTGCCACAAACAGCAGCGCACCATTGTAGGATTTTGTTATTGCAACGATATAGCCGATCACGATGGGCGTCACGATCCCGGCGATATTCCCGATCCCGTTGAAGATGCCCGCAGCCAGGCCCGGCGTTTCCCTGGGGGCTATGTCGGATATGACCGCCCAGCCAATGGCGGCGACACCCTTGCCAAAGAATGCAAAGGACATGATGAGGACAATTACCCAGGCGGACTGGACAAAATTGCACAGGCAGATGGTGGATGCGATTGCCATGCCCACAACATAGGGCGTCTTGCGCGCGACGTTTTCCGATTGTCCCCTGCGTAACAGCATGTCCGACAGCGCCCCGCCCGAGATCGCACCCGCCAGCCCGCACAACGCGGGCACGCTGGCCGCCAGCCCGGTCTGCGTCATGGACAGCCCGCGCGACTGATGCAGGTAAAGCGGGAACCACGTCAGGAAGAAATACAGGATTGCGGTAATGCAGTATTGTCCCCCGTACACCCCCACCAGCGTCCGGTCCGTCAGCATGAAGCGCACCTGCCGCCATGTCAGCGGCCTGCGCAGCCGCCTGGTGCGGTCATCGATATCGACCAGCGCGCCACCCGTGCGGATGAACGCAAGCTCCGCCGCATTGACGCCAGGATGGGTGGCGGGTGGACGCATGCGCATGAGCCAGACTGTAGCAAGCACTACCCCCGCTATACCCATGACGGCAAAGATGTATTCCCAGCCGAACTGCTGGGTAATCCACCCCATGAGCGGCGCAAAGAACGCGACCGCGACGTATTGCGCCGAATTGAAGATGGAGGTAGCAAGGCCGCGTTCCGCCGTCGGGAACCAGCTTGATACAATACGGCTGTTGGCGGGAAACGTCGGTGCCTCCACCAGTCCCAGCCCGGCCCACAGCACGAACAGCACGGGAAAGGCGATGGTGTGGGGAACATGGCCCACGCCTGCAATGAACAATGTGCAGACCGACCACGCCAGCAGGCTTGCGCCATAGACACGGATGGAACCAAAACGGTCCAGCAGCCAGCCACCGGGCACCTGGTTCATGACATAGGCCCAGCCGAAGGCGGAAAAGATGTAACCCATCATGACCGGGCTTAATCCGAGGTCGTGCGAGATGGATGACCCCGCGATCCCCAATGTCGCGCGATCACCATAGTTGATCGCCGTGATGATGAACAGGAACGCAAGGACACTGTAACGGACGGCGGTGCGTGGGGCCGCATGGGATACGCCTGCGGCAATCGGTGCATGTGTGGCGGTGGGGCCTGTGGTTGGCCCTCTTGTCATGGTCACCCTGTTTTCTCCCCTGATACGCGGACCTGCACGGTGGGGCCGGGGTTTTGCCCGGTCGCCCTGCGACCGCATCGGGTCCTGTGTGCAAGGGAACGCGTGAAAAAGGCAGGAAGTCCAAATCAAACTGCGCATGGATTGATGCACTGGCGGCATCACCCACAAAACCATCGCGGTTCTGGAACGCCCCGTCAGGGCTGGGGCCGGGGCGGGATCTGCGTTTTGGTCATCCGGGATACGATATCCATGACATTGCCCAGCACCGGGCTGACATCCTGCGCGCGGTGGACCATGAACAGTTCGGCCATGATGTTCTCGCCAAACGCCAGCGGACGGTAGATGACATTTTCGATACCAAGCTGTGACGCCGATTCCGGGATCAGGGCGATGCCAACCCCGGTCCTGACCATGGAAAGCAGGGCGTGAATCTGGGTCAGATGATGGATCAGGTGCGGCCGGATATGCGCGCTGACCAGAAGGCGCTGCACAAGGTCGTGAAAATAGCCGCCCCCCAGGATCGAATACATGATGAGATCCTGCCCCTCCATATCCGCAGGCGTCAGTGCGCTGCATGCGACCAGAGGGTGATCGTGGGGCAGGGCGGCCACCATGGGTTCGGCCCGGACCTTGCGTGCGCAGGTTTCCTTTGATTCGAACGGCGGGCGAACGAAAGCAAGGTCAATCCGGTGGGAGGCAAGGGCTGCGATCTGGTCGCGGGTGATCATTTCCTCCAGCGTAAGTTCGATATCGGGATAGGCCGCCCGCAGCCCATGGATCAGCCGGGGCAGAAAGTCATAGCTGCTGGATGGCGTGAACCCGATCGCGACCTGGCCCAGCGCACCGCGCCGCGCACGGCGGGCCAGAAGGACCGCGTCTTCCGCGCTGCGCAGCAGGCGGCGGGCCTCGGGCAGGAAGATCGCGCCCGCGGGCGTCAGCCGGACGCTGCGGCTGTTGCGCTCCAGCAATTCAACGCCAAGCGCGTGTTCCAGCAGCTGGACCTGTCGGCTCAGCGGCGGCTGGGTCATGTTCAGCCGTGCTGCAGCACGCCCGAAATGCAGTTCCTCCGCCACCGTGACAAAACACCGGACCTGCGTGAGCTGAAGCATCGATATCAATCCTGTCTTAATCCATGCCGTATCTAATCTGGACACTCCAGAACTGTCTTGCCCTAACTGCAGTAATAAACACCCTTGTTATCAGGCCATTGTGACCGACCGGGGGCGCAGGGAGAACAAAAGCATGACGGAAGACGCCGGTACACATCCTGATGGCGGAAATACGGCAGGACAGGCGAAACGCAGGCTGCGTAGCGCGCGGTGGTTTGGTCCTGCCGACCTGCGCAGCTTCGGTCATCGTTCCCGCGCAATGCAGATGGGCTATGACCCACAGGACTGGGAGGGCAAGCCCGTCATCGCCATCCTGAACACATGGTCCGACATCAATCCGTGCCATATGCATTTTCGCCAGCGTGTGGAGGATGTAAAGCGGGGCGTGCTGGAAGCAGGCGGATTTCCCATGGAGCTTCCTGCCATCTCGCTGTCCGAAAATTTCATGAAGCCCACCACCATGCTGTACCGCAACATGCTGGCGATGGAGGCGGAAGAACTGCTGCGCGCCTACCCCGCCGATGGTGCGGTGTTGATGGGGGGGTGTGACAAGACCACGCCCGGCCTGCTGCTGGGGGCGACCAGCATGGATATTCCGGCAATCTATGTGCCGGCGGGACCGATGCTGCGCGGGAACTGGCAGGGAAAGACACTGGGTTCGGGTTCGGATTCATGGAAATACTGGGATGAACTGCGCGCGGGCAAGATCACGCCCGAAGACTGGCAGGGGGTTGAAGCCGGGATCGCGCGTAGTGCGGGCACCTGCATGACCATGGGCACGGCCAGCACCATGACCGCCATTGCCGAAGCGATCGGCCTGTCCCTGCCGGGGGCCAGTTCAATTCCGGCGGTTGATTCCAACCATATCCGCATGGCCAAGAGTTCGGGACGGCGGATTGTCAATATGGTGTGGGAGGACCTGAAACCATCAAAAATCCAGACCCATGCCGCCTTTCGTAACGCCATTGCGGTGGCGATGGCAATGGGGTGTTCGACCAACGCCATCATACACGTTATCGCCATGGCGCGGCGCGCGGGCGTTGACATCGGGCTGGATGATTTTGACCGCGCCAGCCGTGATGTCCCGGTCATCGCCAATGTCCGGCCAACGGGCACGACCTATCTTATGGAGGATTTCTACTACGCTGGCGGGATCGCCGCGCTGATGAACCGGATTTCCAGCTTCCTTGATCTGGGCTGCCTGACAGTGACCGGACGCAGCGTGGGGGAAAACATCCGTGATGCAAAGGTCTGGAACGATGATGTCATAAGACCACTGGACAGACCGATGTTCACGGGGGAAGCTGGTGGCGCGCTGACAGTCCTGCGCGGCAACCTGGCCCCTGATGGCTGCGTGATGAAGCCTGCCTGCTGTGACCCCAGGTTCCATAAACACAGGGGACCGGCGCTGGTGTTTGACGATTATCCCACCATGAAGAAAGCGCTGGATGACGAGACGCTGGATGTAACCCCCGATCATGTCCTTGTACTGCGCAATGCCGGGCCGCTGGGCGGTCCGGGCATGCCGGAATGGGGGATGCTGCCCATGCCCAAACGTCTGGTGAAGGAAGGTTACCGGGATATGCTGCGCCTGTCCGATGCCCGGATGAGTGGCACAAGCTACGGCGCATGCATCCTGCATGTCGCCCCTGAAAGCTATGTTGGCGGTCCACTGGCGTTGCTGAAGACGGGCGATATCATCGCGGTGGACGTGGCGGCGCGTTCCGTCAACATGGAAGTATCCGACGCGGAACTGGCACGCCGTCGTGCGGCATGGACACCACCCGCACCGCGTTACGGGCGTGGATATGGCTGGATGGCCGCACACCACATGCGTCAGGCGAATGAAGGATGTGATTTCGACTTCCTGCAGACAGATTTCGGCCCGCCAGTGCCCGAACCGGTCATTTATTGACCATGCTGGCGAACCCGATCCGCCATTTCGATCGTTCAGCATGCATGACGCAGGAATGGAGACATCAATACACATGACAGGTCGGGCGGGAACATGACCCCGCCCATGACCCGAAATAGATGAAACACGGTTCGACACCAGTCAAAGAAGAAAAATAAAATGTACATGAAGTCGAATACGGTCCCACCGTCGTTCGCGGCATTGCGGCCGCGTTTTGTGCCTTACTGGCTGTTGTGGCTGGCGCTGGCTGGCACGACTGCCGCCATGATCTATTCGTCCTTTATCGTGCCGGTGATACCGGACCTTGCCTGCCTGTCCACCATCGGGCTGGATGGTCTTGCGCTGGTTATCACGGTTGTGGTGATGCCACGGAATTTCGTGGTCGGTTTCCTTGGTTCGCTCCTGCCGTTCGTCATAAGCTGGCGGGTGGCGGCCATTCATGGATCAGTACCGGGCATGGCCTGTTCCACGGCCACGTTCATCATCTATCTTTTACTGTATGCGGACTGCATGGCCCGTGACTGGACAGCGCATGGCATTGATGGGTGGAATAACCACCTGCAATGGCAGACGGCAATACTGCGCATATATTTCGGTTTCGACATGGTGGGGCATTTTGCCGAAAAACTTTTTGCGGGCATACATTCATTCCATCATATGGAATATGTCTTTGTCGGATTCGGGTTTCCGCCAGACGGGCAGGCTGTTATTATTGGTGGATTATGTGAACTGTCGGTGGCAATTGGCGTAGGGATGGGATTCATGACCCGTCTGGCCGGAATCGGTGGGGCGGCCTATTACCTGATTGCCAATCATTACGGCCGACATTTCGGTGACGGATTTACCTGGAACAATGCCCCTGTCGGCGGTTGGGAATATCCGATGCTGATGATTGTCGCCTTTGCCAGTTTTTCGATTGCGGGGGCGGGCAAGTTCTCGATTGATGGCTGGCTGATCGACCGTGGCCTGCTGCCTGGATTCCTGTTGCCGTTATGTGTATCTGCGCCCCCGGATCATGCACCGCGTGATATCTGAATCAGGTTGTGATGGCATCGTTATTCAATACTTTTTCTGTCCATATTTTTTATACGGTAAGAATATCCATTATTCGTAAGAAGGTGATGTAATTTATCACATGCATGCGATTTGTTGATTGTTATTTGTATGTGCACAAAAAATCTGTAATAGAATGTCATGTGCGATATGACATGGGTTCTATCGTATAATCTGAACTGAACGACGTCTTTACTGTCCATGTATGTGCCGGTCCGGCCAAACATGAAGCGTCGTCAGGGGTTCAATAATAACATTGAGAATAAGGTAACCCTTGAAATGAAGCATCTGCTTAAAGCCCTTGCGGTGCTGGCGTCGTGCGCGACCCCCGCGCTTGCGCAGCCGTCATCTTCCTCCACCGCGCCGCAGCTTAACATCACGACCGATGCGGCAATGGATATGGCGCATTATGCAGTTGGCCTGGCAGAAAACCGGCATCTCAAGCTGTGCATAGCGGTCGAGGATACGGATGGAAACCTGGTGGCCTTCATCCGTATGCAGGGCGCCTATGCCGGGTGTGTGGAAGCCTCGATCGCAAAGGCGAAATCGGCGGCACGGTTCGCCCGTAACACGATCGAGTTCTTTGATGCCGTGCGCACCCAGAACCTGCCCATTGGTTTTGTGCCCGGTATCCTGCCATCAGCGGGTGGCGCGGTTTTCAGGCAGGGTGATGTTGTCGTTGGCAGTATCGGCACCAGTGGCGATACCAATGAAAATGAACAGGCACTTGTTATCGATACGGCCAGGCACTTCCGCTGATACGGACCGAAAATGGCCCCGAATATAAAACAGAGTATCCAGACAATCTTGCATCAGGATTTCCCATGAAGATCAGACATATTGGGCCACTGGCCATTCTGGCGTGCCTTCCTGCATTTGGCGTGGCGCATGCTGATGACGCCAAACTGCTGACCCGTCCGCAGCTTAGCAATGCCGGTGCGAAAAGCCTGCTGAATGCCGCCGAGGAGGAAGCACGACAGAAGGGCATGCAGGTCAGTATTGCGGTAGTGGATGCATCAGGCAGGCTGCTTGCATTCACCCGCATGGATGATTCCCAGACCGGAACGGATGAAACAGCCATAAAGAAGGCCCGGACGGCTGCGCTGTATCATTCACCGGGCAAGGTACTGGCCCAGCGCATCAGTCAGAATCAGGCGTTTCTGGCAACATTGCCCGGTATTACGGCAGTACCCGGGTCCTGCCCGGTCATGAGTGGCAAATACCTGATCGGGGCAGTGGGCGTCAGTGGGGCTACGGATGATCTGGACAACGCAGTTGCGACCGATACGGCAACCGGATTTCATTCATAGGATGGAGCAGGCCGGATAACAACGGCGAGTTTCAAAAATTAAAGAATACAGGCTATCCTTCACCTGAACAGAAGATGGCCTGTATTTTATTATTTTGAATGTAAAGGAACAATATAAAGGGACTGTTTTAAAAACTGACTGCAAATCATGATGAAATTTTTGATGCCACCTTCCCCAAAAAGCTTCAGAGAAGCGCTGCCTTTTTTTTAAAAAGTAGTATCCAAAATATTTCACCATATCATTGATAAGTTGTGTTGAAATATTCCTAGAAGGTAAAGCCAGTTTTCATACCGATAACCGTAACCAGGTCGCGCTGGGTATAACCGCCGGGATTAACCCAGAACTGGACGTTTGGCTCGATATAGACCCACGGCCTGAACTGGATTGTGTAGTCTGTTTCAATGGCAAATTCGGAATCCCGTCGCGGTCCTTTTTTACCGGCCTGATACCATTCCAATGTAGCAAGGCGTGAATTGACGTGATTGGTACCAAAGGCAAGTGTCACGGCATCATGCCTGCGCCATGGCAGTCCAAGATAACGCAGGCTACCTGTCACCTGCGATGAAACGGGACTTGTTTTCTTGTCGACCATGGTCAGTGTGACATACGCGGTCAGGCCCTGCAGGACGACCGGATCCTGTCCGGATTTTTCGCTGAATGTACCCGTCAACTGCTGCTGGAACCATAGATAGCCACCATGGGAACTGCCCCGTTCCAGCATTGGCAGTCCACCAGTAACAGCGGGCTGCCCATTGGTTGCCAGCAAGATATCCGGTGCGCTGGCGGTATTGATCCATCCGCCAATACGGTAAACCCCTGGATAGCGGTGTGATCCCATATGCAGGCGTAATCCGGTTTCGAACGGCAGCAGGGCACCGGTTGCCCCATGAACGTAACCAAGGAAAAACTTGTTATCCAGATTGCGCATGTTCTGTTCATAAGCGCCGGCCTGCAGGTACCACAGGGGACTGTTGTATTTAAGATAGCCGCCCCAGGTACTGACAGGCCAGTTCAGCCAGCGATTGCCATCCATGTTCCCCGTTGTCGCACCGCAGAAATAGTTGACCATTGTCAGGCAGGGCACATTGTCAAAATCGGCACCGGTTGGCAGGCGTCCAATCTTGAAACTGAAGTGATTCCCCAGTTTCTGATTATACCATAATCCGGTCAGTCGGGTGGTCTGCCCGCGTCCCCATACTTCCTGTGGCTGTTGCAGGGTATACAGGCCCGCCCGTGTAATCAGGTTGGTGCCCCAACGGCTGGTAAAGGTGAAATTGAAGGTTGCCCCTTTCCATTTCACCAGTTTTTCCGCGTCGATATCCATAATGGCCGCGATCTGGTTGGTTTCGGCGGCAGTGCGCCGGTCCCCGCCTGTCGTGTTGCCGGCGGTTTCGTTGGTCCATGTCGCAGCCAGGTCTATTCCCCTGTCGCGCAGATAGGTTCTGTAACCACCCCAATCCCCTGTCATGGTCGATGCCGGGTGCTGGGCGCTGTTACGCAGGGCATAACTGGCGTCATTCCCCTGGTTTCCATTGAAAATGCCATTTGCGGGCGATTCATGTGTGCCGATAGCTATATATATGGAAAATCCGAAATACAGTATCGAAAATCTTCCACGTCGATGCGTAAAATATTTCATTTGACGGCCACTGATATATTATTGGTTTTATTTATGTGGCAACTAAACGAATTTATACGGATATAGTTTTCTGTTTAATATATTAATTTATTGTGCATCGCGGTATATGTTTTTTAAATTTCGTTTTTTAAGGAAAATTATTGACGGAATTGAGTTCCGCATAGGTGAAAATATTTTCTGGGAAAATTTTTCCAGCTTGAAAACCGTATTTTGATATTTGGTTTTCAGTAAGGAGTGTTTCAAAAATCTGCCTGAAAGTGTTCTGCAGATCATGAAAAGGTTTCGGTGAAGCCTTTTGAAAAAAGCTTCAGGACGCGCCACCATTTTGGGAAAAGGAGCCGCCTTGGAATTTTATTATATTCCTGAAAATAATTTTTTATAATATCATATATATAATACTAAAGTATTATATATATTTTTATTAAGTAACGATATGTGTGGCAAATGCATGTCGTGCTCATATTCCTGCCACGCGATGGAAAACAGGACCGGCCAATCATTGAAACGCGCCGTCCTGAACCACCGGCCCTGACGAGAAAATTATGTGGAGTTTTTGAAATATACTGAAAATCATTAAGCAGTTTTCCGTGAATATTTTTTCAAAAAAAAGCAGAATCAAAAACTTTCATTTTTATCAATAAGTCAGTGACGGGACGTATTCCGCCATCCATCGGCATTCATCCGACAGGTCCATGGCTGCATCTTCATCCAGTACAAATGTGCAATCAGGATGGAAATGCAGCGCGGAGGCGCTGGTCATGGGTGAAATAGCCCCTTCGATCACGCGGGCAATGATTGCAGCCTTGCCGGGACCTGTCGCCAGCAGGACGGCGCGCCTGGTTTCCAAGATTGTCCCGACACCAACAGTCAGCGCATGGTGCGGCACATTGTCCGGACAGCCGCCAAACATTTCCGCATTCTGGGCGCGCGTCGCGGGGGCAAGCCTGACACGACGGGTACGGGACGCGAAAGAAGAAAGAGGTTCGTTAAAACCGATATGGCCCGTATGACCGATCCCGAGCAGTTGCAGGTCAATACCGCCCGCGGCGCGGATCGCGGTTTCGTACCGTGCACAGGCGGCTGTTGCATCATCGGTATCACCGGGTGGCAGGTGCGTCTGCGTTGGGGGAATATCCAGATGGCGGAACAGGTGGTGCTGCATATAGGCGCGGTATGAATGCGCCGTCCGCGCAACGAACCCGCAATATTCATCCAGATTGAACGTCGTGCAATTTGCAAGGTTGACTGGTGCATCATGAATGCGACGGACAAGCCTTCCATAAACCTGTTCCATCGTGCGCCCGGTTGCAAGTCCCAGAACGGCAGCAGGGTTATGCGCGCAGCATGTATACAGCATGTCCGCCACATGAGCGCAGGCGCTGGCCTGATCCGGGGTGATGACAAGTTTCATGAATGCCTCCCGCTGGTTGCATGGACCCATGATGGTACAGGCATAAGCCCGGCACAGGTCAGGCGGCCACCGGACAGGCCATTCGGTCCTCCCGTGATCGTGGGTGCGGATAGCGGCAGTCCGCGCACACTGCGTGCGGCAAGAAAGCCGAAACATTGCGCTTCCAGCGTATCACCGTTCCAGCCAAGATGATCCACTGTTTCGACCGGAACCTGCAATGCGGCCTGCAATCCCTGCATGAGCACAGGATTATGTCGCCCACCGCCACAGACATACCAGCGTGTGGGTCTTGCGGGCAGCGGCGTGCGACGGACAGCTTCGATGGTGAAGGCGGCGAGTGTCGCTGCACCATCCACCGGTGTGCAGGCGGCCACCCGATCCAGGGCCATGGCAAATGTCTGGCGATCCAGTGATTTTGGGGCAGGGCGGGCAAAATAGGGGGCAGACAGCAACTGTTCCACAATAGCCCAGTTGACCGTGCCCGCGCGCGCCAGTTGCCCGTCAATATCGCATGCCGTGCCGGTATGGCACAGTGCCCAGTCATCAAGCAGGGCATTGCCCGGTCCGGTGTCACAGGCATGGATCGTACCGTCCGCATCAATAAACGTAACATTTGCAACGCCGCCGATATTCAGCACGGCAACCGGCCCCGGTACGCCATGCAGCAGGGCTGCGTGAAACCACGGCACCAGTGGCGCGCCTTCGCCGCCTGCGGCTACATCGGCGCTACGGAAATCATGGATGACAGCCTGTCCTGTCGCCCGTGACAGCATTTCCGCATCGCCAATCTGCCATGTCCGGTGGCGATCAGGCGCATGCAGGATGGTCTGGCCATGAAAACCGATCAGGTCGATACCCGGCACAAGGGCCTGTAACTGCCGCACCGCGTTGATATGATGACGGGTAATGTCCTGTTCGACCGCTTTCAGTTCGGGATCATCGAAGGACAGGGTGGGCGCTTGGTCCAGGATGCGGCGCGCGCGCTGACGCAAGTCTGCCGTATAGGGCAGGCTGGTATCCGGTCCCAACCCTGTGATCCGCTCACCATCGGTGTGGATCACGGCGGCGTCCACACCGTCAAGTGACGTACCGCTCATAAGACCAATGACCGTAAGCATAGGCTTCATGCCTGATCCTCGACACCCTGAATTTCACCGCGGTATTATAAAGATCAATGCGATGGAATGAAAATGTGACGTAATCATCCTGTTATGCGGGGCAGGGGAGGGCGTCTCTATTTTTGCATGAAGCAGTGTGTAAGGTTCAGCATGCCTGATGTAGATATTCCGCCATGATCTATGTCATGGCCGCCATATTGCGTAGGTTTTCCTGTTATTACTCATGTTCCAAAGGGAGGTCATGCAGATGAGGCACGATCATGAACCCAAAATAGTTTCCGGTGAAAGGAATGGCCACGCTCCTTAAAGGCTTCGAAGAACGTCAGTTTATAGACTAATAAGTATATTAATAGCAATATCACAGCATGCTTTATATACGACTGATCTGTTTATATATTCGTGCCGGTAATGTTCGTTCTGATATAATAATGTAATTATTGTATGTTCCCTGTGGAATAATGGCTGTTATTTGATTCCCTGATCAGGAAGGGATATAAAGAACTTATGCTATACATGCATGAAAAACATATCAGGAATGCTTCAAAATTATAACAACATGTTATTACGTATAATATATACACCTTTATAAATCAGAACATTCCAAGGGGATCGGGATAAATGAAGGGTGTTGTTTTCAATATTCTTGAAGAAGTCGTGGAAAAGAATCACGGCGCAGAAGCATGGGACGAACTGCTTGACGCCGCCAACGTAGGCGGGACCTACACTTCACTTGGCAGTTACCCCGACACGGACATGCTGGCCCTTGTGCAGGCGGCTTCAGCCCATCTGGGCATAACACCGGCAGAACTGCTGCATCGCTTCGGGCGTGACGCCATGCCCATTCTCAAGGAACGCTACCCCGCACTGTTCAATGCGCATCCCAATTCACGCAGCTTCATCCTGAGCGTGAACAGCATCATCCACCCCGAGGTGCTCAAACTCTATCCCGGTGCCATATGTCCGCACTTCCAGATGAAGGAAAATGCGGATGGCACGCTGGATATGACATACAGCTCCCAGCGCCATCTGATCGACCTTGCGCAGGGATTCATACTTGGCGCCGCCGACGTGTTTGGCGAACGGGCGACTGTCGAACGTTTTCCACCCGGTTCGGACAAGGAAAACGTATTGCGGGTAAAATGGCAGTGAGCGCGCATCCTGCACCGGCGGCAGATACGCCGGATTATGAAGCCCTGTACCAGCGCATCCGGCGGCGCTATGAACGTGAACGCATGGTTCGCAAGGAAGCCGAACGCATTGCGGAAGAGGGCCTGAGCCAGCTTTACGCCCGCAACCGCCAGCAGGCCCTGATGGAAGCCGTGGCGGCACAGGCCAATAGCGGTGCGTCGGTGGAGGATATCATACGCTTCGCCTTTACGCAGGCGTGTGAGATGGGGCCATGGTGCATGGCGCTGGCATGGATGCCTGATGCAGCGGGCAACAGCCGCATGTTCAGGCTGGCCGATCGCTTTTCTTCAGGCCATGAACATGCGGCGGCGGGGCGCGCCATGCCTGTGGGCCGGGACAATGTGCTGTTGCCAAGCCTGTGCGCACGCCTGCAGATCGAGACAGGGCCGCTGTGGCTGGTTGGCGAAGGCACGCGCGCAGGCATGCAGACGGTGGTGCTGGTGCCGGTCATGGTTATGGGCCGTATGGCGATCGTGCTGGAATTTGGTGCACGGTCCCGGCAGGAAGACGATCCGTATTCCCTTGCCATGTTCTCCAACATCGGCCGTCAGCTTTCCCATGTGCTGGAGCGCCGTGAAACCGCCGAACGCCTGCAGTACGAAGCCACGCACGACGCCCTGACCGGCCTGCCCAACCGCAAGGCGTTCCTGGCCCGGCTGGACGCCCTCATGACAGGTGACCGGGCTACGGGCCGCGACCATGCCGTCATGTTCATCGATCTGGACAAGTTCAAGCTGGTGAATGACAGCTTTGGCCACCATACGGGTGATCTTTTCCTGATCGAGATTGTAAGCCGCCTGCGCCGGGTGTTCGAGACGGAGCAGGACTGCTTCATGGCCCGTCTGGGGGGGATGAGTTTACCGCCATCATCAGTGTAGCCCGCGATCGTGCGGCGCTGGGGGATATTGGCACGCGAATCTGTCAGGAACTGGAAGGTGAGATGGTGATTGACGGCCATCATCTGCAGCCATCGGCCAGTATCGGTATTGTCACGTCGGACCATGACCACACATCCTCGGCTGACATCGTGCGCGATGCGGACCTGGCGATGTATGAGGCCAAGCGGCGTGGTGGCGACCGGGTCATCCTGTTCACGCCCGACCTGCTGGCACGCATGCACCATGCCCTGATTTTACAGAGCGAACTGCCAGACGCACTGCAACGCAATGAATTCGTGCTGCACTACCAGCCGATAATGGACGTATCCGACGGGCGCGTGACCGGGCATGAAGCGCTGCTGCGCTGGCGTGACCGTCGTGGCGTGCTGCATGACCCGGCAGCCTTCATCCGCAATGCGGAAGAAACGGGGTTGATCGTGCCCATCGGCCACTGGGTGCTGGAACAGGCCATGCACCATGCGGTTGCCTGCAATCAGGCACAGCCTGCGGGGCAGGCCATTGCCGTGCATGTCAACTTGAGCGCCAGCCAGTTGCGTCTGTCCGAACTGCCTGGACAGTTACGCCAACTGCTGGAGCGGACCGGCGCACGCGCCGAATGGATCGTGCTGGAAATAACCGAGGATGCACTTCAGCCGGACATGGATGCCTCGATCCGCTCCCTTTCCGCCCTGCGTGGTGCAGGGACGCGTATTGCCATAAACAGTTTTGGCAGCGGGCAGAGTTCCCTGTCACATCTGGGCATCATGCCGTTTGACATGATCAAGACTGATCGCAGCTTTGTAAAGACCATGGGCACGCATGGTCATACGCAGGACATACTGCGCCTGATCGCTGACCTGGGCCAGCAGCTGGGCAAGGACGTGATTATCGAAGGAGTCGAGACACAGGCGGAACAGCACAGGCTGACCGCGCTGGGTTTCCGTTACATGCAGGGCTTCCATATCGGCCGCCCGGCCTGAGACGGATGCCGGCAGCACCTGTATGGTGTTACCGGCAGGCGGCCTGTGCCTGTGCTCTTTTGTGCGGCCTGAATATGTTGGCCGTGAATTTTCACCATGGCCCTGGGCAGACCCCACCATGTGCCACGTCGGGATTACCTATCCACGGCACACCAGTCGTTAATGGAAAACAGAAGTTTTGGGTGCTGGCTTTTTTGTAAAGCCAGCACCCAAAAACCGCCTGTCATATTCATATGCAGGCAGTTTTGTCATCAGGCTTTCGCAGCGGTCTTCTGGCAGGTTGTCCAAGGATCGAACGCAGGTTGCCATCATGCGCCCTGAGCAGCGTTTCAATCTGATCGGCGGGAATGCCCGAACAGATCATGACGGCACGTTTGACATTGAACCCCGTGGCATCCAGGGCGTGCAGCGCCTGCTGTTCAGTGCTGCCGGTCAGGCTGCGGACCATGCGGCACGCTCTGTCCCGCAGCTTGGCATTGACCACCCGCATGTCAACCATCTGTCCCCGATAGGCATGGCCCATACGGATCATGAGTGTTGTGGAAATCAGGTTAAGGGCGGCTTTCTGCGCGGTGCCAGCCTTCAGCCTTGTTGATCCGGAAATGACTTCCGGCCCCGTTACCACCGCAATGCCCTGTTCCGCCACGTCCAGCAGCCTCCCGCCACGATTGCACGCGATGCCGATGGTCAGGCTGCCGGCAGTACGCGCTGCCATAATCGCGGCACAGGTATAAGGGGTGGACCCACTGGCCGCGATGCCCAGCACCACGTCATCGGGGCCGGGATTATGGGCCAGTATGTCCGTGCGGGCCACGTCCTCGCGGTCCTCGGCTCCTTCCGCTGCCTGATGGACAGCGTCGTTCCCGCCCGCCAGCAGCAGGACAAGGCGTTCCGGCTCCCAGCCAAAGGTGGGAAGCAGTTCCACTCCATCCTGCATGCCGATCCGCCCGGACGTACCCGCACCGACATAGAACAGCCGTCCCCCCGCCAGAAGCCGGGGCAGGGCGCTGTTCACCGCGCGTTCCAGTTCCGGGGTCGTGGCCCGGACGGCGGCGATGGCGCTCATCTGTGATTCCACCAGCGCATCCAGCACCGAACCGACAGGCCAGATGTCCACATCCGCGTAACGGGGGTCCTGCCCTTCTGTCGCGATGGGCGGGGTAGGAATGTTGTGGTTAAGGGTCATGTAACCTGACTTGCTGCAAGTGAATGAAATAAAGGCATCAGCCCCGGGACGGGATCAGCGCAAGGGCCGCGGCTGTCGCAACATCATGGCGCAGGCGCACGACATTGCCGTGACCATCCGGATGCAGGCGACTGGTCAGGATCACGACATAGCTGTCACTGCCCGGATCCAGCCACAGCGACGTGCCGGTAAATCCGGTATGGCCGAAAGACCCCACGGGAAACCTGTCCCCCCGGGCGGAGGAATAATGCGTGGAAATATCCCATCCCAGCCCGCGCAGGTCGGTTTTGCCCTGTGGCTGCCCTGCGGTGGTCATCAGCATGACGGTGTCGCGTTTCAGGGGATAGGCCGATGGTCTGCCTGCACGGCGGTCCAGCAGCGCCTGTGCATACAGACACATGTCGCTGGCCGTGGAAAACAGGCCCGCATGGCCCGCGACCCCGCCCATCCGCCTGGTCGAGGGATCATTGACCTGACCGCGCAGCATACGGCCCCGTTCATCGGTCTGGGTGGGGGCAATGCGCGCGGACCATGTGGCGGGTGGCAGGAACCGTGACTGCCGCAGGTCCAGCGGCGTCAGGAGGAAACGCGTGGCATAGGCATCCAGCGTCATGCCGGACAGTTTTTCCACCAGGAAACCCAGCGTAATGAAATTGATGTCGCTGTAAACGAACCCGCTGCCCGGTGGCTGCGTGGGGGCAGCCTGCATGGTCAGGTCGAAGGCCGCGTCATGTCCCTGCCACGGGTGGGTCAGGTCCAGGTCGGGCGGCAGGCCGGAATAATGGGTCAGCAGATGCCGGATGGTAATGGTGGATTTCCCCGCGGCGGCAAATTGCGGCAGGTAGCGCGAGACAGGATCATCAAGCCTGAACCGGCCCTGTTCCCATAACTGCATGATACAGGGCGCTGTAATGACCGGTTTGGTCAGGGACGCCATGTCGAACACCGTGTCCCATGTCATGGTCTCAGGGGTCGGGGTTACGACGCGTCTGCCGTACACGGCCCGATGCACGACCTGCTGGTCATGGCCTATGGCGCAGACAACGCCGGGTGCTTCCCCCTGTGTCACGGCCAGCTGCAACCGGCGGTCCACATCATGCATGTCCGGGGCAGGTGGCGGCCCGCCATGCGCATGCGGGGCACAGGCGGTCAGGGTCGCGGCACCTGTCAGCATCAGGACATGACGGCGCTTCAGCCGGGGGGCGGCTGGAAAAACATGCATGTTGCAAAAGATCCGTTGAAAGGCGACATGCCAGATGCCTG
The DNA here is from genome assembly GCF_006538165.1 of Komagataeibacter diospyri. Taxonomy (GTDB): domain Bacteria; phylum Pseudomonadota; class Alphaproteobacteria; order Acetobacterales; family Acetobacteraceae; genus Komagataeibacter; species Komagataeibacter diospyri. Next base: position 122,386 of record NZ_BDLU01000014.1, read on the forward strand.
ATCCATAAACGATACCATCATCCCCGCTGCCATGACAACGATCCGTTCCGCCAGACGGGCCGGGGGCAGCAGGCTGCACGAAAGCGGGAAAAGCCCGTCCGGATACGGTGACATGACCGGGTGGACCGGACCTGTGCGCAGGGCGGGGATTAAACCGTTCCGGTTTCGGGCGGTCCGGCTCTTTCATATGGGAATGCTCTGGCCATATGGTGTGCCTTCATGACGTGATGGAACCGGTATGTCCGCAACTGATCTCTCGATTATCTGTATCTATTGCCTGACCCTGCCCTTTGTTGCGTTTGCCCTGTCGGGGCGGCAGGATTCCGTTTCCACCTATGTCGGCGGCAGGCATGATCTGCCATGGTGGGCCATCTGCCTGTCTCTTGTCGCGACGGAAACTTCCACCCTGACCATCATCAGCATACCCGGCATCGCCTATGGCGGCGGCATGGTGTTTGCGGGACTTGGGGTGGGGTATGTCATCGGGCGCGCCCTGGTGGCGTGGCTGTTCCTGCCGCATTATTTTTCCGGACAGGTGGGCAGCGTATATCAGTATCTGGGCCAGCGTTTCGGGCAGGCGATGGAGCGCACCGTATCCGTCACGTTCCTGGTAACGCGCGTACTGGCCGAAGGAATCAGGCTGTTTGCGGGCATGCTGCCGGTTGCGGCCATCCTGTCCGCCATGGATTTCCCGCTGCCACAATGGCTGGTCATGGTGGCGATTGTCGGGCTGACGCTGGGCTACACGATGCTGGGTGGCCTGCGGGCCGTGGTGTGGTCCGATGCGATACAGCTGGTCGTGTACGTGGTGGGGACGGCGGCCTGTATCGTAATGCTGTACCATCATGCAACGGACCTGCAGATCCATATGCTGCGTCATTCCAACAGGTTCCATCTGTTCCATAAATCCCGCCTGTATTTCCTTGATCCCTATACGCCGTACGCCGCCATGATCGGTGGGGCGATCATGGCCATGGCGTCGCACGGCACGGACCAGTTGCTGGTGCAGCGCGTGCTGGCGGCGCGAACGCTGGCGGATGCCAGAAAGGCGCTGGTGGGCAGTGGTGTCGTGGTTGGCTGCCTGTTTGCCATGCTGTCGCTGGTGGGCATGCTGCTATGGGCGCGTAATGACGAACGCCCGCTTGCCGCCATGGGGTTGCCGACGTCGGACGCGCTGTTTCCTGATTTTATCGTGCATGGCCTGCCACAGGGGCTTGCGGGGCTGCTGGTCGCGGGTCTGCTGAGTGCGACGATGGGCTCGCTTTCCGCAACCCTCAATGCCATGACCAGTGCGACATTGCTGGATTTTTCCACGCCCTGCCGAACCATGGCGCGGTGGGTGCGCCTGTCTCCGCTGGGCTTCGCACGGTTGGTGACCGTGCTGTGGGCGGTCGTGCTGGTGCTGGCCGCACTCGGGTTTGCCCACAGCCATGGCCCGGCGGTGGTATTCGGCCTGTCGGTGGCGTCATGTGCCTATGGGCCGATGCTCGGGGCTTTTGCATTCGCCATGTTCAGTCGGCAGGCGGACAGGCGTGACGTGCTGCCCGCGTTCATCGTGACACTGGCGGTCGTGTGCGGCGCCATGGTTTTCTGGCGGCCGTATGGCCATGCCATCGCCTTTACGTGGCTGGTGCCGCTGGGTGGCGCCATCATGCTGGCCTGCGTGTGGTTCATGCGGGGTATCCGGCAGGGACGGGCGTGACCTGACCCCTCCCTGCCGTGCCCGGCCTGTTCAGATCAGTCCGTAGCGTTCCAGCAGGGTGTCCACTTCCGTCCCGTCCGTCAGGCGCCGGATCAGGGTCGAGGCCGGTATCTTTTTCCCGTCGCGCATTTCCGCTGCCGCCTGCACCAGCATGAGCGCGTCATAGACGCTGCCAAACACTTCCGGCACGGCGCGGTCGATATCCAGCAGCGTATAGACTGCCTCCATCGCAGTACGGACGGAATATTCCGTCGTGAACACCGTATCACGCGGCGTTTCGGCAAACTGGCCCAGGAAGGCGAGGTTGACACTACCATCGGGCACGACCTTTGGCCGGTCGCCCACGGCGCGCGGCATGAACTGCGCCGTGATGAAGGGCATCATGCACGGGTGGGTAATCGCGCCCGTGGCCGCCATGTCGTCAATCCCTGTCTCGGGTACGCCCATGTGGAACAGCCATTCGCGGGTGATTTCCTCGCCCGTGCAGTCCTGCATGGGCTTTTTTACGTAATCGCCCGGCACGTTGCTGAACAGGCCATACAGCCATGCCACCATCTGGCCTTTGGGCTGGCCCTTGAAATGCGGCTGGCGGCTGACGACCCAGCTCATCAGCCACGCGGAATCCGCGATCGTGACCGGTCCCCCCGTTACGGTCCGTCCGGAGAAGGGATCACGTCCCGTCACCTTGTGCACAAGGGCCGGGATGCGGGCATCCAGCGTGGTGACGGTGGCGGATTCCCAGCGTGATTTCGTGGTGTCGCCACAAAACACGTCCGGCTGGCCGAAAGCCGGGTCCTGTGCCGCGATGTTGCGCCATAGCTGCCAGACATTGCCCTGCGCGATCGTGGCGTCTATCGGCGCGGGGGTGTGATGGTCACCCCAGCGGGAGTTTTCAACCATGGAGCCATTGGTGACGAACACCAGATCCCGCGCGCCGACTGCGGTGCCACCTGTCGCGCCATTTTCCAGCCAGTCGATATGGGTCGCCACCTTTTTCACACCCGATGTATCGATGCGCACATTGGTCACCTGCACCCCGTGACGAAACACCACGCCCTGATCGGTCAGCCAAGTGGCCAGCGGCAGGCTGAGGGATTCCTGCTGGTTGAAGCGGGTGAATTTCAGCGTATGCAGGTCCTTCAGCCCAAGGATCTGGTGCACGAAGCGGGCAAGGTAGCGCTTCATCTCGATCGCGCTGTGCCATGTCTCGAACGCGAACATGGACCGCCAGAACAGCCAGAAATTCGATTTCATGAAATCCGCGGACAGGACATCGCTGATTGTCCTGCCATTCAGCTTTTCCTCATCCGTCAGGACAAGGGAGATGATTTCGCGCCGCGCTTTCCCAGTCAGCTTCAGGCTGTTGCGCGCGGGCAGGGGCTGCCCGCGTCCGCACATGGCCCGGACCGGGCTGGAGGACGGATCGACGCGGTTGAGGCGATAGAACTCATCCAGCACCGATGCGCCGGGTACCTCCAGCGAGGGGATGGACCGGTACAGATCCCACAGACACTGGAACTGTTCCTCCATTTCCCGGCCGCCACGGATCAGCCAGCCGGTTTCGGCATCACCCGCGCCATCCAGCGCGCCGCCATTGGCGTCCGATGCCTCAAGGATGGTAATTCTTGACGGTGTCATTCCCGCGTCACGGATCAGGAAAGCGGCTGCGGCCATGCCGCCCAGGCCGCCACCGACAATCCAGGCCGAACGGGTGTCGATCCCGACCGGTTTTTCAGGGCGTACGAAGGCTTCGAAGTTACTGTGGGCATATCTCATGGAAGTTCTGCCTCTTTCTGGGACTGTCCGTGGTCCGGCGGATCATGCCGGATACAAAGTTCTGCTGTATGCAGCTGGCTTCTTTGTGACCGTCGTCGTTGAGATGCGTTAATCCGGCATGCCGGCCCGACCTGCATGAACCGTCCGTTCGCGCGGACACGATGAACGCCGGGGGCGGATGGCATGACACAATATGTCAAAAATGATAGTATCAGGACATGGATCAGGAACATGCGGCCCTTAGGACCATGCAGTGGGGCCATCGCAGCCTTGACCGCATGGAACGCCATAAACAGGGCGTTGCCCTGCGCAGGAAGACAATGCGTGCCCACCATGCGCAATGGCATGCGCCCAGGGGGCGGCCCGATCCGGTTGCCCTGCTGGTCGGGCAGGGGGAAAGCCGGATACGGGATCTGCTGCCGGTGCGTTATGGGCGGATGATGGTATCCCCGTTTGCGTTCCTGCGCGGGGCGGCGGTGGTCATGGCGTCCGACCTTGCGCATACGCCCGTGGCGGGGCCACGCGTGCAGGCGTGCGGGGACTGCCATCTGGCCAATTTCGGCAGCTATGCCTCGCCGGAAGGGAGCCCGGTTTTTGATATCAACGATTTTGACGAAACGCTGCCTGCCCCATTCGAATGGGATATAAAGCGCCTTGGCACGTCGCTGGTGCTGGCCGGACGGGAAGGGGGCCTGTCAGAGCGCAAGGCACGTGACCTGGCGGTATCCATGGCGCGGACCTACGCCCGGGAAATGAAGCGTCTTGCCATGCTGTCCCCGCTGGAAGTCTGGGGCAATCCCATCGACCTGTCCGCCGCGATCGCCACGTTTTCAGACCGGCATGTGCGCAGGCGGGCCGAAACCCTGCTGCGGGCACGGATGGAAAGTGCGCGCTGCCATTACGGCCTGATAGATGAGGAGGGTGCCACACCGTCGCTGCGCGAACATGCGCCGCTGGTCATGCGCCTGCCCGCGCATGAAGATACAATCCGCCATGCCTTTGCCCGCTACGTGGCGACACAGCCAGCCGAACTGGCGGTGCTGCTGGACCGATATGCGTTGCATGACGTGATTTTCAAGGTGGTCGGGATTGGCAGTGTCGGCACCTTCTGCGCCATAGGACTGTTTGCCACGCCGGATGGGGAAACACTGCTGCTGCAGATCAAGGAAGCCCAGCAGTCGGTGCTTGCCCCCTTTGCCGGGGCATCGGTGTTTCATAATCAGGGGCAGCGCGTGGTGGTGGGCCAGCGCATCATGCAGGCGGAAACGGACATTTTCCTGGGCTGCACGCATACCCGGTCCGGAACCGACCCTGCGACATCGGACCTGTCCGGGGCGGGGCGGCAGTTTTACATTCGCCGCCTGAAAGATGCCCGGCTGGCCGCCGTCGGGGCAGATGTTACGCCCGAAGGGCTGGCCGATTATGCCCAATTGTACGGCAGGACGCTGGCCCGCGCACATGCGCGTTCGGGGGATAGTGCATTCATTAGCGGTTATCTGGGTAAGGGGAATGTGTTCTCCGATGCCATAGGCTGTTTTTCAACCCATTATGCGGACCAGACAGAAGCGGACTGGACGGTGTTCACAAAGGCGATCAAGGCTGGAAAAATACCGGTTTCCCATGATGGCGGCATCCTTCACCATCCCATATTGCCCGGGCCGCTCCATCCACCGCCCAGACTGCCCCATCCCCCCTGCGGGCCACCATTCCCGTTGTCATAGGCCGCGCGTGCATTGCGGTCCATGCGTGGGTCGCGGTCCGCACAGGCCGCCAGTGATGTAACAAGGGCAAGGGCCACCAGCAGGGTAAACCGCGGGATCATGGTGGGTTTCATGGGGCTTCCGTTATCAACATGCGCCATCATGGGTTGTATGGATAAATACATATCGCATGCAATGATGCATCGGCGGATGCCAGCCATGAAGCTCCAGTCCCGAAAAGGGGGCCTGCGGCAGACTGAATGACATCATGTGCCGGCGAGGCAGGGATGGCTTTCAGGTTGAGGTTATGTTCCAGATCCGGTGACGCATCCCCATATGGGGCAGGGAGAAGCCCGTCCATGAGTCATGACCCGCAGATCTGGCGCTGCAGCCTGCCTGCCCGGGGAGGGCAGGATTGCGGGATACGTGCCGGTTATGCCAGCACATGCTCCGCAGGTCCGTGGTCTGCTGACTGTCTGGCCCGTCTTCAGGCGAATGCTTCATCCCATGTTCCCAGGGTAGCACCTCGGCTGTATTCGGTCGCCCGGTTTTCGAAGAAGTTGGCGTGTTCAACCGCGTTCATCATTTCATCAATCCATGGCAGGGGATTGCTGGGCACGTCATAAATCGGTTCCAGTTCCAGCCCGATCAGGCGACGGTTGGCGATGAAGCGGATGTACTGCTTGACCTCATCTGCCGTCAGGCCATTGACCGGCCCCATACGGAAGGCAAGGTCGATGAAGCGGTCCTCGTTGGTCACGATCTCACGGCAGGCCTGATGGATCGCATCGGCTACTGCGGGCTTGTCGATCTGGTGGCCGAATTCCTGCATGTATGTCTTGAACAGGCGGGTGATGCTTTCAACATGCAGGCTTTCGTCACGCACGGACCATGTCACGACCTGCCCCATGCCCTTCATCAGGTTATGGCGGGGGAAGTTCAGCAGCATGGCAAACGACGCGAAAAGCTGCAGCCCTTCGGTAAAGCCTGCGAATACGGCCATGGACAGGGCGGTGTTGTAGTGATCATCCATGTTGAAGCGTTTGAGGAATTCGTGCTTCGCGGCCATTGCCTCGTATTCAAGGAAGGCAGCGTACTCGGTTTCCGGCATGCCAATGGTGTCCAGCAGGTGACTGTAGGCGGCCTGATGGATGCTTTCCATATTCGTGAATGCCGACAGCATCATGCGCACTTCGGTCGGTTTGAAGCGGGGCATGTACAGGTCGATATAGGCATTCTCCACTTCGGTATCCTGTTGGGTGAACAGGCGGAAGATCTGGGTGACCAGATATTTTTCCGTCTCGGACAGGTTGTTGTTCCAGTCCTTCACATCATCGCCAAGGGGGATTTCCTCGGGCAACCAGTGCAGGGACTGCTGGGTTTTCCATGCCTCGAACGCCCACGGATAACGGAAGGGCTTGTAGACCGGGCTGGGCGAGAGGAGGTTGGGTGTATCTGTGCTCATGATACCCTCCCTATAACGCAAAATCACGGCTGCGTGGCAAGGGTCCTGATCCATGGGTTTGCCTGGAATATGGTGTAGCGTCGGCATGGGCCTGATGGGATTGGGAAATGTCGCCAAAAAACCGCATGATCCGGGGGCGGACGGTGGGAACGCTATCCGGAAATTGCCATTAGCTGCACGGAAATCTTATCGAACGTGGCGGCGATTCTGAACTTTCAGATTTATGTCATTATCAAACATAACATAAATCATATTGACATTCCTGGCGCAGACGCCCTGCCGTGACAGGGATTGAAACAGCGGCCTGCGCCATGCCAGATTATGGGAACAACAGTTAAAACAGCACGTTAGACACGATTGCCTCCTTAAAATACTGCCGCCCGCATTATGGGGATGGCCAGACCATGGAGCCGCTTCATGAACAGTCCCGATATACCGCAAAACCGCCGGATCGTGCTGGCGTCCCGTCCATCGGGGGCACCGACCCCGTCCAATTTCCGCCTGGAATGCGTTCCGGTTCCCAAAATGGGTGCAGGGCAGGTCCTGCTCCGGACGCTGTGGCTGTCGCTGGATCCCTACATGCGTGGCCGTATGAGTGCTGCCCCATCCTATGCCCTACCCGTTGCCGTGGGTGATGTAATGGTGGGCGGGACCGTGGCCCGGGTCGAACAGTCCGGTTTGGAAGGATTCAGCCCCGGCGATATCGTCCTGTCCTATGACGGCTGGCAGGATTATGCCCTTTCCGACGGGAGCGGTCTTACGATCCTGCCTGCTGGCATGTCCCACCCGTCGCGCGCGCTGGGCGTTCTGGGCATGCCCGGCTTTACCGCATGGTATGGCCTGCTGAAAATCGGTGCACCCATAGCCGGCGAAACCGTGGTGGTCGCGGCTGCCAGCGGCCCTGTGGGGGCCGTGGTCGGACAATTGGCCAAATTACATGGCGCGACCGTGGTTGGTGTGGCCGGCGGGGCGGAAAAATGCCGTCGCGTGCGTGAGGAACTGGGATTTGATACCTGCCTCGATCATCGCGCCCCTGATTTTGCGGCACAACTGGCGGCGGCATGCCCCAAGGGCATAGATGTTTATTTTGAAAGTGTGGGCGGTAAGGTTTTTGATGTCGTCCTGCCGCTGCTCAACACATTCGCGCGTGTCCCCGTCTGTGGCCTGATCGCCCATTATAATGATGGCCTCTATGATAATAAGGACGCTGTTCAGGCATCTGACCGCCTGCCGGCCTTCATGGGGCAGATCCTGATCCGCCGCCTGCGGGTGCAGGGATTTATCATCATGGATCACTACAGCGAATTATATGCCGAATTCCTGCACGACATGCAGCCACTTGTCGAAGATGGAAGAATCCGTGTTTTTGAAGATGTCGTGGACGGTCTGGAAAACGCCCCTCAGGCTTTTATCGGCATGTTGGAAGGAAAAAATCAGGGCAAGCTGCTGGTAAAAGTCAGTTCATAAGCCTGAAAGGGCACAATGCGGGGCTGTCTGAAAAAAGCTTCAGGAAAAACTTTGTTATGGTTTCAGACTGATTTTTCAGGCAGTCTCCAAACACCACATGGCACGGAACAGCTCCACCCGTAATTGTCCCGCTCAGTCCCGTGGCGGGGTATAGTCCTGCCATAACCACAACAGGGCTTCGGGCAGGGTCTGCGCAATTGTCGGGCCGTCCACATGCCCCGCATTGCGTGACAGGACAAACTGGTAGTCATATCCTTTCGCGGCCAGAACGCGCGCCATGTTTTCACTGGCCAGCACCCAGTCATGCATGCCATCGGGCATGGCGGGCGCAGGATAGAACAGATCCCGGTCGCCTGCGGCAAACCAGAACCGGATTGGCTTGTGCGCGGCATCAGGCACCAGGGCCGCCCCCGTCTGGTTGCCTGTCGCCGCAGGGCTGCCCGCCCATGGCGAGTGGTACTGCCACGCCCCGCCCGGCATGGCCGGGTCATGCGGCCATTGCTGGTTGGTCAGCGTCGGGGAATAGGCCAGCACGCGCCGGTACAGATCGGGATGGAACCATGCCATGCCAAAGGCAGCGCCCCCGCTGGAACTGACACCCATCGTGGCCCGACCATCGGGATCATGGGTCAGGCTGACGCCCGCGTACTGCTGGGCCATGGGCAGCACCTCACGTTCGACCCATTCGGCATAGATGCCCGATACCGTGTCATATTCCAGCCCCCGTTCGCTGCCCTGCGCATCCTGCCCGCCCGCGCCAATGCCAATGGCGATTATGGGCGGCAGGCGATGACTGTGGATCAGCGCATCCAGCACCGCGAACAGGTCCCGGCCGGGATAAAAACCATCCGTCCCGCCATCGCCAAACACAATGAATGGCGCTTTGGTGCCGGGTTTGTACTGCGCGGGCACATAGACATCCACCTGCCGTACCCATGGGCCGGAATGGCTTGTGGTCAGGCGCAGGTCTGACGGGTCACCGGGGGCGGAATGGGCCGTATAGATCGCGCCGTTGGGGCAGCCATCGGGATCATCGCGCACGATGCCGGAATTGAACAGGACGCTCTGGCTGGAATTCATGGTAAAGGAGACCACGCGTCCATGCGGCGCGGTACGGGCGGCTGCGAATTCGGGTGCCGCCATATGGGTTGGTCCCAGCACGAAATTGCCATTGGCGGTCTGTGACGGGACAGTGCCATCGGCCAGATCACGTGCCGGGGGATAATGGGCATCATGCGGGTCGCGCCGGGGTGGCCCGACATCAGATGCAAGTCCGGACAGGTCTATGAAGAACGGCGCCTGCGGGTGCGTGGTATTGGCGGCAGGCGGCGTGGGGACATGCAGGGACTGACAACCGGCCACGGCATGCGACAGCGGCATGGCAAGCCAGCCTGCGCAGGCCAGCAGGGGCAAGGAAAACCGGATCCTGATGCCCGCTGCCACCCGTCCGTATCCCGTTTCACGCTGTAAATCATTCATACCCCAGTCAAACACGGGTGCCGATTCATGGCTACCCCCGGTTTCCGGGTTATGCGTAAGGTATTCCCGGGTCGTGGCGGGCGGGAAATCGATGTCCGATCCCGGCCATATTCCCCTGTTCGCAATAGGTTGACCAATGCCGTCCGGCGCATGGCCTGATGTATGTCATTGCGGCAAGATACAACCGATCCCATATCAGAAGGGATGATTTTTCATACGATGCAGGAGAAAACTGTTGGCGCGGCGGTCAGTCATATCCCGGTCGCCTGTCGCATGCGGGGGCATCGGTGCAGGTGCCGGCCGGTTCCGTAATTTTTGTATTTACGGCTATTCCCCTGTATTTTAACTTAATAATCAATGGATACCCGGGGCATTATACAGAATGCCCGGTCATCGCCTTGGTGGTATATAAATACTGAACATAGGACAGATAACCATGCCTATTGACCAGATGCGTAAGAACATGTCGGAAAACGCGGGCTTCATCGCGGCCCTGGACCAGAGCGGGGGATCAACACCGGGTGCGCTGCGGCATTACGGCATACCCGACGGCGCCTACAGCACCGATGCCCAGATGTTTGCCCTCATGCATGAAATGCGGGTCAGGGTCATCACGGCTCCCGCCTTTACGGGCAAGCGGATCCTCGCTGCCATCCTGTTCGAGCAGACCATGAACGGACTGGTCAGGGATACACCTGTCCCCACCTATCTGTGGAAGGAAAAGGGCGTTGTTCCCTTCCTGAAGGTGGACAAGGGGCTGGAAGCCGAAGCGGGCGGCGTGCAGATGATGAAGCCCATCCCCAACCTTGAAGCCCTGCTGGACCAGGCGATCAGCAAGGGCGTTTATGGCACGAAGGCGCGTTCAGTCATTCGCCTGCCCGAACGTGAGGGCGTTGCCGCGATCGTGAAGCAGCAGTTCACCCTGGCCGAACAGATCGCCGCACGCGGTCTTGTGCCCATCATGGAACCCGAAGTCCTGATCAAGAGCCCGGACAAGGCGGGGGCGGAAGCCCTGCTGCATGACGAACTGCACCGTGGGCTTGATGCGCTGCCAGGCGACTATCAGGTGATGATCAAGGTCTCGATCCCCGAAAAGGCTGATCTTTACCTTGACCTGATCAAACACCCCCGCGTGCAGCGGGTTGTGGCGCTGTCTGGTGGATACCCGCGTGATGAAGCGTGCCAGCGGCTGGCCGCCAACCATGGCATGATCGCCAGTTTCTCGCGCGCGCTGCTCGAGGACCTGCGTTACACCATGACGGATGCGGAATTTGACGCAGCCCTTGCAAAGTCGATCGACCAGATCTTCAAGGCATCGACCCAGAAAGTCTGATGATCCCATTCCCTGTCCCCATCAATATGGTGGGGCAGGGTAGATGACAGGCGGCTTCCGGTATGAAGGAAGCCGTTTTGCGTTTGCTTCCGGATTCCTTCTGTGGATTAATAACAACGTTTCTGGTGAAGCTGTTATTATTTTCATCCAGTTTTTTTAACAACCATCATTGTCCATTCTCCGCTTTTTTGCAGCAAGGGCAGGCATTATGTCGTGTTCGTTACATCGTGTCGGCTGCAAAAGCGGCTAGGGTTTTCCTGATCTTCGTGGGCGAACCGTTATCCTCTGCCATGACTTATGATCGGATGGGTGTTTTGCATCTCCCGAAACGCCATGAAGAAGCAGGAAACAATCATGTCGGCTGATCCCCTTTTTTCGCTTGCGGGCAGGCGCGCACCTGTCACCGGGGCGTCACGTGGCATCGGGCAGACCCTTGCGCGGGGGCCGGGCCGGTATGGCACAAAAATCGTGCTGAACGGGCACAATCCCGAACGGCTGGCCGCAGCGCGTGCAGGGCTTGAACAGGAAGGGCAGGACGCCGTAACCGCCCATTTGACGTAACCGATCAGGATGCCGTCATCGCAGGTATTGAAAAAATAGAACATGAGTACGGCCCGATAGATATCCTGATCAACAATACGGGCATCCAGCACCGCGCACTGCTGGAACAGTTCAGCCGGGCAGACCGGGATGCGCTGACTGCCACCAGCCTCAACGCGGTTTTTCTTTGTGGGTCAGGCCGTCGCACGCCACATGCTGCCGCGTGGGCGGAGCAGGATCGTCAATATCTGTCCGGTCCAGAGCGAACTGGCCCCGCCCCGGTATCGCGCCCTATACCGCCACCAAGGGCGCGGTCAAAAACCTGACCAGAGGCATGGCGACGGATTGGGCGCGGCATGGGCTGCAGATCAATGGCCTTGCACCAGGTTACTTCAGGACGGAAATGAATGAAAAACTGGCGGTTGTCAGGGAATTCACCCAATGGTTGTGCCAGCGCACGCCCGCAGGGCGGTGCGGCAATGTGGAAGAACTGATCGGTGCGGCGATTTTCCTGTCGTCGGATGCATCCAGTTTTGTAAACGGACATACCCTGATGGTTAATACGGTATGGCTGCATCCATTTGATAAATAAGAACATATTTTGGGTCTGCCTTTTCCCGGCAAGGCGGCGTTCCCTGAAGATTTTTGAAAAAAGCTTCACCAAACATTTTTCATGATTTCAGACCGCCTCTACAATGCCGTGCGATAGGGGGCAATGCCACGCCCCTCATTATCAATATCCACACGGTGCCCGACCATCGGCAGTGCGCGGTGATGGCAGTTTTCACGCGTGCAGGCACGGCAGCCCGGCCCGATGGGAATAATCATGCGCGGGTCATTCAGGTCCAGCCCGGCGGAATAGACAAGATGCCGGGCATCCGCAATCGAACAGCCCAGAACCACAGCCGTAAGGCGCGGGCGATCAAGGTAGGATATACTGTTACGCCCGACGGTCCGCGCGATATTGAGATAAAGCGCGCCATCGGTCGTCTGTGATAGCTGGACCTGCACCTGCTGGGGTGTGCTGAAGGCACGGAAAATATTCCATAGCGGGCAGGGGCCGCCAAAACGGGATTGGGTAAAACGGTTCGCGCTGAAGCTTTTGAGGATATTGCCCGCGATATCCGTCTTGAGGAAGTAGAAGGGAACGCCCTCGCTTCCGGGCCGCTGCATGGTGCTCAGCCGCTGGCAGGCCTGTTCAAAACTGACCCCGAAATGGCGCTGTAACAGTTCAAGGTCATGGCGCACGTCACGGGCGGTCGACCGGAAACGTTCATAGGGTAGCAGCAGCGCGCCGGCGAAATAATTGGTCAGATAAACACGCGCCAGTCCCCGTGCCTCGCTCTCACGCAGGCGGGAACGGCGGATCGTACGTGCAAATACCCCCTGGTGTTCAATCTGCCCGAGCGCCTGTGCCATCCAGAACGTGCTGCTTTCCGACGGGATGATGCGCGACAGGAACAGGGTGCGACGGCGTCGGTCCATATGCCACATCAGGCCGCGCTGTCCCAAAGCGAGGTCGATTTCGGTGCGGATGCCATGCTGGTCCAGAAGGTAGCGGGTCAGTTGTTCGCCCGGGTTGCCTTCATCCAGCCGCATCCGTTCGGCCTGTCGTTCGGCCGTACGGTCCACTTCATCAAAATAGTTGCGCTGGGCCTGTACCCAGTCATTGACGGCTTCGTATGGTTCCACCCGGTCGGGTGCATCGCGCACGTCGCCACGGTGCGGCGGGCCGGAGCCGATCAGGGGGGCGGCCGCCTGTTCCTGTCGCAACAGATAGGCGCGATAGAGCCGGATGAACTGGGCGCACAGATCAGGTGCGACGCGCATGGCGGCCTGAATGCTGTCCAGCCTTACGGCGTCGGTATCGAATACCGGGTCAGTCAGTATTTCGCGCAGTGCCTGTATGCCGCGTGTTTCTTCAGTATCGCTGAAATAATCCACGCCAACGGAAAAAATTTCACACAGCGTATCAAGCAGGGCCAGCGGCAGGGGGCGGGCGTCATGTTCGATCTGGTTCAGGTAGCTGGCGGATATGCCCAGCCTCTGGGCCAGTGCGCTCTGTGTCATGCCGACATGGTTGCGCTGGTGGCGGACGCGCGATCCGGTGAAGGTCTTGGTGGCGGCTTTTTTCATATTTGCAGTCTTTGCAATCCGCTTCGGTGTGTTCACTCTTTTAAACGGCAAAACCTCTTCCGTCCGCAACCGGGATTTGTCACAGTCCGGATCAACAAAAACAAGAGCAGTAAAGACGAACGCCTGGGTCGGGCAAGAATAAACATAATAACTGCCGTTTCAGGCACCCGACATCCCGGCCGTATCCACGTGCACCGTCGCCGTTGACTGACCGCAGCACCCTGCATGGCGCTTTGCGCTTCCATTGAATGACAAGGAACACGACCATGACCCGCATGATGTATGACGATGTTTCCGTTCTGTCAGCCCCCGCCATGGGGCAGGTATTCCCGCGCATGACCGGCAGTGCGGTTTTTCTTGGCGTTCCGGTGCCATCTGCACATGGACAGCGCGTGCTGAACATTTCTGCCCTGTGCGTGGATCGCCATCTGGGCGATCATGCGGACAGGCCCGCCATATCCCGGCAGGGGACCGGTGCGCAGTCCGTATCCTACCGCGACCTGCATGAACGCGTCTGCCGCCTTGCCAACGCCCTGACGGATCAGGGGGTGCAGCGCGGTGACAGGGTCGCGATCCATCTGCCCCTGATGGTGGAAAGTGTGGTGGCCGTCCTTGCATGCATGCGCATCGGTGCGGTGCATGTCGTGCTGCCAGCCATGCCTGGCGCGATGCCTTTACGTGAACGGCTGGTTGATTGCGCCGCGGTTGCCGTGCTGACCGGCAATGAAACCATCCGCGATACCGATCGTGCGCCGCTGAAAGTCACGCTGGATGAGGCATTGGATACCGCGGGTGCCCGCTGTCGTGTAAAACTGGTGCTGGTTGTCACGGCAGGCGATGCGGATATCACGATGAAGCCGGGACGTGACCATCGGCATGATGCCGTCGTGGACTGGTACGAACCGGATTATGCGCCGGAAGTCATGTATGAGGATGACCCGCTGTTCATGCTCTATCCCGCAGGCAGGGCGGGTCGGCGCCACGGCGTAACGTATACGGCTGGAGAATATGGCCGCCTGACATCCTGCACGATGGACATGCTGTTGCCGCCGGGTAATGCGGGCATTCCCGGCGCGCTTGTGGAAATGGCGTGGAATACGGGACAGACCGCCCTTATCGTAGGGGTGCTGGCAAAAGGGGACACCATCATGATCGATGGGTATGCCCGCACGGCTGCAATATCGGGCAATTGATGAAAATAAAAATTTCTGGGCGCTGCCTTTTTTCAAAAAGGCAGCGTTCCCGCGAACTTTCAGAAACTTTCTTGTGATGTGCACAATACCCCAAGAGTAGTCGTTTCAGATGGTCTTTGGTGAAAGTCGCCCACCCTGACCCTGACCATAGCCGCCCTCCGAAAATGACCATCACGTGCCGCTATCGACAGGGCCATCCATATGCCTCACCGGGCACCGTGCCCGGATGCGGATTTATCTGACCTCCCCCATAAACCCGCCAGCACGACGGACGTTATGTCAATCCAGCCAACAATGCCGACAGGAAACAGGCAGATGGCATGAATGCGATTGTCCAGCTTGCGCTTGCCCGTCCCTATACCTTTGTCGTGATGGCGATCCTGATTGCCATGGCGGGCGTGCTGTCAGCCATCCGCACGCCAGAAGACATCTTTCCCGAAATCGGCATTCCCGTCATTGCCGTGGCGTGGACCTACAGCAACCTTTCACCACAGGACATGTCCGGACGCATCGTACTGCCATTCCAGCGTACGCTGACCACGACGGTCAATAATATCGAACATATCGAAGGACAGTCGCTGACAGGCATCGGGGTCATAAAGATATTCTTCCAGCCCGGCACCGATATCCGCATCGCCAATGCGCAGGTCACCGCCATTGCCCAGACAATCCTGCGCCAGCTTCCCGTTGGCACCACGCCACCGCTGATCCTGAACTACAATGCCTCCACCGTGCCGATCGTCCAGCTTGCCCTGTCGGGTGAGGGCATGACCGAACAGCAGTTGTATGATTACGGTTTCAACTTCATCCGCAACCGGCTGGTCACGGTGCCGGGGGCCGCCATTCCCTATCCCTATGGGGGAAAGGTGCGCCAGATCCAGATGGACCTTGACCCGGCCAAGCTGCAGTCACGTGGTGTCTCGGCACAGGACGTGGGTACCGCCCTGACCAGTCAGACACAGATCACGCCCGCGGGTTTCGTCAAGATTGGCGAATACCAGTATAATTTCAGGCTCAATAATGTCCCGCTTTCGGTTGACCTGCTGAACATGCTGCCCGTGCGCACGGTCAATGGCGCGGTTGTGCGCGTGCGTGATGTGGCTCATGTGCGCGACGGGTCAACCCCGCAGCAGAACGTGGTTCATGTGGACGGGCAGCGTTCGGCGCTGATGACGGTGCTGAAATCGGGGGCGACTTCCACCATCGCCATCGTGCAGGGGGTCAAGGCGATGATCCCCGATGCGACACGCGGGCTGCCGAAACAGCTTAAACTGCGCCCTGTCAATGACCAGTCGCTTTTTGTCCGCGCCGCCGTGGACGGGGTGATGCGCGAAGGGGCGATCGCGGCGGGGCTGACCAGTCTCATGATCCTGCTTTTCCTGGGGTCATGGCGGTCGACGCTGATTGTGGCGACATCCATCCCGTTATCGGTCATGGGGGCGATCGCGGCGCTGTCCATGCTGGGGGAAACACTGAATGTCATGACGCTGGGCGGCCTTGCGCTGGCGGTCGGCATTCTGGTGGACGAGGCGACGGTCACGATCGAGAACATCGAACGCCATCTGGAAATGGGCAAGGATGTGCATGCCGCCATCATTGACGGCTCTGCCGAGATCATCGTCCCGGCCTTCCTGTCGCTGATATGCATCTGCATCGTGTTCGTGCCGATGTTCTACCTGCCCGGGGTTGCGGGTTTTCTGTTCGTGCCGATGGCGCTGTCGGTCATGTTCGCCATGGTAATGTCGTTCATCCTGTCACGCACGCTGGTGCCGACCATGGCCATGTTCCTGCTCCGCCCGCATGCGGAAGGAGAACGGAAAAAGGAAAATGTCTTCACACGTTTCCAGCAGGGATTCGAACGACGTTTTGACAGCTTTCGTGACCGTTACGGTGCATTGCTGGAAAGTATTATGGACCATCGTGGCCGGTTCGTGACGGGGTTCGTGTGTTTTTCGGCACTCAGCCTCGGGCTGCTGCCGTTCCTTGGCCGCAATTTCTTTCCGCAGGTCGATGCGGGCACCATGACCCTGCATGTCCGTGGTCCGATCGGCATGCGGATCGAAGAAACATCGGCCCTGTTCCAGCGGATTGAAAAACAGATCCGCCAGCGGCTGCCCGCGGCTGAACTTGATTCCATCGCGGATAATATCGGCCTGCCCACCAGCGCCATCAACACCGCCTATAACGCGTCAGGCACGATCGGGCCGCAGGATGGCGATATCCTTGTGGCGCTGAAGGAAAACCACCGGCCCACCGAACGCTACATCCGCCTGCTGCGCACCGAACTGCCGCGCCTGTTCCCTGAAGCCACCTTTGCCTTCCTGCCGTCCGACATCACCACCCAGATCCTGAATTTTGGCGCGCCCGCACCGATCGACATTCAGGTTTCAGGCCCCGAGCCGGATGAAACGCGGCAGTTTGCCGGGAAGATACTGCGCGCCATACGGCGCATCGATGGGCTGGTCGATGCCCGCATCCAGCAGCCCGGCCATTATCCCGAACTGCGTTTTGACGTGGACCGCACCCGTATCAACCAGCTTGGCCTGACGGAAGGCGATGTCACCAACGCCATCGCGACCTCCATTGCCGGGACCGTGCAGACCGCGCCCCTGTACTGGCTGGACCCCCACAGCATGGTCACATACCCCATTGCGGTGCAGATGCCTGAATACCGGATCAGTTCGCTGGCGGATATCATCGGTCTGCCGGTGACGGGGGCTTCCGCCACGCAGCTACAGGTGCTGGGGGCACTTGGCACGATTACGCGCGATGCGACCTCGCCGGTTGAGGCCCAGTACAACATCCGCTCCCTGATTGATGTATTCGCGGGTGGTGACGGCCGTGATCTGGGGGCGATCGCCAGTGACGTACAGGCGGCACTGCGCCACCTGGACCATGACCGGCCCAAGACGGTCACCGTTACGCTGCGCGGCCAGTACCAGGCCATGACGACGGCGTTTTCGGGCATGGGGTTCGGACTGCTGGGTGCGATCGTGCTGATCTACCTGCTGATCGTCATCAATTTCCAGAGCTGGACCGACCCGTGCATTGTCGTCCTGGCGCTGCCCGGCGCGCTGGCGGGCATATGCTGGATGCTGTTTGCAACGCAGACGCCGCTATCCGTTCCCGCACTGACGGGGGCGATCATGTGCATGGGGGTGGCGACGGCCAATTCCATCCTTGTCATCACTTTCTGCCGTGAACAGCTGGCGGAACATGGCGACGCCGTCCGCGCGGCGCTGGCGGCAGGGCGCACGCGGCTGCGACCCGTCATCATGACGGCGCTGGCCATGGTCATAGGCATGCTGCCCATGGCGCTGGGACTGGGGGAAGGGGGCGAACAGAACGCGCCGCTGGGCCGCGCCGTGATCGGCGGGCTGATATTCGCCACCTGTGCATCGCTGTTCTTCGTGCCGACGCTGTTCGCCATCATCTATGATCGCCGCGCGCGTCATGCGGCGGATGGGGCGCACGCCCATGCCTGATGCTGCGGTCATGCCGCAGTCAGGGCACAAGCCCCGCCTGCGCTGGATCATTATCGGGGCTGCATGCATTTTCGGCATCATCCTTGTGGTGGGAACGCTCGCCCGCATCCATGCCCGCCACCGGCTGCATGCCAGCAACGTGGCGGCGCTGGTGCCCAGTGTCACCGTCGTGCATCCCGGCGGGAAGGCCACTGATACGCTGGTCCTGCCCGCCATCCTGCAGGCATGGTACAGCGCGCCCGTTTATGCACGCACCAATGGCTACCTGCGGCAATGGTATGTCGATATCGGGGACAGGGTGACGGCAGGCCAGCTGCTGGCGGAAATCGATACGCCCGATGTTGACCTGCAGCTTGCCGGGGCGCGGGCGGCGCTGGGTACCCGGACGGCGCAGCGTGACCTTGCGCGTATTACATCGCGCCGGTGGGATCGGCTGAATGCGCAGAATGCGGTATCCCAGCAGGAAACGGACGAACGTCGGGGCAACCTTGCGGCCAGCGAGGCAACGCGCCATGAAGCCGCAGCCGATGTCGAACGGCTTGAAACGCTTTCGGCCTTCAAGCGCATCATCGCCCCCTTTGCCGGTGTGGTGACCAGCCGCGCCACCGATATCGGGGCGCTGATCGTGGCGGGCACGGCAGCCAGCCAGCCGCTTTTTACCGTATCGGACGTGGCCCGGCTGCGGCTGTACGTGCGGGTGCCGCAGGCCTATGCTGCGCGCATGCGGGAGGGTTTTGATGCGCATTTTACGGTGCCGGATTATCACAACCGGCAGTTTGACGCCCACCTGATCCATTCCTCGGACGCGGTTGATTCCCAGTCTGGCACCATGCTGGTCCAGCTGGTCTATGACAATGCGGAAGCCCTGCTCAAACCCGGCGCGTATGCCCAGATTGCCTTCACGTTTCACGGCTCCGGCCCACAGGCACCGCCCAGCGTGCGCATTCCCGCCAGCAGCCTGCTGTTCCGCCGGGACGGGACCACCGTGGCGGTGGTGGATGGACGCAACCATGTCAGGATACGGCCCGTCTCGATCCTGATCGATTTCGGGACGGAGCTTGAGGTCACGGGCGTGGCACCACAGGACAGGGTCATTACCAACCCGCCGGATGATATCGGGGATGGTGACCCCGTCAGACCGCGCGAGGGCGGACATGGCGCCTGACTGGCGTGTGGGGGTCATGCTCCTCATGTCCCTGCTGTGCGGGTGCAACCTGGCTCCGCGGTACAGGAAACCGGCATTACCCGATATTCCCGCCACATTCAGGGAAACCGGGCCATGGACCCCGGCACGGCCCGCGGACGCCATGCAACGTGGCGCGTGGTGGACGGTCATGGGCAATGACGATCTGAACCGTCTGGAAGACGGGATCGAACACGGCAGCCCGCAACTGGCGGCGGCCGTGGCGCGGTATGATCAGGCGCGTGCCCTTGTCCGTCGCGCGCGGGCCGAATTCTTTCCCCAGATCGACGCGACCGCCAGCGCACAACGCGAACGTGCGCTGTTTCCCGCCACGGGCAATTATTACGAATACCGGGATTACGCATCCGGTGGCACCGTATCGTGGGAGCCGGACATATGGGGACGCATCCGTAATCTGGTCAGGGCGGCGCGGGCCAATGCGCAGGCAGGTGCGGCGGATCTGGCAGCGGTCCGGCTCAGTCTGGAAGGGGAACTGGGAGATGACTATTTCCAGTTGCGCGGGCTGGATGCGCGCATCAACCTGCTGCGGCAGACCATGGCGGCCTATGAGGCGGCGCTGGACCTGACCACGAAGCGTTTTGTCGGTGGGGCAGCGAATGAACTGGATGTCGGCCGCGCCCGGACCCAGCTGACCACGACCCAGTCCCGGCTTGAACAGCAGGTGGCCGACCGTGCCCTGATCGAACACGCCATTGCCGTGCTGATCGGTGCGCAGCCTTCGACCTTTTCCATCCCGTCCGCCACCGACCTTCCGCCCGTGCCGGTCATTCCCGTCACGGCCCCGTCCACACTGCTGGAACGCCGGCCGGATGTGGCGGTGGCGGAACGGCATATGGCTGCCGCGAATGCGCGGATCGGAGTCGCGAGGGCTGCATTTTTTCCCAATATCACGCTGGGCGCGAACGCAGGTTCGGAAACCACGACCAGCGCCCTTGCATCGGCCGGGACGGGTATATGGGCGCTGGGTCCGGCGCTGGCGACACTGGCCATATTTGATGGTGGCCGGCGGTTCGCCAACCTGGCCGTAACCCATGCGGAATATGCGCAGGCGGCTGCGGATTACCGGCAGGCGGCGCTGAACGCATTCCGCGAGGTAGAAGACCAGCTGGCCCTGCTGAACCATCTGGCGAACGCCGCCGCACGACAGGATGAGGCCGTGAGTGCCGCCACACGTACCGACCATCTGGCAACCGTCCAGTATCGGGAAGGGGCAGTGGATTACCTTCAGGTCGTCATCGCCCAGACGGCTGAACTGCAGGCACGCGAAGATCTGATTACGGTCAATACGCGACGCCTTGTCAGCGGGATCGACCTTGTCCGCGCCATGGGGGGCGGGTGGCTGAACAGGTGATACTGCCCGCCGTCAGGGAAAACAGGCGGATTTCCGCCGGGTATTACGGGGCAGGGAATATTTTTTAAAAACATATCCCGATATATCTTGACGTAAGATATATCGGAACGTATATCGGTAAGCATGAAACACAGAAACAGACACGCAGGCGGTCGTAACCGCCAGACTTTCTCCCCCGAAGGCATGGCCGGTGGGGGGGAACCCCGCCGCCATCATGGTCGCGGTGGACATCATGGTGGTGGTCGCCGGGGCGGGCGTCACCGGCTGTTCGATTATGGCGAGATGCGGCTTCTGGTCCTCTCCCTGATCGCGGAGAAGCCGACCTACGGCTACGAACTGATCCGTATGATCGAGGAAAAGTTCGGTGGCAGCTACGCCCCCAGCCCCGGCGTGATTTACCCCACGCTGACCTGGCTGGATGAAGCGGGTTACGCCCGGATTGTCGAAGCTGATGGCCGCAAGAACTACCACATTACGCCGGAAGGCGAGGCGTTCCTGAACGCCAGTCGCGCGGCCCTTGATGAAATCCTGTCCCGCGCCGCGACAGGTGCGACAGAGGGCAGGGGCGGCAGGAAGAATGTTCCGATGCCGGTCATGCGGGGCATGGAAAACCTGCGCACGGCGCTGCGCCTGCGGCTGCGTAACGGTGGCCTTGATACGGATGCCGAGGAAAAGATCGCCACCCTGCTGGATGACGCCGCCCGGGCGATCGGGCAGGTCTGAAACCGGTATCGTCCTGGCCGGGTAATCATCAGGTTAGGAAATACTTCCCATAATCCTGCCATGTATTAGGTCTGTTCCGTACAGGAAGACATGGCGTGATTTATGAGTGATCCAGTCCAGGCCACTCAGTTTCCAGAATATACAGCGATATCTGGAATATTTTCCGGAATAATCCTGCCTCATAAATCCTGATGATTTTTGCGCAGGATATTCCTGATGCTTTTTGTTACATCATCCGGCCTTACATTTTTTGTCATATGACACAATGTTTAAACGGTCGAATTAAAGGATATCATATTATGAAGCGTTCCATTCTTTTCGCACTTGCTCTTGGCGCCTCCCTCCCGCTGGCAGCACATGCCCAGTCCGGGGACTGGAATCAGGGTGGTGAACAGGGCGAACATGGTGGTCGTGGTGGCCATGGCCATCACGGTGGTCGCCATGGCGGCGGCGAAGGCGGCCAGGGTGGCGATTCCCAGGGCGGTGACCGCAACGGTGGCGAGCGTGGTGATCGCGGCGGTGAAGGCCGTGGCGAAGGTCGTGGTGACCGCAACGGTGGCTCTGGCGAGCGTGGCGGCTGGGGCGAACATGGCAACCGCGGCGGCGACAGCCAGAACGGCAACCGTGGTGGCGAAAGCCAGAATGGCGGCTGGGGTGAACACGGCGGCGGTGGTCGCGGTGGTGACCACAACGGCGGCTGGAACCAGAACAACAGCTCCAACTGATTTCCGCCCCACAACGGAAGGCCCGGCTTATTGCCGGGCCTTTATTTTATTATGGGCAGGCGTAATCATATCGCACCCATGAAAAGAAATAAGACAGGGGACGGGACCATGCCATCAAGACGGGATTTCATGGGGGGCATGGGTCTTGGCGCGCTTGTGGCGCTGGGTGCGGTTCCTGTACATGCCGCCATGGCCGCGAAGCCTGCTTTTCGTGCAGGAAGCGGGCGGGCGGATATCGTGTTTCCGGCCAGCCAGTTTCCCATTGACGGGTTTACCGGGCAGCATGATCCGCTGGCCGTGCGTGTCCTGCTGCTTGATGACGGGACAACACGGCTTGCCATTGTCGTGGTGGACCTGACATCCATCTTTGATGACCTGATAACCGCGATCAAGGCCACTGTGACGGATGTCGCAGGCATTGCTGCCCCCAATATCATTGTCAGCGCCAGCCACACCTTTTCAGCGCCGCATGTATTCGCGGCGGGGCAGACGCCGCCGGGTACGGATATGAAGGCCAATGCCGCTGCATGGCAGGCAGTCATACAGGCCGCGCGTCAGGCCGCGACGCGGGCCTTTGCAATGCGACAGCCCGCGCGTCTGGGCGCGGGCGTGGGGACAAGCCGGGTCAGCGTGAACCGTGATGTGTGGACACCGTATGGATGGTGGCTGGGCGCGGATGACGCGGGCGATACGGACCCGACCGTAAGCGTGCTGCGCATTGACCGGCTGGATGGCAGGCCGCTGGCGGTCATGACGAATTTTGCCGTGCAGTCCTCGGTCATGGACGGGTCCGTATCCAGCACGGGCGGCAGGCTCATGACGGCGGATCTTGCCGGTGCTGCGATGCGGCATGTCGAGGCGCAGTACGGCCCTGACGCGACTGCCCTGTTCGTGGTGGGGGCGGCAGGCGATCAGGCACCCTATCTTCAGGCCAGCCGTCCCGTCGTGAATGCGGATGGACAGGCAGGCCGGATTGACATTCACGAAGCCGGCTTCGCGATTGTTGACCTGCTGGGCGCGCGCCTTGGCGCACAGATCGTCGATGTGGCGGGGAAGATCAGGACTGCCGATATGCCGACACTCGACATCCGGCGTGAAAACATACAGGTGGCGTCGCAGGCATTCCCGCCACGGACGGGTCGCGCCACGGGGCCTGTCACCACTTTTGCCTATACGGCCGGGTCACCGGTTTCGCTGCCGGTCGTGCTGGTCCGTATTGGCGACCTGGCGCTGGTGGGCGTGCAGCCGGAACTGGCGGCCGGCCTTGGTGCACGGATCCGCGACCATTCGCCCTTTGCGCATACCATGGTGGCGACTATGATCGATGGCGGGGCCAAATACATGCCCGATGCGCGGAGCTATGACCGCTATACCTACGAAGCACGGAGTTCGTCCTTTGCCAAAGGGGCAGGGGAAGCGGCCTGTGCGCAGATCGCGGCGCTGCTGAAGCAGGCCCGGCCCGCCACCCGCTAACGGCTGCCAGCGGGCATGGGGCGCGGGACCATCCGGGTTGACAGGACCGCCCCGCACGATCAGAACCGTGCCGACGGTTCCCCCTGCGGGGGGATTAAAAGGGAACGGAGTGCGGGTTACGATCCAATGCTCCGGCTGTCCCCGCAACTGTAAGCGGTATGTCCTTGCATTACCGGATGTCATGGTCCGGGCCACTGGAAACTGCGGTTTTCCGGGAAGGTTGTGCAGGATGCCACGCCGTGAGCCAGGAGACCTGCCGTCATGATGGTTGCGACCGGGAACTGTCGGGCGGGGTGTCCTGACGGTGTGGTGTCACGGGCCTTCCTGCGGATCGGAAGCCGTGTGGCGACACGCTCTCGTGGCAACGATGATGTGACCGCGAGACCTGAATTCCATGATCCTTTTTCGGAATCTGCTGATTGCTTCTACCACACTGGTAACAATGGGCGCCTGTGTGGCGCGCGCCGATGATCTGTCCAGACGGGACATGCCGCAAAAGCAGCCCGCCAACCAGTATGCTGTCCAGAACAGGAAATCGAAAGCTGTTGTTTCGCTGGACAACACGGGCCTTCCTGAACTGATCAGCGTCAGTGCCGCCCGTCGGTCGACAAAGGTGGATGATATCGGCACCAGCATGACCATCATCACCGAAAAACAGATCCAGACCCAGCAGCGGCGCAGCCTGACTGATATCCTTGCACGCCAGCCGGGCCTGAACGTCGTGCAGACGGGTGGCCCGGGTGGTACCTCGTCCATTTTCATGCGTGGCAATAACGCCAACGAGGTCAAGGTCCGCCTTGATGGCATGGATATCAACGACGGCAGTTCCTCGACCGGCATGTTTGACGCGGGCGCGTTCGTGACCGATGGCATGGGCCGGATCGAGATCCTGCGCGGTCCGCAGAGCGGCCTGTACGGCGCGGACGCCATGGCCGGCGTCATCGATATCACCACAGCGCAGGGGCAGGGACGATTCAGGCCGTTCGTCCGGATCGAAGGCGGGGGGTATGGGACATTCAACCAGACATTCGGCGCGCGCGGCAGCAGGGGGCGATTTCATTATAATGTGGAATTCTCCCATTACCGCATGAACGGCTTCCATAATATTCCGTCCTATATCGAACGCTACTACGGCGCGGACCGGCAGCAGCGCCATGAAGGCAACCGGAATGACAACCGTGGCGTCAATATCCGGCTGGGTTATGATGTCACCCATAATTTTGACCTGGGACTTACGGCGCGGCTGATACAGGACAACAATCATTCCTATTCGGTGTATGACCTGCAGAGCGAAAATCTGTACGGGGATAAAGGCGTGCGGGAACAGACCACCCAGAACGAGGCCATCGTGCGCGGCACGGCGCATCTTGTGTCGTTCCACGGACTGTTCGATCAGGTGCTTGGCCTTGGTTACATGACCAACCGCAACCGCTGGACGGAAACGGGCACAGCTTACGGCAGTCCGATCAGTCCCGACCCTGATTATTACCGTTCCAGCCGGATGAAGGTGGACTGGCACGGCACGTTCAATTTACGGCAGTATGGACAGCTTCTGATCGGGGCCGAACATTTCCACGATACGTTCAATACCAGCCATACGGCGTCCAGCATGTGGGACAGCGGATATGATACATCCGCCAGCATGGATACGACCGCAGGCTACGGGCAGTATCAGGGCAACTGGCACCATATCCTGTATGGCGCGGCCAATATCCGTTACGACGCCAATTCGCGTTATGGCAACCATGTGACATGGCGCGTGGCCCCCGCGATCCATGTGCCGGGAACCGGGACCATCATAAAGGCCAGTGCCGGTTCGGGTTTTCATGGTCCATCGCTGTACCAGCTATTCGCCAGCCAGGTGGGGGCCGGTTATTCCGAAAAAGGCAATCCGGACCTGAAGGCGGAACAGCTGGTCGGTTACGATGCAGGGGTGGAGCAGAAGCTGCTGCATGATAGCCTGAATTTTGGCGCGACATGGTATGACAGCCGCGTCCGGAACCTGATCCAGTCCTCGCTTTCGATTGATTCGGCATACGACTATAATTACTCCTATGCCAATGTGGCAAAGGCACGGATGTACGGTGTGGAAGCATTCGTGAACTGGAAGGCGCTGCGTGGTCTGGAATTTAACCTCAGCTATACCTGGACCCATGCGCGGGATGAAGCAGACCACAACGAACTGCTGCAGCGTCCCCAGCACAAATTCAATTTCAACACGACATGGACCCCCATCCGCGACCTGACATTTTCGGGAAACATCCTGTATACCAGCGGCTGGCGCGGCCTGCCGGTCATTGGCAGCGAGACATGCAGCACATGTGCCAAAGGGCATGGGTATTTTACTATCGACGTGGCCGCAAATTACCAGATCAACCGTTATGTGTCCGTCTACGCCCGCGCCGACAACCTGCTGGACCACCAGTTCGAGGACCCGATCGGCTACCTGCAGCCCGGTCGCGCCGGTTACGGCGGGTTCATGCTGAATTACTGACGTGAAGGGGGTTATGGCGGGCATTGTCGCGGGCCTTCTTGCCTGTGCCCCGATCGTGCGGGCGCAGTCATTGCCGCGCGTGGTGTCGCTGAATGTCTGTACCGACCAGCTGCTTCTGCTGCTGGCCGGACCCGGTCAGATTACGGGAGTGACGCCGCTGGCGCGCGACTGCTGGAATGCCGTATTGTGTGAACAGGCGCGGCAGGTGCCCGTCCTGCGCCCTACGGCGGAAAATGTCGTGGCGTCCCACCCCGATGTCGTGCTGGGCGGGACCTATACGGCAGCCGTCGCCATTCAGGCGGCGCGCGAGCAGGGCGCGCGGGTTATCGTCCTGCCGCCAGCACGGGCACTGGCGGATATTCCCGACCAGATCATGGTGGTGGCGAACGCCATTGGCGCGCGCAGCCGGGGACGGGCACTGGCTGGGGATTTTGCCCGCCGCCTTGCATCCCTTTCAGCCGCTCCCGGCCCCACCGACCCGACAGCGGCAATTTATGCCGCCAATGGTTTTGTCACCCATGCGGGCTCGCTGCCGGACGACGTTCTGGCCCATGCGGGCCTGCGTAATTATGCGACTGTGATGGACCGGCAGGCATCCGCCCGCTTTTCCATGGAATTGCTGATTGCGCATCCACCCGACCTGCTGGTGCTTGACCGTTCGGGGCAGGGCACGTCCCTTGCCCAGTCCATGCTGGACCATCCGGCGCTGAAACAGGCGTTTGCCGGGCCGCACCGTCTAGATCTGCCCTCACGGCTGTGGTTGTGTGGCCTGCCACAGACGCTGGACAGTGTCGCCCTGCTGCATGCCGCCCGCGACAGACTTGGAACCGTCCGGTGAAACCTGCCCGTAGCAACCTGTTACTGAACATCATGCTGCTGGCGGCGGTAGCGGGCCTGTCCGGTGCGTCGCTCATGTGGGGGGAAACCCGCATCATGGCCGTGCATGCGCTGGCGGACCTGCTGGCGGGGCGGCATACCGCAGGGGCGATTATCGTCGGGCAGTTGCGCCTGCCGCGCATGCTTCTTGCCATCATGGTTGGCGGGACGCTGGGCCTGTCGGGGGCGGTGTTGCAGGGATACCTGCGCAATCCGCTGGCCGATCCCGGTATTCTGGGGGTGTCGGGTGGAGCGGCGCTTGGGGCGGTCAGCGTGTTCTATACCGGCCTCATGCAGGTTTCCGTCGCGGCCCTTCCGCTGGGTGGGCTGACGGGTGCGCTGTGTGCGGCAGTCGTGCTGATGGGGCTGGTGGGGCGTGGTGGCACGCTGGTGCTGCTGCTGGCGGGGGCGGCGCTCAGCAGTCTTGCCGCGGCTTTGACCGCGCTGGTGCTGAACCTTGTGCCCAGCCCGTACGCGTCTTTTGAAATCATGCACTGGCTCATGGGATCGCTGACGGACCGAACCTTTGCCCATGTCTGGATCTGCCTGCCGGGTGTCGTGTGTGGCACGCTGCTCATGCTGTCGGCCGGGCGCGTGCTGGATGCGCTGACATTGGGCGAAGACGTGGCGGAAAGCCTTGGCTTCCGACTGCATGGGATGAGGGGCGTCCAGACGCGTATCGTGCTGGGGGCGGCACTGGCCGTGGGGTCGTGCGTGGCGGTTGCGGGCGCGATCGGTTTCGTGGGGCTGGTGGTGCCGCACCTGTTGCGGCCACTGACGGGGTATCAGCCGTCGAAGCTGCTCGTACCGTCCTTTCTGGGGGGAAGCCTGCTGCTGCTGGGGGCGGATATGATGGTGCGTCTGGTAACGGTGGGGACCGAACTGCAGCTTGGCGTGCTGACGGCGCTGGTGGGTGCGCCGTTTTTCCTTGCCCGTGTCATCATGCTGAAAAGAGGCGTGTCATGACCCTGCTGCAGGCATACGACATTTCATTCAGGCGTGGGGACCGGGCTGTTGTTTCCGGCGCGTCCCTTACGCTGGCGCGGGGGCGGGTTATTGGCCTGATCGGACCGAACGGGGCGGGGAAAAGCACGTTCATGCGCATGCTGGCGGGGTTGCTGGCACCCGATTGCGGGCAAATCACCCTTCTTGGTCATGACATGAACCGGATCACCCCAATAATACGTGCCCGGCAGCTTGCCTTCGTGCCACAGCAGGGTGAACTGCCGCCGCCCATGCCCGTGCGCACGATGGTGGGACTGGGACGCCTGCCGCACGGGCAGGTGAACGGACATGCCGTCCATCATCCGGCGGTGGCGGGTGCCCTTACGGCTACTGGCCTGCTGGAGTTGAGCGCGCGCCCGGCCACGGACCTGTCCGGCGGAGAGCGCGCGCGCATGAACCTGGCCCGCGCGCTGGCGACCGACACGCCGGTCATACTGGCCGATGAACCGATTGCGGCACTGGACCCGGCGCATGCCCTGTCGATGATGCAGCTTTTCCGCCAGCAGGCGGGGCAGGGAAAGGGGATCGTCATCGTGTTGCATGATCTGGTGCTGGCAACCCGGTTCTGTGATGAACTGGTGCTGATGGACAATGGCGCCGTCATCCGTCATGGCCCGGCCACGCAGGTGCTGGATGATGACATCATGCGCACGGTTTACGGGGTGACGGCCCGACGGGTGGACGGTGCCGTCCTGCCATGGGCACTGTGCCGCTGAGCGCTGACACATGGTTTCAGTGATGTGGCAGCGGCCTTGACCGGCAGGCGGGATCGTGCCGCCTGTGGTTTTTTCGCAGAACGCGCCTGTGCCCGCAACAAAGTGCGCCAGAAGGCGTTTCTGGGTGGCGACAGGCAGCCGCTTGCGATGACGTGCTTTCATATGACATATCAAGCCTTTATTGGCTTACCGATGCCAGCCCCTAAAATTAAAGGCCGGAGCATCGTGTGAGTGCCCCGGCCTTTGTTGTGGATATGGGGCCAGCCTTATTTCAGGCCATCCACAAAGGCCGCGATGCGGCGGCAGCCTTCACGCAGGGTATCCGTACCGGTCGCATAGGAAATACGGAAGAACGGGCTCATGCCATAGGCTGCGCCCTGTACGGACGCCACCTGCTGCTCTTCCAGCAGCGCCATGACGAAATCGGCATCGGTTGCGATCAGGCGACCACCGGCCGAGGTCTTGCCCATGCACCCGCTGATATCGGGATAGACATAGAACGCACCCTGCGGCGTATGGCACTGCACGCCGGGAATGGCGTTGAGCAGGCTGACCACAAGATCACGTCGGGCCTGATATTCGGCGGCGCGGTCCTTCAGGAAATCCTGCGTGCCGTTCAGCGCGGCCACGGCTGCGGCCTGCGCCAGCGTGTTGATGCCGCTGGTGGACTGGCCCTGCATGTTGTTCATGGCCGCGATCAGCGCGCGCGGGCCGCCGCAGTAGCCGACACGCCAGCCGGTCATGGCATAGGCCTTGGACACACCGTTGACGGTCAGGACACGGTCCTTCAGCCGCGGCTCGACCTCGGCGATCGTGCAGAAGGTAAAGCCATCATAAATCAGGTGTTCATAGATATCATCGGTCATGATCCAGACCTGCGGATGTTTCAGCAGGACGGCGGCGATGGCTTCCATGTCCGCGCGCGGGCAGCACGCGCCGGTGGGGTTGCCGGGGAAGTTCAGGACCAGCCATTTGGTCTTTGGCGTGATTGCGGCTTCAAGCGCTGCGGCCGACAGGCGGAAGCCCCCTTCGGCCGGGCAGGGCACGGATACGATGGATGCCCCGGCAAGGCGGGCGATATCGGCATAGCTGATCCAGCTTGGCGTGGGCAGGACCACTTCGTCACCGGGGTTGATGGTGGCCATCATGGCGTCATAAATGATCTGCTTGGCGCCGTTGGCCACAAGGATTTCATCCAGCGCGTAATCAAGGTGGTTTTCACGCTGGAACTTGCCCTGCACCGCCTTTTTCAGCGCGGGCTTGCCATCCTGTGGCGGATATTTGGTGTCACCCGCGCGGGCTGCGGCAATCGCGGCATCCACGACATGTTCGGGGGTGGGGAAATCGGGTTCGCCCGATGACAGGCTGACGATCTTCATCCCTTCCGCCTTCAGCGCCGACGCCTTGTCGGTCATCGCGGCGGAAGCCGAAATCCCAATTCCATTCAGTCGATCCGCAAACCCAGGCATCAGACGCTCTCTCCACTTTTACTCATGCAACAGGACACATGCTCACACCGCATCGTAAATCGTTTCGACACGGGTTAGATACCGACGAAAATGATCTGGCCCCATACAACAATACTATGAAAGCCCGATGGCCCTCATCCCGCCTGCCCATCCATGCGGATCGGGTTGCGCACCATGACCAGTGACAGCCCGGCCGCAATAACCAGGGCGGTGGCGCACATGTACCATGCCATGTCAAAACTGCCGGTCCACGCCACGATATACCCGGTCAGGATGGGTGAAAGCAGCCCCAGCGAGTTGCTGCATGTCAGCGTTACACCCGTAACTGCCCCCATTTTCTGGCCATCTTCCACCATATCGGTCAGCAGTGCAGTATTGGCGCCATTGGCCGCCATAAGGCAGGCCAGCGCGCCGGACAGCACCAGCAGGATGGGCATCATGGTATGGAAATGCGGCAGCAGTCCGATCGTGGCCGCACCGATCAGGCAGGTGACGACAACAAAACGCCGGTAGGGCGGATGAATGCCATTACGGAAGACAAGGTGTTCCAGCACCCGCCCGATAATGACCGCGCCAATGGCCGCGACCAGATAGCACAGGGCTGTGCTGTTGCCCGTACCGGTGGTATTGATGTGCAGTTCATGGATCAGGTACAGCGGCATCCATGACATGACCAGAAAGTTCAGGTAATTCTGCGTGCACTGCACCACCAGTATCCCCAGGAAGGAAGATGAGCGGAACAGATTTCTGATTTCACGCAGCGTAATGGGCCTGCGCGGGACGGCATCGGCCTTGCGGGCCGGGTTGCGGTAAACCAGCCACCACACCAGCGCCCACGCAATGCCCACCGCGCCCAGCGCCATGAACTCGCACCGCCACCCGAAAAAGGTAATCAGGTACGCCCCCGCGATCGTGCCGCCAGCCAGCCCGAGTTGCATGCCCGTCAGCAGCACGGTCATGACCGACCCGCGTTCGCGCGGCTGCGCCCAGTTGCGCACTACGGTGGCCCCCACGCCAAAGGTCGGTGCCTCACCAACCCCCAGCAGCACGCGTGTCAGCAGGAACTGCGTGATGTTCTGCGCCATGCCGCCCAGCAGCATGGCGAACGACCATACCCCCACGGCAAGGCTGCCAATGGCGCGGGCACCCACCATGTCGAGCACAATGGTCGAAGGCAGGTTGAGCAGGAAATACGACCACAGGAAACTGGATGAAACCCAGCCCATCTGCACCGGTGTGAGGGAAAACTCCCTGCCCATCGACGGCAGGGCGATGGACAGCGCGGCGCGGTCGCCATAGCTGATGGCGTACATCAGGAATACAAGGAAGAAGAATACGTAGCGGGCAGGAATTGCACGCCCGCTTCGTGCGTTGGTGGTCGTTTCACCTGTTGTCACGCTGTAGGACTCCTGGTGTGCCGTGAATTACGATGAGGAACGGGCCATCACGCACAGGCCGTGCTTCATGGCGGGGTGCCGGTAGCCGCGTCCATTGTGCCTTCCGCCACGGCTTTCTGTTTTGCGGGGCGATCGTGACGCAGCATCCATACGCCGGACCCGATGATTAGCAGTCCGCCCATCACCATGGCGACGCCGGGTATTTCACCGAACCCGAACCACCCGATCAGCGCGGCCCACAGCAGCCCGGAATAGGCAAAGGGGCCAATTGCGGACACCTGTGCCGAGGCAAAGGCCTCGGTCTGCAGAACCTGCGCGATCCCGGCAAACGCGCCCACGGCGACAAGGCATGCGGCTTCGGTCACGCCGGGCGTGGTCCAGATGATGGGCAGGGGGAGTGCCGTCATGAGCGTCATGAGGATCGCCTGCCACAGCGCGATGGTCGTGCTGGATTCCGTGGCCGAAAGCTGGCGGATCTGCATGGTGGTCAGTGCACCCACTGCCCCCTGCGCCAGGGCTACGGCGTAGGCCCAGCTGGGTACCGCGCTGCTGGCACCATGCAGCAGCCCCTTGCCAAGGGCGACCACGACCACGCCTGAAAACCCGAGGCAGACCGCGACCCAGCGCTGCAGCGACGGCCGTTCATGCAGCAGCGGGATGGACAGCAGCACCAGAAACAGTGGCTGCGTGTAGGACAGGACCTGCTGTTCGGCCAGCGGCAGGCGGGTTACGGTAATCACCACCATGATCATGCTGATCAGCCCAACGACCGACCGCAGGACATGCCCGCCAAAATGACTGGTTTTCAGTACAATGCCCGTGCGCGACGCGATCAGTAGCACGAAGGGTAGGGAAAACAGGTTGCGGAAGAAAATGATCTCCAGCGCGGGCAGTGTCGATCCGGTCAGTTTCTGCAGGGCATTGAGGGCGGCGGTAAAAAATGTCGCCGATGCCAGAAGAAGGGCGCCACGTTTCAGGTCATGCTTCATTTTGTCCGTACCTCAATGCACGACATGGACGGGAGCGCGCTTCATGAAGGGTCAGTCCGGTCGGTCCCTCACCTGTTTCACGTTACGGTAACGTAACGCATGGGGCGCATCCCGGGTTATAGGAGTTCGTTGCGGTGCAATAAGAAATTCTTATGGATGATGGGACGCAATCAGTCCCCAAGCTGGCAGGCAGGCGTCAGCACGCCGCCACTGGCCTCGATTTCCGCACGGATGGCGCGCGCCAGTTCCAGCGATCCGGGCGTGTCGCTGTGCACCAGTATGGACTGGGCCTTCACCGGCAGGCGCTTGCCGTCAATGGTCGTGACCGACCCGTCCTGCAGGAACTGCTTCACGCGCGTCCGCACCCCCGCCATGTCATGGATGACAGCGCCCGGCTGCCCGCGCGGGACCAGCGTGCCCGCCGTGGTATAGGCCCGATCCGCCAGGAACAGCGTCCGTGCCCGCAGCCCGGCTTTTTCCGCCGCGCGTTCGGTCGCCTGGCCGGGCATGCAGAATACGCTCAGGTTGCGGTCAAGGGCTGCAATGGCACGGGTCAGGCGCAGGGCAAGGGCTTCATCGGCGTTGGCCATGTTGCCGAATGCGGCGTGGTAGCTGACATGGGTGACACGGTGGCCATGGCGTGCGGCAATGCCCTGCAATGCGCCGATCTGGTAGCACATCATGGATTCCATATCCGCGTCCGACACGGCCATGTTGCGCCGTCCGAAGCCCATCAGGTCCGGCAGGCCGGGATGGGCGCCGATGCCCACACCCTTTTCCTTCGCCAGTTGCACTGTGTGGTCCATGATGGCGTAGTCACCGGCGTGGAACCCACAGGCGATATTGGCCGAGGATACGGTATCCATCAGCCCGTCATCATCAGCGATGCGCCAGCGGCCAAAGCCTTCGCCCATGTCGGAATTGAGGTCGATCTTCATGCCTTGTCTCCAGACTTGATGCCAGCACGGCAGCGGGCGGATGTGCGGTAATGGGCAACCATCATGCGCAGGTCATCCAGATAGGCGTTGACCGGCTGCATGGCCGCGACACCTTCGGCAAAGCTGCATTCATGGAAGCGGATATGCGTGCCGATGCGCGCCTGCGCCAGCCGCCACAGGTCCGCTTCGATCACGGTGACGATGCGGGGGTAGCCACCCACGGTATTGGCATCGGCCAGTTGCACGATCGGCTCCCCCGCCGGTGGCACCTGCACGATACCGGCAATCACACCGTAGGATCGCAGTTCAACCCGGTGATTCAGTTCCAGCGGCGCGCCCGACAGGCGGTAGCCCACGCGGTTGCTCTGCGGTGTGATGCGCCATGGGGTATCCCACAGACGCTGCCGGGATTCGGGAGTGAACAGTTCGTAATCGGTCGCTGGCATGGCGCGCAGATGGATGACCTTCGCATCGTCCTCGCTTGCTACGGCATCCAGCACCGTTGCAGGCGGCACGGCGCCGTAACCCGCAACATCCAGCGTGGCTCCCGTGGTCTTCAGCATATCGCCTGTTTCCAGCGGTCGACCGTCCAGCCCACCAAAACCGCCACGCAACTGCGTGCTGCGCGACCCCAGCACCACAGGCACCTCAATCCCGCCCGCAATACAGATATACCCGCGCGCGCCGGTTCTGGGGGCGCCTACACGCAGCACCTGTCCTGCCGCCACCGTCTCGACCGTCCATGGCAGGATGGTGCGGCCATCAACTTCGATTGCGGCATCAATACCCGTGACTGCAAAGCTGGCCGGTGCATCAAAACGCAGGACGAAAGGATAGGTCTGCAATTCGATACAGGCATCGTCCATCTGGTTGCCCAGCAGGATATTGCCCACCTGCAGGGCGATGGCGTCCATTACGCCCGACGTGCCCACGCCAAGGTTGCGGTAACCGGGACGGCCCAGATCCTGCACCGTGTTCAGGGCGGATGTTTCAAGGATGGTCATCACAGCTCGATGCTTTCGGGATAAAAGCGGATGCGGTCGCCAATGGCGAACAGGGCAGGCGGCTGCTTGTGGGGATCAAACAGGGTTATGTCGGTATACCCGATGGAATTCCACCCGTTCGGTCCGGTCAGCGCGGAAATGCCCGCCTGCATGCCGCCAATGGTGACGGTCCCGGCCAGCATGTTCAGCGACGGTACGGTCTTGCGCGGTGTTGCGATACGCGGGTCCAGCCCATGCAGGTAGCCAAAACCCGGCGCGCTGCCTATGGCGCAGACCGTGTATTCACTGTCGTGGTGGATGGCGATCACCTCTTCGGGGGGCAGGCCTGCATGGGCGGCAACAGTGGCCAGGTCACCACCCAGTTCGCCACCATAGCGCACGCCGATTTCAAACAGGCGGCCTTCGATATGCCGTTCGGGCAGGGTGTCCCACGCATGGCGCAGCCAGTCAGCCTCTTCCTGCGGGCGGTCGGGCGGGGCCGCGAAAATCAGCATGAGGTTGGTCACGCCGGGAATGAGTTCGCACACATCAGGCCGTGTCCGCGCCGCGTCCATCAGCGACCATATCCGGCGCTGGTGGGCCATGGTGAAGTCCCCCGGCGCCTCGAACAGCATGGCGCGGGTGCCGATCATGCTGATGGTGGGTGCTGCACGGGTGTCGCGCGCCACGTCGTTCTTCATATCCGTGTTCAAAATACACAGTCCCTGGAACAGTGCTGGTCATATTCCGGAAAATGGCAGGACCCGGTACGGGGCCTGAACCATAACAATACAGGTTTCGCAGCATCTGGTGCCACCCCGGCAAGTATGGCCGTTTGCGTAACGATGACCAGTGCGATTCTGGTTGTATGGCTATTGGATAATCTTATGGCTCAGAACCATAGCCGGGCCATCGTATATTGTTATGGCGTAAGAACGAAGTGCTCTTGGCACATGTTGACTGCGCCCGTTAGCATGAAGTGAATAGCTGAGCATCCGGTAACCGCTGTGGGTCCGGGTGGGATTAGTTTCTCTGTTCAGGATCGGGTTTTCTTACCATGAGCAACCAGCCGTACCGTACCGCCCTCGTCACCGGCGCATCTTCTGGCATTGGCGCGGAAATTGTCCGCCGCCTGTCCAGGGAAGGGATCGAAGTGCATGCCCTGGCGCGTGATGCGGCGCGACTGGAAGCACTGTCGAAGGAAACCGGCTGTGTCGTGCATGCGGTCAGCGTATCCGACCAGAAGGGGATCGAGGCGCTGGTCAACGGGCTGGAGATCGATATCCTCGTCAACAATGCCGGGCAGTCGCGCACGGGCAACATCACCAGCACCACGCCCGATGATATTGACGCGCTGGTTGACGTGAACCTGCGCGCGGTGCTGCAGCTTACCCGGCTGGTGGTCGCGGGCATGATCGAGCGTGACCGCGGGCATATCGTCAACATCACCTCCATTGCCGGACATTATGCCTTTGCCGGTGGCAACACGGTCTATCATGCAACGAAGGCTGGCGTGCATTCGCTGTCGCAGCAGCTGCGCTGTGACCTGTTCGGCCACCGCATCCGCGTGACCGAGGTCTCGCCCGCGCGTTGCGAAACCGAAGTATTCGGCCGCCTGATCGGCAACATGGAAGAAGCGAAGAAGCGTTTCTTTGATGAATATGAATCCCTGCTGCCCGAGGATATCGCCAATTCCGTCGCCTTTGCCGTCATGGCGCCGCAGCGCATGAATGTCAGTTTCATGGAAGTGCTGCCGACCATGCAGGTTGTGGGCGGCCTGAATTTCGCCAAGAAGACAGCCGGCGCGGCGTAAGACCAGTGGATCTCACGCATGTCAGGCGGCTGATCGACCTTGTGGCCCATGCCCCGGTCACGGAGCTTGAGGTTGAGGAAGGTGGTTGTCGTATCCGTATCACCCGTGGTGGTGGAACGCAGCCGGTCGTCCCGCCTGCATCCGGCGCACCGGCTGTAAACCCGGTCAGTGCGCCGGTGGTGGCCGCATCAGAACCGCCACCCGTGATGGAAGCCGTCATTACGGCCCCGTCCTATGGTGTGTTCCATCTCTCGCCGTCTCCCGGGGCTGCCCCTTACGTTACCGCAGGGCAGGCCGTGACGGTCGGGCAGGAAGTGGGACTGGTCGAGGCCATGAAGGTGTTCAACGCCGTCCGCGCCACACAGGCTGGCACGATTGCCGCCGTGCTGGTGGAAGACGGTACTGAAGTGGAGGCAGGGACCCCCCTGTTCCGGCTGGCATGAGTGAGACCCCACGTTTCAACCGGGTGCTTATCGCCAATCGTGGCGAGATCGCGCTACGTATCCAGCGCGCCTGCCGCCAGCTAGGTCTGGAAACGGTGGCGGTGTATTCCGAAGCCGATGCCGACAGCCGCCATGTGCATGAAGCCGATATCGCCCTGTGTATCGGCCCGGCAGCCGCGGCGCGCAGCTACCTTGATGCTGACGGTCTGCTGCTGGCGGCCCGCCTGACCGGGGCGCAGGCCGTTCATCCGGGTTATGGCTTTCTGTCGGAAAACGCTGATTTTGCCGATGCGGTGGAAAATGCGGGCCTGACCTTCATCGGGCCGACGGGTGCGTCGATCCGCATGATGGGCGACAAGATTACCGCCAAGCGCGCCATGCGCGACGCCGGCGTGCCGTGCGTGCCCGGGTCGGACGGGCCGCTGCCTGCTGACATGGATGCGGTCAGAGCCATTGCGTTGCAGGTGGGCTTTCCCGTTATCGTCAAGGCATCGGGCGGGGGCGGCGGGCGCGGCATGCGCGTGGTCGAGCGCGAGGCTGATCTCGCGCAGGCGGTCACACTGACCGCCAAGGAAGCCCAGCAGGCATTCGGCAACCCGACGCTCTACCTCGAACGCTTCATGCAGAAGCCGCGCCATATCGAGATACAGGTCCTGTGCGATACGCACGGCACTGCACTCTGGCTGGGGGCGCGCGACTGCTCATTGCAGCGTCGTCACCAGAAGGTGCTGGAGGAAGCATCCGCCCCTGGCATTGCGCCGGAGACGATTGCCGAAATTGGCGAACGCTGTGCCGAGGCCTGCCGCCGCATCGGCTACCGTGGCGCGGGTACGTTCGAATTTCTGTATGAAGACGGGGTATTCGCCTTTATCGAAATGAATACCCGCGTTCAGGTCGAACATCCTATTACGGAAGAAACGACGGGCCTCGACATCGTGGCCGGGCAGTTGCGCGTGGCCCAGGGCGCGCCGCTGGGTATCGCACAATCAGACGTTCCGTTGCTGGGACATTCCATTGAATGTCGCCTGAATGCCGAAGATCCGTTCACCTTCATGCCCTCGCCGGGTACCATCACGCGCTGGGACCTGCCTGGCGGGCCGGGTATCCGGGTCGATACGCATGTGGTGGCGGGCTATACGGTGCAGCCCTATTATGACTCGCTGATCGGCAAGATCATAAGCCATGGCGCAACCCGCGCCGAAGCCATTGCACGAATGCAGGTGGCGCTGGCGGAAATGAAGGT
Source organism: Komagataeibacter diospyri (assembly GCF_006538165.1). Classification (GTDB taxonomy): domain Bacteria; phylum Pseudomonadota; class Alphaproteobacteria; order Acetobacterales; family Acetobacteraceae; genus Komagataeibacter; species Komagataeibacter diospyri. Next base: position 160,504 of record NZ_BDLU01000014.1, read on the forward strand.
GGAAGGGGTGTCAACCAACATCGCCCTGCACCGTGACCTGCTGGCGGACCCGGATTTCCAGCGTGGCGGGGTGGATATCCACTATCTTGAACGCTGGCTTGCGCGGAGGACGGCCCCATGAACAACCGGTCCGAACAGCTGGTGCCCCATTTTGACCGGCTGCCAGAACCCGAACAGATAGTACAGATGGCGACATGGCTGGCACAGGCGGGGCTGGACAGTCTGGAACTGACGAATGAGGCAGCGGGACTGAAGCTGCGCATTCGCGCGGAACAGGTGGCCACGATCCTGCCCACAGCGCAGGCTGCGGCCCAGCAGGCGGATGTCGGGGCAGGGGATGTGGCGGTAAAGACGCCGTATTTCGGTCACCTGTGCCTGACCCATCCATCGAGCGATACGCCCTTTGCACCGGTAGGAACAAAGGTGGTGCAGGGGGAGGTGGTCGCACTTCTGACACTGGATAGCCTGCAGGTGCAGGTTACCGCGCCGGTGGCAGGCACGGTAGTAGACATCGTGGGGCAGCCCGGCGCGCTGGTGGGATATGGCGCGACAGTCATGCAGATCCGGCCCGACTGAGACACGTCGGCCCGGAAGTGGTCGCCTGCCGGGCAACAGTATTCGGGGCGTTCCGGCATGCCGCTTTATTTAAAGTGACATGCGGGCAGCGTGCGCGAAATTTCGTGTGTAGTGAAGTATTGTGGGCGTTGGTCCGGCATTGCTCCGACAGGATTGCTTTGCCCAGCCTGAACAGTCAGGTCAGGAAACATCCGCAAATCATAAGGATGGTCCTGGTGAAGGTTTTTTCAGGAAGCTTTGAAGAACACTTTTTTTTTGAAAAACAGCGGTAACCAGAGCTTTTATTATTTCATCAATGGGTTGTTTCAAGACAATCCTGTAACGTGCATAGGCCGAAATGATGAATATGCCCCCTCCGGCACAGGACGCAGCATTCTGCAATTCCACAGGCCAGACCAGCCCCGTGGGGCCGGAGACGGGATTGCCCGTGCCTCGCGTCGAGCGTGACCTGCTGGGGGAGGTTACCATTCCCCCCGGTGCCCTGTGGGGTGTGCATACAAAGCGCGCGCTTGATAACTTTCCCATAAGTGGCACGACAATCGGGACGTTCGGGGAACTGGTGCAGGGGCTGGTGACTGTCAAGCAGGCAGCGGCACGGGCCAATCTTGCGTTGGGTTATCTGGACCCCACACGCGCCGATGCCATTGATCGGGCATGCCAGATTATACTGGAAAATCCCGCCTACCGTGCGCAGTTTGTCGTGGACGCCATGCAGGGTGGGGCGGGTACGTCTACGAACATGAACGCCAATGAGGTCATTGCCAATGTGGCCCTTGGGCTGCTGGGGGAAAAGCCGGGCGCCTATTCCGTGCTGCACCCCAATGACCACGTCAACATGGCACAGTCCACGAATGACGTATATCCAACAGCACTCAGGCTGGGTCTGTTGCTGGCGGTTGACCCGCTGGTGCGCGCCCTGGAGGGGTTGCATGTGGCGCTGGACGAAAAGGCGGAAGCCTTTGGTGCTATCCTGAAGGTCGGCCGCACGCAGCTACGTGACGCCGTGCCCATGACGCTGGGGCAGGAATTCGGTGCTTTCCGCACGGCCATTGCTACCGAAATCACCAGCATCAAGACTCATGTCACGGCGTTCGGGCAGGTCAATCTGGGTGGCACGGCCATCGGAACCGGGCTGAATACCGATCCGCATTATGCATCGACCGTCATGACGGAACTGCGCAGCCTGACCGGGCGGCCCATGGCCATCTCGCCGGATATGATCGCGGCGACATCGGATGTAGGGGTCTTTGTGCTGTTTTCCGGTGTGCTGAAACGCCTGGCGCTGAAACTGTCGAAGATGTCCAGCGACCTGCGCCTGCTATCCAGCGGGCCGCGGACGGGACTGGGCGAAATCGTGCTGCCAGCGGTGCAGGCAGGGTCATCCATCATGCCAGGCAAAGTCAATCCGGTCATACCCGAAGCCGTCAATCAGGTGGCCTATCTGGTCGCGGGTCATGACATGACCATTACCATGTGCGCTGATGGCGGACAGTTACAGCTTAATGCGTTTGAACCGATGATCGGCTACTGCCTGTTTACATCCATCAGGATATTGCGCGCCGCCATCGAAACCCTGACAACGCGGTGCATCAACGGCATTTCAGCCGACCGGGCGCGGTGCCAGTATCTGTCCGATATCAATATTGGCATCATTACCGCGCTGGTGCCGGTGCTGGGTTATGATACGTGTTCGACCATTGCCAGGCGTGCGCTGGCGGAAAACCGCAGGGTGACGGACCTGATCGTAGCGGAAAAACTGCTTTCGCCCGAACGGCTTGCGGCCCTGCTGCAGGCTGATGCGCTGACCGGTCCCAATGTGGGGCGGCAGGCGGGCTGATCCCTCAGCCGAAAGGCTGGGCGCCCGGCCAGTTGTGCGAGGCCGCCATGGCCTTGGCCAGTTCAATGAGCAGTTCGCGCACCGCGACAGATGCTTCCGTTTCGGGAATGATTTCAGGAATGCACAGTGACACGTCTTCCTGAATGACCGGGTTGCGCAGTGGATAGATGCGCGAGCGGCCTGGCACGACAATACGGCTGGCGACGGACCATGGCAGGATGGTGCTGCCAATACCTTCCTCTATAGCGCCCTGCAGGGTTATCAATGCCTCGATTTCGGCCACGATGCACGGTTCAAGCTGCTTGCGCATGAAGGCCATGTCCACGCTCTTGCGGACAAAGTTATGCTTGGGCGGCAGGAGCAGGGGCGTATCGGCTATGTCCACCAGCTGTACTGCGCCGGTTTCATCCTGCTGGAATTCCAGCCCGTGTGGCGCGAGCAGGAAGAATTCTTCCTTCATCAACGGGGTAAATATAACGCCCTTTATTGGTCCCGCGCCATGGATCACCGCCATGTCCAGCCGCCCGGTCATGATGAGTTCACTATAGATATCATCAAAACTTTCGGTCAGGTGCAGCGTTATATCGGGCAGGCACGCGCGCACGCGCTGCAGCAGCTTGACCGAAAGCGTGGACCCCGCGCTGTAGGGAGACAGCCCGACCGACACCTTGCCCACCAGCGGCCCGGCCCCCTGGGTTATTTCAACCATGGCCCGGTCGAACTGCTTGGTCAGGGTCTGCGCGTGCCGGTACAGTTCCGATCCGGCCGTAGTGGGTGTCACACCACTTTTGCTGCGGATGACCAGTTTCTGCTTGAAGGCGTTTTCAAGTGTGGCCAGTTGCTGGCTCAACGCGGGCTGGGCAATATTGAGCAGGTCAGCCGCCCGGGAAATGCTGCCCAGATCGATGATTTTAATAAAAGCCTGCAGTCGCCGTATGTCCAACTGGAACTCCATAAATATTATAGGCTTTGGCTTTATTGCATTGATAATAGGGATATTTCTGAAATTGTCAATATATTGTCATGTAAGGGCATAACGTTTCGAAAAATTCATGCCTGGTTCAGGCGCGGTGCCTTCGCGACAGTACGGTCCGTTGCAAAACACGTTGCCTGATACTTGCTGTGTATAGTGTCAAAAACGCGACACGTTCCAAAACCCGAAACGTTTTCAATTATATAATTCATCAGATCCAAGTAAGAGCCGCCGCCAGCCCCGAACATATCAATAATCCATATGACGCCACATCGTAACGAATGCGCATCATAACCTTGCACATATTCGTTACCAAACGTCCGGTCGAGTTTCAGGGGGGGAAGGCAGATGTCAGGCCTATCAAAGCGGAAGTTATATCTGGTAGCCGGGGTTGCGTTCGGTACATTCGTACCGGTTGCGGGTGAAGCCGCGACGGCAGCCATCTCATCCCCTGATAAACATTACAGGGTTGCCCCCACCAGAAAAACGACTGTCGTAAAGCATGCCACGCCCACGGCGCTGCGTGCGTCCAGCCAGCCGGAAGTAATCCATGTGGGTGGTCATCAGACCAACTCCATTTTTTCACCGGGTGCCGCACGTCATAGCACCACGCAGGTGACGGTCGTGACCGGTGCGGAACTGCTCAAGACCGGCCAGACCAATGTCCTTTCCGCGCTGGCGCAGGCCAATCCCGCCATCACCACAGCAGCCCTGCCCGGTGGCGGCGCAAGTTCCTTTGTCCAGACCATGCAGTTGCGCGGGCAGTCGCCCGATGACACGCTGATCCTGGTGAACGGCCATCGCCGCCACATTGGCGCCAACTTCAATTCCAACGCGGGTACCAACTGGGGCAGTGAGCCGGCCGACATTTCGCTCATTCCCATCACGGCGATCGATCATATCGAGGTCATTACCGAAGGGGCATCCGCGCTGTATGGTCAGGACGCCATTGCGGGTGCGGTCAATATCGTGCTGAAGCGCGATACGCATGGCGGCACCATCAATTTCAAGAACAGCGGGTATTACGCGGGCGACGGTCAGGCGCTTGACGGTTCGGCCAGCTATGCCATGGCGCTGGGCAACAAGGGTGGCTACCTTGATCTTGCGGCACAGGTTACCCACCAGCTGCCCACGACACGGGGCGGGGATTTCTACGGCACCCTGTTTGCCGATCCCACGCGCAACGCAACCGCGGACCGTAACGTGCAGCGCGGGCTGGGACTGCCCAAGAGCACGCTTGAGACGCTGAGCGAAAACATGTCCATTCCCGTGGCGCACGGGTTCAGTTTCTACAGCACGTCCACCTTCTCGCACCGTCGTGCCAACGTGCCTGAAACATACCGCGCCAATTCGGGGGCTGATGAATGGATCAATCCGTCGCTCTACCCCAATGGTGACCAGCCCTACATCACCATGGACCAGTATGATTTCGAGACGGATAACGGCATTCGCGCGCGCAAATTCGGTTTTGCGTGGGATGCGTACGTAACTTACGGCCGCGACCAGCAGAAATACGGCACCAAGGATTCCGAAAACGCCACGATGTCGGGTGGGTCCTACGTGTATGACCCGACGCAGACATCCTTTTATGATGGTGAGTCGATTTCGTCCGAACTGACGACAGGGCTGCGGGGATCGCGTTCGTTCCACACGGGGCTGCTGCCGCGTGACATCAACCTGAAATTCGGCGCGGAATATCGTCACGACACTTTCCAGATGACGCAGGGTGAAACCGCGTCATGGGGCGGGCAGGGTGCGACCGATCACCCTGGTAACGTGCCCATGGCGGTCACGAACCAGAACCGTGACGTGTATGAAGGTTTCGCCAACCTTGATTTCTATATAACCAAGAAATGGGAATGGACGCTGGGCGGCCGCGTTGACAGCTACAACAACCTGGCCACTGTCGAGACCGGGTCCGTCGGCACGCGCTACAACTTCAGCAAGCGCTGGGCCATCCGCGCCAACATCAATTCTGGCTACCGTCCGCCTACGCTGGGTGAAATGTCCTATTTCTATTCAGCGCCTTATCCCGGTTACACCGTGGATCAGGTGCCAGCGAACAGCGCTATTGCCAAATACCTGGGCGCGGGCAACATGAAGGGCGAGTATTCGCGCAGCTACACGATCGGGCTGGATGCAACGCCTGTGGATGATTTTCACATCACGGGTAATCTGTACTACATTGCGATCAATGACCGTCTGGGCAGCACCCAGTCCTATTCCGTCGACCCGAATGACGCCACGTTGCAGAAACTGCTGGCGGCGGCCAATATTTCCAGCGCAACATCCCTGTCATACTATGCCAACCTGTATAATACCCAGACGTTTGGTGGTGACCTGAGCGCGGATTACACACTGCATACGCATCGCTTTGGCAAGTTCCGCTTTGCCATGGGCATCAACTTCTCCGATAACGAAATCCGTTCCGCCCGCAACAACCTGGTGAACGAATACACCAAGGAAATGGTCCTGCATTCCGCGCCCAAAAACCGGGAGCAGATCAGCGTGAACTGGCAGTACAAGAAATGGTCGGTATTCGTGCAGGAGATGCGTTATGGCTCCATCACCTACATGGCGGCCCCGACCGGCGCCGGCGCCGTGCCGTTTGAACAGAACCCGGCCTTCATCACCAACCTGGAAGTGGACTACAAGCCTGTGCCGCGCTGGACCATCGGTGTAGGCGCCAACAACCTTGGCAACAAATACCCGACCCGCATTTCCAGCGCGATCGCCAATTCGCAGCAGGGCCTGGCAAAATACGCATCCTACTCACCCTACGGGTTCAATGGCGGAATGTATTACGTCAAGACATCCCTCGATTTCTAAAACGCACCCTGACCTGCAGGCATCGCTATAGACAGACGGCTCCCTTTCCTGATCAGTCGGGAAAGGGAGCCGTTGCTCTTTCCCCAACATATCGCATGGTCCTGTAGCGTTGATGGACGTTACCAACCGGGAAACGCCATGCGGGCAGGGAAGTGGGATAATGTGTAACCTTTATGCGATGACGGACAGCCAGCAGGCCATCCGTGAAGCGGCACGGGTCATGACGGACCGCACCGGCAATCTTGCAGCCCTGCCTGATATCTGGCCCGACACCCAGGCCCCTGTCGTGCGCAATGCGCAGGGTGGGCGCGAACTGATCATGGCGCGCTGGGGCATGCCAACCCCACCGGGTTACCTGAAGGGACGCAAAGTCGACCGGGGAGTGACCAATATCCGCAATCCGGCCTCGACATGGTGGAAACGCTGGGAAGGGGTTGCGCATCGCTGCCTTGTGCCACTTACGGCCTTTTCGGAACCGGAACGTCTGTCCGACGGGACCAGCAGGCCGGTCTGGTTTGCTCGCAGCGATGGGAGACCACTGGCCTTCTTTGCCGGTATCTGGTGCCAGTGGACATCGGTCCGCAAGCTTGTGGATGGCGAGACCACGGACACCCTGTTCGGGTTCCTGACCACGGACGCCAATCGGGTGGTTGGCGCGATTCACCCCAGGGCCATGCCTGTCATCCTGACCCGGCCGGAAGAACTGGATATCTGGATGAATGCGCCAGCCCCGGAAGCCCTGCGGTTACAGCGGCCACTTGCGGATAATGTGCTCAGGATCGTGCCTGCACCCGCACAACATGGATAATGTCATCAAGCCCAGCCTGTTTCAGAAGCCTGCAAATTATAAAGAAGTGTTTTGGTGAAGCTTTTGTCAAAAAGCTTCAGAGAACACCGCGTTCTATCCCCCTTCATTTTTCCGTCGGGTTTCAGCGCCCTTCCGTGCCGAGGCGGCGCGTTCTTCCGCTGGACGATGGGCTGAGGCCGCCCCGCCAATCCTGCCACCCTTGCGGGCGGGATCGTGTGTGACGGCGTGGCCCCTGCCTGAGCCGCTTTTCTTTCCGCCCCCCGTTTCCTTGTTTACGGTGGCCCAGGCGCGTCGTTCTGCCTCGTCCTTGCTGACGCCACGTGCCTCGTAGTTGTCTTCGATATGTTCGGCCTGTCGCTTCTGCTTGTCCGTGTAGGCGGACTTGTCACCACGCGGCATGATCCAAGCTCCCGTTCCGTATGATTGGCGGACCTTGCGCCCGGTATGTGATGCAAGGCCTTCCCGGGGATAATGCCAGGTAATGGAAAAAGTTTTCCTGCCCCGTCCATCATGGTTCCTGCCCGGCATGCATGGATCCGGTCCTGCCGGTCATCACCTGCAATCATTGGTCAAAGGGCGTCCGGGTGCGATAGGCGGCACTGTTGTTTCGGGGTGGAAAAACAGGGATTTTCATGTGTCTGTTACATTTTGCAAGACGGGTATCTTACATTGCAAATGCTCTTCTATCGCTATTGCAGGTCAGGGGGTGTAGAGACATCTTTCATCCAGATGGAAGATCCATATGACGACCATTCGCCGGAATAGTACCATTTCACCACAGATGGGACCGTCCGTCCGCATGTGCCCTGCCACTGATCGGGGAGGCCGTTTCAATCTTGAAGAGGAGGCTGATCAGGGGATTTCATCATAATGACCGATACCTGCAAGGTCCTGATGATCTTCCCCCGCTTTAACGCCAATTCATTCTGGAACTATCAGGAGGCCTGTGATCTGGCCGGCGCACGCTACCCTGCGGCACCGCTTGGCCTGATTACCGTTGCGGCCCTGCTGCCCGAAAACTGGGAAATCCGGCTGGTCAACCGCAATACCGAACAACTGGATGACGCGGATTTTGCCTGGGCCGATATCGTGATGACCGGCGGCATGCTGCCTCAGCGTAACGATGCCCTCCACATTATCGAAATGTGCCGTGCCTGTGATAAGCCCGTTGTGATCGGTGGCCCCGATGTCACATCCAGCCCGGCGCTTTACAGTGCTGCGAATTTTCAGGTTCTGGGCGAAGCCGAGGAGATCATGATCGATTTCATCGCCGCCTGGCGGCGCGGCGTGCGGCAGGGCGTGTTTGAAGCGCCGATGGGCAAGACCGATGTCACAAAAAGCCCGCTGCCCCGCTTCGACCTGCTGAAGCTGGACCAGTACCTGCATGTCGGTGTCCAGTTTTCGCGTGGATGCCCGTTCAGTTGCGAATTCTGCGATATTATCGAACTCTACGGCCGGGTGCCGCGCACCAAGACCAATGCACAGGTCATGGCCGAACTGGATGCCCTGTATGCCCTTGGCTATCGCGGGCATGTGGATTTTGTTGATGATAACCTGATTGGCAACAAGAAGGCGCTGAAGAAATTCCTGCCGGACCTGAAGCGCTGGCAGAACGAGAAGAATTTCCCCTTCGAATTTTCGACCGAGGCTTCGATCAACCTGGCGGACGATCCCGACCTGCTGCGCAGCCTGTCCGATACGAATTTCTTCGCGATATTCGTGGGCATAGAAAGTCCGGATACAGACTCCCTCGTGCTCATGCAGAAAAAGCAGAACACAAGGCGCAGCCTGCAGCAGAGCATCGAGACGATCCACAGGGCCGGGATTTTCGTCAATGCAGGCTTCATCGTGGGTTTCGACAGCGAAAAGGGCAGCGTTGCTCCGGGCATGATCGCATGTATCGAGGATACGTCGATCCCGGTCTGCATGGTCGGTCTGCTTTATGCCCTGCCCACCACCCAGCTGACGCGCCGCCTTCTGGCCGAGGGCCGTCTTTTTTCCGGCAGCGAACAGACGCAATCGGGTGACCAGTGCACGGCAGGACTGAATTTCGAGACAAAGCGTCCGCGTCGCGACGTGCTGAACGATTACAGGACAGTGCTTGCGGCAATCTATGATCCGGTCGCCTATTTCGGCCGTGTCCGCAGGCTTGGCCGGATGCTCGGGCGCAAGCGTACACACCGGATGATAAAGGGCGACCTGCGCAGCTTTGTCCGGCTTATGTTCCGTATCCATCGTGCGGGACCGGGCACGGCCGGGCAGTTCTGGCGCATGATGCTGGACTGTGCCCTGCATAACCCCAAAGCACTGCCATATGTGGTGATGACAAGCGCGCTGTACCTGCATCTTGGCCCGTTTTCGCGACAGGTCATTGCCGAGATCGACCGCGAGATCGCGGATGTGGACCAGGGCCGCTGGCACGCGCCGCCCGTCATGCACCCTGTCGCGGCGGAGCTTGTGCCCGCCTGATCCGGTCTGGCGCGGGTGTAGAAACCCGCTGCCAGCGAGGCAAGGAAATCAGCCTGCCTTCACCGCAGTTGAAGCTTGGGGGATAGTGTAAGGCATCACTGCTTGAGGATGGGCAGGATCACTACGTCCATCCCTGCTTGCAGCATCCCATAATGTGCGGTCAGGTGCAGCGAGGAAGAATTGTACGGGGCAAAGGCCAGAACGACTTCACGGAAATTCCATACATACGGACAGATTTCCATGGTCTTAGACGGACGGGTGCAAGCTTATCCCTACCGGGACTATCACGCGTCACATTGATTTTACGAGGGTCTGACCGAAGCCGAGTGGTGGGCGCAACAGGGATTGAACCTGTGACCCCTACCATGTCAAGGTAGTGCTCTACCGCTGAGCTATGCGCCCAATCGGCTTCGGTGAAATGGCTTTTACTTGCCCTTTCAGGGGGATGCAACCCCTGTTTTGAAAAAAATCGCATTGACCGCCAGGTGCTGGCCTGCCCCTATGACGGGCATGTACTGTGCTGCCTTCCCGCCTTTGCCCATACAGGGCCATTTGTCGCTGTTGCGTGCGGAAAAAACGCCGTGACGGACCCCGCCGTGCCGCCGTTTCATATCCATCACCCCGATGGGGCCGTGACGCCCGTTATTGTGGCGTCACCCCATTCGGGCCGGAATTATCCGCCGGAATTCCTGCGCATGTCCCGGTTGGATGCGCGCGCCCTGCGCCGCAGCGAAGACTGTTACGTGGACCAGCTGTTCGCATCCGCACCGGAGCGGGGGGCGACATTGATGCACGCAACCTTTCCCCGTGCCTATTGCGATGCCAACCGGGAAGCATGGGAACTTGATCCCACCATGTTCCGTGAAAAACTGCCTGACTGGTGTAACACAACCAGCCGCAAGGTAAGGGCGGGCTTTGGCACGATTGCGCGCATTGTTTCCCATGACGGGCCGATCTATCCCCGCCCGCTGCCCTTCAGCGAGGCCGAAGCCCGCATCCGCACCTGCTGGCAGCCCTATCATGATGCGCTGGCAGCCCTGGTGGCCGACAGCGTGGCGCAGCATGGCTGCTGCATCCTGCTGGACGCTCATTCCATGCCCGCGCCAAAGGGGCGGGGCATGCAGCCGGATTTCGTTCTGGGGAATGCATGGGGCACGGCGTGTTCACCGCAACTGACGACGCTGGTGGAACAGGTGCTGCTGGCCCACGGGCACAGCGTGGCGCGCAATGTCCCGTTTGCCGGGGGGTACGTCACGCGGCATTACGGCAGGCCACGACGGGGTGTACAGGCCCTGCAGCTGGAAATCAGCCGGACGCTCTACATGGATCAGGATACGTTGGCCCCCCATGCGGGCTTTGCAGTGTTACAGGCTGTGCTGGGGGATCTGGTGGACCGTCTGGTGCAGTATGGCGGCATGCTGGGACAGCAGGCGGCGGAATAAAAAAGGCCGGGCGTGACACCCGGCCCCCTGTCGCATATCAGGCAGTCTTGGTAGGTACCGTGCCCTGTGGCGTCTGGGTATTGACGGCTTCGGGCAGCAGGTGGGCCAGAACCGGCAGGATGGTGGCGGCCGGCAGGCCGGTCTTGTCCACCATGGCCTGTACCTGCTGGCTGCTGAGCAGGCTGCGCAGTTCATCGGTGGAAATGGGCAGGTTGTGGCCATCACCGATCCACGAGCGCACCTTGTCCCCCAGCCCGGCCTGTTCCGCCTGCGCCACCAGCGTGTTCAGGGTGTCAGCCGTCAATAGCTGCGACAGGTAGGAATGCACTTGCTGTGACAGGCCCGATGCGCCAGCCAGGTCGCTCAGCTTGCCCATTACATCATTGAAGATACCGCTCATTCTGCTTTCTTTCCCGTCTCTCGTATGTGTGGGGTCTCGACTATACTACACGACATACAGTTATAGGAAATTTATATAAAACAGACCAAAAAAAAGCGGTGCATATGCACCGCTGAGTTTAGGGAGGAAACGTCCAAGAAGCAGTTGCACAAGGCAGCCTGCTTCCAGCCTTTATGATTGTCATCACAGGGTTGTGTCAACAAAAAAAGCGGAGCTTACTGACGCGCCTGATACATGTGCCATGAAAGTAACGTTTTTGCGTCCGTCATACCGATATGCGGCACCGCCGACAGGTCAATGACATGCAGATGAATATATTCATGTTCCCGCGCAAGGCCGGTCTGGCGGTCGGACAGGGTCCGGGTCAGTGTCTCATTTATGTGCAGTTCGGCATAATAAAGACCGATCGCTTCGTCACATCCCCCGGGTGACAGCCAGACATCGGTCAGCTTCACCAGATCCTGCGCACGGACCTGCAGGTCCGCACCGACTTCTTCTGACAGTTCACGCAGCGCCGTGCTGGTGAATGCACCACCATCCAGCATCCCGGCGGGCAGTGCCAGCAGGTCAGGCCGCGCCACGGGCACCCGTGCCTCACACGTCAGTACGGTGCGGTCGGGATAACCGGGGCATTTCAGCACCAGCAGCACCGACACGGAATCCCCGCGCAGCAGGGCTATGCCGGGCACGCGGTGGCCATCATGCAGGGCATCGGCCTCGACCAGTATGAACCCCATGCGCTGTGCATCAAACGCGATGGCGTCGCGCACCAGTACGTGACGCAGGCTAAAACGCGCGCGCATCCCGTCATACCACCGTCGGAAATGCGGGGCCGCCAGCACCCGCGCCTGAAGGCCCGCATCAATGCCGGGGACGAAGGAAATGTTGTCCATCTGGGTCATGGTTTCCGGTTCCTGTCGGTTGCGCGCCGGAAACAGGCCCGGCTGCTAGCCCTGCGTGAATATGGCGTCCATGATGGCCGCCACCCGGTTGCGGTAATCCTGTGGGGCATGTTCGGTCGCGATGCGTGTCAGCGCATTGTCCCGCACCGTGTCCCATAATGCCTGGTCATGATACAGGCGGACGACCTGCTTCGCAAAATCCGCCGGGTCCGTGATGCTGGCGCACAGCATGTCCTGACCGTCGCGCCAGCCCGCCTGCTGGCATAGTAGCGGCGATCCCACCACCGGCAGGCCATTGGCTGCGGCTTCATGCAGTTTATAGGCAATGCCTGCGCCATAACGGGTGGGGGCCACGAATACGCGGTGGTGGTCATAAACCGGGGCAGTATCCGCAACGCGACCCAGCATGCGTACGTTGGGATGGTGGCGCAGGGGGCCAAGGTCAACGCGCGGGCTGGTATGACCACACACACTGAAGCGGATATCCGCCCCCAGCTGCGCCACCAGCAGGGGCAGGACCCGCCCACTGAACCACGCCAGTGAATCAAGGTTGGGTGACGCCATGTCATGCACCGCGCCAAGAAACAGGATATCCCGCCGCGCTCCCCATCCGGGCCCGGTGGGACGCGGCACCTGCACGTGTCCGAGGACGGAGACATTATCAAATCCGGCACCGCGCAGCAGGTCGGCCTCCGCCGCGTTGACCGCCACCACGCGCTGCGCCAGAAACAGGGGACGCAGTTCGTCCTCCAGCCGCGCGTCCAGCGGGCGGGAAGGGGTGATGGCGTGCAGGCGGTCATAGGCCACGTCCCGGCAGGCGGCCAGTGCCTCGGTATCGACCACGATCCGGCTGGCGGGAATGCAGGATGCGGCATCGTTCAGGATACTGGCCACACGGGCGGCATTATGGGTGCGGGCGATCCATATCGCATCGAAACACCCGCTGCGCGCGCGCAGGAAATCAGGCAGGTCGGGCAGTTCGCGGTCGTGGATGACCTCCACATCCTCAGGGAAGGCCGCAGCCAGTGTCGGGGCATCCTCGATCGGGCGGAAGATGGGATAGACCGTGACATGGTAGCCAAGGCCAGCCAGCGTGGTCACGATGTCATTCGACCGGGTAAAGCCCGAACCAAGGTAGCGCAGCGGCAGCCTGTCCTCGATAAACAGGATGTGCCGCCCGCCATCCGCGTGGCGCGCGCGTGCCTGTGACGGGTCATGGCGCAGCAGCCTGCGCCGCAGCGTAGGGGCATGGCGACGGGTGAACAGGTTACTGTTGCGCGCGATCAGCCGCGACGCGCTGGCCCTGTCCGACGTGCCACATTCATAATGCACAAGGCATACTGCAGGGTCATACAGGATCCGGTAGCCCAGCGCGCGGATGCGCACGCACAGGTCTGTTTCCTCGAAATAGGCGGGGGCGAAGCTTTCATCAAAACCGTCCAGCACCTGCGCCACCTCGGTCCGGACCATCAGGAATACGCCCGAACAGAAATCCACCGTGCGCACGAAACCAGCTTCGGGCACGCAGGGGTGGGCGTCGCGCATGTAGCCCTGTACCGACCCGTCACGCCAGATCATGCTGCCCGCTTCCTGCAGCATGCCGTGCGTGCGGATGACGCGGCCACCGACCGCCCCCGTGGTGTCATCCGCCATAAGCCGCGACAGGGCGTTTGCAATCGCGCCGTATTGCAGGTCCACATCGTTATTGAGGTACAGCACGGCAGGTGCCTTTACCCGGCGCAGGGCGGCGTTGCATCCGCGCACGAAGCCGATATTGCCCGCAAAGCGCAGGATTTCGATTCCGCGCACATGGTCCTCGATCCGGGCTACGCCATCACGCGATCCGGAATCCACCAGCAGCACCTGGATCGACCCGTGATAATTCGCCCGTAGCGAGGCAAGGGTAGACATGGTCAGTTCAAACTGGTTGTGCGCCACGATAATGACGCTCAGGGCAGGGGGCGTGGCGGCCGTGAAATCAATCCCGCCATTCAGCAGCAGCGGCAGGCGGGCGGTACACATGTGGCGGAACAGGGCGCGGGCCTGATCTTCCGTGACTGATGGGGGGGGCGCGGGCTTCAGGTCAGGACGGGCGGCAAGGTAATGGCCCAGCCCGTCACGCGCGCGGCGTCCGGCAATATCAGCCTGCACGGTGGGGTCGCGCATATACTGCGCCAGATCCAGCGTTGAACATGGCTTGCGCTGTTCATACACCCCGTCACCCAGAAAATGGGCATAACCATTGCGCAGAGCCCCTGCCTCGATCGCGGTCAGCACGTCGGGGTTGACCATGGTGTAAAAGGATTCGGAAAAGAACGGTCCTGGGTCGAACGCCCGTGGTGTGGTGTTGCACAGATAATGGTGCAGGGCGCTGCGCCACAGTCCCTGCGTAATTTCAGCATGGGATTCGGGGTAAGTCTGCACGTACCATTCCGCATCGAAATACAGCGACAGGCTGCGACACGGCAGGGCGTCCATGCCCCGGCGCAGATAATCGGAAAAGGGGCGCTGCGTGCTGCCCTGGTCACATTCCGCCAGCAGGGCGACACAGGTTTCAGGATCGAAAAAGCATGACCCGCTGCGCATTTCCCCATCACCCGTGCGCAGGTAATGGTCATAGGCATTGCGGTACCCGCCCGCATCCAGCGTTGCGGGCGTTATGTCAGGGTAGGCAGCCAGATAGGCGCGTTCGTCAAACAGCCAGTGTGGGTTGTGGGTGCGCGCGCCGGCGTTCAGGTAATGGTCGAATCCGCTGCGCCATGTCCCCGCCGCCACCTGTGCCGCGACGTCGGGATAGGTGGCGCGGTACCATTCCTCATCAAAAAAGGGATTGGGGGAATGCCCCAGCGCCGCGCCGTGCGCTTCATGGAATTCGCGCACCTGTCCGGCGGGAATATCCATAAGGTCCAGCATCGCCGCATAACGGGCGCGGTACCATGCGGTATCGAATGTGGCCCACCCATCAGCCATTTCCGTATTGTCCGAGGAAACAGCCATCGTGCATCCTGTCCCTGTTCTGTTCAGGGACGGGTTATGGACAGCAAAGGTTAATTTTTGATTGGTTCCGCCGGGACGGGGGCTGCGGAAATATCAGCCACCCGTGCATTCGCCGCCTTCTGTACATCTGCGGGGGCAATGCGTACCACCAGCCCCTGGTCGCCCGCGTTGATATAGACATGCGGGCATGCCATGGCGTCTGCCGACAGGATAACAGGTAACTGGTGTTCCTGACCGAACGGGCTGGTCCCGCCGGAGCGGAAGCCGGTCAGTTCCGCCGCTTTTTCCGGACTCATCATCCGCGCGTTGCGACCGTCGAACAGGGCCGCGACCTTCTTGAAATTCACCTTGTGGTCAGCAGGCACCACCAGACACGCCGGTATCCTGCGGTCCACTTCCACCACCAATGTCTTGAGTACACAGCCCGGGTCCGCCCCGATGGACTGCGCCGCCTGTATCCCGATCAGCCCGCCGCCGGGGGCGTATTCATAATCATGCACCGAAAAGGGCATGCCGCTGGCAGTCAGGAATTCTGTGGCTTTTGTCTGTTTCGTCACGTGCTGCTCCTGGCCCGTCGCGGGATTGCCCGCGTTTCCTGCCACCAAGGATAAAATAGCACCTGGTGCCATGCAAGCCTTTGCCTGCATGGATCAGCGGTGCCGCATCGACCGCCACAGCCCCGGTACCGCCAGCAACACCAACCCGCTCCCCATGAATATCAGCACCCCCATGCCGTACATCCGGTAGCCTGCGCCCCCCATGATCCCACCCAGCACGAAACAGGTAATGATCGCGCCATGCAGACGCAGCCGTTCGCGCACCCGTGCCGCATCGGGGGCGAGCAGCCACTGGCCCAGCTCCATGCCAAGGTCAGTCAGCATGCCGGTCATATGGGTGGTGCGTACCCGCGCGCCGGAAATATGGGTGACGGTGGCATTCTGCAGTCCCATCAGGAAACCCAGCCCGCAGCCCAGTCCACCTGCTTCCATCCATGCGGGCAGCGCCCGCGACAGGATGCCAAGGGCGATCAGCAGCGTGCCCTCCAGCACAATGCTCGCGGCATGGACCGCGCGCACGCCCCGCCTGCGACCCATACCTACCAGCAGTGCCGCAATACACCCGCCCGTGGCAAACGCCACCAGCACGCCCATGCATGACAGCACGGACACCATACCCCTGTCGCCCACGCCAACAGCCAGCGCCGACAGGTTGCCGGTCATGTTGGCGGTGTAATAGCCGACAGCCAGAAACCCCGCTACATTGACCGCGCCCGCCGCCGCCGCCAGCGTGCAGCCCAGGCGCAGGTCAGTGCCGATACTGCGTGTTGCCCCTTCGTGAACCAGCATGCCCCTTGTTCCATTGATGGCGGGAGGGTCCCCGCACAGCATGATGGTATCCGCCACAGGGTAGGGGAAATGCAACCCGCAACCTCCATGTCAGGATATAATGTGGCACGACCCGATCACATCATGGCGAGGGAAAGGCGGTATGGTGCGACGAAATGCAACCATGAGTTGCCGTTCTATTACATGTAATAGATATTTATTATAGATTTTTTGACGTGAAAATACTGTATACACAAATATACAGACAGAAGGATATCCGTTCCAGAACAGCCATATTTCCACAACCGGAAATATGACCGGATCAAGGTAGTGCGCGATCGGGAAATGTTATGAAACATATGCCATCCGATCGTGGATTCATTTATATTTATTAATAAAATGGTTACAGAAAATCACAAATGAACAATACCCCGTCCCGGTTTAATCTGTCACATGACTTTATAATATTTGTTTACATGGCCTGTTCAGTGTAGAGTTATAGGAAATTATACCTATAATCGATATGATGACAGACTTTGTTCTTATGATGTAATCAGGTTTTAACTGACAATTAATTTTATGGACCTATCTGGATAAAAGAGCATATCTGCCGAGGGGAGGAAGAGTCCTTACCTTTTTTGGTGTACATAAATGAGGATTCTAGTTAATTGTTTGTAATCAATGCAACCATAAGGTGCAATTCAATGCATCTGATGCATTGAATTTTCACAATCCGAGGTTGTTTTAGCTGTCATTTCTCAACCTGCGCGCATCTATACATATGGACAGGCACGCATGATGATGGCATGTTCCAAAAAAAACACTTAAATAATTTACTTAAATAGTGATTGATTCAATATTCAGGTTTCCGGTTTCCCGCTGTGTCGGATTTCCCCCATCCCACATGCATCGGGGGTGGAACAGTATGGTTAAGTAATGATTGATATTCTGATATGTGATGCCCACCTGTACATTGACCGCGAATGGGAAATTCCCGACGGCTGGATCGCCATTGAAAAGGATCGCGTCCATTCCGTCGGCGGTTCCGGACAGCCACCCCCTCCGGCCGCGCGCGTCATCAGCGCGCGCGGCCGGCTGGTCACGCCTGGCCTTGTCAATGCACACCACCATATGTTCCAGAACCTGACGCGGTCCTACGCTCCCGTCACGCGGATGCGGCTGTTTCCATGGCTGCAGACGCTGTACCCGCTATGGGCCGGACTGGACGCGGATTCCGTATATGCGTCCAGCTATGTCGCCATGGTGGAACTGCTGATGGGGGGATGCACCACCTCCATGGATCATATGTTCATCCATCCCCGCCCCCGGCTGATTGATGAACAGTTCCGTGCTGCGCGTGAAATCGGCTTTCGCTTTTATGCGACCCGCGGCAGCATGACGCGGGCACAGGAAGATGGCGGCCTGCCCCCCACCGGTCTTGTGCAGGACGAGGATACGATCATGGCTGACTGCGAACGGCTGGTCAGCACGTACCATGACCCCGGTCCTGGCGCGATGGGACGGGTGGCGCTGGGCCCGGTATCGCTGTTTTCGGCGTCCGAACGGATCATGCACGAATCCCTGGCCATGGCTGAACGCCTCGATCTGCGCCTGCACACCCATCTGGCCGAGGATATGGAGGAAGATGATTACTGCCTGAGTCTGTACGGATGCACCCCTACCGAACAGTTCGAACGCATGGGCTGGGCCAGTCCGCGCACGTGGGTGGCGCATTACATCTATCCCTCGTCCTCGGAAATCGACCGCATCGCTCGCGCGGGGGTCAGCGTGGTGCAGTGCCCCAGTTCCAACATGATGATCGGTGGCGGCTGCGCTGATGCGCTGGACATGTGTGAGCGCGGCATCCATGTGGGCCTTGGCTGCAACGGGTCGGCCACGACGGACCATGCTTCCATGTGGATGGAAACGCGCAACGCATTGCTGCTGGGCCGCATAAACCATGGCCCCCAGGGCATGGGTGCGCGTGAGGCGCTGGATATGGCGACCCGTGGCGGGGCGGCCTGCCTGGGCTGGGAAGACGAGATCGGGCACCTGCGCCCCGGTGCCTGCGCCGACCTTGTGATCTGGCATGCAAGTGATGTCGCGCTGGCGGGCGCGCTGACCGATCCGGTCGAGGCATGGCTGCGCTGTGGCCCCACCGTGGCGGGCACTACCATTGTGGCCGGGAAGGTACTGGTGGAAAACTGCGAACCCACGATGGCGGATCTGGGTGAGGTCCTGCGTGAACATGCGCGACAGGCCCGGCGCATACAGCAACTCGACTAGACCACTACCGGAAGAAGACGCCCCTGCCGCAGATGTTGACGTGGCAGGGACAGGTGGGCGGCCACATGCCTGCGGGCGGTTGTTTTCTTTCGCCAAGCTGGCGGTCTGCTGCGCATTGTCCCCCTTGTGTCCGGCACGCGCATGGTTACCATGCATGTCGGGCATACGGTTAACCGGACAGCCCCGGAAGGGGCAGTCGCGCATCTTCCGCCCATTGCCAAAGGACAACATGCATGATCCTGCCGCGTCGGCAGCTTCTGGCCACAGCGGGGGCAGCGTTTTCTACCGGTCTTCTGCCCCGGCATGGATGGGCAGCAGGCTCCATCACTACCGAACGGCTTCTGGCGGGACTGGCCGCCCCTTATGCCAGCGTGCCGCCCATGCCCCCCGTAGCGGAGGAAGACGCCCTGCTGGCGCTGGGCTATGTCGGTCCCACCAGCGATGGTGGCTGGACCGAAATGCACCATGTGGCGTTGCAGGCCGTACGCCGTACCTTTCCGAAGCTGCGCACGGTCTATGTGGAAAGCGTACCGTATTCCGCTGACGCCACTCGCCTGTTGCGTGAATTCGTGGCCGAGGGCGCGCAACTGGTCCTGACGGGCGCAGATTATGGGGATTTCCTGACGGATGTGGCGGTCCGTGCGCCGGAAACCGCCTTCATGCAGTGCGACGGGCGACCGCTGCGCGGTAATGTCAGCTGGTATTATATCGCGCACTGGTATGTCAGCTATGTGATCGGGGTGGCGGCGGGCCTGCTGAGCAGGGATGGGAAGCTGGGCTTTATCGCCTCCTTTCCGCTGCCTTCGGCTTATGCCGGGGCCAATGCAACGCTTCTGGGCGCGCGCAGCGTCAACCCCGACGCCACCATGCAGGTCATCAGCATCAACGCCTGGTTCGATCCGCAGGCCGCCATTCAGGCGGCCAATGCGCTGGCGGACAAGGGGTGTGACTTCCTGTTCGGCATCATGGACGAAGCGGGCTACCTGCATGTGGCGCAGGAACGCGGGCTGTGGGCGGCCATGTGGAACAAGGACATACGGCAGTTCGGGCCGGATGCGTATGTGGCGTCGGTCGTGCTGGATTTCACGCAGTTCTATATCGCGCAGGTGCGCGCGCGGCTGGCGGGCACGTGGCGGCCGGTCCCGCAACTGCTGATGATGGGACAGGGCGTGGACCGCGACCCGTGGGGCCAGCGCGTGCCGCAGGCCGTGCGCGACCGGGCGGATGCCGTGCGCGCACGGATCATGGGAGGCTGGTCGCCGTTCAGTGGCCCCATCCGTGACCAGCATGGCACCCTGCGCGTGGCCGAGGGCGCGGTCATGAACGATCTTGACCTGTATGACTGGAACTGGGCGGTAGATGGGGTGAGCGGCCTGCCGTAGCCGTTCATGACCGGCCCGCATGACACCACCAGCCTGATCAATGGTTGTGCATGACTTCTTTTATTTTAAAAAGGAAAGGTAATTATATCAGACCGGAGCGGTTTTTTTGAGTGATATCAAACTTTTCCAGATCAGTGATAACAAGGCGAGCGAGCTGTCTGGATCATCCGCACCGCTTGAACGGGCATTGCAGACCCTTTTTGAGAAAAATCTGGATGCGTTACTGGGTGTCCGCTTTCTGGCGTCCGAATATTCCACGACGCATGGCGGCCGGATGGATACGCTGGGGCTGGATGAAAACTGTTATCCTGTTATCATCGAATACAAAAGAAACATAAATGAAAATGTCATCAATCAGGGTTTGTTCTATCTCGACTGGCTGATGGATCACAAGGCAGATTTCCGGCTTCTGGTACAGGAAAATCTGGGAAAGGAAAAAGCCGACGCCATTGAATGGAGCGCGCCGCGCCTGATCTGTATCGCCGCCGATTTCACGCGTTATGACCTGCATGCCATCAAGCAGATGGGACGAAATATCGAACTGATCCGCTACAGGCGGTTTGGGCAGGACCTGCTTATGCTTGACCTGCTGACAAGTGTTTCGTCCAATGTCAGCCAGCCGGTATCACACACGTCCATGTCAATGTCGGATTATATTCCGACTTCTTCGGGTGGAACAAAGAGCCCTGCGCGGCACAAGACAAATTCGGAAAGTCTGGCAGATGCAGGGGAAGCCCTTACAAATCTGTATTCAGATACGGTAGCCTATCTGCTGTCACTGGGTGATGATGTCACACAGAAAACCCTGAACTGTTACTTTGCATTCAAACGCATAAAGAATTTTGTCTGTCTGGAGGTAAAGCCAACCCTTAGTGTCCTCCGGCTGTTCCTGAAAGTCGATCCGGATACCATCACGTTGGAAAAAGGCTTCACGCGCAACGTCAGGAACAAGGGACATTTCGGAACGGGCGACCTTGAGGTCACGCTTCGTACCCCCCACGATTTGGATCGTGCCAAACCCCTGATTGAAAAATCATACGAAAGTTCCTGACCCAACGATACCAGAGCAGCGCGGACCTGTGTCAGGCCGCTGTTTATTCCGGCCCAGGCACCTTCCGTCCCGCCACCCATACGGTATGTATGTTGGGCCTGCCGATATTGCACAGGATCTGCTGTACCACATCTTCCGCTGCGCTGTCCGGTTCGCCATGGGTGGGGGGCAGGATGTTGCTGCCGGGAGCGGCGCGGTCGATCAGGATGGCATCAAATGCCTGGCCGGTCGCGAACTGACCGGCTTCAATACCCAGTGCCGCGGTGCCGCCACGGGTGGCGAGCCACAGGGCATTGGTAAAGGTCAGGCGTGAACCGGGCGCGCCACGCGCTGCTGCAGGCCGGTCGGGATCGGTGCCGCTGTCCAGCATGCGGGCGGCTGTCACCGCCATGGCGGCATTGACCGCGACGGATGG
The DNA here is from genome assembly GCF_006538165.1 of Komagataeibacter diospyri. Taxonomy (GTDB): domain Bacteria; phylum Pseudomonadota; class Alphaproteobacteria; order Acetobacterales; family Acetobacteraceae; genus Komagataeibacter; species Komagataeibacter diospyri. The sequence goes on from NZ_BDLU01000014.1 coordinate 182,196, forward strand.
GGAATACCCACCCGAAATATCCGTGCCCAGCCCGACATGTACGCCCGCCTGCCACGCTGCGCGCAAGGGCAGCACCGCGCCCGCGAAATAGGCGTTGGAAATGGGGCAATGGGCGATGGCCGCGCCGCGCGCGTGGACCAGCGCCATGTCATCCGCCGTCATGAAACACGAATGGGCCAGCACCGTGCTCCGGCGCAGCAGGCCAAAGCGTTCCAGTGCTACGGTATCGTTCACGCCGGTCCGCTGGCGGACATAGTCATGTTCCCAGTCACTTTCGGAACAGTGTGTCTGGATCAGGCAGCCTTCCGCCGCCGCCAGGTCGCCCAGTCCCCGTAACAGGCCGTCAGTGCAGGCGGGGATAAAGCGCGGCGTGACCATGGGGCGCACAAGCCTGCTTTCGTTGCCCGGCAGGGCCCGCACGGCATGGATGAAGCGGCGGGTTGCCGCCAGCGCCTGTTCCACGCTGGCATTGCGATAGGTGGGTGGGCACAGCGCCGGGTCATCCATCGCCACCAGCCCGACATGGGCACGCAGGCCGTGGCGCAGGCAGGTGCGCGCCAGCAGCAGGCTGCTTTCTTCATGAATGGTGGCGAAAAATACGGCAGTGGTGGTGCCGTTGGCCAGCAGGGTGCGGACCATTTCATCATAGACCGGGGCGGCAAAGGTGGGATCGGCAAAGCGGGCTTCCAGCGGGAAAGTCCGCTGTTCCAGCCATTCACGCAGCGGCAGGTCCAGCGCCCGACCCATCTGTGGCCATTGCGGAGCATGGACATGCAGGTCCGCAAATCCTGGCATGAGCAGTTGCGTGGACGAAAGTGTATGCACGACCATGCCATGACGGTCGGCATGGTCCAGAATCTGTGCCGCCATGGGGGTACTGGCTTCATGTCGGGCAATAATCATGCCATCCGCGCCGACATGCACCACGCTGTTCGCCATGGTGGCCCGGTCGATGGCAACCGGGTTGATGACATGACCGCGGATAACGAATTCATCCATGCTGCAGCAGGATCCCCATATTACGAAAACGAATTATTATTTCCGTAAAACCCCGCCCTGCACAGCCCAAAAATCACACCCGCCCGCCCATATGGGGCGGAAAGGGGCAGGTGTGCGGGCAAACTCGACAGCCACGGAAAAAATCATTGAAAATACAGGGGGAATGCGGATCTCCCAATTTTTTCCACAGGGTTATCTTTCTCCCTATCCCCGGAATCTGTGGATAAAGCGGGGCGGTTGCCCGAATGCCAGCAAACCCATATCCCTGAGAATAACCTGCTGATAAATGATAAAAATTTCTGGAAGCCTCTTTTTGAAAAAAAACGGCGTATTCCGAAGCTGTTTGGAAACAGTTTCACCAAAAAAACCAGGTGATTTCTTCAATCAGTGTCAATGATACCGGCAGGGCTGGTTGATGACCGGCTCATTAGCGGACTGGATAACCATTAGCGTCACTGGCCCTTTGCCGACATTGCCTGCGTCATGCCCCTTCTGGCCCCGGTACCGGCCGGTTTCCATGGGACGCACGCCCTGATCCTCGCCAAACAGGATATCGCCCGGCCCCATTTCCACCCGCGTGCCATCCATGGCGCGAACATACCACCGGCCCTGCAATGGCACGATCCACTGCGGCTTGGGGTCGGGGTGCCATGTACCGTTCCAGTGCGCGGGCTGCACCGTCACCATAACGGTCGCGACCTGCGGTTCCATCGGGTCCTGCCATTGCGGTCCTGCGGGCGGAGACATGCTTTTGAGGAAGAAGTCATGCACCGGGCAGGTGGTGATGTGGCTGATCCCCCTGTCATCGGTCCATAAATGTCGGTACGACCGCTGTGGTGGTCCGGGCTGCGTGGTATCAGGCAGGACGGCGGGTCGGGGGGATGCAGGGGGCACGGCGGCCATGACGGGTACAGTACCCAGCAGGGTGACAAGGGCGGTGGACAGTGCGGTGGCGCGCGGGAACATCGGGGGCCTCCGTAACAGTTGAAGAAAAAAGGGGCATGGTCAGTGCATGGGGGCGGCGTTCCCGTAGGTCAGGCGGTATATGGCGCCCGACAGGTCATCGCTGATCAGCATGCTGCCATCGGGCAGGGGCAGGACATCGGCCGGACGGCCCCATGCCCGCTGCCCCTGCCGGAAGCCGCTGACCAGTACGGTGGGCGGCTGTGGCCGGTTTTCCGCGTTAAAGCTGACACTGACCACCTGATAGCCCGATAGCTGGCTGCGGTTCCATGACCCGTGTTCGGCAATCATCAGGCTGCCGTGATAGGCTGCGGGAAATGCCATGCCTTCATAAAACCGTAGCCCAAGGGCCGCGACATGGGCACCCAGCAGCAGGGCGGGAGGGGTGAATTCGCTGCATGGATGCTGGCTGCCAAACTGCGGATCGGGCACGTTGCCCTGATGGCAGTAGGGATAGCCGAAGGACTGCCCCGATACGTCCACCCGGTTCAGTTCATCGGATGGCACGTCATCGCCCATGTTGTCGCGGCCGTTATCGGTAAACCACATGACCCCGGTGCCCGGTTGCCACGTGAAACCCACCGAGTTACGGATACCGTACGCAACGTCGTGGCGGTCCGTGCCATTGGCGTTCATGGAAATGATGCGCCCGAATTCGTGGCCCACGTCACATATGTTGCACGGCGCGCCAATGGGGACATACAGGCGGTTATCCGGCCCGAAGGCGATGAATTTCCACGAATGGTCTCCGGCGCGGTAGGGCAGGTCATCGGCCACGACCTCCGGCTTTGGCGGCGCATCCAGATGGTCCTCGATATCGCGCAGCACGACAATGCGCCGCATGTCGGACACATACAGGTCACCATCGTGGTAGGCCACGCCCACCGGCAGGTCCAGCCCGTGGGCGATGGTCTGCACCCGCACCGTACCCCCATCATCAACCCCGCTCAGGGCATAGACGTTGCCCGCCGCCATGCTGCCGACGAATATGGTGCCGCGTGCGCCACGTGCCATTTCACGCGCACTGGGCACATGGTCGGACACCACGCTGACATGAAATCCCGGTGGCACCTGCAACAGGTCCGTGCGCGGGGCCGCCATGGCAGCCATGGCCGGGACCAGCAGGGCCGCGACAGTGGCGGCGGTCCGCATGAAGGCTGCGGGGATACGGGGCATCGGGTTGCTCCCTGGTGCGGCGGGCATGGTCACGAGACAAGCTGGCGGATACGTTCGGCCAGCGCCGTGGCGGAATACGGCTTGCGCTCCACCGGGACATCACGCAGGTCGGGAGGGATCATGGTGCGGTCGGCATAGCCGGTGGCGAAAATGAAAGGCACGCCGCGCGCACGCAGCATATGCGCGATCTCGATCGAGTTTTCATCGCCAAGGTTGACATCCAGTATCGCGACATCGGGCACGCGGGTGCGGATGGCGGTCAGGGCTTCATATACCGATGCTACGGTGCGGACCTGCCCCAGATTGCTTTCCTCGATCGCCCATTCGGCTTCCATCGCAATCAGGAACTGGTCCTCAACCAGCAGGATATCGGCGTCGGTCACTTTCTTCTCCTTTCCCGGCGTGGGGGACGTGGCGGGGGTGGCCGCGTCCTGCGCCTGTACTGGCGGGGCGGGGTTTACGTGGCGGGCAGGCAGGTCCAGAACCACCTCCAGCCCGCCAGGGCTGTAGTTGACGTGCGCGCGTCCCCCCAGTTCATGCGGGAAGCCACGCTCGATCAGGACGGAGCCGAAGCCCCGGCGCGCGGGGGGCGCGATACCCGGTCCCCCGCTTTCGCGCCATGAAATACGCCACCCATCCGCCACCGCATCATGCGACCACGTAATATCCAGCCGCCCACCCGCATGGGCCAGCGCACCATATTTGACGGCGTTGGTGGCCAGTTCATGCACCACCAGCGCCAGAACCGACAGGGCGCGGCCCGTCAGCCAGACGGGCGGCCCGTCGCAGGTGATGAAACAACGTTCGCGATAGGGGGCAAGTTCCGCATCCAGCAGCGCGCGCAGCAGGCCGCCGCCCTCGCTGCGCACCGCCTGGTCATGTGCCAGCGCCAGCGCGCGGATGCGCCCGCGCAGCCGTTCGGCATGGCCTTCGACCGTGCCGCCGGGTTCCAGCGGCTGGCTGACCAGCGACTGCACCACCGACAGGATGTTCTTGACGCGGTGGTTCAGTTCCTCGTTCAGCATGCGCTGACGCAGATCGGCGGTGGCGCGTTCGTTCAGCTGCAGCTGGTGGTACGCGCCCATCACCTCGATCAGGGCGGAACGGACAAGGGTCGCCGCCTCCATGTCGTCACTCGACCATGGCAGGCATTCGCCCATGACCTGCTGGGTCCAGATGGCAAAGCTGGTGCGCGGGCCGAAATACCCGTCCTCGGCCTGCTTGCGGGGGCGGGCAGTGGGGTCCGCGCCCCATTTCAGGGTGCGGACCACCTCGCGCCGGAACACCAGCAGGTAGTCGCCCGGCTGCGAGGAAATCGGAACGACCATCACCCCTGCCGCCTGCGCCGCGTAATCCGCCGCCATGGGAATATGCGCCGCAAGCCGGGTGGTATGCCAGATCTGCGCGCCAGCATGCGTGCGGGCCAGCGCCAGCAGGTCGTCCATCGCTCCGGGCGGGGGATGCGCGCCATGCAGAGTCCATTGCCCCCCGACCCACAGCGCCGCCCCGTCGCACTGTACGAATGACAGCATGTCCGTCAGGTGCGACGTAAGGTAGGCGGGCATGTCCGCCACCGGGGCCGCCCCCTTCAGCAGCGTTTCGATCAGGGCATGCGTCTGCCGCGTCATGGCCAGGCGCTTGGTGCGCAGCAGGTTGGTGATCTGCAGCGAGAGGAATTCGCCAAACATGCGCGCCACGATACGATGGCTCATGTTCATCACGCGCGCGCTGTAATGGTGCCCTGCGATCATGCCCCACAGCCGCCCGTCCACCATGAGCGAGACGGACACGCACCCCGCCACCCCCATCGTGCGCAGGTAGTCGGCATGGCTGGTGGTGGCGGCCCGCAGGTGGGCGTGCGACAGGTCGGGGGGCGGCATGCCAGGGGGCGAGATGATGGGAATGGGGGTACCGTCCACGTCACCGATCACGCGGATCAGGTTGGTGCTGTACAGCCTGCGGGCGGGATCGGGAATGTCGCTGGCGGGAAAATGCTGTCCCAGGAAGCTTTCAAGGTTGGGGACGTGATATTCCGCCGCGACTTCGCCCGATCCGTCCTCGGCAAAGCGGTAGAGCATCACGCGGTCGTAATGCAGCACCCCGGCAAACAGCCGGACCACGGTGCGGAACAGGCGGTCGAAATCCGTGATTTCGCGTATCCGGTCGATCATGGTGCGCAGCAGCGACAGGTGCGCGCCATCCCCATCCGGGTCGGCGGAAGGTTCCCATTCCAGCAGGATATCCGACCCGGCGGTATGGATGGCAATGTCATAGCGCCTGCCATCCGGCGCTTCCTGCCCGAAGACAAGGGCGGGCCGGCGGTGGGCTTCCCCATGGGTGGCAAGGGCGTTGCGGATGCTGTGGGTGGCCTGCCGCCCCACGACATCGCGCAGCAGCAGGCCTCCTGTCAGCCCTTCGCGCCCGAGACAGCGCGGCGCATTGGCGGACCAGCGCACGATGCGTTCCAGCCGCGCGTCACATGCCAGCAGCCACCCGTGGGGCTGGATATGGTCGATGGCCATTTTCATGATGCCGCGCGCGCCCCGGGCAGGGGGACGGCATGCGACAGCCCGGAAATGCCGGTTGCCATCACCTCCGCCTGATCGGCCCGTGTCAGTGTCATGCCTGCTCCTGCCATGGCCGGGGCGGGTGCAGGCCGCACCGTGCCAGCCGGGGTTACGCCGCCCCGCATGGTCCCGGCGGGGGCGCATGATGGAAGGCAGGACAGCATACCCCCATGCCACGTGGCGCGACAGCTTACTTTTACACACCTCACTTTTATGTAAATTCGCGCGGCCATCACCTGTCCCGCCCATGGGCTGCCCTGCAACAGGGGTGAATACATGAATGCATAATACAATATTTTATATTTACTTCCATATACCTTTTCTTAACCCCTTCATGTGCATGAAACATCATGCTGGCTGTCGCTTATTGCAGTGCCCCGGACGGTTTCGGACCGGGGTCACATTTCAGCTTCATCCCCGTTCGTTTCCAGTCAGCAGGAGACCAGCAGCCCGATGCCCCGCGACATGATAGATGACATGCAGGTAACCGTCCTTCCTGCACTGGAACAGACCATCCTTGGTGTTGTCCTGATTGATGAAAACAACACCGTAACCTTTTTCAACCGTGCGGCGGAAAGGTTGTGGCACTGCGCGCGCCAGGACGTGATCGGGCGCAACGTCAACGTGCTGGTGCCGCGCAACATCCGTTCCACTCATGACGACCTGATCCGCCACAACCGCGAAACCGGGATCAACAAGATCGTCGGCACCAGCCGCGAGGTGCTGGTGGAACGGCTGGATGGCACCAGTTTCTGGGCCAACCTGTCGCTGTCGCGCATCGCGGTGGATGGCAAGATCGGCTATATGGCGCTGATCCGCGATATTTCACAGGAAGTGGACGACCGCGAAAAGATCCGCCTGCTGTCGCTGGTGGTGCGTGAAACCGACCGCGGAGTTGCCATCCTGGACCCGGAATTCCGCATCATCTATGTCAACCGCGCTTTCAGCGACATGTTCGGTTTTGGCCCCGAACGGGTGACGGGGCATGGCCTGTCTGTCATTCTGGCGGGGGATACGACGGATATCGGCATCCTGAACAAGCTGCATGAAGGCGCGCGCAACGCCCGTGGCTTCACACTGGAAATCCGCGCCCGTCACGCCAGCGGCCGCGACATATGGGTATCGGCGGCGATGAACCCCGTGTTCAGCGAAAGTGGCGAGATCGAGAACATTGTCGTTGTCCTGACCGACATTACCGAACAGCATTTTCTGGACAGCCTGCAGCGCGACACGCTGGAGGCGATATCAAGTGACCTGAGCCTGCATGAAGTCATGGACTTCATCTGCCGCCGCATCGAACACTACATTCCCGACGTCATGCCCGCCATCTACCTGGTGGAAAAGGACGAACACCTGAAATGCAAGGGCCGCGCCAGCCTGCCGCTGTCGCTGGTCAAGCTGTATGACACGCTGCCCATAGGCGACGGCGCCGCATGTTCAGGCATTGCCGCCGCCACCGGCAACGTGACCGAATGTAGCGACATCGCCCATGACCCGCGCTGGCAGCACCTGCGTGAACAGACGCTGCATAACGGCATCAAGACCGCGCGCGCCACCCCCATCATCCTGCGCAACAACCGGGTGGCGGGGGTGTTCACGTGCTATTCACGCACCGACATGCTGCCCGATGCGGCCTGCCAAAAGGCGGTGGCCACCAGTCTGCACCTGTGCACGCTGGCCATTGAACGGCACGAGGCGAAGGAACACATCAACCGCCTGTCGGATTTCGATCTGCTGACCAGCCTGCCCAACCGCCGCTGGCTACGTCAGAACATGGCCCGCATGCTGCGCCGCCACGTGCGCGGCAACCTGATGCTGCTGACCGTTGGGGTGGATAATTTCAAGCATATCAATGATGTGTTCGGCCATACGGCGGGCGATGAACTGATTGCCCATATCGCCAGCCAGCTGCGTGACGTGCTGACCATTGATGACACGCTGGTGCGCAGCGGGGGGGACCAGTTCACTATCGTCACCAATGGCGAACAGCAGCATGCCTCCACGCTGAGCGCCATGATCCTGCGCGTGCTGGGCCAGCCCACCCATATCGGCGCAGTACCGGTCAGTCTGTCCGCCAGTCTGGGTGTGGCCGTCCACCCCGAAAATGGCGAGGACGGGGACACCCTGCTGAAAAACGCCGAAACCGCCATGTTCCAGGCCAAGGCGAATGGCGGCGGGCATTGCTGCTTCTTCAGCCCGCGCATGAACCAGCAGGCCAGTGACCGGCTGATCCTGGCTGCGGCCCTGCGCGACGCCATTGCCCACGACCGGCTGCGCCTGTTCTACCAGCCGCAGGTCCATGCCCGTAGCGGCCAACTGTATGGGGTGGAGGCGCTGTCACGCTGGATCGACCCGTCACTGGGCTTCGTTTCCCCCGCGCGGTTCATTACCGTGGCGGAGGAAACCGGACAGATCGAGGCCATTGGCAAATGGTCCCTGCGCGCGGCCTGCATGCAGATGGCGCACTGGATGCGCGATGGGGTGGATGTGCCGGTGGTGTCGGTCAACCTGTCGCCGCTGCATTTCCGTGATGAAACGCTGCCCGAATTCGTGGACAAGCTGCTGAAGGAAACCGGTATTCCGCCCGAACGCCTGACGATCGAAATTACCGAAAGCACCATGATCGACAATTACGAACGCACCATCCGCGTGGCGCAGAAGCTGCGGGAAATGGGGGTTGGCATGTCGATGGATGATTTCGGTACCGGGTTCTCCAGCCTATCCAACCTTGCGGGCCTGCCGGTGAACGAGGTCAAGATCGACCGGAGCTTCATGACGGGTCTGGAAAGCATTGAGAAGGTCCGTGCCGTGGTCATGGCCGTGGTCCGCATTGGCCAAAGCCTTGGCATGACCGTGGTGGCCGAAGGCGTCGAGCACGAGGAACAGCGCCGTCTTCTAGCGGAAATGGATTGCGACGTGCTGCAGGGCTACATGTTCTCCAAGCCGCTGCCGGCGGAAGAACTTGCGGCATGGTTTTCCGCCTATCAGCCTGAATCCTGACGGTTTTCAGGGCGAAAAGAAATCGGATATCCCAGCCCTGACCCCATAGACTGTTTGAAAATCCTGCCTGGGGGATATCCTGCAGGTTGCAAAGACGTGTTTGGGGAAGCATTTTTCAGAACACTGCCTTTTCTGAAAAAAGGCGGCCCCCAACAATTTTCAGGTTATTTTTTAGAACATCTTTCAGGGCGATGACGCACAGGAATGGCTGCGCCCTGCCACCTTCGTGATCCGCAACCCGCCATGGCCGTGACCGGGCAGAGCGTCGGGCAGGGTAATGCTGATGCCGTGAATACTTCACGCATGTGCTGCCTCGCTCCCTTTCCCCACCAGACCTGCGACAGAATTATCCGTCGTCGCCCGTGCCGCCACCGGCGACAGGGCAGGGGACAGGCCAGTGCCCGGCAGAGGCATGGAAAACCGAAATCCGTGCCGGTCACATCATCCGCGCATTCGGTAATTTTTTTCCTGCATTGATATGCGGCCGGTCTGAATTTCCCGTTCGTTGTCAGTCCGTATCGTCGTGCCGGGATGGCTGCGATATATCCGACAGGTTATGGCATCCGCCGCGCCAACGCGGTAACACGCACATACAGCGTCAACTTATGCGAACAGGGAAAGCCGCACCGTGAACATTGATGGCCATATCGTCCTGCCAGACCGGGTCATGCCGGGTCGTGTCGTGTTCGATACCTCAATTACTGATGTGCGGCCCCTGTCGCACAATGTGCCCGACCGCTACATCCTGCCCGGTTTCATTGACGGCCATGTTCACGGTGGCGGTGGGGCCGACACCATGGATGGCCCGATGGCGATCCGGAACATGGCCATGTTCCATATGGCGCAGGGCACCACCACGCTGCTACCCACCACCATGACCGCCCCATGGTCGGACATCACCGAGACCCTGTATGCGGTAGCCGATATCCTGCGCAACGGTGCCTTTGGCGGTCCCAGCATTCCCGGCGCGCATCTGGAAGGGCCCTTCATCAATCCCCACCGGCGTGGCGCGCAACCCGCGCATACCCTGCCGCCCACGCCCGCGCGGGTCAGTGCAGTGATCCGGACCGGGGCGGTAAAGCTGGTGACGCTGGCGCCGGAAGTGGAACATGCCGATACCGCCATCCAGCAGTTCGTGCAGGCGGGCATACGGGTCAATATCGGCCATACGCAGGCCGATCATGAACAGGCCGAACGCGCCATCTGTCGCATATGCGGCGGCGGGGGCGTGGCTGGTGGCACGCATATGTTCAACGCCATGCCGCCGGTCATGGCGCGCGCGCCGGGGCCGGCCACGGCGCTGATGTGCAGCGAGGACGCCTATGCCGAGATGATTTTCGACACTCATCACGTTCATCCTGCCCTGTTCCGCCTTGCGCACCGGGTCATGGGGCGACGGCTGGTTTTTGTGACCGACGCAATGCGCGCCACCGGCATGGGTGATGGCCCCAGTTCGCTGGGGGGGCAGGATGTGATGGTGCTTGACGGCGTGGCGCGCCTGCAGGACGGGACGCTTGCGGGTAGCGTGCTGACACTGGATCAGGCCGTGCGTAACGCCATACAGGCCGGGGCGTCCCTGCCGCAGGCAGCGGCCCTGGTCAGCACGCATGCCGCCAACTGGCTGGGACTGCATGACCGTGGCGTCATCATGCATGGGCGTCGCGCGGACATGGTGGTGATGGGACCGGATCTGATGGTACAGGAAGTCTGGGTCGCGGGCCGCCGTAGCGCCTGATACAGATAAAAGTTTGTGGTGAAGCTTTTTTCAGAAAGCTTCGAAGAACGGGGCACCCAGAGACTTTTATTATTTTCTGTCAATCAATTATCGCCTGCCGATCCATGTCCATCACCGACATATGACCTTGAGTGACCGCACGACACGGACAGGAACGGCCTGATGCTGCATCTGGCACGGACTGCTACATGTGACAGCGGAAATGCGCAACGCCGACGGTTACGATCACGGGGCGCATTTCCGCTGGCCCGATGGGGTGGAGCGGCCTAATACTCATTCCCGCTGCATCAACGGATCAAGGATCACTTCAGGCCCGATGGCCCCCGATATCGCTTACCATTCCCTCAGGGCCGTCCCATGTCCCGGCTGGAACTGACAACGTGCCAGGAACGCGCGCTGGCGGAGATCCTGACCGCGCGCGAAACCTGCGCCACGCATCTGCTGACCGGTTATGCCGGGACGGGCAAGACCACGCTCATGCAGCGCGTTGCCCGTGCGTTGCGCAAACAGGGGGCAGAGGTTGTCTTTACCGCCGCAACCCACAAGGCCACTGCCGTGCTGAAGGCGCGCGTGGGCAACCTTGCCCCCTGCCGGACCATCCATAACGTCCTGTCGCTGCAGCCCGGCACGCAGGATGGCGGGCGTGAGGTGCTGCAGCGCGCCGATCGGCCCGAACCGATCACGGCCGATGTCATCATTATTGACGAATGTTCCATGGTGGGGTCGGAACTCATGCGCTGGGTGCGCGAACTGGTGCCCGACCGTTTCGTGCTGTTTGTGGGCGATCCCGCACAGCTGCCGCCAGTGGGGGAGGCGATCAGCCCGTCCTTCGCCATCCGCTCGGCCTCGCACCTGGAAACGGTGGTACGGCAGGCGGCGGGCAACCCGCTGGTCGCCGCTGCGACAACCATACGCGAAAGTCAGGGCGGCCCGCTGGACTGGTCATGGTGCCGCGCCAATCACCACGGGGGGGCCGGCCTCTTCCTGCCCCGTGAACCCGATACGTGGATGCAGCGTGCCTTCACATCCGATGGATTCCGCACCGACAGCGATGCGTTCCGATACCTGTGCTGGACCAATGCACGGGTGGAGGCGGTCAACCGCATGGTGCGCCGGTGGGTGTATGGGGGTGAGACACCAACCCCTTTTGTCGCGGGTGAACGCGTGATTGCCCGCGCGCCGGTCATGGATGTGGAGGGGCGGCGCGTTGTCGTCGCCACCAATGAGGAAGCGGAAGTCATTGACATCCGCCCCACCATCCTGCGCCATGCCTTTCCCGCCACGTCAAAGGTCGCGGGCTGGACCACGGAACTGCCGGTGCATGACGTGGTGCTGCGCACCCTGACGGGGGAGGAAGTGCCCGTGCCGATCCTGCGGCCCGGCGCGGACATGGCCGGTGTCGAACGCCGCCTGCGGCGCGAGGCGGCGGAAGAACGCGCGCGCTGGCAGCACCGTTTCGTATTCCGCCGCGGTATCGGGCGGCTGCAGGCGGTCTATGCCATGACCGTGCATACCGCACAGGGCAGCACGTTCGGGCGCGTGTTCGTGGATATAGGTGACATCACCCGCCGGGCCGCGACAAACGTGCTGGAAACGCAGCAACTGCTATATGTAGCGGCGACGCGCCCGTCCACCGCCCTGATCCTGACGGGTCTGCCTGGTCATCCACCCCCAGGAAAGGGCTGAGACCGGCCCATCCTCGTGCGCCGGAATATCTCGTGTCGAACGATTTTATGGATATTGATACGTCGGACAGATAGAAAATATTTCAAACTGTGTATTGATGCCGCGCGGTCGACGCTCAACATATGTTGATATCATAAGGAGTTATTCACCATGAGCGAACATCGTGTTCCCCATGCCGCCGGTTCCATCCATGATCTGGTACGCAAGGCCACCCATTCTCCCGCCATCATGACAAAGGCGGAAACCATCCGTCTGGCCGAACACGTCCTGAAGGGTGGCGAGCACGCCACGGAAGAAGAGCAGGCCATCGCCAGGCAGGCAGCACTGGATCCCGAAGGTGTCAATGCTGCTGAAATCGCGCTTCTGGGCAAGTGTGCAGCAGCGAAAAAATAAGTCGCCGGTTCTGACATGACGACAAAGGGGCGGGTACGCAGGGCGCGTGCCCGCTCCTTTGCGTTTCCGGGCCGCATCCGCATGTAACTGACCCGATGGATTGCATCACCCCATCGAACCGGTGCGCAAACATCATGCTCTTCCGGTTGTACCCCCGTGCAGGCATCCGCACCATTTAGCATCCGTATTGCGCAACCTGTTGAGACGACTCTCTCGGCACGATCCGTTTTTTTTGCCCATGACGGGAGGATTTACTACGATCCGATGGTCGCGAGATCGTGTGCGGCATAGGGCACCCTGACACGTGACCGTGATTTTGACCGACCGAAGGCAGTTTTTTTCATATGCCTGCAGCATATCGTACCAGAATATTCCAAAACAATTCATGACACTTTCATGAATTGTTAAATTATCCATGCGATATTCATGGCTCATGCTCACCGCGTGAAAGGCATACCGATCAGCATGCGCCAGGCCACCTGCAAGGTATTGGCTGGCGTAAGTAAAAATAGAAAATCGTGACCGCCTGTCCCGATACGGGGGGCACCATTATTTGACCAGACCGGCCTTTTACACTGACCACGCGGGTGTAGGCAGGCCGCCCGACCCCCATCCTTACCGGATAGGGACACCGGGCACCCAGATCGCACCGGGCGCATTGAACCCGGTTGCAACAGGCGAGGCAACCGTACTGGCACCGTACCCAGCGGGCAACATGCTCCTGCGGTGCAAGGGGAGACGAACTGCGCGATTCATTCCCGGACGGGGCGCGGAAAACCGGGGCAGGCATCCGATAGCCACCGGCCGGAAACGGTAATGTAACCGTAACCTGGCCTGGTTCATGGCGTGGACGGGATGGGGGACGTATCTAGCCCGTACCGCTCATGTCCGGCAGTGCAGGCTGGCGGCCCGGACCACACCATTGCAGGTGCGTTGTGACACAAGTCCGTGTAGCGGAATACTTACAGCGCAGGCTGCAGCAGTCATCCGACAGTTACACAAAAATATAAGGCGTACGGGAAAATAAACAATTCCGTTTGTTTATTCTGCATATATTTTACAAATTAACTTATGGCGAAAATATGTCTTTAATCAGAACTGTCGCAGTCCTGTCGGGAACAGAAAAAGATAAAAATGTCCTTAACGCAGCCTCATAATCCTTTAGCCGGAGCGGAACGCCATTATGCGGACCGGCAGGAATTCATGACGGAAAGTACGCCCGCCAGCATGCATTTCCATGTGGTGAGTGGCGGGGCGCGCCTGTTCAAGTCACTTCCTGACGGACGGCGGCAGATTATCGGTTTTGCCCATAAGGGGGATGTACTGCCCGCCTATCCCTGTAATCATTATGGCTACAGCGCCGAGGCCATGCGTACGCTGCGGGTGGTGTGCATGCCGGCACCCTACCTGCGGCACCTGCATGAAACGTCACCCGACGCATGCGCCGCATCACTGCATACCGCCCGCCAGCTACTGATCGGGCTGCATAACCGGCTGCTGATGCTGGGGCGGCAGACGGCGCGCGAACGGCTGGCCGCCTTCCTGATCGGGCAGGGGACCCGCATGGGACAGAATGAACTGTGGCCCGTCGACCCGGCCATTTCCCGCACCGACATAGCCGATTTCCTTGGTCTGACCACCGAAACTGTCAGCCGCCTGCTCAGCACGTTCCACCGGGAGAAGCTTATTTCCCGGCAGCGGCGCGCCATACACATCCTCGACCTAGACCGCCTGCGCGCGATCGTGGCCCATTCCGAATGACAGCGAAGAAAGACAGCCCGCAGATGCCCGAGATCACAGCCCTGACTACCGAAATCCTGTTGCCCGCGCTGGAACAGGCAATCGACGCCACGGTCATCATCGGCCAGGATAACGAGATCATTTTCTACAATCAGGCGGCGGAATCATTATGGGGCATTCCACGCGCCGATGTCATGGGCCGTAACGTGGACTGCCTGGTGCCCGTGCGCCTGCGCCATGAACATGACCGTTATATCGATCGCAATCGTGAAAGCGGTCACAACCGCATTGTCGGCACGTCGCGCGAAGTTGAATTCACGCGCGCGGATGGCGAATATATCTGCGGTGAACTGTCACTGTCGAAGGTACAGATCGATCAGGACGGCCGGAAGCTGACCTATTACATGGGCGTGATGAAGAACGTCACGGAAGAAAGCCAGCGCCGCAAGATCCTGATCCTGCAGAACGATGTGCTGCAGGCACTGGCCAGCGACATGCTGATACAGGATATCGGTGAACTGATCTGCCGCAAGGTCGAAGCCTTCGTGCCCAATTCTGTCGCCGCCCTGCTGGTGCTGGATGATGCGCAGCCGTGGCGGGTGATCTGCACGTCCGCCCTGCCGCCGCGTATCCGCAATGCGCTGGAAACCACCGTGCCGTCCCCTTCCGATGTGGAAAAGCTGAAGGCCAACGCGTCCTATACCGGTCGGCTGGTGTGGGACAATTACCAGTCCATGTGCCGTTCACTGGGGCTGCAGTCCTGTTACGCCGCCCCCGTGCTGGCGGGTGACGGACGGATAACGGGCATTTTCGCGCTGTACCTGCGTGAACCCAACCAGCTTGGCGCATGGCCACAGCGGCTGGTCGGGTCGTGCCTGCCGTTCTGCGCGCTGGCGCTGGAACAGCATGCCACCAAGACGCACATGACCCAGCTTGCGCGTTATGATTCCCTGACCGGCCTGCTGAACCGTGGCGCACTGCACCGGGTAATGGAAGACATCATTGCCCAGCCGGGCAACCGGACGCTGGCGATCTTCATGCTGGATATCGACCGTTTCCGCGATATCAACGACGCGCTGGGTCATGTCTATGCTGACCAGTTCCTGGTCGAGATCGCAGCCCGCATCCGCTCCATCGCCCGTGATGATTACGTCATCAGCCGCTCCGGCGGGGACGAATTCGTGGTGGTGGTGCCCGACTGCGAAGGCAAGCGGATCGAGGAAATCGCCCAGCAGCTTCTGGACACCATCGGCCGCCCGCTGCAGATCGGCCAGAACACGCTCTCCATTTCATGCTCGATCGGCATAAGTACGTTCCCGTCCAACGGGCCGGACAGTGAATCGCTGCTCAGCCATGCCGACACCGCCATGCGTCAGGCCAAGGAAGACGGGCGCGGCATCTTCCGCTTCGCCAACCTGGAAAAGAACCAGGTGGCGCAGGACCGGCTGGTGCTGGGCTCCGCGCTGCGTGATTCACTGGCGCAGGGTATGCTGCAGCTGCATTACCAGCCGCAGGTGCGCACGCATACGCTGGAACTCAGCGGGGTGGAGGCCCTGTCGCGGTGGCACCATCCGCATCTTGGTAACATCTTCCCCTCCCGCTTCATTGCCGTGGCGGAGGAAACCGGACAGATCGAGGCCATTGGCCGGTGGTCACTGCTGGAAGCCTGCCGCCAGATCGTGAAATGGGACCGCGACGGCATCCATGTCCCCACGGTTGCGGTCAACCTGTCGGCGGTGCATTTCCGTAACCGCGCGCTGCCTGAACACATCGCAACCCTGCTGAAGGACCATGACCTGAAGCCTGCCCGCCTGACGGTGGAAATCACCGAAAGCGTGATGATGGACAACAGCCGCGATACCGAGGAAGTGCTGCAATCCATCCGCAACCTTGGCTGTGGCCTGTCGATGGATGATTTCGGCACGGGGTATTCGTCCCTGTCGCGGCTGACGCGCCTGCCGCTGACGGAAATCAAGATCGACCGCAGCTTCATCAACGACTTTGAATACGACACCAACGCGCAGGCGGTGACCATGGCCGTGATCGGCATCGGGTCGCGCCTGGGCATGACCGTCGTGACCGAAGGGGTCGAGACGGAACAGCAGCGCGAACTGCTGGAAAAACTGAACTGTGACGTGATGCAGGGTTACCTGTTTGCCAAGCCGCTGGCCCCGAAGGACCTGGAACAGTGGGTCCGCAAGGGGGGCGCCCCTGCCGTTATCCGTAACATCGAAGCTGCCCGCGCCAAGGCGCGCGCTGCCGGGGCGTCATCCTCCCAGCCATTAAAGAATACCGAAAAACAGCCTGCCCCCACCACAGAGGCAACCGCCACCGCAGCCACGAAGTCCCCCGCTGCCAAAGCCAGGTCCTGATCCATTCAAGGCGAAAGACGGAGCAACGCCATGTCACTCAAACACGATGATCGCCTGCGCGCGCTAACCCACAAGGATTCCGATTTCTGGGCCGATGTGGTGGACAATGTCCTGATCGTCGCCATTACGGATGTGCGTGGCGTGATTACCTACGTCAATGACCGCTTCTGTGAGATCAGCCGCTACCCGCGTGAGGAACTGCTCGGCTCGACGCACCGGATCGTCAATTCGGGGTATCATGATGCCAGCTTCTTCAGGCAGATGTACCGCACCATCCGGTCTGGGGAAATCTGGCGCGGCAACATATGCAACCGTGCGAAGGACGGGACGCTGTACTGGGTGGCGACGACCATCATGCCCAAGCACAACTCGCTTGGCGCGGTCGAGGGCTATGTCGCGACCCGTTTCGAGATTACCGAGTTGATGAACACCCGTGACCGGCTGAAGTCACTGGCGGCGACCGACCCGCTGACGGGACTGTTCAACCGTGGCGGCTTCAACACCGTGCTGCAGGCGGCGGTGGAGGAGAAAGCCCGCAACATCACCCGTGAAATCATGCTGGTCATGTTCGACCTTGATGGTTTCAAGCAGATCAACGACATTCACGGTCACCATGCCGGCGACGTGGTACTGAAAACCATTTCGCACCGGCTGCTGGAACTGGTCAGCCCGCAGGACGCGGTATGTCGGCTGGGTGGGGATGAATTTGCGCTTATCCTCAACCACACGCTGCTGGCCACGCCGCTGGACACGATGCTGGAACGGCTGCTGGCGGCGCTTGAAGCGCCGATCGAGGTCGGCAATACCATGGTCAACGTATCGGGCAGCATTGGCGTATGCCCGATCGCCAGCCAGGAAAGTGCTGAATCCCTGCAGAAAAATGCGGATATCGCGCTGTATGCCGCCAAGCGCGCGGGCGGCCATCAGTCGCGGATGTTCGACATCACCCTGCACCAGCATGCCCTTGAGCGCGCTCAGATCCTGACCGATGCGCGTGATGGCGTGGAAAAAGACCAGTTTGAACTGTATTACCAGCCGATCCTGAACCTTGCGACCGGCAGGTGCGACCAGATCGAGGCGCTGCTGCGCTGGCACCACCCCATGCGCGGACTACTGGCGGCGGAAAGCTTCCGTGACGTATTTCTTGATGCGACACTGGCACAGGCCATGAGTCCGCGGCTGGTGAAGTCGTTCCAGAATGACATGCGGCTGTGGAATACCAGCCTTTCAAGTTATCCCAACCTGACCATTAATCTCTCGCGGCTCGACCTGCTCAATATCGGGTTCCAGAACGATCTGGAAGCCGAGATAAAGCGGCAGGGCGGCACCGCCAGTGATTATGTGCTGGAAATATCCGAAAGCGTGCTGGCGGGACGCCGGTCGGATCGCGTGCTGCTGCGGTTGCAGGAACTGGCCAATCTGGGCTTCCAGCTGACACTGGATGATTTTGGGCAGGCCACGCTGCCGATCGCGGTGCTGCGCGATATCCGCTTCACGCAGGCCAAGATTTCACGCCACCTGGTGGTCAATATCGAACACAGCCAGGCGGCGCGCGACGTGATTGCCCATCTGACGGGACTTGCCCATGCCTTCGGGCTGAGTGTGACCGTAACCGGGGTGGAAACCAAGGGGCAGATGGATATCCTGACTGCCATGAAAGTGGACAGGATTCAGGGTTTTTACATTTCTCCCCCTATTTCTGCCGCAAATCTGGTGTTGGCGGAGCACATCCTTGCGCCAGATCATTCCGAAGTCGCGTTGCAGGCGTCATGAGGTACCATGCGCCTGACACTTTATACGGATTATTCCATTCGCACCCTCGTCTACCTGGGACAGAATCCGGGCAGGCGCGTTGCGATTCAGGAAATTGCCGATGCCCACGGAATTTCACAAAGCCACCTGGTCAAGGTGGTCAACCGCCTGTCCAATAATGGCATCGTCCTTGCGCGGCGGGGCCGCAGCGGGGGGCTGGAACTGGCGGCGGCGGCACATGAGATTTTCATTGGTGACATCGTAAGGCTGATGGAAGCCGATCTGAATACGATCGTGACCTGTGTACCGGGTAAAGGGCAGCCCTGCATACTGGTGGATGCCTGCCGTCTGCGGGGCCTGTTCGCCAAATCACTGAACGCCTTTATGGCCGTACTGGACCGTGTGACCTTGCATGATCTCATAATGGAGCATAAAAAATATTAATTCGTGGCAAGAAGAATAATTCTTGATTTTTTATTTGCATACCGCATAGAGATTAATTTGGAAACGGAACAAAATCGGCTCCTTTATATCGGTTCGTTATAATCTATGCTTATGATGTGATAAAAATAAATTATGTGACAGGCGGCAGTGTGGTTTCCTGTTGCAGTGCGTACCAATACGGTCTTTTTTACCCTATGGTAATATCGTCACCATGTCTGACCACAGGATATCCATGTCCTATCTGTTGCAACACTGGACCATGCCTACCATTCGGGCCGGGAACCGTTACATCGCCATGACAGGTCTATATGATAACCGGAATGGGGAGGCCGTAAACAGCATATCATGCGTCTGACCCTTCATACTGATTACGCCATTCGCGTGCTTGTCTATCTGGCGTGCAATGCAGACAGGCGCGTATCCGTGCACGAGATTTCCAGCCATCACAACATTTCCCATAACCATCTGGTCAAGGTCGTCAACCGCCTGTCCAACGAAGGGGTAGTGCAGGCGCGTCGTGGCCGGTCGGGTGGGCTGCAGCTGCCCCGCCAGCCACAGGACATCATTATCGGGGATATCGTACGCCTGATGGAAACGGACATGCTTTCCGTCGTGTCGTGCCAGCCAGAAAACGGCCAGCCCTGCGTACTGGCGGACATGTGCCGCCTGCGTCGCCTGCTGTCCCAGTCACTGGAGGCCTTCCTGCATGTGCTGGACCGCACAACGCTGCACGATATCATACCAGACAGGATATAACCGGTTCGGAATGATGCAATGGAGCATTGCCGCCAACGAACTATATATGGTATTATACAATCAATACATATAGTTCATTCCATTCTGTTGATAATATAAATTTATTAACAGATAAATATTTTCCATACATGCAAAATTATGTCTTTTGTAGTTGAAATAACAACAATCCTGCAGTTTCCTGCGTACAAACACGGAAGAACGCCATATCTGACAAGCCGGAATTCAGGCCCTATACCCATCCCGCCGGTAGGTGGGGGCGGCGAACGCCACCGCACGCGTGCAGATGGAACAGAGCGTACTGGTCAAGGGGGGCGCGCGCACTTCTGTTCATGAATTACCCGGACGGCTTCAATTGCCCAGGCTGCGCATGGCCGGACCCCGATCGTGAAAAGACGCTGAAGATGTGGGCCGCCACAACGCCGCGGGATAAGCTGTGGGGGGGGGCGGATTGCGGACGGCATGGATTTTGGGCGCGGGTTCTGCGTGATTGCCAGCCGGTGTTCGTATGAAAGGATGCACAAGGCGATCATGGCGGGCATGCCGGAACTGGTGGCGGTAACAGCGCCCACGGCGCGCGCGTTGTGGGTAGCGGGAGGGATGCGGGGCCGTACCTGATCGCATCCGCGCGCGATAGCTCCGTAATGGTTCCCCATCTGGTCATGGATAAGTAAAAAAAATATTTCGTGTGCAAGCACAGCAGGTCTGGATTCCAAATACGTCATGCTGGGACCTGTTTTCTGGCGGAATACTTACAACCCTGAAACAATAGTAATAAAGTCGTGACCAAGCTCGCGATTTCGTTTTTTCGCGTTTAACAGGCGCGGGATTAGCCTCCGCTGCATGATACTGGAGGAACATCCATTATGTCTGCTTTTATGAAACCGCAGAGCGCCGCAGGATGGGCGACGCTTTTACTTGCGGTCATCATCATCCTGCTGGGCCTGCCACTGGTATACATGGGCGCTGAACTCGCGTTCCTGGGTGGCTCGCTTTATTACGTCGTCTGCGGTCTGGTGGTGACGGCCGCGGGTGTGCTGATGGCCATGGGTCGGCCCGTGGGCGGCCTGCTTTACCTTGGGGCCTGCGCCTTTACGTGGCTGTGGGCATTCTGGGAAGTGGGCTTTGACGGCTGGGGACTGCTGCCGCGCGTATTCGGCCCAACCCTGCTGGCCATTGGCGTGGCGCTGTGCCTGCCGGTGCTGCGGCGTGCTGACCACGCACGCACAACCCATGTGCGGGAGGTCGCATAATGTCCAATACTCCAATGCTGCGCACCCTGCTGCTGGGTGCCACCATCATTGCCGGTACCGCAGGCGCAGGTGCCCTGGCGCAGGTGCCTCCTGCCGACCAGCCACCCGGTAGCGGCAATGCCACCGTTGCCCCCGGCACGCCCACTCCGCCGACGGACGCGTTTTCCGCCCCGTCGCCCAACAGCCCGCAGGCGCCGGGCGTCAACGCCGCCAACATTCCCGACGGCCCGCCTGCAGAACCCAGCGAGGCCACGCCGATGGTCGAGCAGGTTACGGCCAGCCCCGCGCATGATGACTGGCCCGGCTACGGGCGCGATGACCGGGCGACGCGTTTCTCGCCACTGGACCAGATCACGCCGTCCAATGTCAGCCACCTGAAACGTGCCTTCATCTACCATACCGGCAGCAAGCCGGGGCCGGGGCAGGTGAACAAATGGGCTGCCGAGACCACGCCCATCAAAGTGGGTGACGGGCTGTACATGTGTTCCGCGCTGAACGACATGATGCGTATCGATCCGGCCACGGGCAAGGAAGTCTGGCACTTCCACGCCAATGAGAAATACGAGAGCATTCCGTATACGGCGGCGTGCAAGGCGGTGGTGTACTACACGTCCTCCACCGTGCCTGAAGGCGAGCACTGCCACCACCGTATCCTCGAAGCCACGCTGGATGAACGCCTGATCGAGGTGGACAGCGAGGACGGCAAGGTGTGCGAGGGCTTCGGCTGGCACGGCATGGTCAACCTGATGAAGGGGATGGGTGAATCCGTGCCCGGATTCGTGGCCGAAACCGCGCCGCCGCCGATCGTCAATGGTGCGATCATCACCAATCAGGAAATCCTTGACGGCCAGCGCCGTTGGGCGCCGTCGGGTGTAATCCGTGGATATGACGCCGAAACCGGGCGCTTCCTGTGGGCATGGGATGTCAACCGTCCGCATGAACATGGCGAGCCGAAGGAAGGCGAGCATTACAGCCGTGGCACCCCCAATTCCTGGGCCGCGATGATTGGTGACAACGCGCTGGGGCTGGTTTACGTGCCTACCGGCAACTCGGCCGCTGATTACTACAGCGCCATGCGCAGCCCGGAGGAAAACAAGGTGTCCTCCGCCGTTGTCGCGATTGACGTGAAAACGGGCGAACCGCGCTGGGTGTTCCAGACCGTGCATAAGGATGTGTGGGATTACGACATCGGGTCGCAGCCTACGCTGATGGACTTTACCAAGCCTGATGGCAGCACGGTGCCCGCGCTGATCATGCCCACCAAGCGTGGCCAGACCTTCGTGCTGGACCGCCGCACGGGTGAGCCGGTGCTGCCGGTGGAAGAACGGCCCGCGCCTTCGCCAGGCATGGTGCCGGGTGATACGCGCGCCCCGACGCAACCATGGTCGGTCGGCATGCCGCGTCTGGGCTTCGCGCCGCTGAAGGAAGCTGACATGTGGGGCATGTCCCCCATTGACCAGCTGTACTGCCGCCTGAAATACCGCCGTGCGCATTATGTGGGTGAGTTCACGCCGCCCAGCATCGACAAGCCGTGGCTGGAATATCCTGGCTATAATGGTGGATCTGACTGGGGCAGTGTCGCGTATGATGAAAAGACCGGCATCCTGATCGCCAACTGGAACAACACGCCCATGTATGACCAGCTGGTCAGCCGCAAGAAGGCGGACAAGCTGGGGCTGATGCCGGTGGATGATCCCAACTACAAACCCGGCGGCGGTGGTGCCGAAGGGGCAGGGGCCATGGCGGAAACGCCGTATGGTATCGTCGTCTCGCCGTTCTGGGATGAATATACGGGCATGATGTGCAACCGGCCGCCCTATGGCATGATTACCGCCATCGACATGCACACGCAGAAGGTACTGTGGCAGCACCCGCTGGGTAGCGCGCGTGCCAATGGACCGTTCGGTCTGCCCACCCACCTGCCGCTGACCATAGGTACGCCCAACAACGGTGGCCCGGTCATTACTGCTGGTGGCCTGATCTTTGTTGCGGCAACGACCGACAACATGATCCATGCCTTCGACATCCATACTGGCCGTGAAGTCTGGAACGATGTCCTGCCCGGTGGCGGACAGGCAACGCCCATGACGTATGAATACAAGGGCAAGCAGTACGTCGCCATCATGGCCGGTGGCCACCACTTCATGATGACGCCGGTCACTGATGACCTGGTGGTCTATGCTCTTGATAACGTGAACTGACCTTACCCGTCATATTCGGGCTGACCCGACCGGGGCCGCATCGTTGCGGTCCCGGTTTTTTTATGCGCGCCTGCGGCATGCTGACGATTTATTATGAAATAAAATAACGTAACATATATTTATTCATTAAATGAGATTGACGGATTGTGACAATTTTATGTAGGCCGGTTATTCAATGCATAAAAATGGATGACGGCAATTAAGATTCATAAAAGAGCATTGTATATCTCTATCATTGGTATCATTTACTTTTTGTTAGAGTTTTACATTGCATGTCATTCAGACGGTAACCATCCGTATCACTTTGTAATACAGACATGCCTTCTGCCGCTTCTGTTTTTTAACTTTGGCCGCATTGGCAGCATGTGTCTCAACACCACGTTCGTGGTTCTGCTGGTCAGTAATTTCTATATTGCCCGTCTGTGTCAGGTTGTAACCGGCAACACGCTGGATGCGATCATGGGTACGAACCGGCACCTGACCATATCCATGATGGGTACGGTGCCCTGGCCTGCCTATGTGGCGGCGGCATTCATGCTGGCGGCGGTGGCCGTGCTGTCATGGCGGCTGGGGCGGTGGGACCGGCGCGCGGTCATGATCGCCATGGTGCCGCTGGTGCTGACGGGGGCCTATAATACATGGAAGCTGTATGCCACATGGCCGTTCCGCACCGCGCAATGGAACGATATCGGGGGGCTGGACTATATCGCGGCCAACCTGCGTGACCATTCGCCGGGGGTGGTGGGAAACGCAACCTACTTCATCATCATGACGGCTGAACGGGCGGTGGACAAACGCTTTGTTGTCCGGCCTCACCCCAATACCGACCCGCAGGTGACCGGACGGCATCCGGGCAGAGTGCATAACATCATATTTGTCATGGGGGAGTCCTCGCTGGCGTCGCGCTATGGCATATATGGCTACGACAGACAGGACACCACGCCCAACCTGCGTAACATGCAGGCGCGGAAACAGATATGTGTACTGGAAAAAGCCCATTCCAATGCCAACCTGACCCGTTATGCCGTGCCCATGACATTTTCGTTCCAGATCCCCGAAATCCGGGAAAAGCTGTTTCAGGAAAAGAACCTGATCGAAATGGCGGGCGAAAATGGGTACAAGACCTTCTGGATCGCGTCACAGCCGGGGGAGGGACCATATGCCCGCCCGTATGGCTACCTGTCTGAATACAGCGACTATACCACCCGCCAAGATTATAATAACGAAATCAACGGCGTGAACTGGAAAGATGAGTCCATCATGCCCGTGCTGGCGGACAAGCTGCGGGATCCCGCACCGTACAAGCTGTATGTCGTGCATATCATGGGCAACCACCAGCAATATTCGGACAAGGCGACCAGTGACGATATCGCAGCCCTTCCACATGCGGATGCATATGACCAGAGTATTCACCACACTGATGAGTTCGTTCGGCGGATCATGGCCATGGCCGCGTCGCAACTGGGTGATTACACGCTGATCTATACATCCGACCATGGGGAAGTCGTAGGCATGGGCCACGGTTACCAGTATGCCGGTTATGACCAGTATATCATTCCCATGATCATCCATGACACCAATGGTGTGGGCAATTATTGCGACATGGCTGAACAGATGCGTAACCGCGACGGGTATTATACCTCCATCATGAACAAGTACCTGCTGCTGGACATGCTGGGGTATGATGTGGACCCTGCCGCCATGGATGCGGTACGCAACAAGGACCATGTGCTGCATTCGGATTCCAAAATATACGATTACAGCAATCTGCCGACTGAACGGAACCGGCACTGAAGCAGCCACGGCGGGCCGGGGATAAAATGGTTTGTAGCGGATAATTTATTATAAAAACAAATGAATGCACGTTAGTTTATTTTAATAATGCGCTTGATATGAGCGGTTTTGTTACATATACACGCCTGATTGTGTCAAAATATGTAAAACGGACTGCGGAAAATTTATAATAAAAAAAGAACGCTTTTCATTTCTATAATCAGTATTATTTACTTTTTCATAGAACTGTATATTGCGCGTCATTCAAATGGCAGCCATCCGTGGCATTTTACGTTACAGATGAGCCTGCTGCCGCTCCTGTTCTTCAGTTGTGGCCGCATTGGCAGCATGTGCCTCAACACCGTGTTCATGGCGCTGCTGATCCTTGACTTCTATATTGCGCATGACTGTCAGTTGATAACCGACGGTACGCTGGATGCGATCATGGGTACGAACCGGCATGAAGCCGCGTCCATGCTGGGCACCGTGCCGTGGTCCGCCTATATCGCGGCCGTGCTGGCGCTGGGCCTGGTGGCGGTCCTGTCATGGCGGCTGGGTCGGTGGAACCGGCGCGCGGTCATGATTGCCATGGTGCCGCTGGTCCTGACGGGGGTCTATAACAGTTGGAAGCTGTACGCCAACTGGCCTTTCCATACCGCGAAATGGACCGATATCGTCTATCGCAGATATATTGCATCGGACCTGCGTGACCACGCACCGGGGGTCGTTGGGGACGTGACGTATCTTGCCATCATATCGACGAAATGGGTGAAAGACAGGCGCTTTGTCGTCAGGGCGCATACTGTCACTGACCGTCAGGTCATCGGTCGACATGCAGGCAGGGTGCGCAACATCGTCTTTATAATGGGGGAGTCCTCGCTGGCGTCGCGTTATGGCGTGTATGGCTACGACAATCAGAATACTACGCCCAACCTTCAGGAAATGAAGGACAGGAAACAGATCTGCGTATTGGCGAAGGTCCATACCAATGCCCCCATGACCCGTTATTCGGTGCCCATGAGTTTTTCATTCCAGACGCCGGAAATACGCGAAACGCTGTTTAACGAAAAAAACATAATCGAAATGGCGCGTGACAACGGTTACAAGACTTTCTGGATTGCGTCACAGGACGGGAAGGGACCATATGCGCGCCCGTTCGGCTATCTGTCTGAATACAGCGACTATACCACCCGTCAGGATTATAATAATGAAACCAACGGCGTGAACTGGAAGGATGAATCCATCATGCCTGTGCTGGCGGACAAGATGCATGATCCTGCGCCGTACAAGATGTATGTCGTGCATATTATGGGCAGCCACCGGAAATATGACGACAAGGTCACCCCCCGCGATGTGCAGGCCCTGCCCAACGCCGACACGTATGACCAGTCCATCCACCATACCGACAGCATCGTGCAGCAGATCATGTCCATTGCGACATCGGAACTGGGTGATTACACGATGATCTATACCTCCGACCATGGGGAAATCGTGAATGTAGGTCATGGGTACCAGTATGGTGGTTATGACCAGTATATCATTCCCATGATCATCCATGACGCAAACGGTGTGGGCACCTATTGCAACATGGCTGAACAGATGCGCAACCATGACGGGTATTATACCTCCATCATGAACAAGTACCTGCTGCTGGACATGCTGGGGTATGATGTGGACCCTGCCGCCATGGATGCGGCACGCAGCAGGGATCATGTGTTGCATGCCGATTCAAAAGTATACAATTACAATAACCTGCCAACCGAGAAAAACTTATGGTGACCAGATGCCGGTTTTGATCCAACAGACTATATGAAAATGAAGAAAGGGTTTTTAGGCGCTGCCTTTTTGAAAAAAGGCAGCGTTCTCTGAATCTTTTTAAAAAAAGCTTCTTATAATGTGCAGGATGTCTCGAAGGCAGGCTTTTTAAACAATTCCAAGGAACCCGTTCCCATGTCACCTGATCCCACCCGTCCACGGTGCCAATGGGCGCAGACGGATGCAATGATGATGGCCTATCATGATAACGAATGGGGCCAGCCAGTGCATGACAGCCGTCAGTTATGGGAAATGCTGGTATTGGAAAGCTTTCAGGCCGGGCTGTCATGGCGCACGATCCTGAAACGGCGCGAAGGGTTCCGCCGTGCCTTTGCCGGGTTCGATCCCGACAGCGTGGCCCGTTTTGGGAATGCTGACATCACGCGCCTGCTGGCCGATCCGGGTATTATCCGCGCACGCGCCAAGATTGTCGCCACCATTGGCAATGCCCGCGCCTATATCGCCATGCGTGACCGGGGCGAGGACTTCGCCACCTTTGCATGGGGCATGGTGGGCCATGTGCCCGTGCATAATCCCGGACCGGTTCAGGCGTCATCTCCCCTGTCACACGCCATGTCCACCGCATTGCGGGCGCGGGGTTTCCGTTTCGTCGGTCCGGTCACGGTCTACGCCTGGATGCAGGCCGCCGGGATGATCCACGACCATGAACCCGGGTGTTACAGGCATGTATTGCCTGCTGGCGAATAACCTACATGCTCTGGTCAACCGCCTTTTGTTTCCAGCACTTCGGTGCCATTTTTCCACGCCTGCTGTCCGGCGACCATCATGTCGGCGCCATGGGCCGCAAGCGCAATGCCGCCAACCTTGCCAGGCAACTTCAGGGGCAGCCATCAGGCCCGCGGCACCGGCCATTTCCGCAGCACCAATGCCCATCGTGGCCAGACCTTCGGCCCGGGTGATACTTTCGTGGCCTGGCAGGTATCGCCCGGACGACACTGACGAGTTGACGTTCGCTCATGGTGAATATCAAGGCGGGGTGCTGCTTGATATCTGTGAAATACAGGCACAAAAAAAGCCCGCCACGCCGGGGAAAACCCCTTGGCGGGCGGGCCAGTCAGGCGGCACGCATGTTGCCGCCATTTTTTAGGGGTTGCTTGTTATTCGCCAGCCACCCGCTGCTGGGTGGTGGCATCTGTCTGGCCCATCTGCTGCCAGCCCGCGCGGGCGTTCAGCGCGCGGTGGCGGATGGCCGAAGGCAGCAGATCGCGCAGGATATTCATCGCCGCGCGTTCCGACAGGCCGGTCTGGTTGGAAAAGCGTTGCAGTTCCGCCGGCCTGAACAGGGCATGGATGGTGCTTTCATCCGCGACCGACGTGTTGTCACGCTCCTGCCATGTGCGGATCAGCGGCAGCATGCCCAGTTCCTGCGCGCGATGTTCCAGCATGCTGGGCTGGTCCGGTGCGGGCAGGGGACCAAGAATATCGTTCAGCACCGACAGTGCCCCCGAACGGTCGCCCTGTGCGCCGGTCAGGAAATCACCGATGGCGGTAGTCATGTTGGAGATGTTTCCAGTCAGGCTTCGTGAGATTTTCATGTGAGCCTCCGAACGTCGGCGGGGTGGCCGGGCCTGTGCCACGTCATACCCCCGGAGTTTGCGGGACGGCGTCATTTACCCTGCACGGTGTCCCGGCATGCAGGTGAAAGATCGGCAATCCGGCGTTGCATGCAGGCTTCGACCAGTCTTGTATCCGGTATGTCCAGCGGGCATAGCCGCAGGGCATCGACCTTGCACGCCGCGACCTGTTGCGGTGTGCCGGGATCGGCGGAATATGCATTCGCCGGTAGTGCCGTTCCCAACCCTGTCACGATCGGGAGGGCGCAGAAAACGGATCGCCTCATTATCTGTCCTCCTGTCTGTTTTCCAATGGGGTGGTATGGGGCAAACGTGGACTGTCGGCATGGGTTTGCCGCTATCATGGCCGCTGCGGACACATTGGTGTGACCTTGGGAATGCCCGCCCGGCCGGACCATGAAACGTCAGCCCCGCGGCACTACATGCGCGGCGTGCCCGGTGCCGCTGGTCCCTGGCTGTCCGCCGATCGTGGGCCGGATATGCCATGGCTGCCTGTGGCATTCGCGCCCGGCGCGCCTGCTTCGGCATGATTTTCACCCGCGCACGAAATGCAGAAATCTTCCCCGATCTTTCCATGGCTACACCCGGCCAGTGGTAGTGCAAACCCCAGCATAAGGGGCAGCAGGCGACGGGTCGCCCTGATACGGGGCAGGTGGTTCATGGGCACGGCTGGCACGTTATCCTCCATCTGTTCTGGGGGAGGAACGGCACAGCCGCGCAGGGGTTGCATCCTACCACATGGGCGGCGGCGGCATCATCGGGGGTGGGGGCGGTGGTGGGGGGCCGTAAAACCGCCCCATCCGCATGGGTGGCGGCGGCGGTGGTGGCGGGGGCGGCGGCGGATAACGCCGCATGTAGTGCCGGTGATGCGGTGGCCCCCATGCCGGTCCCCATGGCCGTGCCCATGCACCGACAGGCAGGGCTACGATAGCCACCATGCCTGCAATCAGGGTCCCCTGCCGCAGCGCGCCGCGCAGGACGGAAAGGACAGAAGGGAAATTATGCGGTTTCATACCAGTATGACACACTGTCAGTTGGGCAGCAGTAGGGAAATATCAGGGCACAAGATGACGGTTTAATGGCCGCGAGGCACAATCGTCCACCCCGCTACCTGCCCGCCGGGTGGCAGGCGGCACAGGCCGGTATGCCCATTATCACTTACCTGCCATGTCCCGCCCCGGCGCGCGCAGTCCGCGGGCGGAGGCGTGCGTCGGGCCATGAGCGCGTCATCACACGCGCCCAGACCCAGAAGCGCTGCCAGCGCCACGCCACGCAGGGCGGCAACCCCGATCATGCGCGCGGAGGGCATGTCATGGCGTGGTGGTGGCGTGATCCCGGCGGAACAGCACCCATTCTTCCATCACCGTGCCATCGGGCAGGTGGCACCAGCCTGTCACGCCCTGCGATGTGGTGCGCATTTCCACCGTGCCGCCACGCTGCTGGCAGTAAACCGAGGCCGGATTGGCCATGCCGATGCGCGATGCATGCGCCGGGGTATGATGGCCGGTCGCGCACGCGCCCAGCAGCACGATACCGCCAAAGGCCACGCACCGCGCCAGCCGCCGCATGAAGGGAAAGGAATATGTCATGGAGCCTGTTCGCCTTGCCTGTCGTGTTGCACATGTCACTGCCGCCATCAGGTATCAGCAAACGCCTGATGGTGCCAGCATGCGATGCCATCGGCGCTGGTCAGGATGCGAACAGTGGGGACAGGGCGTTTCCGTGACCCAGCGCACGCAGCATGCTGCACAGGGATGATCCATCACCGCGCTGTATGTCACACGGGGGCGGCCTGCCGCGTCGTACCACATCAGCCAGTCAACCGTGCCTGACCCACCGGCCACGTATTCCATCCACAGTGTGTCCCCCGTATCCGCCCGTGTCACCAGTGGCGCAGGCGGCACGCTGCTCCGCGCATGGCCTGTGCCATGGGGGCGACCCGATGACGGATGGCTGCTGGGTCTGCCCTGGCGGCCAACGTTCGCACAATCGCGGCTGGTCGTTTTTGATGTGGGGCGTGTGGCTGATGGGTCCGGTTGGCCAGCGTAATCCTGCCCCAGCGGATACCGGACGGTTTCTACGGCAGTTTCGTACCCGATGTTTTTCTTGACCCGCGGACAGGCCCATGACCTGTCAGTCAGCCTTTGTGGGTATTGCGCCCGAATTGGGGGGTGCTGCTGTTCCGGGAATACGGGGCGCGTGGACTGGGGCGTGTTTGTTACCGGCGACGGGTTGATGCACGGCGGAATCTGGGCCTTCCATGTGTGTGGCTGCTGTTCAATGGACTGGCGTTGATGCTGGCGATTCTGAGTGCGG
Organism: Komagataeibacter diospyri; assembly: GCF_006538165.1. Taxonomy (GTDB): domain Bacteria; phylum Pseudomonadota; class Alphaproteobacteria; order Acetobacterales; family Acetobacteraceae; genus Komagataeibacter; species Komagataeibacter diospyri. Next base: position 212,729 of record NZ_BDLU01000014.1, read on the forward strand.
TTTGCGGGGGCAGGCGGGGTTGTGGATCGAACCCCTTCTTGCCAACGCTCTTATTGCCATCGTCTTCACGATTGGGGCGATAGGCCGCACGGCCCCGTCATGCAGGATGTGGTCGAGCGGCGGCGGGGGAGCGCCTTTGCCGAAGACCAGCATGACCTACGAATGTTTTTCCAGGTCTTTACATGGATCCGGACGGGCTATTTCTTTATCAGGGGTAGTGCCGTCCGAACGGGCACGCCTGCTAGAAAACATCATTGGTCCGATCAGCTTGCTGGCCATGATCCTGATCAGCTTTCAGGAGAAGGCGCTGTTTCAGTCTGGACGACGTGCAGGCCCGGTCTGTGCGCCCATAAGTCGCGTAAACGATTACGTTTTTTTTTGAAGAAAGAACGCGTGGCGCAGTCTGTTTTCAGGCCATGTTGTTATGTTTCAGGCAACAGGCTGACAGCCTTCATCCATTCACCGGTATGGTCAGCACGGCACCCGGATTTTTGGTGGTTTTTGAAAGCTCCATCAGGATCTGCAGCATTGTAAATCCAAGTTTGCTGGGAAAATCGGTATCCGATATATAATAGAATTTGTTATTGTATTTTATTGATACAAAAGAAAGGCGTGGCCGTTCATTACTGACATGAACAAAAACCGTTGGCTTTGTATTGCGTCCTATCAGGATGATCTTGGGAAGGGTACGCCCTGAATCAATATCTTCCTGCGGAACATCGATCTGGTAGGCAATCTGCCCTAAAACGCCCAACATTGTACGGGTAAGCAGCCTGATCTGGCCATGTTGCGGCCTTCCCGCTCCGTATATGACTTCGACACGTTCATCTTTCGGACCCATTTCAAAAAAGCGCCGTGTTGACTTCACAACTTCGGCCAGAAGGGGGTCCGTAGTCGATGATACCGTAAGGAATACCCGGTCAAAAGCCGGGGTTTTTCCTGGTATTTCCTCGCTATGTTCAAGTTGTATGCCCAGAAGGCCCGCAATCTGCAGCCGACGCAGGTCATAGATCAGCTCGAAAAATTCAGGCGAACCCCGGCCAACGTCGCCCCCGATGGAGCCCGCGTTATTGATAAGATTGACTGACTGGACCGACAGGCGGAACAAAATATCTATGGGCAGTCCCCCCATGGCCAGGGGCAGCAGGCTACCCGGCGGAAGCGGGCGCAGGAAACTCTGCGCATAGGCATCACCCGTAACAGGCTGGAATGTAAAAGTCGGACTTTCCTGTATCTGCGCCCCGATAGCGCCCGCGGGCCTGATCGGATTGGAGTCCGAGCCAACGCCGATGGAAATATTGCGCTGCAACTGGTAGCCGGAAATCAGCTGGGTCGTGTCCAGAAAGCCCGGCGTGTCGGCATATCTCAGCCGGACGACATTAAGGAGTGTCTGTTGTTTGGAAGAGCCAATCAACGCCTGAGAATAGTCAAGTTGATCATGGTCCAGTCTCTGGGAGCCAACGCCATAACATCCACCCAGCAATAAAATGAGCGGCACCACCATAATTTTTTTCATAACAATAGAACTCTACATTTCTTAATATGACGTATTATCTTGTATTTTCACTGCTTTTCGATGGTGGTCGGGCGACTGACTTCATGAACTGACCTGATGATACCCTGTCATGGTAACACGTGACTTTCTTGAATTGTAACGACATTGATTTTTATCTGGCAATGACGATAAGCACAATCGCCGTCATTTCATACATATTTTTCAATAATATAAGACAGATACCCCAGAACGGCACCCCGGCTGCCGAAGTGTAAGGCATTATTAAAATAACGTAAGTTATACTGAATCTATATGCAGCCATGCCAAACGGCCATGAACCCGTGCCCCGTTGTCGTCGGTTTCGGGGGAACTGCCCCGCCATACCGGACAGGAGAGACATCAGGCCGGACGCTGGCGCACAGCATGCCCTGAAACCGGGAGGATACAAAATGTGTCAGATGTGAAGAATGCAAATATGGTCTTGGGCGCGCTGCCTGTTTCAGCCGCAGGCATGGCAGATGAAAACAATTTCCATGGGGGTAGGTGTTATTATATAATAATGCGTTATCTGACCGGCACGGCTTCATCATATCCTGTGCAGGGGAGAGAATTTCGCGTATTGAACAGGATTGCACGGTTGGCTAAAATTTCCCGTAAGGTGTCTCGTACCATGAGTAAACGCTTTTTCGCCTTTGTTCCGGCACTCCTGCTGACTGGCCAGGCGTATGCAACAGACGTGAAGCTGCCCGATAATACCCCGGCAAGCGTGACCGTCCAGACACCCTGCACAAGCGAGAGCTACAGGGAATACGAAACCTGCATTTCCGCTATCCTGAGCCTGCCATCCAACCGTGGTGGCGATATCGATATCAGGGCGATCGAGAGCTTACTGCCAAAAGACATCCAGAAAGCCGCCATCATAAGCGGGATCACGGCAGCACCGGTCGTGCCAATGACGGTGTCGTTAAAACATTATGATGACAGGAATATCATCTGGTCATCAACGGATACGCCACTCGATCATATCATAATTCCAAATAACGGAACCTATCAGGTCGTACTGACCACTGCTGATGGCGGAAAGACATGGGGCATTCGGGTCATTATCGAACAGCCGGGATCGATTGATCAATAAAATACAAGTAACTTATTGATAATTATTTTTTTAAATATCATAATTTCAGTGAGTGAAAACAATATATCCTGAATTCCTGTGTGCGGGGCAGGATGCGCATGCCGGTCATATTGCCATGCAATACGGTCCTGATGCCTGCATTACCGAGTAAGATCCCGCACCTGCGAGCAGGCCGCCCGGATGGTTGTAAAAAGTTCTGCACTGATCCCGGCAGGAGGATGCCGGACCGACCACGCCCGGTGCGACAGGATGCGCATTCCACACTGCATGGATGCCCATAGACCGGTCGATTGCACCTTCTGTTCCGGCGCAATGCCACGGCAGGGCATGTGCCCGCTGAAAACAGTCGATCCACATGCATGGCATTCCGCTGGCCTGATGCCGCCTCGATATTTCGTTATTAAAAAAAAATGATATATATGGGGCGACAGCCGGTCTGGGCATGGTTTCCCTGTCCCGGCCTGTCACCACAAAAGCTGAAGGTCGCATGGATACGCATACAGAAAGGGATACCGGCATGCAGGGTTTTCGTTCCGGCCGGAGCATGCCGGTCAGTTCCGCGCGGTGCAGGCGAAGGGCAGGTGGCATGCAACTGCCCACCGTCGCGTTTTCAGTGCTGCTGGCCTGCACTGCCGTTTTGCCGGGATATGTGCATGCCGCACCAGCGCATACGCAGACCGTAGCCCCCTTCAATCCCCTGCGCGGGGACCGGGGCTATGGATGGACCGGACAGACGCGGTCCGAGGTGCTGGGTACGCATGGCATGGTGGCGACCAGCCAGCCACTGGCGGCGGATATCGGGCTGGATATCCTTAAACGCGGTGGTAATGCCTTTGACGCAGCGATCGCCACCGCCGCCGCCATCAACGTGGTCGAACCGGAATCCGCCGGGATCGGGGGCGACCTGTTCATGATCGCGTGGGTGGCAAAGGAACATCGACTTGTCGCGCTGGATTCCGCCGGGCATGCGCCATCGGGAGCGACGCCGGAACGTTTTAGCAGCCGGGGCCTGAAGGAAGTTCCGTACACAGGCATTGAATCCGCCGTGGTGCCCGGCACCGTGGCCGGGTGGGACGCCATCCGGGCCCGTTATGGCACCATGTCGTTCCGTGACACGCTGGAACCCGCCGCCCGCCTGGCGGAAGACGGGTTTGGCGTGACCGAAAGGGTGGAAGCCGAGTGGGAGGAATATGCCAGCCTGCTGGGCAAGGATCACGATACGGCGTCGGTTTACCTGCCGCATGGCAGACCACCGGGACTGTATGGTGTATTCCGCAACCCCGATCTGGCCCGTGCATTGCGCCTGCTGGAAACCGGGGGGGCTAATGCCTTCTACCGGGGACCGATCGCGGATGCCATCGTGAAGAAATCACAGGCGCTGGGCGGCACATTCACGCCCGCGGATTTCGACCGGGTCAGACCGCAATGGGTCAGGCCGCTGACCACGTCCTATCGTGGGTACGACATTTATGAAATGCCACCCAGCACACAGGGCGTTGCCGTGCTGGAGGCCCTGAATATCGTTGAACAGTGCGGGCCCAAAATCGGGATCAATCCGCGCGGGGAGGGGCCACGTTCCCCACTGTTCTGGCACCTGCTGATCGAAGCGAAGAAAATCGCCTATGCCGACCTGCGGCAGTATGTCGGGGATCCGGACTTCGTGTCCGTGCCGACCGCGAAACTGACCAGCAAGGCCTATGCCCGGTCACAATGTCCCCGGATCAACCCGCGCCATGCCTCTACCATTACGGCGGATCGCGACCCGGTGGGGGGCACCGTGTACCTGACCACGGCTGACCGCGAGGGCAATGTCGTCTCGCTCATATTCAGTGTCTATGACGAATTCGGCTCTGGCGTAACCGTACCCGGCTATGGCTTCCTGCTCAACAACCGTGGCGCGCAGTTCAGTCTTGATGAAAAAAGCCCCAATGTCATCGCCCCGGGCAAGCGGCCGTTCTATACGATCATTCCCGGCTTTGTGCTGAAGGGGGGCAGGCCGTTCCTCAGCCTCGGCGTGATGTATGGCGACCAGCAGGCGCAGGGACAGTTGCAGGTGCTGGAAAACATGCTCGACCTCGGAGCCAACCCACAGGCCGCATCCGACGCCGCACGGTTTTCTCATTCACAGTCCAGCAACCATGTCGTGCTGGAATCCGGACTGTATCAGGCTGTCGGCCCCGCGCTGAAGGAAATGGGGCATGAAGTGGATGAAGGCAACGGCCTGATCATGGGCGGTTATCAGGCAATCATGATCGACCCCCATTCGGGCGTGTATCGCGGTGCGTCCGACCACCGCAAGGATGGCGCAGCCGCAGGGTATTAGGCGGCCCCGCATTTACATGGCGCATTGGTAATGCAGAGTGACCCCGGCCGCACCGGAATGGCGATCCCGGTGCGGCGACAGGCCCTGAAAGCTGCGCATAACTCCCTGTCTGATAAGGAAGTTTCACGCGATCTTAAGCAGGAATCCCTTTGTCATGTGTCGCTGACTACATATGCGTATATAGACAGACACAGCCGATAGCCCACCATTCCGACATGCCGTCACATGCCTGCGGGCCAATCCGGTTCCGAATGCAGGGATGACTGTAGGCTGGCTGACAGAATAAATAGGGCTATTGTGCACCGTGCTTTACCAGATCATAAATCCGTACACGGAAGAAACGCCAAGAGACAGTCTGAAAAGTCAGTCCAGGAAGCATCCTGCAATCATAAGGAAGTTTTGTGGTGAAGCTTTTTTCAGAACGCGTCAAGAAATGCTGCCTTTTTGAAAAAAGTCAGTAACTATCGAAAGTATAAATAAGAATCTCTACGTTCTACATGCCTTAAAGCGTATAACCGATCAGAATTTTTCTGTTTATTCTGTAATTTTTACAAGTTGCTCAAGTCTGCTTTCGGAACGTAGTATTGTCGAATTGTGTTTCCGAAAAGAAGGCGATTGCTGTCCGTCTGCTTGTATGCGCAGGCAGTCAGCCCCGGCAACCTCCACCATCCGCCACCCATACCGGGGCCGCCAGCGCATTGCGCGATGCATCAACAGGTGCTTAACCTGCGGCATGACACGCACCCCCACGGGCGCCCGGCACGCGCCGGCACGCAGCACACGCCGTCCTGTCCATACGGGCCATGCCGCACGCGGCGGGATTGTAATGGCGCTTGTGCTGCTGGCCGGGTGCGCGGGGCCGGTTACAGTACGGCATGTGTCGCTGGTTCACAGCTATCGTGACAGCGCGCGCACTGCATTGCAGGGTGGCAGACCGGGCGATGATACGATGATCGTGCTGCGCCGCCACGGGTTGCTGCCCGCATGGCGCAGTGATCCTGACCGGGCCATCGCAACCCTGCGCACGCAGGCGAAGGACCATGATGATGAGGCCGACGTGCTGTTCGCGCTGGCGGAACTCAGCTACCGTCAGGGCCTGCGCCACCACCATGTGCAGGATTTTCTTGCGGCGGCGGTCTATGCCTATGCCTTCCTCCAGCCCGGGCAGGCGGACAGCCCCAGCCCGTATGATGAACGTTTCCGACAGGCATGCGACCTGTACAACCTTGGGCTGACAGCGGCCTTTCCAGCCCCGGTCAATATCACGGCGCAGACCCGCGCCCTGCCGTTTGGTGATATCGTGCTGGATGCCGACCCAGCGCAGCTGCGCTGGCACGGGCGGCTGCTGGAACGCCTGCAGCCCACGGCGACGCTGGGGGTTGGCGGCATACCCAATGTCTATCGCACCCCTGGGCTGGGTGAACCCCTGACCGCGCTGGCCCGTCCAGATCCTGCATTCGCGCCGTCGCCATCCGCGCCCTCTGTCCCGCATGACGCGAAACACCTGACCCAGCCTTCCGCCGTAGCCGATCTGACCGGCCCCGCGCATGACGATGCCCTGCGCGCCATCGCCACCCCCGCGCCGCATGACGGCGACACCCGCACCAGCGGCGACCCCACAGGCAGCGGAGCCAGCACCACAGGTGATGGCAGCTTCAGCGTATCGGACAGGCTGCGCGTGCCTGCCAGTCTGCTACTGGAAATGGACGACCCGCGTGCGCAGGCGCTGGGTACGCACCTGACCGGGCGGCTGGTGCTGCGGGTGATGGATGAAAGCCCGGACACCCCCATCGGCCATGCCCGCGTGCCCGCCGAATATGACCAGACCGCCGCCCGTGCGCTCAGCCTGGTGGATACCGCGCTGTGGACAAAGGAATATCGCGGTTTCTTTGACGGCACGACCTATGACGGCACGCGCCCGCGCCTGATCGCCATGACGCCGCACCGCCACGGCAACATGCCGGTGGTGTTCATACACGGCACCGCGTCCAGCCCGTACCGCTGGGCCATTATGGTCAATGACCTGCTGGAAGACCGGCGTATCCGTGACCATTTCGATTTCTGGTTCTTCTCCTACGCCACATCCAACCCCATCCCGTATTCGGCATGGCAGCTGCGGCATGCGATCACGCAGGCGGTGGACAGTCTGGGCGGGGTGAAGGCGGACCCGGCGCTGGGACATATCACGCTGGTGGGACACAGCCAGGGCGGACTGCTGGCGCGCATGCTGGTCATCAACCCCGGTGACCGGCTGTGGGACGGCACTGCCGGACGGCCACTGTCCTCGTTCCATCTGAACGACAGCACGCGCGACCTGGTGCGCGAAACCATGTTTCCCACCGCCATGCCCGAAATCCAGCGCGTGGTGTTCATTTCCACCCCGCAGCATGGCAGCTACCTTGCGGCCATGTCCATCGCACGCCTGGTCGGCAGCATGGTCAGCCTGCCGGTGCGCGTGACCGAAACCGCGCGCGACATCGTGACCGGGGCAGGGGACAGCACGCACCTGAACAACCGCGTGCTGCGGCTGGGCAGTGTGTACGCCATGTCACCCCGCAGCGCGTTCATGCGTACGTTGCCCACCATACCCATGGCCCCCGATGTGCAGGCCAATTCCATCATTCCCGTCTGTGGCAACCCGCGCGACCTGGCCCATGCCGATGATGGGGTGGTAACTTATGAAAGCGCGCACATCCCCGACGTGCAGTCCGAACTGGTGGTCCGTAATTCCGAACACTCCACCCAGTCCAACCCCGCCACCATAGCCGAGGTCCAGCGCATCCTGCTGCTGCAGCTGGCCCAGAACCCGCTGCGGGACATGCCCCCGGCGGCAGTCCCCGGCACACCCCGCCATGCGCGGCGGACCGTGGTGGCGCGGCCATGACATGCCCACATGGACAGGATGCCGCCACCAATGGGACAGGTGGGCATGCGTCACATGGGCCACCCGACCGTCCCGCCAGGCCGTGCGGGTGGCATCGGATGCGGTACTGGGGCACCCGTGCGTTACAGGGGGCGGCCCTGCTGCCGGGTGTGGGAGCGCTGTATTATTCCACCGTTGAACCCGATGCACTACGGCTGGGGCTGTCGATGGCGTTTCCCGCCATCATGGTTTGCGCGCGCTGGCTACGCCCGACGGGCCTGATCTTTCCGGTGCGGGTGATGACGGTGAGCGCGCTGGCGATCTGGTACGTGACCGACCCGCCGCGCAACGACCGGGTCTGGGCGGGTGAATACGCCGTCCCGGCCGATGCATGGCGGGTGGGGGATGTGGTGCATGTCCGAAACGTGCGCAATTTCCGCTATCGCACCGAAACCGATTACATTCCGGCATGGTATGACGCGACGTATGACCTTAACCGGCTGGACAGCGTGGACCTTGTGACCTCCTACTGGGCGGGGGAGGCGATTGCGCATGTGTTTCTCAGCTTCGGGTTTTCCGATGGCAAGCATCTCGCCATGTCCATCGAAACACGCAGGCAGGCCCGTTTCCCCTATTCTACCATTGCCGGGTTCTTCCATCATTACGAACTGTTCTACGTCACCGCCGATGAACGTGACCTGATCGGGGTGCGCACTGACGTCCGGCGGGAACGGGTGTACCTATACCGCCTGAACATCGCGCCCGAAGTGCGCCAGCGCCTGTTCCTCAGCTACGTTGGCGCGATCCATGACATCATCTACCGCCCGGTATGGTACAACACCCTGACCGACAACTGTACTACTGGCATACTGGCGCGGGCAGGGGCGCGGCTGCGGTACCGGTTTGACTGGCGCGTGATCCTCAGCGGTCATACGGCGGCCATGGCGTATGATATGGATCTGCTGGGCCCGTATGATCCGAAACGTTATCCCGGTTTTGCAGCGGTGCATGACGCAAGCCGCATCCACCGCTCACAGGATGCAGTGATCGGTCCCGACTATTCCGCCGCCATCCGTGCAGACCTGCCCCCGCCGGAGAGATCGCAGCCCTGACCCCGAGGCCGGGGTCCACCGCGCACCATGGGCGATACGGCCCCGTGATTCTACATGCGGCATTCCCGCCTATTCCTGATGTGAGGGGCACGGACATGGCCCCTGCTATCGGTGCAAAACCATAGAAAGTCCGGACGGGCCTGTTATCGGCATGCCGTGACAGGTAGGCGGGGGTGCGTACGCGTCGGTTTAGACAAATATGTACAAATTAATGCTGCAAAGTGGAAAAACCTGCCCGCCATTTATGGACCGGATGGTAACAAAAAAAATGCCATACGCTTTTGTTCATTACGATTTATAATATGGAGCGCCCGGCGAATTTCCTGATAAAGATGAAAAATTACTATCGTGAACTTGGCCAGATGTTCGGTCCGGACTTCGTGGCAAAAAGCTTCGTCATAGCGTTTGTGTTCGAAGGCCTGATGATTACCGTCATCACACAGCCGAGCCGACTGTCGCATCCATTCACGATAGTCATGACCATCGCGATGTACACGATCGGTTCCCTACTGTTCCTGTTTACCAAGGCGGGATGGGAAGCCTTCAAGGACCTGTTCGCAAGCAACAGTATCGTGTTCATGCCCGCGCTTTTCCGGGCACTGCCTGCATTCCTTGTAAACGCCAAGCTGTGGACATCATCCATATTCCTGGAGACAAATAACGATCCAGACCAGACTGGACGGTGATATTGCATATCGCACCAGATCCAAACTTATGATCATGGTTATTACGTTTCATTACCTGATTGCCTTGCCCATCCTATCCATAATCATGATGATAAAAGGGGTACGGGGCCTGATTATCCGCAGGCCCGTCATCAACGCCCGGATACAGGCTGCCCGGCCGGACAGATACTTCAACACCCTGATTGAAGAACGCCTGCAGCCGCTGATGAAACAGCCGATCATCACCGGTGAATGCACCCTGACCGATAACTACCCCAATGCGCTGATGTTTGATGGTCATGAAATCATGATCATGGAGAAGGGGGATCATGTCATCGCGTGCCCTGATGAAATCGCAGATGTGCTGTTTGACGTTCCTGAAAGCGAGGAAAAGCAGAGATATGAATTCTGGGATGGCGGGAGGATCGGCACGATCACCGCGTGCGAAACCGCATTGTCCAGCATCCGTAACCAGCGCAAGGGCCGCGAGGCCGGCATTACGTTTGAAATGAACGATCCCGACCACACGCAGATATTCTATCGCACCGGGCTGGGCGACGGAGCGGTGGAAACCTGCAGAAAATGGGATGTGCTGCTGAAAAAGGCGGGCACATGCCCGTAATGCGGCCAGTGTCGCGCATGCGGGTTGCAGGCAGGCGATGATAGGCCCATCATCCGCGCCAGAACGAACCGTGGAGACGCCCCATGCCAACCCTGTTCACGCCGCTCAAGGTCGGTGCGCTGACCCTGCCCAACCGCATTGTCATGGCGCCGCTGACGCGCCTGCGCGCAGGCGCCGGGCATATTCCCAACGACCTGATGGCCGAATACTATGCCCAGCGCGCGCTGGCGGGACTGATCCTGTCGGAAGCGACGCCGGTCACGCCACAGGGCATCGGGTACGAAGGCGTCCCCGGCATCTGGACAGATGCGCAGGCGGAAGGGTGGAAGAAGATCACATCTGCCGTACACGCGGTGGGTGGGCGCATTTTCATGCAGCTGTGGCATGTCGGACGAATTTCGGACCCGTATTTCCTGAATGGGGAAGCCCCGGTTGCCCCCAGCGCGATTGCGGCCAGGGGGCATGTCAGCCTGTTGCGGCCGATGCGAGATTACGTCACCCCCCGCCCCCTGCGCACGGAAGAAATCCCAGGCATTGTGGATGCCTTCCGCCATGGCGCGGAACTGGCGAAGGTGGCCGGGTTTGATGGGGTGGAAATCCACGGCGCGAACGGTTACCTGCTGGACCAGTTCCTGCAGGATTCCACCAACCACCGCACCGACCAGTATGGCGGATCAATCGAAAACCGCGCGCGGCTAATGCTGGAAGTGACCGACGCCGCCACTGCCGTGTGGGGCAGTGACAGGGTGGGAATGCATCTGTCACCGCGCTGCGACCTGCATGACATGGGGGATTCCAATCCCGCCGCAACGTTCGGCTATATCGCCACCGAACTGGGTCGACGCGGAATCGCCTTCATATGCGCGCGTGAAGCCGAAGGGCCGGACAGCCTTGGCCCGCAGTTGAAGAAACTGTTTGGCGGCGTGTATATCGCCAACGAAAAGTTCACCGGGGCCAGCGCCGAAAAAGCCATTGAGGCCGGACGCGCCGACGCCGTGGCCTTTGGCCAGGCCTTCATCGCCAATCCCGACCTGCCCGAACGCCTGCGCGCGGACGTGGAGCTTACGCCACCGGACCCGTCCACTTTCTACACCCATGGGCCGGAAGGCTATATCGACTATCCCACCATGGGCGCGGCGGGAGACTGATATTGCCGTTTGACCGATAAAAACAAAAGTTTTTGGACGCTGCCTTTTTTTAAGGGCAGCGTCTTTCGAAGCTTCTTGGAAAAAGCTTCACCAAAAACTTCTTTATGATCTGCACGATATCCCGGCTGCCAACACCATCATGTGAGGAGCCGCTTTTGCGATTGCATGCCGTTCTACCCGTTCTGCATCATGTCGCCGGCCAGCTGCAGGGAAGGGACAGGCATGATGTATATGAACCGGTTCATGCTGCATGCCCTTGTCGCGGGGGGACTGTGCGCCAGCATTCCTGCCCATGCGCAGGGGCATGTGGTCATGACGCCCAAGCTGGACTGGATGACGGCGGCGCATCTGGCGATCGAGGCCGTGGATGCGTGTGCGAAGCAGGGATATTCCGTGACCGCGACCGTGGTGGATACGACAGGCCACCAGCAGGCCGTCATCAAGGGCGATAGTGTGCCGTTGCAGTCGCTGTCGGTGTCCTATCGCAAGGCCTATACGGCCTATTCCTATGGCATGGCCTTCAACATGGATACCACCAGCGCGCTGATCGCGGCCAAGGTGACGGGACCGGCCAACGGGGCGCTGAATACTATTCCCGAAGTCCTGTTCGTGCCCGGTGGGGTCACGTTGCGCCGGGCGTCGGACCATGCCGTGCTGGGCGGGATTGGCGTGTCCGGCGCACCGGGCGGGGAAAAGGACGAAGCCTGCGCACAGGCTGCCGTGACGAAATACCGCGCGGATTTTCAGTAATGTGCCCCACCGGCGGACGGCATGCGACCACCGTGGCGCGACAACCGCACCAGGTTGTTGTCAGTATATGACGGGATGCCGACAGCCATGAAACAGGACAAGCGTGCATATGTGCGCGGCGGGTTCAGAGCCTAATTAAGGGATTTCGACAAATTTAGCAGGAGTATCCGGATTTTTCGTCTATTGCCCGACAAGAGATGCATGTGATGGCATGGTCCGGGCGGTAGCCAGCGAGAATGGACATTCCTGCCCACCCGGCACATCTGTACAACTCACGCCTTACCCTGATGATTCCCATCAACAGGGGATAGCCCGAATGGTATCAGGTTGAATGCAGACCGGTCTTGGCATACCATTCTTCCAGTGATCCATCAAAAATGGCGATATGTCTGAAACCTTCAAGTTCCAGTCCGAGCGCCAATCCGGCTGCATTGATACCGCCCCCACAATACAGAACAATATCGTCGTCTTTTTTCAGATTGAGCCGCTCCGTCTCACGTCTAATGGCTGCGGGATCAAGCTTGCCGGCATCATCAAGCAGACCACGATATGGAAGGTTGTAGCTGCCCGGTATGGAAGCGCAATGTGCGTCGCTATTTGAATTCGTTATTGTCAGGGCACATATAAGATGTGCCGGTCTACGTCCCTGAACAATATCGACCACTTCAGGAAATGACGTGAAACTTCGCGGTGCAATCGGTGTGGGTATCCATGATCCGGTCTTGGGATCAGCCGGGATGCCGTATTCCAGGGATCCTCCCTGTTTTTGCCATTCTGTCAGGCCACCGTTCAGTACGGCCACATTCTGATGACCATATACCCGTAAAATCCACCATATGCGCGCAGCCCAGGCGCCGGTCAGGGCATCATAGATAACTATTCGATTATGTGGATGCAGGCCAAGTTTTCGTGCGGTTATCCCTAATTGGGTAATGCCGGGACAGGTAAATGCAAAGCGGGCGCTGGGGGCGGAAAAGCCGTTGAACAGGTCCGCAAACCGCGCACCGGGGATATGTCCTCCATGCTGGAAACATGCTTCACCCGGTTGATAGGTTACGCTGCCATCCGTTTCTACCTGGCGAACGACGCGGGCATCCAGAATTACAAGATCAGGACTTTCAAGCCTGCTCATCAGCCAGTCAACGGATACAAGAAGTGGTAGATCACTATTTGTCGTATGTGTCATGATGACGGATCCTGTTCCACGATATGGGATGTTATTAGAAACCAGCACTGATGGAACCAAAATAAGATCGTGGCGATCCCGACATGATCGATTGATAGTCACCGCTGAGCGGATTTCCGTTTTCGCCCATCTGTGCGACATATTTTGTATTGATCAGATTGTAGACGTTGAAACCAACAGTCACGTCCCGTATCAGGCCATAATTCCCAAAACGATAGCGTGCGCCAAGATTTGTCATCCAGTAGCTGGGGACCCAGGTATCGTTCACGTAACTCAGATAACGGCGGGAAATGTAATTGGCGTCAAAATAAGCTTCCGCCCCATGATAGGCATATGAAATCCGTGCCTTGTACATAAGTTCAGGGTAATTGACGACTTTCTTTCCCTTCAGCGCATAGGAAACGCCGCTGCTGGCGACGTTCTGGCCATAAACTGAATGATTGTAGCTGATACTGTTTGTAATCGATAATCCTGCAACTGGCTGGACAGTCAGGGCGGCATCCAGACCATTCATTGTCACGCTACCGACATTGATCAGGGTCGAGACTGGCGAGATGATCGAACCCGACGTCAGGGATTGCAGGCGGTTGGAAAAATCAACATGGTAAAGGTCAAGTGAGGCACTGAGCAACTTCGAAGCATAGCGATAGCCAATGGTGTAATCCCAGTCCGTTTCGGGTTTGAGTCTATTATGAATCTGCTGGAATGTCTGCTGGTTGGTAACGCCCCAGGCAGATCCATATTCATATGCGCCGTAATCGTACGCCCGCATGTTTTTTGAAATATCAAAATAGACTTCATGATGCGGCAGAAACGTCCACAAAGCATTGAAGTGTGGCAGGGCAGGGGCTGCCGATGTCAGTGAACCACTGGCCAGCATCGCCTGACCGGTATAGGCGGCATCGTTTTCCTTGGCACCCCCATGTGTCGTGACAAGCAGCGATTTGAATCCGGCCTGCAGTCGAAGTGAAGCCAGGATCTGGAAGACATCTTCCAGATGGAACTGGAAAGTATTCGTATTGTATTGCATGCCCCAGTTCTGCTGAAATGGTGTCCCGAAGCGGTTGGCAAGTGGATTGATCGGGCTGCCCTGTCCCAGCAGGGGTTCCTGATACATGAATTCACCAATGGAATTGGAATTGTTTTCGTACCAGACGCCACTTTCAAAATGGTGGCGGCCGAACCGATATCTGACGGTGGAAGTCAGGCCAAAACGCCGGGTCTGTGGCTGGATGACCAGTTCGGACAAGGGGGCGCCATTTGGCGACGGCAGATAGGGGTCAGTCCAGGTGGACCACTGTCTGGACCCATGTCCATACACGGTTGTCAGCCAACGGATATGCTTGTTCAGTTTGAAATCGAAATTCAGGCCACCAAGATATTCGCTGGATAACGTAACCCCGTCATAATAGGAGACATCCGTAGCGCCCGGATAATTTTGCAAGTTTTTGGGAAAGATACCCTGAGCCGCGCGGTAGGCCGCTGTATAGTTGGGATAATAAAAATCGTTCCGCTGCCCCAGGCTGGACAGGATATCCAGCGACTGATCGGCGTAAGAGAAATAGGCCTGTTCATCCCAATCGAAGAAGGCAGATATCTGGCTTGATTCGCCGACAGGCTGGACAAGCTTCGCATTCAGCTGCTGATTGAACTGATTACCGCTGCCTTTCCACCTGCTCTGGTCGGATCGGACATAGGACACATAGAATTTCGTGCCGGAAGGATTTAATTTTCCACTATCGAACCGTACGAAGGTCCGGAACGTGTCGCGACTTCCGAACATCTGGGAAACCTTTCCCCCCATACGGTCGGCAGGGTCACTGGAGAAATACTGGATGGCACCACCAAGATTTGTCGTTGCAGGGGTCGCGACCATCCCGCCACCGTCCGAGACGGTAATATGGTCAATATTCTCCGATGTGATGGCAAAATTCGCCAGTAGTCCATTATAGGTATTATATTCCTGGGCACCAAGCGGTACGCCGTCAAGTGTGACGCCAAGCTGGGCCTGTGTAAAACCGCGCATCCAGAGGTTTGATCCCCAGCTTTCATTCCCCAATGCATCATCGGATACAAAATTGAGTCCCGGAACCTGATTGAGCATCTGCATCGGGTTGGTGCCGGGTGCATAATGACCAAGGGAATTCTGGGTTATGACTTCGAGCGCGCCACCTGCCTGATGTCGGATCGCAGTGACCACGACGTTCTCACTTTGTGGCGTAGCCCTGTCTGCAGAATGTACGGCGGCATGTGGTCGGGCAGTTGAATCCGATTCAGATTTTTTACCGGCAAGGCTGGGGCGCGCGGTCGGTGACGGTTGGGGATGAGATGATATGGTCTCGGCGTTTGTTTCCCCTACGGCAAGAATGGACAGGAAAAACAAGAATGTGCCCGGGCGATATGTCTGTTTCATCTGATATGGTCCCGCAATTCATAACAGGCTGCATAAATCAACGGAATATACCGTGGATATATATTAACCCTCCCAAAACAATACGATCATAATAGTTTTTTAAAATAGATTGTTGTTATGCACGCTGATAGTCGACATGAATTATGAAGTGCATATATTCGTGTCAGAACTCATTCGGACAATTGCCGTGCTCCGCCGCTGCGGACGCGGAATATCTGTTTTGTGGTGGGCAAGCCTGTTCAAAAGCCCGTTTTTTTCGAATAATTCCGCGGATCGGGTCGATGGAATCCGTCGCTCTGCTGGTGTGCCGGGCCGGTCAGCATATCAGTGGCGTAGACAAGGGTACTGGTAGGGTGTCAATGGACTTCAATGCCATTGACGGGCAGAAGAGGGGTTGCCTTCGCGGCCATCCTGTTCATGCGATACTATCCACAAACCCCGGCATATTCTGCAAAAGGCGGCGGCAGTCGCGGTAACTGCTCCCTACCGGTAATCTGGCATGACAATATCGGGAGCTCTTCCGGAATACGCTGGAGCCCCCGGTGTTGATGGTATCCTGCCTGTTTTCTTAACGTATTACATAAGTAATAAATAGATGATTGCATTATAATTTGGCAATTATGGGCAGATGAACCACAATATCAATTATCAGCCAGACATGAGAGCGCATCGACGAATTCCATTGTAAAGGATGCAGGCCCCCGGGCCCGTTCAGCCGCCCGTTCTGCTGCGATGGCATAAGCTGCGTGTGCAACCGTGGCTGCTTCCAATGGTGTCGCGGCAACACGAAGCAGTGCAGCGACCAGCGCTCCCAGACTGCATCCGGCTCCTGTGATACGTGTCAGCATCGGTGAGCCGCCCGGAACCAGCCTGACCGATGTACCATCCGTAATGTGATCAACCGGGCCGCTGATCGCAACCACTGCACCGGAACGGCAGGCCAGGTCGCGCGCGGCAGCCAGCGCAGCCGCGGGAGAGAGCGTGGCCTCAACACCTTTTGTGCCGCCAGCCCCCCCCGCCAGTGCCATCAGTTCGCTTGCGTTGCCGCGAATGACTGCCGGGCGGTAGGTCAGCAGTTGCCGGATCACGTTGTCGTAGGTCTCCGCCCCAGCCCCCATGGCGACCGGGTCCAGCACCCATGGAATGTTCTTGTCCCGCGCGATGCGTGCAGCAGCAAAAAGCTGCTCCGGCGGGTCTGTTACCTGTGCTGCTGCGTTTATCCATATAGCGTCAGCGTTGCTGGCAAAAATTTCGACAGCCGATGGAATCGCCCCAATCGCCGTTACGGCACCAGCAGCCAGCAGGACGTTGGCGCTGAGGGTCGCCGCGATATAATTGGTCTGCCCATAGATGAAAGGTTTGCGCACGGGTAGGGCTTGCCAGGTCTGGCGGACGTTGTCGTGTTCCCATGTTACATGTTTCATCAGGGGACTCCATTCATCCGGGCGGCACTTTGCGGGACCCGGTCGCGCCATGCGCCGCGCGCTGGTCGAGCCAGACCCAGATGGTTGCGCAGGGTCGTTCCTTCGTATGCTGTCCTCACCACATTTCGTCGTCGTAATTCTGGCAGCAGCAGTGCGATGATATCTTCAAACGCACCGGGTACATGGGTTGGAATGATCATGAAGCCATCTGCCGCCCCCAGTTCCTGCCATCTGATCATCGCATCGGCTACCTGCTGTGGAGTGCCGACCATGTTGCCCTCACTGCGCGCGCCATACCATTTGCCCAGTTGGCGCAGGGTGGCGTTCTCACGCTGTGCAAATTCAACGATTTCGCGATAATGCCCATCAATGCCAACCTCATCGAGAGGCGGCAGGGGACTGTCGAGATCATATTGCGTCAAATCGACATTGATATGGTAGGCAAGGCGTGAAAGGCCCGCTTCGGGCAGGACGAGGTCCTCGGCGATCTGTTTTTTGCGCAGCGCGTCTTCTTCGGTCGTCCCCACAATAATGCAGGTTGCGCAGAGGATTTTGAGCTGATCGGGATCGCGTCCGTAAGCGGTAGCCAAGGATTTCATGTCGGTATAGAAAGCAATGGCCGATTCAAGGGATTCATGGCTGCAGAAGATCACGTCTGCCCAACGGGCCGCAAAATCACGCCCGCGCGATGACGCGCCAGCCTGAACGAGAACAGGGTAACCTTGCGGTGGTCGCGGGACAGCTAACGGACCACGCACCTGCACGTAAGTGCCGCAGTAGGACACGTCTGAGACTTTTTCCGGTATTCCGAACTGCCCCGTCTCCCTGTTTTCGACGAGCGCGTCATCAGCCCAGCTATCCCATAAGCGTGTCGTCGCCTGCAGGACTTCCTCTGCCCTGTCATAGCGTTTTTCGCGTGAAGGCAGGCGGTCCATGCCAAAATTCTGGGCTTCTGCATCCTGAAAACTGGTCACGATGTTCCATGCGGCCCGGCCACTGGACAGATGATCGAAAGTGGCAAAGGAGCGCGCAATATTATAGGGCTCATTGAAACTGGCGGACATCGTTGCCGCTAGCCCGATATGGCTGGTTACGCCTGCCATTGCCCCCAGTGCGACCATTGGGTCCAGTCTGGGCGTGCCCGCCCCCCAGCTTATGGCGGGGGCAGTGCTGTCGGACATGCTGCGGGGAACAGCCAGCGCGTCGGGAATGAAGATCAGGTCAAAGCATGCATTTTCCAGCATTCGGGCGATCCGGGCATAATAAGCGGCTGAAAGAAAATCAGGTGCGGCACCCGGCTGGCGCCATCCCGCCGTGCCCTGAGGACCAGCATTCAGGAAACCGGCGAGACAAATCTTTCCCTTGATCGACATATGTACATCCCTGTTGTCTGGACTGATCTTTGGAATGAAATTTAGCGATATATAATCGTTATATTTTTCACTATTTCTATTATTGATCATATTAATTGTTGAATAAATAAACTCTTGTTGTCTATCGTGATAGCCGAAGGGCATGACGGCCCACGCATGACCCGGTTTGCGGCGGAAGGATGTTCGCAGATGTCTTTCACTTCCACTCCACTGCTACCCCTCGATCGGATGCAGAACGCCAATCTCGAGCTTCTGCGATCGTTCGTGGTTCTTGGTGAAACAGGTCATTTCGGGCGCGCCGCGTCACGGCTTCATCTGTCGCAGCCATCATTGACCAAGCAGATCCGACGGCTGGAAGATCTGCTAGGCGCGGCGCTCTTTGACCGCAGTCGGCAGGGTACGAGCCTGACGCCTTTCGGCCAGCGATTTCTGATTGAAGTCAGGCCATTACTGCATCATGCAGATAAAATATGGCGAAGCGGGATACGTGAAGCGCGGGGGGAATGTGGCCATCTGAGCCTGGGATTCAACCTTTCGGTTGTCGATATCATGGCGTCACTACTGCCCCGTTTCCAGAACCGTTTTCCTAATGTGACCTTTACGCTCGATGATGCGCCGTCCCACGACCAGATCGCAAAGCTCCGTAGCGGCGACCTTGATGTCGGTTTCATGCGCCTGCCGGTGGAGGAAGATCTGGAAGCCCGTCCACTGACCCGTGATGCTCTGGTCCTGGCGATCCCGCGCAAATGGTCTCATACCATTGAAGAATTCGATGATTTATTACCCAAAGAATCGACATACATACTGTTGCGTCCTGAACTGTCACCAGACCTGAATAAGAGGATTGAACGACTCTTCGCAGCGCATAATTTTTTTCCAGCATCTGTTCATCGAGTTAACACGATCTGGACACTTGTTGCGCTGGTTTCAGCGGGAATTGGTATGGCGCTGATCCATAAGTCAGCTATTGATACAGTTACTGCAGACACTGGATCTATCGTTATCCGGCCCCTTCCGGGGCAGGAACTGTCATGGGATATTGGTGTCGTCTGGCGTGCAGGCAGGTCCAATCCTGTTCTGACGCATTTCCTGAAGATGATCGAATGAATTCGGTTCCTTTTCTCGGGGATGAAGACAGTCCTGTTGCTGCTTGGCTATTGCGCCATTGGACAGCAGTGAACGGCTATGGTGTGCCGGAGACTACACACCTAAGCCTTGCGCATGGCGAACAGGCCCGATGCCAAAGCAGGCATCACGCGGTCCAAAAAACCGACATCGTGTCGTAGCCCGATCAGTCGTTGCGGCACATGCCGTCCAGCAACACGTCCAGCGCGGCCGGGACCGGAGCTGACCCGACCTTCTCTTCAAGCAGCTGATTGTTGATCGCCAGCATGGCAAGACCGTGCACCTGCGCCCAGCAGGCCGCCGCCAGGGCGCTGACGGCAACCGACCGGAAGCTTCCGTCACGTTGCCCGCGTTCCAGAAGACCCAGAAGAATCCCGAAGGTACTCATGGCCGCGTCATGTAGATGCGGGTCTATCGTCTTGTCTGCATCGGCACTGAACATCAGGCGATAAAGACCGGGATTTTGACAGGCAAACCCGATACAGGCCTGCGCTGCGGCCACGAATTGCGCGCGCATGGAAGGCAGGCCTGCCGACATGGCCTCTGTCAGGCTCTCCCCAAGCCTGATGAACCCGATCCGGGCCAGTTCCCGCAGTAGCATCTCACGATCACGAAAATGCTTGTAAGGGGCTGCGTGGCTGACACCCGTGCGCCGCGCCACCTCCCGCAGGGTGAAAGCCCAGTTCTGATCTGCGGCCAGCATGTCCATAGCCGTATCGATCAGGGCACGACGCAGGTTACCGTGATGGTAGGGGCGGTCCTTGATTTCACTCATTCGTGAGACCTATGTTTGCAAAAGAAACTTTCATTGACACCAGATCGTCCTGCTCCATATCCTGCCTGCATAAGTTTCTCCTGTAAACATGGAGGGCATGATGTCCGATGTTACGCCCGCTGACCTGCGCCGCATTCTTGATCAGCAGCGCGCTGCATTCCTGAATGCCGGGCCACCCGACCTGAAACAGCGCCGGACCGATCTGCGCCATCTGAAAGCCGAAATCCTGAAGCGGCGGAGTGACATCCTGCGCGCCCTGAAAACGGATTTCGGCCAGCGGTCGGAACGGGAAAGCGCCATCGTGGAACTGATCCCGCTGGTGCAGTCGATCAATTACATGATCGCGCATCTGGGACACTGGATGAAACCGCAGCGCCGTCACGTATCGGCCTATTTCCAGTGCGGCCGCGCCTGGGTGGTCCGACAGCCGGTGGGCATCGTGGGGATTATCGCACCGTGGAATTATCCGGTCTCCCTGGCACTCGTGCCGCTGGCGACAGCCATTGCAGCTGGCAACCGGGCCATGCTCAAACCGTCGGAATTCACGCCGGCCACATCGGCGGTGATTGGCGAGATCGTTCAGGCCGTTTTTCCGACGGAACAGGCTTCTGTGGTCACGGGCGGTGGCGAAGTGGGGGCCGCGTTCTCGGCGCTGCCCTTCAATCATATCCTGTTCACAGGCAGCACGGCGGTTGGAAAGAAGGTAGCCGAGGCGGCGGCGCGCAACCTGACCCCGGTCACGCTTGAACTGGGGGGAAAGTCCCCGGTGGTGATCGAGCCCGGTTTTTCCATGCAGCGGGTGGCGGACCGCGTGGCGTTCGGCAAGCTGACCAATGCCGGGCAGACCTGCATCGCACCGGATTATGTGCTGGTTCACGAAGACGACAGGGACACTTTTGCCTCGGCCTGGCAGGAGGCCGTGAAAAAGCAGCATCCGGGCGGTTACGTCGGGTCACCTGATTATACCGCCATTCTAAACCAGCATCATTACGAGCGACTGATCGGTCTTATCGGCAATGCTGAAACACAGGGCGCACGGGTGATCCGGCTGGGGCGCGACTCAGCTGCAGATCATGTTCTGGCCCCCGTGCTGCTGCTGAATGTGACACCGCAGATGGCGGTGATGCAGGAAGAAATTTTCGGCCCCGTCCTGCCTGTGCTGACCTATCGCACACTGGACGAAGCCATCGCTTTCATCAACGCCCGGCCGCATCCTCTGGCCCTGTATTATTTTGGCGACAACCGCACTGAACGCGACAAGGTGTTGAAGAGCACGGTTTCAGGAAACGTCACCATCAATGGCACCCTGCTGCATATTGCGCAGGATGACCTGCCGTTTGGCGGGGTTGGGGATAGTGGCATCGGGGCCTATCACGGCAGGGAAGGCTTCATCGCACTCACGCATGCCCGTGGTGTGTACCAACAGGGTCGTTTCAATGCAGCAACGCTGCTTCAGCCGCCTTTCGGCAAACTCACCGACGCCATCACCAATCTGATCCTGCGATGACAACGCGCGTGCTGCTTGTCGGTGGCACCGGCCTCATCGGGCATTTTGTCCATGCGGACCTTGCCACGCGCCCCGACACCGTCGTCACCAGCCTGACGCGTCGGAAATCATGTGAAGCTGATCATGTCATGGATTTCGAACGCCTGTGCGCTGCGCCCGAAACGACATTACATGCTGCGGCCCTTTCCGGCGCTGACGCAGCAATTTCCTGTCTGGGCACGACACTTCGTACCGCAGGATCGCAGGCGGCCATGTTCCGTGTTGATCACGATTATGTCCTCGCTTTTGCCAGAGGAGCCCGTGTGCTTGGTGCGCGTCAGTTCATTCTCGTGTCCTCCGTCGGGGCAGGTGGTCCCGGTTTTTACCTCAGGACCAAAGGCGCGATCGAACACGGCATCAGGGCGCTCGGCTTCAGCCGTGTAGACATCATACGCCCCGGCATGCTGCTGGGTCACCGTGCGGAAGCACGGCCGATGGAGGCGATCGGCCAGCGACTGGCGGCGGTGCTGGCACCGCTGATGGTTGGCAGACTCGCCAGATACGGTGCAATTGATGCGAAAACCGTCGCGAAGGCGATTGTCAGGCTTGTGGGGCAGGCGGGGGACGGATGCCGGGCGTATGACAATACGGACCTGCGTCGCATAGAGGTGATGTTGTGGACGGCCCCCGCACGGAATGTGCGAGGATGAGATCATCGCCGTCTGCAACGCATGGAGCCAC
>NZ_BDLU01000015.1 GCF_006538165.1 Komagataeibacter diospyri
TCGAAGCACGGCGTGCATCAGATGATGGTAGCACTTTGGAAGCGCCGGGCGATCGAGGGGATGGCGGCGACCTTCTCTGGGAAGGCGCTGTCTGCCGCCCCGTCAGCGCTGCTGCAGCTTAGGACGTGTCGTCAGTGAAGCGGGAGGATTATGCCGCTTGTACTCCCGTTTGATCTGTGATGTTTTCTTCCTGTTTCTGGTCGGTGGCACGGCTGCGGATAACTGTCAGTTTATCGAAGCCGTGCTGTATCGTTACCGTGCTGGTATCCCCTGGCGTGACCAGGCTGTCCGGTTCGGGGACTGGAAGAACGTGCACCGGCGGCTGCGTCGCTGGTGTGAAAGCGGTGTGAAAGCGGTGTGATCGAACGGATTTTCCGGCATCTGGTTGCTGACCATGACAACGAATACATGATGATGGACAGCACGGTTGTCCGTACTCACCAGCATAGTGCGGGCACCCGTAAAAAAGGGGCGCGGATCAAGCTATCGGACGGTCCCGTGGCGGACTGACCACCAAAATCCATGCCATTGTCGATGCTGCGGGAAAGGCTGTGGCTCTTTCCCTGACACCCGGGCAAAGGGCGGACATCACTGAAGCAGAGCCATTGCTCGATGAGAGTCGATCCCGGGACCTTCATCGCCGATAAGGCTTATGACGCCGATCCCTCATCGAAAAACTCGAAGAGCGGGGGATCACACCGGTTATCCCCCAAGGAAAAACCGTATCTGTCCACGAAAAACCCGTTTTTCAATTTATGAAAAACGAAACATCATCGAGCGGTTCTTCGTCAGACTGAAGCAGTTCAGAGGCATTGCAACACGCTATGACAAGCTGAAATCAACCTTCTGTGCAGCAGTGCAACTCGTCTCCGCTATCATCGAATCTAACTGACGACACGCCCTGGCGGCGACAGAAGGGTGGGGTCGGGTGGTGTAATGAACTGTTGGATGGCGGCGCGGCCGATGCGGTTGGTTTTCAGGCCGTCGAATGTCCCACCAATCATGCCGCCCAGTACGGGTATGGCCGCTGCCGCCCCGCCTGCCAGCCCCCGTGCGGCGACCGCATGCAGGGCGTGGCGGGCGATATGTTTCCTGGCTTCGGCCGCGACGCGGCTGCCGATATTGTTGACGGCGGCAGATCCGGCAATGGACAGGCCAATATTCTTGGCCATTTCCTCCAGCCCCACTTCGGTCAGACAGGACAGGCACGCGGCTTTCACGTCCGCATCACGGATATCATGCCCGCCCATGGCGGCGATGGCCGTAATCATGCGGACCTGCACATACAGCACGCCCGCAACATTGGCGGGCAGGGCAAGGGGGAGTGTGGCCAGACCGCCCAAGCCGCTGATGAACCCCGCCGTCGCGGCCTTGAGGTTCTGCCTGCGGATCAACGCGTGCGCTGCCCGCTGCGGATCGTCCCCATGGCGGGCAAGACAGGCCCGCGCCATGTCTTCTGCCGATCCGGTTTTCCCCATGCCAGCCACGGACGCCTGATACGCCCAGTCAATAAAGCGGGCAAGGGAGGGATCAAGACTGCCGTGTAAGCCTGTCATCATGCATCCGTGAAAATTTACTGATCCTTATGGAAACACGCCCGGAAAATAAATGGTTTTATGCCCCATGCCCCATGCCCCATGCGATGCCGGTCAGCTGGGCTGTTCCTTTTCCATGGATCGGGCCGACATGGATATTGCCCGCAGCGCGGCAGGTCCATAAAATCGTTTCCATGCAACCTCCCCATCACAGGCTGGTCGGGGAAAGTGGGCACTGCCGTGCCCAGACCCCTCGGCTCTTAGCACAAGGGCCGTTCACGCACATGAATATACGATCATGGATAGTGGCTGACCATTGTGGAATTCCTGAACGTGCAGACGCACTGGCTGTGGCAGGACCAGGACTACATAAGCTTCGATTATGCTGACGCGTACGCACGGATAACGGACTTTGTCGAATATGTCCCGAACGTGCAGTTTGAACCCGAGATCATGCGCCTCGCACACCTGGCCGCCAACACGGCGCCGGTCCCGGCGGCGCAATTGAGCACCATTGCCACAACCGCTGATACACTTGTCGCAGCAGAGACAGCGTGGGGTCACACCGTACATGGGCAGCTGGTCCACCTATATGTCGGGGTGACGCTGGGCCTGTGTGGTCGGGCGGACGAGGCATGGGCCATGTTCCTGTCCATCAATGATGAACACAACCTTCCCCGCATGGACCTGCTGGAACCGTTCTCGGCAGGTCCGGTCGCCTTCCGGCACAGGGCGCATGAACTGGTCGCGGCAAAGCGCCAGATCCTTCGGCTGCCTGCGCTGGGACACGATCCGTTTTAAAACAGCACATGAATGAAAAACGGAATGTTTTGGTGACGCTTTTTACGGGAAAGCTGCACAGGAACGCCGCTTTCCCGTAAAAAAGGCAGCACCCGACATTCAGGCAGCCAATTCCGGCACCGACAACCTACACCACTGTCTTCCCATCAGGCTGCGTATTGATTTCACCCACGCCATCGGGTTCGAACGTATGTTCGGGCAGGCGGTCGGACAGCAGGGCACGGGGGCGGCCGATCCACATGCCGTCACGCATGTGATCGCGGCGCGGGTTGATGGTGCCGGGATGGATCAGGATGCTCAGGCCATTATGGTTCAGCATCAGCCACGGCACCAGCTTTGCAAACAGGTCCAGCCCGAAGGCCACCTGGTACATGGGGGCGACATGCGGGCCAACCGCGACCTCATGCCATCGCCCCAGCCTGACGGGAAAGCGCGCGGCGATCTGGTCCCGCAGGCGGGCCGCCATGTCGCGCGTGGCAGCATCATCAAAATAGACATGGGCGTGGAAGCTGGTGATTTCAGCCAGCGTGCGGGGGGCGGTCATCTGGTCGGTCATGGAGGACGCGCTTTCTGTGCGATTTAGCCGTGGGGCGATATCAGCCGTGGGCGGCAGGGGTGGCGGGCAGGGTGATGCGCGTTTCTGTGCGCATGCGGGGTTTGACGGTGTGCAGCATGGTGGACATACCCCACTGGCGGCCATCGAACGTGCCGGTGCTGTCCAGCATGGTCAGGGTATTGCCGGTAAAGACCATCTGTGTGCCAAACGTCATGGGATGGGTCTGGCCCCGCATGGTCAGGCGGCCAACCATGCGCGACTGGACCTGTCCCTTCACCACGCGGGGGCTGCAGTCGCCCACGTACCGGGTGGTGGGAAAGCGGTCACTGTCCAGCATGTTGCCCGATTTCGCGGCCTTGCGTTCCACCACGGTACCCATGTGCACGCTGGTGGCATCCATGGTCAGGTCAACATGGCAGGTCTGCCGCGACAGGTCATAATCCAGCGTGCCCGAAACCTTGGCGAACTGCCCCTCCATCGCGCCCACCACGCTGTCTGCGCGCAGCAGGACGGTGGTGTTGGCAGGTGTCAGGGTCAGATGCTGGCTTTCGGCGCGGGCGGGATGGGCAGTCAGTGCGGCCATGCACAGCAAGGTCATGCCGGACAGGCAAGGGCGGATGGAAGGGAATGTAATGTCGGTCATGACCTGGATAACGCCCGTCACGGCGTGGGGTTGTAACGCAAAGGGGAAGCGGGCAGCAGGCATGAAGCATCCGGACAGCGGTGGCGGGCGCAGGATGAGTGCCTAAGGACCGAATGCGGCGTCAGTAGGGCAGGAAAGACAAAGGGACCAGTGCCATCGTAAACGGCGCAATCACTCACCATCATCGGCCTGATCGGTACAAGGGTGTTCCCGTCAGGCAGACCAGAGGCTGGGGCGGGGTGGTACAATTGACATCAAAGCCATCCCCGCCACCACGACATCCGGAACCTGAAGCTGGTAAGGGATTTCCAGCCGCTACGACCTGGGGATCTCTGGAAATGCGGTGCTGCGGCATCATGACCGGCACAAGCCGGATAGGTGCCGCAGCGTGGAGATTACAGAAGGAACGGGATATGGGCACAGGAATAAATCTGCGCCCATCGAGAGCCCGAATCCTTTCCCATGTTCTGGTCACGTTCTATCCTGAAATGTCCATTCCATGACAATCTCCAACACCGCATTCCATTGAAAAATGGCTATTCCAGACGTTTTTACTTCTTACAGTTCTTGTCGAATTCGTTATGCAGATCTTCTTCATTGATCTTGATTTCGCCGCGATAGACTGTCTGGGGTTTCAGGTCCACGCGCGCACCGCCAATCATGACGGTGGTGTCCGTATTGATTTTCCATTCGCCGCTGGGCTGCTTGCTCACCGCCTTGCAGAAATCATTTGCGCCTTGCGCCATGGCCGGAGTGGCAATGGCCAGCGCGGCCAGCGCCACGAATGCTGAAGCAGATTTGAACATTGTTGCGTTCCTTTCCTGGTGCCCCGGCGTCACATGCGTCGGGCAGGGCAGTAGGAGACCCTGAATATGGCATCCATTTGGCAACAAAAAGTTACAATCTAGCGGTCATGCCCCGCGCACCCGACCATGACGGGTGATAGGGAACACATTCCCCGATCATAGCCGATGTGGGACAAATCTGGCTCATCCACACGTGCGCAGCGACCTTTCTTCATGGAACCATTTGATTCAAAATGTTATTTTTCGAATCAGAGAAGCGGTTAACCATAATGGCCTTTCCGCCCCATTCCATTGCGGTCGTGACAGGTCCGGCCATAAAAAACGCGTGCCGCGACCGGCGCAAACGCCATGGTTCATGCAACGTGGTGGCGGGTTCCGGCCCGTCCTGTCTGTCGGTGGCCCCCCTATGTATGGCGGCAATCACGGAAATGCCGTGCCTATTTCCACACCCATTTACCCACCACCCGACCGTTTATCACCAGGTCGGAGGCATCGACTTCATCAACAGGGTAGGTGGGGTTGACGCTGATGATGCGGATGCGCGGCGGGCGGGAATTGGGGACCAGCATCAGCTGCTTTATTACCACACCCATGCCGTTCCATAGCACGTACACCCCGTCGGGTGAGGGGATGCGGTGCCCGGTATCGACCAGCACGCGGTCGCCCGCGGCAAATTCCGGCTCCATCGAATTGCCCGCCACCCGGATGATCGCAAGGCCACCGGTATCCGGCAGATAATTGCGGATGAAGTCGCGCGGGATGCGCCATGAATCCAGCGTCGGGTGGCCTTCGCCATCACCACAGGCAGTGTGGTCCACGATCGCACCCGCGCCGGCCTGGGGCGAGATGTCGTATTCATGTACCGTGATCGCCCCGTCGTCATTCTGCGCGGGCATGGTGGCGCGTTCGGCGCGGCTTATGCTTTCGTTCAGGTCGGTCGCGCCCGGCACGATACCGGACAATGCCCAGACCTCGCTTGCGGCAATGGGGGGATCACCCCGGTCGGTCAGCAGCGGCACCAGCTTGCGCACAAGCTCGACCGGGATGTATTCCTTTTTCAGCTTGTTTTCATAAAAGGCATAGCTGGAAAATCTGTCCCCCAGCCCCACGTCACGCGCCAGCGCGCGCACGGTATAGCCCGCGCGTTCACGCAGCGCCTTCAGCCGCGCAGCCGCAGGCCCCGGATTGCCAGCCAGCCCCCCGCGCAGCAGGTCGCTGGCGGTGCAGCCCAGCACGGCAGCGACCTTTTCCAGTCGGTCGCCACCGGGATTGCGCGACTTCCCGCGCAGGATGTCGTGAACATAGGTTTCGTTCAGACCTGCCAGTTCGGCAAGGCGTTTTTTGTTGAGGTTCAGCAGCGCCATGCGGCGTTCGATCTCGGCGGCGGCGGGAGAGCGTATATCCATAATGGGAACTGTCCCATAATCCGCCCATCCTGTGTAGAGGGGATATATCCCATTAATGCTTGAGATTGTGGGATATGTCCCATAAGTTTACTCATGACCCACGCCATCCCACCCGACCTGTATCGCGTGGCCCGCATGGCTGGCACGTCCTGCCCATACATGCGCGATCCTGCGCCGCATGTTTCCGTGGCGCGGTGGACCATGCCACCTGCAACCTGGACACCATCGTCCACTGGGCCGCGCGCTGGCCCGGATGCGGGTGGTGGGTGGTGTACGTGCTCTCTGCTGGACCTGGCACAAGCTGCGCTGTGGCGCATCAGACCCGCAATGGGTATGGATCGCGCCGGTCGGGCGTGATGGCGGGGCATGGTTTTCAGACCAGCCCGCGTGCCGGGCCTGTTTCACGGCACCGCCAATGGGTAATGACCCCGGACAGGGATAAAAGCTGAGAAACAGACATCGCCCATCCAGACAGGGCGATGTCTGCAAACGGGTTACGGCACCGTGCCGGCCACGGCTTTCAGCGGAATGGATCCATCGCGGTTATAGACAACCCTGCCGCCCACCATGGTCAGCAGCACCTTCGTGTCTGCGATATCCACAGCGGGAACCTGCATGACATTACGGTCCAGCACGATCAGGTCCGCCAGCTTGCCACGTTCCAGCGATCCCGTCAGCGTGTCCGAACGCAGCTCCCATGACGAATTCATGGTGATCGCGCGCAGTACCTCAGGCCGGGGCAGGCCGGGAGCGTCGCCCAGCGGGTGGGCATATTTCTCGCCCGCTTCGGGGGCATTGGTGCGGGTGACGCCAACCTTCAGCGCGAACCATTCGTTCAGGCGGTCCACCGGCCAGTCGGAACCATAGGCAATCCGCGCCCCGGCCTTGTACAGCGGCCATGCGGGTTCCATCGCCTTTGCCCGTTCTGGACCGAGGAAATCGCGGCCGGCATCCACCGTGTCCGGCCCTTCCTTTTCCCACTGGAACGACAGCACCGCCACCGCGCCCAGTGGCCTGTAACGCGGCAGATCGTCGGGGGAGACCAGTTCGTCATGCGCAAGGGCGGGGCGAAAATCGGCATGGGGCAGGTGTGCGCGCACGTACTGCACGCCATCCAGCGCAATATGTACCGCGCCGTCGCCATCGGCATGCATGTGGGGGTCAAACCCTGCCTGCACCACGCCCTGCAGCAGCGGGCCAAGGACCGCAGGCGGGAAGTAGGGCGCAGGCCCCAGCGACGTGCCGGGTACCCAGTCGGGCGCGCCCTTCGTGCCGGTATTGACATAATAAGGCTGTAGCACGCGGCCGGTCAGCTCGGGAGCCGCGATCACCCCATCCATGAAAAACTTGACGTTGCGCACGGTAATACCGGGGTCCACGCCAATCGGCCCCTGATCATATTTTGCCGCGATGGATTTCAGCCGCTGCACATTGCCCGCGACATCGGTGCCCGTGGCAGGTTCGACCAGCGGAGCGAAGTGGGCGCGGGCCGTAAGTTCGCCGCTTTTCTGCAGGGCGGCATAGCTGGACAGGTCGGCATCCAGCGCCCATGCATCAAGGAATCCGGTAATGCCCTGTTCACGCATGGCCGCCAGCGATGCGCGGGCTGCCTGAACGTTTTCATCCGCGCTCAGCGGCGGGTCCACGCGTTCGATCAGGTCCTGCGCCACGTCCTCCAGCACGCCGGTGGGCTGGCCTTTGGCGTCATGCACGATCTCGCCCCCCGGTGGGGCCTTCGTCGCCGCCGTGATGCCCGCCATGCGCAGCGCCACCGAATTGACCAGCGTGGTATGACCAAAGGTGGACCGCACCACGATGGGACGGCGGGGGTCGATGCGATCAAGATCTTCCTTCGTCAGGCGCACGCCCGCAGGCTTCATTGCTTCCTGAAACCAGCCACGCACCACCAACGTGCCATTGGGCCGGCGCAGCGCTGAATTGGCGACACAGGCGCGCACGCGCTGGCTGAATTCGTCGTGCGTCAGGGCCTGATAATCCAGCGAGCAGCCCATAAGGCTCTTGCCCCCCTCCAGCGGATGCATGTGCCCGTCCACCAGTCCCGGCATCATCATCCGCCCGCCAAGGTCCACGCGCTGCGTGGCGGGGCCGACATAACGGGCCGCCTTCACATTGCTGCCGACATAGGCGATGTGACCGTCCTTTACCGCAAGGGCCTGGTACACATGGTCCTTCCTGTCGACACTGTAGATATAGCCATTGGTAAAGACGACATCGGCCGGTACGGTCTTCGCCATGGCAGGTGCTGCGCATGACAGCAGGGCGGCCATGCCTACGGCATGGCAATGCAGCAGTCCCATGAAACATAATCCCCATAAACATTACGGAATGACAATAGATGACGCTTCCGGGCCGCTGTCAAACCGGGGATGTTATGCAAAAACTCAAGTATGGTTATATATTTCCTTATATAAACCATGGACCCGCCAAATACAGGTGGCCCGCATGAACAGGGGCGATATAACCTCCATCCCCCTTGCCCCCAACATTATACAACGATCCATATTCATGGCCTCAGACTACAAATGACTTTTCAAGGGGCACACCATTGCGGCCAGACGCGGGAAACCGGGGCGTGCAGCGTGTTGCACGTGTACCCCATGGCCCCGGCAGTCGGGGGTACGGACGTGCCGCCTGCATGGACGGCGGATAGTATGAAAATATCATACAGACCGCACAGGAAACGCCATGTCCGTACCCCTTGCCCGTACCCCTGATGCCGCGCGTACCCTCCATGATGGCCCCGACGGGGAACGCCGCCGCGTGGCCGCCATCCTGCGTGCCGACCGCCGGGCGCGCCTGGCCGCACGCGACATCGCCATGGGGCTGAAACCCGACATGGGGGCCGACGGTCCCGCCGCCCGCGCCCGCGTGGTGATGGAAGACCGCGTTGAACTGTCCCCGCGCACCCCACAGCACATCGTACGCCGGGTGCGTGACACCTGCATGCTGGACCGCCTGTTCTACCGCGCCAACGCCGCCCTGACCGCCGACCAGCACGCGGCAGGATTGCGGTTCCGCGCCAGCTGGCTGCGCGCGACGCGTGGCGGGCGGCTTGTGCAACGCTACACACCCCATACCGGCACGGGCAGTGGCGGCACGATGGAGGACACCGAGACCAGCGTTCACGCCCGCCGCGCCATCGACCGCGCCCTGTCGCTGCTGACCCCGGCACGTACCCGTGTGGTGTGCGCGGTATGCGGCATGGACGAAGCCCCCGGCACCCGCATCCGCACGTTGCACACAGCACTGGATATTCTGCATGAGCGGTGGTGAGGCCGCAGCAATCATACGTCCCGCATGGGGATGCCACAACGACCGGCAGCGATCCTGAATCCTCCGGTTCCAGTGATTCTTGTGCAAGCAGTTCCGTCATGACAACGCGCGGCAACACCCGGCGCATTGATCTGTGGGGCCGTGACCACATGTATTATCCCCCTGCGGCAGGCAGCGCCGACATGCAGGGATATACGACCTTAAAGGCTGCGGATGGACCGTCGGGGTAGGGTCCTGTCTGTCCGTTTCCGCAGAAACTCGGGCAGTATCATGCTTGATAACGCCACCATGATCATGTTCATGAGGCAGACGATTCCGCTTGACCTGCACGCGGAATTCGTCGGCCATGCCGATGTCACGGTCAATTATACACTGCTGGAATGACACCGGGGCAGGCCGCCTGATACACGCTGCCACAACCCCATGGCCCGACGCGAAAACGGTGTGGTAAGGATGGGGGATGAACAGAACCGGTCTTGTCCTTGCCCTGATGTCCGCCGTGCTGTTTGGCGCCAGCACGCCATTTGCCAAGCTGTTGCTGGATGGCATGTCGGCACAGATGGCGGCGGGGCTGCTTTACCTTGGCTCTGGTATCGGACTGGCGCTGGTGCTGGGCGCGCGGACGGCGCTGCGGCTGCCCAGCCATGACGAGGCCGCGCTGACGCGCGCCGACCTGCCATGCCTGTTGGGGGTGATTGCCACAGGGGGCGTGCTGGGACCGCTGCTGCTTATGATCGGGCTGACGCGCAGTGATGCGGCCAGTGCGTCGCTGCTGCTGAATATGGAAAGCATCGCGACCCTGCTGATCGCATGGGTGGTGTTTCGTGAAAACGTGGACCGCAGGCTGCTGTTTGGCGCCGCGTGCATCGTGGCGGGGGCAGCCGTGCTGTCATGGCAGGGGCATGCGGCGCTGGCGCCAGGCGCGCTGTACATCATTGCGGCCTGTATGTGCTGGGGCATCGACAATAACCTTAGCGGTCAGCTTTCAGCCGCCGACCCGGTACGCATCGCCACGATCAAGGGGGTTGTGGCGGGTAGCGTCAACCTGGGCGCGGCCCTTGTGCTGCAACATGCCCGCCTGCCTGGCGCGGGGGTCGTGGCGATGGCGGGGGGCATCGGCTTCCTTGGCTACGGGGTCAGCCTTGTGGCGTTCATGCTGGGGCTGCGCCACCTTGGGGCGGCGCGCACGGGGGCATATTTCGCAATGGCTCCCTTTATCGGGGCGGTGGTGTCGGTCGTGCTGTTTCATGCGCATGACGTGGAGCGTCTGGCCATTGCGGGGGCGTTCATGGCGGTAGGGCTGTGGCTGCACGTGAGCGAACGCCACGATCACGAACACGTGCATGAAGTCATGGAACACACCCACCGCCACGTGCATGATGAACACCACCAGCACAAACACGGCCCCGATGACCCGGTGGGCGAACCCCATACCCACCACCATGTGCATGCAAGGCTGGTCCACAGCCACCCGCATTACCCCGATCTGCATCACCGCCATGACCATGGCGAGGGCACCCATTCCCACGACCATGATCCCGATCCCGGCCATACCCATGGCCCAGGCGGGCATACCCACGCGGCCTGACCCCCGGGAGCTGTCCGCAGTTTTCTGGTGAAGCTTCCGTCAGTGCGTGGCCGGACGGTGTGTTTTGCGGCGGGCCAGTCCGCCGGCACGCCATACCTTCGTGCAGATAAAAGTTTCTGGTGAAGTTTTCTCAAAAAACTCTGAAAGACGTCGTCCCGTACGCACGTGCAAGATTTGTGTTGCGTCGGACGGCGACCATGATACCCATTGCGAAGAAGTAATAAATCAGGATCTTACAGCATGCGCGTGGCCGGCCTACAGACAGCGGGAACCCCGGGGGATATTGATGCCAACCTGCGTGAACTTGACAGCACGCTGGCGCGCGCGGCGGGGCAGGGGGTGGACCTGCTGATTACGCCCGAACTGTTCGTGACCGGCTACGATATTGGTGACAGCCTGTATGACCTGGCCCGTTTCGACGCGGTGGGGGCGGTGCGCGCCATGGCGGTGGCCCATGGGATGGCGGTCATGCTGGGATATGCCGAACATACGCCCGCCGGGCTGTATAACAGCGCCGTGCTGCTGGACCGCAATGGGGCCGAGGTGCTGCATGTGCGCAAGTTGCATCTGTTTGGCGACATGGACCGCGCGTATTTCCTGCCCGGCACGCATCCTTCTCCCGTTGTGTCGTTTGGCGGGTTGCGTGTGTCGGGCATGATCTGTTATGATGTGGAGTTTCCCGAATACGTCCGCTACGTGGCGCAGGCAGGGTGCGAACTGCTGCTGGTGCCCACCGCGCAGATGGAGCCATACCTGTTTTCCGCCCGCGAACTGGTGCGCACGCGGGCGTGGGAAAACCAGATCTACCTGGCTTACATCAACCATACCGGGCGCGAGCGGGACACGGTTTACGTGGGCAACAGCCGCATCATTGCGCCTGACGCCACGGTGCTGGCGCAGGCGGGGCTGGAGGAGGCACTGATCGTGGCCGACATCCAGCCCGGCGTGGTGGAACGGGCACAGCATGAAAATCCCTTCCTGACTGACCGCAGGCTGGATGTGTATCGCGAAATGGGCCTGACGGCGTGAGCGTGCGGGCAACAGTCTCCACTGCCACCGACACACGCAGCCCTGCCGACATGGGGCGGCTGTCGGGCAATCTTGGCGTGGCGGAAATCATCTTCATGGTCATCGCCGCCGCAGCACCGCTTACGGTCATAAGCGGCAACGTGCCGCTGGCAATCACGCAGGGCAATGGCGCGCTGGCATGGACCGGGTTCGTCGCGGCGGCGATGGTGCTTCTGCTGTTCTCGGTCGGGTTTGTGGCCATGACGGCATACATGACCGAAGCAGGGGCGTTCTTTACCTATATCCGCGCGGGGCTGGGGGCGCGGTGCGGGCGGGCGGGGGCGTTTCTGGCGCTACTGACCTATACCTCCATCCAGCTTGGGGTTTACGGGTTTTTTGGCTGGTCCATGGATGACGCGGTGCGGCAGTGGGGCGGGCCTGCCCTGCCATGGTGGCTGTATGCAGCAGGCGTGCTGGTCGCGGTGGCCGTGATGGGCTACCGGCATATCGACCTGAGTTCGCGCGTGCTGGGCGTGGCGCTGGTGCTGGAAATCGGGGTAGTGGTGGTCATGAACGCCGCCATCATGTGGCACCCCATGCCCGTGGCTCCCATGGCTGACGCGGGGCAGGCAGCGGGACCATTCGCGGTGGCGCTGCTGTTTGCCATTACCGGGTTCATCGGGTTCGAGGCCACGGCCATTTTCCGTGACGAAGCCCGCGACCCGCAGCACACCATCCCACGCGCGACCTATGGCGCGGTGATCATCATCGGCCTGTTCTACGCCATATCGTGCTGGTGCGTGATTCATGCATGGGGGGCAGACAGCATTACCGGGATCACGCGCGGGTTCCTGGCGCACGGGCAGAACATCGTGCTGGAAACCGCAGGACGATATGCGGGGCGGGTAATGCAGCAGGCCATGCAGGTGCTGCTGCTGACCAGCCTGTTCGCGTGCCTGCTGTCGTTCCACAACATCATCGCGCGCTACCAGCTTGCACTGGGGCGCGACGGGATCATGCCTGCCTTCCTGGCCCGCACGCATGACCGCCATGCCTCGCCGCACGTGGCGTCCGTCGTGCAGACGGGCACTGCGTGCGTGCTGCTGTGCATCGCCGCCCTGTCGGGAGAGGACCCGCTGGTGGATATTTTCGGGTCGATGGCCGGGATCTCGACCATTGGCATTGTCGTGCTGATGATCCTGACATCCGTGGCGGTGGTGGCGTTCTTTGCCCGCAGGCGTGACCTGTCGCGGGGGCGGCCATTCAGCGCCGTGGTGATCCCGTGCGTAGCGGCCGTGGCCCTGTGCGCGGTGCTGTGTGTCATTCTGGTCAATTTCACGCGCATTACGGGCCTTGCCGCCCGGACCAGCCTTATGCTGGCGGTGCTGCCGTTTGCGGTGACGGGGCTTGGGTTCTGTGTAGGGCGGACGGCTATTACAGATTAGCGACCGTTTGAAAAGTCAGATCAGGAAGCAGCATCCTGCAATCATCAGGACGTCCTGGATGAAGCCTTTTTTCCAAACGCTTCGAAGCACGCAGTCTTTTTGTAAAAAGATGGTGCCCCAAAACTTTTGTTTTTTATCAATTATTTGTTTTCAAACAGCTTCGGAAAAGACGAGATCCTGGACCTTTGGTCTGTCTGAAACAACCCATGGTTTAAAACCGGCCGGAGCGGACGATGGTCCATCGGCCCGCCGGATTGACACGCCGTCCATCCGCCACCCATCATGACCCCGAACCGGCACGGGGGGACAGGGATGGACGTGTACAAGGGCTGGACTGAAGCTGACCTGCCGGACTGGCTGGCCACGCCACGGCAGGATTTTGACCGCCTTGCCGTCCATCTGCGTCCCGAAGTGGAGCGGCTGCTGGCCCGGCAGGGCGTCTTTGCCCCGTTTGGCGCGGTCATGGTCCCGGGCCGCTATCTTGGCACGATCGAGACGGTAGCGGGCCCAGGCGGGCAGGCCGACAGCACCATACAGCTTGATCGCGCGCGCGACGCGGTGCAGGACGCGGCACGGCAGGCATGCGCGCGGGCGGCGGCTGTAGTCGCCAACTGCACCGTGCTGTTGCCCGGTGGCGACGGGCCGGAACAGGCCGCCGTCATCATGTGCACCCACCGCGACGGCACGGCGGAAAACATCGTCTATCCCTATCGCCTGGGGGAGGCGGGCGTGACCTTTGCCCCAGTCCAGATGACCGAAGGAACGCAGGATATCTTCCCCCCCATCCGGCTGCGTTTCTACATACGTGAAACCTGTCCGCCCCGACCGGCGGGTTATGTGGTGACGGCCTTCGCATTCCACGGCATCAACCGCGTCACCGTATGCGCCCGCATGGGCCTGACGGACACCAGCACGCCACAGGACGACACCCGCCCCGCGCCAACAGCCATCGGCAGCCTGCCCGATGGATGGACGGTGGTGCTGTGCAACGATCCGGCCATGGCGCGGGCACATGCAGCGCGACTGGCGACGTATTCCGCCGGGGCCACGGTCGTGACCTGCATGGTGGATGAACGCCGGTATGAAAGTGTCACCTGCTTCCACCATGACGGCACGCAGATCTGGTCCGTAATCCACCACGGACAGGGCGCAGGTCCCCACGACCTGACCATAACCGGCACGCCGCCCGCGCTGCTACACGAAACCATCGCCGCCATGGACCGCGAGGAAACCGAAAGCGGTTATCCACCGGGGATGCTGGATTTCTATTTCGATATCCCGGTGGAGGTGATGTTTGCGCTGACGGGTTTTCGGTACTGTCAGCGTGATTATGCAGATGTTGTATTTGATGTTGCGCGGGAAATACCCGGCGGGCTGGTGTGATCACCGTGGTGGCCATCAGGGTCGCATTAGACTCAGGACTCATAACCAGAACATGACCGTTGCAGCGAGGCAGATGGCTGAGAAGAAGCCATTCGGGCATCTCTCATAACCTGTTGCGACCCGTCTCCAGTCCTTGATTCTTCCAAACATGATCTCGATACGGCTGCGGCGTTTGTATTTCCGCCTGTCGTATCTGACCGGTTTCCCGCGAGATTTGCGACCAGGAATGCAGGGCTTTATCCCTTTCTCCTCCAGAGCATTGCGGAACCAATCTGCGTCATACCCGCGATCGGCCAGCGGGCACAACAAACCGGTTCCCACCTGCACGCTTTTTCACGATAACAACCCTATCATGACACAACCACGCCCGGACTGCCCCACACGGCAGCCCGGGCGTTTTCATGTCAGCTGGATAACAGGGAAGAATAACCATGCCCGAACCCGCCATACCGGGCGCACGGCGCGGAGCGTATAGCCGCAGGGTAGCTGAGGATATCTGCACCCGGCTGGCTGATGGACACAGCCTGCGTGCGATCTGTGCAGATCCGGCCATGCCACACCGGGCCACGGTGTTTCGCTGGCTGCGCGATAACGCGGGGTTTCGCACCCTGTATGCCACCGCGCGGGAGGCAGCGGCCGATACACTGGCCGAGGAAATCATAACCATAGCCGACCGCGCCACCGGCCGTGACGATGTGCCCGCCATCAAGCTGCGCATGGAGGCACGGATGTGGGTCGCGACCCGCCTGCGCCCGCCGGTTGACCGGCGGGAAGGGGGAAGCACCATTGCCATTACGATTACGACCGATGATGCGGAATTGTGAAGTATTTTCTAGTAAATAAAAGTTTTCGGGTGCCAGATTTTTTAAAAGGCAACGTTCTTCAAAAATCTAAAAAATCTTTACTAAAAAAATTTTTCTACTTTCAAAGTATTTCAGGGGGGCAGGCTTTTGAAACACGCCTTCAGCCTGACACCAGACCAGCGCGCGGCCAACCGTCTACTGGGCGGTTCCGCCACCCATATCCTGCTGCGCGGGGGCGCGCGGTCGGGCAAAACGTTTGTGCTGGTGCGCGCGCTGGTTATCCGGGCGCTAAAGGCGGCGGGCACGCGGCACGGCATATTCCGTCACCGGCTGAACGCGCTACGGGCCACCGTGCTGGCCGATACGTTTCCCACTGTCATGCGGCGGTGTTTTCCTACTGTCCCATGGTCGCTGTCGCGCACCGACTGGACAGTGGAAATGCCCAACGGGTCGGTCATTTTATTTGGCGGGCTGGATGATGAGGACCGGACGGAAAAGATACTGGGGCTGGAATTCGCCACCGTTTACCTCAACGAAGCCAGCCAGATCACCTATGGCGCGCGCAACATGCTGCTGACAAGACTGGCGCAGAAATCGCCCCTAGCGCTGAAGGAATATATTGACGCCAATCCCCCCACCACCGCGCACTGGCTGTACCGCGTGTTTGAGGGGGGGATGGACCCTACATCCGGCACACCGCTGGACTGCGCACGTTATGCCACCATGCGCCTGAACCCCGATGGCAACCGCGCCAACCTGTCGCCGGAATACATGGCGCAGTTGGAAGCATTGCCGGAACGCGAGCGCAGACGTTTCATGCTGGGCGAATATCAACAGGCGGTGGATGGCGCGTTGTGGCGGATGGAGGATTTCCGCCGTACTGCCGCTGTCACACCTGCAACCCATGCCAGCGTGACAAGGGACATGCGCCGCATTGTCGTGGCGGTAGACCCGTCGGGCTGTTCGGGACCGGAGGATACGCGATCGGACGAAATCGGCATTGTCGTATGCGGCGTGGATGCGGGCGGGAATGGTCATGTTCTGGCTGACCTGTCGCGACGGGACAGCCCGGCAGGATGGGCGCGCGCGGCATTGCAGGCGCAAATGGACTGGGGGGCGGAGCGCATCGTGGCCGAACATAATTTTGGCGGTGCATTGGTCGAGGCCACGTTGCGCGGCATCAACCCCAACGCCGCCCTGCGCATGGTCACCGCCAGCCGGGGCAAGGCCGCGCGTGCTGAACCTGTGGCGGCATTATATGAACAGGGTCGCGTGACCCATCACGGCAGCTTTGTCACGCTGGAGGAGCAGTTATGTCAGTTTTCCGCCAGTGGCTACCATGGCCCGCATTCTCCTGACCGGGCGGATGCGCTGGTCTGGGCGCTGACGGACCTCATGCTCTCCGCACCGCCCGCCGCCCCCGCGCGATGGGTGCCGACGCGGTTTACACTGGGGCGATAGGGACGGAGAAGACCAGTATATGAAAGGCGTTTATCATGTCCTTATCCAGATCCCTTAAAATCATGGCTTTCGTTGGCAGGGGCGGCATGAACCGACGTGAAGATATTATTGCCGTTCAGGAACTGCTGAACACACGGTTTCCGCAATCCGCTCCCGTCTGCGTGTCGATGGCGTCTGTGGATATTGTACCATTGGGGCGATCCAGAAGATTCAACACAACCTTGCTGGCATATCCTGTCCTGACGGACGGATTGACCTGCGGGACCCACGCCTTGCGCCTTGCGCCTGTTGAATGCTCCGGGACAATCACGCGGGGCACCCGCGTCAAGATGACGTCAGGGGCGTCCCGGCATCCATCACGATTGCCCAATGGATGCTGGAAAGCGGTTTTGGACAACACATGCCACCTCATTTCAATAACCCGTTCGGAATAAAGGCCTCACGTGACCAGAATTTTGTCATGACACCAACGCATGAGGAAACCAGAGACCACAGACTGCTCTCGACCATGGCACCATTTCGGGTCTTTTCTTCAATTAATGAAGCGTTCGACCTACACTACACAGACGCTTACTGGTGACACATCCGGCCTACAGGCTGGCAAGAACGTATCTGAATAATCCTGATGCTTATGCCAATGCCTTGACTCTCCACCATCACGGGCCAGAAACCTTTGTCCGTCGCTGTCACCTGGTTCTCCCTGTGGCTTCAGCAGACGGGACGGATAGCAGATCTGATACTGATACCGCACATTAGCGTAAATTTTTCACCCGTCGTCCGCCTGTATGGATGTAGCGAATGCGCGATCAGATGTCTGTAAAAACACGATGCACGGGAGCAGGAATAATATTATCCGCCTTAAACATGTCATGCGGTATTTCCAATACCATTCAGCACAATACGCACCATACCTGATCCGCCCGCCACCACGGTGATACGGCGCAGGCGTCGGGCGGGTCATACCGGAGCCGCACGGAAATATCCGCTGATATCCACCCGTGCGCCGGGGGAAAAACGCAGCAGGGCAATACCGGTATGAGCACAGGCGGCGTCAACCAGTCCGTCACGATACTGACGTTCGGGGTGGGCGTGGGTGCTGTCATCCAGTTCGATCCCCAGCACTACAGTGCAGCTTTGCACATGCACCACCACGAAATCAATTGATTTGGAGGCGATCTTGAAAAACGCCTGTCGGTTGGCGTCACGGTCCGGCCCGCGCGGGACCATGAAATCCGCCAGCCTGACCTGCGGGCAGACGTAATAGCCATGCGGCACCTGCGTCACCAGTATGGACAGCACCCGCCGCTCCCATTCCGACAGCAGGGCGGTGGGCTCATACAGCCGCACTGCCCAGTCGTAATCGGTCATGGAAACCGGCACGTTGAAACCCGCATCCACCACGGATGAGGACTGTACCGACGGCGGCGCCGGGGGTTGCGATGGCGCGGGCTGGAACAGGACCGCTACGGGCGGGTGGCCATACCGCCTGCGCCATGCGCCCACAACCACCGCAATGGTCACGCCTACGACGCCAATTTCGACCGCCAGGCGAACCGGGGTCAGTAGTAGGTGACTGATATCCATTTTCTTTTTTTCTCCATCGCACGGTCATATGCCCCCAGGCGGCCTGTCTATCGCGGTTCTGCCGCCGCATCACCATCAAATCCACCCCCCTTTGCCCAACACATCGGAGAGACAGCATGGACTGGCAGGAACTGAGGAAAACCTACCCCCACGATCCGGACCTGCCCCCCCGTGCAGGGCGGCTTGCCGCACTGGGCCGCGTGCTGGCCGGCACGCAGTACGATGCCATCCCCAACCCGTTCGGCACCGAATATAACGGGGCAGGGGAATACATCCCTTTGTCACAGCGCAGGCCGTCGGTGCGCACCAATATGTGCCGCGCAGTGGTGGATGATGCGGTGTCGCTGCTGTTTGGTGCATTGCACTGGCCCACTACGGCGGCCACCGATCCCGTATTGCCGGGCATACTGGCGCAGGTTGCGGCGGCCACGGCGCTGCCAGCGCTAATGATGGACGCGGCGACCCGTGGGTCGGTCGGATCGGTTGCGGTGCTGGTGGAAGCGGTAGACCGCCGCCTGCGCTTTGCCGTGCATGATACGCTGTACCTGACCCCGCAATGGGATGGCACGGGTGAACTGTCCCGCATGACCGAGTGCTACAAGGTCACGGGCGCTACGCTGGCGGGGCAAGGGTGGCAGGTCAACCCCGATGATGCGACAACCGTGTTCTGGTGGCTACGTGTATGGGACCGCGCAGACTGCCATGTTTACGTACCCCAGCGGGTCGATGCGGGCCTGCCCACGCGGCTGGACCCCACGCGCAGCACCCACCATGGTCTGGGTTTCGTACCGTGGGTATGGATGGCCAACCTGACCGCCCCCGGCGTGGTGGACGGGCCATGCACGTTTGAAGCTGCCATCGATACGGTGATCGAGTGCGATTACCTGCTGTCCCAATCCGGGCGCGGCCTGAAATACAGCGCCGACCCACGGCTGGTGATCCGCGCTGGCCCGGACCCGTATGCCGATGGCACGCCCGCGTCATCAGGGGGGGCTGCATCGGCGCTGACACTGCCGCTGGATGGGGATGCCAAGCTGCTGGAAATCAACGGCGATGCGGCGGGGGCAATGCGGGATCATTACCGCGAACTGCGTGCCAGCGTGATGGAGCAGATCCACGGCAACCGCGCGCAGGCCGACCGCCTGAGCGCTCCCACATCGGGCCGCGCGATGG
The DNA here is from genome assembly GCF_006538165.1 of Komagataeibacter diospyri. Taxonomy (GTDB): domain Bacteria; phylum Pseudomonadota; class Alphaproteobacteria; order Acetobacterales; family Acetobacteraceae; genus Komagataeibacter; species Komagataeibacter diospyri. The sequence goes on from NZ_BDLU01000015.1 coordinate 19,487, forward strand.
AGATGCTGTACCAGCCCCTGCTGTGGCTGGCGGACCGGATGCGCCTGTCATACGGCGAATACGGACTGCTGGCGCTGTATCGCATGGTGTGCGCGTTTTCTCACGTCATTACCGGTGGCCTGCGTATTGGCGGGCGCGATTACGCGGGGCTGGATGCCGATGGTCTGGCATTGCAGTGGCCGCCCTATTTCCCGGGGACGGAAGCCGACCTGGCGCAACTGGCGCAGGGGCTGGATACGGCGGTGCGTGGGGGGTTCCTGTCACGGCAGACGGCGTGCATGATTCTGGCCGCCCGCGCAGGTACGCCCAGCCCCCATAGCGAATGGGCGCGCATCGGCACTGAAAACCCGAACTGATCTTTTATTCATGAATGGAGGCATGACATGACCCGATCAAGCGTTCCTGAAACCCCTGACATGGACACAATGCGCCGCGAACTGGCCGCCCTGCGCGCCGAACGTGATGAAGCCATGCAGGCCCGCACCACGCTGGAAGCCGACCTGGCGCGCGCCACCGAACAGGCCAGCACCGCCCGCACGCGCGCCAGCCGCGCCATAATCCGCGCCGAAGCCCGCGCCATGGCTGCCCGCATGGGGGCGGTCGAACCCGCCGATGTCGTGCGGCTGGTGGACCTGTCTGCCGTTACACTGGCCGAAGACGGTACGCCGCAGGGGCTGGACACGGTCATGCAGGCTGCACGTGACAGCCGTGCCTATCTGTTTACCATGCCACAGCCCGCATCGGGGGCCGCCAGCGGCACTACTGCAGCTGGCCCCGCACCACGCGCGGGCGATCCCACTCCGTTCGATGCCCGCACGGCAGGTGCGCGCGATGTGAAGGCAGCCGCCAGTGCAGCGGGCCTGCGCTGGCCGGTGGCGACGTAGAACCGTAACCGAAAGGGACGGAGTAATTTCCTGTTTCCACTATTTGAATAAAGAACGTGGATAATACTGAAAGATTGTAATTTTCTCCTGAAAAGCAAACAGGATTCCGTTCTCTTTTGTCCGACGATAGGAAGAGATGCCCACTTTTCTGGAAACCGACCCGCTTATGACAATAATCCGCATATACAGCAATCACCCCTGGATTTTTCAAGGGTGCTATTTTTGTTTATTTTTTATGTGTGTCTTCTGTATTTTTCCTATTTTGGGGCATAATCAGATTGCACAGGCGTAAACAGAACTGCTTTGCATGATGTTTATAAGACCCATTATCGTGACAGGGCCATCGGAATGAAAAACCGTAACCTGTCAGACATGATATTATTGGATTTGTGTATTCTTTCGATAACGCTATCCCGAGCATCTGCACAGGCCACGACATCAGACCAGACGGTTCTGTATTTATTATGCAAATACAGAATTCCATTTACTGGAACAATAAAAAATAAAAACTACAGCCTGTTCTCTGTCATTGATATCAAAAAAAATACGTTACAAAATAATTATCAGGTAAAATAATCCATACCCATAAGGTCCCAGCCCATGGGTGAACAGTCTACTGAGTATGGAAGCTGATTATTTTACCCACACGCAGGATTTCAATGTGCAGTGAATATCGCTTAAAAAGCGTTTGAAAATAATCTGTTGATAAAAAATAATAAAAGTTCTTGGGCACCGCCTTTTTTCAAAAAGGTGGCGTTATACAGAGTTTTTTGAAAAACACCTTACCAAAAACTTCTTTATCATTGGCACAAGCTTCCAACTGTTCAGCATACCAGTCCGACGGACTGCATGCCCGCCAGGCGCAGGATGCGTTCCCACAGGTGACGAACGCGCGGCTGCATGTTACGATCCCGGTCTGAAATCCGCCCGGCGCGACCGGGCGGTTCCATATTGCTTGCAACAGGGTGGACTGCAAAACCATCCGCCTGAAGGACCGTACTGAATGACCCCGACCGACGTAACCGTACGCAGCTTTGTTGACCTGCGCGCCTTTGCCGACACATCCATGCCTGCGCCGGGTGATTTCCTGCTGGCACGCACGAAGCTTGCGGGGCAGGGGGACGGCCTGTCAGTCATGGCCTGCGCACCGCAGGATGCGGGACTGGTGACAGCCATGCCGGCAGATGAATTCGTGATCGTGCTGACAGGTGAACTGAACATTGGCGCGAATGTTCTTGGCCCGGATACCAGCATTGTCATTCCCAAAGGCAGTGCCTTCAGCTGGGCTGCCGCACCGGGCACGCGGGCAATCGCCATGCGTTGCGACACCAGCACGCCGGGCGCGCAGACGCCGGTGGTGATTGACCCCAACCCGGTCATGGCTCCGTCGGCATCGCCTTCGGCTGCGGTGTTGGTTGGACAGGCGCCTTCCTGCCACAGCTTCAACGATTACAAATCCGCCAATGGCGAACTGCGCTGCGGCACATGGTCCGCCACCCCTTATGCCCGTCGCGCGGTGCGTTACGATCATGCCGAACTGATGTACCTGATCGAGGGCAGCGTGACGCTGGTGGATGGCGCAGGCAGGGAAAAGACGTTTGTGAAGGGCGACATCTTTTTTGTCGAACGGGGAGCTGAGTGCGCATGGGACAACCGGGAAACGGTCAAGAAGGTTTATGTAATCTTCCGCCCGGCGTGATCCATGGCGGGATATGCGGGCTGGCGGGCGTCATGCCCCGGCCCGCATACCGCCGCGTATGGCATGAATTGTCAGTAAGACAGGATCGCACCGGGTAATGTTGCATCGCAAGCCGCTACGTTGAACTGGCGTAAAATAACGCAGTTCATGAACAATGGTTTAAAAAGTCCATTCCTATGCCATCATGAAAACCGTAAAGAAGTTTTTGATGAATATTTTTCCAAAAACCTTCAAAAGGCAGAACCGGGAAATTTTTATTTATTATATAGTAATAATACTAATTTCTCCTACCATGGCCATGGCTGCGGACAGATACCCGCCGGATGTCACGACCTTTCTCCATGATGCCGAAATCTGCCAGTATCTGGGCGGGGAATGGGACAGCACGCTGCCCGACGACCGGAAAAAAGACCTGACGGAAGAAATAGGCAGCCGTTGCGACACGATTTATGAAAAACAGAAATCCCTTCGCAACAAATATAGTCATGATAAAAACATACTCTCCATAATAAACGTTTACGATTTCGGGAACTGAAACCGCAACGGGATGCGTCCCCGTATCGTGAAAAATGCGCGCCCTTACACCACCCTTTACCTGTTCCGCGTCCCGTCATGCCGCGCGGAACGGGCAAGGGGTCCATAACCGGCCACATGCGCCACGCCTGACCTCTCCCACCCGGCCCCTTCATGGCGCAACCCGCCATGGCCGCCCCTGCCGCCGCCAGTGCATCCGTGCATGGTGGCTTTTTTTGTTCTTTCAAGGAAATGAACTTCATGGCCATTGCCAATTTCCCCGCTTCCCTGCAGCCGGTCATCCAGCAGGGGTTCCTGTCGCGTGCGTTCCAGGATGCATTGCAGTCGCGGCTGGGCTTCCGCTCGATTGCCGACCAGATGGAATTCCCCGCCCGCATCGGCCAGACCATTACCGATACCCGCGCGGGCCTGCTGCCGCCTGCGACAACGCCGCTCAACCCTACCGCCAATACCAGCTTTGACAACGGCATGACGCCCGCCGAATGGTCAGTCGAACAGTACACGCTGACCATCAACCAGTACGGCAACACCATGGACCTGAACCAGGTGACCGAAGGTGTCGGCATCGCCAACCAGTTCCTGGCCAATGCATCGCGCCTTGGCATCAATGCGCGGCAGACGCTTGATCGCCTGGCGCGCAATGCGCTGTTTGGCGGGGCGCAGAACGGGGTGGGTGGCTACCTCGGCGGCAATACGCGTATCACCACCACGCTGGGGGCAGCAGGCAGCACGGTGGCCGTAGATGACATCCGCGGTTTCCAGAACATCCTGTCCGATGAAGGACAGGTGGTGTCCGTTGGCGCGTCGGCTGGCATGACCGTCACCATCGGGACCGGATCCTACACGCTGGTAGGCACGGCTGCGGATGCCACCAATACCTCCACCGCGCCGGACGGGATTTCGGGCACACTGACGTTCTCGGCATCCGTCAAGGTGGCGGACGCCACGGCGGGCAACGCGGTCATCGCCGCCACGGCCCCGCTGGTGCTGCGCCCCAATGCACGCGCCACCACGGCGGCCCTTGTGGCGGGCGACCTGCTGACGGTCCAGTCGATCCTTGGCGCGCTGGCCACCCTGCGTGACAATAACGTGCCGACACCTGATGGCGGGGTGTATCACTGCTATCTGGACAATGCGCAGCTTCTGGGCCTGTTCCGGGACGAGGATTTCAAGCTGCTGTATCGCGGGCAGTACGGGTCCGACACCTACCAGAGCGGCCAGATCTTTGACCTGCTTGGCGTGCGCTTCATCCCCACGACCGAGGCCCCGCAGCAGGCCAGCATGGGGGCGGGCAACATCCATCGCGCCATCATCTGCGGACAGGGCGCGCTGATCGAGGGCGATTACGCCAATATCGGCACCCATTACGCGCCCCTGCTGGATGGCGGCGAACTGACGGATGTGGACGGCGTGTGCATGATTACCCGCCCGGCACTCGACCGCCTGGCGCAGATCATTGCGCAGTCATGGTCGTGGATTGGCGGCTTTGCCCTGCCGACCGACCTGACCGCCGATACCTCGGTCATTCCCACCGCGACCAACAGCTATCTCAAACGCGGGGTCGTGATCGAAAGCCTTGGCGCGGGGGCATAACCCCCCGGCGGGCGGCGGGATCATGCTGCCGCCCGCATCATGCAAATTATAAAGAAGTTTTTGGTGAAGCTTTTTCCAAAAAGCTTTGGAAAATACCGCCTTTTAAAAAAGCATCCAAAACTCCCATTTTCAATGACCTGTTTCCGGGACCACTGCCAAATACAACGGGCAGGCGGGCCGCATCATGCAAGAAGGCGACAGCAACGGCCATGACCGATACGGATACGACCACGGCGGCCAGCGAGGCCACCACGGATACCGGGAATACGACGGACGTCGTCACCACCACAGCCACGCCGCCACCCACCGCCGCCACGGTTGCAGATACGCCGCTGGTAGACAATGAACTGGCGCAGGCACGCCGTTACATGGGCTATCCCGCGCTGGGCGGCCAGGACAGCGGCATGCAGTCGTGGCGGTTTTTCCGGGTTTACGGCTTCAACGAATGGCGCCTGCGCAACCTTGCCCCTGCCGAATGTGCGCAGGCGCGGGCGTTCATCATGCAGTGCCAGATGCTGGAAGGTGCGATCATGGCGGCCACCGCCAACCTTGATACCGACCGCGCGGCGGTATGGACCCGCAACCGCACCGAAGTTACCGACCGCTTCACGCTATACACGCGCTGGCGGGTGCAGTTATGCAATTTCCTCGGCATTCCGCCAGGACCGGGCCTGCGCGGGATGGGGGAGATCGTGATCTGATGGACCAGCCATCCCTGTGCCACCTTGCCGCGCGTGGCTTCGCGCGGGCGGCGTCCCACGTGGGTGCGCGCGCCGTGCAGTACCGCCCCACCGCCGCCGCCAGCCCGTGCGCCACGCCCTATGCCCGGACCATGGCAGCATTCAGTAACGACCGAGCCTTCGGCTTTGCCGGGCCTGCGTTATGGGATGTCCCCTTTGTCTATGCGCTGATGGATATGACAGACGTGCGGGCAGGGGATATCCTGACCTGTGGGGGCGAGACCTATTTCATCGCCCGCGCCGAACCGTTTCGTCCGCCCCTGTGCGTGCTGTGCAATGCGGTGGTGGACATTACCGCCACCATGGCGCAGGTGGCTGATGTGGCTGATCCCGGCGGTTACGCCACATCGGGTGATACGACAATGCAGGCACCCTGCGCCACCGGCTGGCCCGCCATGATCCGTCCCGGTAGCGGGGCGGGCATTCCCGGCCCGACCCAGCCCGGCGCAATCCACGCGGGCGGGTTCGAAATGTTCCTGCCCGCCATTCCGGGCGTGACCATCCAGCCCGCCATGTGGGCGCGGGACGCAGATGGCACACGCTACACCATCGGCGGCGCACGCGCCGGACCGTGGGGCATGCGCTGCCAGCTGGGCCAGCAGCAGGTCTGACGGTACCCCGTAACCCACGTTGCGCGTAAAGGAGGGGAGGTATTGCAACGATATGCCTGCCGCCCACCACGCACCCGCCATCCGGGCACGCAATGCCCATGACCTGCATGGAGCGATGGCGGTGCACGGACCAGATGCCAATCCATGACCGCATCCCCGGCAGGGGGACAGGAACCGATATGACATGGCCGATATTTCCACCATCTCCACCACCATCGCAGCCGCCCTTGCCACCGTCCTGTGCCCCGATGGCACGGCATCAGGGGCCATTACCGGGCGGCCCCTCATCATCCGTCGTGGTGGCCTGACGCAGGCCGACCTGGGTGCGGCGGTCCGTACGCTGCAACAGGGCTGTGACTTCATCACCATTGCCGATCTGGCCGAAAGCTGGGCGCGCGTGGATGAACCGCTGGGACGCCCGTGGCGCATGGATGCGACAGCACCCGCGACCGTGCACATGACGGTCAGTGGCGCCACCGCCACCGTAACCGTGGATGTGGGGACAATACCCTGCGGCACGGTGGGGCTGCGCGCCCACGGCCTGCCCGGCATTATGGGCGACGCGTGCAGCCTGCATGTCGCAACCGCGACGGACACCGCGGCCACCATTGCCGCAACCATTGCATCCGCCCTGCCGGGGGCTACCGCCAGCGGGGCCTGCATCATGCTGCCCGCCACGGCCGTGGCGCACCCCATCAACGCAGGCACGCTGCGCGCACGCTGTGTCGCGCGCAGGCAGCAGCAGGTCTTTGTCATCACAGCATGGTCAGCAACGCCCGCCGCGCGGGATGTGATGGGCTGCGCCATATCCGACGCGCTGGCGCTCACCGACTGGCTGACGGATGAAAACGGTTCCACCTTCCGGATTGAGGCGCGAGCCACCACCAACGACGATACCGCAATGAACCGGGGCATCTTTTCCCGGTCTGCGCGGTTCCTTGTCACCTATGACTCCGACCTGACCCGCGTGGTCCCAGCCATGCTGGCCGGTGGCACGGGCATCGGGCACGATGTCATGCACGGGGACGTGCTGATGAACGACCCCGCCAGCTGACAGGCCGTAATACACCCCCCGGCATTACGATGCTGGGCTCCGCCATCACGCGCGGCGATGGAATGCCGGGGACCGCAAGTCCGGTCATGCCGTCCAATGCCATAAGGGCAGTACACACCATGCCCTGTGGTTATGGTGATGGATGCCCCTGACCGGATGGCACACATCAGGCCGGTGGTGCCTGACCGTGATGGCCTGGGCATGAAACGCCACGCCTTGCCGACGGGCACATTCATCGCCCGATGTGATCACGCCAGCCGGGCATGGTTTTGGCCATGCGAACCTGATGCAGCACGGGACATGTCGTGTCCGATACGCGTTTCACCCCAATCAGGCCCGACCATGGGATGAAACGTGGCGCTGCGCACGGCTGCATGTCGCCCGGCTGGCATGCACGCCACACCCAACCGACTTCTCACGCGGCCATGCCGCGCAACAGGGAAATACAGATACAATGACCATTTACCAGTCCGGGCAGCTCAACACCAACAGCCTGAACGTGCCTGACCTGTATGTGCAGATCCTGCGCCCGCAGACGCTGGCGCTGAACGGCGTGCCGTCGGGGCGGATCGGCCTGGTCGGCACCGCTGCGTGGGGGCCGGTGGGCACCCCGGTCATCATCGGCGCGATGGGGGACTGCCTGTCCGCTTTTGGCCCCAAGCAGGCGCTGGCCAGCGACATCGGCACGGCAGTCAACATCGCGCTGCTGCAGGGGGCTGCGGACTTCCGCTGCGTACGCGTGACCGATGGCACGGACACGGCCGCCACCGCCACGCTGGATGGCGTGACCCTGACCGCCATTCATACCGGCAGCGCGGGTAACGCCATTGTCGCCACTGTTACGCAGGATGGCATCATTACCACCAACTATACCCTGACCATCACCCATGCGGTGCTGGGCAGCCGGACCTATCGCGGCACTACGTGGGCCGTACTGGCGGCGGCCATCGCTGCGGACAGCACGGCGCTGGTGCACGTGACCCTGCCTGCCACGGCTCCGCTGCTTTCCGCCGGAACGGTTACGCTGGCTGGTGGCAGTGATGGCGTGGCACCAGGTACGATGGCGTTCATCGGCACGGATGGCGTAACCCGCACGGGCATGTACGCCCTGCGCGGACAGAGCTGCGCGCTGGGACTGCTGCAGGGGGTGAGCGACAGCACGTCATGGACCATGCAGGCTGCCTTTGGCATGTCCGAAGGAATGTACATGATTGCCTGTGGCCCCGCAGGCGACACCATTGCCAACGCGGCTGCCATGAAGGCCGCGGCTGGCGTGGACAGCTACGCCATCAAGCTGATGTTTGGCGACTGGCTGTGGTGGGATGATGATACCAACGGCGACATGCTGGTATCCCCGCAGGCCTTTGTTGCCGGTATCCTGGGCGGCCTGTCGCCCGAGCAGTCGAGCCTGAACAGGGAACTGTCAGGCGTGATCGGCAGTCAGAAGGCGGGGCTGGTGTCCAGCGGGCAGGCCGCGACCTATTCCACGGCCGAGCTTTCGGCGCTGTTTGGCGCGGGCATCGACGTGATCTGCAATCCGGTTCCTGGCGGCAGCTACTGGGCGGTACGTGGCGGGATCAACACCAGTTCCGATGGAGATACGGATGACGACAGCTATACCCGCCTGACCAACTACATTGCCGAAACCATCAATTCCGGCATGGGCACGTTCGTGGGCGCCGTTATCAGCACCACGCTGTTTGGCGATATCCGCGCCGTGCTGCTGGGCACGCTGTCCAACATGGTAGGCAGCGGCATTCTGGGGGCGACCACCGATTACGCAGTGGTGTGCGACACGTCCAACAACCCACAGGCAGCTACGGCGCTGGGTTACGTGCGGGCCGATGTACAGGTGCGTTACCAGGGCATCAACCGCTTCTTCGTCGTCAACCTGCAGGGTGGGGCGAGTGTCACGGTCAGCACCGGCACACCCGCCACCTGAAGGGCATCATTTCGCGCGGCGGTTTTCTTCCGACAGCACGCGACCGCACAGTTCCTTTATTTCCTCATGCGTCAGCTTTTCCGGGTGGCTCAGCCCCCGTGCGGCAATGGCGGCGAGGTCTTTCGTGGATGGTTTTTCGGGTGTGGTGCCCATCGGGGTGCTCCATACGTGGTGAGACAGTATGTTCACGCCCCCGCGACCTGCGCCGCCAGATGCAGATATGCATGACACCCATACACAATACATCATGGGCTGCCCGTTTGGCGGCCCTTTTTCATGGAGCGAAGAATGTCCGCCAAACCCTTCAATATCGGTCGCGACTGCCGCGTGGTGCTGGTCTATGACGGCAGCCGCGTAGACCTGCCCACCATTACCGGCTTTACCGTACAGCAGCGCACGCACCAGCTGACATCCAACCCGCTGAACGATATGCCCATGTTCTATGACGTGCCGGGCGGCTGGAGCGGTCAGTTCACCTTCCAGCGCGACGGGGCGGGGGCGGATGACCTGTTTACCGCGATCGAAAGCGGTTTCTGGTCGGCGGGCACGGTAGTGTTGGGCAGCATCTACCAGTACCTGACGGAATGCGACGGGTCGCTGAGTACCTATGAATTCGTGGGCGCGTCGCTGCAACTGTCCGATGCGGGGCACTACCAGTCCGAAATGCTGGTCAGCCAGACCATCACGTTTGCCGCCCGCGCGCGCAACCGGATTTCCTGAATGTTTTGGGCGCCCCTTTTTTCAAAAATGCGGCGTTCCCTGAATCTTCCTCAAAACAGCCCCTGATAGCCAAAAGGCCTGCAGCATGAGCGAACACACCATAAAAACCAGCGATGGCCGGACCCTTACCTACCGCGAACGCGGGCCGGGGGATGTGCTGGCGCTGCTGGAATTCGGCCCCGCCAGCCCATCCCCCGCATGGGTGGAATATGCATTGATGGTTTCGTCCGTCGAAGCGATCGACGGTGTCCCCGCCATGCGTCCCACCAGCCGCGTGCAGCTGGAGCAGTTGGCCAACCAGATCGGCAATACCGGCATCACCGCCCTGTCGGATGCGCTGTTTGGCACGAATGGCGAAGACATCGCGGCCGCGGAAAGCAACGCCGCAAAAAACTGAGTCGGCACCCCGCCCTGATCGAGGTCGCGGCCCTGGTCAGGAACGGGGTGCCGTGGGACGTGGCCATGACCATGCCGCGCGTGCGGCGCATGGCCTTTCTTGTAGCATTTGGCGAGCTTGCGGGCGGGCGGTATGACTGGACTACGCAACAATGGAAATACCCTGATGACTGATGTCTTTCAGGCCACAATCCGCCTGATCGTACGCCTGCCGGGGCGAGTTGCGCGCCTGCCACGCGTCGCCGGGCGGTCCAGTGCGCCGGGACGGCTGGCGGCGGTGGTGGGGCGCATCGTCGGCCATGCCCGCGCGGGTCGGCGCAATGTAGTGTTTCCCGCGCGTCCCGGCGGGACGGGGGCCAGGGCTGTGGCATCCCCCGCATCCGCGTCCGGCAGGCCGTTTCCTGCCACCCGGGCGGGACACGCCGCGCCTGCATCCATCAGGAAAACGGAGGGATACGCCACGCCCCGTGGGGATGGGCGGGGGCTGCCTGTGTCCCTGATGACCATGGTCCGCCGCGCGGATGCCATCCGTCCCGCCACCACGTCATTGCCAGCATTCCCCGCGCATGCGCAGGCGGCGGTCCCTGCAACAACACATATGCCTGCGCGCGCCATTGCCATGCCATGGACCGGACGGGTTATGGCCCGTGCCGACACCCCCCACATGGCAATCCTTGCGTCATGGGGCCGGACAGGTCCCATGACGGCTGCGATCATGCCACAGGAGCGTACCCTATTATCCCCTGTTGCTCCGTCCATCATGGCACGGAATCATGCATCTGATATCGATACGCCCCACATAGGCCGGAGTGCCGATGGCGCAATGGCTTTTCCCATGCTGCCTGTCCGCGCCGCGTCCGGTGCCGCACTGCCATTGCATGACCTGCGGGCTGACGGGACACCGGCTGGCATGGGGATTCCTGCCCCCTGCGCCATGACGCGAACAACGGCCCACACCAGCAACTGGCCGGTCATGCCCATGCCCCACACCATGCCCACCCAGCCCGTACCGGCGCGCAGCGTGCCCCCGTTCCCGGCATCCCTGCCGTCACGGGACAGAGGGCAGGGCAGGCCGCCCTTCATCAGCCAGGGCCCCATGGAACGGACGGGCGGCCTCCCGTCATCCATACCGGATGGCAGGCGGAGTGACAGGCTGCCGGTCATGCAGGTCACCATTCCCGTAACACTGGACCACCAGACGGTAGGACAGGCCATGGCCCGGGTCGAAACCGCCGCCGCCCGGCACGAACTGCGCGCAACCGGCACGGCGCCAGACGTGATCCGCTACCCGCAAATGCCGGGACGTGCGGTAGGTGTGTGAACATCCGGAACGGGATGTGCTGACAGTGACGGTCCACGGTCATACCGCTCAACCCGTCTTCGATACTGAAAAAAGACTTTGGGCAGCGGTTGCGACTGCCATCCCCATCAGCACGACAAGCACGACCTTGCGCACTACGGTCTCGCTCATTCGTCCAGCCAGCCGCGAGCCGAGGTAGATTCCGGCCACCAGCGCCGGAAGCGAGATGATCGCCAACCTGACGCTGTCCCGGGTAAACAGGCCGAATGCGAACAGCGCAGGCAGGCCCGCCATATCCATTGCCAGGAATGCGGCAATGATCGAAGCACGACCGGCCTGCAGGGCAAGCGGCGATCCAAGGAAGAATATGATGATGGGCGGCCCACCGATCCCCAATGCACCGTTCAGGATGCCCGCGGTGGTCCCGGTTGCCGCTGTCTCCGCCATTGTCGGCATGCGTTTCATCCGGATGCCAGCCATAAGCACAACGGCGGTCGTGAAGATGAGGGCAGCAAGCATCAGCTTCATTGGCCCGGCCGGGACATTCGCCAGAAAATAGACACCTACCGGCGTGAACATTACCGCAGTTCCAACCATGACGACAATCAAGCGCCAGTGAATGTCCTTCCAGATTGATGGAAGAAGGTGAATCCCGGCCGCCACTTCCAGAACAAACATGGCCGGAACGATCGTGGCTGGTGGCAGCACGAACGAAAGGGAAATGATCGTAAGCAGGGCGAAGCCAAACCCGGAAAAGCCACGGACGATGGCCGCAAGAAAAACACATGTAAAGGCATATGAAATTTCATATGGCATTGCGCGTTCCGCATCTGTGCAACTGAATTGCAAAAGCGTGGACGTTACCCCGATATTTATCTCTTTACCCTAACAATCTCATGCTTTCCGTCAGAAATTCCGTAGCCAGCGCTTCATCATCCCCACGACCTGGGACTGTCTGAACCGTCAGTCCATGCGACATCATGCACATCACCACGAACGCCACTTTTTGAAAAAAGGCGCCCCCCGGAGGTTTTATTACCGTTTCATCAAACAGTTATTCTGAAGCATGCCATGGGGAAAGAAAACACATGCCGCGATCATCCTTCCAGCCTGCGTGGTCTGGCGTTAGACAGGGGTAATGATGGCACGGCTGCGTGATACCGCACGCGCCATGGCCTTTTCTCCATCTCCCTATTTCCATTCCATCCCGCCCACGCGTCGCCTGTGGGCGGCAGCGGGCCAGAAGGGGAAGCGTACCCATGTCCCTGACCCTTATGAATGCCCAGACCGCGATCGGTTCGATCGGCCGGCTGTGGGCGTCGGCTCCCGTGACCATTGGCGGGCTGACCCTGACCGGCATGGAGGTGCCGCACCTGATCCGCGATGGAGGCACACAGCAGGTTGCAGTCCACCGGTTACCCGGTGGCAACAAAATCATCGACGCGGTAGGCAACGACCCCGACCGGCTGGAACTGTCGGGCACGTTTGTCGGCCCTACCGCCATTGAACGAGCGTGGATGCTCAAACAGATGCGCATTGCAGGCCAGCCTGTGGCCTTCATCGGAGCGGGGCTGTCGCTGCTGGTGCGCATCGTGCAGTATTCGTACGATTACACGCAGAAGGGCATCGTCATTCCCTACCGGCTGGTACTGGAACAGCCACCACAGGTTGCCAGTACATCCGGTGTGTCATCGGACCTGTCGGCGCTGGTGGGGGATGACGCGGGGTCCGCCCTGTCCGGTATCACCGGCGCGCTGGATGATGTCTCGACCATCGCGGGCAACATTACGGGCCAGCTTTCAACCGTCATGGCGCAGGTCACGCCCGTTGCCGACATGACGGGCGCGGGTGGGGTGTTTGCAGGTGTGCAGGATCAGCTCGGCATGGTCGGCGGCCTGTCGGGGGCCGGGGTCAATCTGGCATCCGCGCCCGACAGTGCGGCCAGTGTCATATCCGGGCTGGAAGCATCGGGCGCAGGCCTGACCACGGCCATTGGCTGCAGCGGCGCCAACCTTGAATCCATCTCGCCCACCAACGCCGCCAGTCTGTCGACCCTGACCCAGAACGCGCAGCTGCACACCGCGTCGGTCACGGCTGGCGCGCTGGTCAACCGGGCCTATGCCAACACGCTTTTGGCCACCAGCGGCACGCAGGACGGCCCGCTGGTCACGCCGTGACAGGAGCCAGACATGCCAACCACGATCAAGGTCACGGCCAATGATATTTCCCTGTATCATGTGGCGGCAAAGCAGCTGGGCAATGCCGCGCAATGGTGGCGCATCGCGCGGCTGAACGACATGGACGACCCTGACCTGTCGGCTTTCACAACGCCAGTCAGTCTTATTCTGCCTGCCACTGACGCGTCACAGGACAGTGGCGTGCCGGGGGTGACGGCATGAGCGGGAGCCTGAACACCACCCCATCCACGCCGTCCGTATGGCGCATGCCACGCGCGCGCGTGCTGGTGAACGGGGTCGAGCGCGCAGAAACCGGTCTGGAACAGTTTACCCTGACCCGCACGCGCTACAGCCGCGCCGATACGCTGGACATGACGCTGGCGGTGGACCGGACACACATTCCCTCAGGCGGGCTGTGGTTCGACCTGCAACCGGTGGGGGAGGGCGAAACACTGCCCGATATCGACATTGCGGTGCAGATGCGGGACGTGGCACAGGCTGGCGCGCAGTGGGTGACGATGTTCCGTGGCATCGTGGACCATGCGGGTCTCAGCCCCGCCGCGACATCGGTACAGGTGCAGTGCCGCGACTACCTGGCAAAACTGCTGGACATGCGGGTGCGTGACGGGTGGATGAACATGACCGGGGCCGACGTGGTCCGCGCCATGATTACGGCAGCGGGCCTTACGCCCGATGTCACCATGACCGACGGCATGGTGGGGCAGTTCTGGCAGGTGGAACACAAGTGCGCATCCGCTGCCACCCACAGTCGGTTCCAGACCGCGTTCGACCTGGCCCGCACCATGGCCACCATGGCCGGGTGCGACCTGTATGCCAATGACACCACCATTGTCTGCGCGCCATACCCGACCGCCACCACGGCAAATACCCATGTGCTGGATTATGCCGACAGTGGTCCCGACACGCCTGTCGCCATGGGGGCATACGGCCTGCATTTCGCACGGGATTATCAGGTGGGGCGTGGCGTGATCGTGCATGTCATGAGCTGGGACAGCCGCCAGCGCACGCGGGTTGAGTATTACTGGTCCGCAGGCGGCGGCGGTACCACGCCCGGTGACAACACGGGCACGGTGCACAGCTTTGCCATGCCCGGGGCACGGCTGGATGACCTGAAGCTGATCGCGCGGCAGAAATATAACCAGATCACGGCGCACGCACGCACCATAACCGGGCAGATACCTGGGCGCGTCACGCTGGCTCCGCGCGACTTCATGCGCCTGACCGGCACGGGCACGACATGGGACGGCACGTTGGATGTGGACGCCGTGACCAGCAGTTTTTCATGGCAGGGCGGCTTTGCCCAGCACGTCACCCTGCGCGCGCGCAGCACCACACAGGAAGGGGAAACGGATGGCTGACACACGCATGATCGCAGCCAGCATGGCCGGCACGCTGGCACAGCCCCGCTTCGGGCTGGTCAGCGCAGTGGACCCGGTAAACCATGCGGTCAAGGTGCTGGTCCAGCCATCGGACATCGAAACCGGATGGTTGCCCTATGCCGCCCTGCAGGTCGGCAGCCTGCGCATTGCCTGCCCACCCGATATCGGCGCGCATGTGCTGATGGTGCCGATCGAAGCCGATGCCGAACACGGCGTTGCCGCCTGTCCGATCTATGACGCGGTGATGATGCCCCCCATATCCCCCGCCACTGGCAAAGCAGCCCAGCCGGGCGAACTGCTGGTTGTGGCGGGCACGGGCGCACCACCGGCCAGTGGTGGCGCGGCACCGGGCACACCCGCTGGGAACGCGCCATGGTGGCACCTGACCGTGGACGCGATCCACAGCGGAGCGGGCGACACGACCGAGACGCTGAACAGTGACGGCAAAACGTGGCAAGTGGGTAGTGTCGGCATGATACTGGACAGCAGTGGCCTGTCCATCACCGGCGGGTCCATCACGACCGACAGCGACATCACGGCACAGGGCACGATAACCGGCCAGACGGACGTGAAGGCCGCGGGCATTTCGGGCAACAGCCACACCC
Organism: Komagataeibacter diospyri; assembly: GCF_006538165.1. Lineage (GTDB taxonomy): Bacteria > Pseudomonadota > Alphaproteobacteria > Acetobacterales > Acetobacteraceae > Komagataeibacter > Komagataeibacter diospyri. The sequence continues at coordinate 35,142 of NZ_BDLU01000015.1, forward strand.
ACCCGGTCACGGATGCGCCAGGCACGACGGGGAAACCACAATGAGCACACTCTCCCATACCATGGGCGGTGACCTGGACCTGTCGGCCACGGGTGGCGTAGCCATTGTCACAGGGGCAGATCAGACCCGGCGGGCGCTGCTGCGTCGGCTATGCACCAATGCGGGGGCCTATATCTGGCAACCCGATTATGGCGCGGGGCTGCCCGCGCGTGTCGGGACGGTCATGGACGAAGCCGGCATCCGCGCCCTTGTGCTGGAACAGGTGCAGGATGAAGCGGGGGTGGACCAGACACAGCCCGTAACCGTGACGGTCACCAGCCCGAAAACCGGGGCCTGCCTGCTGGCCATATCCTACACCGATGCCACGACCGGTGCGGTGCAGGAACTGGCGCTGACAACGTAATCCTTACGAAACCGGCCGGGAATCCTGATTTTCATGCTGGTCGGGACGTGCCTGTCCTCCATCAGGAAAATCACACCCCAGCCTTCGCCCATGCCGAGGCACGAACGGTCCAGTCCCGGTCGCGCCCATCCGTCTGGCCGGATAGCACCATGTCGCGCAGGATGTCCCGGCATCATCCGGACATACTCCGCCATTGCACAAACCGGTCCTGAATGACCGGGACAGCCACCACCGACATTCCGGGCGCATGTAACGCCAGTGCTGGCATGGACAGGTCAGACACCCGACACATATTTCCCGCGACAGGGGAAGACAGTCATCCAGTCCCGTATGCGGATTTCAGGAAAACACAGGGTTCATCCCACAACCACAACGGAGAGTCCGGGTGGCCATCACCTTCCAATCCTTCAAGACCACGCTGGGCAACATGGTTGCCAGCGCACAGGGCGCATGTCCTTCCCTGCTGGACCTGAATGTCGGCTCACCCGGTCGCGCCATGCTTGAAGCCGTGGCGGGGCTGGGGCTGTGGTTCCAGTTCATTGCCCTGCAGATCCTCTCGCGCACGCGGCTTGCCACATCCATCGGGTCGGATGTGGACAGTTTCGTGCAGGATTTCGGCCTGTCACGTGAACCGGGGACAGCGGCGACCGGCACCGTCACCCTGACATCGTTCACGCCGTCCAGCCAGTCCGCCACCATTGCGGTGGGCGCCACGGTCAAGACGGCGTCGAACCTGATTTATGACGTGGTGGAGGACAGCACGAATGCCGCCTGGTCGGCAGCCGACAGCGCCTATGTCCGGCCAGCGGGCACGGCGTCCATCACCGTGCCAGTCCAGTGTGAGACGACGGGCGCAACCGGCAACGTCGCGGCGGGTGCCATCTGCCTGCTGGGCACGGCGGTTGCGGGCATTGATACGGTCACGAATGCCGCGGCCCTGACCAATGGCAGCGATGGCGAGACGGATGCGGCCCTGCGCACGCGCTTCGTGGCCTATATCAACAGCCGGTCCAAGGCGACGGTGGCGGCAATCGAGAACGCGGTAACGGATGTTTCCGCCGACCTGATCTATCAGGTAGTGGAGAACGTGGACACGTCTGGCGCAGTGCTGCCCGGCAACGTGGTGGTCTATGTTGATGACGGATCGGGCGACGTGTCCGACAGCGTGATTGATGAAGTCTATACCGCCGTGGACGATGTGCGCCCGGCGGCGGTGTCCATTCAGGTGGTGCGTCCCAATGTGGTGCGGCCGCCCGTGACCATGACCATCAGCGTAAACAGCACTGGAAACCTTGCCACGATCGAGGCCACGATCAGCACCAACATCGCAACCTACCTCAATGGCCTCGCCATCGGGGATGCGGCCAGTTACTCGCGCCTGATCCAGATTGCCTATGCGTCCAGCACGTCCGTCACCAACGTGACCGGGGTCACGCTGTCCGGCGGCACGGTGGACCTGCCTGCAATAACCGGCACG
>NZ_BDLU01000016.1 GCF_006538165.1 Komagataeibacter diospyri
GAAATGGCCGGTGCCGCGGGCCTGCTGGCTGCCCCTGAGCCGCTGCTGAGCAAGGTTGGCGGCATTGCGCTTGCGGCCCATGGTGCCGACATGATGGCCGCCGGACAGCAGGCGTGGAAAAATGGCACCGAACCGCACACCCTGACCGAACGCGCGGTCCACGCCGTGGCCCTGAAGGCCCATGCGCCCCCTGCTGTTGCCGATCTGGCCGGTCAGGCTGCCGATGCCGTGATTCCTGCTGGCATACTGCATGCGGCAGCGCATTTCGCGGCAACACGGGCCATTCGCGTTGCCACGGCGAATGCAAACCGGCTTGCCTTCAGGCAGGACGACATCACCACGGAGCACTTCCACCGGCCTGTCGTGCAACGCACCGGTCAGCCGGCACGGACACCTGCCAACCAAAATCTTCTCTCACCGCATCGACAGAACCGGCTTGACCTCAACCTTCATGAGGCGCCACCGCATAACCGCAAGGCGGGTGGGCATGTGCTGCTGAAGCATGTTGACCCGACCGAAGCGTATATCGAGCGCCGGTTTATGAAAGAGAGGCATCCGGTCATTTCATTCTTCACCTCGAAGGAAGACGCTGAACGTGCTATTCACGCAGTGCTTCGGGACAATTCTTCCAAGGTTGACACGTGGCTCAGGGATGCCAGAGATGGAAGTTCAATTCACGTTGAAGGGCATCTTTC
>NZ_BDLU01000017.1 GCF_006538165.1 Komagataeibacter diospyri
GACAATTCTTCCAAGGTTGACACGTGGCTCAGGGATGCCAGAGATGGAAGTTCAATTCACGTTGAAGGGCATCTTTCGGGCAGCGGGGCGATTGTCGTCGAAAAAGCTGATCGTGTAAGAAAATCTGCGCGATATCTTAGAGTTACAATCACTAAAAAAGAACATAACGGGATGATTTATTATGTCCAGACTATTATACTTTACTGATTATGAAATCCGCCAAACATTTGATTGTCTGGCCGGTCTCGGTGCCAGTTCTTTAGGCGAAGATGCCGATATGTTTGGAGATACGCTGGAGGAAGCAATCCAGTGCGGACCGCGAACGCATGATCTTCCGTTCAAACTGCAAACAATCGCTGAATTAAGAACTTTACTGGCCTGCAACGATGCAGAAATTGACCATGTTACTTGGGCCCTGATCCGCATAGATCCAACAGTTGAACCGGAGGAACCACCCAACTGGGGCAGTTTTCCAAGCCTGCGGGCATTCTGGTCTGCCGTCCTGCACGTTTTTGAAAATGACCCCGAGGTGCAGGCAGAAAAAGAGATTGACCGAAACCCGTAAGGGCGCAGCGTTCACACCATGAAAAACTGAGAGGTCTGTTTTCATGTACTGGCGTTGTAGAAGCAGACCGGCGGAAGTCGCGTGCATGCTGGACACAGGAAGCACCATGCCAAATTCCGGAAAGCGGACGTAAATATCTGTATCCGCCAATCTGAAAAAAGCTGAAAAGCGCCGCCAGTGAGGGTCGTAGGTGAGAGCCGTGCAGCCCAGATACCGATACCGATACCGATACCGGCTCTATCTTGCTCCTAAATCCTCCCCCAACCCCGATTTCTCGCTGTCGAGCACTGCCACCGGCCTGTCGTGCAACGCACTGGTCAGCTGGCACGGACACCTGCCAACCAGAATCTCCTCTCACCGCATCGACAGAACCGGCTTGACCTCAACCATCATGAGGCACCACCGCATAACCGCAAGGCGGGCGGCCATGTGCTGCTAAAGCATGTTGACCCGACCGAGGCGTATATCGAGCGCCGGTTTAGGAAGGAAAACCGTCCTATTGTTTCGTTCTTTACCTCGAAGGAAGACGCCGAACGTGCTATTCACGCACTGCTTCGGGATAATTCTTCCAAGGTTGATACGTGGCTCAGGGATGCTGGAAATGGAGACAGAATTATTCTTGATGGATATTTCTTCGGGAGAGGGGCCGTCATTATCGAAAGTGCCAATCGAGAACACAAAGCTGCGCGGCGCATCGAAATTACAATTATCAAAAAAGAACACAATGGGATGATCTACTATGTCCACACTGTTAAACTTGACTAAATATGGTATTTTCGACCTGTTTCCGCGTCTCACTAATCTGGGTGCCAGTTCGTTTGGCGAAGATGCAGATACTTTTGGCGATACGCTGTGCGAGGTCATTGATGATGCACCGCGAGGTCATCGCCTGCCGTTCAAACAGCAGACAGTCAACGAATTAAGAACTTTACTGTCCTGCAACGATGTAGAAATTGACCATGTTACCTGGGCCCTGATCCGCATAGATCCAACAGTTGAACCGGAGGAACCACCCAACTGGGGCAGCTTCCCAGGCCTGCGGGCATTCTGGTCTGCCGTCCTGCACGTTTTTGAAAATGACCCCGAGGTGCAGGCAGGAAAAGAGATTGACCGCAACCCGTAGGGACGCAGCGCTCACACCATGAAAAACTGAGAGGTCTGTTTTCACGTACTGGCGTTGCAGAATCAGGCCATCCACTTCCCCCTTAACTGCCGGTCTGCCAAATGAACTTGAAGCAGACCCGCGGAAGTCGCCTGCATGCTGGACACAGGAAGCACCATGCCAAATTCCGAAAAGCGGACGTAAGTGTCTGTATCCGCCAATCTGAAAAAAGCTGAAGAGCGCCGCCAGTGAGGGTCGTAGGTGAGAGCCGTGCAGCCCAGATACCGATACCGGCTCTATCTTGCTCCTAAATCCTTCCCCAACCCTGATTTCTCGCTGTCGAGCACTTCCACCGGCCTGTCGTGCAACGCACCGGTCAGCCGGCACGGACACCTGCCAACCAGAATCTCCTCTCACCGCATCGACAGAACCGGCTTGACCTCAACCATCATGAAGCGCCACCGCATAACCGCAAGGCGGGCGGACATGTGCTGCTAAAGCATGTTGACCCGACCGAGGCGTATATCGAGCGCCGGTTTACGGCGTGTCGTCAGTTAAGCAGGATGATGATTGAGGCGAACTGCACGGCTGCGAGGAAGGTCGATTTCAGTTTATCGTAGC
>NZ_BDLU01000018.1 GCF_006538165.1 Komagataeibacter diospyri
GACAATTCTTCCAAGGTTGACACGTGGCTCAGGGATGCCAGAGATGGAAGTTCAATTCACGTTGAAGGGCATCTTTCAGGCAGCGGGGCGATTGTCGTCGAGAAAGCCGATCGTGTAAGAAAATCTGCGCGATATATAACAGTGACAATTACTAAAAAAGAACATAATTGGATGTTTTACTATGCGTAAACTATTAGAATTAAATAACTTTGATATTTGTAAAATATTTAAACGTCTGGATGACCTGGGCGCCAGTTCTTTAGGCGAAGATGCCGATATGTTTGGAGATACGCTGGAGGAAGCAATCCAGTGCGGACCGCGAACGCATGATCTTCCGTTCAAACTGCAAACAATCGCTGAATTAAGAACTTTACTGGCCTGCAGCGATGCGGAAATTGACCATATTACCTGGGCCCTGATCCGCATAGATCCAACAGTTGAGCCGGAGGAACCGCCCAACTGGGGCAGCTTCCCAAGCCTGCGGGCATTCTGGTCTGCCGTCCTGCACGCCTTTGAACATGATCCCGAGGTCCAGGAAACAAAAGGCAGCTGACCTGAACGCGCAGGGTTATTGGCAACAGGTCTCGCGGGGATGTCAGGTTCCGCATATTAGCAACCCAGAACTGGCCAGTCACCCCGGTCATCGCTTTACAAAACGCACCCCGCACAAGGTTACAGTCCCAGTTCCGACAGGCCCGCATCCGCCGTAATCGGTTGGTCGTTTATGGCAGCGAAGCGGGTATGCATCAGGTCATCGGCATCAAATTCCCAGACCTCGTTACCGTAGGAGCGCCGCCACGCCACCGTGCCGTCATGCCATTCATAGGCAAAGCGCACGGCCATGCGGTTGAGGCAGAAACCCCACAATTCCTTGATCAGACGGCAATCGTGTAATAAAAAAGAATAAAATGGGATGGTTTATTATGTCTATACCGTTAAGCTTGAATAAATATGATATTCTCGACCTATTTCCGCGTCTAGCAGATCTGGGCGCGAGTTCGTTTGGCGAGGATCCTGAGCTCTTTGGCGATACACTGTTCGAGGTCATTGAAGATGCGCCGCGCATGCATCGCCTGCCGTTCAAGCAGCAGACAGTCAACGAATTAAGGACGTTACTGGCCTATAGCGATATGGACCTCGATCGCGTCAGTTGGGCTGTGCTCGGTATGGACCCCACGGCGGATATTGAAGAACCACCTAACTGGGGCAGCTTTCCAAGCCTGCGGGCATTCTGGTCAGCCGTTCTGCATACCTTTGAAAATGACCCCGAGGTGCGGGCGGGAAGAGAGATTGACCGCGACGTGTAGGGGCCGGGCATTCACCAACATGGAATACAGAAATGTCTGTTTCCATGTGTTGGCGTTCCAGAAACAGACCATCCGCTTACCTGAAGAGTTTCGGGCGCCGCGAGGCGTACGAAAATCTGGGAAGACCGAACCCGCGACACCGGGACTCAGTTATGGGGAATTTGCAACTGGCGCCACCCCGGAGGAGAGGCTGAGCCAGAGCATAAAGGTACGTATGTGGAACTGGAACGGGTTTTTGTGATCGGATCTGCATGACGTGATGTCAGAACTGGCGGTGCAGGCAGCGATTTTCCCGGGTTTTCCAGTGATGCGTACAGGAGCCTCGGTTTGCCGGAGTGCAGCCACTCCGGCATCGGGATCGGTCATGCTGTTGTCTCTGCGGGCTGTCATGGTGATCCCCCGGCCGGATCAGTCGCCGGTGGCAGCCCTCTGGGCTGGCACCATCGGGGAAGGATCTGGATGACGACCATCTGACCACCACAGCATGGGCAGGGCGGTGGCATGACCGGTTCAGGCTCAGGGGTCTCTGCCGCTGACGTGGGTATGACCTTCAGCAGTTCCCGCACCCGGGCGAGGCTGGCCTTGCGGCTGGAACTGGCCAGCAGGCCATAATGGCGGATGCGATGAAATTCCCGGGGCAGGACATGCAACATGAAGCGACGGATGAACTCATCCGTGGCGAGCGTCATGACCTGCTGCTGGTGGGCCGTGTCCCGCCTGTAGTCCTTGTAGCGGAACGTCACGCCGTTTTCGTTGAACGCCAGGAGGCGGCGGTTCGAGATGGCGATGCGGTGGGTATAGTGCGACAGGTAGGCCAGCACCGCTTTGGGACCCGCAAAAGGTGGTTTGGCATAAACAACCCAGCGCCTGCCGCGCACGGGGGCCAGATACCGCAGAAAGGTACGACGGTCTGCGAGAGGGGCAAGCTGCCCCCGGAAGACCAGCCGGTCAGCATCGAAAAGCGCAAGTAGCCGGGTGAGGAACAGACGACGAAACAGCTTGCCCAGCACACGAACGGGCAGGAGGAAGGCCGGGCGCGACGAGATCCAGCGCTGACCATCGGGCGAGAGACCGCCACCCGGCACGATCATGCGCACATGGGGATGGTGGGTCAGCGCCGACCCCCAGCTGTGCAGCACGGCGGTGATGCCGATGCGGGCACCCAGATGCCGGGGATCGGCGGCGATCGTCATCATCGTCTCCGAGGCAGCCTGGAACAGCAGGGCGTAGAGAACGGCCTTGTTCTGCAGCGCGATGTCGGCGATCCGCGCCGGCAGAGTGAAGACGACATGGAAATACCCGACCGGCAGCAGGTCAGCCTCACGTTCGGCCAGCCATGTCCGCGCGGCATTCCCCTGGCAGCGCGGACAATGACGATTGCGGCAGCTGTTATAGGCAATGCGCCAGTGTCCGCAGTCCCCGCAGGCCGCAACATGACCACCAAGGGCTGCCGTGCGACAGTGTTCGATCGCCGACATGACCTTGAGCTGCTGCAGAGGGAGACGGCCGGCATGGGCTGCCCGCCGGGCAGGACCGGCAGCCCGAAAGATATCGCCAAGTTCGAGCGAGGCGGACATGACCGTGCCCACCGAAGCTCGGCGATCAGCCGTCGGGCCTCGCCTGCGCCGTCGTCAGCATGCCCAGCCTGTCGAGCGGACTGATGACGGCCCGCACGGTCCGTGTCGCAACTTTTGTATAAAGGGCCGTGGTCTCCAG
>NZ_BDLU01000019.1 GCF_006538165.1 Komagataeibacter diospyri
GCCGCAAGCGCAATGCCGCCAACCTTGCTCAGCAGCGGCTCAGGGGCAGCCAGCAGGCCCGCGGCACCGGCCATTTCTGCTGCGCCAATGCCCATTGTGGCCAGACCTTCGGCCCTGTTGATACTTTCGTGGCCTGGCAGGTATCGCCTGACGACATTGACGAGTTGACGTTCGTCCATGACAAATGTCAGGGCGGGATGCTGGTTGGTATCTGGCATGACATGTCCTGCAGTGCAGACACAAAAAAGGCCGCCGGTGAGGGCGGGCCTTGCGTTCGCATTGATAATCCGTGCGGCGGCGGATATCGCAGCCGTTTTTCGGGATCATGAATTTATGGGAGCGTCCGGATCAGTAGGCACCACAATTCGAACCATATTCCGTATAGCAGAAAAAAACTGCATGCAGGGACCAGAACATACAGGCGGATACGGACCTTCAGCAATGTCAGGTCTGGCAGAAACTTTGGTAGTACACAGATGTCCGCAATGGAGGCGAAAGCTGTAAGTCCGCTTTGCTCGCCGCAAACAGACTGGCAGCTTTCGCCTTCATTTCGGACATAAATTATCTATCCCTATATTCCTGAAAATGGGCATTCTCAGGTGATCAGAATTCAAAATCAGATAAAATCTAGCCAGTCACTCGGGTGATGAGGCAAGATCCTCTGGCACGAACCGTCGTTGGCATAAATGCGCTCATCCTCATCGAAACCATGCGGTAACTCCACAACCCGTTCCTATCGAATTCTTAGCCCCCGCCCCCATGCCCGAGGCGGTGGCCGGGTCGAAATCCGTGGGACCGGGCCTGCCATGCGATCAGGAATCCAGCAGCAGCAAGTCCCGTTACAGCCCAGGGCAATGATGCTGCACCCCATATGTCGAGCAGCGTGCCGCCCAGAAGGCCCCCACCGGCTATGGCACTGTTCCACGCCACCACATTCATCGACAATGCGACGTCCACGCCATCGCCGGCCGCATCCGCCAGTGCCGTCTGGAGCAGCGTCGCAGCGCCTCCAAATGTCAGACCCCATATGGTGACACCGATCATGATCACCGCAGGTGACGCTGATCCGATGACGAAAGCCCCTGCCACGACCACGAATATGGCCAGACTGAGCAGGACGGACAGGCGCAGGGCGTGATCGACCGTGCGGCTGGTCAGCCAGATGCCAAACAGGGCGGCGACCCCGAACAGCAGCAGGATGCGATCTGCCTGGCCCGCCAGTCCGGCAGGTGTGACGAACGGCACGATGTAGGTGTAGAGAACATTGTGCGCGAGCATCCATGCCATCACCACGCCTAGAACAGACCGCACGCCCGGCATGCCCAGAACATGCCGGAATGGCAGGTGCTCGTGATGTGCAGCCCCCGGAAAGTCAGGAACCTTTGCCAGAACCCATGCGATCAGCAGTATGGTCAGGCCCGACATGATCCAGAAGGCCAGACGCCAGCCGACGGCAGCGCCCAGCCATGTCCCGGCGGGCACCCCCAGCGACAGTGCAATCGGTGTGCCGACCATGGCAATCGCCAGGGCACGGCCCTGCTGGGCGCGCGTTACCATCCGGCGCGCGTAGCCAGCCAGCAACGCCCAGGCCAGACCCGCCGCTGCACCCGCTCCGTACCGGGCCACGAGGGTCGCGCCATAATGCGCCGAAAACGCGGTGATGGAATTGAACACCACGAAACCTATGATCGCCAGCAGCAGAACCTTTCTGCGCCGCCATCGCTGCGTGGCGAGTGTCAGCGGAATCGCCGCACTCAGTGAGCCTATGGCATAAGCCGTCACCATCTGCCCTGCCAGCGCAGGGGAAATATGCAGACCCGCACCGATCTCGGGCAACAGACCGGCCGGCAGGGTTTCGGTCATGATGCAGATAAAGCCGGTCATGGCCAGCGCGAGCAGACCGGCGACAGGCAGGCGCTCATCGGGGTTTGTCGTGGGCACTGTGATGGTCGGGGTCATGGGTCGCTCATATGTGGATCGGACGATACACATATAGAGACGCGGCAGCCTTGGCAATTACTTCTGGATCACTTAATATGGAAGTCTTTAGGAAGGAGCAATGCCATGGCGCGGACTGGGCGTCCTCGTGAATTTGACCGCGACAAGGCGATTGACGCCGCCACAGCGCTCTTCTGGACGCAGGGCTATGAACCGACCTCTCTGACCCAGCTCAAGTCCTGCATGGGTAATATCTCGCCCGCGAGCTTCTATGCCGCGTTCGGCTCGAAGGAAGCGCTGTTCCGGGAAGTCGTGCAGCGTTATCTGGAGACCTACGGACAGGTGATGGCGCCCTTATGGGACGAGAGCCTGTCCCCGCGCGATGCCATCGAACAGACGTTGCGTGGCTCGGCGCGCATGCAGGCAACCAGCACGCACCCGACCGGGTGTCTGGTCGTCTGTGGCGCCAGTAACTGCTCACCCGAAAACGAACCCGTTCAGGCGCTCCTCGCGGCGGAACGACAGCGCACGCGGACTGGCATCAAAGCCTGCGTGGAACGCGCCATCGCCATTGGCGAATTGAAAGCGTCCCCGGCGACAGATGTTCTGCCCGATATTCTCGCGACTTTTTTCCACGGCATGACGTGCGAAACCCGGGACGGGATGACTTCAGACGCTCTGGATGCGGCCGTCACGTCGCTGCTGACATTGTGGGATATCAACGCGGTGAAACGGGAAACAGCAAAGCGGTCCAAAAAACGCTGACGGGTTGACGGTGGCGAGACGATCCAGGTCCGGCACGAGTATTCCATATCAGTCGATCCATAAATCATTGACCTCGTGCTACATCCCTATTATGGATTGATCGGTATGGAAGTTGTGCTGTTCGGAACACGACGCCATGCCTCTTCAGGGAATCCGATCATGAGCCCATCAAAAATTGCCCTCGTCACGGGCGCCAATCGTGGCATCGGCTACAGTATTGCGAAGCATCTGACAGCCTCCGGCATCAGCGTGATCGGCACTTATCACGCCAACGAAGATGAGGCGAAGGCTGCCGAAACCGCCCTCAGTCAGGAGGGCGCAAAGCTGCGCATGCTGCAACTTGACATCGCGAACCATGTGTTGTTCACGGGTTTTGTTCAACGGGTCAAAGCCCTTCTCGCAAACGAGTTCGGGCAGCAGGGACTAAATTATGTTGTTCAGAACGCTGGCAACATCATCCACACGCGCTTCGACGCCGCAACGTCCGAACAGCTCGACAATCAGTACAACATCCACTTCAAGGGCCCCTACCTGCTGACGGTAGCGCTCCTTCCGCTGATCCATGATGGTGGCCGCATTCTCAACATCACCTCTGCCGCAACGCGCTTCTATCTGCCGGATCATGGTCCTTACGCGGCCATGAAAGCCGCGACCGAAGTCATCTCGCTGTATATGACGAAAGAACTGGGCGAGCGCGGCATTACGGTCAATGCCGTCGCCCCCGGCGCGGTCGCATCGGACTTCGGTGGTGGTCTGGTCCGTGACGATGCCGGGATCAACAGGAGCCTGGCAGAGATCACGCCGCTGGGGCGTGTCGGCCAACCCGATGATATCGGGGCTGCGGTCCGTGGCCTCCTGTCGGACGACATGCACTGGGTGAATGGCCAACGCATCGAGGTGACAGGTGGCCAGTCGCTTTGATTCCGCACGGAAAAGGGCAGGGGAAGTCCGTATGATTAATGTTATGGCCAGCAGCGTCATCAATGCACCCGTTTCGTCTGTCTGGGGGCTGATCCGCGATTTCGGCACCCTTGGTCACTGGTTGCCGGGTGTGAAAAGCTGCGTGATCGAAGGCGATGATCCCGGCGACCGTGTTGGCGCGATCCGTCGTGTTGAAATGGGCGATGTCGGCGTCATCCGTGAACAGCTTCTGGCGCTGTCCGACGTGGATCATGCGGTGACCTTCTCGATCATTGAGTCGGCTTTACCGATCCGGAACTACAGGTCGACCATCACGCTTCTGCCCGTAACGGATGGCGATCGCACATTTATCCGGTGGCATGGTCAGTTCGAAGCGGCTGCCGAACACGCCGCCAGCATGGAGGCCAGAATGCCGACACATATCTACCAGCCAGCGTTCGACAGACTGGCGGAAATTCTGGCGCAGGGGGAAACACGGGCATGAGCAGCTTTAATGGCAAATCCGTCCTCGTGCTTGGCGGCAGCCGCGGGATTGGGGCCGCCATTGTCCGCCGCTTCGCAACGGATGGCGCGAAAGTCGTTTTCACGTATCTGTCCTCCCCTGATGATGCTCAGGCCCTGGCGGCCGAGACCGGAAGCAGGGCCATGCGCGCCGATAGCGGAGACCGGGACTCTCTCACCGCGCTGATCGCCTCGCTCGGTCCTCTCGACGTGCTGGTCGTCAACTCCGGAATTCTTGGCGCGGGTGATCCACTGGACATGCCGCCGGACGCCATTGACCGGCTTTTCCGCATCAATACCCTCGCGCCCTATCACGCGGCAGTTTCTGCCGCACGGACCATGCCCGACGGCGGCCGCATCATCTTCATCGGCTCAGCCAATGCAGACCGTATGCCGATGACTGGCCTTGCAGCCTACAGCGCCAGCAAGGCGGCACTGAAAGGCATGGTCAAGGGACTGGCGCGCGATTTCGGGGCGCGCGGCATTACCGTCAACGTTGTCCAGCCCGGCCCCACCGATACCGACATGAACCCGGCCGATGGACCGCTGAAAGACGTTATGCACGACTTCATGGCGATCAAACGCCATGCCACGGGCGCGGAGATCGCAGGGCTGGTCGCGTATCTCGCCGGGCCAGAGGCAGGCATCATCACCGGTGCGGCATACAACATCGATGGTGGCTTCGCGGCCTGATGGAATGACTGATCCCCAATCACCTGCTGGAAAAAAGGAACGAAGGCCATGACCAATTCATCCGCTAACGCCACCGACGCTGGCACCTTCAGCATCGGCGGCGACCTTGCCGTTCATCGTCTTGGCTTCGGCGCGATGCGCATCACCGGCCCGGGCATATGGGGACCGCCTGCAGATTACGACGAGGCCATCCGCACGCTGAGGCGCCTTCCCGAACTTGGCGTCAACTTCATCGACACTGCCGATTCCTACGGCCCCGATGTTTCGGAATGGCTGATTAAAGAGGCGCTGCACCCATACCCCAAGGGACTGGTGATCGCCACGAAGGGTGGTCTCACCCGCTCGGGGCCGGATATCTGGAAGCCGGTCGGACGGCCGGAATACCTGCTCCAGCAGGTACACAAGAGCTTGCGCAATCTCGGCGTCGAACAGATCGACCTGTGGCAATTGCACCGCATAGATCCCAAGGTTCCGGCCGATGAGCAGTTCGACGCGATCAGGTCCTTCATCGACCAGAAACTGATCCGGCATGCAGGACTGAGCGAAGTCTCCGTCGAAGACATCAAGGCCGCCTCGAAGTTCTTTGACGTAGCAACCGTCCAGAACCGCTATAATCTTGTCGATCGCACCAGCGAGGACGTGCTCGATTATTGCGCCGCCAAGACCATCGGGTTCATCCCCTGGTTTCCGCTTGCCGCTGGCGACCTCGCGAAGCCGGGCTCAATCCTGGATACCATGGCAGGGAAATACGGCGCGCACCCAAGCCAGATCGCACTGGCATGGGTCCTGAAACGCAGTCCGGTAATGCTGCCGATCCCCGGAACCTCGAAAGTCGCTCATCTGGAGCAGAATGTCGCCGCCGCCAGCATAACGCTGTCCGACGAAGATTTCGCAGCACTGGATTCAGAAGGACGCAAGGCGTTTCAGTCAACGCCATAAGGAAGCACTTCCGGGCTGTTACAGTCCCGACGCCGAAAGGCCCGGGTGATTGTCGGGACGTCGTCCTGCAGGCCAATGAAACAGGCGGTCAGTGACTGAAATGGGTTGGTCGTTAATTGACGCCACGCGGTAACGCATCAGCCCGTTTTCATCAAATGCCCAGTTCTCATTTCCATGAGATCTGAACCATTGGCCGGTCTGGTCCTGCCACTCATACGCGAAACGGACGGCGATCCGGTTGTCCTGAAAAGCCCAGAGCTCCTTGATAAGCCGATACTCCTGCTCGCGCTCCCATTTCCGCGTCAGGAACATCACGATGTCTTCCCGCCCGCAGATGAATTCCGAGCGATTGCGCCACTGGCTATCGGGAGTATAGGCCTGCGCCACCTTTTCAGGATCCTGGCCGTTCCAGGCGTCTTCGGCGAGACGGACCTTTTGAACAGCGGTTTCAGCATTAAAGGGCGGGAACGGGAGACGGGACATTGAAATTTCCTTTTGTATGGGGATGGATCACGGAATGATCGGACGTCCGTCAGTGTTTTCCGGAAGAGCGTTTGACGAAAGGACAATGATCCCTCATTTCAGGACATGCCCAGACAGATCGGTCTTCTCCTCTATCCTGACTTCCAGTTACTTGACGCAGCCGGAGTGACGGCAGCCTTCGAGATCGCCGGTGAGTTTGGGGGCGCTCCGTATGAGACGACGCCCCTGTCTCACCATGGCGGTCTGGTCCGCTCTTCTTCCGGAATGGCGATCGAGACCGTCCCTCTCGCCGCGGCCGGGTCTTTTGATACGCTTGTCGTTGTGGGGGGCAAAGGTCACAAACAGGCCATGGCCTGCCCGGAGTTGCAGGCTTTCATACGATATCAGGCGGGCACGGCACGGCGGATATGCAGCGTGTGTACAGGAGCTTTCCTGCTGGCGGCAGCCGGGCTGCTCGATGGACGCTGCGTGACGACGCACTGGCAACAGGCCAGCACCCTGAAAGCACAGTTTCCAGAAATCAGGGTCTCGGCAGAGGCCATTCATGTTCATGACGGCCCGGTCTGGACCTCTGCTGGCATCAGCGCAGGCATCGACATGGCTCTGGCGCTGGTGACTGAAGATCTCGGTGCAGACATCGGGCGTCGTACGGCGCAGCAGATGGTGGTTTTCTATCACCGCCCCGGAGGACAGTCCCAGTTTTCGATACTGCTTGAGATGGAGAGCCCTCAGGAACGTTTTACCGAGCTTCTGGGGTGGATCCGCTCCAACCTGAAACAGCGCCTGACCGTGGACATTCTCGCCAGTCAGGTCGGCATGAGTCCTCGAAATTTTTCACGCAGTTTCCGGGCAGCCGTAGGAATGAGTCCTGCCAGAGCAGTGGAACGATTGCGTCTGGAGGCCGCACGGGAGCGTGTCGAAGGATCGACTCTCCCCATCGAAGCCATTGCCATCATGACCGGTTTCCATGATCCCGAGCGGATGCGGCGTGCCTTCCTGCGTGAGTTTCACCAGCCGCCTCAGGCTGTCCGGCGAAACGCAAAGACCATATATTAAACGCTTCTCGGCGAAGGGTACTGCAAGCGGAAAGCCTGCAGCACCATGCACAAAAATGGTTCTGGCTTCCAGGATCAAGAGAGGGCGATAGTGTCAAGGCGCGCCCGAACATCGACCGACAGTTCCAGCGTCGCTGCCGCAAGATTTTCTGACAGATGAAGGGGGTTCGAAGTCCCCGGGATCAGGAGCAGGTTGGGTGAACGGGCCAGCAACCACGCAAGCGCCACCTGCAATGGGCTTTTTCCAATGTCTGCTGCAATTTCGGACAGGACATTTGACTGGATCGGGCTAAACCCACCCAACGGGAAAAATGGTACATAGGCGATGCCCTGTGCGGCCAGCGCGTCGATCAGTGCATTATCCTTTCCATGGACGAGGTTATAGTGGTTCTGCACGCATACAACTGGCGCGATTGCCTGCGCTTCGGCCACCTGCGTGGCAGTCGCATTGCTGAGGCCGAGATGGCGGATGAGGCCCTGTTCACGCAGCGCAGCCAGTGCCGAAAACGGCTCTGCCAGCGAACCTTCTTTTGGTGCAAGGACATCACCCATCAGCCGCAGGTTGACCACATCAAGCCGCTCAAGCCCCAGGTTGCGCAGGTTGTCATGCACGGCCCTGGTCAGGTCCTCCCTGCTCTGGGCTGGCAGCCATGATGCATCCTCGCCCCGCACCGCACCAACCTTGGTCACGATCACAAGGTCATCATCATAAGGATGCAGCGCCTCGCGGATGATCTGGTTCGTGACATGCGGGCCATAGAAGTCGCTGGTATCGATATGATTGACGCCAGCTTCGATAGCGGCGCGAAGCACGGCGACAGCAGCGTCGTGGTCCCGTGGCGGTCCGAATACACCGGGGCCCGCAAGCTGCATTGCCCCATATCCCATACGGTTCACGACGCGGTCACCGAGTGAAAAGGTTCCTGCATTGATGCGACTGCTCATTGGTATCTCCATGACAAGCGGTGTGCACCAAACATGGACTACGCTTGAATGATCGATAAGCTGTTCAATCCTGAACGGGTCGTACGGAAATTCGCACAATGTCATTCGAGCTTGATGATCTTTCAGCATTCGTCGCGGTTGCGCGGGCAGGTGGTTTTCGAGAGGCAGCGCGTGTTTCGGGTCTGTCAGCGTCCGGCCTCAGCGAAGCTCTGCGCAGGCTGGAAACCCGTCTTGGTTCGCGTCTGCTTCATCGCAGCACGCGCAGCATCTCGCTCACAGAAACAGGCGCCCGTCTGTTCGAGCGGCTCTCGCCTGCGCTTGCCGAGATCAGCGCCGCGCTCGATACGGTCCATGCGCAAACCGACCAGCCTGCGGGCACGATCCGCCTCAATGTGCCGGCCAATGTTGCCCGGACCGTACTTCCGGGCATTCTGTCGCCTTTCCTGACTGCGTATCCGCAAATCCGCGTGGAAGTGACCGTGGAGGACAGTTTTGTCGATATTTTCGCTTCTGGCGCAGATGCCGGTATCCGTTATGAAGAGCGGCTGGAGCAGGACATGATTGCAGTCCCCATCGGGCCGGCCACTCAGCGCCTGCTGACTGTGGCCGCACCCTCCTATCTGTCTGCAAAGGGACGTCCCCGACACCCGAGCGAGTTGCTGGAACACGTCTGTCTGCGTCTTCGCTTTTCCGGTGGAGCGCCAGCCATGTGGGAGTTCGAGAAAAATGGTGAGATTATCCGCCTCGATCCACCAGGCCCTTTATTGGTCCAGCCCGGATCGGCCTGCGATCTTCTGGTTGAAACTGCTCTGACAGGTCTTGGTATTGTCTGTCTGTTTGAAGACTGGCTGGTGCCTCACATCCGCAGCGGTGCGCTGGAAGTGGTGCTTGAAGACTGGGCCACACCGTTTTCGGGGCCGATGCTTTACTATTCCGGTCGCCGCCAGCTGCCACCGCCGCTTCGCGCATTTGTCGATTTTATTCGCTCGCATCAGTCTCCGACACAATGAGTGTCATCGCGATGCTCATGAATAGAGCAATCGAGGCTGCTTTTCTGGTGATATGAATAGCCCCTGGATTTCTGGACGCCCGAGCTTCTAAAAATCAGGAGGCGTTGATGGAAAAGCCCAATTTCAGTGATGAGTTCAAGCGTGATGCGGTGACGCAGATTACCGAACGGGTATATCCGATGGCGGCAGTTTTACAGCGGCTTGGGGGAGGGGGGCACATTCGCTGTATGCGTGGAAACGGCAATTCGCGAAGACGGCATCAGGCAATACCGGCAAGGATGCCGAGAACCGGCAGTTGAAGCGCGACCTGTCCCGAGTGACCGGGCAGCGTGACATCTTAAAAAAATCACCGCGTATTTCACCGGGGATGCAGAGATACGCCATCATCGGACTTGTAACGGTTTTGTGCCGGTCAGGAAGTGATTATGCCCCCCTTGCTTCGAAAGCGAGGGGCAGATGCCGCCCAGGTATGAATGGCGTTGACGTGGATGGTAGGACCCATTGATATACTGGAAGATGGCGCTCGTAGCCGGGCGACGGGTTGGCCAGTTCTGTCTCCAGAGCCGTTCCGCT
>NZ_BDLU01000020.1 GCF_006538165.1 Komagataeibacter diospyri
CGCACCCGGATTGAGGAAGCGCTGTTCCCCTCGCTGGGCACGCGGCCCGATGTGGTGAACGTGATTGCCGATGAAGTAGGCACCGCAGGCCGCGTGATCGAGCCACGCAACGCCACCGACTGCAAGGGTCTGGGCAGCCTTGCCAGCCCGGCCATCGGCGGTGGCTACGGTTATGGCGTGACCACCCTGCGCTACGGGTCACGCGCGGTTCCCTTCCAGTTATTTGCCCAATTGCCAACCGGCGACACCAACCAGCCCGCAACACAGACCCTGACCCGCATCGCAGACGTCATGCCCGCAGGCACGATTGCCTGGGTGCAGGACGTGGAGACCCTTGACTGATGGACAGACAGATCGTCTACCCCGCGCAGATACCGCTGGATAGTGACCAGTTGAACGCGCAACGCAACGCCTATGTCGGGCTGGGGCAACTTGCGGCCATGGCTTACGGCTGGTCCACCGTGGCCGCCAGCGGCTTTGCCTGCGCGCCCGGAACGGGGCTGGCCGTGACCGTCGCGCCCGGATCCCTTCTGGCCCCCGGAGTGGTCGATGCATCGGCCTATGGCACGCTGGCAGCGGTAGCCAGCGCGCTTGTGCGCCAGTATGTCAGCCGCGACCCGGTCACACTGACTGTGCCGGGGGCAGGGGCGAC
>NZ_BDLU01000021.1 GCF_006538165.1 Komagataeibacter diospyri
CGCACCCGGATTGAGGAAGCGCTGTTCCCCTCGCTGGGCACGCGGCCCGATGTGGTGAACGTGATTGCCGATGAAGTGGGTAGCGCAGGCCGCGTGATCGAGCCACGCAACGCCACCGACTGCAAGGGTCTGGGCAGCCTTGCCTCCCCGGCCATCGGCGGTGGCTACGGTTATGGCGTGACCACCCTGCGCTACGGCTCACGCGCGGTTCCCTTCCAGTTATTTGCCCAATTGCCAACCGGCGACACCAGCCAGCCCGCAACACAGACACTGGACCGCATTGCCGATGTGATGCCCGCAGGCACCATCGCGTGGGTTCAGGACGTGGAGAACCCTGAATAATGGACAGACAGATCGTCTACCCGGCGCAGATACCGCTGGACAGTGACCAGTTGAATGCCCAGCGCAATGCCTATGTTGGTCTGGGCCAGCTTGCAGCCATGGCGTACGGATGGGCCACGGTGGCCGCCAGCGGGTTTGCCTGCACGCCGGGCAGCGGGCTGGCGCTGGTGATTGGCCCCGGATCGCTGCTGGCCCCCGGCGTGGTCGATGCATCGGCCTATGGCACGCTGGCGGCGGTAGCCAGCGCGCTTGTGCGCCAGTATGTCAGCCGCGACCCGGTCACACTGACTGTGCCGGGGGCAGGGGCGAC
>NZ_BDLU01000022.1 GCF_006538165.1 Komagataeibacter diospyri
GCGGTAGCCAGCGCGCTTGTGCGCCAGTATGTCAGCCGCGACCCGGTCACACTGACTGTGCCGGGGGCAGGGGCGACCTATACCGTATATGCCACGCCCGCCACCGTGGACACGGATGACACCGTGCTTCCGTTCTACAATGCAGCCGACCCGTCCGTGACCTATGCTGGTGCTGACAACAGCGGAAAGACCGCACCAACCGTGCGGCAGGACGTGGTACAGATCGGCATCGGCACATCGGTGCCCACGGGTGCGTATCCGCTGTGGACCGTCACCGTGGCGGCCGGGGCGACAGCCATTACGGCGGACATGATCGCGCAGGCGGCTGGCGCGCCGTTTTATGCAACCATCCCGGAACTGGCCAGCACTGCTTATGTTGATGCTGGTCTGGCCACGGCAGCCAGTAATCTTTCTGCCGAAGCCGCCATCCGTGCGGCGGCGGACGCCACGCTCACGACCAACGTAAACGCCCGCGTATCCGGGGCCTATGGCGTCGGGACGGGAATGTATGATGGCAAGGCCCTGATCCAGGGCGCGGCGGGACCGTCCTTCTGTTACAATAACGGTTCGGCTGATGTCTGGCTGGGGCTGCTGTATGGCGTGCAGTCCTCCATATCTGGCGGCACCAGAACGACGATCAACGGCCAGAAGATGTTGATCTATTATATCAATAATGTTGAGGGGACCAACTTTCAGATTACGTTCCCTGAATCCTTTTCAGCCGTTCCGTCGGTCTTCGTGACCGCCACATCCGAATTCACCACCAATCTTTCGGCATGGATCAATATCGTGGCCGGGACCGTGACCGAAACCGGCTTCGAAGTGAACGTCAATGCCAATGAACCCGGCGAGGCCAGCACCCATGGCGCTGGCGTATGGGTCTTTGCATTTGGAGCGGCCTGAAATGAACATCAATGCGCAACCTGAACGCCAGCAGGCTTTCCCCGCCCGCTATTACGCCCAGTATGACCCTGCAACACGACGGGTGACGGGCTGGCATGACACATGGGCGCTGTCATCCGTCGCGCATGTGCCGCCCGCATCCGGCATGCACCCTGTCACGCCGGAAGACTGGGCCAGCCTGCCACGCCATCTGTCGCACCGCATCGGTGAGGATGGCGTGATCGTGCGCCACGTCCATGTGATCCCGCTTTCCATGCATGCACGCCGCGCTCTGGCGGATGCCAGGCGGCATGTCTGGAACGAATACGGTGCGCTTGGTGAAACCGTTCCCGCCGAATGGATTGCCTACCAGAAGGCGCTGCTGGCCATCCGTGACGGCGCGGATGCCACCAGCGCGGTGCTGCCGCGTCCGCCCGCTGCAACCTGACCGGAGACCCTGACCCATGGCCGATACGGCACAGAACTACATCCTTTACCGCACCACGGCGCTGACCGCGCAGCCAGCCAGCTACACGGACCAGTCTGGTACCACCGTGACACCTGCGGTTGTGACGCTTTTGCCTGCGGGAGAAGTCATCGCAACCCAGATGCTGACAGGTCTGGACGGTGTT
>NZ_BDLU01000023.1 GCF_006538165.1 Komagataeibacter diospyri
TCCGTCAGTATGAAGCGATCCATATGGTCTTTGAAACACATCATGGCCCTTTAGAAAACTCAATTCCCAACAGCCCCTGAAAAAGAATCGCCTATTTTATTTATCAATGATTTGTTTTTCAAAAATCTTTTATACGAGGTCAAAAACAGACCGACCTGTCAAGGATGGTACGGCCGTATCTGCTGAACGCAGCACATGATTATGCATGACACTGGCAATCAGGTCATAATCCTGACGATAGATCTGACGTATGCGCGCAATCTGGTCCGCATTGGGCATTTCACTTCGGTCACCACCACCCGCGTTGACATGGCCGATGGGGGCAGAGGTATAATTACGGACGAAATCCTGTATACGGGACATGTCATCAAGCATGAACAGGCGATCTACCGCCACCTGCCCGTACGCATCGGTCAGGTACCATGTCTGGGGGCGGAAAATATGGTCCATGTCGTACAGTGAACGGACATGGGCGATATGGTCCAGCGCATCATCAATTCCGTTGAAGGCCATATAGGTCGGGCGAAATCCTTGGGCTACATGCCGTGTATCACTGCCGCCCGCACAGGCATAGCGATAGGCGGACATGAAACGCCGTACCGGATCGCGCAGGATGGCAAATGACGGAAAACCCGTCAGGTCAGGCATGCGACGCTGAAAATACCGGATGGTTTCGTGTCCCAGATCCATCCCGTACAGGGCACGCGCCACGGATGTCCCCGCATTCTTGGGCACATGGATAAACAACACCCCACACGCGCGCACCCGATCCGCACGTTTCAGACGCTTGGGACCGGGGGGGTAGGGAATACGCAGTGACGCCAGACGTTCATGCACATCACTGGACATTCTGACCCGCAGGATAGGTTGCAGCAGCGTTTGCATGGACATGTCCATTCCACGAGGGTTGATGCGATCCAACAAGGTCTATCCTACATTATCATGCCTGTACCATTACAATGTATGAACAAAAGAAACAAAATGAAACGGCAATGCGTTATTCACGGATTCTGCGATCCGGTCATAAAAAACATGCATCCCATACCGGAGAAAAATAAATATTCTCACGTTTTTAATTAATGTATTTAACAATAATATTCATTGTTTTATTTTAAATTTTTTATCAACAATCCTCATTCCTGCTGCCCGTTCGTACCAAGTTGCGCACACGGTTTCTGTCGGAAAAGTAAAGATAAAATATAAATACATTCACCATAAGTACTTATTAAAATATAAATTAAATAATATGTATCCGTATCTTTTTTGAAATTCTTTATACCATGGAGGCGTCAAGCGCCTTTTCATTTGCTGCCAGCACGAATGAATCAATTTTAAAAATCAATTCATGTTTCGCATCCTGCTGTATCGTGCCTATCAGTGCCCGGAATGGCGGTCGGTGTATTGTGCCGTGTTGCACAGTGGTCCGTCCGCAATAGCGGATATCAAAGGGATGCTGGTATATGCCGCGCAGGGTGTACACTCGCCAGGCCTGTTCTTCGTCCCGGCCCCGCACGGCCGACCTGTCGGGACATGGGAAAACCGGGCATCGGCATGCAACGCGGTTTTCACCATGATCCTTCCTGTCATGCGTGCGGGCGCAGATTCTGTTCCGGCCGCGCCACCACGGCGTGAGTGGCGCTGGTCAGCGGGTGTGGCACGACTTCACGGGGCTTTTTCGTCTGACGCCGGACATAGTATTCCGCCAGCCCCACCAGTCCGAACCCGATAAAGGCGAAGCACGCGGACAGGACTGGCAGACCACCATAGGACCAGTGGGTGTCTACGATATGGCTGCCCGCCCACGCACCAACCGCGTTACCGAAATTGAAGGAACTCTGGTTCATGACGGCGGCAATATTGGGCGCGGCCCCGGCACAGGCGACAACATAGGTCTGTAGCGGGGCCATGGGCGCATAGATGAACACACCCCACAGGAACAGCAGCGCAAGACAGATCCATGGATGCAGGCTGCCGGGCACCAGCAGCACCTGCACGATGGCTACGGCGGCCATAAGCCCCGCACAGGACGGCAGCATCTTCCAGTCCGCCAGCTTTCCACCCAGCAGGTTGCCCAGACATAGCCCACCCCCGATCATGAGCAGGATGACATCAATCGCATGCGTGCTGAAACCTGACCGGGTCTGCAGGAAGGGGGTAATATAGGTAAACAGGGTAAACATACTCGACGACGTGCACATGGAAACCAGCATCATGGTCACGACCAGCGGATGCAGCATGGCCCTGAACTGCGCCGATAGCGGGATGACGGGGCCACTGGCCCGATCCTGTGGAATCCACAGCCACATGGTGGTCCATGCCAGCACGCCAACCGCGCAGATCAGCCAGAACGCCATGCGCCATGATGTCATCTGCGCCACGACAGTACCCATCGGCACGCCAAGGATCATGGCCAGCGTCAGCCCGATATAGACCAGAGACAGGGCTTCAGCCCGCTTGGCCGGGGACACGACCTGTGCCGCCATGATGGAAGCCGCGCCATAGAATGTCCCGTGGGAAAACGATGTCAGCACGCGCGCCAGCATAAGGCTGCCATAATTCGGCGCCAGGGCGCTGCACGCATTGCCCGCGATGAAAATCGCCATGGTCAGCAGCAGCGTCGCACGGCGTGACAGGCTATTGGTCAGGATCGCAACCAGGGGAGAGGCAATGGTCACCCCGATGGCATAGCCCGATACCAGCAGCCCCGCCTGCGCGATGGAGACATGCAGCCCGACCGAAAGCTGGGGCAGCAGCCCCATGACAATGGTTTCCGTCGTGCCAAGGCCAAACGCCCCGATAGCAAGGGCCAGCAACGCAACAGGCAAAATACGCGTCCTTGAGTTTACGGTAGCGGCCCATGCCGCCACACCGGAAAAAGGATTGGACGCATCAGGAAACGGATGCGCCTTTTCCCATCCGCAACCGCAGGCGATGGCGGTCTGTCTGCCCGGGTGGGAAAAGGCGGCTGTACCAGATTTCTGCGTTCCTGACCGCAGGGAAATGCCGGTAATCTGGAAATATATTTTATGCAGGGACCTGATATACATGCAGGAACGTAAACTTAATACATATCTCTTATCTAATGTTTCCTGTCCATGCTTCCATATCCGTATGTGCCGAGATCAGGTCTACTTCCCCGCCGCAGGCTGACAAATGGCGTCACCGGCGGGGACGACGCACAGCGTGTGGCGTCCCACGACTGGATCAGGTCACGAATGGTCTGGCGCAACGTGTCGCGGTCCGTCATCAGACGCTGTGCTTCGCCCTGTCGCACGCTGTCGTTCTGTCCAAACAGGGCCGTCTCATATCCCATCTGCCGACCCATTTCGACATCAGGCAGCGACGACAGCGGCGCATAGGACAGGGGCAGGCTGACCTGCTGGCTGTTCGTACGACTGGCATCCGCGACAAGGCCAATGGTCGGGGCGGTCGTCAGGGCCCCTACACTGAACGTGCCGCCATTGGTAAAGCTGCCTGCAAGTTGAAGTGTCACATCACCCGTTATGGTGCCTATGACAGGGTCGGCCGCATGCTGCGCGCATTGCGCGGCCCGAACTGTCCGGGCGAACTCTGCACTTTGCTGCACGGTCCAGTCGTCGGCATGTGAGACGGATACTGCACCGGCCTGCGCCAGCGAGGACTGTATGCCCGCCATCGCAGCCGGGATTGTGGTCTGTACGGCACGGTCATGCGTACAGCCGGACAGGCATGCAGCTACAGCCAGCATGGACATAAGGATTTTCATGATTGTCCTGTAATCGGGGCATTAGGGAAGATTGTCAGGGCACGGTGGGTCAGGACATGCCCGTCAGGT
Organism: Komagataeibacter diospyri; assembly: GCF_006538165.1. Taxonomy (GTDB): domain Bacteria; phylum Pseudomonadota; class Alphaproteobacteria; order Acetobacterales; family Acetobacteraceae; genus Komagataeibacter; species Komagataeibacter diospyri. The sequence goes on from NZ_BDLU01000023.1 coordinate 3,815, forward strand.
AAGCTTCGTTCGCTGTGACAAGGGCATCCCAGTCCTGCCCCGTGGGCGCCAGTATCCCGTTGGGCAGCAACTGCCGCCATGCCAGTCCGTGGGCTTCCATCAGACGGCTGCGCAGCCACCGCCATGTCGCCTTCTGCAGGCTGCCCCATGTCAGCAGCGTGATGAGGTCGGTATCCTCCGTGCCATCATAATCCCATAACAGCAGACAGTGGCCGCCGGCGCTGCCCGGTGTCGGGTCGCCATGGCTGGCGGGGGTAACGGTATCCCATACCGGGGAAAGGCTGCCTGTGGCATCTTCCCACACATCAGCCATGGCCAGTCGTACCCCCAGATAGGCTGCGGACAGGCCCGCCGTGATGTTGCGGATGCCGTTCAGGTCATTGATGTCCGCACTACCCCATAACGGGAACAGTGTCTGGTCAGTCAGGCCGTATCCCACCCGCATGGCGGTGGCCAGAACGTCCACTTCCACCCCACCCTGATCCGTCAGCGGATTGCCCGGTACATATCCTGTTGACCGGGCATAGAAACGCACTGCATCGTCTGTACCCACTGCAATCTGGTAACCCGCCAGTGCTGCCGTGGCGCGGACATGGTTGCCGATTCCCGCTGCCGTGCAGTCGCCCAGTACGTCATTGCCCAGCATGTGTGGCGCAGGATCAATCCGCTCGCGCCCCAGTCGTGGCGGAGCCGTGCGGGCCATGAAGGCACGCATGCCTGACAGCAGGGGCTGGCGCGCATGCATCCGGGCGGGATGACAGCCAAGTTTACGCAGCATCATTGCATGCATCCATGTCTGACCGGACGGGCACGGAATACCGTCCGGTAACGGGTTGATAAGTCATGTATTTTTATGGGCGTGGTGTAAGGAGGACCTGAAAACACCCATGAATTCAAAAGAAGATTTTTTCAACAGGCTTCGAAGAACGCTACCTCTCTGAAAAAATACGTCACTCAAAAATTTTATTATTTATTTAGAAATATCTGATTATATAGTGAAGGATATGGAACATGACGAAAAATTACATTAATAAATAAAATAATGTCATCATGTTGTTTCATGAAAACCATTTTTATTATTCTATAATGGGGTAAACATACGTGTAAGACATGCAGGTAGCAAAAGAAACAATACCGTCCCGATCAATGCGGACAGGAAGGGAGCCACAACAAGCCATCGGAAACACCTACGGCCCTGTGTAAATAATTGTAAGGGCAAGGCGCACACGTTTCTTACTGTGGTAGGGAAAGCAAGGCAAAAACAGGAAGCCGGAAGCGGGAACGTTGTTCCCCATGCCATGCCCGTCCTACTTTTCCAGGGCCTGTTGGGAATTATCTTGAATTGATGATTGCGCCAACGAGATAGATCATGGCTTCGAATGATCTGTCTGTTTTTTCGCTGCGCATGGCGATGCGCTTGAACTCCTTGAGCTTGCAGAAGAAGTTCTC
>NZ_BDLU01000024.1 GCF_006538165.1 Komagataeibacter diospyri
CTCGGCGCTTTCTGCTGGACCACAAATCGAAGGCACAACATGCCCGGCATGATCCACGCCGCATGCCGGGCCGTAGCGACGTCTTCAATCCTTACCCGCCATCGCGCATACGACGAAATTCCCGTGCTGCTTGGTTGATAAGCGGGAAAGTACTTTCATCCAGCGTACGATGGTCGGCACCACAGGGCTGAATCTAATGACCTGATATTCAATAGCAGCCTGTAAACGCTTATACGGGTGAGGAATGTGATGCCTCCCTCAGGAAAGGACAGAAACCGTATGTTGCCAGATTCCATTTTCGATGCAGCCATCGGGCAGAAACGGGGGGCTGCCTCGGTAATGGTCAGTGCGGCGCTACGTAATTCCATCCTGTCAGGCATATTGCCTGCGGGCCAGCCCCTGCCACAGTCGGAATTGGCGGCGGGGTTCGGCACCAGCATCATCCCCGTGCGGGAGGCACTGAAGCAACTGGAAGCTGAAGGGCTTGTCACCTTCATGCCCAACCGGGGGGCCATGGTTACGGGCATGTCGGAACAGGATATTATTGAATATTCCGAAATCCGTGCCTCGTTGGAAGAAATGGCGGCCCGTCATGCCGTCAGCCGGATGTCGCGCGTTGATCTTGCGCGGGTGGAGGACGCCTATGATGCCTTTGTGCAGGGTGCGGCACGGGCAACGGGCAGACATCATTCAGGCGAATTGAACCGTGCTTTCCACAATGCGATTTATGCCGCCGCCCAACGCCCGCGTCTGCTGGAAATGATTGATGACCTGCACATACGGCTTAACCGCTATATCCGCAGCCATCTTGAAATCAAAGGGCGTAAGGAAGTCACGGATATCGAACATGAGGCCATCATGCAGGCCTGTCGCCGTCGCGATGCGGAAGAAGTTGCACGCCTGACAAAACGGCATATTCTGGAGGCCGCCGATATTTCCCTGCAGGTCATTCGCGGGCGCATACCGGACTGACAGGCACCCTTTGGCGGGCACATGACAGGGGTGTTGCGTTAATCTGGCTGCGATAGAATGCAGCCCTGTATTCGCGGATCGGGGCACCAACTCGCCTGTTCAGGATAGAACCCGCATCGTTATTCATGTCCGGTCACGCTGTTTATGGTGTGCCGCCAGAAGTCTTTCCGGTTGCCAGCATAACGGTCACCGCTGCATGGTAATGGACAAGCTAGGACCCTACGGTCTGACCAGACGTCAGCCATCAAACATCGTTCCCGATAACCGGGCCGAAAAGAAACAGGAAGCAGTTCAGCCCAGCGTCATCAGGCTGGCGTTACCACCGGCGGCCGTGGTGTTGATGCTCACGGACTGTTCTTCCAGCATACATTCAGCACAGGGCAGCCCACTCCCCGTCAGCCATGCGGAAACGATCGGCCGGTTTTCGTCACACAGTGCCTGTCGGGCGGTGGCGAAGGCCGCATCATCCTTGTCACTCAGGATAATGCTACAGGATTCCGCCGTGGCGCTATCCACAGGCCGGACCCTTGCCCGCACGGCATTAGGCAACGTGGCGTACCATGCAGGCGGCACGACATTGCCCAGTACAAGTGCGGTATTTCCCCCGGCCAGCACAAGGGATATCTGGTCATAAAGCGTCGCCGTGCAGGTTGCGAGGCATAGGACATTGCCGCGACCGGTCAGGTTATAAAGGTTTTCTTCCCCGACCGGGCCGGGCAGGGCCAACGTGCCACCGGTCAGGGGGCTGTCACGCAGGGTCACGGCTGTATTGACCGCAGCCGTTTCCCCCTGTCCCCGCAGCCAGTCTGTCCATGTGGACATTGCTACAGGTGTGTGCCCCTGTATCAGAAGCGGCAGAACGGGTGCCTGCGCCAGCAGCCTGCGCAGGATAAGCGGGCCGCCCGCTTTCGGGCCGGTACCCGACAGGCCACGCCCGCCAAAGGGCTGGACACCCACCACCGCCCCGATCGTATTGCGGTTTACATACAGATTGCCTGCATCCACCCGTGAGAGAACATGTTTCACTGCGGATTCAATACGTGTATGCAGTCCAAATGTCAGGCCATACCCGGTTGCATTGATGTCAGCCAGTAGCTGATCAAGATTGCGGCGGGAATACCGCAATACATGCAGGACCGGGCCAAACACTTCCTTTCCCATTTCCTGCACGTTCAGGATTTCGATCAGGGTGGGAGGAACAAAGCTGCCACCTGCACAGGCCTTCGGCATGGGGGGAGCAAAGACCGGTGCGTTTTTGTGACGAAAAGCGTCGATATGCCGGGTAATGTCCTGTGCCGCCCCTACCGTAATGACCGGGCCGACATCGGTGGAAAGCAGGGCGGGATTGCCCATGCCCAGTTCCCGCATGGCGCCGCGTAGCATGGTCAGGACATGATCCGCACAATCTTCCTGTAAGCATAGCAGCCGCAGGGCGGAGCAACGTTGCCCGGCACTGTCAAAAGCCGATGCCACGACATCCGCCACCACCTGTTCGGCCAATGCCGATGAATCAACAATCATGGCGTTCTGCCCCCCTGTTTCCGCAATAAGCGGTACAGGCTGGCCGGTATGCGTGCGTCGTGTCGCAAGCTGGCGGTTGATACCCTGCGCCACGGTGGTGGAACCGGTGAACATGACGCCCGCGATCCGGTCATCCCCCACCAGTAATGCGCCAATATCCCCTGCCCCGGTCAGCAGTTGCACAACGTTTTCGGGAATCCCGGCTTCGTGCAGTATCCCTATGGCCAGGGCCGCAACCAGTGGAGTTTCCTCCGCCGGTTTGGCCACAACCACGTTACCAGCCGCAAGTGCTGCCGCAATCTGGCCCAGAAAAATGGCCAGCGGGAAGTTCCACGGGCTGATACACGCCACCGTGCCAAGAGGGACATGCGTGGCGTTATCAAAATCCCTGCGGATGGTGGCGGCATAATAGCGCAGGAAGTCCACGGCTTCACGCACTTCGGCAATGCCGTTTGGCAGGGATTTCCCGGCTTCCCGTGACAGTAGGGCCAGCAGTTCATTCTGACGGGATTCCAGCAGGCTGGATGCTCTTTCCAGAATGGTGGCACGGGTTGCAGGCGGCGTACTGGCCCAGTCGGCACACGCGGCCCCTGCCCCCGTTATCGCCTGTCTGACAATCTCCGGTGTCGCAGCGACGACTGTCCCGACCTGATCGCGATGATCGGCGGGGTTGGTTACGGGCATGGCCATGCCATCATGCTGCGCACCGGCAACAAGGGGAACGGCTGTCCAGCTTTCCGGGGCTTTTTCCAGCCCGGCCGCCAGTTCGGACAGGACCCGGTCATCGGCCAGATCCAGACCTGCTGAATTGCGGCGTTCCGTGCCGAACAGATCACACGGCCTGCGTATTTCAGGGTGGGGTGCGCCATAAGGGACAAAGCTGCGTGCGACGACCAATGGGTCTGCCACCAGCTTCGCAACCGGAATGGCTTCATCGCCGATCTGGTTTACGAAAGATGAGTTTGCACCATTTTCCAGCAACCGCCGCACCAGATAGGCCAGCAGGGTTTCATGTGTGCCAACCGGGGCATAGATACGGGTCGGGCGATTGAGCCCATCTGGCCCGACCACCTGTCTGTACAGCGGTTCACCCATGCCGTGCAGGCACTGGAATTCATACGATCCCACGTCAAACGGTTCACCAGCCAGCGTGTGGATGGTCGCCAGCGTGCGGGCATTATGCGTGGCAAACTGGGGAAAGACCACATCGCGTGCCGCCAGCAGCTTGCGTGCGCAGGCAATGTAGCTGATATCGGTATGGCATTTGCGGGTATAGACGGGAAAGTCAGGAAGCCCGTCAACCTGTGCTTTCTTGATCTCGCTATCCCAATACGCCCCTTTTACAAGGCGGACCATCAGGCGACGGTTGCTGCGGCGCGCCAGATCAATTATGTAATCCAGCACATAGGGACAACGTTTGCCGTAGGCCTGTACAACAAAACCGATGCCGTTCCAGCCTTCTAGGCCCGGCGTGTGGCACAGTATTTCCAGCAGGTCGAGTGACAGGTCAAGCCGTTCACTTTCTTCCGCGTCGATATTGATGCCGATATCGTAACTGCGTGCCAGCAGGGTCAGTTCCTGCACTACGGGCAGCAGTTCGGTCATGACCCGTTTACGCTGGGCACGGGCATAACGGGGATGCAGAGCCGAGAGCTTGATGGAAATGCCAGGGCGTTCATATACGTTGGCGCCACGGGCGCTGCGCCCGATGGCGTGGATGGCGTGAAGGTAGTCCTGCCGGTAGCGGTTGGCGTCAGGCGCGGTAAAGGCGGCTTCGCCCAGCATGTCATAGGAATAGGAAAAACCGGCTGCTTCCAGCTTTGCACTGTTGTCACGGGCCAGTTCGATCGTCTCGCCCAGTACGAACTGCTCACCCATAAGCCGCATCGCAGCATCGACCGCCCTGCGGATGACAGGCTTCGTACCGCGGGAGACAAATCCCAGCAGGGCGGATTTCAGGTTGTTTTCGTCATGCCGGGCAACGATCGTCCCCGTCAGTGCCAGTCCCCACGCGGCGGCATTGGCAAAAAGCGGCCGATCACGTGACACATGTGCCAGCCAGTCGCCATCGCCGATCTTGTCTTCAATCAGTGCATCACGTGTGGCCATGTCGGGAATGCGCAGCAGTGCTTCGGCCAGACACATCAGGGCCACGCCTTCGGCTGAGGACAGGGCAAATTCCTGCACCAGCGTTTCCACAAGACCGGGACTGCGTCCGGCGCGCAGGCCATCCGCCAGGCGGGTCGCCAGGACGTCAGTCCGCCCGTTTTCAGTGGGGTCAAGGGTTGCTGCGGATGTCAGTGCCGCAACACATTCGGCTTCCGGTTTACGGATTGCCTCGATAACAGCCTGACGTAAGGGAGACCGGGATGAAAACGCGGGAGCGAACGTGTCATGAAATGACATGAGTGTCTGTTCCGGTATGTGAAAAGGTATCCTTCTGGCACGCGGTACAGAAGGTTCTGGCATCAGAATGATATCTCCATCGCACGATAATATACGATTTGCAATATAATATATAAAATAGCCTGGCAGTTATCGTGGTTGCGTGGCCCGTGCGGGTTCAGTTGCAGGATGAATACGAATAAAATATGTAAAAACAAATAGTTAATAGATGGCAGCACCGTTTCAACGTTGCCGCCATCTCCATCGCTTTCAGGGAAAATCTGGGTTGCGCACGGTTCCGTGCGACCTGAACCGTGACGTGGATGCTGTTGCCGGGCTGGTCGGCATCACGCGGCGTCAGTCAGGTCTGTCATGGTCATGCTGCCCGGACGGATCTGTCAGTCGGCCGTGCCTGCCATGCGCCACACGATGCCGCCGACATCATCGGCGACCAGTAATGCCCCGACGCGATCAAGCGTCAGCCCCACTGGACGACCATGCACATGCGCCTCGTCGGGCGTCAGGAAACCGGTCAGCACATCAACAGGCGTCCCTGATGGCTGTCCATTCGCAAAAGGCACGTAAATGACCCTGTAGCCGCTTTTGGGGCGCCGGTTCCATGATCCATGCTGGGTAACAAACAGTCCATGGCGCCATGTCTCCGGCAGCATGGTTGCATCATGCGAAAACGCAATGCCAAGCGAGGCCGTGTGGGGACCCAGCGCATAATCAGGCGCGATCGCCTTTGCTACCAGATCCGGGCGCTGTGGTGAGACACGTGTATCAACATGCTGCCCATAATAACTATAGGGCCAGCCATAGAAGGCCCCTTCCTTCACGGATGTAATGTAGTCGGGCACGAGATCACTGCCAATTTCGTCCCGTTCGTTGACGACTGCCCACAGCGCGCCACTCTCCGGTTCAAAGGCCAGTCCATTGGGGTTGCGCAGCCCCGTCGCATAGGGCGTCAGCTTTCCTGTGGTCAGATCGAGCCTGTCTATCCTCGCACGCCCCTCCTCCACTTTCATGCCATTATCGGCGACATTGCTGTTGGACCCGATTGTCACATACAGAAAACGACCGTCCGGGCTGGCAAGCAGGTTTTTCGTCCAGTGATGATTATACCCCGCTGGCAGGTCCGTGACCTTTATGCCTGGTGCGGAAATCTGCGTGTCACCGTCATGATAGGGAAAACGGAGAATTTCATTGGCATTTGCGACATAAAGGTCATTGCCAACCAGCGCCATCCCAAAAGGCGAATAAAGATGGTCCAGGAAAACCGTGCGGGTATCCGCTGAACCATTTCCCTTGGTGTCGCGCAGCAGGATGATCCGGTTCGGGCTGGGCGCTCCTGCGCCCACCTTTCCCATCACGAACCCCGCAATACGATTTTTTATCGTCGCAATGTCCGTTTTCGGCGAGTTGCTTTCCGCGACAAGGATATCGCCGTTGGGTAACCGGTAAAGCCATCGCGGGTGGTCGAGGTTTTTCGCATACGGCGCAACCGAAAGCCCCGCTGCCGGTACGGGTTTCTGCTCGCCCGACCAGCCGATGGGCGTTGCGACATTAACGGTCGGGAACAGGGTATGGTTTGGCTGTGGCAGGTGTGGATGGGGACCGGTTCCAGCCATGACGGGAAGCGAGGCCACTTCCGGATGCGCCACAAGTTTCCATGTTACGGCACTGAGCACCGCAAGGCCGATCACGCCGGCACTGCCCCAACGTTTCCATGTTTTCATGATGTTCTCCCGGTTTCATGTTATCAGCAGCATTCCGCAATCAATATGATGCATCTTCGCCATCCTGTGACAGAATAAAGCCCGGCCCCCCTGAAAGATGCCTGTGATCGCCCGACCAATGGCTGGCGCTTTCATGGCGTCCGCCGCGCGACAGGTTGGGTACGGGCTTATGACCGCAAACTGATTGGCCGCGTGGAACGGGGAATAAACTGCATTGATTTCCTTGCCCAAAAGCTTTGCGCCGGATCGACATGCACCATGGAAAAACCGGCAGCCCTCTGTCGAGGACGGATTGCCGATTTCCATGTTCATGTTTCACTATTCGTTGGTATGGAAATCGGACGCGGTGCAGACCGGCGCATAAGCACGCCATACAGTATTGCGGCACGGCCCCCGCCGATAAACAGGAACAGATGATGGATGGCATCGAATGCGGGGAGTAAGACGATCATGCCGCCCACCGCAACCGATATGACCATCGTCACCGGGTTGATCCCCGTGTGGTGCCGGTAAGGCAACGTGGTGTGTCCAGAATAAAGCGCGTTTACATCCATCATACCGCGACGCATGAAATAGTAATCTGTCAGTAAAATAGCGATCAGCGGCCCGATGGACGTGGCCAGCACGTCCAGTGTCAGAATGAGCGACCCTTCCTGTTCCCTGCACCCTCGCAAGAGGAGATCATCGGGCATGGCGGTCTGGAACAGGGAAGTATGGCGCTGGTCGGTCCGGCGCAGCAGGTAGCCGGTCTGCTCATGCAGTTCATCGGTGACATAGGGCGTGTTGTCTGTCCCATCCATGGTGCATTGCAGCCTTTTGTGGTTCCGCCTGTTTCTGGCGTGCAACCGGCAGGTCACTGGCCGGGGCGCCGTCAGCCATTATGTTCCGTCGGGGGCTGGCAGCATGGATTGGCCGGTCCGGCATGGTGGCAATCAGGATCGCCCTGTCGGCGATACATCTGGCAAAGACCGCAGATATCCCAGCGAACCTGGTCAGATTGGTCACCATGAAACCCGCAAGATTGTTGAAAGCATGTTTCCCCTGAAAGGTTAGGGGAAACATCACATGCCGGGTGGAAGTGCAAGCCTTATGGAGCCGTAAGCGGACTGACGATGTGCGTCTCAGGCTTCTTTCCTGGCTTGGTTTCCCGATGCGTGCCGGGGGTATTCCCCGTTGCACGTATCCATGAAAAGAGAAATGAATAACGCCTCTGTAAATGGAATATGAGCGATAAAATCATTGATGCGAGATCATAAGGAGACCAGCAGGCATTTTTGCGCGCTGTTGCCCGACATGGTGATCGGCGATAGCTTGGTGAAACGGACTTCTGTCAGCCCGATCCACCGACCGAGTATCTGACTGACCCGCTTGATGATTCCCTCGGAAGAAGGTGCATATTCCACCCCGCAATCAGGCACCACATAGGCTGCTGCCCGCTCAACCCGTCGGGGATTGCAACGACGGCACTGGCATGAACGGCTGGATGGGTGGCGATGATCTTTTCAACCTGCACGCCCGAAATCCGTTGGCCTGCGACCTTGACGACGTCATCGGAACGCCTAGGCATATGAAGGGCGCGGCTGGCCTGGATCATGCCTTCGTTAAATATGCGGTATCTGCTCCCACTGACTGTTGCCCAGACCATACCGTCGCATTCACATCTCTCCCTGAAAACAGAGAGAAAACACCACAGATCATATGGAAGTACAAGCCTCATCGGGCCGTGTGTTAACTGACGACACGCCCTAATCAAAGAAAGGGCTGCCTCAGGGGCCAATGCGGATACCGGATACGTCTACGGTATCGGACGCCTGCCAGGCCGCGGGCAATGCCTGCGGCCTGGCAGTCTGGTGGGACGGCCCTTGTACACGCGTGGGAAAATCTGGCGGCATGCAGTCTTTCGGCAGGCCAGGTCTGCTGCTCTGCTCTCCCACGAAGGGACTGCCATCATCCATCGCTGGCCCCATACCTGTTGGTACGGGGCCGGGCATACCGCCTGCCCCTGTCATGCCGTTGTCCCCCATGGGGAAACCACCCGTCATGCCGCGTCCGCTACCGACGCCGAAGCCGGTGGTTATGCTGCCATGAAGGCTGCTGTTACGCGAAGATGGGGCACGCCAGCATTTATCCGTATGGTCAGGGGGCTGCTGGCAGCCTGCCATCGTCGCCAGAAGGACAATCAGGAAGAACGTGATGGTACGGTCGGGCATGGACAGCAGCGGTATCTCACCTGTTGGGGGGAAACCTTAACCTGCTGTCCTGTTGTGTGCCCGTCACGAAATGTAAACCTGCGGCTTACCAGTCTTCAACCGTTCCGCTGTCTTCCTCATCCGGTTCAAAGGGATCAAGTGGATCATCGGTGTCCGGGTCAATTGTTTCGTCATCATTATCCCAGTCCGGTACATCCGGTTCGGGGTCATCCAGTGGATCGTCATCCGGGTCGGGCCCGGGGTCCCCAATGGGCGTGGGTGGCACCGTGGGCGGCGGGTCGGACGGCACGGGAATATCCGGATTATCCTTTACCTGCATCCTGAGCATGATGTTCCTCCGCTGGTAGGTCTGCGTGCAACGGAAACAGGAGGTGACAGGTTGCATCCATGCCCCTGCCTGCCTGCATGTTTCTCTGCCGGGTCTGTTCAGACACGCAGATATCGGAAACGTCAGGATGGGCTGCAAGGGGATATGCCGACCGGATGATATCCTTCATGACTGGTGGGAACAGAAGTCGGCAGTTAGCGCAACGGGACAGCCATTGTGCAATGTGCCGTCACGTTGATGCTTCCCCTGCCCTATTGCAGGAGACTGTCTGAAAAGTAACCCAGGGGTACATCCTGCAAATTATACTGAGCGGCCATATCAGCGCCATGGCATATGACATGGATCTGCCTGGCCCCTACGACTGCACGTACTACCTCGATTTTTCTGCCGCGCCTGATGCAGGCCGCATAATACGGCTGGAGCATGTGGCGATCGGGCCGGATTTTTCACCGCCATCCGTGTCACGCTGCGCAGAGCCTGTCAGGACAGCCATGCAGGGTGCATGCAGCGGACCCCTATGCACCCCGACGCTGGTACCGCCTGCCTGCCCTGATATGCGGGGCCGGATACCATGCCCGGCGCTGCGGGCTCGGCAAGGCGGTACGACCATCCACTCCCACCACCAGGCTGATGGTGGTATGGGGATTGTATGGGTTAGTGTTGCGCGGTCGTGGCGGACGTATTGGCTGCAACCGGCGTGCCTGCCGTGGGTGTTGCGGCGGGTGTGGCAGCCGGCGTGCTGGCGGGTATGACTGTTGCGGGCGGAGCCGCGTTGGTACCGGTTGCACCGCCGGTGGCCGACGTGGCGCCATCATCCAGTTGCACGATCTCATCGGGCTTGGCGAACAGGAAGCGGGCGTCCGGCTCATGGTGCAGCGAGTTGTCGAGTGTGCCGTCGCCCTGTTCGGTTTCAAAGCCGGTCATCTGGCCTTTGGCCACATGTCTGAAGATACTGTTCATGTTCTGGGCCACGAATTGCGAACGCGTGCCCTGCACGCCCGATGCGATGGCTGTGACGATCAGCCCACCGATCCCGTGCATGCTGGGGTTTGCCTGCACCGCGTTGACCTGGATGGAGCCGAGAACCACGTTATTGCGCGTTACGACCGCCTCGACCTGGGTCGCGGGGGATTTGTTCCAGCTCTGGTAGCCAATGGTGTCGCCCTTCTGCACGCGGGTAACACAGCCGGTCAGCACATAGGCATCGGGCACCGGGGTCAGGCTGACCGAGGGGAACACGCCATGCTTGCTGTTGATCTTCTCATACAGGGCCTTGGGCAGATGGTCCGCCACTTCCTGCGCGCGGGGGTTGCCAGCCTCGGCGGTAAATGTGCCGATCTGCAGCGGGGCTGCATGCGGTTTGAAATCGGACGAGAATTCATAAACCCATGAAGGCTCGGGGTATGCCTTGATGTCCTGCTTTTTAGGAATGGTGAGGTCCGGCTTCTGTTTGGCCGCCATGACCGCAAAATCATGATATGTCGTGGCCGACAGCGTGCCGCCGGGCTCGATTGCAAAGGGAACCGGGCGTTGTGGGTTACTGCAGGCTGCAAGGACACAGAGCGGCACGATCGGCATGATAGTTTTAAACAGTTTCATGAATGTATGATTTCCATTAAAAATTACGAAGTGTTGCTATGATATAATGACCCCAATTGCCATAATTTTTTCACATTTCATGAAAGAAAAATATCATTCTGTTCCATTTAAAAGATGTATGTTCTGTGCATTTATTGAATATTATATTTTCTTGGAGTATATAATATCTGTTGTTTTTTCTGAAATCCGGTTTCTTACTTCAAAGTATGCGGCATGAGTGCCTGTACCGCGCATGAAACGCCGGGTTCTGTTGACAACGTATCCGATCCCAAGCCTTGCCGCAGTGAAATTGAGGATGCTCATGAAGAACGGGCGGTTCTGTCGTAACGGGTTGCAATGCGCTGCTTCCATATCCCCGATCAGCCAGCATGGTGCCGGGGGCTGGAACCGACAGCTTTATCGCTTTGTAATCCGGGATCCGTCCGCCGGTCAGGACAAAGCCGGGAGGACAGTTCCTGACTGTCGCATCGGACGTGGTCCCTGCCCGTAAAGCCGCAGCGTGATCGACCGGAAGGTTCCGAACGAGCCCCCCTTCTGCGCCAGTGGGGCCGTGAGTGTAACTGGACGACATACGCTGCCAGTCAGCGCTCGGTTCCAGATCCACAAGGGGTTGCGGCAGGGCATCCCGGACACCCGTTCAGCCCACCGATGAAAGCGGATCTGCACGAAGTCCCATTTGCCATAGTGTTCATGCATATCAGCCGGTGGCAACCCGTCTGCAGGATATGCGGCATACCATTGAGTAACCGCGGATTATCTCTGGCAGTCCACGCCCGGCGGGAAGAAGCGGGCCAATTACAGCCCGCTCATTATCCGGCAGATCGCCGCGTGCCATGTCTGCTCCACCGTTCTGCCTCTACATGGCGCCAGTGGATCAGACCTCAGGCCAGCCTGACCGCCCTTTTGCCAACGTAACCCAGGTTACAGGCCACGCGCCAGACCATGCTGGTTGTTACCGGTGCGGCCAGTGGAGCTGTTTTCGGGGGAGAAATGATCTTCCAGGTGCTGTTCCAGTTTCTCCAGAGACATACCTTTCGTTTCTGGCAGGAACCTTGCCACGAAAATCAGAGAAATCAGGTTGATCGCAGCAAAGGCGAAGAAGGTCGATGCACCGATCCAGTGCAGGACGGCCGGGAACAGGAATGAAACTGTAGCATTGAAAACCCACTGTGCAGCAACGGAAAGCCCGGTCAGGACACCCCGCGCGCGCATTGGAAACAGTTCCGACATCAGCAGCCAGTAAAGTGGTGATACCATCATCTGGATGAAAAGCAGGGCCAGAAGAATGAAGCCCAGCGCCATCATGCTCTGCAATGGGGAGCCACCCATGACCAGCAATGTCCCCCCCAGGCCCATATGCGCGCACACAACACCGGCAAGGCCACCCATAAGCGTGAAACGGCGCGGAAACCGACCGATCATCCATATACCGAGAAAGGTCGCGCCCACGGCGACGACGCCCGCGCCGATTGTTGCGGTCAGGGCGGCTTCGGTGCCCAGGCCGGTCTGGCGCAGGATGATTGGCGTAAAATACATGAAGGCATTCACGCCGGTAAACTGGGCAGCAAACCCCAGCCCGATCCCGACCAGCAGCAGGCGCCGGATCCAGACTTCGCCCAGGGCTTCCCGCCATCCCAACTGGTCTGAATCCTCATTCACCTGTGCCTTGATCTCAACCATTTCCTTGTGGACCTGCCTGTCGGTCGACCGGATGAGTTCCAGCACCGTTCTGGCTTCGTCGGTCCGGCCACGACTGGCGAGCCAGCGTGGGGAGCGCGGCACGAAGATCAGGCCAAGCCCCAGCAGGAAGGCCGGAACCGCCGCGATCAGGAGCATGGTGCGCCAGATATCATTGGCGCCGGAATACCGCGCCAGCAGGGCACTAAGGATATAGGCGATCAGTTGCCCTGTGACGATCATCATTTCATTCTGGCTTACCAGCCGTCCGCGCCGGCTTGGGGGCGCCATTTCCGAAATGAACATAGGAACAAGGGCGGATGCGCCGCCGACGGCAAAGCCAAGTATGGCGCGCATCACGACCATGACCGGGACCGTCGGGGCCTGCGATGTGCCGATCGCACCGATCATGAAAATGACGGACAGTCCCATAAGGCTGTCACGTCGCCCTACCCGGTCCGCGATGATACCGCACAGCAACGATCCGACTGCGGCACCCAGTACCAGCGCGGACGTAACCAGGCCCTCGGTCAATGGGGTCAGGCCCAGCCCGCCCTGCGCGGGCGGAAGCTGCATGAACGGCAGCGCCCCGGCAATCACCCCTGTATCATAGCCGAACGCGAGCGCACCCATCGTGACGACCACAACAATTTTGGTAACCAGTTTCTGTGCGTCAGTAAGTTTTTTCATTCATGTATCCACAGCCTTTCAACTGTGTTCCCCCGAACGGACGGGCACTGAAAGCTGTCCATTTCTTTCATGCCAGGAAATCAGAAAACACCTGAAACACCTGTCGGGTTGCAAATTCTCTGTAATGCCGGAAATTCTGCTTATGTTATGTTGTATTATTTTCGTTATTTGATCGACGCTATCGGCTGATATTCACGGACTTCGTGAAACAACATCCGCTGCATTTTTACAGGCAACGAAATATTATTTACCTCTGCCGCCAACATGCATGCGGACATCTGATATCCGACCCCAATTCCATGGGCATGACTGTCTGCAGGCTGTCAGATTATCCCATGTCTGGAAATAGACTGTCGACCTGCCTGTTTAGGCGTGCGGGGATCACGATATTCAGGTCACCGGACAACCGTCGGCGCGTTGCACGGTTGGGTGTGCGCGTTCTGTCTGTCCGGGGACATGACACGGGATTATCCTGCTTACAAATCCCATGGCCCGCCTGCCGCGCGGATTGATCGTACGGGGGGATGTTTTCCGCGTCCCGGTGGTCTGCCATGCCATCGCCAGCTGACTTCCGGGGGGCACGATCCGTTAAGATGACATGTCCCTAAACGAGGTTCTGCGAGAGGACAGCGGTTTGTCACCGATTGCCTTATTGGCGCAGGCGATCCGCTATATCGTCACCACGGGCTGCCAGTGGCGGCAATTGCCGCGTCACTTCCCGGCTTCACGACCGTACAGGGCTATTTCTACCGTTGGATCCGCGAGGGACGATGAGAAGCCATGAACCATATTCTCGTGATCCTGTCGCGTGAGCAGGACGGGCGAGACGCCGCGCCTCCGGTGGGCATTATCGACAGCCAGTCGGTTAAAACCGCTGAAAATGGCGGTCCACGCGGGTATGACGCCAACTGGTTCCGCGATGCTCTGGATGAGACGGGAATAAAGCCCTGCATTCCTGGCCGGAAATCACGCGGGAAACCCGTCAGATACGACAGGAGACAATATAAGCGTCGAGGTCATGTTCGGATGCTTCAAGGACCGGAGGCGTGTCGCAACACGCTACGGCAGATGCCCGCCTGTCTTCTTCTCAGCGATCTGCCTCGCAGCAACCGTCATGTTTGGGCCATGAGTCCTGAGTCTGGTATAAAGTTCAATAAAAATTACGGATATAGGGTATATTGTTAATGTTTCGAATAAATTAATCGCACATCAGTGTCAGAAAACTATTCTGTATCATATAATAAATTGTTTTATGAATTTAAAAATACATATAAAAAATTCTCAATATAATATAACTAATCACAAAATTGTGTTATTTATAAATTAAATCTTTCCCATTCGTAAATCGATACACATCCTGTTCCGGATAACCGAACCCGTGGCCAAAACCGCCCGGGAAGGGAGAGCAGACAATGTGTGTCATCACGACATGCGCCAAGAACGAGAACAAGTCTGCAATAACATGGAACAACTTTCCTGCCCTTATCAGGCTGCTGGCCGTTATGGTGGGAATGCTGTTCGCCGGTTGCATGCTCACTTCCGAAGTATTGGCCCAGACAGAAACCGCCAAGACCGCCTTTACTACCCATTACGAACCTGCCGCCTTTCCCATGACCGAAAGTGGACAGGTGGCAATCGGTCCCATCGTGCCCATGCTGACGGCCAGTCCCCACCTGTTTGGTGACTGGGGTGGCATACAGCCATGGCTGACAAATCGGGGTATTTTCCTTAATGTTACTATCAATGAAGAATATATGGGCAATATTACTGGGGGCAAACAGCGCGCCAACGTGCTGGCTGGTCAGGTCGCCGGTGCGCTGGACATAGACTGGCAACGTCTTGCAGGGATTCCGTCCTTCTGGACGCATATGCTGGTCGTCAACGGACATGGCAACAGCCTGTCCAACGCCATAGGGGATTCGGTCACCAATCCTGAAGAAATATACGGTGCGCGCGGCAATGTGGTAGCCCATCTGGTGGACATGTATGCTGACAAGGGTTTCCTGCGCGACCGCATCATCCTGTCGGTCGGTGTCATACCAACAGGCAGTTTTTTCAATCAGGATTATCTTGTCTGTGCGTTCATGAACGTATCGGTGTGCGGCAATCCCGCCCCATCCAAATACGTACCGGGTGGCCGGGACTGGCCTTCGGGCAATCTTGGGGCAGTCCTGCGGGTGCGGCCCACGCTGCGGACCTATATTATGGGTGGCATCTTTGCCGTCAGCCCCCACGCCTATAATGGCGGCATCTCGGGCTGGGCGCTGGGGCAGGACGGGCTGGGAAAGCTCTCATCCCAGGTCGAGATCGGCTGGAGCCCTTCCTTTGGCAGGCATCATCTGCTGGGGCATTACAAGATCGGATACTGGTATGACAATTCCCGTTATCCCAACCTGTATGCCGACATAAACGGCAATTCGTTTCAGGCGACGGGCCTGCCGCGTCGGTATGAATCCGGCATGAACGCGGCGTGGGTCATGTTCAACCAGATGATTCATCGCAGCGGAGACGGCCTGGCGAACGGCCTGATCGTGATCGGGGGTGTTGATTACACACAGGGTAGCCAGGTCGCCATGCGGGATCATGAATGGATCGGCCTGCTGCAGAGCGGCACCCCCTGGGGCCGCCCGCTGGATCAGATAGGTGTCATGTTCCAGCATATGGAAATGAGCCACACCGTGGCCCTGCAGCAGGAATCCTCACTTGCGCTCGGCCTGCCTTACCTGCCCAACCAGTGGGGCGCCGTTTACGGCATACAGAGCCATGAAAACGTTTGGGAAGCTTTCTACAGCATCCATATTGCCCGTGCGACGGCCTTCCAGCCGGATTTCCAGTACCTGCAGCGCCCCGGAGCCACGACAACCTTCCATGATGCGGCGGTGATCGGGTTCCAGTTCACTACCAATCTCTGAACGTTTCACTGCAGCAGACATCCTGAATGCCAGCAGGAGAAAAAGAAGGACATGGTTTTCACGCCGGTTATGTAGAACAAACAATCCTGTGGACACCATAATATTTCCTGCATTGTAGAAATTTATTGTGAAAAACAAAAAGGAATGCAGCATGACGGAATACGTTGGCGCGATAGACCAGGGCACAACCAGTTCCCGGTTCATGATATTCGACCGGAAAGGAACAATCGTTTCCGTGGCGCAGAAGGAGCACCGCCAGATCTATCCCCAGCCGGGCTGGGTCGAACATGATCCAATGGAAATTCTTGAAAATACCAATGAAATGATTGGTGCCGCCATGGCGCGGGCCAATCTGGGTGCGGGCAGCCTGGTATCGGTGGGCATCACCAACCAGCGTGAAACCGCCGTCCTGTGGGACAGGACAACGGGCCAGCCGCTGCATAACGCCATCGTATGGCAGGATACCCGCGTGGACCAGATGGTCAGCGAATATGGCCGCGATGGGGGGCAGGACCGCTTCCGCGCCGTTACCGGCCTGCCACTGGCAAGTTACTTCGCCGGTCTTAAACTGCGCTGGCTGCTGGATAATGTGGAAGGCGCGCGCCAGAAAGCCGAAACCGGGCAGGCGCTGTTCGGCACGGTGGACAGCTGGCTTTCATGGAACCTGACGGGTGGCGCCAGGGGCGGTATCCATATTACCGACGTGACCAATGCTTCACGCACCCAGCTTATGAACCTGAAAACCTGCGCGTGGGATGAGGACATGCTCAGGGCATTTTCCATTCCTCCTGCCTGCCTGCCCCGCATCGTACCGTCATCACAGGTATATGGCACGATCACCATCCCCAGCCTGAAGGGTACGAAACTGGCAGGTATTCTGGGCGACCAGCAGGCGGCCCTGGTCGGGCAGACCTGTTTTTCACCGGGAGAGGCCAAAAATACCTATGGCACCGGCTCGTTCCTGCTGATGAACACCGGTACCGATCCGGTCCAGTCCAAGGCAGGGCTGCTGACAACGGTGGCCTACCAGTTCGGCACGGAAGAACCCCGGTACGCGCTGGAGGGGTCCATCGCCATTACCGGCGCGCTGGTGCAGTGGTTGCGCGATAACCTGAAGCTGTTCGATCTGGCAACGCAGATTGAGCCGCTGGCCCGCAGTGTTGCGGATAATGGCGGCATCTATATCGTGCCTGCGTTTTCCGGACTGTACGCACCATACTGGAAAGAAAATGCCCGCGGGGTCATCGTGGGACTGACCCGTTATGTCACACGCGCGCATTTTGCACGCGCCACGCTGGAGGCCACAGCCTATCAGGTGCGAGATGTTGTGGCTGCAATGGAGGAAGACAGCGGCATCATCCTGAGCAGCCTGAAAACGGATGGCGGCATGGTGGCGAACGAACTGCTCATGCAGTTTCAGGCCGATATCCTGAATGTGCCGGTTGTCCGCCCGAAGGTGGTGGAAACAACCGCGCTGGGTGCGGCCTATGCCGCAGGTCTGGCCGTGGGTTACTGGAAAAATATCGATGACCTGCGCGCCAACTGGGAGGTGGACCGCACGTGGCAACCCACCATGCCACCAGAGCAGCGCGAACGCTACCTGGCATGGTGGAAGAAGGCAGTACAGAAATCCTTTGACTGGGCCGAATAATCCGGTTTCAGCTCAATACATAAGGAAACAGGCCAATGAATCGGGCATTCCTGGGCGAGCTTATTTCCGAAGCACTTGCCGTGTTCATCATTATCGCCTTTGGTGATTCGGTGGCGGCGATGTACCTTCTCTACGATCCCAGCCCTTACCTGCATGCCTATTGGGGGGTGTGTATCGTATGGGGGCTGGGCGTCACTGTTGCCATCTACGCCACCGGGTCGGTTTCGGGTACGCATGCCAATCCGGCGGTGACCCTGGCGCTTGCTACTTACCGCGCTTTTCCATGGAAAAAGGTGGTGCCTTACTGGATCGCGCAGGTCGTGGGTGGCGTGCTGGGGGCGGCACTGGTTTACGCGCTGTATTATCCTGTCATTGACCATTTCAATGACGTGCACCAGTTGACCCGCATGGCGGGTGGTGCTGCAGGGGTATTCTTTACCGCACCCGCGCCGGGCATAACCATATGGCATGCCTTTAGTGATGAAATCATCCTGACCGCCATACTGGTATTCGGTATTTTTACCATTACCGAACAGTATAACGAAATGGCGCCGGGCGCCAATTTCGGTGCGCTGATCATCGGCTTCCTTGTCGCGGCCATTGGCGCCTCCATGGGATATCTGGAAGCATGGGCCATAAATCCGGCCCGTGACCTGGGGCCACGGCTGTTCGCCTATATTGCCGGCTGGCATGAAGCCGCCCTTCCCTCAGCAGGTCATTACTGGTGGGTGCCCGTTGTGGGGCCCCTGATTGGCGGCCTGCTGGGGGCAACCGTCTATGAATACCTGATTTATCCCTTCCTGCCCGCACAGCTGCGCGCGCAGCAGGCATTGCAGCGCAAAGTCGAAGAAGACACGGTTATCATGGGGAAATAAGGCATCCCCTCCCCTGTGTATCCTTTCCCCTGATATCATCAGGACAGGATTTCCATAGCCGGACAGGGGCTGACATCTCAATACGAAGGAATGGACCAGGTAGATGGATGTCGTCATTGGCATTGATGTGGGGACAGGCAGCGCACGTGCGGGAATTTTTACACTGGGTGGCTACAGGCTGGGCGCAGGCAGCACGCCAACCCGGACGTGGCAGCCACGCGCCGGTTACATGCAGCAGTCCTCCGCTAATATATGGCGTGCGGTGTGCGACAGCGTTGCCATCGCCATGCCCATGGCGCGGGATGCTGCCGGGGAAGCGCTGGATGTACGTGGCATCGGGTTTGATGCGACCTGTTCGCTGGTGGTGGTTGGTCCTGATGGACAGCCACTTTCCATTGATGCTGATGGTGCGCCGGGGCAGGACGTGATCCTGTGGATGGATCACCGTGCCATGGCCGAGGCCGCCGAGATCAATGCAGGCCATCATGACGTGCTGCGTTACGTGGGTGGCGTGATTTCGCCCGAGATGGAAACACCAAAACTGTTATGGCTCAAACGCCATCTGCCCGACGTGTTCGCGCATGCCGCCCTTTTCCTTGATCTGCCGGATTACCTGACTTGGCGCGCGACCGGGGCCAGTTCGCGCTCACGCTGTTCAACCGTATGTAAATGGACTTACCTTGCGCATGAAAACCGCTGGGATGACACTTATTTCCGGGCCATAGGTCTTGGCGTGCTGGCTGATGAAGGGTATCGCCGCATCGGCACGAACATCAAAGCTCTGGGCGAACGTGTCGGGTATGGGCTGGACGCGCGGGCAGCCATGGAACTTGGCCTTCCGGTGGGCACCCCGGTCGCGGTGTCCGCCATTGATGCACATGCGGGCGGCATTGGCGTGATGGGGGGAACGACGGATAACGAGCCATCTGCATTCAACCAGCGTCTGGCATTGATTGGCGGG
Organism: Komagataeibacter diospyri; assembly: GCF_006538165.1. Classification (GTDB taxonomy): domain Bacteria; phylum Pseudomonadota; class Alphaproteobacteria; order Acetobacterales; family Acetobacteraceae; genus Komagataeibacter; species Komagataeibacter diospyri. The sequence goes on from NZ_BDLU01000024.1 coordinate 19,521, forward strand.
ACGTCGAGCTGTCATATGGCAATTTCTTCCCTGCCCCGCTTCGTATCCGGTGTCTGGGGGCCCTACCGTGATGCCATGCTGCCTGACATGTGGCTGAATGAAGCAGGCCAGTCGGCTACAGGCAGCCTGATCGACTTCATCATTACCACCCATCCCGCCACACCGGCGTTACGCCAGCAGGCTGAAAACGAAGGCAGGACGATCTACCAGGTCCTTAACGATCTGCTTGCCGAAACCGAAGGCAACAGGCCCGCAGGCATGCTGACGGAAGACCTGCACGTCATGCCGGATTTCCATGGCAATCGTTCCCCCCATGCCGATCCGACCCTGCGTGGCATGATCAGCGGGCTTGTTCTAAGCGCCACGGCACATGATCTGGCATTACTGTATCTGGCGACAATACAGGCACTGGCCTATGGCACACGTGATATCATAACAGTGCTGAACAGGCAGGGCTATGCGATCGATACGATCGTTGCAACCGGGGGGGGAACGAAAAACCCCGTTTTCGTGCGCGAACATGCCAACGCCACCGGCTGCCGTATCGTGCTGCCGGAAGAGCCTGATTCCGTGCTGCTGGGCAGCGCGATACTGGGGGCGGTAGCGGCGGGCGCATATCCCTCGATCCGGGCGGCCATGACCAGCATGACGCGCATACGGGCGGAAATACGGCCCAGTGCCGGGAGTGCCGCTTTTCATGCCAGAAAATATGCGGTCTTTACCCAGATGTATGCTGACCAGATCCGTTACAGGCAGATCATGAACAAATAAGACAGGCATCAGGGGAACCGGAAGGTTTCCGTGGCGCTTTACAGAAAAGCCCGGGCACCGGACTTTCAGGCCAAATACCGCAAAAAAAACCTGAATAAATCAATAAAGGGTATTGTAATGGCGACTTCCAGGATACTGGCCTGCATGACCGCTGTTGGCATGTTGGTGGCCGGTGGCGCGCAGGCGGCCGGTACGCTGACAATCGCCACGGTCAATAATGGTGACATGATCATCATGAAACGGCTGTCAGGCGAATTCGAAAAAGCCCATCCCGATATTCACCTGAACTGGGTCACGCTGGAGGAAAATGTCCTGCGCCAGCGTGTGACGACCGATATCGCAACCCATGCGGGGCAGTTCGATATCCTGACCATTGGCAATTACGAAGTACCGATATGGGCAAAACAGGGATGGCTGGCTGAACTCAAACCCGGGCCGGATTATGATATGAATGACATCGTGCCCTCCGTGCGCGCCGGGCTGAGTGTGGACTCCAGGCTGTATGCCCTGCCGTTCTATGCGGAAAGCGTCATGACCTATTACCGGACCGACCTGTTCAGGAAGGCCGGGGTGACAATGCCGCAGCGCCCCACCTATGACCAGATCCGCACCTATGCCGACAGGATTACGGATAAGGACAGTCAGACCTACGGCCTGTGCCTGCGTGGCAAGCCGGGCTGGGGTGAAAACATGGCCTATGTCACCTCGCTGGTGAATACGTTTGGCGGGCAGTGGTTTGGCGAAGGGTGGAAGCCGATGCTTGATAGCCCGGAATGGAAGGCGGCACTGCAGTGGTATGTATCGGCCATGAAAGCTGACGGGCCACCCGGCGCCACGTCAAACGGTTTTAATGAAAACCTGGCCCTGTTCGCCAGCGGTCATTGCGGCATATGGGTGGATTCAACCGTTGCGGGCGGCCTGCTGTTTGATCCCAAACAGTCGCATGTGGCGGACAGGATCGGCTTTGCCGCCGCCCCCACCGGTCCGTACGGCAAGGGACCGACATGGCTGTGGAGCTGGAACCTTGCCATTCCTGCATCATCCCGACATGCAGATGACGCGCGCATCTTCATAGAATGGGCGACGTCCAAAGCCTATGTCCAGCTTGTGGCACAGCATGAAGGCTGGGTGGCGGTGCCGGCGGGAACCCGTGTGTCCACCTATGACAATCCAGATTACCAGAAGGCGGCTCCGTTCGCCACGTTCGTCCATACCGCCATCGACACCGCTGACCCCAATGGTCAGACAAAGCAGCCACGCCCGTATGGTGGTGCGCAGTTTGTCGGCATCGCCCCCTTCCAGGCCATCGGCACCCAGGTTGGCCAGAGCGTTGCGGCAACGCTGTCGGGCCAGATGACGGTCGAACAGGCGCTGGCTGGCGCACAAGCTGCCGTGACACGTACCATGCGCCAGTCCGGTTATCTGCATTAAGGGGGCGAAGATGGACAAAGTGGCAGTACATACATCCGTAATGGCCCGCCCCGCTGCCAGCGCCGCCCGCAGCCGACGCCTGCAGGGCTTCGTGCTGCAGTCCCCCGCAATCGTACTGCTGCTGGTATGGTCGGTGGTGCCGCTGCTCATGACGCTGTGGTATTCCGTGCGTAACTACAATCTGGTGGACCCGACCCAGCAGGGTTTTGCGGGCATCAATAATTACTGGTACCTGCTGACCGATCCGGATTTCATGACATCGCTGGAAAACACGGCCATTCTGGTTGGCGGCGTGCTGGCCATATCGGTGGGGCTGGGAACGCTGCTGGCGGTCCTGTATAATGAGGAATTCGCAGGACGCGGCATTGCCCGTATTCTGGTCATCTCGCCATTCTTCATAATGCCCACGGTTGCCGCCCTGCTGTGGAAGAACCTTATGCTGCACCCGATCTATGGCGTGTATTCTGCCATGATGCGGGCCGTGGGCCTGACACCGGTCGACTGGCTGTCACGCTACCCGCTGGCAACGCTGGTGATGATCGTGGCATGGGAATGGCTGCCCTTTGCGGTCCTGATCCTGCTGACCGCCATCCAGTCGCTTGATACGGAACAGAAGGAAGCCGCGCGCATGGACGGCGCGGGCATGGTGGCGCAGTTCATCAACATCACCCTGCCCCACCTGTCGCGTGCGATTACTGTCGTGATCATGATCGAGACCATTTTTCTGCTGACCGTATTTGCCGAAATCTCGGTCACTACGGCAGGTGGGCCCGGTGTCGCCTCCACCAATCTCGCGTTTCTCATCTATTCACGTGCCCTGTTGCAGTTCGATGTGGGTGGCGCCTCGGCTGGCGGGGTCGTGGCCATTGTCGTCGCGAATGTCGTGGCTGCCTTCCTGCTGCGTGCCGTGGCCCGCAATCTGGAGACCTGACATGGCAAGAACCAGCACACACATGCGCCATGCCGCAATCACCGTTCTGGCCTGGGGCATTGCATTATGGATGTTTTTCCCGATCCTGTGGATGGTCCTGACGGGCTTCAAGAGTGAGCCTGACGCCATCTCCACACCGCCGCATTTCTTCTTCAGTCCCACGATTTCAAGTTATCAGGACGTATTCGCGCGGGAGAATTACTGGCATTTCGCCACTAACAGCGTCGTGATTTCGGCCATGGCAACCGTTGTGGCCCTGCTTGTCTCCGTTCCCGCCGCCTATGCCATGGCGTTTCTGCCGGGGCCGCGCACGCGCATGACCCTGTTATGGATGCTGTCCACCCGCATGCTGCCTTCGGTCGGGGTGCTGGTACCGATCTATCTGCTGGCCCGCGCCACTGGCCTGCTGGATAGCCGGACAGGGCTGATCGTGATCTACATGCTGACCAACCTGCCCATTACGGTATGGATGCTTTATACTTTTTTCAGGGAAGTGCCTGTCGCCATACTGGAGGCCGGGCGGATGGACGGGGCGACACGCTGGCAGGAAGTAACGCAGGTGCTTATGCCGCTGGCGCTGCCGGGCATCGCCTCGACCGGACTGCTTTCCCTGATCCTGTGCTGGAATGAAACCTTCTGGTCACTGAACCTGACTTCCTCCATCGCAGCACCGCTGACCACGTTCATTGCGTCCTTCTCGTCACCTGAAGGACTGTTTTTCGCCAAGCTGTCAGCGGCCTCCACGCTGGCGGTGGCGCCCATCATGGTCTTTGGCTGGGTCAGCCAGAAACAGCTTGTGCGCGGCCTGACATTTGGGGCGGTGAAATAGAACCGGGGCGGGCAGCCCGCGCGGCAGCAACAGGAACATACCATGGCGACAGTAGAACTGCGTAATCTGCGCAAGACCTATCTGCATGAGGAAATCATCAAGGGTGTATCGCTTGTCATTGCCGAGCGGGAATTCATCGTCTTTGTCGGCCCTTCAGGGTGCGGCAAGTCCACCCTGCTGCGCATGATCGCGGGATTGGAGGATATCAGTGCGGGCGACCTGCTGATTGACGGGCAACGGGTGAACGACACCGAACCCGCACGACGCGGCCTGGCAATGGTTTTTCAGTCCTATGCGCTGTATCCGCACATGAATGTCTACCGCAACATGGAGTTTTCGCTGCGGCTTGCCGGCATGCCCGAAGCCGAGCGGCGGCAGCGTATCGGTGATGTGGCGCGCATTCTGCAGCTTGATCCCTATCTTGATCACAAGCCGGGCCAGCTTTCGGGTGGGCAGCGGCAGCGTGTTGCGATCGGACGCGCGATCGTGCGCAATCCCAGGGTCTTCCTGTTCGATGAACCGCTGTCCAATCTCGACGCCGCACTGCGTGGGCAGATGCGCGTGGAACTGGCCAGCCTGCACCGGCGGTTGGGCGCGACCACAATCTATGTAACCCATGACCAGGTGGAGGCCATGACCATGGCCGACAGGATCGTGGTCCTTAACAAAGGTGTCGTGGAGCAGATCGGCACCCCGCTGGAACTCTATCACCGGCCGCGCAACCTGTTTGTCGCACGTTTCATGGGGTCCCCTCCCATGAACCTGCTGCCCGTTACCATCAACGCCCAAATCCCTGAAGGGAGTGTGCAGGTACGGACGGAAACGCTCAGCGTGTCCATCCCCACGCAACAGACGGGGCTGGAAGCAGGTGCACCTGCTACGCTGGGCATTCGACCCGAACATATCCGCATTGACCCGCAAGGCGCAGTACAGGGCGTGATCGAGATCAGCGAGCGGCTGGGGGCTGTCACGCTCCTGCATGTGCGCCTGCCTGACGGACAGATGATTGTCGTGCAGACGGGCGGAGACAATGCCGACCGTGCCGATACCCCCATACGCATGACGTTTGAGGAAGAACACTGCCATCTGTTTGACGCAGACGGTATGGCGCTGGCCCGCAGTACGGACCATCCGCTGCTTGCGGGTGCATGAAAAACGACTTTCCTGTTCAGGATATAGACATATGTATACGGAAAAACTCCGTCTTGACGGACGTGTCGCGGTTGTCACCGGCGGCGCGCAGAATATTGGTCTGGCCTGTGTTACGGCGCTGGCGGAATTCGGTGCCCGCGTCGTCATTGCCGATCGTGATACGGAACTTGCGGCACACGCCGTGGCCGAACTGGCAGCGCAGGGGCTGAATGTATCGGCCATGGCGCTTGACGTAACCGATACGGGACAGGTGGATGCCTGCGCTGCACGCATCGGGACCGAGGAAGGCCGTGTTGATATACTGGTCTGCAGTGCCGGGATCTGCATTTCCGAAGTCCGGGCCGAAGACATGACGGATGCGCAGTGGCTGAAACAGGTCGATATCAACCTCAACGGCATTTTCCGCTGCTGTCGGGCATTTGGCCGCATCATGCTGGAACAGGGTCACGGCACGATCGTGAATATCGGATCCATGTCGGGCCAGATCGTCAACCGCCCGCAGGAACAGGCGGCCTATAACGCATCAAAGGCAGGCGTGCATCAGTATACACGTTCGCTTGCAGCAGAATGGGCCATGCGCGGGATACGGGTAAACGCGGTGGCCCCCACCTATATCGAGACGACCCTGACCCGATTTGGCATGGAAAATCCGCGCCTGTATGCCGCATGGCTGGATGGCACGCCCATGCACCGCGTGGGCCAGCCAGACGAGGTCGCTTCGGTCGTGCAGTTTCTGGCATCGGACGCCGCCAGCCTGATGACCGGGGCCATTGTCAATGTCGATGCCGGGTTTACTATATGGTAAATTACCAGAGGCATCTTTGGATGATGTCTTGCCCGTATGTATGCAGCCCGGTGAGAGCACGTCCAGAAACATATGGCAGGCATAAGGTCATAGCCAATGGTCGGCTCAATCCCTCATGAGAAATAATGCCTGTTATCAATAAGAAATTACATATGAACAATAATATCCTGATCCGGGCTTATGCCTTTTGATGTCAGTTCATTATTATCAAACTGAGACAGGTAATGAACGGCATGAGCGCGGTACAGGTCCAGCCCTTTATAAGCTGACAGGGCAGGATCAAGGTCGCGCAGGACACGATGCAGGCGAATGCGCCATTTGTGTACTAACGCAATATCACGTAACGGCAGAAGATAACAGCGGACCGCGAATAGAATGGCATTGGAACGTGGCAGGCGAAATAATGTCTGTAATTCCACCCGTAAATGTACCAGATCTTTGGCATTGTCGTCAGTGACGACTGTTCGGTCCCTGCCCCAGATGGTGAAATTTTCCGGGGATGTATCAAGGCGTGGGTTGATTGTCATGGTCCAGTTCAGGCGACGGACCGGCATACCATGCTGCAACATCAATAAAAATCGTAGTCCTCGGTCAAATATGCCCATTTCTCCTGCTTTGGGTACGGGGGCATGCCATTGCTTGAATGACATGCCCAGATCAAATTTCAGGGACCAGTCCGCCTGGGATGTGACCATTCCGCCATCCATCCACAGGTCATTGTCCCTCTGGTCCTGCAGGGTGAAATCTCCCTGCATCTGTCGGGCCATGAATTCAAACGGTGCATAGGGTAGTGTGCCCGCATCCCCAAAAACAAAATGCTGGTCGATATTCAGGGGCCGGTTGATCCAGTGCCATCGCATGCCATCGCGCGAAAGGTGAAACAGGTCGGGATAGTCTTCCGACAGGCTGTTCATTGCCAGTTCAATGAAATCCCACTCTGCTTTTTGCATGTGGGGCAGTACGATGCATCGTTTGGGGTCTTCGGACAGGATACGTGCCTTTTCCTGACACTCCACGACATAATGTTCATCCACGTCAAAGGTCCGACGTAGTGAATCAACCTCCCCCGCCTTTACATGCGGCTCGATATTCATGGAATACATGTAAGTATCTTCGGGAAACGGGAACGGAAAGCGCAGGATCGCAGCATCGCTATTTTCCAGAAGATAGGGCGCACGGTAACTGCCTGCCGACCTGAACGTGGTGTCGATGCTCATGCTTTTTTACTCGCTATTCAATCCGTTCTTTACAGATCAAGTGTCAGTGTCGGGGACAGGGATCTTGAAACGCAGGTCAGTATGACGTTACCACCATCACGTTCATCTGCGGTCAGGACATGATCCCTGTGGTCCGGCCTGCCATCAATCACCGCCACGCGACACATGCCACATGCTCCTCCCCTGCACAGGCATGGAGCGGCAATGCCTGCGTTCTCCAATGCTTCAAGCAGCGTTTCATCCGTTCCGACCGTAATGGTTTTTCCGCTGCGCGCCAGTCTGACCTCAAACACGCGACCACCTGCGGGTGAGACAAAGCGTTCAGAATGAACTTTTGCCGTAACGTATCCAGCCTCGGCCGCAGTCTGGCGGACCCATTCCATAAAACTGTCCGGCCCGCAGACATACAGGTGGGACGTAATCGGCTCCCGTTCCAGCAGCATGCTTAATGATGAAACCGCGTTCTGCCGTCCTTCATTTACTCTTATCCTTGATTGATCGTAGGGTGACAGTATTGCCTTGAACGCGCTGGTTTCCTCTGGTCGTGTATAATGATGCAGGGCGTAATCCATGCCGCTTTTCTGCATTTCTGTCATATAGGACAGAAAGGGTGTGATCCCGATGCCGGCGGAAATCATGAGATGCCGACGGCCCGTTCGGAAAATTGGAAACAGGTTGGAAATACTGATTACTGAAACGTTCAGTCCAGGTTTGCCGTGCCGGTATAAAAAATCGGACCCGCCACGGGAGGGTTCGGCACGACGGACAATAATTTCCAACGTTTTGCCATCTTCCGACCTGTTTACAATGGAATAGGCATTTTTCCAGATACGGTGTTCATTCCCGAAGGCAAAAATGCCATGACTGCCGGGGGATATGGCAGGAAACGTACCTTTTGTACAGGACAGCACAAAGCGACGTAATGCAGGTGCTACCATATCGACGGAAGATATCGTGGCGGCATATCCAGTTACCGGATTCATGTTACATTCCTGATATAGAATATGTCTTCTTTACCCGCGTCCCTGCATTCATAGGAAATATCAGTCCTTTACGGTCCTTTTGGTTTTTTTTGGATCATCAAATGGCAGGGAGTGCGTGATACCTTTGAAGACCTTTTCACCGGAATGTACTTCTATCGCGATACCAGCCTGGGCACAGGACGGGTCAAGACGCGCCAGCGCCATTGACTGATTGGTCAGGCTGGAGAACATGCCACAGGTTACGACGCCAATCTTTTTACCCTGCGCATATACGGCGTCCCCACCCTGTGCCACGTCCTGACCGTCCAGCAACAGGCCGTATATCTTGATACGTTCATGTCCCTTCAGTGCATAATGTGCCGCGGCGCCACGGAAATCGGTTTTTTTCGGGCTGACGGTAAACTCCAGACCCAGTTCCCACAGGCTGTCGCCGACAGGCTCCTGCTCGAACGGATACATTTCAGAATTGTCATAGGGATAAAACAGCAGATAGCTTTCCACCCGCAGCAGATCAAGCGCCGTAAAGCTGGTTGCAACAATACCCAGTGACCGGCCATCTGCAAGGATGGTGTCCCATATCCGTGGTGCATCCTCCCCTTTGCAGAAAATTTCATATCCGCGTTCACCGGTATAGCCTGTCCGCGATATCATGACCGGTGCACCGAACAGGACGGTCTGCATGTGATGGAAATACTTCAGCTGTCGAATGCCCGGGATATGCTGTGCCAGGAATTCAACGGCAGCCGGCCCCTGCAATGACAGGTCATGCAGGTCGTCATCAAACAGAAGGCTGGCATTTCTGCCAACTACCATACCTGCCAGCACTTCGTGCAGGGCACCGGCACCATGGACAACCATCCAGCTGTTCGGACCAGTACGATACAGGATACAGTCATCAATGAACTTGCCCTGATCGTTCAGCACTGTGGCATAAGCCGAACGTCCCGGCGTGATTTTCCGGACATCGCGGGTTGTGGCATAATTCAGTATTGCCGATGCATGGGGGCCGACCAGATGCAGTTTTTTCAGGCCCGACACATCCATCAGACCCGCGTGGGTACGGATGGCGACATAATCATCCTGCACATCACCACGGTAAGTCCAGGCGGTCGCCATGCCGTTCCAGTCTTCCAGTGCGGAGCCAAGGGCGGAATGACGATCGGAAAGAGCACTATGACGCCAGCTATATGCCATGTTCATGTTTCCCTGCATGGGTGATGTTTCGTGCATGCGTTCACTATTTCAGGATGCATTGTGGATTAACCTGAAATATCGTTTCTGATGTGCTGCAAGGGCATGTCCGTCGGGGCATGTCCCTTTTTGTACGTGCAAATAATTCTCTTGCATTCTAGGCGCGGGAAAGCGGAAACGTCAACCTTAAAGAATATAACTTTCTCAAAAAGAAAGTTTTCTATATCCTGTCTGGTATGTCCTGCAACTTCCTGTCCAGTACGAATGCAACCAGGGCAAGGAGATAATCCCTGCCCTGTTTAATGCCGGTCTTCTGCGCCGTTACCTTTACGGTATATGTATATTGCGCATAAGGCTTAGAAATGGGCGCTGACTGTTCCAAAATACTGGCGAATTGCCCCGCGTTCCATCGAATACAGATCTCCTGACATGGGATTCCCATTTTCACCCATCATGGAAATGTATTTGCTGTTGGCAAGGTTATAGACGCTGAAATCAAAAGTCAGGTTTTGTATGGGACCATAATCACCAAAGCGATAACGCGCGCCCAATGTTACCAACCAGTATGCGGGTACTGACGTATCATTGGTATAGCTATACTGACGCCGTGAATAATAGTTTGCATCAATATGGGCTTCCATACCACGGAATGCATATGTCAGATTGGATTTATACATAACCTGCGGATAGTTGACGATATTCTTCTTGTTGACAGAATAAAGCTGACCACCCGATTCCAGGTTGCTGCCATATGTTGCGTGATTGTAGCTGACGCTGTTGAACATCGACAGTCCCTTCATGACGCCATGCTGGAAGGGATGCAGGGTCAAAGCAGCGTCCACCCCATACATGGAAATATCCGTGGGGGCGACAGACAGGATCGGGTTGTTCTGGTTGCCTGCATTGATTTCAAGCAGGTGATGGTAATCATTCACGTGATATGCATCGACCGAGAAATTGGCATACTTGCTGTTATATCGGTAACCAACCAGATAGACCCAGTCACGTTCCGCCGGGGTGCTGTTCTGCAGTTTGCGGAATACCGACTGGTCCTGTACAGCCCATAGCGATGCCTGCCCGGCGGATCCCCATGATTGCACACCATACCCACGCATGTTTTCAGCAACGTCAAAATACAGTTCATGTCCGGGCAGAAAGCGCCAGTTGACGCTGACATGGGGCAGGAAGGCTGCAGCCGCCGTCATGCTGCCGTTGGCCAGGGCAGACGCGCCGGTATAGGCTTCGTTATTATACTGTGCACCACCCGATGTAGTGGTTATGAGTGATTTGAAGCCTGCATGTATATCCAAGTTATGCACGGGGTGGTATGTATCGGACAGGAAGTACTGGAATGTATCGGTTGTCCATTTGAAATCATAGGATTCCATGAACGCACGCCCATAGACGTTATAGGGACCGATTGTCTTCAGCGGTGCCAGACCGCTGGCCAGTGAAGGTTCGTTATAGAAAAACTGCCCCATTTCCTGATTGTTGTTTTCCAGCCAGATGCCACTCTGAATGGTGTGATGCGCGATGTTGTATTTGACCGAGGAGGTCATGCCATAACGTGCCTGGTGTGACTGCCAGACTTCTTCCGACAGGGGGGCTGCTTCGGTTGCGCCGGGCAGCACCTGTGATGGCACCGCAGGATCGGCATAGGTTCCGTAAAGCACTTGGCTGTTGGCATAGAACAGGGTTTTCCAATGCAGGTTCCTGGTCATCGCCATATCGAATGTCAGGCCACCAAGATAATTGACCTGATGCTGGCCACCATCATACAGATCGGCGTCGCCACCATATTTCTGGGCTTCGCGGTAGGCTTTTCCATAATTGGGATAAAGGTATTCGCTGCTCCATCCTCCATTCTGCACTTCGGATAACGAAAGGTCGTAATAGGACCACTGGGAATTGTTAGACCAGCTCATGAACCCGGAAATGCGGCTGTCCTGTCCGATAGGCTGTACGATCTTGGCTTCCGCCTGCTGCTGCAGCTGGTCGCCAGCCCCCTTCCATTTGTGTGTATCGGAACGGGCATAGGAAATGTACATTTTGGTGCCGGTTTTGTTCATGGCGCCGGTATCAAATCGCCCATATGTCCGAAATGACGCATTGCTGCCGAACATCTGTGACACGTCCCCGCCCATCTTGTCCGACGGATTGGCGCTTGAAATCTGTATGGAACCACCAAGGTTGGTGGTGGACATGGTATCGACCGCCCCCCCACCCTGGGAAACCGACATGCCGGCAATATTGTTGGTGATAATGGCCTGTGACAGGTTTTCACCATTCAGGGTGCCATAAGACTGGTCGTTCAGCGGAATGCCATCCAGCGAGATCCCGACGCTGTTCCAGTAAAAGCCTCGCATGTACAGGCTGCTTGACCATGCATCCAGCCCCAGCGCATCACCTGAACTGAAGCTCAGCCCCGGCGTGCGCGCCGACAGGACCTTCAGCGGATTGGTGCCGGGTACGAACTGCTGCATGACCTTCTGGCCCATGCGTTGTTCCGTGCCGGTGGAAACGTTGCGGCTGGTGCTGACTGAGAGCGTTTCCGCTTTGGCTGGTCGGGGGGCTGTGGTTCCAGTGCGCACATGTGTTTCTTTTGCACGGCTGTTTTCTCCAGCGGCCTGATTATGCTTCGACTGTGTCACGGGGGCAGCGGTTGCCGCATGACAGTCAAGGGACGTGGCTGCGAGAAGCAAACCACAGAGGGGCAGTTTCCGGACCATATATTCCATTCCCGTTCCAGCTGACTGTTTCGGTGTTACATATATCCAACATGCAAAATAAAAATTTTAAGCGTAAACAATTTATACTTATCAATTGTTTGTTTTATATTTTTAATAGTGTGGTGTTGTGATGCACATATGATCTGGGGATGTCTGTAGTGCCCCCTGTGGCCACACCTGCATAACGTTCCGTTTCCGGAACTATATGGGTAAAAAAATAAATCTACAAGAACTAAAATATCTTGTGGAGAAATATAAGATGTTGATGACAGTCAGGGCAGTCTATTGTTTTTAAATGAAAATATATTTTTTTTATGGATACTCGTCTATCCATTCTGAATGCTGGTCGGTGATACTTTCAATTTTATATTTAATGAACTGATATAAAGAAGAATTTCGTATCACCATGGTTTGCGGGCCACCAGAGAACGGTCGGAACCGTAACCGGGGGCTTTTTTTACTCATGGTCTGAAGTCTGGGTCTGCCTGTGTCCGTATCAAAACATCCACCGGTATATTCTGTCGGAACTTCAGATCCTTAATGTCCGGTTTCTATCCTATATAGTATATAATTTTTTCTTATTATTGATCGTATATACTGTGTGGTGTTACGTGATCAGTCACTGCCAATCCTGTCTGTATGGTAGGCGACTTCACCATGGGATCCAAGGTCCAGCCCCAGAGCCTCTTCATCTTCTTCTACCCGCAATGGACAGACACGGCGGGTCAATGCCAGTGACAGATAGGTTGCAACAGCAGATATCAGCATGCTGAAGGAAATGCCCAGTATCTGGATACCCATCTGTTCCCATATATTGCGGTCTTGTGGATACCCTGTTCCCCCCAGAAGTGATGCGGCAAAGATAACGGTAAGCAGACCGCCTGCGGCCGCACCGACGCCGTGAATTGAAAACACATCAAACGCATCATCAAATCCGAACCGTTTTTTCAGGTTGTTGACTGACCACAGGCAGGCAATGCTTGTTATTATGCCGATTGCCAGGGCTGCCATGGGGGCAACATATCCACATGCCGGTGTAATCCCCACCAGTCCGGCTATGGTGCCGGAAATAATGCCCAGAGTACTGGGACGACCGTGGTACCGCCATTCAGCAAAACACCAGCCAATCGCTCCACCAGCGCCGCCGATCAGGGTATTCAGCATTAACAGGATACTCAGTCCACTGATCGCGTAATTACAGCCGCCACAAAAAGCCAGCCAGCCCACAAAAAGCAGGCATCCCCCTGTATAGGTCATGCTGACATCATGGGGCGCCATATTCGTGGTGCCCAGTCCCTGCCGCTTACCCAGCATGATGGCGGCAACCAGTCCGGCCATGCCAGCATTGAGGTGGACGACATTGCCCCCGGCAAAATCCAGTATGTCCAGGGGGGCAATCCATCCCCCACCCCACGCCATATGGGCCATGGGTATGTAATCAATGAAAAACCATAGTGATATGAATATGATAAAAGCACCGAACCGCATGCGTTCAGCTACGGCCCCGACAATGATCCCGATAGTTATGGTCGCAAACAGGGCCATGAACAGGCAGTAAAGATATTCGGGCAGGCTGCCTACCGCGCTTTCCACTGTAATGCCCTGCAGGAATACCTTGTCAAACCCGCCTACGACCGGCTGCCATGGACCTTTACAGAATATGAGCGAGTAGCCAGCAATCATCCACAGGGCAATAATGAATACCCCGGATGAAAATACCTGTGTCAGAACGGACAGGACATTCTTGCTGCGTGCCATTCCCCCATAAAACAGGGCCAGCCCTGGCAGCAGCATCAGCATGACCACGAAACTGCACGTCGCCACGAATGTGGTGTCAGCCAGGTTGTAAGCATGATCAGGTTGGGCCGTGCTGGCATTCCCCATCGTCGGGAGCAGAACAGAAATAAGGAATGCATGGGAAAACAAAACGATATGTCGATGGTATGCCATGTCATGACCTGCATGTATGCCGGGGGCTGTTTATGTTTCGTGGTGTGGCGGGATCGACAGCACGGGTTCGGGGTCGCGTTCGCGTAGCCGCAGGCCGCCATTGTCCTGTATCCCGCGTCGGTACAGGCACATCAGCAACGCAAGCACAATTGCCGACAGGGCGATAAGCTGTTCACGCCGTCCACCATATCCGACCAGGGACGGATTGCAGAACCCGACGACAAGCATGGAAATATTGAACAGTGTCAGTACTCCGGCCACGCCGATCATGCGCCATGGCGGTGTACAGCCACTGCCGCGCTTGGCGTAATGCAGGCGTATGAAGCCACTCAACGCCAGGATGATACACAGGATATAGCCAACATTCCCCGCAAATATGATGCCGGTTATATCGGATATGAAAAATACGATGAACAGGTTGATGATCAGGTCTATGGTCATGGCGCGTCCCGGCACGCCCTTTTCATTAATGGAGTCCAGCTGCCTGACTGTCAGGCCACGCGCGGCCAGCCCGTGCAGGGCGCGGCTGGAACCGGAAATGGCAGACCCCATGGCGACAAACTGCGCCAGGCACATGACGGGAATGGCGATATTGGCAAGGCCGGGTCCGATAATCCGGTTGAGGATATCAACGTAGAACCCGATCGGATCAGCATTGATCGCGGCCTCCCCTTCCGTTGCCGGCAGCATGACGCAGCTCAGGATGGTAATGCCGATTACCAGGATGGAGGAAACCAGCAGGGCCAGACGGATATGGAACCGGGGGTTATGGTATTCCGGCGCAAATGTGGCGCACAGTTCCGTGCCATACGTTGTCCATGACGCGATGAACGACCACACCAGCATGGCCTGAAAGAATGTGAATGCGGATGTATGCGGCAGGTGCCAGTGCAGGTCATGAAAATTGAGCCTGACCGTAAAAAATGGCCCGACAAGGCAGATCACCGCCATGATTCCCAGCAGGCAGCTTGCAATCCGGTTGATGGAGGCGACAAGCCGGACACCACGTATATTGATCGCGAAAACCATCACCATCATCAGGCCCGCGATACAGTGGGGCAACCCGATTTCGTTTCCCAGCAGGTGAACCGTGCCGGTCCACGTCGGAAACCATTGCGCCTGTGCAAGTCGGCCGATCTGCAATCCGTTGACGGCCAGTGAAAAACTCCAGCCGGTCCAGTAGCCAAAAATTGCAATGGCGCCCAGCGGAGTGGCGTCCCGCCGCCATGCCTGATGCGCAAATGCCCCGATGCCACCCGAACATCCGGGTAGCGCCAGGGCCATGTCTGCAAAAATCATGTTCTGCGCCAGCGCGATCAGGCTGGTCATGCACCATATGGCCAGCGCGCCCCATGCCCCCAGCGGGCCGATTTCAAGACCGATAAGACAAAATGTAGTAATCGGCGGTCCCAGGGACAGCAGGACACCGTCACTCCATTTCAGGGATTGAATATAGCCATTCGTCTTTGGTGAACTCATGCCGTTATTGTCCCAAAATGTCGTGACGGACCCGGTCCTGAATGCCAATGGTCATCCGCGCGGGATCAGATGGCAGCTCCCACGCGCAGGCCGTCGTAAACCGCTTCTTCTGCGGTCCGGGGCGCCAGACTGTCACCAATTATATGGATATCGGGCACAATGCCCCGTGCCACGCTTTCCAGTCCCGTCACGGATGCATGCCCCGTGGCGAGTACCAGCGTGTCCACATCGTTTACCATTATCGGTTCATTCGTGATGACATGCTGCAGGAACACCGTACTGTCATCATGTCCGAAAAGCCGGACCAGCGGCATGATGCCGATTTCCTGACGGGCAAGTACTCCCAGCAGGTCATCACGCACATAGGGCGGTAGCTGGGCCGCGGCATGATGGACCGTGGTGGCAAGCTGGACATCATGACCACGGACCGCCAGGGCTTCCGCAATGCCCGGACCGATCCAGTCACCGCGCCAGTCAACTACGATGACCCGGCGACCGGGATTGATTTCACGCCTGAGAATCTGCCATGCATCGGCAACCTGCATGTCCCCCGCTGCCTCATAAGGCGGCCGGAACGGAATGGCGCCGGTTGCGACGATAAGGGTATCAGGACGCTCTGCCGCCAGCACATCACCCGTAAGCGGCGTATTCAGGACGACCTTCACGCCAGCCAGTTCAATTTCACGCGCCAGATTGGTTATGATGCCACCAAATTCCGCCCGGCGCGGCAGTTCCTGGGCCAGGCGGGCCTGCCCACCCAACTGGCCAGCCGCTTCGAACAGTGTCACGTCATGCCCGCGTTTTGCGGCTGTGACCGCAGCCTTCATGCCGGCGGGGCCGCCACCCGCGATGAACACACGTCGGGTTTTTTCCACCGGGGCAAGGTTGCCATAAACCTCTTCGCGGCCCGTTTCAGGATGCTGGATACACGAAATGGGCACGCCAAGCTGGAAATGCCCGATACAGGCCTGATTGCAGGCGATACAGGCGCGGATATCCTCGCTGTGCCCTGACTGTGCCTTTTCGGGCATGCGCGGGTCACAGATCAGCGCGCGGGTCATGCCGCACACATCTGCGGCACCCGACGCGATAATGGCGTCGGCTTCCTGCGGCTGGTTGATGCGGCCGGTGACAAAGACGGGAATGGACAGTTCAGCCTTGATACGTGACGCCGCCGGGGCGACGTAGCCCGGTGTCCATGACATGGGGGCCACAATATGCACCGCCGCTCCGGATGATGCGGATGTCCCTGTCGTGACATTGACATAATCCACCAGAGATTCCAGTTCGCGGCAGATATCGCGTACTTCGTCTGATGTCAGGCCTTCGTCATCACGTTCACTATCGCTGATACGCATGCCGATGACAAAGTCATCTCCGGTCGCGGCACGGATACCGGTCAGGATTTCACGTGCGAAACGCAGCCGGTTTTCCATTGACCCGCCATATTCATCGCCGCGCAGGTTGACGCGGGGATTGAAGAACTGTGCGGGCAGGTAGCCATGGCTTGCGACGAATTCGACCCCATCCAGCCCCGCGCGCTGCAGACGGACGGCGGCAGCGACAAATCCGTCGATAATTTCGCGTATCATGCCCGCATCCAGCGCGCGCGGTATGACATGGAATCGTTCGCTGGGTACGGCGGAAGGCGCGTAGGCGACGGTCAGCAACCCCTCATGACGTTCACATATCTCACGGCCCGGATGGAATATCTGCCCGAAGATAGTGCAGTCATGGGCATGGCAGGCTTCGGCCAGCCGGGTATAGCCTTCTATGCAGCCATCGTCGTTCGCCATCAGGATATGGGTGGTGTAACGGGCGCTTTCATGCACGCCTGCCACCTGGATCACGATCAGGCCCGCGCCCCCCGCCGCACGCGCCGCCTGATAGGCGACCAGACGGTCATTCACGGTGCCATCCGTCGGTATGGTCGTGTCATGACCGGTGGACATGATCCGGTTTTTCAGGGTCGCCCCCCGGATCTGCAACGGCTGGAACAGATTTGGAAAACTGGAGGTCATCATACGTCGTCCTGACCTACGGGTGCGGGGCTGTCCCATGCGGGCAATTTCGGTACGCCCGCTGTCTTACCGGGACGTTTCTGGAAAAGCGCTGACATCGATGATTATAACCCTCTCCACATTTAATGTTACTTTACCGAAACATGTTTGCGGGCGGAATCGAAACAGGTGAGATATGCCGATGCGGTGTAACCGGGATTATCATTCCGGTCTCGAACATAATAGGATAATATTTCCTTAAGGGGAAATTTTATTCCTGACAGTTGCGCCATCCGGGTAATATCATCGGATGACATTGCCTATCCCTTATTGTGGAACAACATGCACTGCATCTGTATCGCCCACAATGTTGCTTTTACGGAACATTATGGGTGGAAGTGTTTATCACATGGTATGGAAATCGACATATCCGGCCCTGATGGATTTTTCCCGGTATGACGGCTAGCAATCCAGCGTGACCTGCCGTTCCCATTCGGACAGATGGCTGCAATAGGCGTTCCATTCCGACATTTTCAGGTGAATATACGGATCGACCAGTCCGTCCCCCAACAGGCCGCGTATAGCCTTGCACGTATCCAGCGCCCGTACCGCATCCAGCAGGTTCAGGGGTAGCTTCTTGGCGTCCCGGATCGTGTGGCCTTCGGTATACATGTTGATATCAAGTGGTTTTCCCGGGTCCAGCCTGCGCTCCAGCCCATCCAGCCCGGCGGCCAGCAGGGACGCCTGCAACAGGTAAGGATTGGCCGCCCCATCGGGCAGGCGCATCTCAAAACGCCCCTTGCCCGGCACACGGATCATATGGGTGCGGTTGTCGCCCGCATAGGTCACGGAATTGGGTGACCATGTTGCACCCGAAACGGTACGTGGCGCATTGATCCGCTTGTATGAATTCACGACGGGGTTGAGGAACGCGCACAGCGCATCCGCATTTTCAATCAGGCCGCCGACAAAATGATATCCTTCCGCAGACAGGCCCAGTCCCTGCGGGTCATCGTCTGCCTGGCATACATTCGTGTCCCCTTTCCAAAGGGAAATATGGGCATGACACCCACTGCCGGTCAGGTTCATGAAGGGCTTGGGCATGAACGTCGCCCGCAGCCCGTGCTTTTCGGCAATGGAACGCGCCATGAATTTGAAAAAGACGTGGCGGTCTGCCGTTACCAGGGCTTCATCGAATATCCAGTTCATCTCGAACTGGCCATTCGCGTCCTCATGGTCGTTCTGGTATGGCTCCCAGCCCAGATGCAGCATGGCGTCGCATATTTCGGTAATTACGTCATACCGCCGCATAAGGGCGGATGCGTCGTAACAGGACTTGGGCGCATTGTCATGTGGATCGCCAATGGCCTGTCCATCAGGGGTCAGCAGGAAAAACTCACACTCAACCCCCGTCTTGACCGTAAGGCCCATTTTCGCAGCACGCGCGATCATGCGGCGCAATGTGTTGCGAGGTCCCTGTTCGATTAACTGGCCATGCATTTTCAGGTCGGATGCAAGCCAGCCAACTTCCGGTTTCCATGGCAGCTGGATCAGGGTGGAGGAGTCAGGCATGGCGACAAGGTCAGGGTCAGCCGGGGAAAGCTGGAACGCCGCGGCAAATCCGGCAAAGCCCGCCCCCTTTTCCTGCATGCCCCGGATGGCTGACGCCGGGACCAGCTTGGCCCGCTGCGCGCCGGACAGGTCCGTATAGGAAATGAGGAAATAGTTTATGCCCCGCTTTTCGGCCTCGGCAGCAAGATCGACAGGCGTGCGTTCCTTGGTAACATCTTGAACCATCACCAGAATATCCGTATTCAGTATATTTGAAAAAACACGAAAAGGAGCGTCCCCATCAGAAGACGCCCCTTATGGTTTCAGAACCCCTGCTTGCCCGGGTACCACTCCGTTCCCGCCAGCGGGATGCGGGTCATGGCGGCCGCTTCCATCGTCAGGGCGACAAGGTCTTCCGGCTCAAGATTATGAAGATGGCTTTTTCCGCATGCCCGTGCGATCGCCTGTGCTTCCATGGTCATGACGGACAGGTAATTGGCAATCCGCCGCCCTCCCAGGATCGGGTCAAGGCGCGCAGCCAGTTCGGGATCCTGCGTGGTGATGCCAGCCGGGTCGCGCCCGTCCTGCCAGTCATCATAGGCGCCGGGAACCGTGCCCAGCCTGGCGTATTCTTCCGCCAGGTCGGGGCTCTGGTCCCCCAGCGCAATCAGGGCCGCGGTCCCGATGGCTACGGCATCCGCCCCCAGCGCCAGCGCCTTGGCCATGTCCGCGCCACTACGGATGCCGCCAGATACGATCAACTGCACCTTGCGGTGCATGCCCAGGTCCTGCAACGCCTGCACGGCCGGACGGATGGCCGCAAGGATGGGCAGGCCGACATGTTCGATGAACACTTCCTGGGTTGCCGCCGTGCCGCCCTGCATGCCATCCAGCACCACCACATCCGCGCCAGCCTTTACCGCAAGCGAGACGTCGTAATAGGGACGGCTGGCCCCGACCTTGATATAGATGGGCTTTTCCCACGCCGTGATCTCACGCAGTTCCTCGATCTTGATTTCAAGGTCGTCCGGCCCGGTCCAGTCCGGATGGCGGCAGGCGGAACGCTGGTCGATGCCTTCGGGCAGGTCGCGCATCTTTGCGACACGCCTGGAAATCTTCTGCCCCAGCAGCATGCCGCCGCCGCCGGGTTTGGCCCCCTGCCCCACCACTACCTCGATTGCATCCGCGCGGCGCAGGTCGTCGGGATTCATGCCGTAGCGTGAGGGCAGGTACTGGTAAACAAGGGTGGAAGAATGCCCACGCTCTTCCGGTGTCATGCCGCCGTCGCCTGTGGTGGTGGAAGTGCCCACGGCACTTGCCCCGCGTCCCAGTGCTTCCTTGGCCTGCGCGGACAGTGCGCCAAAGGACATGCCAGCGATCGTGACCGGTGTTTTCAGGCGGATGGGTTTCCTGGCAAACCGCGTGCCCAGCACGACATCCGTGTCGCAGCGTTCCCGGTAGCCTTCCAGCGGATAGCGTGAGACGGAGGCACCGAGAAACAGCAGGTCATCGAAATGGGGCAGTTTGCGCTTGGTGCCTGCGCCACGGATGTCATAGATCCCGGTGGCGGCGGCGCGCTGGATTTCGGAAATGGTGAACGGGTCGAATGTTGCGGAAAAACGCGGCTTCGTACGCGGAATCTTTTTAGTGTTGTCTGTCATGGTGGCCTCAGTACGCCGCGGCGTTATCAACATGGAAATGGTACAGGCGACGTGCGGAACCGTAGAGACGGAAGCTGTCCGCCGGGTATTCGGTCATGCCCGCGCTTTCCAGCAGGGACTGCAGCAGCGCGATGTCTTCTGCGGTCATGGCCTTTTCCTCGCAGTCCGCGCCCAGGCTTTTTACTTCGCCGCGTACGAAGATTTTCGCTTCATACAGGCTGTCCCCCAGTGCTTCCCCCGCGTCACCGCATACGACCAGTGTGCCGGACTGCGCCATGAAGGCGCTCATATGCCCGACCGAACCGCGTACCACGATATCGATGCCCTTCATCGATATGCCGCATCGCGCCCCGGCATCCCCATCGATCACCAGCAGCCCGCCATGGCCCGTAGCACCTGCTGCCATGCTGGCATTGCCCCGCACGTGGGTGCGGCCACTCATCATGTTTTCAGCCACGCCGGGACCGGCATTGCCGTCAATGGTAATATTGGCGTGCTGGTTCATGCCGGCCGCATAATAACCGGCCTGTCCGTCAATCAGGACGTCAATCGGGGTGGTCAGGCCAACGGCCAGGGCGTGGCGGCCACGCGGGTTGCGGATGGCCCACGCCCCTGTTGCGTCCTCGCTCTGTAACTGGCTGTTGGCTTCGCGCAGGGTGCACCGGGCCAGATCGATTTCCTGCATGTTGCTCATGCTGCGTGTTCCCAGTGATAGACGCGCTGTGGTTCTGGTTCAAAAACGGTTGCATTCTCTATGCCCGGAAGCTGGGCGAACGCACGGTATTCGGACGCGAAGGCGACATAGTCATCCGTTTCCGCAATGACGGCGGGCTTGCACGCCACGGGGTCGCGCAGGACTGCAAACCCGTCCCGGGTGCCCACGACAAAGGTGTAGAAGCCATCAAGGTCGGCAAGGGAGGCTGTCAGGGCTTCATCCAGCCTCTCCCCGCGCGACAGGCGCCACGACAGGTAGCCTGCTGCTACTTCCGAGTCATTTTCGGTGGCGAATTCCAGCCCCTCGCGCACCAGCTGGCGGCGCAGGGTGTTATGGTTGGACAGCGAACCATTATGCACCAGGCACTGGTCCGGCCCGGTTGAAAACGGGTGCGCGCCAGCAGTCGTTACGGCTGATTCCGTCGCCATGCGGGTGTGCCCGATGGCGTGGGTGCCCCCCATGCCCGCAAGGTCGAAACGGGTCGCGACATCTTCGGGCAGGCCCACACCTTTATACAGTTCGATGCTGTCGCCGCTGGAAACGAACGCGACCCCGTGGCCGAAGGATGAAATGAACTGGCGTACGGCTTTTTCATGTTCGGTTGGCAAGGTGATGACCATGTGATCATTGCGAAAGATCACCGCGATACCGGGACCGGCGATATCCGCCAGCCCCTTTTCAAAGGTCGCGACCTGTTCAGGGGCAAGGTCACGTACCGTAATCTTGGTCTGCCCGTGGTGCGCGCCGCCATAAACGGCAAAACCGGCGCTGTCGGGACCACGCTCCGTCATGACCTTCAGCATCTGGGACGTCAGCCGTCCGAGTTCAGGTTGAAGCGCGGGATTTTTCAGAAATAACCCAACGATGCCACACATCGTTATTCTCCGCCGAGAGAGGAAAGGATGCGATCATCAAGCGCACATCCCGTCGGAGTGTCAACT
The DNA here is from genome assembly GCF_006538165.1 of Komagataeibacter diospyri. GTDB lineage: Bacteria > Pseudomonadota > Alphaproteobacteria > Acetobacterales > Acetobacteraceae > Komagataeibacter > Komagataeibacter diospyri. The sequence goes on from NZ_BDLU01000024.1 coordinate 41,857, forward strand.
TAAAAGAACAAAACTTTCTTTTTAAGAAATGTTGTAATCAGTCCTCCTGCCGTGGATACACGATAATCGACAGATAATTCATGGGTTTCTCGATCAGCAGTTCCGGTCCATGCGGTGCCTGGCAGTCAAACAGCAGGGTATCGCCCGGCCCCATTTCATAGGATTCGTTACCATGACGGTAAAGAACGCGTCCGCTGAGCATGTAGATGATCTCCACCCCCTGATGGCGGAAACTTGTATAGGGCCTGGCGTCCTCATGCAGGGTGATGAGATAGGGCTCAACCACCGTGCTGCCGCCCAGCAGGTGCCCAAGCAACTGGTATTCATGCCCCGCCTTCGTGCCCCGGCGTTCAATGACAACGCCCTTCCCGGCCTTGACGAAGGAGCAGTCGCGCTGTTCTTCAAATGTGGCGAATAGCTGGCTCAGGGGCACATTCAGCGCCCGGCCCACTGATTGCAGCGTGGAAAGTGAGGGAGAAATCTGCCCGTTTTCAATTTTTGACAGCATGCCCAGCGATATGCCCGCACTGCTGGCCAGGTCAGCCCCCGTCAGTTCGGCCCGCCGCCGCAGAAGCCGGATCTGCGCACCCAGCGATTCCTCCAGCGTCAGTTCACGGACCGGTCCTGCGGACGATCCGGTGGTCAGGTCGGCCGTGGCCTTTTCGGTTCGGGACTTGCGGGGTGCGGCCATGCATGCTCTCCAGGAAACGCAAAAATCAGGACAGGACGTCCATCTGATCGGCAAAGGCAGGAAAATAGCCTGCCAGTTCGCCAAGTGTCTGCTCTATAAGAACAGTCCGGAGTGATTTAGCAAAATCCAGCGGCAGGCGTCCGAATTCCCGCCGCCGCGCCACCAGTGTCAGCCGCCGCCGGAATGCGCCCGCCGGCAGCCTGTGGCATGTCAGCCCGCAACTGCCGTCAAACCCCGCTTCATACAGGCAGAGTGGCGTTGTGATGGCTATGCCCCCCAGCCTGCAGGCGGCCAGCACCCCCTCCGGCCGGTCGAATTCCTGACCATAGGGTATGTCCAGCTTCAGCCGTCGCAGGTAGCGTTCGATTTCGTTGCCCGTGCGTGAGCGCAGCGAAAACCGCACAAAGGGTCGGGCGGCGAAAAAGGCGGGCAGGTCCTTTACCGCCGTTGGCGGGTGTACGCCTTCGGGGCACAGCAGCATGTAAGGTTCCTCAAACAGCGGCCAGCGTTCGAGGTCCGCGATGTCTTCAAGGTCGTCGACGCTGAGGATGAAATCGATCTGGCGGGTCAACAGGGCAGCGGCGTGGGATTCGGTCAGGCCGGCATGTACAACCAGACGGTCCACGCGCGCGCGCATGAAGCTGGAGACTTCTCCCATTACGGCACGTGACAGGGAATCGACCACGCCAATCCGCAGCAGGTGGACCCTTCCTGATCGCATTTCCTGCAGGCGGGCGGCAATCTGCCGCATCTCGACCATAAGTCCGGTGGCATACTGGCGCAGCACCGTGCCGGCGGTTGTCAGCACCATGGGGCGCACCCCCCGGTCAAACAGCCGCGTGCCCACGCGTTTTTCCAGATCGGCGATCGTCTGTGATACGGCGGGCTGGGTTATGCCCAGCATGCGCCCGGCCGCCGCCATGCTGCCATTATCGCACACGGCCAGAAAGACGTTCAGTGCGGAAAGATCGAACGGTGGAACATGAAGCGCCATCACACCATACCATAAGAAAAATTTATAATGTTTCTATCAAGAAACCATCTAGCATGGATTTCAGTAACGGATTGAAGATTTCGTAATGAAAAATGATCGTTATTCCATTTTTTCCCTGCTGCGGGAAACATTGCGCGGCCAGACCGGCTGGAAACCCGTATGGCGTGATGCCGCCCCCCAGGCCAGTTATGATGTCGTGATCGTGGGCGGCGGCGGCCATGGCCTGGCCACCGCCTATTACCTTGCGCGGCGTTATGGCATCCGCCGGGTGGCGGTTGTGGAAAAAGGCTGGATCGGCAACGGTAATATCGGCCGCAATACGACAATCATCCGTTCGAATTACCTGCTGTCGGGCAACGTGCCCTTTTACGAATGTTCCATGAAGCTGTGGGAAGGGCTGGAACAGGACATCAATTACAACGCCATGGTCAGCCAGCGTGGCGTGCTCAACCTTTTCCATAATGATGCCCAGCGCAACGCCTATATCCGCCGTGGCAACGCCATGCGGCTGCATGGGGTGGATGCACAGATTCTGGATGTGGAGGCGGTACGCCGCAGGCTGCCGTTCCTGAATTATGACGCGGCGCGTTTTCCCATACGTGGTGGCCTGCTGCAGAAGCGTGGCGGCACCGTCCGTCATGATGCCGTGGCATGGGGATATGCCCGCGCGGCCGACCGGCTGGGCGTGGACATCATCCAGAACTGCGAGGCTACTGGCATCCGCATGCGCGAGGGCCGTGTCGTGGGAGTCGAGACATCACGTGGTTTTATCGGCGCGGGACGCGTCGGGCTGTCCTGCGCGGGCAATTCGTCGCGTGTCGCGGCCATGGCCGGGCTGCGCCTGCCGATCGAAAGCCATGTACTGCAGGCCTTTGTCAGCGAAGGGCTGAAACCCTTCATTGACTGTGTGGTGACGTTTGGCGCGGGACATTTCTATATCAGCCAGTCCGACAAGGGCGGCCTGGTCTTTGGTGGCGATATCGATGGCTACAATTCCTATGCCCAGCGCGGGAACATGCCGGTCATCGAGGATGTATGCGAAGGCGGCATGGCGCTCATGCCCCGGATCGGCCGTGTGCGCCTGCTGCGCCACTGGGCGGGACTGATGGACATGACCATGGATGGCAGCCCCATCATCGACAGGACACCGGTGGACAATCTCTATCTCAATGCCGGGTGGTGTTACGGCGGGTTCAAGGCGACACCCGCATCGGGCCTGTGTTTCGCCCATCTGATCGCCCGCGACGAACCCCATCCGGTGGCTAAGGCATTCAGGCTGGACCGGTTTGGCCGCGGGGCCGTGATTGATGAAAAAGGCATGGGCGCGCAGCCCAATCTGCACTGAGGTTCCAATGCGTCTGAACTGTCCCTGCTGCGGACCACGCGGCGTTGAAGAATTTACCTATCGGGGCGACGCCACGGTCCGCCGCCCTGCCCCCGATGCTGCTGCGTCGGACTGGGTCGATTATGTCTACCTGCGTGACAACCCGGCGGGCTGGCACCGTGAACTGTGGTACCACGCCGCTGGCTGCCACGCATGGCTGGTTGTCACCCGTGACACACGCACCCATGAAATCGCCGATGTGGCCCGTGCAGTCGATATCGCACGTCAGGATAGGGAAAATGCGGGGTCATGACACTGTTTGGCAAGAAAATGACTGCCGCCACGCGCACGGGCGGTGGCAATGGCATTGATCCGGCGCGGGTCATCCATTTCACCTTTGATGGCGTGCGTTATCCCGCCCATCCGGGTGATACGCTGGCAGCCGCCCTGCTGGCCAACGGGCAGCGACTGGTGGGGCGGTCGTTCAAGTATCACCGTCCCCGTGGCGTCCTGTCGGCAGGCCCCGAAGAACCCAACGCCCTGATGGAACTGCGCACCGGCGCGCGGCGTGAACCCAACAGCCGCGCTACCGTGACCGAGGTGTATGACGGGCTGGAGGCATGCAGCCAGAACCGCTGGCCATCGCTGCGCATGGATGCGCTGGGGGTAAACGGCCTGTTTTCACCCATCTTTACGGCCGGGTTCTATTACAAGACCTTTATGTGGCCTGCCCCATTCTGGGAAAAGGTGTATGAACCTCTTATCCGCCGGGCCGCGGGGCTGGGGCGTGCGGCGGATGAAGCAGACCCGGACCTGTATGAAAAAGCTACCACCTTCTGCGATGTGCTGGTGGTGGGTAGTGGCCCCGCAGGGCTGGCAGCTGCCCTTGCTGCGGGGCAGTCGGGTGCGCGGGTCGTCCTGTGTGAACAGGACAGCGTGACCGGCGGCAGGCTTCGGGCGGAGCGGAACGAACTGGATGGCGTGCCGGGCTGGCAATGGGCGCGGCAGGCAATGGACAGTTTGCGCCAGATGCCCGAAGTGCGCATCATGACGCGCACCTGCGTTTTCGGGGCGTATGATGGCGGGACTTATGGCGCGCTGGAACGTGTGGCCGACCATGTCGCCACCCCTGCTGCGGGGCAGCCGCGCCAGCGCCTGTGGCGTATCGTGGCGGGGCGCTGCATTGTTGCCAGCGGCGGGATCGAACGCCCCATGGTGTTTCCGGGCAATGACCGTCCGGGCATCATGCTGGCTGGCGCGGTGCGCACTTACATCAACCGCTTTGGCGTGGTCCCGGGACGGCGTGCCGTTATCCATACCAATAATGATGATGGCCTGCGCACGGCAATGGATCTGGTTCATGCCGGGGCGGTGGTCGCCGCCATTGTCGATACGCGGGACACGGAAACCGCGCTGGCCCGGCAGGTTGCGCAGGAAAGCGGGGCCAGGCTGTTCACTGGCGGGGCGATTGCCGCAACATACGGACGGCTGGGGGTACATGCCGCCGCCATCCGTGACCGTTCGGGCAGGGTGCGGCACGTCCCGTGCGACCTGATCGCCATGTCGGGCGGATGGAACCCGGAACTGAGCCTGACGACACATCACGGTGCAAAACCGTCCTACAACGCGGAACTCTGCGCGTTCGTCCCCACCACCTTTCCGCCAGGCATGCAGGCGGCGGGTGTTGCCAATGGGGCCTTCACGACTGCGGACTGCCTGCGCGAAGGAGCCAGACAGGGACAGGACGCAGCGGCGGCATGCGGGTTTGCCGCTGAACCGCCAGCCCTGCCTGTTGTGGACGCGGAAAGTTACGGCATTGTATCCCTCCAGCCCCTGCCCCACGACCAGTCGGGAAAGGATGGCAAGGCCTTCATCGATTTCCAGAACGACGTGACAGCCAGGGATGTGAAGCTGGCGGCATTGGAAGGCTTCCGCAGTGTCGAGCACCTCAAGCGGTACACCACACTTGGAATGGCGACCGATCAGGGCAAGACGGCCAACGTCAATGGCCTTGTGCAACTGGCGCAGCAGACCGGTCGCAGTATTGCTCAGACGGGCACCACCATGTTCCGTCCCCCCGTGCAGCCCGTGGCCATCGGCGCCGTCGCGGGCGCGCATACCGGCACGCATTTCAGGCCCGACCGCCTGACCCCCACCCATGAATGGGCGCGCCAGCAGGGCGCGGTCTTTACGGCCAACGGCATATGGCATCGCGCGCAGTGGTTTGCGCAACCGGGTGAAGGCCACTGGCGCGATACCGTCAACCGGGAGGTCCGGACCGTCCGCACGGCTGTCGGGTTCTGTGATGTCACCACGCTGGGCAAGATCGATATCCAGGGGCCGGATGCCGCGACATTCCTTGAACGGCTGTATGTCAACGGGTGGCAGAAGCTGCCGGTAGGCCGCGCACGCTACGGTCTCATGCTGCGTGAAGACGGCTTTGCCTTTGACGATGGCACCACGGCGCGACTGGGACCGCAGCATTATGTCATGACCACGACCACCGCGCATGCGGGCACGGTCATGCAGCATATGGAACTGTGCCACCAGTGGCTGTGGCCGGAACTGGATGTCCACTTCATATCCGTGACTGACGAATGGGCGCAGCTGGCCATTGCCGGACCGCGTTCGCGCGAGGTGCTGCGCCATGTCGTCGATCCGGATTTCGACCTGTCGCATGAAGCCTTCGGGTATATGGGGGCGGCGGACATCACGATATGTGGCGGACAGGCGGCGCGTCTGTTTCGCCTGTCCTTCTCCGGTGAACTGGCCTTTGAGCTTGCGGTGCCCGCCCGTTATGGCGACGCGCTGGCCCGCCTGTTAATGAAGGTGGGCGCGCCTTACGGCATCACCCCCTACGGGACCGAGGCACTGGGGGTCATGCGTATTGAAAAGGGCCATCCCGCCGGACCTGAACTGAATGGCCAGACCACGGCGCATGATCTGGGAATGGGGCAGATGCTGTCCAGCAGGAAGGACTTCATCGGGCGCACCATGGCCATGCGCCCTGCCCTGACGGATGCGGCCCGCCCCACGCTGGTCGGTCTGCGCCCGGTCAATCCATCTGATGAACTTGTGGCCGGCAGTCACCTGCTTCCCCGTGGTGCCGAACCTACGGGGGCGCATGACCAGGGGTGGATATCGTCCGCCGCATGGTCGCCCACGCTGGATGGCTGGATCGCGCTGGGTTTCCTGTCGAATGGTCCGGCACGCCATGGCGAGACGATCATGGTCCATAACCCGCTGGCCGACAGTGTCATCGCGGCGACGGTAGGTTCACCCATATTCCTTGATCCTGAGGGAGCACGCCTGCATGTCTGATATCCTGCCCGCCATCGCCCCCGTTCCGTCAGGTGTCTTTACGCCGCCCACCGGGATACACGCCGCGCGTATCACCATCGCGTCCGGGCCGTCCCGCCAGCTTGTCAGCCTGCAATGCGGCCCGGAAGTGCGTGCAGTGGTTCAGGCGGCCCTGAAGGCAGCATATGGTGTGGAACTGCCCGAGACCCCTGCGGCCATTACGGGCCATGACGGGATATGCTTCATATGGTCGGGAGCGGACCAGTGGCTGGTCAGCGCCCCGGACGGGCAGCCTGATCTTGCCACCGCCCTGCGCAACCTTACCCGGTCTCATGCAGCCATTACGCGGCAGGGCGACGGGCGCGCCATAGTGCGGGTCAGTGGACCGGATGCGCGCGCGATCCTGTCCAAGCTCATTCCCATCGACCTGCATCCACGGATGTTTGGCCCGGGCAGTACGGCGCTGACCCTTGCGGGGCACGTTCCTGTCCAGATCCTGCAGCAGGATATGGTGCCTACATACGATATTTTCGTTTTCCGCAGCCTTGCGCACAGTCTTCACCACGATCTTTGCCACGCGGCATGTGGCGGCGTGCCTTTATCGGAAATCTCATCATGACCAGCAATGTCAATACAACCTATATTGTTACCATAAGCTGTCCCAACCGGCCCGGCATTGTCGCGGGCATAAGTCACGGCCTGGCCGAACTGGGGGCGAACATTACCGAAGCCCAGCAGTTTGACGAGACGGAAAGCAGGCAGTTTTTCATGCGTATCGTTTTTGAAATACCGCAAGATGCTACGGACAGGTCGGTACTGGAAAACGAATTCAGCCGTCTGGCCCGCGAATTTTCAATGTCCTGGTCGCTGACGACCACAAATGTGCGCCCGAAAGTCCTGATACTGGTTTCCCGGTTTGACCACTGTCTGGTGGATCTGCTGTATCGCTGGCGCATCGGGGAACTGGCGATTGACCCTGTGGGGATCATTTCCAACCATCCGCGTGAGATTTACAGGCATCTGGATTTTGACGGCATTCCCTTCCATCACCTGCCCATCACACCCGTGACCAAACCGGAACAGGAAGCCCGCATCATCCAGATCATGGACGAAAGCGGTGCCGAACTGGTTGTGCTGGCGCGTTACATGCAGATCCTGTCCAATGAACTTTCGTGCAGGCTGTCCGGGCGGTGCATCAACATCCATCATTCCTTCCTGCCGGGTTTCAAGGGGGCCCGTCCCTATCACCAGGCCTTTGCCCGTGGCGTCAAGCTGATCGGAGCGACAGCGCATTATGTGACAAGCGACCTTGATGAAGGGCCGATCATTGAACAGGATGTCGAACGTATTTCCCACGCTGATACCCCTGATGACCTTGTGCGCAAGGGACGTGACATTGAACGGCGCGTTCTGGCCCGTGCCGTCCGGTACCATATTGAACGGCGCGCCATCATGAACGGGCACAAGACAATCGTATTCACGTCCTGAACCAGTACCGCCCTGATATGGAACATCGTGACATGCTCATGCGTAACGTACCGGGAAAACTGATTGATGGCCGGGCTTTCGCAGCCGGTATCAGCACCGAAATCGCGCAGGAAGTCAGCACTCTACGTGCCCGGCATCACTGCGTGCCGGGTCTTGCGGTGATCCTGGTGGGGGACGACCCGGCCAGTGACATCTATGTGCGCAGCAAGGTGCGGAAGACCACGGCGGTCGGCATGCGCTCCTTTCCCCATCGCCTGCCTGCCACCACGTCGCAGGGCGTGCTGCTGGACCTGATCGCCATGCTGAACGCGGATGACGACGTGCATGGCATATTGCTACAACTTCCCCTGCCCGCCCGGATCGACGCGAAAACGGTTCTGGACGCCATTGACCCGGCAAAGGATGTCGATGGCTTCCATATCGTCAACGCGGGCAAGCTGAGCGTGGGGCGCGATGACGGGTTCATTCCGTGCACGCCGCTGGGGTGTCTCATGCTGCTCAAGGCCGAACGGGGGGACCTGTCGGGCCTGCATGCGGTGGTGATCGGGTGTTCCAATATTGTCGGTCGCCCCATGGCGCAGCTTCTGTTACGGGAAAGATGCACGGTTGTCGTCACCCATATCAATACCCGCGATGTCGCGGCGGAAACCCGGCGGGCTGATATAGTCATTGTCGCAGCCGGCCATCCCGGCCTTGTACGCGGATCATGGATCAAGCCGGGTGCCACAGTAATTGACGTGGGTATCAACCGTATTCATGATGATACAGGCAGCCATATTGTCGGGGATGTCGCCTTTTCCGAAGTCCATGCTGTGGCGGGCGCCCTGACACCCGTTCCGGGTGGGGTGGGACCGATGACAATCGCCTGCCTGCTGCATAATACGCTGCGCGCGGCACAGGCCGTGATTGAGAATGCGAAAACCTGAACCGGATACTCCTGTCGTGACCTGCCTGGCAGGTTGGCCATGAAATGGGTGATGTGACCGTATCGGGGGACAATGCGGATATGACGAACAGTAGTCTTCCATTCCAGCGACTGCGTTTTGACATGACGGGAACACGTCATCTCTTTATCAGGCAGGATCCCGACTGTGCCCTTCCAGGTGGCGGGATCCCGCCGGTTTTTGCAATCTGGACCGTCAGGCGGCAATGCGACGTACTGCCCGACGAACATTCACCGGAGGGATTTTTCCGTTCCGTTTCCCACATGCTGGAACAGCTTGCCAGCCGCCTGGAAACCGAACGGGTCGGATTGCGGATTTATGCTGCAGGCAGCACCCAGTTCCTGAGCGATGTCGTGCGGGTTGCAGATGGCGCGGGGCTGTCTGCGGGGGAAGTCTTTCTGGACGTGCCCCTTTCCCCTGTCTGTCGGGTCATGTGCATTCACTGCGATACCATGCATGAAAACGTAACCCATGGTGAACTGACCTGTCATGGTTGTCGGGCGGTCCTGTCGGTCCGTACGCATTTTTCCCGTCGCATCGGTGCGTATATGGGGGTGGCCGAAACCGGCATGGGCTGATTGCGCAGTCTGATGACAATTCCGGTTTGATGTTTTGTGCCAGATGAATATCGTTTCTTTATAATAATAAGATGGGCAGGCAATTTCCATAGAAGGCGCGGATCGCATTAATGATAAAAATTGCATGGAACAACACGATATTGCATGCCAGCCCCGGTGATACCGTTGCTGTCGCCCTGTACCGGCATGGTATCGTATCCATCGCCAGCACACGCAAACTGCATGAACCGATGGGATATTCCGGCAGTTACGTAGGCGGTGTGCTTGCGCGCGTCGATGGGCAGCCGAATATTCGCCTTGACCAGCAGCCTGTGCGTGACGGCATGCGGGTGGAAAGCCAGAACCGTTGGCCCGGCGCATCGTGTGACCTTCTGTCCCTTGCCCGCTTCCTGCCGCCGCGATGGGTCTATGGCGGGTTTGAACATGGCCGTTTTACACCCCGGCACGGCAGGGCTTACCTGTTATGGGAAAGGTTGCTGGCGCATCTGGCGGGGGTTGGTCGGCCACCACCACGCCCCCGGTCCGCCAGTGAACGCCCTGCCCGTAAACTGGGTGTTGATGTACTGGTTGCTGGTGGCGGTCCGGCGGGACAGAAGGCCGCGAATGACATTGCCCGTACCGGACGGACGGTTGCCCTTGTTTCCCGCGGCACGACCCTGGGTCGTTATGCACAGGCCATGGGGGTTACGCCACTTGCATTGCATAAGGACATCATTGTCCTTTCGGGTATGGAACTGTGCGGCAGTTATCGTCGCGGCAGCCTTATGATCGCTGCACCGATGGAATATGAAAGCGGCGCTGTGGCGATTGAAGCCGAAAGCCTTGTGCTGGCCACCGGCAAGTCATCCATGCCGCCGATGGTGCGCAACAGCCATCTGCCCGGTGTCATGGATGCTCATACTGCCCTGTTGCTGGGCCATTTTCATGCGGTGCCGGCCGGAAAGGCGATTGCCGTTGTCGGTACTGGCGCAGAAACCATGGTGGCGCAACGCCTGGCGCTTCTGGGTTCGACTGTTGTCTATTGTGGTCATGTCAGCGAACTGACCTGTATCCATGGCCATTCACGGGTAACGGGTATTGATATCGGGAACAGGCGTATACGATGCGATGCCATGGTGCATGCGGGCGCGTGGCGTAGTGATCCCAGCCTGGCGTTTCAGACCGGGGCCGAAGGGGTATTTCAGGTTTCCGATGTCATGTCCGTGGATGCCGATACAAGCTGCGTCGGGTTCTGCCATGAACCGGATCAGGATATTCATGTGCCCGACATGATGGATCCTGCGGTGCGTATCTGCCCATGCATGGATGTGACAGCGGGTGAAGTGACGGACCTGATCGACCGTGCGGTCACGGATCCGGAAATCCTCAAGCGTCTGACATCGTGCGGCATGGGACCCTGTCAGGGATTCCCCTGTTGGGAAAGCATGCTCGCCCTGCTGGCGAAACGGACAGGTCAGCCTGTGGACAGTCTTGTCCGTCCCAGTCACAGGCCCCCCCGCCGCGCCCTTACGGTTGCGCAGGCTGCGGGCCTGTGTGATGTCGTGCAACCATTATGATATGCCCTGCCCTTCCCAAATCCGCATCGGTCGTGATCGTAGGCGGTGGCATGCAGGGATTAAGCTGCGCCATCAACCTCGCGCTGCTGGGCATTCGTGATATTGTCGTGCTGGACGCCGGGTACTGGCAGGGTGGTGCCTCGGGCAGGAATGGCTGCCTGATCCGCCCTGGTTTCGGGGGGCATGACTGGACCCGGCTGTTTGAACTGTCGTGGCGGGAATGGACGACATTGTCGCAAAAACTTGGCCATAATGTCATGTTTACCGAACGTGGTTACACCATGATTGCGGAAACAGGCCAGAGTGCCGATATGCTGCGCAATGCCAGCCAGTTGCACCGCCAGTATGGCATCACATCGGAAATCCTGACCAGTCGCCAGATATCGAAACTGCTGCCTGCCATAAATCAGGAATATGTGACGGCTGCCCTGCACCAGCCCCGCGGGGGCATGGCCCCCCACCATAGCGTGATGAAGGGATATCTGCATGCGTGCGGGGAAAAAGGCATTGAGGTGCGCTATCGGACCGCCATAACGGGGTTTGACATGCATGATCACAGCGTGCGTGGGGTGTATGTCAATGACCACCTGATCCGTTGCGATACGGTCGTTATCGCGGCGGGTCCCCAGTCGCCCGAACTGGCCCGGTACGCACAGGCCGAAATTGATGGCTACATGATGCGCATCGAGGCGATGGCGCTGGAACCCATGCGGCCGCTTATCGGCCCGGCGCTGGCGCTGATCGACAGTCTGGCCTATTTCCACCAGACAGCACGTGGCGAAGTGGTGGGGGGAACTGAAGTGCCCGAAACACCACAGACAAACCTGCGCGCCGATGTGCCGGCCATGGCGGCCATGGCCCGTGTCTATACCCGTCTGTTTCCCCAGCTTGCGGATATACGGATCCTGCGGCAATGGGCCGGGCTGTTACATATCTCATCCGATCTTGCCCCCCTGCTGGGGCAGCATCCACGGGTCCGGGACCTGTGGTTCAGCGCAGGCTGGTCCTATGGCTTTGCCGGTGCCCCGGGGGCCGGACTGCTTATGGCGAAAGCCATTGCGAAGGGACAGGTGGACGAAATCCTGCGGCCATTCGCGCTGGATCGGTTCGAGAAGGGCAATCCCATACAAGAAGCGGGCGTGGTGATGATAAAAAACTGACAGCAGGCATGGCCATGTCTGGATTATCCCCTGTGTTCCGGTATCTTCCCGCAATGGCGTTTCGCCCTGAGCGGTGGCTGCCAGATGCCAGGCAGCCGCTTCCGGCAGGAACCTCCGTAGGCAGGGGCAAAAGCCGGGCATGGGCCGGGTGACGGGTGTGCCCATGGCGTTTTCCACGACATGGGAACGGCTTGGTCATGCCCGGTGCCAGCTTGCCGACCCTTCCCCGCGCGATATTCAGGTCGTCCGGCAACCATTGACGCATCGCGCGGTTGGGTGTGCGTGTGTCGGGATAGGCACTTTCCCCTGCGGACGGAACCCATGTCGAAGCCTGTTCTTGTCGTTGGTGCCGGGCCGGTCGGCCTGACCATGGCTGCCGAGCTTGCACGGTACCACATACCCGTCAGGCTGATCGACAGTACGGCCGCGCGCACCGACCAATCCAGAGCCCTTGCCATCTGGCCACGAACCCTTGAACTGCTGGATGCCGCAGGCTGTGCCGATGCGTTCGCGGCAGGCGGGCTGCATGCACAGGCCGTTAGCATCCGTTCCGGTCATGACGTGCTGGCCCGTATTACATTTGGAGATATTACGTCGCCATTCCGGTATCTGCTGATGATCCCGCAACCGGAAACCGAACGGCTGCTGGAGGCGCATTTCCAGACCCTTGGCGGCATAGTCGAGCGCAATACGGAACTGACGGATTTTGTTGATACCGGGAATGGGGTATCCTGCACCGTCAGGCTGGCTGATGGTAAAAGCACGCGCATGGAGGCTGGCTGGCTGATCGGTTGTGATGGCGCCCATTCCCTTGTCCGCCGCAGGCTCGGGCTGGTATTTGGCGGGGATACGCTGGCAACGGGCTTTATCATTGCTGACGTGCATGTTGTGGGTCTTGCCATGGCCCCGGATGAACTGGCGATCTTCTGGCATCCTGACGGGGCCGTCATGTTCTTCCCGATAATTCCCGGCCGCTACCGCATCATTGCCGATATCGGCACGGTTCCCGCGCATGCACCGGATCTGGCGGCGGTGCAGGCGATTGTGGACCAGCGCGGGCCGGGTGGCGTTATCCTGTCTGATCCGGTGTGGCTGTCGGATTTCAGGGTCAATGAACGCAGGGTGCGCGAGTACCGTGCGGGCCGGGTGTTCGTGGCGGGTGACGCGGCCCATGTCCACAGCCCCGCTGGCGGCCAGGGCATGAATACGGGCATGCAGGATGCCTTCAACCTTGCATGGAAGCTGGCGCTTGTTGAACGGCAGGCGGCCAGCCCGGACCTGCTGGACAGCTACAGTATTGAACGCAGCGCGGTTGCGCGGCAGGTCCTGTCTGATTCGGGGCGCATGACACGGATTGTCCTGCTAAAAAATCCCGTGGCCCGTCTGCTGCGTGGATTGGTCGTGCGGGGAATGTTCCGCATCCCGGTGGTCCGCCACGCCATCGCCAGCCGGTTTTCTGGGGTGACGACCCGTTATGATGATACGCCTCTCAACGGGGGTTCTGCGCGGGAGCTGCGTGGTCCACGGCCAGGGCAGCGGTTTGTCACCGATTGCATCATCGGCGCAGGCGATATGCCCCGTTTTACGCTGGCCGCGCTGGATGATGCCGAAGCCCGCGCCATGATTGCACGTCATGCCCGCGTGCTGGGCCCAGAAATCTGTCGTCCACCGGATGAAAACGGCATCTGGCTGGTGCGGCCTGATGGTTACGTCGCGGCCACCGCGCGTCGGGGGGACTGGCTGGTGATTGATGCCGCCCTGGCCGCCTTGACCCTGCCCTGTCCCGACAGGATACGTGCCTGCCGGTAGTACTACAGCCTATCGGCTGGATATCCATCCAGATAAGAGGGTGTCTGTGGTGCTATCCTGTCTGTAAGATGTTCTGGAATAACGAAAAATTTTTGATGAAGCTTTTTCCAGAAAGATTCAGGAGATACCGCCTTTTAAAAAAGACGGCACCCGAAAAACCTTTATTGTCGCGCCCCGTTATTTATCCACCGGTGTCCCTGGCCGCATTTCATAGGTGGTTTCAACCAGCGGGAACCGTTTGCCCAGATTCTCGCTGGATTTCCGGGTCCATGCGGCGTCCATTTCCTTGCGCTGCATTTCGATGTTCTGTTTGGGTTCAACGTTGCGGTAGGTGTCAATCGTGCCTTCGATTACGCCTATCGTGGTATCGACAACCGGCTTGATGTCAAACTGTTTGTAGGGATAGGCAATGTGTTCATAATCGAACAGGTTGTCCGACTGGCTTTTTCCCCAGCTTTTCCATGAATCGAAGATACGGTCATTAAAACCCGTCAGGAACGGGCCGGGATTGACCGTCGCCACAGCGACACCGAATTCCTGCAGTTCCTTGCCCAGTGCTTCGGCAATCGCCTCGATGGCATGTTTCGATGCGGAATAGGCCCCGGTAAACGGGTCCGAGGTCAGCCCCGCGCATGACGACATGAAAACGATCTTCCCTGCCCTGCGTGTCGCCATGCGTTTTGCAATACCCTGCGTCAGAAGCACCGGGCCGATCACGTTGACCTCGAACTGCCTGCGCAGGTGTTCTTCGGGTATGTCGACCATGGACCCGCCTTCCCCGATGCCTGCGTTATTGAGGATTACGTCAACATCCAGCATGCTGAACCGGGCGCGGTCTGCGGCACTGGTGACATCCAGCTTTTCAACCTGCAATGCCACGCCGCGCTGTTCGGCCTCATGTTCCAGCTGAAAGATCTGGGACGGGATTTCAACACCCGCGATAACTGTCCACTGCCGCGCGGCCAGCCGTAAGGCGATTTCCCTGCCGAATCCCGTTCCAGCGCCGGTAACAAGGATGGTCCTGCTCATGGTATCTTTTCCGTTTCATGCATGGGATTGTCGTGCCGCGCCGCGCGGGGTGCGCGGTGGCCTGTGCATGACGGTTAATGATCCAGTGCGCGGATAGTTTGATAAAAAGCGGGGCACCGGGCCGCCGTCACGGCTCCGGTCCCCTGCCGTTATGGCCATTGTCTGGCCGCAATCCGCGCCTTACCAGCTATAGGTCACTTTCCCGATCACATTGCGGTTCGCGCCGATATAGCAGCCGGTATCGGCACCCGCGCAGCCGGGATAGTACCGCTGGTTCAGCAGGTTCTGCGCCGTGACCTGAAACAGCATGCCCTTCATCCGTGGCGCCACGGCGTCCAGCGCATACTGGGCCTGCGCATCGACCAGCACATAGCTGGGTGTGACATATTCCAGCGTGTTGTCCACCAGCGTATTGCCGTTGTACCGCACGCCCGCGCCGAACCCCAGCCCACGCAGCGGACCGTTGCGCAGGTCATAATGCCCCCAGACCGAGAACGTCTGCTTGGGCACCGCGATCGGGCGTTCCCCCGTCAGGTCGCCACTGCCACGCGTATAGGCCACGTCCTGATAGGTATAGGCCGCGATGATGTTCAGGTTGCGTGTCAGGTCGACATGGGCTTCCAGTTCGATCCCGCGCGAACGGATGCCCCCGGTCTGGGTATAGAAATCGATATGGACCGGGTCGGTGACCAGCACGTTGCTCTGCTTGAGGTCATACAGCGCCAGCGTGAAAAAACCGTTGAAACCGTGCGGCTGGTATTTCAGCCCCACCTCGAACTGCCGCCCCCGGGTCGGCTTGAACGGCGTGCCGTTGAACGACAGGTTGTTCGCGGGCTGGAAGGATTCCGCGTAATGGAAATAGGGTGAAAGCCCGATGGGGAAGGCATACAGGATGCCGCCGCGCCACGTCGTGGCCTGATCCGCCTGGTTGAAGCTGCCGCCACCATCGGTCTGGTCACGGGTATCGATGGTGGACCAGTCGTGGCGCACGCCGCCCTGCACATGCAGCCTGCCCCATGTCATCTGGTCCTCGCCATATATGCCTTCCTGATTGGTGGTGATGCTCTGGGCTTCATACAGGTCCAGCTTGCCAATGCTCTGCCCGTAGGTGGGGGAAAAGACATCCAGCGAAGGGGCATCGCCGTAATACAGGTTGGCGGAATCACGGATGTTCTGCCAGTTGCCGCCAACGATCACGTTGTGCCTGACCGGGCCGGTGCGGAAATGGCCCAGGATCTGTTCTTCCACCGTGATCGTGTCGAAATGCTCCTCCGACCCGTAGGCCGCACGTTCCAGCGTGCGGTTGTCATCATCCAGCATCCCGCCAGAAGATACCTGCTGGAAAAACGCCCCCACATTCGCGTAACGGGCAAACGACTTGAAGGTCCAGTTGGGGGCGATGCGGTAGCTCAGGTGGTAATTGACCGCCGTCTGGGTGCGCTTGTAGGTCTCGAAATTCGGATCGCCGGGATAGAAATGGTCCGAAATCTTGCCGTTCGGGTTGGGCAGGATGGTGCCCTGCAGGGGGGCGGTGTCAAAATTGCCCCCACGCGGGTCACGCTGCCAGAAGGCGGACAGCGTCATGGTCAGCCGGTCATTGGGCGTCCATGACAGGGATGGCAGGACGCCAAAACGTTCGTTGCGGGTGTGTTCGTCCTGCGTGCCGGACGTGGTGGCGGTTGCGGCCACGCGGTACAGCCACTTGCCATCGCGGTCGATCCGCCCGCCGAAATCGGCGGTGCCGCGCACGTAGCCATATGTTCCCCCTTCGACCGAGACGGAGTGGACGGGTGCTGCCGTCGGCTGTTTCGTGGTCAGTACGATCGCCCCGCCGGGATTGGACTGGCCATACAGGACCGATGGCGGGCCCTTGAGGATATCGATGCGGTCCAGCAGGTAGGGGTCGATCTGCTGTGTGGCGTAATAGGCGCCGTTAAACAGGCGCAGGTTGTCAACAAATTCATCCGCGCCCGCGGCCCCCTGAAAGCCACGGATTTCGACCATGTCGAACCGCGTGGTGTAGCCCGAAGCCACATCGCCCGACACACCGGCATTATACCGCAGGGCTTCGGTAATGGTGCGGGCGTTCTGCTGGTCCAGCTGCGCGCGGGTTACGATGGATATGGATTCCGGGGTTTCTATCAGGGGCGTATCAGTCTTGGTGGCGGCACTGGACGCCTTGGGCACCAGCCCTGCGCGGCCAGAGGTGGCGTAAACCGCGATCTGCTCCTCCCGCGCTGCCCTGTGGCCTACGTTTTCCTGCTGTCCTTCCACCCGCACCGGATCAAGCGAAATGGGGGTGGCGGTGCGGATCAGGGCGATGGAATGCGCGCCAGTCCTGCGATAGGTGACGCCCGTGCCGGACAGCAGGCTGGACAACGCCTGTTCCGCGGTCATCTGGCCGGTAGCCGCTCCTGATCGCGCGCCTGCAACCGTGGCGCTGTCAAATGCGATCTGCATGCCCGTCCGCGCACCAAAGGCTGACAGCGCATGGGACAGGGGCTGGGAAGGGATGTCAAAGTGCTCCGTGGGCGCCGACGTGGTGGCGAGGTTTTCCCCGACCGGTGCGGCAGCGGCCGGATGCCCGGCCGCTGCCCACGCAACGAGCATCAGGGCGGAGCAGCCGCCCAGCAGAGTATTGCGGGACTGCCGGATGCCCCTGTGGCGGCACGGCGGAAAAACACACGGCATGGTCTGGTCTCACGGGCGGACGGTTGGCAAAAGATGCAAACGAATTGCATTCGCGTATCTTCATGTCCGTTGAGACGAATTTTTTTTAACGGGGGGCGAACTTTTTTTTGCAAAAAAATGATCAGGCCGCCCATGCCGGGGTGATCAGGGCGCTTTCGGGGCGGCTTCAGCCAGTACGAACCCCGCAGGCAGCGACACCAGCCTGCCCCCATGCAGCGCGCACAGGGCTTCCAGTGCTTCCTTCGGGTGATGCAGGTCATAGATCCCGCCCACCGGCGTGATATCGCGTTCAAGTCCGCGGGTTACGATAATGCCGGGATAGTAGCGTCCCAGCATCTCCACTGCTTCAGACAGGGGGACGCCGTTCAGCACCATCTGGCCCGACCGCCATGCGCCGACATCCTCCGGGTCAACCGCGCTTCGCTGCGCCTGCCCGGTGGTGGAATTTAACGTCCATTGCTGCCCCGCCGTCAGGTGCAGCGCGGGGGTCGACTGGCGCGCCACACTCACGATCCCTTCGCGTACTGCGACAGTCACATGGGGACCGGTGATCCGGATATCGAAGGCGGTGCCGATATCGCGGGCGGTCACGTTGTTGGCCGTCACGGAAAACCCGCGCTGGCTGTCATGCACGACGTTGAAAAACGCCTCGCCCGCCAGCAGCGTCACCCCCCTTTCCTGCCGCGCATAATGCAGGGCGATGGCGGAGTGCCCGGCCAGCGTCACGCTGGACCCGTCGGGCAGGCTGACCGAGCGGGTCTCGCCTGTTTTCGTGTAATAATCAGCCTGCAGACGGACCATCAGATCGGGTGTGGCGAACGCCCCCACACAGGCTGCGGCCGCCACCATGGCGCAGGCCGCCACCCGCCGGGGCCATCGCCGCGTGGCGGCGATGCGTGGCCTGCCTGTGGACGATGTTGCCGGGGTGGCGGGGCGGACATGGTGGGTGGCATTGTCTGCCAGTGCGCCGGTTGCGGCCCATACGCGTTCCATCCTGCGCCACGCCCGGTCATTTCGTGCATCCTGTGCGCGCCATGCCGCGAATTCCGTCTGTAGCGCCCTGTCATGCGGTGCGTCATTCAGGCGGATTTTCCATGCGGCGGCTTCCGCCATGGCCGTATCCGCGCCCTGCGTCGGTCGTGCGCTCATCGGGTTCCACTTCCTTTCGTTCTGCGCCGGAGGCGCTGAACGTGCCCTGCTGAACAGGGACGCGGCAGGGACCTGTTTTTCAACGGCTGGGGGAAAATCTTTACGGCTCCATATCCGGCAGGGCCGTGGCGCAGGCGACCAGCGCATTCTGGATCATTTTGTGAACGCGGGTGGTGGAAACGCCCAGAACGGTTGCGATTTCGTGCAATGTATACCCACTGACGCGATACATCTCAAACGCGCGACGGGTACGTGGCGGCAGGTTGTCCAGCACGCCCGCCACCGTGTGCAGGTCCTGACGGTGCCCGAACTGCGCTTCGGGCGAGACGGACCCCGCCCCCGTATCGGCCAGCAGTGAATGGTCGATCTGGGTCGGCACCTGCCTGCGCGCGGCGCGCAGGTGATCCAGTGCCAGATGCCGCACGATGGTGGTCAGATAGGCCATGGGGTTGAAGACGGTCCCCCGCCGCCGGGCGCTGGCCACCTGAACGAAGGCGTCCTGGACAATATCTTCCGCCTGTGCCCTGCACCCGACCATGGATGTGGCAAGCGAGATGAAGCGCGGTCGGTTTTCCAGATAGGCTTCCAGAAGGTGATCGGTCGACGCCACGGCCTTAAGGTTCCTTGACACAGCATACGCCAGCGCCCCCGTGGCGGGGGTACGTGGTTTCCTGTAGACCGATTTAAGAATGATTATCAATAAAAGAACCGCGCCGTGATGTTTCGATACGTAACATGGAATTGCAGGATATATATGCGAACGCGTCTTATTTTCTCCTATTGCCCGTTGGCAACCGGCGTGCCAAGCCGGGGCACATGGCTGTTCCGACCCTGAAAACCCTGCGCCCGGTCCTTGTGTGCCTGCATCGGTATGTGGGGCTGCTGCTGTCCGGTGTGCTGTTCATCGCGGGGTTGAGCGGTAGTATCAGCGTGTTCCGGGGGGAAATTGACGCGGCCCTCAACCCTGATCTTTTCCACGCGGCCACACCTGGCCGGCCCCTGCCGCTTTCCACCCTGCTGTCACGCGTGCAGGCGCAGCGGCCTGCGGCGCGGGTGACCGCCGTGCTGTATCGTCCCCCGGCGGGACGCGCGGTCGAGGTCTATGCGGCCGAGGCGGCGCCGGGGGCTGCGGAACCGGTTGAAAACCAGATGTTCCTTGATCCCGCTACAGGGCGGATACAGGGCATGCGCCCGTCGGAGGGATGCTGCATCAACCGCCGTGCCCTCATGTCCTTTATCTACCGCATCCACTATTCCCTCGATCTGGGCTGGATCGGCCTGTGGATCATGGGGCTGTCGGCTGTCTTGTGGTCGATTGACTGCGTGGTGGGCCTGATCCTGACATTTCCGCTGCACCAGCCTGTCTGGCGGGCCGGCTTCTGGCGGCGATGGGGTAAAACGTGGACCATTTCCCCTGCCCGTTCATCCATACGCATCGTGTTCGACCTGCACCGCGCCGTCTCGCTATGGCTGTGGGTCGTGCTGCTGGGCATTGCCATAAGTGGGGTAGCGCTGGCGCTGGAAGATCAGGTGTTCAACCCCGTGGTGCGGGCCATCCTGCCAGTGGCCCTGCCGGTGACGGATGGGCCGTCCCCGCCCCGTCCGGTCACGGTTGCGCAGGCCGAACGTCTGGCGGCGGATTTTGTACACGCCCATGGCCGGGCTGAAAAACCGGCCGCCGTGCTGCTGGATCCCGATGGGGGGACTGCCCTGTTCTATCTGTTCAGCAATGACGGGACGGAGCCTGCGGGCCTTGGTAGCCCGATGGTGACCATCGACCTCGCAACCGGGCAGGTCACTGATGGCACTATCCCCGGTCAGGGCAGGCTGGGCAATCTGGTGATGCAGGTGCAGCCGCAATGGCATAGTGGTGAAATTGCCGGGCTGGCCGGTCGTATCGTCATCTGCCTGTCAGGCATTGTGGTCTGCATGCTGACGGTGACGGGTGTCATGATCTGGTGGCGCAAGCGGCGCGCGCACGGTGCGCGCCCCGCCCGCGGGCAGTCATGATTTCTTGCCTTCGTCGGTTTTCCTGACCATCGCGGGCATAAGCAGGCGGGGCTGGCGCGCCCACGCCGCAAGGTCGGTGGCCGACATGGGGCGGGCGAACAGGTAGCCCTGCAGCACATCGCAATGCAGGCTTTCCAGCAGGTCGTACTGGGCTTCCGTTTCCACCCCTTCGGTCACGACCGTCATGCCCAGCCGGTTGCCAATGCCAATCACGGCGGTGGTGACGGCCTGCGCATTCGGGTCGGTTTCAAGGTTCATGATGAAGCTGCGGTCGATCTTGATTTCCGTCAGCGGCAGGCGTGTCAGCCGTGACAGGCTGGAAAAGCCGGTGCCAAAGTCGTCCATGGACAGGCCGACCCCCAGTTTGCGAATGGAGGACAGCACGTTCATCGTCTCCTCGCTTTCCTCCATCATCACGCTTTCGGTTATTTCCACCGTCAGGCGTTCAGGCGCCAGCCCGTATTTTTCCAGCAGTCCCGCGATCATCGGCACAAGGCCACGGTTGTGGAAATGGGCTGCCGACAGGTTGACCGACACGACGGGTATATGCACGCCCTCGCGTTCCCACAGGGTAAGCTGGCGGCAGGCTTCTTCCAGTGACCAGCGGCCGATCGCTTCGATCTGTCCCGTTTCCTCCGCCACGGCAATGAAACGGGAAGGAAAGATGTTGCCAAGGGTGGGATGGTTCCACCGCGCCAGCGCTTCCACGCCATAGATCTCACCCGTGCGGGCCTCGACCTGTGGCTGGTAATGCAGGTTGAGCAGGCCCTTGGACAGGGAATCACGCAGCGCGCTGCCCAGTACCAGCCGGTCCTGCGCATCCTTGCTGTCAATCGTGTTGACCAGGCGGTAGCCGCCGCGCGCTTCCTTCTTGGCCTGCCGCATGGCCACTTCGGCATGGCTGATAAGGGACTCCCCATCCGGCCCGTTTTCGGGGAAGGTCGCGATGCCGGTGCTGAAGGACGCGGAAATCTGGTTTCCCGCCACATCCAGCGGGCGTTCCATGGCCTTGATGATGGTCTTGGTAAAATCGACCGCCATGTCCGGTGTCGCGTTGGGTATGACGATGACAAAATCATCCCCGCCTGCGCGTGAGAGGACGTAATTGCTGCGACACAGCGTTTTCAGCCGTTCGGCAATGACCTTCAGGAACGTATCCCCCTGCACATGGCCCAGCGCGTCATTGATGTCACGGAAGCGGTCAAGGTCCAGCAGCAGTACGGCGAAGCGGTTGTCGCCCGGCTGGCTTATCATGGACTTCAGCACCTTGTGCAGCGACGTGCGGTTGAGGAAGCCGGTCAGCGGGTCATAATTCGCCAGCTGGGAGATATGCTGCCGTGCCTCATACTGCTCGATCACGACGCCGCAGAACGGCACGGCCCCCGACACGATACGTTTGGGCCATTCCGCGACCTTGTGCTGGTTGCGCGAATACAGCGCCAGGATACCGGCGATTTTTCCGTTGGACGCCTTGATGGCCGAAGCCCAGCAGTCATGCAGCCCAAGCGAGATACCGACCGAGCGATAGCTTTCCCACACCACGGAACTGGCTTCATCCAGGTCATTGGCCAGCGCCGCGATATCGGCTTCCGTCAGCGTCATGTGTTCCAGCGCCGTGGCGAAACGGCGCGGCAGGCCCGACCCGGACAGGATCTGCAGGGTATTGTCCGCGGTCAGCAGCATCAGCACGGCGACGGAATTGGGCACGAAATCCTCCACGCCCTGACACACCAGGTCGGCCACATCCTGGATCATCATGTCGCCCGACAGGGAACGGAAGACCGTATTCTGCAGGTCCAGCAGTTTCTTGCGGTGGCTTTCTTCGGTCACACCCTTCATGAAAGCCATGTAATACCGTTTCTTGTCCGCACCGATCAGCGCGGTGGAAATTGACATCTCGGCCGAGACGTAGTCCCCGTTCTTGCTTTCAAACGTGATCTCGCGCGATGTGCCGACAATGCGGTTCATGCCCGTTTCACGGTTATGCGCGATGAAGCCGTCGTGTCTGTCGCGGTATTCCATGGGCACAAGGCATTTGACATTGCGCCCCATGACTTCAGCCGCAGTATAGTCCCACAGTTTTTCCGCTGCCTGGTTGAAAAAGACGATGCAGTTCCTGTCATCAATGATAATGACGCCATCACGCGCCTGCTGCAGCATGTCCATGCAGATATCGGAATTGACGTTTTCGTCCGTCACCGGAAAAACTTCCTTGCCCATATTTGATTCCCTTTTTTATTTTAAATCTGTGTAATGTTGTGATATTATATTTTTTTTTACTTATTCGCCTGCCCTGTACCCATTGCCCCAGTTCGGTGGCGGTCAGGGGGCGGGAAAAAAGAAGGCCCTGCATCACATCGCAATGCAGCTGTTCAAGCAGGGTCTTCTGGGCTTCTGTTTCGACGCCCGCGCTTATCACCGTCATGCCCAGCATGTTGCCCATGCCGACCACAGCCGTTGTCAGGGCCTGCGCGTTGGCGTTGTGTTCAAGGTCCGTGATGAAACTGTGGTCGATCCTGATTTCGCTCAGCGGCAGGCGTGCAAGGCGCGACAGGCTGGAAAACCCCGTGCCAAAATCATCCATGGACAGGCCAACGCCAAGCGTGCGGATGGCGCGCAGGGCCGCCATCGTATCCGCATTTTTATCCATCGCGACATTTTCGGTCATTTCCACCGTCAGGCGCTGCGGCGCAAGCTGGTAGGTTTCCAGCATGCGGACAATCATTTCCGGCAGCTGGCGCTTGCGCAGCAGTCCGGCGGACAGGCTGACCGCCACAGTAGGCACATGGATGGCGTCATGGTCCCATGCAACGATCTGTCGACACGCTTTCTCCAGCGCCCAGATGCCGATGGTGTCGATCTGGCCGGTATCTTCCGCAACCGCCATGAAACGGGCGGGAAAGATGTCACCCAGATGCGGATGGTGCCATCGCGCCAGTGCCTCCACACCATAAAGCTGCCCCGAGCGCGCCATGACCTGCGGCTGGTAACGCAGGTGCAGCAGGCCGCGGTCCAGCGTTTCACGCAGGGGGACGCCCGGTAGCAGCCGGTCGCGGGCGGTACCCTGCAGCACCGGTGTCGCGATACGGTACGTGCCGCGTGCGTCTTTCTTGACCCGCCGCATGGCGGTTTCCGCCAGCCCGATCAGGGATTCACTGTCCGGTCCCGTATCGGGAAACATGCTGATGCCCACGCTGAAGGAGGGCACGATATAATTGTCATTTATTTCAACAGGCTGCGTCAGCCCCTGCAACATGTTTGCCGCGAATGCGACAGCGGTGTCGTGCTGCGTGTCGGGCAGTACGATGATGAATTCATCAGCACTGGACCGGCTGAGGACATAGCCGACGGGGCTGAGCGCGCGCATGCGGGCGGCCAGTGCCTGCAGGAACAGGTCGCCGTTGGCATGCCCCAGGGCTTCATTGATGTCGCGGAACCGGTCGATATTGAGCAGCAGTACAGCAAACTGGTTATCCCCCGGTTGTCCCACCAGTTTTTCAAGGACACCCTGCACGGCCGAGCGGTTGAGGAAGCCGGTCAGCGGATCATAGCTGGCCAGTCGCGCGATATGCTGGCGGGCCTCATGTTGTTCGATCACCACACCGCAGAATGGCAGGCAGCCGTTTACGATCCTGTCCGGCCCATCGGTCCCCTGACGGGGGTTGCGTGAAAACAGGGCGAAAATACCCTTTACCGTCCCCTCTGGCGATATGATGGCCGAGGCACGGCAGTGATGCAGCCCAAGCGAGCGACCCAGCGAGGAATAGCTTTTCCATACCATAGTCCCCGCCTGTGCCGGGTCGTGGGCCAGGGTTGCGATATCGCTGTCCGACAGGGTGATGTTTTCCAGTGCCGCGGCATACCGCCGGGGGAAACTGGCGCCCGACAGGATACGCAGGCGGTGGCCCTTTTCCACCAGCATCAGCACGGCGACGGTGTCGGGTACGAAAGTCTCCGTTTCGCGGCAGATCAGGTCGGCAATGTCATGCACCGTCATATCGGTAGAAAGGGCGCGGAAGACCGTGTTCTGCAGGGCCTGCAGGTTTCTGCGATGGCTTTCTTCGGGCATGCCCTTGATGGTGGCCAGGTAGTATTTGCGCCCATCGGGCTGCAGTGTGATCATGGACAGGGCCAGCTCGCCCGCCACGTAATCCCCTGCCCGGTTTTCAAACCTGATCTCACGCGATGTGCCGATAATGGTATTGATGCCGGTGCGGCGGTTGCGGTCGACAAAGGCGTCGTGTTCGTCACGCATGCCAGCGGGCAGGAGCATGCTGACATTATGCCCGATTACCTCGGGCTGGCTGTAGCCCCACAGCTTTTCGGCCGCCGCGTTGAAAAAGACGATCCGGTTATGTTCATCGATCACCACAACGCCATCACTGGCACCATGCATGACCTGTAACGCACTCGTTCCGGAAAGGGAATGATTGCGGTGGGAGAAGTACGATGTGTTCTGCTTCATGTCCATGACTGTCTGCTGACGATACCGGGACGTCTTATTTTTTTATGGTAATACAGATTTCTTTTTTGTCCCTGGATTGGTAATGGCGGATGTACAGGTTGGTAAAATCGTTATCGCCTGCAATATATTGGCTGTTGTCTTCAGTCAGGCCACAGACATTGCCCCGCAGCCTGACCACCGCCCATGCATTGCAGTCCAGCGTGGTCGGTGCGCCGCTCAGCAGGCCGATCAGGGTGATGTCCGTGCCGACATCGTACGTGACGGTCAGGCGGGTGACATCCCTGAACACGATGGATACGGCAGTGCTGTCGGCTTCGTCATTCAGGGTAAGGTCAACCAGCAGCAGTCCGGGATCGGCTGATTTCGGGCCGAAGACCAGCCTGCCCCCACCTGTTGCCGCCGTGATGCGCACCCACAGGACATGGAGCGCGCCCGTGCTTTCGAATTCCATCGTGCCGCCGCGCAGGACGTAGTCACGCTGGCAGGTCCGGGCAATATCAATCAGCGATTTACGCAGTAATGCGCCGGTGCCTATGACAGGTCGTTCCGAAATACCTGGATTACCGCCAAACATGGAGGCGTCGCGCGCGACTTCCATGAGGGTGTGCCGCAGGACAAAAAAACCACCACGAATTTCCTGATCCAACTGCGTGCCGGGCAGGTCATGCAGTCTGTCTGTTCGGCGGCCCATAAAACCTGAATCCCACTTCGCAAAAGTCTGAGTGTTTTGATAAGTGGTATTCCAAATACTATTTACTACTCATTAACGCAACATATTTCGACACATATGAATAAACGCGTTTTTAATTGAATGCTGGGAATATATTCCTTAACACTGCACTATGTTGTATAAAAAGAAAGCGGACTTATGCCGTGTCGCCATATAGTACCTGTTCAGTCTGCCTCTTTTTTGACTACATAGCCGATTGAAATTTAATTCTGATTTGATGATAGAATGCTGATCGGTTATGCGCGTGTTAGTACGGATGAATGTACCCTTGACGTTCAAGTGTGGCATTTACATGACACGGGCTGTGAAGTGATCTACGAAGATTCCCTTCTGGAGGATGAGAAGGTGCGGCCAGCGCTGCGCCGTCTCCTGCAGGAAGTGGAAAAAGGCGATATCGTAACCGTGTATCGGCTCGACCGCCTTGCGCGTTCGACACAGCACCTGCTGGAAATCGCGGAATGCCTGCGGCAGAAGGATGTCGGCCTTCGGTCCATCAGTGAACCGTGGCTGGATACAACGTTACCCGAAGGCCGCATTGTCATGACGGTATTCGCGGGGATCGCTGATTTTGAACGGGCCCTGATCCGTGAACGCACGGCGATCGGCCGTCAGAATGCCCGTCAGCGCGGCATACATATGGGACGCCCCGCCAAGCTGGGACCGGCGGAAAATGTACGGATATATGAAATGGTTACGCGGGATGGCCTGTCCGTTGCGGAGGTTGCCGAGCGGTTCAACGTACACAAGGCGACCATTTACCGCATAATTTCCAAATGCCGAAGCAAGAAAAGATGAATTTTATATTCATGTTTTATTGAGCGGATGGCATGTACGGTAGATCAATTGCCATCAAAAATCTGCGCATGACCGCAATGGGGCTGGTTGTCCTGCCCGACGCCGACTGGAATCCGGTCCACATGCAAGCAGGCCGCCTGGTCGCACGGGCAAATAGCCCTTTGCAAAAATTCATCCGTTGAGGTCTCGTGGAAACTATAAAGTGTTTTTGGTGCAGCTTTTTTCCAGAAAGCTTCAGGTAATGCCGCCTTTTTGAAAAAAGACGACACCCGGAAACTTTTATTTTCATTGCCCTGCCCTCTCGGTCTGCCGTGTGCCTGCGGGCCCGGTCCGTAAGGTCAGGGAATATAACGCTCGGCCCGTAGGCGTTCGAACAGGTCGAAGAAGGAATCTGGTGTGTACTGATAACCGGTGAAGCCCAGCCTGCGGCTCAGGCTCATATCGGTCACGCATTCGACGGGGCGGCCGAGGTCGGCATCAGTATGCCATGGCGACGCAAGCTGGCCCAGTGCAGCCTCCCGCAGGCCATGGCGCTGCGCGATATCGGCCCACTGCGCGCCCCGGTTCGCCAGCATGTGTTCCAGCGACGTAGCATGGCCGGGATAGGGGGCTGCATCGATACCGAACCAGGCGGCCAGTTCCCCCCACAGCCATTTCCAGCGGAATACGTCGCCATTGACGACATTGAACGCCCTGTTGCGCCCGGCAGGGCTGGTGGCCGCCCACACGATCTGGCTTGCAAGCTGGCGGGCGTCGGTTACGTCCGTCAGGCTTTCCCACTGCACGGGCGACCCGGGAAAGACGAAGGGCAGCCCCGTCTCGCGGCACAGCGTGGCATAGGCCGCCAGCGTCGTGCCCATGTTCATGAGATTGCCGATCGCATACCCGATGACCGTATGCGGACGGTGGACCGTCCATGCAATGCCCAGCCGGTCCGCGGCTTCGAACAGGACATCTTCCTGACTGTAGTAGAAATTCTCCGCCGCCAGCCGTGGCATGGTTTCTCGGAATGGCGTCTGTGGCGGATTGCCCTGTGCATAGGCCTCGAACGGGCCCAGGTAGTGTTTCAGTCCTGTAACAAGGCTGGCATGGGCCAGCGCGTGTGGTCGTGGCAGGGCGGCAAACACGTTGTGCAGCATCGCGCTGTTGGCGACACAGTTTTCACGCTCGCTTTCACGGCGGGTCCATGTGGTGAAAAACACATGCGTCGGCACAATCCCCGCCAGCGCCGCGCGCAGGCTGTCGGGGTCCAGCGCGTCGGCCGCGACGGGAATGATGGTACCGGGCAGGTTTGCCGTCCGCCGCGCAAGACCGTAGACACTCCAGCCCTCCGCGACCAGGCGGTTGGCAAGGTTCTGGCCGACGATACCGGTCGCGCCGATGATAAGCGCCCTGTGGGACATTATGTTCCTCCATGGATGGGGTTGTGGGCTTCACACGGTGTTGGGAAACACCATAAAAGACAATCCGGCACCTTTCTGTGCCCTGGTTACCTGAACGTTCCCGTGAGCCTGCCCATGGATATCGCCCCCCTGCCCGACGTCTACCGCCATGCGCCCTTTGCACAGGACTGCGCACCGCGTCGTCTGCTGCGCCTGTTTTCGGGCAAATGGACCACCATGATCGTGCATACGCTGCACCTTACGGGCGGCACGTCGCGGCCGGGGCAGTTGCAACGCGCCCTGCCCGGCCTGTCGAAAAAGATGATGACCCAGACCCTGCGTGACCTTGAACGGATGGGGCTGGTGGAACGCGAGATCATGCAGGTCATGCCGCCGGTGGTCGAATACCGGCTGACACAACTGGGGCAGCGGTTTGTCGAACCACTGGAGATGCTCTACCGCTGGGGGGCGCAGCACGCGGCGCTGCTGGATCAGGTGGACCGCAACATGGCAACGGCGGATGACGTGCGCAACGCATCCTGACGGGGCATTCACGCCGCCAGCAGGCCGTGGGGGTCAAGGACGAATTTTTTCGCAGCCCCCTGGTCGAAATCACGGTATCCCTGCGGCGCGTCCTCCAGCGGGATGACCGTTGCATTGACAATATCCGCAATGGGCAGCCGCCCGTGCAGGATGGCGTTCATAAGACGTGCGTTGTAGCGCAGCACCGGCGTCTGGCCGGTATGGAATTCAAGGCTTTTGGCCCATCCCTGGCCGAAGCGCAGGATCAGGTTGCCCGTCTTTGCCGCTTCATCCGCCCCGCCAGGGTCTTCGGTGACATACAGCCCCGGTATCCCGACCGATCCTGCCGGCCGGGTTACCTCCATGGCCTGATTCAGCACGATGGCGGGTTTGGCCCCGCCGCCATATCCCTTTGCCTCGAAGCCGACCGCGTCAATGAAGCTGTCGACCTCCGGCGTGCCGGCAATCTGGGCCACCATTTCCCCCAGCCGGTCATGCTGGCGCAGGTCGACCGGTTCGAACCCCACCTTGCGGGCATGGGTCAGACGTTCTTCATTCAGGTCGCCCACCATGACTACCGCAGCCCCCAGAATGCGTGCGGATGCCGCCGCTGCCATGCCAACCGGCCCCGCGCCCGCGACATACACGACCGACCCCACGCCCACCCGCGCCGTCACGGCCCCATGGAAGCCGGTGGGCAGGATATCGGTCAGCATGGTCAGGTCGCGGATACGCTCCATCGCCATTGACCGGTCCGCAAAGCGCAGCAGGTTGAAATCGGCATAGGGCACCATGACATATTTCGCCTGCCCCCCGATCCAGCCACCCATGTCAACATAACCATACGCGCCGCCCGCCCGGCCGGGATTGACCGTCAGGCACACCCCAGTGTCCCCTTCACGGCAGCACCGGCACCGTCCGCAGGCGACGTTGAAGGGGACCGAGACCAGATCTCCCTTGCGGACCATTTCGACATCGCTGCCGCATTCAATGACCTCACCGGTAATCTCATGACCCAGCACCATGCCCCTGGGTGCCGTGGTGCGGCCGCGCACCATATGCTGGTCCGATCCGCATATGTTGGTTGAAACCACCTTCAGGATGACGCCATGTGTGATCCGGCGGCCCGCTGGCGTTTCCATTTTCGGGTCGGCGATATCCTGCACTTCCACATGTTCTGGCCCAAGATAGACCACACCGCGATTTGTGCTCATTGTTCTGCTCCCTGTCTGCGGGATATGACGCGTAATGTTGCGACTATTTATGGATGTGCAAATAATCGCGTGTCCTGCGTTCATATATGTCCGGGTTCAGGTAACGCTGGTCCTGCTGGCGGGTTTTGTATCTTTACAGGTTCCATATTTACGGATCGGTATAATCCGCTGGCCGCAGCATGGCAGCCGATGACAAATAAAGAAGTTTTTGGTGAATATTTTTTTTAAAGCTTCAGGGAACGCCGCCTTTTTGAAAAAAGGCGGCACCCAGAAACTTTGATCTGTTTTTATTATTGGCCCATGCCGGGCGATAGCAGCGGTCGGGTCAGGTTGTCATCCGGGTCGGGGCCGTGGCTGTGCGGCGCAGGCACGTCGCCTACGGGGGGGGCATTATGCAGGCCCGAATACTGCAACGGATCAACCCCGAACAGTTTATTGGACGCAGGCAGGCTGGCCGCATTCCCCCCCCCGCCACAGGCACGGATCATGCCAACCTGCGCCTGCAGGTAACGGGTCTGGACTTCCGCCTGCTGTATGCGCGCATCCAGTGTGCTGACCTGTGCGATCAGCACGTCCAGATAGGTGGCAAGGCCGCCCTTGTACAGGTTCATGGTAATATCCTGTGTCTGGCTGGCGGCGCCGACGGCTGCGCGCAGGCGGCCGTTTTCCCCATCCAGCCGGTTGGTGCGCGACAGCCCGTCCTCCACATCGCGAAACGCGTTGAGGATGGTGACACGGTAATGGTCGCGTGTTTCACGGTAGGCGGACCAGCTCTGCTGCAGTTGCGCGCGGCGCAGGCCCCCTTCAAATACCGGCATGGTCACGGTCGCGCCATAGGACCACATGGAGTTGGCAAGGTTGGCGAGGTTGAAGCCGTTATCATCAAACCCCCCGTTCATCTGGAACGATACATGCGGATAGAATGCGGCGCGTGCGATGCCGATGGCGCGGTTGGCCTGCGCCATCTGGCGTTCGGCAATGGCGACGTCGGGCCTGCGCTGCAACAGGTCCGACGGCATGGGGGCGCGCAGCCCGAAGCGCGTGGCATTCAGGTGTGCATCTGCTGTGATATGGAATGAAGACGGGGCGACGTTGACCAGAACGGCCACCGCATGTTCCATCACCTCGCGCTGGGCCTGAATGTCCAGCAGGCGGGCCTGTGTGGTGTAAAGCTGGTTCTGCGCGCGCGCCACATCCAGTTGTGACGCCGCCTGGTCCACCAGCCGTGTCTGGGTCACGCGCAGGGATTCCTGATAATACCGGATCGACTGGGTATAGATCGCCGCCTGCGCATCCAGCCCGCGCAGGGTGAAATAATCACTGGCCAGTTCGGCCTGCAGACTCAGTCGGGCTGCGGCATACTGTGCGGCCTGTTCCTGCGCATAGTCTTTCTGCAGGCGTACCCGGTTGCGGATGGAGGACCAGAAATCCGGCTCCCACGATGCCATGCCGCCATAGAATTCATCTGAATCCGTAATCGGCCCCTTGTAGCGGAACAGCCGTTCGGCCGAGCTTTTGTTGTTGCTGCCGCCAAAGGCCACGCCAAAATGCGGCAGCAGGTCGGCCCGGGCCTCGCTTACGATCGCACGTGCCTGCAGAAAGCGCTCGCTGGCCGCCTGCAGGTCTCCGTTATGGGCC
This sequence comes from Komagataeibacter diospyri, assembly GCF_006538165.1. Classification (GTDB taxonomy): domain Bacteria; phylum Pseudomonadota; class Alphaproteobacteria; order Acetobacterales; family Acetobacteraceae; genus Komagataeibacter; species Komagataeibacter diospyri. The sequence goes on from NZ_BDLU01000024.1 coordinate 73,326, forward strand.
ATGGCGGTGGTTTCAAGGTCATCAAGCTGCGGGTCGGCAAAGCTTTCCCACCACTGCGCGGGAATGGTGTCGTCCATGGGGTGGGCCACGCCAAACGGGGCCTGTCCCTGCCATGTGGCAGGAATGACGTAATGCGGCGCATGGTAGGTGGGGGCAAGGTCGCATCCCGCCAGCGACAGCAGCGATATGGCGCATGCGCCCCCCATGCATGCCGAACGGTGGATGGTGCGGGCCATCATTCATCGTCCTTTTCATCGGTGTCGTTGCTGTACCCGGTCACGGGCCGGACCACGTGCACGCTCTCGCCTTCCAGCAGGTCGGCGGGCGGGTTGTCGATAATCCGGTCATCGGGCGCGACGCCCGACAGCACCTGCGTCGCCCCATCGCCCATGCGCCCTACGGTTATGGTGTGGAAATGCGCGTGGTTCTGCGCGTCCACCACGGCCACCTGCATGCCGTGTTCCTGAAACACCAGCGCGCCGGTGGGGATGGTCTGGTGGGCGGTCTGTTCAGGTGCCGTCAGGGTGACGGCGGCGAAGGTTCCGGGCCACAGGGCGTGATCGGTGTTGTCGATGATGAACTCACTCACGCTGGTGCGGGTGTCAGGGTCGTAGCCACCCGATACGGTCAGGAATTTCGCCTCGAACCGGCGATCGGGAAACTGTGGCACCTGCACGCTGGCCTGCAGGCCGGGCTGCAGGATGTAGGACATGTTTTCGGGGATCGAGACAAACAGCCGCATCTGGTGCGTATCCGCCACGCTGAACAGTTCGCTGGCCGCACCCGACGCGTTCAGGTTTCCGCCGCCTTCATGCACGTAGTCGCCCACGTTGATGTCACGCTCCGTCACCACGCCGTCAAAGGGGGCGACAATGACCTTGAAGCGTTCAAGGGCTGCGTAGCGGTCAAGGTTGTGGCGCGCGGCCTCCAGATCGGCTGCGGCTGATTTCTCGTTCGCGTCCTGCACGGATACCGACTGGCCCGATACCGCCTGTGACTTGCCCATCAGGCGCCACCGCTGGGCAGTGACCACCGCAAGGTCGTATTTCGCCTGCGAGGATTGCAGGTCCGCCTGTGCCTGCGCAAACTGGGCATCAAGGCCCGGGGTGTTGATTTCCGCCAGCACGTCGCCTGTGGCCACCCGTGCGCCGTAATCCTTGTACCACATGCGCACGTAGCCCGATGCCTGTGGGTAGATGGGGGCCTGGTACCAGGCCTCGATCGTGCCGGGCAGGTCCAGGCTGACATGGCGGGCCTCCTTGCGTGGCGAGATGATCATGACATCAGGCACGGAAGCGATGGCGGCTTCCCGCCGCAGGGCCGCCGCATGCTGCACGCGCCCGACCAGCAGGTACCCGCACCACCCCATGACGACGGCGGCACCGGCCAGCATGATGATTTTTCTGTTGTTCTGGGTGGACATCAGTTCATTTCCCCCGGACGCGGGACGGACGGTTATGCAGGATTGCGTAAACACACGGCACGAACAGCAGCGTGGACACGGTGGCCACCAGCAGCCCGCCAATGACGGCGCGGCCCAGCGGTGCATTCTGGGAATTGCTCATGGCCATGGGCACCATGCCGATCACCATGGCCAGCGCGGTCATCAGCACCGGGCGGATACGGCCATAACCGGCCTCCAGTGCCGCCCGTAGCGCATCGCCATGCTCCTCGATCCGTTCACGGGCGAAGGACACCACAAGGATGGAATTGGCAGTCGCCGTGCCCATGCACATGATGGCCCCCGTCAGTGCCGGGACCGACAGCCGCGTATGCGTCAGGAACAGCGCCCACGCGATACCGGCCAGCGCACCCGGAAGGGCCGTGATGATGATGAAAGGGTCCAGCCATGACTGGAAATTGACCACGATCAGCAGGTAGATCAGCAGCACCGACACAACCAGCCCGAACACCAGTTCGACATAGGCATGGCGCATGGTCTCGGTCTGGCCACGCACCACGACGGCTGCGGTGGACGGCACCTTGCCCCGCGTCTGGTCCAGCACGTGCTGCACGCCGGTCGTGACCTGCCCCAGATCCGCGCCCTCGGCAGAGACATAGATGTCAACTTCAGGCATGGAGTTGAAGTGCGAGACCTGCCCCGGCGTGCCCGTGGCGCTGACATTGCTGATACCGCCCAGCAACTGCATGTGTCGCCCCTGCGGGTCGCCATCGCCCTTGTCCACCGGAATGGTCATGAGGTTGTTGAAATGCGTCAGCTGGTCCTGTGACACATAGACATTCAGCGGAAACGTGATGCCCGTGGCCGGGTCCAGCCAGTATTGCGGGTCCACCGTCTGGCTGCCCGAAAGCGTCATGAGTTCGTTGTTGGCAAGGTCGGCTTCGGTCATGCCGGTGGCCTGACCGAAGGTGCGGTTGCCCTGCACGAACAGGGTCGGCGTCTTCATGGTCTGCTGGATCACCACGTCAGCTGCACCGGGAACTGCGCGCAGGCGGTTCACCAGCAGGCGGGCATAGTCATAGTTGTCGCGCAGGTCCGGCCCCGAAATCTGGATGTCGATGGGCGCGGGTGATCCGAAATTCAGGATCTTGGCCGTAAGGTCGGCGGGCTGGAAAGTGAACACCGTGCCAGGGAAACGGGCCGACAGGTCATGGCGCAGGATGGTGCGGTCATCCCAGACGGGTGTTTCCTCATCCTTCAGCGCAATGGTGATGTCGCAGTCCTGCGTGCCGATGGTTGGCGTGGGAATGAAGGCCTGGTTATGGGCGCCTTCGGGCAGGCCGCAGTTTTCGATCATGCTGTCCACCTTGCCGGGGAACAGGGCGTTGATCCGGTCTTCCACCAGCGATGCTTCGCGCCCCGCCACCTCGATACGGGTGCCCAGTGGTGCGCGCATGTGCATCTGGATCGTGCCCGATTTTGTTTCGGGGAAGAAATCCCGCCCCGCGATCAGGTACAGCCCCAGCGAACAGACCGAGATGCCAAGGAACACGCCCACGAACCGCCTGCGCCCCGCAATGGCGCGTTTCAGTATGCCCGCATAGCTTTCACGGAAACTGTTGAACCCGCGTTCAAACGCCTGCTGGAAGCGTTCGGGCAGGCGCCTGGGGTATTGCAGGTTGTGGACCTGCGGTTCGCAATGGTGGGAATCCCCGTGTCCTGCCACGCTGTGACCGGCCAGCAGGTATTTGGCCATGGTCGGCACCAGCGTGCGCGACAGGATGAAGGATGCGATCATGGCGAAGATGATGGCTTCCGCCATGGGCATGAACAGCCAGCCCGCAACCCCGCTCAGGCCAAACAGCGGCAGCCATACAATGCAGATGCAGGTGGTGGCGACAAAGGTGGGAATGACGATCTGGTTGGCCGCGTCGATGATCGCGGGTTCCAGCGTCTTGCCCATTTCCAGATGCGCGTCGATGTTCTCGATCATCACCGTCGCGTCATCCACCAGAATGCCCACCGCCAGCGCAAGCCCGCCCAGCGTCATGACATTGATTGTCTGCCCCGCCCAGTGCAGGCCGATGATGGCGCACAGGATGGCCAGCGGGATGGAGGTGGCGATGATGACCGTGGGCCGCCACGACCCCAGGAACAGGAGTACCACCATGCCGGTCAGGGCGGCGGCCGTCAGCATTTCGCGCACGACGTCGAAAATGGAATCCTTCACGAAGATCGAGGCATCACCCAGTATGCTGACCTTCACATCCGGCGGCAGGAGCTTCTGGATACGCGGCAGCAGCGCCTTGGCCCCTGCCACGACATCCAGCGTCGAGGCATCGCCGCTTTTCATCACGACGATTTCCACCCCCTGCTTGCCCTTCACCAGCACAAGGTTGGTCTGCGGGTGGCCGCCACGATAGACCTCCGCCACGTCATGGACATAGATTACGGCATTGCCCACGCGCTTGACCGGGATATCGCCCAGTTCCTTCATGGATCGCGGGGTGGCGTTGGTCTGCACCATCCAGTCGGTGGCCGAGATTTTCTGGTCACCTGCCGGCAGCACGATATTCTGTCCGCGCAGGGCGTTCTGCACGTCCATGGCCGACAGGTGATGCGCCTGCAATTGCTGCTGGTTCAGCGCCACCATGACAAAGCTGTCCATCCCGCCATAGGCCTGTGGCACCACCGCACCCGGCACGGTCACCAGCAGCGGGCGCACGCGGATCATGGCCAGTTTGAACAGGTCGGATGGTGTCTGTTTGTCGGACGTGACCTGAAGGGTCAGCACCGGCACGGATGATGCGTCAAGGCTCATTACCATCGGCGAGGGAATGTTTTCGGGCAGCTGCTTTATGACCGTCTGGGATATGGCGGTCACCTCGGCTTCCGCCTTGCCGATATCGGTGCCGGGCTGGAAGTATATGTTGACGATACCGCGCCCGTAATACGAACTGCTTTCCATATGTTCGATGCCCTCGACAGTCGAGGTCACCATCAGTTCGTAATTATAGATGATACGGCCCGCAAACTCCTCCGGCAGCATGCCGCCATAGGTCCAGACAACGGATACGACCGGTATTTTTATATTTGGGAACACATCGGTCGGCGTACGCAATACCGACATGATGCCAAAGACCACGATAAGGATCGATAGCACCACAAAGGTATAGGGCCGACGTAGTGCCGTCACTACGATGGCGTTCATGGAATGGATAATTCCCTGTAGCACGAAGAACCGTGCAGGTATCGTGGGTATGCGCCACGGTACCGGCATGCGGTTTTATTGTATGAATGGGCTGGCCGCCTTCCGCGCGGTGGCGTGCAGGCCCCTAGGGTTTACAGGTCATGGTGGTGGACATGGGACGATGCTCCGGCATGATCGGTAACAGGCGGGGCTGCATGGGGGCATGCGGCATCTGCCTGAAACGACAGATACAGCGTTTTTTTACAAAGTATGAACAGATAAGATTTAAAATAATCTTCATTACCGAAAATATACATTATTATTTCCAATAATTTATGAAGTATAATTTATAACTTATGAAAATGAATGAATAAAAAATACGTCATCAGGGAACTATTGGCCGATGCGGTAAATTTCCCGCATGCATGCATTTTAAAATAAAAATTATGGCATTCATGCCCCGTGTCATGTAACGGGGCGAACAGGACAGAAACCGGCCTGAAAAACATCAGGAAGTTTCTGGTGAAGTGTTTTTTCTGGAAAAATTAGAAAGAACGCTGCCTTTTCAGGAGAAGGCGGCACCCGAAAATTCCTATCCTTATTTATCAGTTGGTTATTTTGAAAAAGGCTGAAAGGGTCTGTCCGGTCCCTGCAACCTGACCGGCCCGCGCGGCGTTTACCATTTCCCCTTCCAACAGGTGACCCATGCCGCCTGCCCACCCCACTATCGTGGCGATTCCGGTACGTAACGAGGCTGCGCGTATCGGTCCCTGCCTGCGCGCCCTTGCGGCACAGCAGGGGGGCTGTCTGTCCCATGTTGTCCTGCTGCTTAACAACTGCACGGATGATACGCGCGGCGTGGTGCGTGCGCTGGTCCCGTCCCTGCCCTTTGGCGTGATTGTGGCGCAGCGGACCTATCCCCCGCCGGTGGAGCATGCGGGCACGGCCCGGCGTGCGGCCATGCAGGTTGCCGCGGGCCTTGCGGGGCCGGATGGTATTGTGCTGACCACCGATGCGGATGGCCGTGTCGCGCCCGACTGGCTGGCCAATACCCTGCGCGCCCTTGATACGGGCGTTGATGCGGTCTGTGGCCGTGCCCTGATCGACCCGGAGGAGTCACGCCTTATCCCCGTGCACCTGCATGAAGATGACCGGGCAGAAACCGATTATGCCACCATGCTGGACCGCATCCATGATCTGGTTGATCCTGACCCGCATGATCCATGGCCGCGCCATACGGAACATTCCGGTGCCAGCATTGCGGTAACGGTGGCGGCCTGGCGGCGCGCGGGAGGCGTCCCTGCCATACCGTTGGGCGAGGACCGGGGTTTCCTGCGTGCCCTGCGACGTGTGGATGTCACCATCCGCCACGCGCCTGATGTCACGGTCTGTGTTTCGGGCCGCATTGCCGGGCGGGCGCGTGGAGGCATGGCCGATACCATGGCGCGGCGCATGGTGCGGCAGGATGACATGCTGGATGACAGCCTTGAGCCGCCACGGGCCTGCCTGCGCCGTGCTCGGGCGCGCGCAGTACTGCGCCGCCTGCGTGCCCTGCCCCCGGCAACCAGCCCGTGGCATGGCGCGGTGGCTGATCTTGCGGCCCTGCTGTGCCTGCCTGCCGCGACCGTGACCCATATGGCCCGGGCACGGTTTGGCGGCATGGCGTGGGACAGGCTGGAGGCATCAAGCCCGGCACTTGTGCGCGTACCCGTCCGCCGTGCCGACCTGCCCATGCATATGGACGCGGCGCGGCAAATCGTGCACGACCTTCTGGTAGCGTCCAGTATCATGCCCGCCCCTGTACCGGCAGTGACATCCGTGGTGCACTGAATGGGGCGTATCGCCAGATGAAACGGATAGAAGGTTCGGGGGTCTTTTTTCAAAAAGGCAGTGTTCTTCGAAGCTTTTGAAAAAAGCTTCACCAAGAATTTTTCCAAAATCAGTCCGGTGTGTGGTTTGCAGGTTCCGGCGTCTCCGGTCCGTTGATTACGTCCAGCCGGTAATGCGCGTACCGCCGGGCATGGGTCACGTGCAGGTCGGCGGCGCGGCAGGTATTGATGAACAGGCGGGCGGCCTCGTTACCCGTGCATGGTGTATCGGTCGGTCCCGTCCAGTTGACCAGCACGACGGGCGCGCCCGCCTGCCGCAAGCGCAGGCAGTGCGCGGCAAGGCTGCGGATATCGCGGCGGGAGAGAAAATACAGTAGCTCCGAAATCACGATCAGGTCACATGCATGGGCGGGCAGTGGCGGGAATGCATCCGGCAACTGCCCGCGATGAAATGACACCCCCGGCAGCCCGGCACAACGGTGGCGCGCGCGGATCAGGGCGGCTTCGGCCACGTCCACCGCCAGCAGCCGGTCGCATTGCCGCGCCAGCCGCGCCGTCATCATGCCGATGGAACAGCCCAGTTCCAGCGCATGATGGAAACGCTGGCCTGACAGCACCGCCAGCGTCCGGCGGTACTTATCATGTTCATAGGTCCGCGTCGCCACACCCCATGGGTCGGGGCAACGTTTGTGCAGACGTTCGAATACGGTCCGGGACCAGCTTGTGGCATTCATGAATGGATAAAAACCTCAAAATCCGTTACCAGCGCCGCAAGCAGGGTGTCCGGCAGACGGAAACCATCGGGGTCGTCGGTAATCAGGCCGCCGTACTGGCTTTCATGCCTGCTGATCGCGCGGGCCTTGGCGGCGAGATGGGCGGTAATGTCCAGCCGCATGCCACGCGGTGGGGCATGATCCAGATCCCTGTCGGGCGGTAGCAGCCAGCCCCATACGGGATAGGCCAACAGCGTCAGCCCGCACAGCCGCCGCACGGCCACGCCCATTTTCCACGCCGCTTCATGATCGCAATGCGGGTCTGCGCGCCATGGGGCGAAAACCGTGGTGCAGTCATGCGTGGCGGCCAGATGGGCCAGACGTGCCGCCATCTGGTCAAACACTGCCCCCTCATGCGGGGCGGCGGCATCGGGCAGGCCAAGGAAGACAAGCCGATCGGGCGCAAGGCCCAGGCACGCAACGGCGTCGCGTGCTTCGCACTGGCGTTTTGCCCGCAGGCGCACAGCAGGCCACTGGCGCGAATGCGGGTGAGACGCCGCGCCGTCGGTCATGATGACGACAAGGGGCGCCTGCCCCGCTGCACAGCACGCGGCGATCAGCCCGCCACAGCCCAGGCTTTCATCATCGGGATGGGGGGCAAGGATCAGGGCCGTGCCGGGCGCAATGGCCGCAAGGGGGGTAACGGGCAGGTCGCGCAGGGCCGCGTGCAGGTCGGCCGCCTTCATGCATGGACGTCCGGCTGCGGCAGGTTGCGCCGGGTGAACCACGCTGCTGCCTCGCACAATGTCTCGTCCGGGGCTGGCTGGCGCAGGTAGGTGGACAGATCGCGGATGATCCGTTCCACCACGTTATCACGCACGAAGGCTGACAGCCCCAGCCCGCGTTCGACCAGTTCGATCACCTCCAGTCCCGCGCGTTCCACCGCAAGCCGGGCCAGGTTGACGGTGCCGGAAATATCGCCTGAATCAAAACGGTCCTGACTGCTGGCCACCAGGGCCGCGCGGCGTGTCCATAACAGCGCGGTTTCTCCCGCGATCAGCGCCAGGCCGATACGCGCCTGCTGTGCCGGGCTGCCCGCCCGGTCGCGGGCGGCAAGCTGGCTGCGCAGCAGGGCGGTCAGGCGTTCGATCCCGCCCAGTGCCACGGCCATGCCGCGCCATGCCCCGGCTGAAAATTCAGGCTGGCGCAGGTAATCCCCCGCCTGCCCCACCAGGCCCGCGGGTAGCACGGTCATGCCGGTAAAGTCGCATTGTCCCGTGCCCGCCCCGCGCATGCCGGTCAGTCCACCACTGGCATTATGGATGGCGCGGTCTTTCCCCAGCGCAACCAGCAGCATGCGCGTGGTATCCCGCCCCGTTCCGTCCTGCCCCGCCCGTGCCGTGACCAGGGCACGGGTGACCTGCCGCGCGCCGGACGCAAAGGCCTTGCCCCCATGCAGCGTAATGCCACGCGGCGTCTGTTCCATGCGCAGCGGTGTCACGTCATCGGTGACCCACAGGCCATACAGCGCGCCTTCATGCACCTCCGCCCCGACATGGGCCAGTTGTTCGGGTGTGCCGTACAGCGCGATCAGGCGGATGGCGTTGACATGGCCTTCCACCACGCGGCCAAGCGCAAGGCTGCCCTGCCCCACCAGCCGCAGCATGTGCAGCAGGCTCGCTGCACCATGCGGTTCGGTGCCAAAGCCCCGGCCGCCCAGCGTCTGTGGCAGGGGGGCGGCCAGTACGCCCAGCTGGCGCAGGCGGTCCAGCCCGCCAGTGGGAAATGCGGCCTGTGCGTCGTTGACCGTTGCTTCCTCCTCCAGTTCCGCGCGACAGGCGGTCAGAGCATCGAAGGGAAAGGTCATGGCGGCAATGCCTTTATGTATCAGGAGACAATTCGAAACCAACCTGTTGATAAAAAAAGATAAAAACTTTTTGGTGCTGCCTTTTGTCAAAAAAGGCAGGGTCTTTTCGAAACTTTATGGAAAAGCTTCACCAAAAACTTCTTTTAGCTTTCAGGTGTAGTCATGCGCTGACTTTTCAAACAGTCTCCAGGCGGAAAAGGAACAGGCCGGACAGAACCCATGTGCTGTCCACCTGCAGGCACAAACAGTGCCGATGGGCTGTTGGTTCCCTATGTAATGTTACAATCGGGCCGGTCCGTCTGTCCTGCGTGTGGCGCATGGGCCTGCGCTTTTCACGGTCTGTTTCATGTGTCAGTGTTTTCAGGACGTAGGGCGCGGGATGCTACCGTCCTGTCCCCAGCCAGATCCAGACGGAAGGCCGTTTCAATGAAGCTGTATTACACGCCGGGCGCGTGCTCGCTTGCCGCGCATATCATCCTTAATGAAACCGGGCTGCCCCACAGTCTTGAGCAGGTGGACCTGAAGACCAAGCAGACCGCCAGTGGTCAGGATTATCTGAAAATCAACCCGCGCGGGGCCGTACCCGCGCTGGAAATCGCACCGGGCACGGTGCTGACGCAGAATGTGGCGGTGCTGACCTATATCGGCCAGCAGTCGGATCATGCTGCCTTTCACCCTGCCCCTGATTCGATCGAATTCTTCCGTCTGCTGGAAGCCATCGGGTTCTGCGAGGACGTGCATGGCGCATTTGGTGCGCTGTTTGCCCCTGAATTGCCTGATGTCATGCGCGAGCGACTGCTGGCGAATGTTACGCGTCGCCTGAAGCAGGCCGAAGTACTGCTGGAAGCAGGTGGCAACGGGCACCTGCTGCCCGCAGGCTTCACGCAGGCGGATGCATTGATGGCCGTGATCCTGAGCTGGGCTGGACCACTGGGGATCGACCTTTCGGCCTATCCCCGTGCCAGTGCCCTGCGCGATGCGGTGTTGGCCCGTCCTGCGGCACAGAAGGCCCGGCGGGAGGAAGGGCTGGACTGAACCATACACGCGGATGGCCCGGACACCATCGGTACCCGGGCCATGTGGTATTGGAAACAGGTCGTTGCGGTCAGCCGGGCTGGATTTCGATCTTGCGTTCGCTCGGCTTGGCCGGTTCACGGCGCGGCAGGGTGACCTGCAACACCCCGTCCTTGATGCGGGCGCTGATCCGGTCTTCATCCACGCCTTCGGGCAGGCTGAAATGTTCGGAAAAAGCACCAAAGCTGCGGGTGGCGACGTGCTGTTTCTGCTCAGACGTTACAGGACTTTTCTTCTCGCCCGAGATGCTCAGTACGCCGTTACTGGCATTTAGCGTGATATCCTTTTCCGAACAGCCGGGTACTTCGATATAGATATGGTAGCCGGTTGCGTCTTCGGTAATGTCCGTGGACCCGATCCGGCCCGAGCCGAAGGTGTCGGGTGCGCGGTAGTCATCGATCAGCCGACCCACCTGGCGCTGCAGCACGGCGAACGGATCGGTTGCCCGCGTCGTGGCCGTACGAACCGGGGTTGCGACAAATGTCGGTCGTGTAATCATGGTCATTGCTCCTCAATACATACTATTGAGCGGTCTGTTCTGGGTCATTTCCGCCCTGCACCATGAATGCTGGGGCCAATATCCGGACCTTACAGTGATACAGATCAATCCTGCCATGCGGTCCATTCCATGCAGGGCTGACCTTTACTTTATCGAAATAAAACGATGCTGGATTTATGCCAGTACGCGGCAGAATTTTCGCAATGCAGGGCAGTATTGCAGCAATAAATCACCTCCGCTGCTTCTGCATGTCGCCAGAAAGGCTATATCTTGAGCGGTCCGTTATAACATGCGGCAACCCGTATCGGGTTTAACCAGAATGGAAAATATGCATGTCAGTTGAAAACACGCTTCGTGACGCCATCCAGAAGAAGTCTGTTGTGGGTTTCACGTTCGATGGCAAGACCTGTACCGGTTCCCCCCATGCGCTGGGTGAGCGCGATGGCATGCCGCATGTCCTGATCTATCGTGGCGAGGACGCACATGAAAAGCGCGTGCCCCCCACGGGTGAATGGAGCGTACTGCCGCTGTCCGACATCACCGGCATCCGCCTGCTGTCCGCTGAACCCTTCCACGTCGGCCACCCCGATGCGAAGACGAAGGCGGACCTGCATAAGGTCAGCGTAAGCGTCGGTTGAACCGGCCGGATACCCCGCCCGTTTGTGGCGGGGTACTGGATAAAAGTTTGGGGCTGGCATAGGTAAGCATTGTTTGCGACGGTTCACGCGGGCAGTTTAACCCATTGAGTGAGGATTTTCAGGAGTTTTGCAGGTGAGCGGATGTTGAAGCGCCACTCGCACTCGGCCAGGAAGAGATGGAAGTCTTTACGTGGTATTCCATTGTATCGCCGCAGATGCCGCTTCGCCTGGCTCCAGAAATTCTCGATGCCGTTGATATGGTTTCTGCCCAGAGCAAGATGCCTGCTGTGATCAATGCGTTCGTGATGGAATTCCGAGACATCCAGCTTGTCGTAAGCGTGCCAGGAATCGCTGTAAACAATTGAATCGGGTTGTACTTTCTTTCGAATGATCGACATCAATGTCTGATGTCCGGCATTGGGGATCATGACGGCATGGACACGGCCATGCCGTTTCAGCAGGCCGAAGACGGCCACTTTCCCGGCAGCGCCCCGGCCTCGTTTTCTTTTGCGATGCCCACCGAAATAGCTCTCATCGACTTCGATTTCACCCGAGACCGGCGCCTCATGAGCAATCTGTTCTGCGATAATCTCTCGTAATTTTCGGTAATACAGGGTCGCTGTATTACGATTGACGCCTACAGGTTCGGCGGCGCTCCGGGCGGGCGTGCCCGCAACGAAGTGCTCCAGAAGGCGCTTTTGGCTGCTGACAGGCAGCCGACTGCGACGACGTGCTTTCATGTGACATATCAAGCCTTTATTCGCTTACCTATGCCAGCCCCTAATATTATTCGATCGCACAATCTATTAAGCCAGCATACCCGACATTATAAATCATGCTGCGGCACGTATCCGGACTACCGCTCGGCCGCTGCCATGTACGTTCAGGTTACGGTTCTCTCGGTACAATGCACCGTCCTTGCCCATCCGGCAGGGGCCGTTATCATGTGACCCGATACGTCATGCATATTTTATCCCGGGACGGGAATACCGGATGCTCGTTGCATATTTACAACAACAACTGCAGCCTTTATGTATATACAAGTAGATGCAAATTTATTGAAAAAGGCTGTTTCCATGGCTGCTTCTTCCACGCCCACCCGGTCAATACGCGTGTCCTCACGTCCCGAGGTTGCCGCCCTGCCCGTCTATAATGCCGGCCTGTCGGAAGATGAGGTGCGCCAGAAATATAATGCATCACATATTTCAAAACTGGGCAGCAACGAAAATCCTTACGGTCCCTCACCTACGGCCCTGAAACAGTGGGACTGCCTGATACAGCGGATGTTCCGCTACCCCGATGCAACGGCATCCACATTGCGACAGGCGCTGGTGCAGGTAACGGACGTGCCTGCGGACCATATCATGCTGGGCAATGGGTCTGAACAGATCATACGCCTGATCAGCGAGGCCTATCTTTCCCCCCGTGAACGGGTCGTGACCGTCCTGCCTTCCTTCGGGCTGCATGTGATATGGCCTGAAATGATGGGCGCGCGGGTCGACGCGGTTCCCATTACCGCCGAAGGCCAGTTTGACCTGCCCGCCATGAAGCAGGCGGTTCAGGCCGCTCCGCTGAAAATCCTCATGTTTTCCAATCCATCCAATCCGGTCGGCTGCATGATGGAGGCACAGGACATGCTGGAACTGGTGGAATGCTGCCCACCGGACACGCTGATCGTGATTGACGAGGCCTATTATGAATACGCCCTGGGCAGCAAGAACTATCCCGACGCCACGAAAATCCTGCCCCGGCAGGCACGGCCATGGCTGGTGTTGCGCACGTTTTCAAAGGCCTATGCCCTGGCCGGGCTGCGGATCGGCTATGCGCTCGCATCCGATACCGGTGTCATCACCACCCTGAACAAGGTACGTGACCCGTTCAACACCAACATGGCGGCACAGGACATGGCGCTGGCGTCCCTGCAGGACAGGACGCATATGCAGACCAGTGTCGCAACAACCGTGGCTGAACGCGAACGCTTCATGCACGAACTGACGCAACTGGGCTATACTCCCGTGCCATCCCATACCAACTTCATATTCCTTGATGTCGGGCGGAACGCCTCGGTCCTGGCGGAAAGCCTGCTGCGGCATGGTGTCATCATCAAGCCCTGGCGTGAAAAGGGGTTTGAGACACATTTACGCGTCAGCGTCGGCCTGCCCACGGACAATGACCGCTTCCTCCGCGCCCTCGCCCTTGAAACCGGACAGACCGATGACAGCCATTGAAACCTTTATCACGCGGCTCCGCCCCCGGCTGGACAACAGGATTTCAACCAACGCGACGGTCCGGCAACATCACGCCCATGGTGAAGGCTGGCAGTCTCCCGATCCGGCCACCCAGCCCGATGTGGTTGTGTTCGCCCGGACAACGGAAGAGGTCGCGGCCATCGTCTCCGTCTGTCATGACCTGTACCTGCCGGTCATTCCCTTCGGCGGCGGGACATCACTAGAAGGACAGCTGACCGCGACGAAAGGTGGTGTCAGCCTTGACCTGTCGCAGATGAACGCTGTCCTCGACATCCGCCCGCAGGATCTGAGCTGCCGGGTACAGGCAGGGGTGACACGCCAGCAGCTGAATGGGCTGCTGCGCAGTGACGGGCTGTTTTTTGCCGTGGATCCCGGTGGGGAAGCAACATTGGGTGGCATGTGCGCCACCCGCGCATCCGGCACGGGTGCCGTTCGCTATGGCACGATGCGCGAAAACGTGCTGGGGCTGACCGCCGTCATGGCAGATGGCAAAATCATCCAGACGGGGGGAAATGTCCGCAAATCCGCGACCGGGTATGACCTGACCGGCCTGCTGATCGGATCGGAAGGAACGTTGGGCATCATTACGGAAATTCAGGCCCGCCTGCATGCGCTGCCCGAAACCGTTCTGGGCGCGACCTGTCAGTTCGGCACGCTGGCGGATGCGGTGAACACCGCCACGTCCATCATTCAGGCCGGCCTGCCCATCGGGCGGCTGGAACTGCTGGATGACGTGCAGATGGATGCCTGTATCAGGTACTCGTCACTGGAGGGATACGAACCCCTGCCGACCCTGTTCTTTGAACTGCATGCATCCCCCGCATCGGTAACGGAACAGGCGGACCTGCTACGCGAAATCACCGAATACCATCATGGCCTGTCATTCCGTGCGTCCGCCAGTTCCGAGGAGCGCACGCAGTTGTGGAAAGCGCGCCATGACGCCTTCTGGGCCTGCCTGGCCTACCGACAGGGGCACAAGGGCATGACCACCGACGCGGTCGTGCCGATTTCCGCCATGACGGACATGATCACGCTGGCCAAACAGGACATTGAGGAATCCGGGCTGGTTGCCCCCATTGTCGGCCACGTGGGGGACGGCAATTTCCATACCGTCATCCTGATCCCGCCCGAACAGGACGGATGGGCGCGCGCGCAGGCGCTGGATCACAAGATCATCCAGCGCGCCCTTGACCTTGGAGGGGCCATAAGCGGGGAACATGGTGTTGGCCTTGCCAAGCAGATGTTCATGCATAACCAGCATGGTGATGACGCCATTACAGTCATGCGCACCATCAAGCAGGCGCTGGACCCGCGCAATATTCTTAACCCCGGCATACTGCTACCTGCCTCCACCATCCCATGACACCCCGCGTATTTTCCATCCAGACGCTGCCCGTCAGCGCCTGGAAAAATGGGCAGGGCATAACACGTACCCTCACGGACGCACCCGGCTGGCGGGTCAGTATCGCAACCATTGACCGGTCATGCCCTTTTTCCACCTATTCCGGCATGCAGCGTCAGCAGGCATTGCTGTCCGGTGATGGGCTGGAACTGATCACACCCACGCATGAAAGCCTGCAACTGGAACGCGCGGGGCCCGTACTATCGTTTTCCGGCGCTGTTCCCCTTACCTGCCGGTTGAAGGGCGGTGCGGTGACCGTGCTGAACGTCATGTTTGTACCCGACAGGTTTCCCCATGCCGGAATCCGGTCAGTCACGACGGCATTCCTTCCGGATGCGATACAGGATACGATTATTGTTCCCGTACGTGGTTCGTGGCGCGTAACATGCATCAATAATGTCGTCCGCCACGTGACGACAGGCAACATCATGCGCGGCAGAATACAGTATATCGCGCCAATAGCCGACCACGACACGTTGTGTTACGTTGCTTCATCATGTATGTAAGACCATGTTATGATGACGCCTGATCATTCCTTCTTCCATCCGGCATCCCCGCAGGCTGCCATAGACCATGAATTGAGTGCTGTAATATGGCTATAGGTATTGCTGAAAATCAGGCTATCACACGCTATGAACAGGTCAAGCAGTATATCACGGCACGCATAAGAAGGGGAGAATGGAAAGTCGGTCAGCGCCTGCCGTCGGAAAGTGAACTGGTGGAGATCACTGGCGTATCGCGCATGACGGTACACCGTGCCCTGCGTGAACTGATGACGGAAGGACTGGTCACGCGCGCACAAGGTGTTGGCACGTTTGTCGCCCGCCCAGCCCCGCGCGCCGAACTGCTGCAGTTACATGATATTGCCGATGACATTATTGCCAGCGGCCATACCCACCGCTCCCGCGTCATCACGCTGGACACAGCGCGGGCCGATGTTGACCTGGCCATGTCATTCGACCAGCGTCCGGGCAGCAAGCTGTTCCATTCCGTGATCGTGCATTACGAGGATGATACGCCACTGCAGGTGGAGGAACGTTATGTCTCTCCGCATTTCGCGCCGGATTACCTGAATCAGGACTTTTCCGTCGCGCATCCGCACCGGCACCTGTACCATATTGCCGGTCCGGACGAGATCGAACACGTCATTTTCGCCATCACGCCGTCACAGGAACTCCAGCACCTGCTGGAACTGGAAACGCCGGAAGCCTGCCTGCAACTGGTCCGGCGCACATGGGTGCAGGACAGGATCGTGATGAAAGGCATCTTTACCTATCCCGGCAGCCGATACAGCCTGGGTGGCCGCCAGTATATGTAAGGATCATCAGGCCCGGCGCAGCAACTGCTTCCGCTGGGTCGCCAGTTCCTGCATATTACGAATTCCGGCCAGTCCCATGACATCGCGCACTTCACCCGACAGGCCGGTTGTCAGGGCGTCCATGCCCCTGCGTCCCCCTGCCGCCAGCGCCCATGCCCATGGACGACCCAGTGCCACACCGGATGCGCCCAATGCCAGCGCGATAACAATATCGCCCCCCTGCCGCACGCCGCTATCCAGCACGACCTCACATCGATCCCCGACAGCTTGCACAATTTCCGGCAATACGGACAGTGTTGCGGGCGACGGGTCCATCTGCCGCCCACCGTGATTGGAGACAATCAATGCATCCGCCCCGTTTTCCACGCACTGACGGGCATCGGTCGCATCCATCACCCCCTTGACGATCAGCCTGCCACCCCATTCCTTACGCAGCCATGCCAGATCCTGCCATGTCAGGGAGGGGTCAATTTCAGCGGCGGCGTTGCGTGCTTCCTCCAGCAGGTTCTGGCCCATGCCGTACGGGGCAAGATTGCCGATGCGGGCTTTTCCCGCCATCAGCATGCGCAGGCTCCATCCCGGCCTGCTGGCCATGGAAAGCAGTTGGGCCACCGAAGGCCGCGTCATGCGCCGGAACCCGTTGCGGACATCACGCGCCCGCATGGGCGTAATGGCGGTATCAACCGTCAGGATAATGCCATCAATCCCGCACGCCTGGGCGCGGCGCAACATGTCACGCGTCAGTTCACGGTCCCTGAAGACATAGATCTGCGCCAGAAGATCCACGCCCGGCACGCGGGCAAGTGTTTCCATGGCAGCGATGGAGAAGGTGGAAACGGCAAACGGAATACCCGCCCGCGCTGCCGCCTGCGCCGCCATGACATCCCCGCCTGCATGCATCATGCCTGCAAAACCGACCGGCCCCAGCATGAACGGCGCACCACGGGACTTGCCCAGCCATGTAGATCCGATATCCACCTGCGATACATCACGTAGGCAACGCGGGATAATTTTCCAGTCAAGAAATGCCTGGCGGTTCGCGCGTATGGTGACTTCGCCATGCGCGCCTCCGTTCACATAATCCCGAAACAGGCGCGGCAGGCGACGGTTGGCCATCTGATACAAGTCATCAACGCCTGAAAATTCCATTGCCCGCTTTCTCCACCACCTGTTGCGTCATTACCAAGAATACCCCCAATCTATTACTTTATAATAATAAAGATACGGAAAGGGGTATATTGTCCCTATCCAACCTGCGGCAGGGCTACATGCTGGCCAATGGTTGTCACCAGACTGCCATCCGCCAGCAGTTCCGCCGCCTTTTCGATATCAGGCGTAAACAGGCGATCCTGTTCAAAGAACGGCACCTTTGCACGCAGGACCTGGGCTGCCGCAACCAGAGGCTTCGACGAAGACAGGGGGGCAAGGAAATCCAGTCCCTGCACCGCCGCCAGATACTCCACCGCCAGGATGACACGGACATTATCGACAATATCCGTCACCCGGCGGGCGGCGAAGGTCGCCATGCTGACGTGATCTTCCTGATTGGCGGAAGTCGGCAGGCTGTCCACGCTGGCGGGATGGGCCAGCGTCTTGTTTTCCGACGCAAGGGCTGCTGCCGTGACCTGCGCGATCATGAAGCCGGAATTCAGACCGCTGTCATTAACCAGGAATGGCGGCAGGCCGCTCATCTGCGCATCGACCAGCAGGGCAAGGCGCCGTTCGGCAATTGCCCCGATTTCCGATACCGCGATTGCCATCAGGTCGGATGCGATCGCCACGGGTTCAGCATGGAAATTACCGCCGGAAATCATTTCATCCGTATCGGCGAAATGAATGGGGTTGTCAGAAACCGCATTCGCTTCCAGCAGCAGGATACCCGCCGCGTGACGCAGGCTGTCCAGACATGCCCCCATGACCTGAGGCTGGCAGCGCAGGCAGTACGGGTCCTGCACGCGCTCATCTTCCTCGACATGCGACGCGCGAATGGCCGATCCCTGCATCAGCGTACGATAGACACTGGCACATTCGATCTGACCACGCTGGCCGCGCAGCTCATGCAGGCGCGGGTCGAATGGCGCGTCCGTTCCACGCGCGGCGTCAAGGGTCAGCCCCCCCGTCGCAAGGGCGCATTGCAGCAGGCGTTCGGCATCGAACAGCGCCGCCAGCGCCAGCGCGGTGGAAACCTGCGTGCCGTTCAGCAGTGCCAGGCCTTCCTTCGGGCCCAGTTCCAGTGGCGACAGCCCGGCCAGACGCATCGCCTCGGCCCCGGCGTATCTTTCGCCATTAAAAAAGGCTTCGCCCTCTCCGATCGCCACCGCGCTCATATGCGCAAGCGGTGCCAGATCGCCGGATGCGCCCACCGACCCCTTGTACGGGATAACTGGCACGATACCGCGTTCCAGCATAGTGACCAGCAATTCGACCACTTCCGCCCGGACGCCCGAAAAGCCACGGGCCAGGCCGTTTGCCTTCAGCAGCATGATCAGGCGCACGATACGCGCAGGCATCGGTTCCCCGATCCCCGCCGCATGGCTGAGGACAAGGTTACGTTGCAGGTCACGCAGCTTGTCATCAGGGATACGCGTCTTGGCCAGTTTGCCAAAGCCGGTATTGACACCATAAACCGGTTCACCCCGTTCCACGATCCGGGTCACGGAAGCCGCGGCTTCATGCAAGTGCGCCACAACGCCCGGCGCCAGCGTGACATCCGATCCGTCAAAATAGAACTGACGCATCTGTGCCAGTGTCAGGTGACCGGGCTTAAGCACCAGCTTGTCTGTTACTGTCATAATTTCAGTTCTTTCGCGTAATCATGGGCAGGTCGAGCCCTTTTTCATTGGCACAGGAAACGGCAATGTCGTAGCCCGCATCTGCATGGCGCATCACACCGGTGGCCGGGTCATTCCACAGCACGCGTTCAAGGCGACGGGTCGCGCCCTCGCTCCCGTCCGCCACGATCACCATCCCGGCGTGCTGGGAGAAGCCCATGCCCACGCCACCGCCATGGTGCAGGGAAACCCACGTCGCACCTGACGCCGTATTAAGCAGCGCATTCAGCAGCGGCCAGTCCGAAACGGCGTCACTTCCGTCCCGCATGGCTTCGGTTTCACGGTTGGGGCTGGCGACCGAACCGCTGTCCAGATGGTCACGACCGATCACGATCGGTCCCTTCAGTTCACCCTTGGCCACCATTTCATTGAATGCGAGGCCCAGGCGGTGCCGGTCCCCGAGGCCAACCCAGCAGATACGCGACGGCAGGCCCTGAAACTGGATTTTCTCACGTGCCATATCCAGCCAGTTATGCAGGTGATGGTCGTCCGGCAGCAGTTCCTTCACCTTCTGGTCCGTGCGATAGATATCTTCGGGATCACCGGACAGTGCTGCCCAGCGAAACGGGCCGATCCCACGACAGAACAGCGGGCGGATATAGGCAGGCACGAAACCGGGAAAGGCAAAGGCGTCCGCACAACCGGCTTCATACGCCATCTGGCGGATATTGTTGCCGTAATCGAAGGTCGGGATACCCAGTTTATGGAACGCCACCATGGCTTCGACATGCAGGCGCATTGAGTCCTTTGCCGCCTTTTCCACGGCAGCCGGATCGGTAATGCGCATTTTTTCCGCCTGTTCCAGCGTCCAGCCCGCAGGCAGGTAGCCGTTAAGCGGATCATGCGCCGATGTCTGGTCCGTCACCGCATCGGGATGGATGCCACGGCGCACCAGTTCAGGGAATACTTCAGCCGCGTTCCCCAGCAGGCCAACCGAAACGGGCTTGCCGCTGCGGTTTGCCTCGGCAATCAGTTCCAGCGCCTCGTCAAGGTTGTCCACGCGACGGTCCAGATAGCCGGTCTCCAGCCGTTTCTGGATACGACCGGGCTGGCATTCCACCGCCAGCATGGACGCCCCCGCCATGACCGCGGCCAGTGGCTGCGCCCCGCTCATGCCGCCAAGGCCACCTGTCAGGATCCAGCGGCCCTGCAGGTTGCCGCCGTAGTACTGGCGCCCCATTTCCACAAAGGTTTCGTACGTGCCCTGCACGATCCCCTGCGAGCCGATGTAAATCCATGAGCCGGCCGTCATCTGGCCGTACATCATGAGGCCAAGCCGGTCGAGTTCGTTGAATTTATCCCAGTTTGCCCAATGCGGAACGATGTTGGAATTGGCGATCAGCACCCGCGGCGCATCGGCATGGGTACGGAAGATGCCCGCAGGCTTGCCCGATTGCACCAGCAGCGTCTGGTCATCTTCCAGCCCACGCAGACATTCAACGATCCGGTCGTAACAGGACCAGTTGCGGGCAGCCCTGCCGATACCCCCATATACAACCAGTTCGGACGGGTTTTCTGCCACTTCGGGGTCAAGGTTGTTCATCAGCATGCGCAAGGCTCCTTCAGTCTGCCAGCTGCGCGCTGTCAACTGGGAACCGTGGGGGGCACGGATAACGCGGTCATTTGCCATGCGATCATTAAAGGGAGGAGAGGTCTCGGTCATAGCGTCGGATCACCTTGCATGCACTTGTATATATCAATAGTTAGCACATATCGATTTTGCCCTGTCAATCCATACCCGAAATGATATGATGGTTTTCTGTGCTGACAGATGCGGTGGTAACCGTGTTCAATGGCGCGGACTGCCCTTAACTTCAGCATCGCATATATTTTTTTGTTTCGTTGAGACAGAATAAGTTATGCAAGCAAATGCTATGCGTCACTTACGATAGGTACAAAACCCCTGCGCGGCAGGGAACGCCATATCGTTACGGAGTATATTCCCTGATGGCAGAGACGGTTCCGACAAAAATCGAATCCGCGACCATATACCGTATTCCACTGGACCAGCGCCACGGACGGCCCCGCGACCTGTTTACGATATGGTTCGGTTCCAACCTGATGATGCTGACGGTTGTGACCGGGGCGCTTGCGACAGGTGTCTTTGGCCTGCCGTTCCTGCCTGCCCTTGCTGCCATCATCACCGGCAACATGATCGGCGCCATTTTCATGGCGCTGCATGCCGCGCAGGGTCCGCGACTGGGCGTACCGCAGATGGTTCAGACACGCGGCCAGTTCGGCATTGTCGGCGCCGTGCCGATCACGGCCCTGATCGTCATCATGTATGTAGGTTTTGCCGCATCCAACCTGGTACTGGGTGGCGAAGGGCTGCAATTTATCGTGCCGCATCTCAACCGTCTGGGGGGGATCCTGATCATTCAGGCCCTGTCCGTCATTCCCGCCATTTATGGTTATCACATGATCCATACGGCTGCGCGGATCATGACATGGGTATGCGGGGTCGCCATCCTGCTGTGCCTGTGCCTGGTCGGCTGGGAACATGGCGCCGACCTGCTGCATGCCAGCCACGCCCATATCAGCACGCGTGGCATACTGGGCACGATTTCAACCGCTGCCCTGTGGCAGATTGCCTATGCCCCTTACGTATCCGATTCATCGCGTTACCTGCCCCCCGGTCCCGATGGGGAACGTAAGGCGTTCCATGCCAGTTTCTGGGGCGCCGTGCTGGGATCCGTACTGCCGATGACACTGGGGGCCATGATCGGCCTGCTGGCCAGCGGCCATAATATTGTCGCGACCCTGGGGCAGATGCTGCATGGTGCGGCCGTGCCGGTACTGTGTGCCCTGTCGCTGAGCATTGCCGTCGCCAACGCGATGAATGTCTATTGCGGCGCCCTGTCCACCCTGACGATCATCCAGACCTTTGTTTCCACGCGCAGGCACCAGAAGGCGCTGCGCCTTGCCATCACATCCGTGCTGCTGACGATCGCACTGCTTATGGCCGTATTCATGGCCCGCAGCTTCATGGCGCTGTACAGCGAATTCCTTGAACTGCTGATGTCGGTCATGATTCCGTGGACTGCAATCAACCTGACGGATTACTACCTGATCCATCGGGGCGAGTATGATGTCGAATCCTTTTTCCACCCTACGGGCGGACGTTATGGCCGCTACAACAAACCGGCCTTCATCTGTTATTTCGTCGGTATCCTGATCCAGATTCCCTTCCTGTCCAATGCCCTGTTCACCGGCCCCATGGCCCGACTGGTACATGGGGTGGACCTGTCATGGATTGTGGGGCTGGTGGTCACCACGCCACTGTACTGGTGGGCCGCCGACCGGCAGGCACGCTCGGCACCAACTGGCCTGGCCGCCACAGCGGATTGAAGTCGTCCCTCAATCCGCGCCTGTTCCCTGCCTGTCTATCGCTGCCGGTCTGACAAGATCATATCGGCAGCTTTTTCAGCAATCATGATACAGGGCGCATTGGTATTGCCGCTAACCAGTGTCGGCATGATCGAGGCATCGGCAATCCGTAGCCCCGTCATTCCCCTCACCTTCAGGTCCGGGGTCACGACCGCGTCTGCATCCGTTCCCATCCGGCATGTGCCGGCCGGGTGGAAAACAGTGCTCGCGCCGCGCCTGATATAGGCCATCAGTTCATCATCGGTTACGATATCCTGGCCAGGCGCCATTTCGCGCCCACGAATGCCATCAAAGATCGGAGCCGCCAGGATCTTGCGCGCCAGACAGATACCTTCCTTCAGAACCTGTCCATCACGGGGATCTTGCAGAAAGCGGAAATCGATCTGGATATCCTGCATGCCATTCTGGCCCAGACGGATCTCGCCCCGGCTACGCGGACGCAGCACGCAGGTATGGATGGCAAAGCCATGTCCCATTTCAAACAGGCGTCCGCGATGACTACGGAATCCTGGCACGAAATGAAACTGGACATCCGGCACGCCATCCGCCAGGGGCGTACGGGCGAAGCCGCCCGCCTCCACGTAATTGGTTGTCAGCCACCCCTTGCGCCACAGGGCATATTTATGTGGGGAAGACAGGACGGCCGGAAGTGATCGCCATGAAAAGCCGAGGCTGCGCGCCTCATCCGAACGCACCGTGACAAGACCGTCCACATGGTCCTGCAGGTTCTGTCCTACCCCCTGCAATTCGTGAATGACGGATATCCCCGCCCCCACCAGGTCATTTCCCCGTCCGATCCCCGACGCCATGAGGATGACAGGGGAGCCGATGGCTCCTGCGGACAGCACCGTTTCCCGTTGGGCAAACAGGCCAAACTGTTGTTCACCATGGACCACATTGACCCCCAGCACCGTGTTTTGCCGGGTAATCAGAGATTTGACCGTCATGCCCGTCAGGATATGCAGGTTGGGCCGATTACGGACCGGATGCACGAACGCGCGGTAGGCGCTCAGCCGTTTTCCATCGCGCTGCGTGACATTGTAAATGCCCACGCCTTCAAATGTATTTCCATTGAAATCGGGATTTTCTTTCTGCCCGACCTGTTCGGCCGCTTTGATAAACATGCGTGACAGGGGATTGGCCTCACGCGGGGTAGTGACATCCAGTTCCCCTCCCGTCCCATGAAAACGGGGATCAAGGCCGAGGCAGTCATGTTCTGATTTCATGAAATATTTCAGGACGGAGGCATAGTCCCACCCCGTACATCCCTGTACCGCCCAGCCATCATAATCTGACCGCTCACCACGGATATAGATCATGCTGTTCATTATGCTGGAACCACCCAGGCCCCGCCCGCGCGGCACGTGGATGCGGCGATTATCCAGATCAGCCTGTGGCACCGAGAAAAACTGGTAGGCCAGTTTACGGCTTTTATACAGGGTCAGGGTACCAGCGGGGATCTGGATACGGGGCGTGTTATCACTGCCCCCCTCTTCAATCAGGCAGACCTGGTTACGCGGATCGGCGCTCAACCGATTGGCCAGCACGCAACCCGAGGAGCCACCCCCGACAATGATATAGTCAAATTCACGAGGAAAGGACGCCTGCCGCATCGATTTACATACCTTGTCACAATCATGATAAGAAGCTGCCTGGAAAAAGCTTCACCAAAACCTTGCTTATGATTGCAGGGCGCTTCCTGACCTGTTTTTTCAAACAGCCTTTGATATCATGTATGTATTTCAGTTCATTGAAATCGTAATGTTTGCCCAATACAGGGCAACAACAAAAAACGTACCGGATGGATAGTCAAAACCTATCCATCCCCACAAAAAAGGGGTCATGCCTGCAGGCATGACCCCTTTATGAAATGCAACGGATCAGAAACCGGTGCTGAATGTTCCCAGACACGCAAAGTTCGGCGCCGTGTAGTACTGCGCGGTGCCCGCGACCGGTCCGGTGTTATACACCCCGGACAGGTAGTGATGATCCGCCAGGTTGATGACGTTCAGCCGCAGTGAAGGTGCCTTGAGGAAGCCGATATCCGGCGCACGGGCACCGATCATCATGTCAACCTGCTTATGGCCGGCAATCTGTTCATCGTTCATGAACGTGCCGTATTCCTTGTCCACATATTTCAGTGAAACACTGCCAAAGAAACGACCATCGTCATATTGCAGGCCAGCCGCCGCCATCCAGCGGGGTGCGGAGGTCGCCATCTTGCCTGCCGTGTGATAGGTCACGCCGTCCATTGTAATGTTGGAATCCTGACGGGCATACAGATATTCAACCGACCCGTAAGGCGTGATGTGATGCCAGGGGTGCAGCGCCAGTTCACCATCGAAACCGCGCGTCGTCATGCTGCCCGCATCCTGATAATACGGCACGTTACCGATGTACTCGTTAATCTGATGGTGCGAGAAGTTGTAATTGAACAGGGTCAGTGACGCCGTGATCCAATTGTCATGGTATCGCGCACCCACTTCTTCCGACACACTGTATTCATCATGCAGGTTCTTGTTCGCAGTCTGATACGTCCCGCCATCCCACGGGCTGTTATACTGGTTGTAGAAAGCGGAACCCAGCGGCAGGCGGTAACTGGTCGTCACGTTGCCGAAGACCATGATCTTCGGATTGAACTTGTAGCTGATGGACATGCGCGGCAGGGGCTGTGCCGAATAATAATTGGCGTTGTATTGCGGGCCGGGCTGGTTCAGCGTGCCGTTTCGTGCCGCCATGACTTCCTTGAAACCAACATCCAGCGTCAGCTTCCTGTTCAGGAAATGCATGGTATCACCAATATACAGCGCATTCGTCTGGGTAATGGTGTGATAGGACCATTCATTCAGCGTGGTGCCATCCTGCTGACGCAGGTAGCCCGTTGAATTGCCGGACGCATCCAGCCCGCTAAGCGGTTCATCAACATGCATGTCGGTATAGCCATACCAGTACCCGAAAACGAGATCATGGTTGGCCACCTTGTAATGCAGGGTGGAGTTGAATCCTGTATAGCCTTCCACGCCAATCCAGTTCTGGATTGCCGCGGTCTGACCATCCTCGGAATAGTTATTCCCGGCCAGCGGTGAAGAATTGGCCGATGTTCCGTTATAATACGGCCCGGTTGTCGGAACTGTTGTCACACCAAAGGGATAGTTTCCGCTGCCGTGGTAATAATAGGGCGTTACGTCCAGTGTCAGATTACGCGCCAGCTTGAAGTGCGAAGGTGCGCTCAGGAAATAATCGGTCCAGCTGGTGGCGTAGGATTTGTAATAATTCGCCTCGCCAAAGCTATACTTGCCCTGCATGTCATTAGGGTTGTTCTTCAGCCCGTATTTGTTCCAGTCGCTCAGGGTCGGGGTGCTGTACCACGCCGTATGTTCATTGTTGTAGGAACCGGACAGGGAAATGTAATTCCCGTCACCCCATTCCTTGATCAGCTTGTAGTCCACATGCCAGCGGTTGTTCCGCCCCGGACCACGCCAGGCGCGACTGGTCAGGTCGGAAAAGGACGCAAATGCCCGCAGACCGGTATTGGCGATATCCCCACTGTCATACCGGATGAACTGGCGGTTCATCTGGTGCGTGCCGTAACTGACATCGAATTCGCCGCCACGGGTATGCTTGGGGCCACGCATCTTGACGGCCATGGTACCACCGGATGACGTGGTGGTGGGGGTTTCGATGCTGGGGGCGCCCTGCTGCAGCTGGACGTTGTCCATGTTCTCGCTATCGACCCATTCGGACGAATTGGGGGTATAGTCATCCGGATCGTTCATTGGCGCCCCTTCGAAGGTGAAGCCAATTTCCTGCTGGTTCAGACCGCGGACATTGATATCGGATTCATCACTGACACCAAACGGGTCACCCATGGACACGTTTGCACCCGGCGACATGGCCACCAGCGCCAGCGCGTTGGATGCAGGCGCCTGCTTGGCAATATAATCATGGGACACGGTACTGACCGATTTTGCCGCCGTTTCGTTACGGATCAGGCCCCCATATGAACGCGTACGCGTAACATGCAACTGTTCACCCGCACCGGTGGCATTGATGCCCGTATTGACCGTCGAGTCCCCTGCCCTGACCGCCGTCGTCTTGCCACCGGATGCGGCCGTCGACTTTGCATTGACAGAATTTTTTTGCACGGTATCGCCCGCATGGGCCATGTGCAGACGCAGTCCATTAGTCAGGAATGTTGATGACAGTATCATACATACAGTCAAGCCAGTCGAACGTCTGCGCATACTGCCCCCTTTAGAAATCACGACAGGAAAAATATCTGCTTGTACCAGCAACATGCGCCATGCATGTGTCTGCTGACTTTTCCGACCTAGGGCCGGACACATAACCGCATGTATGTACAAGCAGAGATATCATTGGTGCATTATTATGTTTCCGTAATGGTAACGCAACAGAATTCCTGCATCCCAAACGTATCGATATGGGCTGTCCATACATTTATCGGGACACGTTGCATTTTAGCAATTATCCTGACTGTTATATAATCATTCGTTGAAATATTTGCCACAAACGCTCAGGGCTGCTGTCGTACCAACAACAGCAGCCCTGATAAAAAACTCTGATGTATAAATGTTTTACGGAATGACGGCGATAACATCCACCTCGATCAGCCATTCCGGACGAGCCAGCGCCACAACTACCAGCCCCGTGAAAACGGGGAAGACCCCCTTCATACGCCGCCCCAGAACACGATATGTTGCTTCCCGGTAACGGATATCGGTCAGGTACACCGTAACCTTGCAGATATGGGACAGTTCAGAACCGGCTTCCTTCAGCAGCAGTTCGATATTGTCCATTACCTTTTCAGCCTGGCCCACCGGATCGCCGACCGCAACATTTTCACGCGTATCAAGATCCTGCGGCACCTGACCGCGTACATAAACCGTCTGCCCCGCGACGACAGCCTGGCACAGGTCATTGTCCAGGTTCTGTTCGGGATAGGTATCACGCGTGTTGAAACAGCGGATCCGCTTATGTGTTACCTGATCTGGCATTATTTGCTCCCTCCCTTGCCCTGCTGCAACACACCTTCGCTCAGCCCGGCTGAACGCTGCACGAATTCCAGTGCGCCGTTCCAGTCAAAGTTACGATAGACCGCAGCCAGATGCGCAAACGGCGGGGCCTGCGCAAACAGCTGGAATGTCAGACGATGGCCAGCATAATCGGAATTGAGCATGTCACGGGCATAGGCCAGCAGCTTGCGCCGGTCCTCGGCCGGCCATGTTTCATTGATGGAATAGAATTTTTCCATCCATGGTGCAGTTTCAGGGTCACGGAATGTCGCCACATCCGGCGTGACACAGATCTGCCCACCACACAGTTCGCGCGTCAGGTGCATCATTTCATGCAGCTTGGAACATGCAAGCACACGCCCGGCCATAAGCAGCGACTGGTTGGGCATGAGCAGGCCACCGGGGCTTTCTTCCGCCATGGCAATGGACGCCGTCAGGTGGGCATTGATCCCTTCACGGTAACAGGCAAGGGTCGCCAGTTTCTCCTGCACCGCCTGCTGGCGGTCCAGTCCGGTCTGGCGCACGTTGAACATGGCGGCGCCGATCATCATGTCGGCCAGCTTCTGGTTACGCTGCACAAAGGCAAACGCGCTGTAGCGATGCAGTGTCGCGCGGATGAAGGTTGCAGCCTTGGTGTGCCGGTAGAACAGCACGTTTTCCCACGGGATCAGCACGTCATCGAAAATGACAAGGGCTTCGACCTCGTCATACCGGTTGGACAGCGGATAATCCTCGATCGGCGCGCGCCCGGCAAATCCGGTGCGACAGATGAATTTCAGGTTGGGCGAGGAAAAATCACAGATGAACCCGACCGCGTAATCAGACAGTTCGGCATCACCCCAGTTGGCAATGGTGGGCTTGGTGAATGCCTGGTTGGCGTAAGCCGCCGCCGTTTCATACTTGGCGCCACGGACAATGATGCCCGCATCCGTTTCGCGCACGACATGCAGCAGCATGTCCGGATCCTGGTCCTGCGGCCGCTTGGAACGGTCCCCCTTGGGGTCTGTATTGGCCGAGACATGGAACGGGTCCGCATACATCGCCTTATGCACGTGATGACGGATATTTTCCGCGAACTGGGGATTGACCTCGTTCAGGATATCCTGCCCGTCATACAGGGACCACATCTCGCCAATCGTCTCGTCACCGACACGCGTGACGATGCCTCCTACTTCATCCAGCACGGTGTCAGTGGCGATACGCTTCGCCTTCCAGTCTTCCTGCGTATGGGGCAACTGCAGGGCCAGCGGGGCTTCATTTCCCTTGTCATCCGTATAGACAAGTCGGTCACGGAAAGCCGCTTCATGCTGCATGTCATACATCCGCGCACGGATGGAAACGATGGGCCTGAACATCGGATGCGTCGTGACATCCTTCACCCGTTCGCCATTCATCCATATCCGCCTGCCATCACGGATGGAGTCCAGATACTGCTGTCCTGTACGGATCATGAATTATCTTCCTGCTCAAGAATTATGAAGAACGGGTTCCGGCCGGTGAAATGCCCGACGGAAATGCAGCAGCGTCATTGCGGGCTGCAGATAGGTATGCTGGACGCCACCAATAATCACCCTGTGCGTCCCGACATCGACGGACTGTTCGAGGGTGCAGTCAAAGGATGCCAGCGCCCCGTCAAGCAGCCATCCCCCTGCCTGCCCCGGCTTCCAGGCCGCACAGCCGAAATCGAATGCTGGGAAGACCCCGGCCCGGCCAGCGAAGTTTTCCGCCACCCCGACATGGTCGTGCGACAGCATATTGATGACGAAACAGCCATTTTCGATAATGGCGGCAAAAGCCGGACTGCGCCGGTTGATGCACGCCATCATCATTGGCGGATCAGCGGACGCGGATGTGACGGAACTGACGGTAATGCCCAACCGCCCGGCGGGGCCGTCCGTGGTGATCACGGCCACGGGAGCTGCAACATGCCCCATGGCCGCGACAAACTGTTCACGTTCGGATGATCCCTGCCCATGTTGTGATACCGATGTCTGGGTGGATATGGCACGTCTCCCGAAAACCAGTGCTTATGACCATGGGATATTCGAACGGAGATTCATTCCGCTAAAGAAATATATATCGAAGATGCACCTCAGAAAAACCGAAGCAATAATGATTGATCAAAGGTTATTGCAATGCTCTACTCATCTCCCGGCACACCATATGAAGGGGCCTGGGCGGGATGCAGCGCACGCTGGACATAATCATACATCTGGGGTTTCCATACAGCCCACAGTTCCGTCAGACGCGCGACCGGATTTTCGCCCCAGTCCACCCGCAGATCCGCAAGCGGCCACTGTTCACGGTCAACCACCAGCATGCCAGCGGAATAGACAGGTCCGGCTTCGCCGCCCGCATCCGCACCAGCCTGCAATGCCAGCAGTATCCGCTCCCCCAGTTCAAGGGACGGGTCGCCCTTTTCAAACGCAGCAACAATTGCTGCCGACACATCCGCATTGGCCAGCAGGTTGCCGGCGGATACGATATTCTTGCCAAAGGCTTCGGCATGGGTGCCCAGCGTGCTGTCGCCAGACCATGCGGCCCCGTGGCCACTGCTGTCGATAAAGGTCATCTGCCGGTATGGTGCATGGGTTGCGACGCGGGCCATGACAACCTGGCATTCAGCGGGTGTCAGTCCGCGTTCCAGCAGGTCGAGAGCCATTGGCCCCAGTCGCGGGTCAGTTACATTCTGCGACGTGACCGCCCCCACGCCCGCGCGGGCATAGGCGCAGCGGGCCGCCACGGCGGGCGACGACGATACGACCGCCACCCCGAACTGCCCGGTGCGCGCGCAATGCGCAACGATGGAAAATGTCATGATCCTGCCTTTCCTTTTTTATCCTGTTTCATCCGATCCGGCGCCACCTGCCGCCATGCGGTCCCTGGTCCCGTCGTGACAGACACAGCAGCCGGAGCCACCCCATGCGTTTCACACTGAAACAGATCGAATATTTTGTCGCGGCTGCCGAAACGGGGTCGATTACTGCAGCATCCAGGCGGGTTCATATCTCCCAGCCATCCATTTCCGCCGCCATCGCCCAGCTTGAGGCCGTGTTCGGGATTACCCTGTTCATCCGCCACCATGCCGCCGGGCTGTCCCTGACACAGGAAGGCCACAGCTTCCTGCGTGAATCCCGTAACCTGCTGCTTCATGCCACCGAACTGGACATGACCGCATCCGGCCTGTCGGGGCAGGTCAGTGGCCTGATTGAAGTGGGCTGCATGGCAACGCTGTATTCCCTGATCGTGCCGGACCTGCTGCAGGAATTCGAAACCCGCCACCCCGATGCCCAACTGCGCATTATCGCCGGCCATCACAGTGAACTGATTGAAAAGCTGCGCAATGGCGAAATCTGCGCCATGCTGGCCTATGACCTGAACATGCCGCAGGATCTTGATTTTTTCCCGCTGGCCGCCCTGCCTCCCTTTGCCTTTGTATCGGCACAGCACCGTCTGGCCCGCAGGCGGCATATCGTCCTGTCGGAACTGGAACACGAACCCTTCCTGTTGCTGGACCTGCCGCTGTCACGGGATTATTTCCTGTCCCTGTTTTCCCATGCGGGCATCGTGCCCAGCATAATGGGACGGTTCCAGAGCATTGATGTCATCCGTTCGCTGGTTGCGCGCGGCGAAGGCTACAGTCTGGCCAATGCGCGCCCGCGCAACAAGGCAGCGCTGGATGGCAGGCCGCTGGCCTATCTTGCGCTCAAGGACACACCCCAGCCGCTGCTGTATGGTACGGCCACGATCGCGAACATACGGCAGACGGCGCGGGCGACGGCCTTCCTGCAGGTATGCCGTGAACTGCTTGCGGGAAAGCCCCTGCCGGGCAGCGACTAGGGCCAGCCGCCTTACGCCACGCACAACGTATCAACAATACGGGCCAGAAAGGCGTCGCCCGCAGCCAGTTCATCACGGGTAATGTATTCATCCGCCTTATGGGCACGGTCAATTGATCCGGGGCCGCATATCACGGTGGGCAATGTCAGTTCCTGCTGGAACAGTCCCGCTTCCGTCCCGAAGCCGATGGTGGTCACCGCATTATGCTGGCTGGCCTGCAGGGCAATATTACGGATGGCGGTATCCGGTTCGGACACAAGGCCGGGATATTCATTGGTGATTTCGAAATCGATTGCCCCACCGGGATAATCGGCCACCACAACCGCTGCGCGTTCGCGCAACTGCTTCAGCCATATATCAGCAGACTGTCCGGGCAGCAGACGCATTTCGAACTGCAGTTCGCACCGATCGGGGACGATATTCAGCGCAACCCCGCCATTTATCAACCCGACCTGTGCCGTGTTGAATGGCACCTCAAATGACGGATCCTGTGTCGGGGCATCCATCATCTCCACCTGGATGCGCGCGACTTCCTGTGCCATGCGTGCTGCGATCTGGATGGCGTTGCACCCCAGCATGGGATTGGCGGAATGCGCCGCGCGGCCGTGGCATATGATGCGTGCGGCCACCTTTCCCTTATGGGCTACGGCTACCTGCAGACCGGTTGGCTCTCCCACGATACAGCCCTGCGCCGTGATTGCGTGTTCACGCAGAAACGCCAGAAGGGAACGCACGCCCACGCAGCCGATTTCCTCATCACAGGAAATGGCGAAATGCAGGGGGCGCCGCAATTCTCTGTTAGCCGCATATCGTGCCGCAGTCAGCATACAGGCCAGAAAACCCTTCATGTCACTGCTGCCGCGCGCAAACAGCTTTCCGTCGCGATCCGTCAGGCTGAATGGGTCGCACGTCCATGCCTGCCCCTGCACCGGCACAACATCACTGTGACCGGACAGGACAATACCCTGTCCAGTGTCTGGTCCGATCGTGGCAAACAGGCCATAACGATCCGTCTCATCATGCCGCACGACCGTAAGGGTGGCGTTCACCGCACGGAACTGCTGCGCATACCATTCGATCAGGTCAAGATTACTTTCCCTGCTCAGGGTCGGCCATGCAACCAGATGCGCAAGGGCTGCAACGGTCGGATTACTGTCATGCAGCAGGGATGTCATGTTCGCTCCATCATCAGGGCCATGCACCTTATCGTAAGACAGTCCGGAGGCATCGCCTGCTCGGAAGTTTCTATGCCAAAGAGAGAAACTTCCGATGGGCTGCATCCATGTAAGGCAACGGGCCTGACAATGGCACCATGCCTCTGCCCGCATTGTTCTCAAACCGGCGGAAGCGGCACAACCAACCAATTGAAAACAATATGCTATTCACTGATTCATTCTGTCAGCAGGTCTGGCTTGCCTGTTACCGCCGGTTCGTGAACCGACGTGTCGTCAGCGGCCATGGCATACCCTTACATTCAAGAAACAATATGCTCTAATCACACCATATTTCCACCTCAGGAACAGATCCATGCCCCTCGACCTTGCCATCATCAATGCTGACATTCACGGCCATGCCCCACCCGTCAATGCAGTCGGCATCATGGACGGACATATCGTGGCGATCGGCACATCATCCGACATCATGGAGCAATGTGTCCCGACAACCGTCATCCGTGATCTGGGCGGCATGTTCCTGATGCCGGGCTTTATTGATGTCCACATGCATATTGCCATGGCCGCTGACTATCTTTCCGCCATCGGGCTGCGGGATGTACGGACCATGAAGGCCCTGCTGGAAAGGGTGGCGGCATGGGCGGCGGCACATCCCGACACGCCATGGATCCGCGGTCTGGAATGGAGCTATGGCTATCCCGACCTGCCCGATGGCGAATTCGATGCGCGCATGATTGACAGCATCCTGCCAGACCGTCCGGTAATCCTGACATCGGGCATGGCGCATGCAGCATGGGCGAATTCGCGTGCCATGGAAATTGCCGGGATTACCCGCGATACCCCCGACCCGGAAAATGGTGAAATCGTCCGCCGCGCCGATGGCACGCCATCGGGCTGGCTGAAGGAAGACGCTGTCAGCCTTGTCACCAGCCATATCCCGCCCATGACCCGACCGGAAATGGATCACGCGCTGGGTCTGGTGCTGGATACGGCATCCCGGCTGGGCATCACCCGTATGCAGAGTGCCGCGTATGACGAAGCCTACCTGCCGCTGCTGTCGGCGCGGGATGCGGCAGGCACGCTGCCGGTCCGCATCGGGATGATGACGGAAATAGAACCCGATCCCGGCCTGACGCCGCAGCGCCTGCGCGAAGCACTGGACCTGCGTGCACGCTATGACAATGCCATGGTGCGCCTGGACGGCATCAAGTTCTTCCTTGATGGCGTGCTGGAATCCCATACCGGCTACATGCCCGAAGGATATGCGGACCAGCCTGATGCACGCGGTACCCTGCTATGGGACCGCACGGCCTATATTGATGCGGTTCGGACCGGCGTGGAAAACGGGCTGGACATATGGACCCATGCCATCGGGCCGGGCGCGATCCATCTGGCCCTTGATGCGGCAGAAATCGCAGGCAACAGCCCGAACCGTGCGCGTATCCGCGTGGAACATGCCGAACTGCCGTATCCCGATGATATTACCCGCTTTGCCAGCACTTCCACCATTGCCAGCATGCAGCCAGTCATGATTGCGCCAGCCGATGAATGGATGGGCATGGAAGGGGTATGGAAAAAACGTGTGGGGGACAATCGCGCGCAACTGGCATTCCCGCTGCGCGCGCTGCTGGATGCGGATAGCATGCTGGCGTTCGGGACGGACTGGCCGATTGTATCCCTTGATCCCCTGCGCGGGCTGCGCAAGGCCGTCCTGCGCCGTCCCATCGGGGCACCTGCATCAGAAGCATGGATCCCGACACAGGCAATCAGCTTGCCCGAAGCATTCGACAGCTATACCAGCAAGGCAGCGGTGGCCGCCGGACGGGAACGGTATGAAGGTCGTATTGCACTGGCCTACCGCGCGGATATTGCCGTGCTGTCGGGCAACCCCTTCGGGATGGATCCGGACAGCCTGCCGGACCTGAAATGCATGCTGACGGTCACGGCAGGCCGTATTGTGCACGATCTTATCTGACGACAGGGCGCGCGGGGGCATCCGACTGTCGGCATATCAGCCAGTAAGCCAGGCCGGGCAGCAGGATTCCCACCACCCATGACAGGTCAACCCCGTCCATCTGCCGTGCCATCAGGCCGGAATACAGATCATTTGAAATAAAGGGTACCTGCACAACAATACCCATGATGTAACAGAAAATGGCCGGTCGGTTGAAACGCCCGTATATGCCGCCATCATGCTGGAAAAAGGACCGGATATCATAATCGCCATGCCGGATCAGGTAATAATCAACCAGATTGATTGCCGTCCACGGGGACAGGACCGCCAGCAGGAATTCAATGAAGCTGTTCAGGATATGCAGTATGTCGCCGCTCAGCATGATGGTCAGCAGTACGGACAGCAGCAGCAGCCCACCCGCCAGCAGCCCGCGACTGCGCGCCGAAGGCCGCCAGGTCGGCCACATGGTATAAAACAGGGTCATGCAGGACAGGGCCGCGCAATAGATCTGCATCGTGCATGAAACCGTGATCGAAATCAGGACAATGCCAAGCAGGACATAGGCCGGCAGCGCATAATGCACCTGGATCGCGGTATAGAAATTCCCAGCCCATGCGGTACTACCGATATAGGCCCCCAGAAAGGTAGGGACCGCAGTTCCAATGATGCTGCCCGTCATGCACGACCAGAATGCATCGCGTTCGGGTGTATCGGCTGGCAGATAACGCGAATAATCCGATACATACGGTGCATACGCTACCTGCCACAGCACCCCGATCGAGACAGCCGCCACAAAATCATGCATGCCGGGAACCGCCATCAACGGCTGGACCGGCAGGGCATGCAGGTAAAACAGGAAAAAAGACGCAAGGGCAAAGAACGCCGTAGCTGCCACATAGGTAAAGCCAACCACAAAACGTTCAATCCACCCATGCCCGACAATACACAGCGACAGGATGGCTGCAGCCAGGACATAGACGGGTAACTGGTGTGGTGGACCGCCCAGGGCCTGCTGCACCTGTTCACGTCCGATGGCCAGCAATGTCGCCGTAAACCCCACATACATGACAATGACGACAACAATGACCAGCAGCGCCCCATAGGCCCCGAACTGACCACGTGTCTGCTGCATCTGCGGAATACCCAGATGCGGCCCCTGCGCGGCGTGCAGGGCCATGAACATGCCCCCCACCCCATTGCCGACCAGAATGGCAAGGGCCGCCCAGAACAGCGAAAGATGACAGACCTGGCAGTAGATCAGGCCTGTCAGGATCGCGAGTATGTTCTGGTTCGCCCCCAGCCAGACCAGACACAGCCCACGCGTATTTCCCCGGCGCCGGTCTGCCGGTATGGGGAAAATCGTATCTTCCTCAACGGCCAGAACCGAATTGCGCAATGGTGCGTCAATGTCCATATACGGCAACTCCTTCAATAACAGGGGATCACTGTTATCAGATTGGTTCCGAAATGATATTTCTAATTTCCGGGATCAATTGCATCAAGGAAGCGGCTGACCACATCCTGCCTTGGTGGCACGGATTCACTGCCGCACATGACAGCAACCGCCAGCCCCGTCAGGGATGAAAGCGGCGTATGGCCACCAGCCCCATCAGCGCACAGATCCATTACCAGCGTAGGGCAGCAGAACAGGCCACACCGGATCGTCGCACGCCAGTCGGCTGGCAGTTGCCCCATGGCGCGCATATGCTTCAGCAGCGGACGCCACAGCAGCACCGCCTTGGAATCCAGAAAGGCGCGCCGCAGGTCGTTCATTTCCCACCCCGACGTGACATCCAGTATGCCGTCAGGCGTCATGCTGGCATGGGTCACCATGTCAGCGGGCAGGTCATGGGGATGATACAACCAGTCTGCATGGGCGAAGATGTTATGGAAGGTCGCCTTGACCTCCGCCATGATGGCAGGAATATCCTGCCCGGCAAAGGCCGGGTCAAAGAAGGTCAGGCTCCTGCCCGTCCCTTCCCACCACACATTGGCGTTATGCGCATCCCCATGCGCCGTAACCCCGCCAAAACGGGCCAGCATGCGTGGGGAAAGCAGCCGCATGCTGCGTTCTAGCACGGTCCGTAGCGTATCGGCATACATCACCCCGTTGATGCGCCACTTCATGTCAAGTAGCGCGTGATCGGCAACACTTACACCCGGAAACGCAAATGTACGGCCCGATGCGAAAAAACGTGCTGCCCGCGCCCCAAGCTGCCTGTCATCGGTTGTCAGGCGATGGTGGAATAGCTGGTGAAAGGGTTCGGTTGCGCATTCGGCTTCGGATATCGGGTGGAAGGTTTCGCGGTAAATGCGTGCCGTCAGCGCATCAAGCTCACGCTGCGCCGCAACGACTGGTCTGATATCCGCATCCGTCGCGTCATATGTACGGCACAGATCCGCCAGTCGTGGCGTTGACCGTTTTGTATAAAGCAGTATCTGCCGACCGACTGCGCGCGACACATAAACCGGCATGTCGATCGGGTAACCAGCGTCGCGCAGGACTTCCCCACGATAGAATTCCTGAAGGGTAATTTCCTCATTTTCCTCATGATGGAACTTGAAGAAGTATTCTTCTCCCGTTGGGATCGTGAGGAAGCCGTTTACGGAATTCAGGCTGTATCCATCATTCCCCAGCGTGATGTTGCTGACCCGTAGACCGAATTCTTCCCGTATCAGGTCGGAAAGGATCGTGCATGTCCGCGTTACGTCTTTCGCACGGAAGGCCTGTAGCGCCTGTGCGGATGCTGAGTCATTCATGAATACAGCCTTTGTTCACAACGGGCG
This sequence comes from Komagataeibacter diospyri, assembly GCF_006538165.1. Classification (GTDB taxonomy): domain Bacteria; phylum Pseudomonadota; class Alphaproteobacteria; order Acetobacterales; family Acetobacteraceae; genus Komagataeibacter; species Komagataeibacter diospyri. Next base: position 110,511 of record NZ_BDLU01000024.1, read on the forward strand.
GTTTACTGGCTTTTGGGTAGAGGACGGGCGGAAGATACCGCGCGCGCATGGCCGGAAAACCCTTCATACGATGCAAAGCGGTGCGTATGGGCTGCCATTTCCTTGTATCCGCGCGCGGATACACGGGCGAACGACATCCGTTTCATGTAATCATGCACGGAAAGCGGCGAATGCGTGCGCGCGGCCCGGTTGGTTGGCAGCACGGCATTGGGACCAATGACATAATTACCAAGGCTGACGGGTGTGTGGTTGCCCAGCAGTACCTCGCCCGCGTTACGGATACGCCCAAGGTCAGCCATCGGATCCTGTGTCAGGATTTCAAGATGTTCAGGGGCATAGGCATTGGTGAATTCCACTGCCGCATCAAAATCGCACGTCAACACGATGCCGCCATACGCCCCGCACAGGACGGTGGATGAAAATTCGGCGCGTTTGGCGTCCATCTGCTGCCAGTGACCGGGCAGGGCTTCCTTCACGCCCTGCGCAACGCGCGGACTGTCCGTCACCAGCCAGGCGGAAGAATCCGGCCCATGTTCGGATTCAATAACCAGATCCAGCGCAGCCAGTTCGGGATCAACACTGTCATCGGCCAGGATGATCGCCTCACTGGGGCCTGCGGGCACGCCAGGATCAATGATATGGGAAAGCAGCTTCTTTGCCGCGACGACATACGGGCTGCCCGGTCCCACGATCTTCATGCAGGCCGGGACGGTTTCCGTGCCATACGCCACGGCGGCCACACCCTGCGCACCACCACATTTGTAAACCTCAGTCACGCCAATCAGGCGCGCGGCGACAAGCGTGCCCGCATCCACGCGCCCATCCGGCGCAGGCGGCGTGATGATGACCAGACGCGGCACACCGGCCACAATGCCCGGAATGGCGGTCATGTTCACGACGCTGGGAAACGCACCCTTGCCACGCGGCACGTAGCAGGCCACCGATTCAATGGCGACATTCCGGTCTCCTGCCCATACGCCGGGCTGGACCTCGATCATCCAGCTATCCTCGGGCTTCTGGGCCTCATGGAATTTGCGGATATTGCCAATTGCATATTCAATTGAACGGATCAGTTCGGGATCCATTTCGCGGAAGGCGGTTTCAAACTCCTCCTCCGTGGCGCGGATGCTCATGTCCGGAACGGTCACGCCGTCATAGGCCTGCGCAAAACGGCGCAGGGCTGCGTCACCTTCGGTCCGGACAGCCTCGATAATCGGCTTGACGCGTTCCAGATACGGGCCAAGGTCGGCTTCCGTACGGTCAAGAAGGTGGGCGGGAATATTTTTAGCATTCCGCAAATCGACAAAATTGACAGTCTTGTTCATCTGGTCGCTTCCACTCAGGCAACGCATTATAGGCGAGTGACAACCGTAGCCGGGCAAAAAACCATATCTGTCCCCTGCCACGCACTACAGATCTGTCTGGCCCTGTTCATCCGATTCATATCAACTTCAAAACGAATGGGCAACGATAATATCATACATATATATACAACCTTCAGATGGCAGCCAGAAAACCCCCATCCACATACAGGATCTGACCGTTTACATAGGCTGCAGCATCCGAGCACAGGAACTGCACAATGCCCCCCAGTTCCGCAGGTTCTCCAAACCGTCCCAGCGGAATGCGCGGCATCATTGTCTCACGCCATTTTTCATCACGAAAAAAGGGTTCCGTCATTTCCGTACGGAAATATCCCGGCCCCACCGCATTGACCCGGATACCCTTTGGCCCCCATTCCGTGGCCAGCCCGCGCGTCACACCCAGCAGACCGGATTTTGAGGCACCGTATGGCACCGCCCCCGGAATACCAACCGCGGACGCCAGTGAGCACAGATTGACGATTGCCCCACCCACCCGCATCCCGCGCGCCGCATGCAATGCACAGAAAAACGCCCCGCGCAGGTTGGTATCGACAATCCTGTCCCACAATGCGTCATCCGCATCCGTGGCGGGACGCAGTTCTTCCATGCCGGCATTGTTCACCAATGCATCGATGTGGAGACCTCTTGCGCAGAGGTCATGAAAAGCCCGTTCAATATCGTCAGTACTGGCGACATCCACGATAAAATGGTCCATTTCCAGACCATCATCCCGCGCGATGTCGCAGGTCTCACGCAAGGGTGCTACAGAACGGCCACAGATAAACACCTGCGCGCCCTGCCCTGCCAGATGCAATGCCACCGCCCGGCCAATGCCACGACCGCCCCCCGTCACGACAATGACGCGACCACGGACACAGAACGGGTTTTTCATTATGCTTCCTCCGCAACGGGATGGGGAAAGATCAGTGTTTTCAGACCTGTACGCTGTTGTGCCAGCAGCTCCCCATAGACATCCGGTATCTGCTCCACCCCCTGTATCATGGTGACGAAAGCCTTCAGACGTTCGCGCAGGTCTGGCAACAGGGCGATGGCCTGCGGCATTTCATCGGCAAAGGCGCTGACGCCGCGCACCTCCAGTTCACGCTCGACAATAAGGTTCAGGTCGAGATTGAGCTTTGTCGCGGTCAGTCCGGCCAGAACCAGTCGCCCCCCAGGCGCGGCGTGGTCCAGCAGATGTCCCGCCACCGCAACCGATCCCGTGGTGTCCAGCATGAAGCGTGGTGCCTGACCATCAACAAGGGGGCCGATGGCATCCAGCGCCACGGGCGACACGCCACAGGTTTCCTGCAACAGGCGCACGCGTTGCGGATCGCGTTCGACCAGGTAGACCCGGCCATCATGCCGTTCAGACAGCACCAGTGCGGCAAGGCCGCCAATAGTCCCCCCACCACAGACCACGACCGGCATACCCGAATCGGGGGCAAGCCGGTTTATGGCATGAACCGCCACGGACAGGGGTTCCGCCAGGGCCGCCAGCCAGAACGGCATGTCCGGGGGAATGCGGTGCAACTGACGGGCCGGAAGTGTCACTTCCCCTGCAAACCCGCCATCACAGACCTCGCCCACAAATCCCAGACTGGCACACAGGTTGCTCCGCCCCTGCTGGCAGGCGTGGCATGTCCCACACCCTACCCTGGAATCCGCTACCACGCGGTCCCTGGACCGGAAGCCGGTCACGCCGGGGCCGACTGCCATGACTTCGCCGGAAAACTCATGTCCCGGCGTGACAGGGGTACGGGTCATCCACTGACCCGTGCGGAAGTTATGCAGATCCGAGCCACATATCCCGGCGGCCATGACCCGTATGCGCACCTGATCCGGACCCGGTTCTGCCGGTGCCTGGACCGTTTCGATGCGGATATCCTCAATTCCGTATAAACGTGCTGCCTGCATCTGCCACCTCTTTAGCGTGGTATTCTGCTAGTCACCGAACCTGCGGTGTCCAGTCCAGAACGGTGTCAAGAAATCCTGCCATGGCTGTGGAAAGCTTGCGAAAGGCTGTTTCATCCAGCGGCCATGGGGCTTCTTCCCGCTGGAGGTAGGTACTCTGGGCAATTTCCATCTGCACGGCATGAAAACCCCGGTCCGGCTGCCCATAATGCCGGGTGGTGTACCCCCCGCGGAAACGGCCATTCACGACATGGGTGTAGCCGGACAGGCTTTCTGCATGGGCCTTGATCCGGTCCTGAAGCAGTCCGTCGCAGGATGCACCGCTATTGGTGCCGATATTCAGGTCAGGTAGACGGCCTTCAAACAGCCGGGGAATATGGGTCTGGATGGAATGTCCGTCCCATAACACTGCCCAGCCATGCTGCGACTTCAGCCGTTCGAGTTCCTGACCGACCGCATCATGATAAGGTTTCCAGAACGCGGCGGTCCTGTCGTGAATCTCGTTCTGGTCCGGTTCCTGCCCGGCCTGATAAATCGGCGTGCCGTCAAATGCCAGGCTGGGGACAAGCCCGGTACTGGGCCGCCCCGGATACAGGATGGCGTCATCCGCGCCACGATTAAGGTCCACCACATAACGCGAATAACGTGCACGGATGACCCCTATGCCGCGTTCACGCGCGTGGGCTGTATAAAGCTGGTCAATATACCAGTCCGTATCAGGCAGCTGCTGGCCATACGGGGTCATGCGCGCTGCCATGCCGGGGGGCAGGTCCGTGCCCGAATGGGGCAGAGTCAGCAGGACGGGCACATGGCCGGGCTGGAAATCGAATACCGGGAAATCCGAAAGAAGATTGGTCATCGTATGATCGTAACCTTTCATTCAGCTACCAGCATCGCCAGGGCGCGATGGAAATTACGGGTAATGCCGTCATGATCGGGATGGCGACCGTCCTGCACAACCCACTGCCCCGCACACATCACATCACGCACAGGCAGCGTGGGACAGGCAAAAATGGCTGAATCGAGAATCCTGTCCCCCTGCAGTTCCGGCAGGGACAGTTTTTCCGGGTCCAGCACGCACAGATCAGCCCGCGCCCCTACGACCAGCCCAGATGGCGGCAGGCCACAGGCCTGACGGCCGCCTTCGAATGCCGCACGGTACAGGTAGCCACCAACCGAACCCATCTCCCCCTCCGGCAGGCAGACACAGCGCTGCTGGCGGTCAAGACGTGCACCGTATTCAAGCAGGCGCAGTTCCTCGCCGGGGCTGATCAGTATGTTGCTGTCGCTGCCGATACCGAAACGCCCACCCTGCGCCACACAATCCGGGAAGGGAAAAAGTCCGTCCCCCAGATTGGCTTCCGTAATCGGGCACAGGCCAGCCACGGCGCCACTCCGGGCGATCAATGTCGTTTCGGTTGCTGACAAGTGCGTGGCGTGCACAAGGCACCAGCGCGCATCGACCGTCACATGATCAAACAGGTATTCCACAGGCCGCGCACCGGTTGCCTGCAGGCATTCCGCAACTTCGGCCTGCTGTTCGGCCACGTGGATATGGATCGGTGCGCCAGCCGCCATCTGGTCGACTGCCTTCCCCACCTCACGAATGTCAACGGCGCGGACGGAATGAAGCCCGACCCCGACAATGGGAGGCATGGCATGGTCGCCTGCCTGCCGCACTCGACTGACGATATCTGCCAGGGTCTGTAGCGTGTTGGCGAAACGCTGCTGCTGGGGCAGCGTCGTCGGCGCTCCGAAACCCGACCGGGCATATAATGTCGGCAACAGGGTCAGGCCCATGCCCACGTTTCGCGCGGCCTGCACGATACGCAGCGACATTTCCGCACGGTCGGCATACGGCGTGCCACCCCTGCCATGATGCAGGTAATGGAATTCGGCAACCTGCGTATAACCGCGTTCCAGCATTTCCATATACAGGAATGTAGCAATATCCTGCATCTGTTCCGGCGTCACATTGTCAGCCAGACGGTACATGGCCCTGCGCCATGTCCAGAATGTATCGGACGGGTTGCTTCGCCCTTCCGCAAGGCCGGCCATAGCGCGCTGGAATGCATGGGAATGCAGGCTGTATTGTGGGGGAATGACAATATCCGCGCATAATACGGAAGGATCGGGAGAAGAATCTGGCACTATGGCGGAAAAGCAGCCATCCATTCCCACTTCAATCCGCACATTGCTGCGCCACCCGATGGGCAGCATGGCCTGTCTTGCAAAAATCGTGACCATTTCCACTCTCATGCCTGATAGGCAGGTAATCCTGCGTTTTGTTATGGATTGATAACAGATTTGACTTATTTGTATATACTTATCTACAGAACGTGGAGAACGAAGGAAAACGTACGATGTGGGACAGACTCTGGATCAACCTGAATATCGCGACGATGATGCCCGCCCATGAAGCATCGGATGATCCGTACGGGTGCAGTCATGATGCCGCCATTGCCACAAACGGCAGCCGGATTGTCTGGATTGGCGCGCGCGCGGACCTGCCCGCCGCACCCGATACGCTGGCCCACACGGTTATTGATGGCCATGGCCACTGGATGACGCCGGGCCTGATTGATGCACATACCCACATCATTTATGCGGGTGATCGCAGTACCGAGTTTGAAAAACGGCTGAATGGCGTTTCCTATACTGAAATTGCCCGGCAGGGTGGTGGCATCCTGTCCACCGTCACCAACACACGCGCGGCGAGTGAGGAGACCCTCCTCTCCCTTGCCATGGAACGCGCGCAGCGCATGATCCGCGCGGGCACCACCACGATCGAAGTCAAGTCAGGTTACGGTCTGACGCTTGAAGATGAACTCAAGCAGTTGCGCGTTGCCCGACGACTGGGCGAGGCCCTGCCCATATATGTACATACAACATTCCTTGGCGCCCATGCCTTTCCCCCCGAATATGCGGACAGGCAGGACGATTACGTCTCCTTCCTGATTGATGTCGTGCTGCCACGCGCAGCAGCCGAAGGGCTGGTCGATAGCGTCGATGCCTTTTGTGAAAACATTGCTTTCAGTCCCGCGCAGGTCCGCAGGCTGTTTGACAGGGCCATGGAATTGCAATTGCCCGTACGCATCCATGCCGACCAGTTATCCGATACCGGTGGCGGCAGCTTGGCCGCGCAGTACCTCGCCCTGTCCGCAGACCATGTGGAATATGTCAGTGAAGCCAGCGTGATGGACATGGCGCAGGCCGGAACGGTCGCCATGCTGCTGCCCGGCGCGTTCTACTTCATTCGTGAAAAGCATGCGCCCCCGGTCGCCCTGTTCCGCAAACACGGGGTGCCCGTGGGACTGGCGAGCGACTGCAATCCCGGCACATCCCCCGTGACCAGCCTGACAGCCGTGATGAACATGGCCTGCACCCTGTTCCGCATGACACCGGCGGAAGCTCTGGCTGCAGTTACCCGCATCGGCGCGCAGGGCCTGAACCTGCAGGACAGCAGGGGCAGGCTGGCGACCGGCATGGTGGCGGACATGGCAACATGGAACGTCAGCGGCCCGCATGAACTGTCATACTGGATCGGGGGGCTGACCCCCGTTACCCGGGTTTTCCATGGTGTGCCGGACGCGACATAGAAATGCCGGATATGTGATACCCCCGCACGAACGGTCGCATTCCCTTCCAGTGCTTGCGCTTGGCGATTTTATCCGTAGGTTCTGCTCCGCATGAAAGCGTATAAGGCCGGGTCAGGGGCAAAACGGGTGGATGAAGTTTGATCGTGTAAAATCGTTGGATGCAATCCTGGCGACGGCCAAAAAGAAATCACTGAACCGGTCGCTTGGGGCTTTCCAACTCACGATGCTGGGAATCGGCGGTATCATCGGAACCGGGATATTCGTGCTGACTTCCGAAGCCGCGCAGAAAGCGGGTCCGGGCATGATGTTAAGCTTCATCCTTGCCGGTTTCATCTGCATGTGCGCGGCGATCTGTTATTCCGAACTGGCGTCCATGGTGCCCACTGCCGGATCGGCCTACACCTATACCTATGCCGTTATGGGTGAGCGACTGGCGTGGATGGTGGGCTGGGTGCTGACTCTAGATGTTTAGTCCCAGGATTTGATGGTGCATTATTTTCACGAGAGTGGAAGGAAGCGCTATGGGCCAGGTTCACCACGGAAGCGCCACGACGACAGCGGCAGTCCGTCGAGCGATACAACATAGTCAAGAGAGCCTGAGGGCTCTGGCGAAACGCTACGGGATCAACCCGAAGACGGTAGCCAAATGGAAGGGGCGGCCCGATACGGCGGATCGGCGCACTGGTCCGAAAGCTCCTCTTTCGACGGTTTTGTCGATCGAGGAGGAAGCCATCATCGTGGCGTTCCGCCGCCATACATTATTGCCCCTGGATGACTGCCTTTACGCGCTCCAGGCGACAATCCCGCATCTGACGCGCTCTTCTTTGCATCGTTGTTTTCAGCGCCATGGGATCAGCCGCCTGCCCGACACCGAAGGCGACAAGCCGAAGCGTTCAAAGTTCAAGACCTATCCGATCGGCTACTTTCATATCGACATTGCCGAAGTCTGCACTGAAATGGGCCGCCTCTATCTCTTCGTAGCGATTGACCGGACATCGAAATTCGCATTCGTCCAACTGCACGAGAAAGCAACACGTCGTGTTGCCGGTGACTTCCTGCGTGCTTTGGCCACTGCAGTCCCCTATCGCATCCATACCGTGCTGACCGATAACGGCACGCATTTTACCGATCCGGCCGGAAACGGATGGACACCGGAAGAGATCAAGGCCATGCGGGCCGATGGCGTCCAGTTCCGTTGCCATTCTTTTGAACTGGCCTGTGCTGATCTCGATATCGAGCATCGACTGACAAAGCCGCGACATCCCTGGACAAATGGCCAGGTCGAGAGGATGAACCGCACGATCAAGGAGGCAACGGTCAAGCACTTCTATTACGAAACGCACGACCAGTTGCGCCAGCACCTCGCAGACTTCGTCGCTGCCTATAATTTCGCCCGCAGGCTCAAGACACTGCGCGGCCTCACTCCATATGAATTTATTTGCCAGCAATGGGAAAAAGAACCATCACGGTTCATGCAAAATCCGCACCATCAAATCCTGGGACTAAACATCTAGAGCGCGCTGCGAATAGATTGAATCATAGGATTCCCAAAGGGTGTCTGATGTGATTCAAGATGAAGACTGGCGAAGGAGGCCAGCCTTCATGCCGAAAGCCTACTCGCAGGATTTACGAGACCGTGTAATTGATGCGGTGGAGAAAGACGGCATGAGTTGCCGGGCAGCGGCGCGGCGCTTCGGCGTGAGCGATGCTTCAGCGATCAAATGGGTTCAGCGCGCAAGACGCGTCGGGGATCGGTGCTGTGCCGGCACGGGCGGGCATCGTCCCTCGAAAACCAGACCTGAACGGGTCTGGCTGCTGGCCATCATTGATGCCGAGCCTGATATCACCCTCGCGGCGCTATCGATCCGACTGCGCGAGGAGCGTGGCGTTCAGGCCGACACGGGCATGCTTTCACGCTTTTTCCAATCCGAAGGGATCAGCTTCAAAAAAAAGCGTGCTGCCCTACGAGCAGGACCGGCCTGACGTCGCGCGCAAGCGCAGGTTCTGGAAGCGCTATCAGGCCAACATAGATCCCACCCGTCTGGTCTTTATCGACGAAACCTGGGCCAAGACCAACATGAATTGCCCCGGGTTTTGTGGAGACGTTTTTTATCTGAACCAGGCGGCTAAAGCATGTGATTTCTGCTGAGCATAAAAGCGAGCCTCAGCTTCTGCCGGGGGGATGTTTCCAATGGATGAAAGCATGCGGCGATTATTGAACCAGTCCACCCATCTGAGTGTGGCCAGTTCAACAGCTTCCCTGTTTTTCCATGGCCCCTGCCGATAGATGAGTTCGGTTCTGTAGAGACCATTTATGGTCTCGGCCAGGGCGTTATCATAGGAATCCCCAACACTACGGGACTATCCTGAATTTTGTGCGGTGCAGTGATAATCTGCTCGAAGAGGAGCCCCCGCATGAGCATTGATAAAGATA
>NZ_BDLU01000025.1 GCF_006538165.1 Komagataeibacter diospyri
CCAGCTCGCTATCATGTTCGATGAGCGGTTCCCAATGGCCTGAAAAAATGGCACCGCACAAAATTCTACACAGTCTCAGGCACACCGCTCAGCTTCTTCATGACGGCAGGGCCTGTGAGCGATTACACGGGAGCCGCAGCCCTTCTCGATAGCCTTCCCGTCGCATAGTGGATGCTGACCGATCGTGGGTATGACGCCGACTGATTTCGGGATGCCCTGGAAGAGAAGGGAATAAAGCCCTCTATTTCTGGCAGGAAATCCCGCAGCAAACCCGTCCCATACGACAAGAAAAAATACAAACGCCGAAACCGGATCGAGATCATGTTTGGACGTCTCAAGGACTGGCGGCGTGTCGTAACACGCTACGATAGATGTCCAACTGTCTTCTTCTCTGCCATCTGCCTCGCAGCAACCGTCATGTTCTGGCTATGAGTTCTGAGCCTAGAGGGTGTTATGTACTTTCGTGCGTGATTGGTTCAGTAATGCTGAATGACGCAAGTTCGGAAGCCGTATCCCTCTGACGTATCAGACGAAGAATGGTCGTTGGTTGTCCCGTATCTGGTTCTGATGCGAGAGGACGCGGAGCAGCGGCGGCATGATTTGCGCGAACTGTTCAACGGATTGCGCTACGTGATCCGCTACGGAATTGCCTGGCGCGCCATGCCGAACGATCTGCCGCCCTGGTCGGCGGTCTATCAGCAATCCCGTCGCTGGATGGAGGCAGGCTGCTTCGAAGCACTGGCGTCTGACCTGCGGGCTGTGCTGCGCATGGCCTCCGGCCGCAAGGCGGAACCCACGGCGGCCATCCTCGACAGCCGAACCTTGCGTTCGACACCGGAGAGCGGACCGCGCGCCGGATATGATGGGGCGAAACGCAAAAAGGGCTCGAAACTGCATATGGCCGTGGACACGTTTGGCCATCTGCTGGCCCTGCACGTCACGCCAGCCAACCGGGACGATCGCGCCGCAGTCGGACGCCTCGCCGCTGCCATTCAGGAAGTGACGGACGAGAGTGTCGAACTGGCCTATGTCGATCAGGGATACACCGGCGAGAAGCCGGCCGAGGCAGCGCGGGCCCACGGTATCGCCCTTGAGGTCGTTAAACTGCCCGAGGCCAAGCGCGGCTTTGTCTTGCTGCCGCGCCGATGGGTCGTAGAACGGTCTTTCGCATGGGCCACACGATGCCGCAGACTCGTCAAGGATTACGAGCGCTACGCTTCAACGCTCGCAAGTCTCCATGTCGTCGCTTTCGCATGCTTCATGCTCAGAAACGCCGCTATACTCGCTCACGGTGCATAACACCCTCTAGACGTTCCTCATCGACTGAAAATGCGGATACAGGCAGAATTGGCCATGCAGTCCCGGCCGCATGGCCTGAATATTGTTATCCTATTTCACTTACATCGACGATGCGTCCGTCCTGCAGCGATTTCAGCGCGGCTTCGGCAAGGACCAGCGCCTGTCTGCCGTCATTGTAGCTAACGCCAACGGGGCTGCCATTTTCCACAGCATCGACAAAGGCATCAATCTCCGCATCGAACGCCTCACGGTAGCGCTCGATGAAAAAGTTCAGCAGGGGCGCCGCGTGGTCGGTGAACGTGCTGCCAGACAGCACCATATGATGGGGGCGACGGTTTTCGGAAACCGCCATGCCCAGACTGCCAAAGGCTTCGACCCGCTGGTCATAGCCATATGTCGCCTCACGTGAATTGATAAGGATCGCCTGTTTGCCCGAAGCCGTGGTCATCACGACCGTGATGGTGTCCTCGTCATCCAGCGCGTTCATAAGGTTCGGCGCGATCAGACGCGATCCCACGGCAAATACCCTGGTGGGTTCCTGACCCAGAATGTAGCGGGCCATGTCAAAATCATGGATTGTCATGTCCCGCAGGATCCCACCTGACTTTTCCAGATAGGCTTCCGGCGGGAAACCAGGATCGCGTGAGGTGATGATAAGCTGATGCAGTTCCCCGATCGTGCCGTCACGAACGGCTTCGAATACTGCCCTATGGCCGGGGTCAAACCGTCGCACGAACCCGATCTGGACCGGCAGGGTCGTATGCGCGATGGCTGCGGCACAACGATCTACCCGCGCAAGACTGAGGTCAATCGGTTTTTCACATAGCACGGGCTTGCCCGCCGCGATTGCCTGTTCCAGCAGGTCGGCATGGGTATCGGTTGCGGTTGCGATCAACACCGCATCCACGTCGGGCGAGGTAAACACCTCGGCTGCGGATGCCATTACGGGGGCGCCGGTTTCGTCGGATACCGCCTGCGCCGCAGCAGGGTTGATATCATATACTGCCGCGACATGTGCCCTGGGGTGGGCTGCAATATTGGCGGCATGCATGGCGCCAATACGGCCGCAGCCCAGAACTCCAATTCCAAGCATGAGAGGTCTTCCTGATCTGATATATGATGGGTAAGGAACGGTACCTGTTCTGGCTGTTTCTCAGCACAGAAAAGAATAGTCGATGGTATTTCTTTCCCCTGGTGCCCGGAATTGGACAGGAAAGAGGGACAGCATAGTCAGCGCCGGAGCGACCGCTCGGCTCCGGTGGCCTTGCCGGGCCTACTGATATTGGCAGGCATGACCGCAGGGGCTGCGTTGTCCATGCTGTTGCAGATATAGGTCAGGGCGCCCGCAATCTGGTCATCGTACGGCTTCCAGGCAAAGGTCGATATCGCTGCCCCGGTAAGGTTGGCGGCCGTCATTGAGCCTCCGGTGTTCCGTAGGACGATATTGAGCAGACTGTTCGGGGGCATGGTGGCCGCCCACCGACGTTGTTGTTCAGCGTCTTGCTGCGGTAATCGCGCATGGATATGGTCTGCATATTCTTGTTATGTAAGACGTAAGTTTCCGTTTCCGGGGTATTCAGGATATCCTTACTTACGAAACAACCGAGTTTATCGGGGTCACGAATGGTTGGAAAGTTGGTGAGGGTGTCGCACCATGTATTCCGTTCGATCGCAACAGCTTTTAGCCCCGTGCGTGTCAGTTTCGCCGTCATCACGGGACAGGACCAGCCCAGCCCGATACTAACAATATCGACCGTTGGCCTTTTGTAATTCATTTAGATGCGCCTTGTTTTTATTGTCATTGTAGGTAGGACAACCCGAACATACTGTTTTGCCACGTATGCCAGTATCCGGCGTAGTCCGCCAGGTGCAAGGGGAGGGATAGGTTGGACAACATTCTCTTTGCCCCGTTTCTTACGCTCCAGTTCCGGTAGTTGTAAATCGTGCCCCACTGCCTCCGATCGGTCTGCAGCCAACAATGTCGCGATTACCACTGTATATGGGATCGGCCATATTTTACGGTATTTTCAGAAGAAATACAAAATATTGATGGCACTGGCCTGCTTGTATTCTTCTGGTGTGTTCAGCAGCGCAAGGCCCATTGTGTGGCATTGATATTCTGATCGGTAGCAGGTAGCGCCTTTACAAAGGCCATATGGCAGCCAGCGTCAATCTGTAATCCCGAATATTACATAATTCCCATAATCGATCGCTGTGATAGTGAAAAGAAGTAAGCAGAGGCTGCAGTATATGGCACTGCGTGGTGTATGGCGCGCGATGTCGCCAGTGGCGATTGACAGATGCGTAGCGACGGGGCTTGTAGTTGGCCCTCTTGTCATGTCACCCTATTTTCTCCCTTAATTAAGGGGGCCGCTGCGGTAATGGTCAGGCCGGGTCGTACCGGCTGTTTATGACCGCGTCTGGTCCCGTGCCGAAGCTAACGCAGCGGGTAGAAACAGGTTATAATTAAACTTTGCATGAATTGATGCAGGACTGGCATCGTTCATGCACTCATCCTGGTGCAGAAAAGAACCGCGTTAGGGGGACATCGATCAACAGACACGTCGAACGACCAGTCTGTCAAAGACACCCAGGCGGCTCCACCGGATGAACCAGTTGTATCAGGTCTTGTGAGGGCCGTACCCATTCGGAGCATCTTTCCACTGAAACCCGTTTTGGATGACATAAACAATCCTGCTCAGAACCCGCCGGTCATCCACGTGCGGCACTCCGTCATCCTCACTGCGGCTACAGCAGGCTATATCACGGCCTAACAGGCCCTGACATGTTGCATGCGTTCTGGTTCGCTATCCACGATGGTGCCATTCGTTATGTAAGCCAAAGAATTTAACGGGATGATGCTTACGTTCTGATAATATTGTATTAATAAACTTCACGACAAATTACCAATAAAGATGATGAATATTATATGCTTTCATGATGAATGAGTCATCTTCCCAATGAAGTTCTAAAAAATTTTATTACATATTTATTTCACTAACATGATTTTTTTGTTGATGGTAATACTTGATGGTTGGCATGGATTGTGGAAAGTACGTCCATGAAATTTGAAACATTTTGAATTACTCCGGAAACCGAATGAAAATGTCAGCGTTTTTTGCAAGGCTTTTCATTTTCCGTGATTCTACCGAAGAAAACTCATACTCTCTTTTGAGTGGGAAATCGTACCATGCCATTCTTTTTTATAAAACGGGATGCAGCGTATAGGGGAATTCATATCCAGACAGATCATGGTGTAAAATTTTCTGCGCAGGAATTGTTTATTCGACAATATATTCTGCATATAGTACGGCTGGGTATATCTTATTATAAAATAAAATACAAATATATATTTCATATATCAATTTTTTTAAAAATAATTCGATAATATATATGACGCATTTTTACAAAATGCACGCATATCTATCCATGGCGCCATGATGTGCCAATCGATTATAAAAGAATAATTGATACTGTACAGAAACATATATCATGTTTCTGGTTTGCAAAGGAAATTCGGCCCACGAATTCTTCCATGGAGTCTTATGCGCCATGCCATCTCATATCAAATCCTCCAGTCTGGCTGTAATTGATAAAGAGTTTCAGCAACAGACAGTACAGAGAATTCATCATTTATTTGTCAGGCAGGTCAGTATTCGTCCTGATTGTACCGCACTTGTGTATAATGATCAGGTGTTGTGTTACCGGGATCTGGAAGAACGGTCCAATCAGTTGGCCCGACATTTACGTGGTCGTGGTGTCCGTGCCGGGACATTGGTGGCGATATGTCTGGAACGTTCACCTGAATTAATCATAACCATTCTGGCCGTTATGAAAGCCGGTGGGGCATACATTCCCCTTGATCCTGCCTATCCTGCCGAACGCATTGCAATGATGCTTGCAGACTGTGTTCCTCCGCTTCTGGTTACGCAATCCAGGCTATTTGTTACTCCAGATTTTTCTGGATGGCGTCTGGCACTGGATGTCGAGGCGGGAATGATCAATGCATGGAGTACAACGCCCCTGGATGAAAGCGCAAACAACATAGATCTGGCCTGTATTTTCTATACATCAGGATCAACAGGTCGTCCAAAAGGGGTCGTGCTGCGCCATACTGCAAGCGCGGTTATTGAAAGTCTGGCGGAAACATTCAGGCCTGAAGATCTGGCATGTGGTGCGGTAACAACCTCAATCTGTTTTGATCCTTCAATACTGGAAATATTCCTGCCCCTCAGTGTTGGTGGCACCGTTCTGCTGAAGCGTGATCTTCTTGAACCCTTTGCACCAACTGAAATGCCCACATGGCTGAATGGTGTTCCTTCAGCTTTTGCTTTGCTGGCTCAGGCACGCCGTATTCCTGATTCCGTTCGTGTCATCAGCGTTGGCGGTGAAAAGCTGACGGCGATACTGGCACGGGAGATTTATGCAAAATCATCCGTTCGGGCGGTCAGGAATCATTACGGTCCGACCGAAGCAACCATCTGTACTACAATTGCTCATGTGCCACGCGATATTCGTGTTGATCCGCCCATTGGCAAGGCCATAGCTGATGCACGATTATATGTAATGGATCAGGACGGGAAACCGGTCACGCGCGGCGAAATGGGAGAACTGTTCATCGGCGGCCCATTACTTGCCATTGAATATCTGAACCAGCCCGGACTGACGGCTGAACGTTTTGTGTCTGATCCATTCGTGCCGGAAGGAAGGATGTACCGTACTGGCGATCTTGTGCGGGAAATGGAAGATGGCAATCTGTTGTTCTTGGGACGATGCGGACGGCTGATAAAATTTCGTGGATATCGTATTGAACTGGATGAAGTGGAATCCGCGCTGGCGCGTATTCCGGATGTTCATGCGGCTGCGGTCATTGCGGTCGAACGAGAAGAAAGAACTGAACATCTTGCAGCCTTTGTCGTGTCGGATCAGTCCGTGACACTGGCGCAGGTACGACGCGCGCTGCGCACGATGTTGCCTGATTACATGCTGCCCACACGGCTGACGGTTCTGGATCATCTGCCATTAAGCCCAGTGGGGAAAATCGACCGTGCAGCACTGACCGCAATGGAAGTGGATGAAATGCAGGATATCGTAAGTTCCGGTAACGTCCTGCGTCCGGTGGAAGAAGTGGTTGTCGGCGTATTCCGCGATATTCTTCAGCAGCCATTCCTGACTCAGTGCGACGACTTTTTTGATCATGGCGGAGATTCCCTTCTGGCTGAGCAGGCCGCCATACGGCTGGAGGAACTGCTGGGGCATGTCATTCCAGCTTCGTTGCTGTACCATGGACGCAACGCTCAGGCCCTTGCCCCCATCGTGCAACGACAGGAGAAGGTTCCGGGCCATATTACGGTGCTGCAGGCGGGTGGGGATAGAACGCCCATATTCTGCCTTCCTGATGTTTTCGGTCGCCCCCTCAGCTTTCTTACCTTTGCCCGGCATTTCCAGGATGACCGTCCGATTTATGGGCTGTCAGCGGTCCCGCTGGAGGCTGAACTGATCAAACGGCCCGTTCTGGCCAAACTGACATCCGCTTATGTAACTGAAATGCGGAAACTGCAGCCGGTTGGTCCATATATACTGGCGGCATATTCCGCCGGGGCAATTCCAGCGATAGATATTGCCTGTACACTGGAAAATAGTGGCTGCATGGTAACGTTGATATTGATTGATCCACGGACGCAGCATATCGCGGTAGATGTTCGAAACTGGTTACGTCGTTACAGGCGCGCTGCCCATACATTCGTGAAATCAGGATACCAGAAAGCCCGTAACTGTATCCGGCAGCGGGACCTGCCGGAGTGGATACCTGTGGCCTATCGTGAAATGGCGGTAGCCCTTGTCCGGGCAGAAGCCGACTGGACCCCGCGTATTTATAATGGCCGTACGATTATTGCGATCTGCCGTCCCCAGTCACGGCTGACCAATGGGCTGTTGCACCTTCGCACGACCATCCTGCGGTGTGCGCCATATGGCTGGGCACGGGTTCTGAAAGGGAAAACCGTTACGGAAGTATTCGATGCTGATCATTATGACATCATGCGTGATCCGTTCATTCATAACCTGATCCGTTTTGTCCGGTTGCATCTTATATAATAAGGTAAAATATCAATAATTTTATTCCGTTTGATGAAAAAAGTAATGCGCGACATAATAAAATAAAGGATGAAGCCCGTGAAGCATGAGCATATCTTTCTTCCCATGCCCAGGAATCTTTTGCATGGAAACATATGGGTGGACCGTGAATTTGGTCCCTATCTTGTGCAATACGTAAACAGTCTGTCCCGATATGCTGCTGGGGCAGTAATGGATACCTGCCCGCACCGTGCTGCTGATATGGTGTATGGGCCCTATGCGCTGGACCTGAATGAATACAAAGTGCCTGATGCCCAGCGTAAAGCCGACCATGGTATGTTTGACAGGTATTTTGGTATTGCGCGTGTTAACATGGATGTCAGTCCCATCGATATGCTGGGCGCATCGTGCATTATTGTAATGTCTGCATTCCTTGGCATCAAACAGGCTGAATGGTTATACAATACCGATCAGTCACGTAGTATTATTGATGGAATGTACACAGTTCTGAAATGGGTTCTGTCATACCATGATCATGATATGGAACAACCATATCATGATATATTTCAACGGATCAGCACTGCATCATCCCAGTTGGGACCCGGTTCGGAAAGAAATAATATATCTCCGCCTCTCATTCTTAACCGATGGAAAATAGGGCATCAGATTTTTTTTATCCTGATCCAGGGTATTCTTCTATGTTGCCGGAATATTTCCAGTGAACCTGATCTAAAAAAAGTAAATACCCTTGCACGTGATCTGCAGTACGTTCTGGTGGCATCCCGGTTTGCCATGGAATTTGCAGGAGATATGCTGCCTGCGGATTATATTTCTGTTGTTCGGCCACATATGTCGCAGATGTCACCATCCTTTAGCGGGCTTTTCCTTGAAGACCATGCCGTGATGCTGATCGAATTTAAAAAAGTAAATCAACGTATTGGTGCGGATGACAGAAGTGGACTGGTCAGTATCATATCGGAACTGTACGAAGCGCATGCCAGCGTGTGTGAGCACGTAATGGGAAAGAACAAACAGAGTCTGATGTCAGCCCGGCATAAGAGCGATACGCTGTCCGCGGCCCATGATTTGCGTAACAAATGGCTGAAGCGTGCGACATCAAGATTCGATCCTCCGGATAAACCTGCCTCCTGTCCCTTTTAACGGGAAATGTGATATCTGGTTTAGGTAGATATATTAATAAATATATATGGCCAGGAATGTCATATTCGGCCCCCATTCCTACGTCTTTTGTGGTATCCTGCGCCGTCTGGTCAGCAGAAGATGGTTAAGATATCGTATTGTAAATAATCTGCTGGCCGAACGGAGGCAGAGCGTCCCTGTTCGCGCGAAGGCCCATATGGACATGTTCGCGGGGATTTTTACATGCGTCACTTTTGTTAAAAAACGCCACTATAGTGTTGCCTGAGTGCGGGACGGGCGTTTTATCTTGCGAAAAGAACCTGAACCAGAGGGAACGATCTTGTGATGGATCGTATGAAAGAAAAATGTCTGGAAAGGATATGATCCCTCCGCGGGAAACCGAACTGAAGCTGCTTTTCACGGATCAGGCCCATGCCCTGCTTGACCGGCATTTTGCTGCAATAAATGGGGAGAAGGGTTGTAAGAAGCATCTTGTCACAACCTATTATGACAGTCCGGATCTGTTGTTAAGGCAGTCCGGGCTGTCGCTACGTATCAGACGTGCAGGCAGGCAGCGCATCCAGACCCTGAAAGCAACTGGAGAAGGAAATCAACTGGCGTTGGATCGCAGGGAGTGGGAATGGGTCATCAAATCAGATCGGCCTGACCTGTCTGTGCTATCAGAGACCCCTTTCGGACCGCAGATAACCGCCTTGCAGGAAAAACTGCTACCCGTATGGGTATCGGATGTGCACCGCACTACGCATATATTCCGGCACGAGAGAGCATTGGTGGAGGCCGCCATTGATGAAGGCTGCGTTCGGGCCGGTAGTGCGCGCGACATGGTGCGGGAACTGGAACTGGAGATCAGGGAGGGGCCGGTAAGGGTTCTTTACGATCTGGCGCTGGCGTTGCAGGCTGTTGTTCCCCTGCGGCTTGGCGTCCTTACAAAAGCTGAACGCGGCTATCGTCTTCTGACCGGTGCACCAGCAGTCTCCGTGCGGAACGGTCGGCCCCTGCTGAGCGGGAAAATAACGCTTGCTGACGGTTTCAGCATCCTGATCCGGTCTGGCCTGAATACGTTGATCAATAATCAGCCCGCAGCCGAGGCTGGCGATCCCGAAGGTATACATCAGATGCGGGTAGCCATCCGTCAGTTACGCACCATGCTTCAGATGATCGCGTATAAGGATCAGGATCGTTCTGTTCTGAATCTGTTTCAGTCTGAATTGCGGCGCATCGGGCGTGAACTGGGTGAAGCACGTGACTGGGATGTATTGTGTCTGCAAACACTGCCCGCAGCCTTCGCGACGCATGACGAGGGCGATCTGATCCGCATGCTGACTGATGTGGCCCAGGAAAAAAGAACGGCTGCCCATCAACAGCTTCGTCGGGAACTGGAAACACCAGCCCTGACAACGCTGATACTTTCCCTTGCCGCCTGGATTGAAGAGACTGCTTTTCCCGGTGGGAAAGACGGTCAGGCGGTTTCCCTATCCCATATTGTGCCAAAGCGGCTTGATCGCCTGGCGCGCAGGGTAAAGGGCAGGGGAAAGCATATCCGCGGACTTTCACCGCAAGAACGGCATGCCCTGCGCAAATCGCTTAAGAAACTGCGCTATGGCGTCAATTATTTCTCTGCTCTTTATCCTGCCCATGCCGTGAAAACCTACGTGAAGCGATGTAAGAAGCTGCTGCGGCATCTGGGGGAGATCAATGACGCGACTGTCGCTGCGACTTTGATCGGCACACTTGGCGAAACGCATCTGGAGATCGCACCGGTTGTGGGCATATTTGCGCGCTGGAATGATAAACGTCAGCGCCATGCGCTTCGCTCCCTTGCATCTGCATGGAAAGTTTTCCGCGATACCGAGCTTTTCTGGCACTGATATCTTTTGTCTGTTTGGGAAACCGGGACACCAACAGGGGCTGGCGTATATGACCAGCCGGTCCCACTGGCATGCCGTCAATGACGGGCTGGTTGCAATCAGGCAGGTTGACGCCACGTTGAAGGACGCGTATGGGCCAATGCCAGACGGGAAAGCATATGCCGTGCGTCCCGCGTAAGCGTTAACGTCAACCAACGCATTTCTGTTGTTATCTGCCATAATTGGCAGGGACGGCACATGCAGGATGTTAACGTGCAGAACCCAGATTCATCTACCGGTTTTCCTGACGTGGGGCGTTCCGGGCTTTATTTCGGTATTGTCCTTATCGGTGCCAATCTTCGTGCGCCCATTACAGGTCTGGGGCCGGTACTACCCGCCATCCAGCATGATCTTGGTTTCAATGATACGACTGCGGGACTGCTGAATTCCCTGCCGTTGCTGATCTTTGCCCTGCTTTCACCCGTGGCTCCGATCGTGGGACGGCGACACGGTCTTGAGCGAATTCTTGGCATGGCGTTACTTGGCATCGCGCTTGGCACGGTCATCCGCTCCATAGCGATGCCGGGGGCTTTGTGGTTCGGTACCATAGTCCTCAGTTCCGGTATCGCTTTTGCTAATGTCCTGCTGCCCGGCCTGGTGAAGCGTGATTTTCCAACGCATGCCGCAGGTCTTGTCGGTCTTTATGCTGCCGCCATGGCGGGCATGGCCGGTCTTTCGGCCGGGCTGGCCGAACCCGTTGCGCATATGTCTGGTCTGGGCTGGCAGGGTGCGATCGGAATCTGGGCGTTGCCTGCACTTGTGGCGCTTTTTGTATGGATGCCGCAGTTCCGCGTCCGGCAGCATTACGTGTCTTCAGCCATTACCGGTGGCAGCGCCTTTGTTTCACCGTGGCGTCATCCGGTTGGCTGGCAGGTATCTCTTTTCTTCGCTTTTCATTCCCTTGTGTTCTATTCGCTGGTGGACTGGTTTGCATCATATGCGGCCAGTCGGGGAATATCCCTGTCTTCCGCCGGTTTCATGCTGCTTGTTTTTCAGGTGGTGGCCGTTGCGACCAACCTGGGCAGCGCCCCTGTCATCCGGCGGTTGAGCGATCAGAAATTACTGGGATTCAGTTGCGGGCTCCTGCTGCTGATCGGTACGGGAGGGCTGGCGTTCATGCCCGATCTTTCACTGTTATGGCTCACCTGTGCCGGTTTCGGGGCGGGTATTGCCATGGTTACAAGCCTCTCCCTGTTTGGCCTTCGTACGCGTGACCATCATCAGGCGGCTGCCTTGTCGGGGATGGCGCAGTTCATCGGGT
The DNA here is from genome assembly GCF_006538165.1 of Komagataeibacter diospyri. GTDB lineage: Bacteria > Pseudomonadota > Alphaproteobacteria > Acetobacterales > Acetobacteraceae > Komagataeibacter > Komagataeibacter diospyri. The sequence continues at coordinate 11,704 of NZ_BDLU01000025.1, forward strand.
ATTCGGGCGCAGCGACTGGACCATTGCTGGTCGGTCTGCTTCATGATGCAACAGGTGGCTGGATCGCTCCATTGTGGCTACTGATGGGATCGAGCATTCTGGCTGCAGTTTTTGCGACATTGGCCGGACGCAGCCGCACGATTGGATAGATGCCATGCGGTCCGTCCCTTGTTGCGTGATTGACCATTCGATTGCGTGCCTGAACGAATGGTCGGCAAATGGCAGGGCATCGCCCACGAATGACCGGATCCGGGGGGCGCGGCGCCCATGTGGTGCAATCCCGATGCTTTGACTGTATGTCGACTACGGATATCGTGCAGGATATGGCAATTACGGTCATGGGCCCTGCTGTCAGCATGGCGTTACAGATACGCATGGGGTAGACCTGTCATGAAACATGATATGCGGGAGTGAGCCACCATTCGTGCCGTTACGTCCATTGATGTCGCCCGACTGGCCGGCGTATCCCAATCGGCTGTATCGCGTGCGTTTTCTCCCGATGCCAGCATTTCATCGCGCACCAAGCAGAAAGTACTGGCCGCAGCAGCCAGCCTTGGTTACCGGCCCAACCGTATTCCGGCCATCATGCTATCGGGTCGGTCATACATGGTGGGCGTGGTGATTGGTGGACTGGAAAACCCGTTCTATGCCACGGCGCTTGAACGCCTGGCGACCGCATTGCGTTCAAGCGGCCTGCAGGTGCTGCTCATGCATGTGGATGACGCCCTGACCCTTGATAGCGCGCTGGATCAGTTGCTGAGTTACCGGATCGATGCCGTCGTCACATCGCTTGCGATCGGGTCTAAAACGGTGGCCCGGGCATTGTCCCAACTTCAGATCCCGGTTGTCTGCTTCAACTCGTCACTGGTGGGGCCGTGGATATCAACGGTCAATTCCAACAATCACGGGGCAGGGGTCATTGCCGCGCGCCTTATGGCGGCATGGGGTGTGGCGCGCCCGGTCTGGCTGGCAGGTCCTGCCAAGAATGCAGCCTCCCGCGCACGTGGCGAAGGGTTCTGCCGGGGACTGGGTGAAGCAGGTATTCCCGCGACCGCACTGACCCGATTACAGGGTGATGATACATACGGCAGCGGGTACGACGCCATCACCAGCCTGCACAGACAGGGCATCCAGCCGAACGGTATTTTTTCCAGTAACGACATGATGGCCTGTGGCGCGATTGATGCCCTGCGCGAACGTATGGGCCTGCGCTGCCCGCACGATGTCATCATTTTGGGATATGATAACATTCCGCAGGCCGCATGGCGTAGCTATGACCTGACATCTTTCGATCAGCATACGGAACTGATGGTCACGCGCGCCATGGAACTGCTGGATGAAGCCCTTGTGGCAAAAGGCACGCCCCTTTCACGCACCCATGTTGTTGACGCGCAGTTGATCGAACGCGGTAGCACAGCCATCACCGATTGACTGAATTAGGGCTTGCACCCACGGGGAAAAGCGTCTTGTTTTGCATAGCTATGCAACCCGATCCTTCATCCGTCAGGAACGCCGTATGAGCAACCAGAATTTCCGCAGCATTCTTACCGGTTCGTTTTCCACGCCCTGCGCCGATAATCCGACCGTTGCCATGATCGAGGCGGCATACCGCCATGCTGGAATCGATGCGCGCTATATCAATTGTGACGTCAAGGCCGCGCATCTGGCAGCGGCTGTAAAGGGGGCGGTTGCCATGGAATGGGCAGGTTTCAACTGCTCCCTGCCGCATAAGGTGGCGGTTATCGACCATCTGGATGAACTGGCAGAAGCCGCGCGGATTATTGGCGCGGTGAACTGTGTCGCCATCCGTGATGGCAGGCTGGTTGGCAACAATACCGATGGCAAGGGTTTTCTTGCCTCCCTCAGGGATGTGGTTGATCCGGCGGGCAAGAAGGTTTTCATGCTTGGCGCCGGCGGGGCAGCGCGCGCCATTGCTGTGGAACTGGGCCTGGCTGGCGCTGCCTGCATAACGGTGGTCAACCGTGACGCGGCAAAAGCCGAAACCATTGCGGCCCTGGTGCGCGACAATACCGGAAGTGACGCAACCGGTTGCCCATGGTCGGGAAAGGCCCGCATTCCCGACGGCACGGACATTGTCATCAACGCTACATCGGTTGGCCTTGGTGATGCTCTGGCCATGCCTGAAATTGACCTCGACACGCTGGTAAAGGGCCAGATCGTGGCAGATGTCATTCCCAATCCCCCCATGACACGGTTCCTGCGTGAAGCCCGCGAACGCGGCTGCACGCCGCTTGATGGTCTGGGCATGCTGGTCAATCAGGGCGTGATCGGTGTGGAGCTATGGCTTGGAAAAACGCTTGATGCAGGCGTGATGACGCAGACCCTGCGCGATATTTTTGGCGCGTCCGATGCGGGCTGACCAACGGTTCTTCTTGGCCACAAGGGAAAGGAAATGCCGGGATGCCCACTACACCGAACATTCAGGACCTATCCCGTTACCACACCCATGAACGCGCCCTGTCCGCCCTTGCGGCCATGGTGCATCAGGGGGACCAGACCCTTTCCGCACGCCGGTATGTGTCCATTGCCGCCGCGGTTGCCGCGGTGGGTGGCCTGCTGTTCGGGTATGATACCGGGATCATCGCCTCCGCCCTGATTTTTGTGACACAGACATTTTCACTGTCTACGGCGGGGCAGGAGTGGGTGGCGGCAGCCCTGAACATCGGGGCGATTTTTGGCGCGCTGCTGAGTGGTCCCGTATCGGACCGGTGGGGACGTCGGCCTGCCATCATGGTGGCTGCCGGCATATTCATCGCGGCATCGCTGGGGTGCGGGCTTGCCCCCAATGTCGGCACCCTGATTTTTGCGCGTCTATGGCTGGGGGTAGCGATTGGCGCTACTACGCAGATCGTGCCGGTCTATGTGGCCGAACTGGCCCCGGCATCCCGACGTGGGGGGCTGGTGTCGCTGTTCCAGCTTGTGTTTTCACTGGGCCTGCTTCTGGCGTTTTTCGTGGGATACGAACTGTCCGGCGGTGCCGGGTCATGGCGCGCGATGTTCATGCTTGGCGCCATTCCGGCCATTCTGCTTGCCCTTGGCATGTTCTTCCTGCCCGAAAGTCCACGCTGGCTGCTGCATCATGAACATGAACGCCGTGCCGTCTCGATCCTGTATAGACTACGCGGGCATAAGGATATCGTGCGGCAGGAACTGGATGACGTCCTGACAGTCGATGCGGGGGAAGCCGCCGGGGCCAGCAGGTTCAGTCTGAAACAGCGCTGGATACGGCCTGCTCTTGTCGCAGCACTTGGGATTGCGGCTTTCTCGCAGCTATCCGGCCCCAATGTCATTGTCTATTACGCGCCCATCATCCTGTCGCAGGCCGGGCTTGGTCATTCGGCAGCATTGCTGACATCGGTTTCGGTCGGTGTTACGTCCACAATCACAACGGCAATGGGGATTGCGTTGATAGACCGCATCGGCCGTCGGCGCATGATGCTGTACATGCTGCCGGTGGCGGCCCTGTCCCTGTTTGTGCTGGGGGCTGTATTCCTCAGTTCCGCACCGCTCGCGGGGGTGCGGCTGATCCTTATGGTCGTGTCCCTTCTGGGCTATATCTTCTTTAATTTCGGCTCTCTATCCGTGGCCGTGTGGCTGATCGCTGCCGAAGTCTTTCCCCTGTTTGTCCGTAGCAAGGCGATGGGGATGGCAAGTGCGACGGTGTGGGTGTCCGACACGATCGTCTCCCTTGTCACGTTATCGCTGGTTGAGGCGCTGGGCACGACAGGTACCTTCTGGCTGTTCGGTTTCATAAACGTGGCAGCCTTTGTGTTTGTGTGGAAATATGTGCCTGAAACGGCAGGAACCACACTTGAACAGATTGAAAGCGCGCTTCGATCCGGGACGTTCTATACAAATATCGGCAATCAGACCGGCACCCGTCAGGAGTCCTGACGGGAGGCGCAGGGGGTATCCCTGCGGCCGAACGTCGTGCGGTTTCCGGGCCTGTGTGGCAGGCTGACCGAAGGATCAGCCAGACCGGCATGCATTATCTGATGCGCGGATGCAGGTCGATGATCCGGGTGCAATACCTGCCAGGATGCGCGTTCAATGCGGCCTTCCGGCATTTCACGGGATATTTGTCACGGCAGTATTGCAGGAACCGGGCGGACGCTGTGGGACAGGCCAACCCTTCATGAACACATCCCGCCTGTGCTGTGGGATCAGGCTGTTTCTGCGGCAGCTCTGGCGGCGGCCCGGGCCGCGTTCTTTTCTTCCTCGGTCCAGACTTTCCGCTCACGCTTTTTCTGCGGTTTGACCTGCTTGACCGGCCCACCGCCCAGTACGGGGGCACGCATGGTCGAATTCCGTGCCGCTTCCGAATGCCATGGGTGGTCGGCCTGCACGGTCAGGGTGCGGCCGATTTCGCGCTCCACATCACGTAGCCAGGCACGCTGTTCGGCATCGCACAGTGTTATGGCGAAACCGGTGCGGCCAGCACGGCCGGTGCGGCCTATGCGGTGAACATAGCTTTCCGGCAGGCTGGGCAGATCGTGGTTGAAAACATGCGTCACCGTATCGACGTCAATGCCACGTGCTGCGATATCCGTCGCCACCAGAACCTGTGCCGCGCCAGAGCGGAAGGCATCCAGCGCACGTTCGCGCTGGCCCTGCGACCTGTTGCCGTGCAGGGCTTCCGCCGTGATGCCTGCCGCGGTGATGAAGGCACAGACCTCGTTGGCAATATTCTTCTGCAGGGTAAAGACCACGGCCTGACCCATCCCTGGCGTCCGTAGCAGTTCCAGCAGGGCTGCCTTCTTGTCGGCTGCATCGACAAACATGACCGATTGCTCGATCCGGTCAACGGTGGTCGAGGGTGGGGTAATCTCGACCTTTGCCGGATCGCGCAGCAGGCGCTCGGCCAGTGTGGTGATGGATTTCGGCATCGTTGCCGAAAACAGCAATGTGTGCCGATCTTCCGGCAGTGCCGCGACAATACGTTCGATCGGCTTGGCAAAACCCATATCGAGCATCTGGTCGGCTTCGTCCAGCACTAATGCCTCAAGCTGTGACAGATCGCACAGGCCCTGATCGATCAGATCCAGCAACCGTCCTGGCGTGGCCACGATGATGTCCACGCCAGCCCGGAGCGCATTAATCTGGTGAAACTGGCTGACACCGCCAAAAATCGTTGTCACGCTGGGCTGCATCTGGCGACCGAAGCTTTCGAAACCATCGGCGATCTGCGAAACCAGTTCGCGCGTGGGGGCCAGCACCAGCACGCGGGCGCCCCCTGTGGGGGCCGGGCGCGGTGTTGCGGCAAGACGGTGCAGCAGGGGCAGTGCAAAAGCGGCGGTCTTGCCCGTGCCGGTCTGGGCCATGCCCAGCAGGTCGCGGCCTTCCAGCAGCAATGGGATCGACCGGGCCTGAATGGGGGTAGGGTTGGTGTACCCTTCCTCAGCCAATGCATTGAGCAGGAGCGGCGTCAGGGAAAGATCGGCAAAAGTCATGGACATGGTAAGGCGGCGCCTCCGGCGCTAGATCAAAGGCTACGCCGGTTTGGGCTTCGCGGGTCTGGGACGCGGACTTTTACGGGGGATGCTGCACCGCGTCAACGCGGGGACAGGCGGCCTGCGATGGTTTTCCCTTTTTTTCAAAATCCGTCGATCAGGCGGATTGATTTGCCATCTGCAAAACAGGGGAAACGGAACAGGGCAGCATCCATGACCACTTTCCGTCCCATCACGATATCTGTTGCCAGTTGTCCCGCATCGGGCCCCATTCCAAAACCGTGTCAGGAAAAGCCGGTCAATAACCGGCATGGCGTCGGATATGACATTAATCAGGCCATCCCTGAACGGGGACTGTCCGGCAGATTGAGGGCAGAATTCGCAGCATTCTCACAGAACAGCCGTGCCCAGGTGCCCTGGCCATGACAACCTGACTGGTGCAAACATACCCTGATTTGATCATGATATCACAGATATTGCCTGCTGGCCGTTCAATGCCACGTTCCGCGCAATGCTGGACCATGCCTGCCCTCCTTATTCTAGGCCATCCGTGCATCTTCCACATAAAGGGTTCATGGCGGACATGGTCGGCAGCCGCAGCCATCTGGGGCAATACACCATAATGATGGTCAGCCATTCCCGACCGCCTTCTGGACATATGCCGTTCCGCCGCGTCATTCTTGGACGCCAACACTGAAAAGGAAAAAGCATCATGGATGAACAGGCTAGGAAAACCGCGCTGCGGATGATCCCTTACGGTCTCTATGTGCTGACGGCTGGAACGAAAGAAACCGCCATCGCGTCCGCCACGATCAACTGGGTGACCCAGACCAGCTTTGCCCCACCGCTTCTGGCACTTGGCATCAAGACGGATTCCGCTGTTTATGCCACCGCGCGAAAAAGCGGCGATCTGGTGCTGAACATTCTGGGCAAGGGGCAGGGTGGTCTGGCCTTTGCATTCTTCAAGCCTGCCGAATACGCCAATGGCAAGCTGGGCGGACAGGATGTTCGCTGGGCCGCGAATGGCGCTCCCATCCTGACCAGCGTCCCGGCGGCAGTCGAACTGAAGGTGCGTCATGTCGTGGAACTGGGCGACCATCATACTTTTGTGGCCGAAGTCACGAACGTGCACATCAACCACGAAATCGCAGGCCGCCCCGATGAAGCCGTCCTGCACATGAAGGATCTGGGCGAGAAAGTCTTCTACGGCGGCTGATCGTCTTTTTTCCCATGGCCTGTCCCCTGCCTGTCACGCGGGCCGGAAAGCGGCGCGGAGATGATCCCCGCCGTAACCTGTCACTGTCAGAATCCTTGAATGGATGGATGCAGGGGGCGGCAGGACGGGCAATTGTCTGATCGGTGCGTCATGCACGGTTGTTCATTGTGGCAGGACTGGTCTGATAACGAAGGCAAAGGGGTTGAACTGGTTGTTCGACTGCTTTGTCAGGCAAGGTTTCGGGCATGCTGGTTTATGGCATCGGGGTCTGATTGATGACTTACAGGCAGTCGTGACAGAACAGGGCTGTAAGTGAAGTGTTTTTTACTGACTGAACACCAGATACGGCTGATGATTATCGCGTCATAAGCGCGATTGTCTATCTGATCCGCAACGGATTTTCGTGGAAAGCCTGCACTGCAGGGGCATGGTGCCCCACAAGATTTCCTTTTCAGGGCATTCAGGGATGCAGCGCAAAGGAACGGGCTGGGGCCTATGCAAAATTAATTTGCGATTCATTCTCACGCGCATTATTAATTCATCAGGTCACATGACCCCCCATATCCTTCACCGCTGGTCCATCGTCGATCAATGAACCAGCCTTATCTGCACTTCCTGTCTTCTGGCCATGTGCATAAACCGGATTGCCGATGCTGTTTTCCAGGCAGATATTCGACACGTTCTTCAGAGATGACGATCCGCTGTATCAGGTTCTGCCATCCGGCATGCCCGATACCAGAATGGACGTGCGGGTAGCGAAGGCGGGGGCACCCTGTCCTGATCGTGCCGGACATGATGACTGCCTTCGGCCATCTGTCAGTATCGGTAGACCAGCAGGACATTCGGCTGGGCCTGTTTCGGGGGCTCCGTTCCTTTTTCTTTATCGTGCCGATCGCCAGCCTTCCATGGGCATGGCGTGGCAACCTGCCTGCTGAAGGAGGTCACTCATGACCCCGATTTCGTTTTCCCCGTGGGGGATGTTTCTCAACGCTGGTCCCGTCGTCCGCTGCGTAATGATCCTGCTGGCGGCAGCCTCGCTGCTGACATGGACCATCTTCATCGCCAAGTCGGCTGAACTGCTGCGTGTGCGGCACAAACTCAGCAAGGCTGAAAAAGCGCTGGAAGAGGCCAATACGCTGGATCTGGGCGAGGAATGGACCCGTGAGAACGCATCCATCGCCCATACACTGGTCATGGCGGCAGAAACCGAGCGCAGACGTTCCGCCGACATCCCGGATGATGGTGAGGGGCTGAAGGAACGCATCGTACTCCACCTCGAACGGCTGGAAGCGGCCGAAGGGCGTCGCCTCGTGCGTGGTACCGGGGTTTTGGCCACCATCGGCGCAACATCGCCATTCATTGGCCTGTTCGGCACGGTCTGGGGCATCATGACGTCCTTTACCGGCATCGCGGCGAGCAGGGCGACGAGCCTTGCCGTAGTAGCCCCTGGCATTGCCGAAGCCCTGCTGGCGACTGCCCTTGGTCTGGTCGCGGCCATTCCGGCGGTGGTGATCTACAACCATCTTGCCCGTCAGACGGCATCATGCCGCGCACAGGTGGCGGACCTGACGGCATTGGTCATGCGTCTGGTCTCACGCGATCTGGGCCGGGCGCAGATGCGCATGGGACAGGACAATATCGTGCGCCTTGCCCAACAGCGGCACGACGCCCTTGCAGCGGCGGAATAGAGGACGCATTCATGGCCATTCATATCCGCCACGCAGATGAAAGTCCGCATGAAGCCAGTGAGATCAACGTCACGCCGTTCATCGATGTGATGCTGGTGCTGCTGGTCATTTTCATGGTTACGGCTCCGTTGACCACGGTCAACGTTCCGGTGGACCTGCCGTCTTCGACCGAAAAGCCGACGCCACGCCCGGATGCCCCGGTATTCCTGACCGTAAAGGCCGATCATAACCTCGCTCTTGGCGAGGATGACATTACGATGGATGGGCTTGCAGCCGCACTGGAAACCGCCAGCAGGGGTAATAAGAACGAGCGCGTTTTCCTGCGCGCCGACAGGACGGTGGATTACGGCACATTGATGGGGGTGATGGATAGACTGCGCGCTGCCGGTTATCTCAAGGTCGCACTGGTCAACCTGCAGGGGCGGGAAGAAGGTCATGCCCCTGCGGCTGCTATGGTGCCATCAGATATAGTCAGCGCCCCATGACAGGCAGCGCGGCAGGAGATGTGTCATGAGTTATGCGGCAGGCACAATGCCCCCGGCTGGTGATCCTGCCGTAGCGTCGTTTACGCAATGGCGATACAGCCAGAAACGACTGGCCCGGCGGATGGATGCCATCCGCTGGGGACTGTCCTTCCTTGTGGTAATGGCTGTGACCGGTGGCGCGGTGACGTGGGTCATGCGCCAGCCGTCCCCGCCCGTGGTGGTGTCGGAACCGCCGCTTGCAGCCATCGCCATTGACATGGCCCCTGAACCGGTCTCATCCCCGGTTCCGCCCACGGATGTGCCCCCCGGCCCCAGACAGACGTTGTCCATGCCCGCTTCCCAACCGGCCCCGCCGCCAGAGATCATGGCGCCCCCCGCGCCCAAGCCAGATCCGCCGGTTCCCGTGCCCAGGGAAGAAAAGCGCAAAATATATAAAAAAAAGTCGGCCCTGCTACAGAAAAAACCGGTGCCGGACAGGACGCCGCCGGCTGACGTTACTACTTCCCCCCCGTCCACCGAAGCATCATCCACCCCGACGCTGGAGGCACCTGTGCCGGGGGCTTCTCCGGTCCATGCCGCGCATGATCCGGCTACGTGGCAGGGCGCGTTGCTGGCGCGGCTGGAAAAGTTCAGGCGCTACCCCTCGGCCGCGATGAGCCGCCAGCAGGAAGGCGTGCCCACCGTGACCTTTTCCATGGACCGCAGGGGGCACGTCGTCTCGGTCATGCTGGCCAGCAGTTCCGGTCATCCCATGCTGGATCAGGAAGCCGTGGCGCTGCCCAGCCGCGCCCAGCCGCTACCTGTCCCGCCTGACAGTGTGGCGGGGGAGACCATTACGCTGACCGTTCCGGTTGAATTCTACCTTCACCAGAACTGATCATATGGCAGCGTGAGCAGTTGCGCGGCATGCCCGGTTATCACTGATATCGGCGGGGGTAGCTCCGGCAGTATTCAATACCACTTTACTGTCCGGCCACTTCCGCCTGACGCATCGGTGTGATGTGCGTGCGTTCCGTGGTGCGCAGGGCCAGATGGAACGGTGTCTGCCGGGTGTTTCAACACCGGAATATAGCTCTTTACGCGGGCATAGCTGTCCCGTGCGCCCTGAAGGCAGCGTTCCGGATCAAGCTGTGCGTTATCCATTGCCTTGCGGAACGCGGCCCATGAAGGGCCACGTCCCATCGGGTCCGGTGCCAGGTGCCGGGCGCCGGAATTTTCGTTAAATCCCATTTTTCCAGCAAGTTTGATCAAAAAATTGGCGCCGAGCTTTGATCCTTCCGCCACATACAGCCATCCAATGGCGGTAGAGGGGTCCGTTATGCCAGGTGGCGCGCCAGAAGCTGGCAGGGCGACACCCAGATCCGCCATGTCAGCCGAGACCTGCCTGAATCTGTTTCTGGCAGCCAGGTCCGGCACGATGTGCGCCAGATCCTGGTTGTCATATAACGGGCTGATATCGCGGTGGAACAGGTACTGTAGCAGAACAAAAGCCCGATAGCCCGTGGCATCCGTAAACATCCCGCCTGACATGACGGCATGATTAACCGCGTCGTGCTCCTGCTGTGTTGCCTCGCGCAGATAGCCTGACAGGGGTGCGTGAATGTTCCTGTCGCTTAACGAAGTCATGATTTTTCTCCTGTTACAATTTTATACTTGGGGGACATTGGCTGGATGTTGGCGTCAGGCAGGCATCTTCTGCTGGAAACCACTATTCCCTTATTAATGCAAATAAGAATCAGGCGCAATAAAATCCTTGCCACAATGTAATTTGTGCGCTTATCGTCATGATAATGATTCTCATTATCGACGGTGAACGATGATAAAGCTTTTATTCCGACGACGGCAGGCACGTCGCCGTCACATGCTTGCCACCACAGTCCTGGCCTGTGCCTGGTTTCCGCCTGCCTTTGCCACACCGTCGGCAACGGATACGGCAACATCTGCAGCCATGGCCGCAAAACAGTCTCCGTCCCTGGCGCAGGTTTCCCTGTCACCAGCGGCCCCCATCAAGCTTTCGCCTGTAAAGGTGCAGGGCACGACAGACATCATCGACCTGATGAAATTTGATCCGGACAAGGATCATAGCGAAGTGGGCAAACCGGCGGTCCTGACCACCACCACAACCTACAAAACCTTCCGTGACCGGCAGATTGACAGTCTGGAAGATTACTCGCGGCGTGTGGATGCCGCCGTAAATTACAGTAATGGAAATTCCAGCATCAATATCCGTGGTCTGGACCAGAACCGGATCCTGACGACGATTGACGGCGTGCGCATGCCATGGGCGAACGATGGCGCCTATGCTGGAAGTTTCAATACCGCGCAGGGGGGCGTGAGTGATTTCGATTTCAATTCACTTGGCGCGATTGATGTTGTCAAAAGTGCGGATTCCAGCTTTTTCGGCACCGGGTCACTGGGCGGCGTGATTGCCCTGCGCACGCTGGACCCGGAGGACATTCTCAAGCCAGGCAGGAATTTCGGCGGCCTGACCAAGCTGACCTATAATGGCGCAAGCGAGGCCGCACTGCTCAATCAGGCTTTTGCGGCGCGTTACAAGAACACTGTGTTCCTGTTGCAGGGTGGCTACCAGAATGGCAGCGAAACCGGCAACCGTGGTGACATAGGCGGCTATGGCCGGACCCGGACAATGAAAGATCCTGCTTCCTATCAGGTCGGCAATTTTCTGGGCAAGGTCCGGCATTATTTTGCCGGCGGCCACAGGATCGGCCTGACGGGGGAATGGTATGACCGCAATTATAACGAGGAAACCAAAACTTCCGAAACCACGGCAACCGACCGCTACTACACCCGCAGCGAAAACCAGCGCTCCCGCATATCAGCCAATTACGACTATCAGGCCGACAGTCCGACGGCCCTGTTCAGCGAGGCGCATTTTCTGGCCTACTGGCAGAGCATAAAGACCGATACCGACATCACCAACCGGGATTCCGCCAACGCCTCGACCTATACCCATGAACATCTGAGCCTGCCCGTGCAGTCCTATGGTGTTACCGGGTCAGCGACAAACAACATCTTTACCGGCCCGCTGCACCACAAGATCACCTATGGCGGCGAAGTCTTCCTGACGGATACCTACCAGACCCAGACCGGGCAGCAGGCGGTCTCCAGCCCCTACCTGCACGACAATTTCTCCGACATGCCGAAGGTCCATGGCACGGATATGGGTGCCATCGTTCAGGACCGCATTGGCATCGGTCGCAATGAGTGGTTCCATATCACGCCGGGCTTCCGCTTCGATTACTTCCAGCGTGACCCGCACAATACTACATCCTACATGGCGAATGCGGGCTATGGCGGCCTGCCACACGGTGCCCATGGCTCGCACTTCTCACCCAAGGTGCTGGTGGAAGCCCGTGTGGCCCATGACCTGACCCTGTATGGACAGTATTCCGAAGCCTACCGCGCGCCATCGGCCACGGAAGAATACCTGAACTACAGCACGCCGCCGTTCTATCAGGTCACCGGCAATCCCAACCTCAAGCCTGAAAGCAGCAGGGGATGGGAAGTGGGCATGAAATACGGCAATTCCGAACGCGGGGCCAATATCTCGTTTTATGATAACCACTACAACAACTTCATAGACATGGAAGGGGTCAGTGGCTGCTCAGGGTATTACCTGTGTTATGGCTACACCAACCTGGCGCATGTGCGCATCTATGGCGTGGAGGCAAGCGTCAACTGGGCATTCGACCGGCACTGGCACGCATGGGGTTCGTTTGCCTATGCTGATGGGCGCGATACCGACATGAACTTCCACCTCAGTTCGGTCGCACCCTTCCGCGGGATCATCGGCTTTGGGTACAAGAGGGATAACTGGGGTACCGACCTGTCGGGCACATTCGCCACCTCACGTGATGACGCCAAATACCTGACCACCACGGGATCGTTACAGAACCAGTGGAAAACGCCCGGTTACGTCATTTTTGACCTGACAGGCTGGTACAGCCCCACATTCTACCGCCCGCTGCGCATACAGGCGGGTATGTACAACATCTTTGACAAGGCTTATTACAACGCCGCCTCGCTGCCCTATGGTCAGTCGTCCAGTTCCCTTTCGGAGCGGTATTACACGCAGCCCGGCCGCTCCTTCAAGGTAACCGCAAGGATCGAGTTCTGATGACCGATAATCCTGTGGGCTTCAACCGGATGGATATGGGACGCCGGATGTTTGTCAGCCTGCTTGCCGGCGCCATGCTGAACGCACCACGCCCGGGTCGGGGGTGTGAAGGCGACATGATCACGGATTGCCGGGGGCGGCACGTAAAGGTCGGTCCGGCAAGGCATATTGCAAGTATTGGCGGCACCATCACGGAAACATTATATGCGCTGGGTATGGACCGGCGCATCATCGCGGTCGATATGACCGCAACATGGCCCGAACGGGCCTTGCATGAAAAAAAATCTGTAGGCTACATGCGCGCCCTGTCTGCCGAAGGGATTCTTTCGCTTCAGCCTGACCTGATCCTGGCCATGAACGATAGCGGACCGCCACCGGTTCTGGATCAGTTGATGGCATCTGCCGTACCGGTGGTGTTTGTCGACGCCACACCGTCCCAAGAGGCCATATTGGCCCGTACGCGCTTTCTGGCAGACCTGATGGATGCAAAAACGGCAGGTGCGCAGCTGTGCGCGGACATAGCGCAGCGTTTCGATATGCTGGCGCAGTGGCGCGCGGCGCATCCGGTTACCAGACGGGTGCTGTTTATCATGCGCATGAACAATAATCGCCCGATGGTAGCAGGTACGAATACTGCGGCGGATGCCGTGATCCGTCTGGCGGGTGGTGCCAATCCTGCAACGTTCGGGGGGTACAGGATACTCGACCAGGAAGCCCTGATCGACCTGCGCCCGGATGCCGTGCTGACCATGGAACAGGATGCGCCACAGGTCCGGACGGCTCTGCTTGGCAATGCTGGCTTCCGGCTGACGCCAGCAGGTAAAAGCCATGCAATCATCGGCATGGAGGGGGAGCGTCTGCTGGGCTTTGGCCCGCGTACACCTGACGCGGCACTGGAACTGGCTCATCGCCTTCAGGGCATTGGCATGCCCGCATGAGGGAAAGGGGCTTTCGCGCGTTCTGGCTTCTGTGCGGTCTGCCAGCCATGCTGGTGCTGACCATGCTTCTTGCGCTTGATACCGGGGCGACCACGGTTCACCTGCGTGATCTATGGCATTGTGCCACCGGGGCGCAGGGACAGGCGGCACATCTGGTGCTGTGGGGCATCCGGGGCCCCCGTATTGCCATGGCCTGCCTGACCGGGGCGGCGCTGGCGGTTGCCGGTACGATCATGCAGGGGCTGTTTCGCAATCCGCTGGCTGATCCCGGGCTGGCAGGGGTTTCGTCTGCCGCGGCGCTGGCGACGGCCTGCGTCATTGTTCTGGGGGGAGCATGGCAATGGGTAACGGGGCTTGGCATGTGGGCGATCCCCTGCGCGGGCATTGCGGGCAGTTTCGCGGGTATGGGGCTTCTCTATTTTTTCGCCACGCGCGGCGGTGTTACGTCAATTACCGCCATGCTGCTGGCGGGTGTGGCCTTTGGTGCGTTTTCCGGCGCGCTGACCGGTATCCTGATTTTCCGGGCGGACGATACAGCCCTGCGTGACCTGACATTCTGGACAATGGGTAGCTTTTCAGGCGCGACGTGGAGCGGTGTTGGCCTGCTGGTGCCTTTCCTGCTGGTTGCCGGTGGCCTTGCAATCCATCTTGCCACACCGTTGAATGTCATGCTGCTTAACGAGCATAATGCACAGTTGATGGGATATCCGGTTGAACGGATCAAAAGCCTGTCGATGCTGGCTGTGGCCTGCGCCACCGGCCCGACCGTATCTCTGGTGGGGGCGATTGGTTTCGTGGGGGTGGTCGTGCCACATCTGGTACGGCTTATGGTGGGGCCTGACCATCGGGTCGTGCTGCCCGCCAGCGCCATCCTTGGCGCAACGCTGCTGACAGGGGCTGATACCATGGCCCGCACGCTGGCCAGCCCGGCAGAGATACCGGTTGGTATCGTGACGGCGCTGCTGGGCACACCGGCTTTTGTCTGGCTGCTGGCCCGTAGTCACCGCACGGGTGTTTCGTGATGACACTGGAATTACGACACGTAACATGGCGACAGGGAGGACACGAAATCCTGCGTGACATCACCCTGTCATTTGGCAGGGGACAGGTCACGGCCGTTATCGGTCCCAATGGCGCGGGCAAGAGTTCCCTGCTGCGCCTTGCCAGCGGGCTGTCCGCGCCCACGGGTGGGCAGGTGGTGCTGGATGGCAGACCGCTTGCAGCCATGTCTCACCGTCATCTCGCCACGCAGCGTGCAATGCTGACGCAGGACAGTGAGGCCGCAGGCCAGTTTCTGGTGCGCCAGATGGTCATGATGGGGGGCGGGATATCGGCCAATGGGCTGGGCATGGAGCAGCAGGCTGCCCTGGCCAACATGCTGGTGCGCGAGGTCGGGCTGGAGCGGCTGGCCGAACGGCAGATGATGACCCTGTCTGGCGGTGAACGCCAGCGTGCCCATCTCGCCCGTGTCCTGATGCAACTGGAAGCGGCCCGGGTCAGGGGGGCGGCCCCCGGTTTTCTCCTGCTTGATGAGCCGATTTCAGCGCAGGATCCTGCCCATCAGGTGCTCGTCCTGCAACTGGCACGCCAGCATGCAGCCCGGGGCGGGGGTGTTGTTGTCGTATTGCATGACCTGAACTGGGCCGCTGCCTGTGCCGACCGCCTGGTGGTGGTGGCGCAGGGTATGGTCCATGCGCAGGGGCCGCCTGAATCCGTCCTGACGCAGGATCTGGCCTGCGCCATTTTCGGGCTTGGGAAAAACTGTGTCCACTTCCACGCAAGAACGGCCAGACCTTTCATTCTTCCCCATGATAATATTAACGAGGAAACAGACATATGTACATCGCCATGAACCGCTTCCGGGTAAAACCCGACTGCGTAAAGGAATTCGAACAACGCTGGCTGGCTCGCGACGTGCTGCTCAGGACCGTACCCGGCTTCGTCAGTTTCCAGTTCCTGCGTGGACCGGCACATGAGGATCACGTTCTTTACGCATCGCACACCGTATGGGTGTCCCATGCGGCATTTGGCGCATGGACGCAGTCGGAACAGTTCCGGCAGGCCCATGCACAGGCAGGCAGGGGCACGGTCCTGACAATTGGTCCACCGGTATTCGAGGGTTTCGACGTATTGCAGGATATAACCGCGAGTAATTGAAAGGGATATGGCGGCGGAAAGACGTCCGCCTCATGCGATCATTCCGACGGACTGACATGCGGGGCCAGCAGGTGGCCCTGCATGCCTGCGGCCATATGTCGCTTTGACCCCGGTTCGCGTTTGAACCCGTCATATCTGGCCACCGGCCCTGGCCGGGTGCCCCCATTGGGCTGTCCGAAATGGCTGCCATTGGTTTTGTTCGGATGCCAATGCTGCGAAACCACCGGCTTCCATCCAGCATTACGCTGTCGATGGGCTATGGGGCAGGGTGGCAGGTTACCCGGCGTGCCACGCACTTGCGCAGGGACTGCCTGCATTCTGGGATTTTCTTTGAGTTGAAGCACAGCTTCCCAGTTCCACCCGTTATCGCAGGGCGTCATCAAGAAGGTCTTCAAGCGACATGTCTTCTCCCTGACTGGATAGCAAGACATCCAGAAAGCCATCAATGGCCAGAACAGCCAGACCATGCACCTTTCCCCAATGGGCCGCACGTGTTCCGGTACGTGTCCGCTGTGGCGGGTGATCTTTCAGATTATCGATCAGAAGGGTAAGCATCCGTGACGTCCGGGTCGAGGCTGTGGCAAGGATCGGGTCTTTCCGGTCAATCACATCACTTCGGAACATCAGGGTAAACAGGCCAGGATTGTTAATGGCAAAGCGCACATAGACCAGACCGGCTGCATGGGCACCTTTTTCAAGAACGGGTTCGAGGGCTGCTGCAAGTTCTTCATAGCCTGTCGTCGCAAGCGCGCTCAGCAGGCCCGTCAGGTTTCCGAAATGCGGCGCGGCAGCAGCCGAGGAGACTCCAGCATGGCGCGTGATGGCGCGCAGGCCAAGGACGGAGATTCCCTGCTGTTCAAGCAGGGTACGGGCCGAACGGAGGAGCTCGGCCCGCAGATCCCCATGATGGTAATTTTTCCGGACTTTCCGAGGTTCCATTACCTGCACTTCCATGATCGGCCTGCCCGCCCGCCATCATCCTTGACAACAGGTCCATGGAGGAATCTTATCATTGATAAGTTTGACTTTCAGGGCCGGTCAAGGAAAGATCGCACCGCAAAAGGATTTATCATGCTCTTTCGTCGTTCCAGCCTTACAGTCGCAGGTCTGCTTGCAGGTATATGTTGCTCTGCCCTGGCGGTCGGTGCCCATGCCGCCCCTGCCCAGATCAGACCTGGCACGCTGAGTGCATCTGAACCACTGGCACCGTCTTTCAGTCTGCCTGACGCCGGGCGGTCCGTGCGGATCACCTACCTGTCAACGAATGGCGTGACAGGCAGGGGCCTTGTTCCCGTAACGGCGGAAGTCATCCTGCCTGCGGACAAGCCGCCGGCAGGGGGCTGGCCGATCGTTGCCTGGGCCCATGGTACGGTGGGGGTGGCCGACCATTGCGCGCCGTCCAACAATCCGTGGACCGAACGCAACCGTCACTATCTGTCTGAATGGATGAAACGTGGCTTTGCCGTGGTCGGTACCGATTATCAGGGACTGGGCACGCCTGGCACGCATGCCTATCTCGATACCCGTGTAGAGGCCTACAGCCTTCTGGACGGCGTGCGCGCGGCACTTGCTGGCATTCCGGGACTGCAGAACAGGATCATGATTGTCGGGCAGTCGCAGGGCGGCGGCGCGGCCTTTGCGTCGGCGGCGTTTGCGCCCGCTTATGCGCCCGAACTGGATATCCGGGGCACGGTGGCCACGGGTGCGCCTTATATCACGCCTGAACTGCTACAGCAGATGACCGCGCTGGATCAGGCAAAGGGCGGCTACAATCCTGTCATGGTCTATGCCCTGTATCTTGCACAGGGTCTTGCGGGCTATGATGCTGGTTTCCGACCGGAAGACACTTTTACCCCGAAAGCGATGTCCGCCTATCAGGCTGCTGCGGGTCTATGTGTGCATGAACTGACGGATAAGGTGAAGACGGATGGGCTGAATTTTAGCAACTCCCTGAAGCCGGATTTTTTAAAGACGCTTGCGCCAGCCCTGATGGCAATGAAGTATCCGACCATGAAGCTGCCCCAGCCACTGTTCATGGGAATAGGCGAACTGGACCGCGATGTGCCGCCGCCGTTGCAGTTGGGTCTTGTCAAAGCGGCCTGCGCTGCGGGGACAATTGTACAGGCGCATGTCTACAAGGGACTGAACCATGACCAGACCGTCAATGCATCCCTGCCGGATTCAGCTGCGTTCACGACGGCAGTCATGGTGGGCCAGCCGGTAACACCGCAGTGCAGTCCGATTCCTGAATAAATATCTGAAGACCGGCTGGATCAGGTGGAAACGGGGTGCCTGATCCAGTCGTGTCATAACCGGGCCTTTGTTGAATTCCGTGGTTTTCCTGGCCGGTCTGTCAGTAGGGTATCGTTGCTTTTAAGTCGTACGGTTGAATGGACATAGACTGGTCGTTTCTGAATATTACTTGTGTAAATCTTTAAATATTATTTAATGTTTTGGTTGTTTTACTGAAAGATTCGGTCGAGACAGGCATCTTCACAAGAATGGATAGTCGAATTGACGACCAACAGACTGAACATTTAAGGAATAAAAGTGGCGGAACACAGGCCCATACCGCCCGCGCAGCAGGTGTGAACACAGCCAGCATATCAGTCCTGGGAAACGGGCACGACAGAAGTTCCGAAACCTCAGCTTTTCAAGCTGGCAAGGCATTTTAAGGTCTCCAAGCTGGAATTTCTTGGTCGACATCCGCCAAAAATTGTAGCGCTTTATGATAATAAATCGTCACCGGATCTGCAATATTAAGGTGAATGCGCAATACATTTCTGCGGTGGCGGTATGACATTGCTGCTTTTAATTTCAGAAGCTGTGTATGTGCAGGCCTATAGTGAATTGCAGAGTAAAAAAGAATTTCATTGCCATAAAGGATCTGGATAATCGTGCCGTAACTATTGAAAAAAAGCGATTTCTCAGTTTTATTGTTCCAGTGAGGTACATGATACCTATGGGCCGGGTCATAATGACTACAAACAGGCAACGCTAATCCAGATGCCTGACAGCAGTGACTGGGCTATCGTTGAAGCCCTGCAGAACCAGGATTTTCCCGAAGATAATTCAATATTCGACTGTAGCCCAGAAAGATATCAGGCAGGTTCGGGACCGGATCATGATTACAGATGGACAATTCGATGAACTGGTGGCCAAGGGACCGATTAAACCTGGGAACGTCGCGGTTGAAAATGTTGCCAGAGTAGCACAAACCGATGAGATTATGGCCTTGGCACACACGGTGACGATCCAGTTCTCGACAGACAGGCGGCGGGAAATTA
Source organism: Komagataeibacter diospyri (assembly GCF_006538165.1). GTDB lineage: Bacteria > Pseudomonadota > Alphaproteobacteria > Acetobacterales > Acetobacteraceae > Komagataeibacter > Komagataeibacter diospyri. The sequence continues at coordinate 31,084 of NZ_BDLU01000025.1, forward strand.
CTTATACTGATTACAACCTGTTCGAATGTATCGAGCCTCCTGTCGATGTGCATTATCCTTACGGTGGAAATGGCGACGATGAACCGATCATGATTATGCTGCCGTATGAAGGTTATCGTCGGACTGTGTTCTTTAACCGGGATATGCTGGATTATATTTCGTTCCCAATATTCAAAATAGATCGGGATAAATTCACAAATTATAATAAATAATAGAATAATAAAGGTGGCTGTTTGTGCTGGATTCAGTATGAAGATTAGGAAAACGTTGTAACCGGATATACGGGCATGCGGGTTTTACCCGGTTACATGCCCGTTACTATATCAGGGCAGGCGGCTTAACCGTGCCAGTACCACCTTCCATAATGCCGCACTGTCTACTTCACGCAGGAAAAGAGCATTGTGCGGACGGTCTGTCACTTGCCACCAGTCCACGGCCGTGGCCCCCTGCATGAGGGGGCTGTCCACCTCGACTGAAACATTGACCATGCGGCCTGCAAACAGGTCCGGTGCCAGCAGCCAGCCGATGGTGCAGGGATCATGCAGGGGGGCGCCATCCCATCCATATTTTTCAAGGTCAAACCGTTCGGAAAATCCCAGCATGCTGACCGCGGCCTGCGCACAGCGTCCGGGCAGCGCACGCAGGCTGGCCAGACGTGACGGGCTGATCAGGAATTGATGTGTGATATCCAGCGGGACCAGCGTCAGTGGTATCTGCCTGCGCAATACAATATCCGCCGCATCGGGATCGGCAAATATATTGAACTCGGCATTGGGGGTGATGTTCCCACATTCGGAATAGGCCCCGCCCATGGAGACAACCTGCCGGATGCGTGGCGCGATGTCAGGCGCCTTGATCAGGGCTACGGCAAGGTTGGTCATGGGGCCAAGGGTGACTACGGTTATACTGCCCGCAGGATGGGCCCTGATTGTATCAATCAGGAAATCCACGGCGTGTCCGGCCTGTGGGGGCCGCGTCGGTTGTGGCAGGTCCGGTCCATCCATGCCAGTCCGTCCATGCACGTGTTCGGCCGTGATGGGCGTGCGGCGCAGGGGGGTGGCGCATCCGGCGTGGACAGGAATATCTGGTCGTTCCGCCAGTTCCAGGATCTTGCAGGCGTTTGTGGCGGTCTGGCTGACCGGTACGTTGCCCGCCACGGTGGATAGCCCAAGGACTTTCAGATCCGGGGACGCCAGCGCCATCATGATGGCAATGGCGTCATCCTGACCCGGATCCGTGTCGATTATGATCTTTTGCACATCCACTTGGGTTTCATTCCTTATCTGCGGTTGGGCATTACTGGATGATGATACCAGCTATCGCCGCACTCAGCAGGTTGGATAGCACGCCTGCCAGTACGGCGCGGGCGCTCCTGCGGGCGACTTCTTCGCGTCGGTCAGGGCACTGGCTGCCGAATGCCGCTACCAGCAGGCCGATGGAACTCAGGTTGGCAAAGCCACATAGTGCGAATGACGCAATCGCGGCAGCCCGGGGCGATAGCACACCGCCCCGTATGTCGGGCCCAAGATGAAGATAGGCCACGAATTCGTTGACCACCATTTTCAGCCCCAGCACCGACCCAACGGTACCACATTCGGCTACTGGCACGCCAAGCAGCCATGCGACCGGGGCGAACAGCAGCCCCATAAGGTATTCCAGCGACTGGGCAGGGCACCCGACCGTCCCGCCAATCCCCTGCAATATCCCATTGACCAGCGCGATCAGCCCGATACAGGCAACCAGCATGGCGGCGACTGATATGGCGGTGCGCGTGCCATTCAGCGCACCTTCCATGACGGCTTCAAAAAAAGCACTGTGATAGGCGGTATTACCGGTGGAAAGCGGGATGGCGGGCGCGCCGGGGGGGCGTGGTTCAAGCAGCTTGGCAAAAAGCAGCCCACCAGGTATGGCCATGAAGGATGCCGCGACAAGGTAATGCGCCGGAATACCCAGCCCGACATATCCGACCAGCGTTGCGCCTGACACGGATGCCGTACCACTGCACAGCACGCTGAACAGTTCCGTCCCGCCCATGGTGGCAAGGTAGGGACCCAGGGCGACCGGCAGTTCGCTTTGCCCGACAAAGATGGTGATGATGGCGCCAAACGATTCAACGGGCGATGTCCCGGCAAGCCATTGTACCCCGCGTCCGGATACACGTGCGAAGACCTGCATGATGCCGCAATGGTACAGGATGGCGATCAGGGCGCTGACATAAACCAGTGATGGCAGTACCTGGAAGGCAAAGACATAGCCTTCCCCCGGAAAGATCGTATTCATCTGCGGCCCGACCAGCGCGCCAAACAGGAATCGTCCGCCTTCGTCTCCGTATGTCAGCAGGCGTGTCACCATGTCCGATACCGTGCGCAGTAGCGCCCGCCCGGCCGGTATGCGCAGGACAGTAAACCCTATGGCGATCTGAAGCCCAAGGCAGGCAAGGATGATACGCGGCCTGATCTGCCTGCGATCAGCCGAGAAGAGGATGCCCGTGCACACCAGAAGTATGATACCAATACATCCACGGATATGCATGAAGCCGCCTTCAGGAAGCAGGGAGATAGGTTTTGGTAACGGTTTTCTGGCTATGTTGTTAATTTAACGTAACATTGTATGGGATCGCGTCAAGCCGTAAGGTCATTTCACATCTATCTGCATGAAAAATGAACACCATGGTTTCCCAGTTGTTCAGGATTGCCCTACGCGGCATGTATGTCATTTTCGCCCTGATGATGGTGATGGCGGCTCCGGCACAGGTGACGCAGGGGAAACCGCTGTCACGTGTTCAGGCCCGTAGCCGTGCGCAGGCACTTGGCGTGCTCGGTCGTGACCTGTTTCATGACGCCCGATTATCGGCATCGGGACATATGGCCTGTTCTTCCTGCCATGATGATGCCCATGCCTTTGCGCCAGCCAATAACCTGCCGGTGCAGTACGGTGGCCCGGACATGCACCGGCAGGGGCACCGGGCGGTGCCATCGCTTATGTATCTGCAGGATGTGCCCCAGTTTGCCGAACATTTCTTTGATTCAGAAGATGAAGCCGACGAAAGTCCGGATAATGGTCCCACCGGGGGGCTGACATGGGATGGCAGGGTGGATACAGCGCGGGGGCAGGGGGAAATCCCGCTGCTTTCGCCCTATGAAATGGCGAATACCAGCCGGAGGGCTGTCCTGCGGCGGGCACTGGCCGCAGGCTACGGTCCGCGTCTGGATGCGCTGGCCCTTATCCCTGCGGATGACCGGTTTGGCCTGATTGTGGAAGCCCTGGCCACCTATCAGCAGGAATCCGGGCTTTTTTATCCCTATACCAGCAAATATGATGCGGTGCTGGCAGGTCGGGCGCGGCTTTCCCCGCAGGAAGCATGGGGGCGGGACCTGTTTGAACGGGTGGATAAGGGTAACTGTGCATCATGTCATGTCAGCCAGACCGGGCATGACGGTACGCCGCCCCAGTTTACGGATTATGGGCTGATAGCCCTTGGGGTGCCGCGTAATTATGCAATCGGCCTGAATGCAAATCCGGCCTATTTCGACCTGGGGCTATGTGGACCGGACCGGACCGATCTGTCTGATCACCCGGAATATTGCGGACTGTTCCGCACGCCATCGTTGCGCAATGTGGCGACGCGACATGTCTTTTTCCATAACGGCGTGATCCATTCCCTGCGGCAGGCCGTCGCCTTTTATGTGTTGCGCGATGTCCGGCCACAGATGTGGTACCCAACCGGGCCGGATGGCAGGGTGCGGATCTATGATGACCTGCCCGTGCGTTTTCATCCCAATATCAACATGGATCCACCCTTTGGTCCCCGGCCCGGTAACCAGCCTGCTTTATCCGACGATGAGATCGATGCCGTTGTCGCGTTTCTTGGAACCCTGACGGATGGATATGTCCGCCCCGTGGGGGACGTGGTGATTAAGAGGTGATCGGTTGACAAGCCTACCTGTGAAACATCGTGCAAATTATCAGGAAGTTTTCTGGTGAAGCTTTTTTTCAACAAGCATTCAGAAATACAGCCTTTTTCAAAAAGGCTGCACCCAAAAAACTTTCGTTTTTTAACATGCATATCTGCGTCAGCCCCGGCTGTCCCCGCAGGGTGGACAGCCGGTCATGCGGGAAGGGAGCGATTGGCAGGCAGCTTATTGTTGCCCCTGTGTCAGTAGCAGGGCGCTGGTCAGGTCGCCCAATGGCTGACCTGTGCTGGCCTGTATGGCATGTTCACGATCGACAAGACCCTTGAGAGCGCGCAGGTGAAAGCGTTCGGTCAGGAATTTCAGGATGGACGTCGTATCCTGTACCGTGTGATCCACATAGCCCCGTCGTGCGTAAGGGGAGATGATGATGGCGGGAATGCGTGATCCCGGTCCCCAGCGGTCGCCTGCGGGCGGTGCGACATGGTCCCACAGCCCGCCATTTTCATCATATGTTACGACCACCAGCATATGCGGCCATTGCGGGCTTTTTTCCAGATGGGCGATCAGATCGGCAATGTGATGATCCCCGGACTGGATATCGGCATAGCCGGAATGTTCGTTCAGGTTGCCCTGCGGTTTGTAGAAACTGACCTGCGGCAGCGTGCCGTGGTCGATATCGTCAATGAACCGTACGCCCGCCAGGCCGCCATCGCGCAGGTGCGCCTGCCGCGCCTGTGTACCGGGGGCATAATTGCGGAAATAGTTATACGGCTGGTGGTGATACTGGAAATCGGGCGTGGGATAGTGGTTTCCATGGGCCAGCACATCCTGCCATGCGCTGGCGTACCACGCCCATGTGATGCCTTTCGCGCTCAGGCGGTCACCCATGGTGGGGATCGTCTGGGGTGGCAGGGTGGTGGCCTGCATGGGATCGGCAAAACGTGCATCCTGTCCCGCCGCCGGGGCGTTTTCGCTGGGCTGGTAAGGGGGCTGCATCGTATTGACGGCATGGAAATCTGGCGTCAGGTTGCCATCGCGCACGAATTTCGGAATGCCATCCAGTGCGGAACGGGGGGAATTGGGTGCGACAGACAGGGACCTGCCCGACGGGTCAGCTACGGAAATGACCGGATGGGCGGGGCTTGTATCCGCATGGGGGTAAGACGGGGCGCAGGCACAGGCCAGCCACTGGTGATTAAGGAACGAGCCACCAAATGCCCCCATGAAGAAATGATCGGCAAGGGTATATCGGCGCGCGACCTGCCACATCTCCATTTGCGTGCCATCCCAGTAACTCATGGGCATGGCCCCGGAATCGCCCCATGCAACAAACATGTCGTTACGACCGCCGTTGATCTGCATCTGGTTCTGGTAATACCGGTGCCACAGGTCATGTGTAAGCGTGCTGAGGGGACGGTTGAACCCCTGCGGGTCATCGACGCGGAATGGCTGGTTGGGCAGATGGGCGCTCATCGCCTGTGTAACCGGTTCAGGTACGCCCCGGCCCGTCAGGCCACCCCATACGGGGGGAAGTTCACGCAGTATTGATCCATCCCGGTCACGCTGGGCAAATAGGGACAGGGGTTTGCCCGCAAACGTGTCTGCACCCGGGAAACCATTGTACAGGTTATCAAAGGAGCGGTTTTCGGCAAAGATTACGACAACGGTCTGGATCTGGTG
>NZ_BDLU01000026.1 GCF_006538165.1 Komagataeibacter diospyri
CCGAACGCGCCTTCCATGCAGATCAGAGCAGACTTGATATCGCAGCCTGAGCGCTGAACAAATCGCTCTCCGGTAAAACCGGGGCAGTTCACCCCGGTCTGCCCATGCGTGTCATGGTCAAGACTGACCTTGTGCTCAGACCCTATGGGGAGACAGAAGGATGACGAAGCTCAGGCTGGCGACGATCGAGGACGAAAAACCCGTACGGCTGACGGTGGACCTGCCCGCAGCCCTGTTTCGGGATCTGGTGGCTTATGCCGAAATCATGGCCCGCCAGGACAATCTGGCCGAGCCTTATCAGCCTGCACGACTGGTTGCTCCCATGCTGGCCCGGTTCATGCAGGCGGATCGGGGTTTCCGGCGTCTGCGGAACGGCCAGACGAGGGAGGGAGGCCGGTCCGGGACACCGTCTGCATGAACCGGACAAACCGGCCCAGCAGGGCATCCTCGGCGTCCGCGCGCCAGGCCAGGTGCATCTCGAATTCAGCCTGAATGTCTGCAATATTGCGGAAAGCGAGCCCCGGTGGCTGCAGGTCGCGAATGGCGGTGCTGCACAGGGCAAGTCCTGCGCCAGAGCGTACCTGTGACAGTAGGGTAAGCATGCCACCACGATGCATCGCAATATGCGCCTGTGGTCCGAGTAGCCCAAGCTGGAAACGGGCACAGCGGTCATCCTGCGTCGTGACCGGCACCAGCAGGCGTTCCGCTCTCAGATCCATCAGAAGCACCGTCTGGCGCTTCGTAAGGTGATGGCGCTCGGGCATGACGGCGACAATATTTTCACGGTACAATGCGAAGGAGGCGAGGCCGGCACTGAGTGCATCCGGGTGGAGGATCGCAGCATCGATACCCCGGTTCAGCAGCAGGGCCGTCATGCTTTCCTCCAGCGGTGCATATAACCCGATCCGTGTCCGGGGATGGGCTTCATTCCATAGCCGCAGCCACGTCTCGACCATCGGGTGCAGCGGCGGGCAGGCCAGACCAAGGCGGATTTCGCCTTCGAGGCTGTCTACGGTGCCGCTTCCGAGAGCAAGGAGATGATGGGCTTCGGCAATCATGCGGCGCGCATGTTGCAGGACGCGACGTCCCGGAGCGGTAATCATCGTGCCATTCACGCCGCGTTCGAACAGGGTCATCCCGAGCAGGTTTTCGATCCGGGTGAGGCGGCGGCTCAGCGCCGCGACGGAGGTGCCCAGTTCGGTCGCCGCCCGGCCAAGGCTGCGCGTCATGTCGAGCACCTGCAGGATGTGCAGGTCGCGTATGCTCAACGAATGGAGGCGTTCCATCGCGAAATCGTCCTGTCCATTAACCTCTATAGGGTAGAGACGCCTGACGACCGTCATTTCAGTAACGCAAAGAGATGTATTATTTGCGAATGGTTCTTAGTTGTGTTAGGGGAAAGTCTGTATCATGGCAATCAGGCGACCCGCAGGGTGGACAGAATACGAATCAGCCGGCTGTTTTCGAGCCATCAACGTGAACTGGCCGACTATGTCGGCAGGCAACTGAATGACCGCGACCTGGCCGCTGACTTCGTGCAGGAAACCTTTGTCCGGTTCATGGAACATGGCGACGCCCTTCCGGCTGAAGCCTGCCGTGCCTTTCTTTACAGCACGGTGCGTAATCTGGTGATCGACCATGTCCGGTCACTGCGCCGCCGTAAGACGTCCAGTGTTCCTGTCGAGGATCTCGCCCATATTGCCGATGATCGCCCCCGCGCGGAGGATGTGGCAGCCGCAAGGGAGAAAATCAGACAGATCGCGGCCCTTCTCGATGAACTGCCCCAGCTGACGCGGCGCATCTTTGTGCTCAATCGGGTAACGGGGCTGAGTTACCGCACCGTTGCCACCCGGCTGGACGTGTCGGAAAGCACGGTGCAGAAGCATCTTGCTACGGCCCTGCGTCATCTTCTGTTACGCCTGCCGCGCTGATCCGTATGTTTTTCTTTTACTGGTTTCGTGATGTCCGGACGTCTTATCTGTAGCCGCCCCGTGGCAGTCAGCAAGCAGGGCCAATGACAGATAGTACTGACGATCAGCAGGACAGGATTGATACGGAAGCTGCAGAGTGGGTCATCCGTCTGGGCGGCGGGAAACTGAATCCTGAAGAAAAGCAGGCTTTCGCTACGTGGCGATCGGCATCGCCCCTTCATGAAGCCGCGTTCCAGCGTGCGTCCAGCCTGTGGTCGGATCTGGATGTTGGTAGCCGGGAAAAGAAGGCCCGTCATCGTCGGACCGCGACGCATGTCACGACCGCTGGTATCGCGGGCCTGTTTGTCCTCGGGCTTGGCATTGGCACAGGCTGGGTTGAACCGGGCCGCTGGCTGGCTGATTACACGACACCTGTTGGCGAAATCCATACCGTCCATCTTGCCGATGGCAGCACCGCCGTCATGGACAGCCATACGGCCCTGAGTGTTCGCTATACTGCCAGTGAACGCCGGATCGTGCTGATCGATGGCGACGCCTGGTTCAGGGTCGCACCATTGGGCGCTACGGAGCATCGGCCTTTTGTCATCGAAGCGGTTCGTGGCACTTCGACCGCTCTTGGCACCCAGTTTATGGTCGAACGTGATCCTGATGGGGTGCGCACGACCGTGACCGAGCATAGCGTCAGGGTCGTAACGCGGCCCCCTGATGGCCTGACACATTCGGTCGTCGTCGCGGAGGGGCAGAGCGTCCGATATGGCCGTGATGGTTCACTGGACACGCCGCAGGCCGCTCCCATTGCCGCAATAACGGCCTGGCGCAGTGGACAGCTTGTATTCGACAATGAGCCGCTCTCGGAGGTGATCGCACGTCTGAACCGCTATCGGCAGGCGCGCATCATGCTGATGGGCGCGCGTCTCAGGGATCGCCGGGTGAGTGGCGTTTTCTCCTGTTCCGATATTGACGGTGCGGTGTCCTCGATCACCCGGCAGCTTGCCCTGCGATCGGTATCGGTCGCCGGTCTTGCGACGATCATTTATTGAGGGTCGGTTATCCTCACTGTTCGCCCGCGCAGAAATGCGCCGTCTAATGCATTGATCCAGAAGAAAAAATAAAAAAAGTCGTTTGGATTTCGCAGAATTCCTTACTGAGTTCTGAAGCCTCAGGCGTCTTACTCATTGACGCAAATGCAATGCATTCTCGTTTTGGGAGTGCCGTGGCGATGGATGAAATGAGGCGATGATGGAACGTGGGGATGCACCGCGCAGGACAAAAAATCGGACCAGATGTGGAGTATTGATTCGTCAGCTAATGGCGGGGAGCGCCTTGACCTGGTGCGCCGTTGAGCTTTGTCCATCTCCTGCCATGGCGCAGGGGACGGTGGTTCCGGCGGCAGCGCAGACCCTATCAGTGAATATCCCGGCCGGCGAACTCAACCACGCGCTGCTGACACTCAGTCAGACCGCTCATCTCCAGATTTTCTATGATATGGATAAAGTGAAGGGGCTGCATGCCAACGCCGTTTCGGGAACGATGACTGCAGATCAGGCTCTGTCTCGTATGTTGTCTGGCAGTGGCTACAGTTTTTCGAGAACTGGCAATAAAATCTCGCTCGTTAAGGCCTCAGCCAATATCACGCTTGGTCCGGTGCGCGTCGGTGGAACTGTTGCACATCAGGATCCGACAGGTCCGGGTATTGGATATGTTGCCACAACGACGATGGCCGGCACCAAAACAGACACTCCGATCACAGAAATACCGAACTCGATATACGTTGTTACGAAGCAGCTAATGCAAGATCAGCAACCGCAAAATGTGGTTGAGGCGCTCCGCTACACACCCGGGGTATATTCAGAAAGTTTAGGAAATTACTCTAATGGAAGTGGATTGGATGGAACCAACAGTGGAATAAAACAGAGAGGATTCAGCACAACATCGTTTATCGATGGTTTGGCTCTAAATAGTGGAAGCTCTGGAGAAACAGCTTTTATCGACCGGATCGAAGCGGTGAATGGCCCAGCGTCTGTCATGTATGGACAGACTAACCCCGGGGGGATGATTGGTATCACTCTCAAAAAACCCACGGATGTACCTTTACATCAGGTCTCCCTTGGTTTTGGCAGTTGGGGGCGTTATGAAGCAACAGCCGATGTTAGTGATAAAATCACAAAAAGTGGCAATATACGCTATCGTGTGGCAGCAATTGGCGTAACCTCCGGAACGCAGGTTGACCACATTGACTACCATCGTGTGGGAGTTCTGCCATCAATTACGTGGGATATTGATCCTAAGACTTCACTGACTTTACTCGGCATGTATATGTACACACCAGGAAATGGTACGAATTATTTACAGTACCCTACCTGTGGGACATTAATTCAAGATGCAAACTGTCGCCGCATTCCACGAAACACGTTTACTGGCTATAAGAGTTGGAATGAAGAAGGCTCAAAGGAAGCGATGTTTGAATATATGTTTAAACACGACTTCAATAAGTATATTTCCTTTTCACAAACTTTCCGATACGAAAACTCTTATAGTGAACAAAATGACGTTTATAGTCGAATTGGCATCACCAACTCCGAAGTTGGTGTTCGTCCATGGTCCATTAATTCACGATCAACAACGATAGGGCTAGATTCACGTCTTTATGGAAAATTTTCTACCGGCCCTTTGAAGCACACATGGATTGTTGGTTCTGACTTTAGGCAATTAGAATATATGCAAAATGCATTTTACGATTATACACAAACTTATACCCAAAATTTATATAATCCAACAACGAATACCCCTGTATGTGTAAATATTCATTCGGCCGCGTGTGAAGTCTATGGAAGCACGGGACCCTATAATTATTTTCAGGAGGGAGTTTATTTTCAGGATCAAATTAAGTGGAAAGGCTTGTCTGTTCTTCTTGGAGGACGTGAGGACTGGGTCAACTATAACAGCAACAGATATTCTGTTAATAACGACAATGCAGCTCACGCTATAACAAAATCCAGCCTTGGGGACGCACCTGAACCGCAACATGCGTTCACGTGGAGAGCTGGCTTGATATATAATACTAAATTTGGTTTGGCTCCTTATTTCAGTTATTCGACATCTTTTGTCCCTCAAGCTGGATCGACAGATTATCTAGGAAAACCGTTTTCACCATTAACGGGGAAGCAGATGGAGGCTGGACTAAAATATAAGGTACCAAATAATAATATTATTCTTACAGCATCTGCTTTTCGTATTGATGAAGATCACTATCTCATAAGTGATTTAGAGCATTCTGGATTTAGCTCGGACGTTGGGAAAGTGCGGTCTCAGGGGTTTGAAGTCTCTGCAAATGCAAATGTTACTAAAGATCTGCGGCTTGTCGCATCCTATACTTATACTGATATTCGTTTCGCGAAGACAAATCAGACAGCACAACGAGTAGACGTTTATGGAAATTCTTACGGTAATGCTGTTTCTGAAACAGGAAAGGTCGTACCGCAAATGCCTCGCAACATGTTTTCCGTCTTTGCTGACTACACCGTTCCTACCAGTTTTGCCAAAGGTCTTGGTATCAATTGGGGTATGAGATACGTAGGCTCTACTTATGTGGATAATGTGGAATCTTTTAAAACACCATCATACATACTATTCGATATTGGCGCTCACTACGATTTGGGACAGGCAATCCCAGCACTTAAGGGGCTTAAAGCACAGCTTGCGGTATCCAACTTAACAAACAAATACTATGTTACGAGTTGCGATGGATCGTTTTGTTATACTGGCCAAGGTCGCCGCCTTTATGGAAACTTGACGTATAACTGGTGAAATTTCCCCACCCCGAACTACGGCATCTTTTCCCTATTTGTTTCAGCACCTTGCCCCTCGTCTCCATGCCAAAGTCGAGGGGCAGCTTCACTGCAATTTCCGTGGGGCAACTCCCTGCAAGAAACGTGGGTTGCCCCCGGCAATATCCGTGGGGCGACCTATGTCAAACTCATGGGATGGTCTTGTGCAAGTTACGTGGGCTGTCACGGGAAAGCTATTCTCCTGCCAGTTCAGATGCGCATAAGTGGCATGTCGATTTTTTGAGTTTTTGTTACTGAAAATTCCTTCCCTGATCGTCTTAGTAAATAAGGGCACGCCTTCTGGCGGAAGAGCAGGACGCTGTGTCCTGCCGTTGCTGACAGAAAGCGGGTTTTCCAGGAAGGAGGTCATGTGGGCGTTTATCGTTTCATCAACTGCGACTTATTCTTACACGCATTTGTGAGCGTGCGGTTTTCATGACCACCCGAACACTCCGCCGCTGGTTCGTGGTCCATAAATGGACGAGCCTGGTCTGCACGCTGTTCCTGCTGATCGTGTGCGTGACCGGTCTGCCGCTGCTGTTCTCCGAGCAGATCTGGGACACGTTCGTCGGCGACGATGACCCGCCGTATGAAGTTCTCCCGCCCGATACGCCCAATGCCAATCTGGACGTCATCGTGGAAAAGGCGCGGGCACTCTATCCCGGCCAGATCGTCACCAATGTTGATCCTGACGATGATGAACCCGCCGTGCTGGTTTCGATGGCCCCAAGCTGGCAGGCCCTGAAGGATGACGACAAATACCCTGACCGGAATTCCAGCCACTGGATCAAGTTCGACGCCCGCACGACCAAGATGCTGGAACAGTCGCGACCCGAGACAGAACTCAAGCCGCCCGGCACATGGACCGGCCTGATCATGGGCATTTGCCGCCGCCTGCACGTCAGTCTGTTCGCGTATCTGCCCGGTCGCCTGTTTCTTGGTCTTATGGGCGGGGTGTTTGTGGCTTCGCTGGTGTCCGGCACGGTTCTGTATGGCCGGTTCATGAAACGGCTGCCGTTCGGCTCGGTCCGGCGTGACCGGGCCGCGCGCCTGACATGGCTGGACCTGCATAACCTGCTGGGGGCCGCCACACTGGTCTGGGCGACAGTGGTGGGCTTTACCGGACTGGTCAACGAACTCCAGACACCGCTGTTCGGCCTGTGGCGTGTGACGGACGTGCGCCAGATCCTGAAACCTTACGCCAACCTGCCGGTGCCGTCGCAGGACCATCTGTCGTCCGTGCAGGCCGCGTTCGACACGGCAGCCAGGGCAGCCCCCGGTAATGAGGTGACGGGCCTGTCCTTCCCTGGTGCCTCCTTCGGCAGCCCGGTGCATTACGTGCTCTGGACCCGAGGCGCGACCCCACTGCGCGCCCGGCTGTTCACCCCGGTGCTGGTCGATGCCCGCACGGGCGAGCTGACCGGAGCCTATCCGATGCCGTGGTATCTGCGCTTCCTCGAAATCTCCCGCCCGCTGCATTTCGGTGATTATGGCGGCATGCCGCTGCGCATCCTGTGGGCGCTGCTGGATGTGGTGGTGATCGGCGTGCTGGTCAGCGGTCTGGTGCTGTGGGCGGGCAAACGCAAGATGGCGACCGATGCCCGTCTGCGCGCGCTGGGATATGATCTGGATGATGCGGACGATGCAGCTGTTCCTGTCCTGACGGCGGAGGCGGTACGATGAACGCCGTCTCTCCCGAAATCCCCGTGCCATCCCGGCCTGTTTTGGAATCACGTCCGTCCGTGGCCGTCTGGCCGTGGCCGATCGCGCTAGGCGCGCTCACCGCCTTTGGCCTGCTGTCCGCCCTGCTGGGCCAGCACGGTATCTGGCTGGCTCTGTCCTGGGCTGCCCTGTCCATTCCCCTCATCGTCACGGTTGCCTGCCTGCTCCGGGCCTGGCGCCGTACGTCGTCTGTCAAAGGAGGTCAGTCATGACCCCGATCTCGTTCTCCCCCTGGGACATGTTTCTCAATGCCGGTCCCGTGGTCCGCTGCGTCATGATCCTGCTGGCCGCAGCTTCGCTGCTGACCTGGACCATCTTCGTCGCCAAGTCTGTCGAGCTGCTGCGCGTGCGCCTCAAGCTCCAGAAAGCCGAAAAGTCGCTGGAAGACGCCAATACGCTGGACCTTGGCGAGGAATGGACGCGCGGGAACTCGTCGATCGCCCACACGCTGGTCATGGCGGCCGAGACGGAACGCAAACGCTCTGCCGATATTCCCGATGACGGCGAGGGGCTGAAGGAACGCATCGTCCTGCATCTCGAACGGCTTGAGGCCGCCGAAGGCCGCAGGCTCCTGCGCGGCACCGGCGTGCTGGCGACCATTGGCGCGACATCGCCCTTCATCGGCCTGTTCGGCACGGTCTGGGGCATCATGACCTCGTTTACCGGCATCGCGGCGAGCAAGGCCACCAGCCTCGCTGTGGTGGCTCCCGGTATCGCCGAGGCCCTGCTGGCGACAGCCCTTGGTCTGGTAGCCGCCATCCCGGCCGTGGTGATCTACAACCACCTTGCCCGCCAGACAGCGTCCTGCCGCGCGCAGGTGGCGGACCTCACCGCGCTGGTGATGCGGCTGGTGTCACGTGATCTCGGTCGCATGCAGGCACTGACCGCCAGTGGACAGGTAGTGCGGCTAGGCGCATCGCGTGACGCCCGCACAGTCGCCGGGGAGTGATCCGTCATGATCCGCATGCGCCACACCGATGAAAGCCCGCACGAGGCGAGCGAGATCAACGTCACGCCGTTCATCGACGTGATGCTGGTGCTGCTGGTGATTTTCATGGTTACCGCCCCGCTGACCACGGTGAACGTGCCGGTGGACCTGCCGTCCTCGACCGAAAAGCCTACGCCACGTCCGGATGATCCCGTGTTTCTCACCGTCAAGGCCGATCATGGTCTGGCGCTGGGGGAAGATGATATCACGATGGACGGTCTGGCTGGGGCCCTGGAAACCGCGACGAAAGGCAACAAAGACGAACGCATCTTCCTCCGCGCCGACAAGACAGTCGATTACGGCACGCTGATGGGCGTGATGGATAAGCTGCGCACCGCCGGATACCTCAAGGTCGCGCTGGTCAACCTGCAGGGACAGGAAGAAGGCAGCGAAGCCGGGACGACGCCGGTTCCAGCGGGTGGTGGCGCGTCTTCTGCAACACCGACTGCTCCCGCTGCGGCTGCGTCCGGAGCGACACCGTGAGTGGCACGGCTGACGTGACGCAGGGGCAGGATGGCGCTGTGGAAAGCCCGGCCTTCTCCTTCGCCGACTGGCAGAGGGGGCAGGCCCGTCTCGCCCGGCGTGAAGACGTGCTGCGCTGGGGCCTGTCCTTCCTTGCCGTGCTGGCGGTCAGTGGCGGGGCGGTGTGGTGGATCATGCGCCTGCCGCCGCCAGTCATGGCCGTGCCCGAACCGCCGCCTGCCGCGATCGCCATCGACATGGCCCCGGAACCGGTCTCGACGCCGACCCCACCGACAGACGCACCGATCGGACCCAAACAGACCCAGTCCATCCCCGATCCGGCACCGGTCGAGCCGCCGAAAATCACCGCGCCGCCATCGCCCGCGCCCAATCCGCCGGTCCCGGTGCCAAAGCCCGAGAAACCGCGCAAGATCGTCAAAAAGAGCAAGCCGGTCCCGCAACTGAAAAAGCCCATCCCGGACAAGACGCCACCGGCCGAGGCCACGACCGCACCGCCGTCTTCAGAAGCGCCGCCCGCTCCAACCCAGGCAGCCCCGGCACCGGGTGCCTCGTCGTCAAAGGCGTCGCACGACCCGGTTACATGGCAGGGCGCGCTGCTGGCGCAGCTTGAAAAGTTCAAGCGCTACCCATCCGACGCCATGGCCGACCATCAGGAAGGCGTGCCCACCGTGACCTTCTCCATGGACCGCAAGGGCCATGTGCTTTCGGTCACACTCGCCAGCTCTTCCGGCCATCCGCTGCTGGATCAGGAAGCCATCGCCCTGCCCAGACGCGCCCAGCCCCTGCCCATTCCGCCGGACAGTGTCGCGGGAGATCCCATTACCCTGACGGTCCCCGTCGAATTCTACATCCATGCCGGTGGGAACTGAGGTTTTTTCCGTTCTGGCTCCCATTCCCTTTCTCTGATCGTGACAGGATCAAACCCATGCTCGCCTTCTCCGAACATCGCCGTTCTCCGCCTGCCCTGAACCAGATCCGCCCCGGCATGGGCGCCAGCCGCAGCGCCGTGCGCAGGCTGGAAGAACGGAGCGAGGAGGTGGGCATCAAGATGACCGATCTGCGGCGCATCCTGTTTCACGGTCTTCTGGAAGCCGGACCACGCGCGACGGCAGTGGAAATCTGGAAAACGCTGTGCCGGATCATGGAGCATGGGCACGCCCCGTCGCAGGGTTCGATCCAGCGTAACCTGAACCTGCTCGTCGCCCGCGACATCCTGCGCCGCGACGTCTCGCCCGACCGGCTGTGGCATTACAGCATCGCCCCCGAACGCAGGGGCAGGCTGGCCGTCACCTTTGTCGAGGCAGGCACGGGGCGGAAGATTCCCTGCCGGATGCCGGAAGTCGCCGCCCTCCTGCGCAGGGCCGCCGCCGAGCACGGACTGGCCGTGCAGGCCGCCGCCATCACCGTAACACCGGTCCCGGCCGCAGGCGACGCGGACATCCGCTGAACGCTGACGCATTTTTTTCATCCGGCCGCTGAAAAAACATGGCGGCCGATCGTCTTATAGAATGAGCCCTCCCGCAGGGACGGGACATCTTCCTTGACATTCATCGCCTGGTTCGTCCGTCGCCCGGTGGCGACCCTCCTGCTGCTGCTCTCCGCCGTGCTGTCGGGACTGATGGCGCTGCCCCATCTGCCGGTCTCCGACCTGCCCGATGTGGACCTGCCGGTGATCTCGGTCTCGGCGTCCAACGCAGGCGGCTCACCCGAGGTCATGGCCCGCACGGTGGCCGCCCCGCTGGAACGGCATCTGGGCAATATCGCAGGCGTCACGCAGATGCAGTCCACTTCCACGCGGGGGGAGACCTCCATCTCGCTGGGGTTTGAACTGGGCCGTGATCTCAATGGTGCCGCGCGTGACGTGGAAGCCGCCATAAGGGCAGCCCGGCGGGATTTGCCGACCACACCGGGATCAGACCCGCAATATCACCGCGCCAATCCCAATGCGACGCCGGTGCTGATCCTGGCGGTCACGCCGGGCATGCAGTCCATGGCAAAGCTGTATGATCTGGTGAACACCACCCTGCGGCCCATGCTGCTGCAGGTGCAGGGCGTGGGGGACGTTACCCTTATGGGGAGTTCGGCACCGGCCGTGCGGGTGGAAATGAACCCACTGCTGTTCTTCAAATACGGCATGGGGTTCGAGAACCTGCGCGCCGCCCTGGCTTCGGCCAATGCGCATACGCCAAAGGGCGTGATCGACATGGGCGGCCGACGCTGGCAGCTTGCCGTCAACGATCAGGCCGAACATGCCGCTGCATATCGGGATATGGTCATCGCCTACAAGAACGGACGCCCGGTCCGGCTGCGGGATGTGGCCACCGTGACCGACAGTATGCAGGACGTGAACGCCGCCGCCTTCTTTGACGGAAAGCCGGCGCTGACGCTGATGGTGCGCGCCCAGCCGGGGGCCAATCTGGTGGGCATTGTCGATGCCGTGAAGGCCCGTCTGCCGCAACTGCGGACACTGATGCCGCCGGGGGCTGATATTGCCGTGGCGCGGGATGGTTCGGCGGTGATCCGGTCCTCGCTGCACCATACGCTGGTCACGCTTCTGGCCGCCTGCGTGCTGGCGCTGGTCGTGGTCTGGGTGTTCCTGCGGTCATGGACGGCATCCATTGCAGCAGCGATCATCGTGCCATGCTGTCTGATCGCCAGTCTTGGACCGATGCATCTGGCGGGCTTCGGGCTCGACAATCTTTCGCTCATGGCGCTGACGGTGGTCACGGGGCTGGTAGTGGATGACGCCATTGTGGTGATCGAGAACATCATCCGCATGCGCGAGCGGGGGCTATCGGTCGATGAAGCCGCCATTGCCGGGGCCAGCGAGGTGGCGTTCACGCTGCTCTCCATCACCGTCTCGGTGCTGGCGGTGTTCCTGCCCATCGGGCTGGCCTCGGGCCTAACGGGACGGCTGTTCCGGGAGTTTGCCGGGACGGTGGGGATCGCTGTCACGGTGTCGCTGGTCCTGTCCTGTGTGGTCACACCGTGTCTGACGGCGCTGTGCATGCGCTTTGCCGAAAACAGAACCGCCGTGCATCCAGAAGTGGATGCGGCAGATTTTCTGGATCATGAAAAACACAGCGGCAGCCTGTATCGTCGCACGTTGGAAATCTGCCTGAGCCATCCCGGCAAAGCCGTGTTGCTGCTGCCGCTGACCCTGCTGGTGGGCGTAGTCCTGTTCACCCGTATGCCCAAGGTCGTGTTCCCGCGTCAGGATATCGGCATCGTCTCGGGCGGGTCGCGTGGCAGCGGCAGTTCTCTTGCCCAGACCAGGGCGCGGCTGGAGCGGTTCAGCAGGGTGCTGCTGGAAGACCCGGCCGTCAGCCATGTCATCGCCTATCTCGACACCGGCGAAGGCTCCAGCCACGGCATGGTGTTCGCCTCGCTGCGCGACCTGTCCACCGGGCGGGCCTCGGGAACGGAAGTGGCGGCCCGTGTGGTGGCCCGGATGGGAAAAGACATTCACGCCGAATATCACGCGCAGGCGCCCGGCAACATCATGATGCGGGTCGGCTCGAACAGCAGCGGAGTGAGTTACATCCTGCGCAGCGAGGATGACCGGCTGCTGGGGCCGGCGACACGGAAACTGGCGAAAGCCCTGCGCCACCACCCGGAGTTCACGGATGTGGACCCGGATGTCGATCCACCGGGACAGGGCATTACGCTGGCGATCGACCGCGATACCGCTGCCCGTGTCGGGGTCACGCCGCAGGTCATCGGCAACACCCTGTCCGATGCGCTGGGCCAGACCACGGCCTCGGTCGTCTACACGACACACGGGCAGTACAACGTGGTGCTGACCGTGCAACACCGCTTCCAGAGTGATCCGGAAATCCTCAAGCAGTTCTGGATCAGCCCCTCGGGAGGCTCTGCCTCGGGCAGTTCGGCGTCCAACACCATCCGGGTGGTGACATTGGCTGTGGCCAGTACCACGGCGTCAACCGGTGCGACGGCGTTTCGGAACCAGATCGCCAACTCGCTGGCGGGCGGGGCGAATGCTTCGACCGGATCAGCCGTGGCGACGGGAGCGGAGACGCTGGTGCCACTGTCCGTCGTGGCCCGGATCACCCCCAGCCTCGACCCGGTGGCGGTCACCCATATCGGTTACGCCAGTTCCGCCTCGCTGGCGCTGGAACTGGCTCCCGGCGTCAGCCTGTCACAGGCGCAGGCGATCATCGATCAGGAATGGCGGAACCTGCATCTGCCGGAGACCATCAACGGGGAACTGCAGAGTGATGAGGGGGACGTCGGCAAAAGCACGCATGACAGCGAGATCCTGATTATCGGTGCAGTGCTGGCCGTCTATCTGACATTGGGGATGCTCTATGAAAGCGTGTGGCATCCGCTCACCATTCTCTCCACCATTCCCTCGGCCGGGATCGGCGCGGTCATCGCGCTGGACCTGTTCGGGCTGCCATTCTCGGGCATGGCGGTGATCGCCATGCTGCTGCTCACCGGCATCTCGCTCAAGAACGCGATCCTGCTGGTGGATTTCGCCATCCATGCCGAGCGTGAGCGCGGCATGACGCCACGGGACGCCATCCGCGAGGCCTGTCTGCTACGGCTACGCCCCATCGTCATGACGACCTTCGCCGCCGCTCTTGGCGCGTTGCCGCTGGTGCTGATGGCCGGCTACGGCGTGGAGCTGCGCCAGCCATTGGGCATTGCGCTGGTCGGCGGGCTACTGGTCAGCCAGGCACAGACCATGTTCACTACGCCCGCGCTCTATCTGCTTGTCGCGCGATGCGCCTCTTTATTCAGGAAAACGGGAGCGCCACGAGATTTTTCGCTCATGTGATGAGGGTAGGGAACTGACGGATGGACTGCCTGTGGCACCTGAAATGGCGGAGCCATCCGGGAAACTGAAAAATATATTCCGATATATCTTTAAGTAAGATATATCGGGAGTTATATCGGTAATCATGAAGCACAGAAACAGACACGCAGGCGGTCGTAACCGCCAGACTTTCTCCCCCGAAGGCATGGCCGGTGGGGGGGAGCCCCGCCGCCATCATGGTCGCGGAGGACATCATGGTGGTGGCCGCCGGGGCGGGCGTCACCGGCTGTTCGATTATGGCGAGATGCGGCTTCTGGTCCTCTCCCTGATCGCGGAGAAGCCGACCTACGGCTACGAACTGATCCGTATGATCGAGGAAAAGTTCGGTGGCAGCTACGCCCCCAGCCCCGGCGTGATTTACCCCACGCTGACCTGGCTGGATGAAGCGGGTTACGCCCGGATTGTCGAAGCTGATGGCCGCAAGAACTACCACATTACGCCGGAAGGCGAGGCGTTCCTGAACGCCAGTCGCGCGGCCCTTGATGAAATCCTGTCCCGCGCCGCGACAGGTGCGGCAGAGGGCAGGGGCGGCAGGAAGAATGTTCCGATGCCGGTCATGCGGGGCATGGAAAACCTGCGCACGGCGCTGCGCCTGCGGCTGCGTAACGGTGGCCTTGATACGGATGCCGAGGAAAAGATCGCCGCCCTGCTGGATGACGCCGCCCGGGCGATCGGGCAGGTCTGAAACCCGGATTTCCCTGCCCGGTAGCCAGGGCAGGCCGCCCGGTCAGGGAATGACCCCATAATCCCGCCATGTATGGATCTGTTTTTTACGGAATATCATGGTGTGGTGTGCGCGTGCCTGAATAAAGGGCACTCGCGTTCCGGAATATTCATGTGATTGTCCGGAACATTCACCGGAGTAATTCCGCCCCGGACAGGATCATGATTTCTGTCCCGGATACTACCGATACTGTCTATTACATCATTCGACCTTATATTCCCGCTCATGCGACATGACGGATCAGGGGTCGAATTAAAGGATTTATCATGAAGCGTTCAATTCTGTTTGCCCTCGCTCTTGGCATCTCCCTTCCGCTGGCAGCGCAGGCCCAGTCCCCTGACCAGAACCAGGGCAGCGGGCAGGGCGAGCATCGTGGCCACGGCGGTCATGGCCATCACGGTGGCAAGCATGGCGG
Organism: Komagataeibacter diospyri; assembly: GCF_006538165.1. Taxonomy (GTDB): domain Bacteria; phylum Pseudomonadota; class Alphaproteobacteria; order Acetobacterales; family Acetobacteraceae; genus Komagataeibacter; species Komagataeibacter diospyri. Next base: position 14,931 of record NZ_BDLU01000026.1, read on the forward strand.
CCATGGCAGGACCAGTGGTCACAATGGCCAGGGCGGTGAAAACCGGAACGGCGGCCCCGGCGAAAACGGGGATCGCGGTGGCGAGGACCGTGGCGACCAGAACAACGGCCCCGGGGATCGTGGCGACGACACCCAGAACGGCAGTTGGGGCAAGCACGGCGGCGGTCGCAGTGGTGATCACAATGGCGGCTGGAACCAGAACAGCAACAGTTCCAACTGATTCCGTCCCTCCAGCGGAAGGCTCGGCATATTGCCGGGCCTTTTTGTTTCGGAAGATATTCCCTGTAACTATGACGATAAGCCGCTCCAGGTATAACGCGTCCCTCTGATCGCGATGATCGTTTCCGGGAGCAATGTATGAACGTCTCAGTGGCCCATGAATGGTTACGTCACCTGTTCCCATGTCAGGTCGGAGAACATAAGCAAAGCAACACATTTCTAATGTATATGTCTGGTTTGGATAAAGCTGACTTCTTTCCATGCGAACGGGAATACCATCCAACCGGCATGTTCCTTGCAGCCATTCCCAACGCTCTGAATACACCCGGGGCAGTTCAACCTGATAGAAAGCGTGCAGACCGGCAGAAACGGTGCATGCAACCTGCCGACTGCCATTTCCATTGCACGCAAAGCTATCGGGGAAGAACGTCATGTTCAGGCTGCAGGTCAGAGATAATCCAGATATTTCCATGCCGTCAGAACCGCTACCCACGGCGCCACCGCCTACGTCCATTCCGGACCTGATCCGGCTGATCCTTCCACAGATAACCCGATGGATCCCTTTGCGCCTGACGAGAAAGACAGGGAGACGGTTGAATACTGGCAAGCTGCAGATTTACATTTCGTGACGGGAACACGGCCGGACAGCAGGTTAAGATTCGGCTCCCAACATGTGAGATGCCACTGCTGTCCATGCCCGACCTTACTACAGGACGTGCCATCACGTTCTTTCTGCCTGTCCTCCTGGTGACCCTGTCAGGCTGTCACCAGGCGCCGGACCATACGGATAAATGCTGGCGTGCCCCACCGCCACGCAACGGCAGCCTTCATGGCAGCATATCCACCGGCTTTGGCGTCGGTAGCGGGCGCGGCGTGATGGGTGGGTTCCCCATGGGCGGCATGACAGGTGCAAACGGAATGCCCGGCCCGGTGCCAACGGGTATGGGACCCGGCATGGATGAGGGTGGTCCCTTCACGGAAGAGCAGACCAGCAAGCAAGGCCTGCCGAAAGACTGCACACCGCCGGACTTTCCCAGGCACGCACAAAGTTCATCCCGTCAGACAGCCGCACCATCAACCCTGCCTGCGGTCCAGCAGGTACCCGATACGGTAGACGTATCCGGCATCCGCATCGGTCCGTGAACCGATCCTTCTGTAATGCCCGGGATAAAACACCCCCATTTTCTGAATGGAAATGATCAGTTTTCATGTCATGAATGTAGTAAAGTTACAGAATAGAGACAGAGGGCTGCGCGAGAGTTCATGGCGGGATGAGAAGGGGGAGAGAGGCACGCCTGTACCCGTCAGGGAGTTCGTCATGACAATCCGGGAACCCGGATCGGGACACCATTTTTCAGACCGGTACCGGACAGGCTTCCGGGAAGGGGCTGTAGTCTGCGCAGACTGCCGCCTGCAAGTCTTTCTATCCGGTTTCCCTATGGCCTGCCTGATCGGTTGCAGCCGCACGACTTCCTGCCGTCTTAATCAGTTCCGTTCCGTAACCGCTACAGAGGCAGTCGGAAACACTTCTGGACGACCCGGAAACCGCCCGGCACCACCTCTCATACCAGGAGATCATGCAGATATCAGGAACAGCAAAAATATTGATCTGAACAGACAGGACATGGAGGACCTGAACATGGACGCAACGGAATATCGGCCTGACAGCAGACTTCTACGTCTGCGCGAAGTTACTGAAAGAACCGGACTGAGCCGGGCGACCATTTACCGGCATATCAGTAAAGGAACTTTCCCCAGACCACGCAAACTGTCCAGCGGCACGATCCGCTGGCATTCCGGCATTATCGAAGACTGGATCAATACCGCCGGAACATCAGACACCTGACCGGCGTCTGGTCGCAATCAGTTCCTCAAGGCTGGCCTGGCCGTCACTGACCAGGTCAGCCCAGACCTGTGCAAGTTCACGCCGCCGGTCCAGATAGATCGCCCGATTGTATGCTCCCTCTACTTTATCCTTGAGCGAATGGGCCAGCATCACATCGATGACCTGCCGGTCACTTCTGAAACGCTCATTCATGATGGTCGAAAACGATGCCCGAAAGCCGTGCGGCACGTGACAGTGATGAAAACCCGCACGGTTAAGCAGATAACCCAGTGCATTTTCACTCATGACCTGTCTGGGCCGGCGCGTATTGGGAAACAGATGCGGCCAACGACCGCTGAATGGCCGGAGCGCCTCAAGGGTCGCAACAGCCTGACGGGAAAGCGGCACCAGATGATCACGCTTCATCTTCATCCGCTCCGCCGGAATACTCCATAGGGGCGTTGATCCGTCGAGCCCCTCAAAGTCAGCCCACTGTGCAAACCGTAATTCGCCTGGCCTGACAGCCGTCAGATAGAGCAGTCGCAATGCCAGAAGGGTCACAGGATGCGCCTCTTCGGCCTCTGTCCTGTGAATGAGCCTGCGTACGCCGTCCAGATCCGTAATGGCAGGCTGCCGACCTCGTATGACGGGACGAAGCGCAGGGGCCACAACGGCAGCAGGGTCCGAAGAACCGCAACCGGACGCGATTGCATGCACGAAAACATCACTCATGCGCTGACGGATGCGATGGGCCGTCTCGATTGCCCCGCGGTCCTCGATCTGCCTCAGCACGGCAAGGACGAGGGGAGGGGTGATATCGCTGACAGGAAAATGACCGAGTTTGGGAAAAATATCCCGCTCCAGACTGCGGATCACGTCAAACGCATGACGCGTGGCCCACAGGACCTTGCGCTGTTCGTACCATTCGCGTGCGACAGCTTCAAAAGTCGTTGCCGTGTTCACACGCGCGGCAAGACGCACGATCTTCGCCTGCACCGAAGGGTCACGGCCTTCACGAAGAATACGCCGGGCTTCCTCCCGCTCGGCACGCGCTTCAGCCAGCGAGACAGCAGGATAATGTCCGAGCGTGAGCAGTTTCTCCCGCTTTTCGAATTTGTAGCGGAGCCGCCAGATCTTCTTTCCCGCCGGGGTAATATGCACGAACAGTCCGCCCGTGTCTGCCAGCCGCCAGGCCCTGTCGGCCGGCCTGGCCGAGCGGATTTTTGCGTCGGTAAGCATCGCAATCTCCATACCCGCTGTGCCTGTTTCCCATACCCGCTCCATACCCGCTTTCTGGCGGGACAGAATGAGACAAAACAGGAACTTCCGAGATGAAGAATGCGCCAGAACTGGCTAAAAACCAAGCTTTTTGACGCTATTTCATATTGTCTGAGAAGGAGAATTGGCGGAGGGGATGGGATTCGAACCCACGGTACACCTTGACAGTGTACAACGGTTTAGCAATTCCCCCTAAAGCACGGTTTTCCTGTATTCCTTGATTTGTTGTTATCGTTGTTGTTAGAATGTTAATTATAGGTCCAACAACAAGCCAAAAAGGAGACTTCAATGAAACAGATTCAGAAACGCGGGAAAGCAGGAGCCTGGAAATATACGGGGACGGTTCGCTTAAACGGTCATTCGGTCAGCCTAACTTTTCCTATCAGGTCACAGGCTAAAGAATGGTGTGACCGAGTGGAACGAGCCATTAAAGACGAGTTCGCAACAGGTAAGCCATTCGATAAATACGATTTCATCCCACGTAAGCCCGAAAAACCAAAACCCCTGAAGGTGCAACGAGAGGAAGAAAAATTAAGGAATAAAACACCGTCAACAGACTGGACATTATTCCGAGCAATTCAGGAATATAAAGAAACCGAACTGGAGAACCTGAAAGGCTTCAAACAAGCCCTATTAAGATTAAACTCATGGCAAAAATCGGAATTTGCACACCTTAAACTTAATGAAATAACGCCCCACATGCTTGCCCAGTGGATAAAAGAACGGTCACGGACAAAATCACCGTCAACCGTTAGAAATGACATTTATCGCATAAGCGCAATCTATGAACTTGCAGGGAAACCATTAACAAAACACGGCTGGGGCCTTGATATTTCAAACCCTGTTAAAGAGGTCGCACTTCCAACAGTTCACGGAAATAGACAAAGACGCCTTAATAAATATGAGGAGGAGGTTTTGATGCTTGCTATTTCCGAGGGCATGTATGCCGACCAGATGACCCCGTTCGTCATCTTCGCAATCGAAACAGGCATGAGGAAAAGCGAGATTTTGAGCATCACAAAGGACGAAATCAGCAGAACTAAAAGGGGCTGGTCAGTCACCAAAAAAGATACAAAAAACGGACACAGACGCACCATATACCTATCGTCACGAGCCGTTGAGGCAATCCAACCATTATATGATGCCATCAAAGATAAGCCCGACAACACGCCACTTTTTTCAATTTCTTCCCATACCGTTGAAAACTGGTTTGTCAGAGCACGAGACAAGGCAGGACTGAAAGACCTACGCCTTCACGATTTGCGCCACGAGGCTGTTAGCCGATTAGCTGATAAGGGTCTAAGTGTCGGCGCTATCGCCAGCCAGAGCGGACACAAAAGCATGCAAACCCTGTTGAGATATATCAACGCATCCGAAAAAGACATAAGGAAAAAATTAGAACAAGAAATATAAACACACATATGTCTTATATTGTGGATACCAAAAGGATTAAGTCATGAAATCTTACACCGAAGAAGATTTAAAAAAAGAATATCCCAAACTGTATTCGTTAATGACCTATACAGCTAATACGCAAGAAACGTTAATAATATCATCACTTTTTAGCATCATGCTGGAACGATTTAAAAAATATATTATCACAACAGTAGACCATTTTTTTTGTTCCGATTTCGAACAACGTAATGGAAAATTGACCCTATTGAGAGGCGATGATTTTAAAGAGTTAATAAAAAAATATGGAAAAATAAATAATGGAAAACATAACTGTAAGGACTTCCGAGCCTGCACTTATTTTTTCCTTGAATTAGGATATTTAGATAAAGAAGAAGTTGACACCGTTAATCGATACTATGATGAAAAAAATAATATATCGCATGAACTATATGAAATAATAACAGACGATAAAATAACGGGTGTATATATAGACGATATTTTGTATTTATATAATGTATATGTAAAAATTCAACGGCACTGGTTAAGAGACGTAGAGGCAACCACAGGCGCAATAGACATTAAAGATTATGACAATTATGACTTTGACAGCGCCCATACGTTTGAGACGATATTTTTATGGCGCATAATAGAAAATGCTTTAAAAGACCATCCAGTATGGAAATTATTAAAAGAGGCCATGAGTTCAAATAATGAATAAGTTTTAAATATATATAATAGAAAACAAAGGCGGGAATATATCTCGTCTTTTTTTATGCTTGTTACATTTTTCTTGGTTTTTTCTTTTCTATCTGTTTCAATAATAGAAAAGGCACCATCCTAAGATGATGCCCTTATATTTAAACCCGTGTTTTCCCGAAATCTTTGGACGGACGAAAGGAGCACAACAGGAGACCTTTAATTATGATAGTAAGCAATGAAACCGAAAACATCAAGAAAAAAATAAATAATAATGATAAAAAATTATCTTATATACCAAAATCAATGTGGCAGTTTGCCAAAGAAGAAAATACCACCATCCAGACACCAATAAAAAAGCCATCACATAAGCCTATGAGCATGTGGCAAATGGCTGAACAGGAAACGGTAAACGCATCACCAGCAGAAAAAATAAAACGTAATATCAAAGCACTAAAGGAAAAAAGGAACGGCAAACCATTCCCCCGTAATGATATCCAGTTAGACAAATTTACGGTAAAAAAAGTTATCCATGACGAACCAGAACAGATAACCGAACCATGTGAAATAATCGACGTTCCTGATGACGAACCTGTTGCCGATTTCTATGAGTTCGGCAATCACAAAAACCAGCGTTATCAACATCATCCATTATATATGATGGATGGCAATGACTGGAAAAAATACACGAGAACACTAAGAAACAAAGCCATATCACAGGGCATTATAGACTTCGCAAACATATATGGTTTTCAAAGTATCTTTTTCACCATTACATGCGACAAAAATAAAAAATCCATAGGAATGTCAAAGGTTGAGATTTCACAGAAGTTTCAAAACATACAAAAAAACCTGAAAAAACAGGGGATTGTTTCCTTCGGTATGAAATCAATAGAAACACATAAATCAGGATTATATCACAGTCATATAATCTTATTTGTTCCCTGTAAGGATATTAAAAAATCCTTGGATATCATAAAGATATATGTAAACCAGATTACAAATATTGACGGGAGAAATATCCAAAAAATATATAAGCATACCGAGATGAATGTAATCCGATACATTACCAAATATCATATAAATAATGATGATAAAAATAAATCATCTTCCATAACTTTACATTCTGATTTTTCATTTTTCGGATTACCAAAAGGTATTATTTCCGATTATGAGAAAATCTATAAAGCAGACGATAGCAACGAAATAAAAAATCATCTTATCAACAAGAGACATAAAAAGGTTTTGGAACTTTTAGGATGTTTCAAAAATATCAAAAAATCATTATCAGGTAACTATCAAAATAGACTTAAGGAAGTTGTCAAATTAATGAAAAATAGAAATTATTTATATTGTTGTCAATTCTTAAAAACCCAAGGAAACTGTAAGGCGGGCAACAAATGGATATATATAAATAAATATGTATCGGGTTACTTTGAGGTGAAAAATAGAGGTCCACCTATTCCGACGATTTACACTTTTTCACCATTTTGTCAACAATATAGGAGAACCAATATTATGCTATCAATTAAAAACACACATTACAAAACATATTATGGTTTCATATCAGGAATACCGCCACCTTATATGGCGTAAAATGTGCGCTTTCTTAGCGGGTCAACGGGTATGCAATACCCTTGCCATGGTGGAGCGGGTTCATCCCGTTCCATGCCTGGCTTTCAAAAAACCACAGGGAACGATAACAGCAACATGGACGGAGAGGGCATTTTAAGCGTCATACAGGGCTATCAGGATAAAACAGGGTTATGGCACCAAACAAAGACTTAAAGCCATTCCAGCATCCTTAAAAAACGGTTTTTCGATTTCCTTGATGGTTTGCATAATCAGGTGACAATAATGGAGCCAGGCATGGATAGGGGTAAACCCTATCCACCCGGCAAAGGGCTACGCCCTGTTGAACCCGAAGAAAGAAAGGAGGCCACAATGGCAACAACATACGCACAAAGATTTTTTATAAAATCGTCCCCCGAAGAAAAAGAAACATGGAAAGCCCACGCCAAAAAATTAGGACTTAATGGAATAGCGCCACTGATGCGCCAGTTAATGCGTGAGTCTGTTTCAACAGGAAAACGAGGGGACGAAATACGCGAACAATTAAAAAATATCCGTTTGGAACTTTCACAAATTGGCAACAACATCAACCAGATAGCCAAGCGGATAAATCAGGGAAATCCCGAACACATTACCAATATTGACAATGAATTAAACGAAATCACACGGACACGCAAACAACTGGTCAAACTGATTCACGGGATGAGGGAACGCCTTTGATTATAAAAGGAGGTCATATCCTTGCATCTGAAGGGCATAAGGATACAGCAGACCATATATTTGAAGGGCCAAAAAACGAGGCCATCACAGCATTACAAGGCAACCCATCAACCATGGAAGATATGGTTATGGATGCGCGAGCCAGTGGACTAAAATACGGCTTTCACCACTTCAAAATATCGCCAGAGCGTGAAATTTCACGAGAACAAGCCCGCCAAGATTTTCAAGCCATAGCATATGAATACGGGTTTGATTTGTCTGATGCCGTCATTGTTGAGCATCAAAAGCAGAGAACAAAAAAAGAAAACAGCGCCATCCATTGGCACATGATTGTCCCACATTATAACCAAAAAACGGGGCGGGCACTTGATTGCCGAAACAGCTACAAACGCAACGAGAAATTAAGCCGTTTGAGCGAAATACGCACGGGCCAGACAATAATACAGGGACGACATAACCGCGCTGTTTTCCATGCACTGAAAGCAGAAGGAAAAGAGCAGGAGGCACAAGCCATCCAGCACACTACAGAGGGAGACCTTCCAGGCGCTTCCTTTTCCACAAACCAGCAGAGAAAAGCCGAACGGAAGGGCATAAGCCTACCCGAAGAAAAGCAAGCCATTACAGACATTTGGAGCCAATCGGACGGCCTAAAAGCCTTTATTGCTGGACTGGATAACGCTGGTTACACATTCCAGAAAGGAGACAAAAAAGACACCTTCATAATCATGAAGGACAGCACCCTAATAGGGTCAGCAAACAGACTTTTAAAAATGAAAAAGGGCGATTTTGCCCGTCTATATAATCAATATCAGGAGGATTTAAAAAATGTTCAATTGGATAAAGAAAGAGAAAGACAACACGGAAACCAAGAAGGAAGAAACGCACAGGATGCCCATACAGGGCAAAAAGAGGGAAGGGGATACCAAAACCCTTCCGAAGTCACACAAGCCACCACACGCCCAGGAGAAGAGACCAGAACGACCGAAACCCCTACAGCAACAAGGGGAAAGCCCGACATTGATGAAGGTGAAAACGGACACGGGACAAATCCTGGACTTGCTAACAGACAACAAGCAAGACGGAGAACAGGTGGACCCGATTCAACAAATTCTGGATTTGCTGGAAACGATAGCAGAACAAAACAAACAGATAATCACTTATCAGAGTCATATATTAAAAATGCAGTCACAAGCGCAAAAATAAGAAAACGTGGCACATTCAAAAAGCGCGAAAAGTTTACAATCATCACGCCTGAATACTTGCAAAATATAAAAGATAAATTAGCAAAAGAAAAAACGGGAAATAAAGACTTTTATCGTGAACAATACAAAAATATAAAAGAACAAGAGTATCATATAGACACATATAACAAATCTATAGATACAAGTGTATCTTTGTTACTTGTGGATATGTTTCTAAGATTGTTTGGTTATTCTTTAAAAAAAGATAAGCCGACACCCGTCATTAAAAAACCAGATGTATCGCCACCCGTTTCAAAATCCGACTTTGATTTAATGACGGAACAAGAAAAGAAAACAGTCACATATAAGGCATACGGATTATATCGGTCATCTTATGAGACATATGCAAATCTTTGCAAAAAGCATGACGTGCCACACGACGACTTTCAGGGGTGGCTGAATGATTTAGGTGGCGACTACATGAGCGAACAAATCATAAATTTATATCCCGAAATATATATGCGTGAACTTGATAAATCAGCAAACGAATACGACCGCATGGCATCGGCTGAATTGCGTAAAATATGGAATAACGAAACATCCGAATATGAATCACAATTCGCAAACACGGACGGGATAAAAACACATATCACGCATTTGCACGGTGAGATACGTGAACAGATAAAATTAGAACACGAAAATAAATTATTGGATGCAGAAGTTGCAAAAGTTGCCGCAGAATATCACGGAACCGTGAACGCAAAAACGCAAAGCGATGCGACAACAGGACACGACAAAGGACACGACACGGGGGACGGCTTGCGAATCAAGTGACAACACCCGAATCGCATACGAATCCAGCAACAGCAGAGGACACCGATTCCTTCCATGTTGTTAGATTGTTGTTATTTTCAGGGTCGATTTTTTGGCTTGACAAGCGCGTAAAAAAATACAGGAAAACCGTCACGCTTTCCCGATTCCCGTAAAATTTTTTACAGTGTTGTCAATAGGATAGGCTTGTTGGCGGAGGGGATGGGATTCGAACCCACGATAGCACTTAACATGCTATAACGGTTTAGCAAACCGCCGCCTTCAGCCACTCGGCCACCCCTCCGCCGAAGAGCGCGCATTATAAGTAACACGGCGTTTGCAGGGCTGCTTTTAGCGTGTTGCCGCAACCCTGCAAAGCCCCAAAATGCACTAAACCCCGTTTTTACAGAACTTTTTTCAGGGCTTCGTTCACGATGGCCGGATTGGCCTTACCTGCCATGGCTTTCATCACCTGGCCCACGAAAAATCCGAACAGCCGGTCCTTGCCGCCGCGATATTCCTCGACCTTGTCCGCATTGCGCGCCAGCACGTCGGCCACGGCGGCGTCGATCGCACCGGTATCGGTTACCTGCTTCAGGCCCTTGCGTTCCACGATGTCGGCGGCACTGTCGCCAGTTTCCAGCATATCCTCGAAGACTTCCTTGGCAATCTTGCCATTGATGGTCTTGTCGGCCATCAGGTCCAGCATACCGCCCAGCGCCTGCGCTGAAATCGGACTGTCCTGAATGCTGCGGCCCGTGCGGTTCAGCGCACCGAACAGATCACCCGTGACCCAGTTGGCGGCCAGGCGGGAATCGCGGCCCTTGGCCACTTCCTCATAGTAATCGGCAATGGCCTGCTCGGCCACCAGCACGCTGGCGTCGTAGCGGGGAATGCCATACTGTTTGATGAAGCGGTCACGCTTGTCATCGGGCAGTTCGGGCAGGGCACGCTCCAGTTCGTCCACCCATGTCTGCTCCACCACCAGCGGCAGCAGGTCGGGGTCGGGGAAATAACGGTAATCGTGCGCATCTTCCTTGCTACGCAGGGAACGGGTCTCGTTGCGCGACGGATCGAACAGGCGGGTTTCCTGATCGACCTCGCCACCGTCCTCCCATACCTCGATCTGGCGCGTGGCCTCGACCTCGATGGCATGCATGACGTAACGGATGGAGTTGACGTTCTTGATCTCGCAGCGCGTGCGGAAGGGCTCACCCGCCTTGCGCACCGACACGTTCACGTCGGCACGCATGGACCCTTCCTCCATGTTCCCATCACATGTGCCAAGATAACGCAGGATCTGGCGCAGCTTGCGCAGGTAGGCGCCGGCTTCTTCCGGACTGCGGATGTCGGGTTCGCTCACGATCTCCATCAGCGCGACACCGGCGCGGTTCAGGTCGATGAAGGACCGCGTCGGGTCCTGATCGTGCATGGACTTGCCCGCATCCTGTTCCATATGCAGGCGCGTGATGCCGATATGGCGCACCGTACCGTCGCTCAGTTCGATCTCGACCGTACCTTCGCCCACGATGGGATGGGTGAACTGGCTGATCTGGTAGCCGGTCGGCAGATCGGCATAGAAGTAGTTCTTGCGGTCAAACCGGCTTTCCAGGTTGATGCGCGCGCGCAGCCCCAGCCCGGTGCGGATGGCCTGCGCCACGCATTCGTGGTTCAGGACCGGCAGCATGCCGGGAAAGCCCGCGTCAACAAGGCTGACATGGGTATTGGGTTCCCCACCATACGAAGCGGAGGCCCCGGAAAACAGTTTGGAATGGCTGATGACCTGTGCGTGGACTTCCAGACCCACCACGATTTCCCACGTGCCGGTCCTGCCTTCGAGTGTGTAGCTCATTTCGCGCCCTCCGCACGGATGACAGGCCGGTGGGTGAAGCCCGCCGCACTTTCCAGCGCGCTACCTGCGGCCAGCAGGGTTTCCTCGTCAAACGGGCGGCCGATCAGCTGCAGGCCAAGCGGCAGGCCGGTAGCCCCAAGCCCCACGGGCACGGACATGGCGGGCATGCCAGCCATGGATGCCGGCACGGTGAAAATATCATTCAGGTACATCTGGACCGGATCATCCGTCTTTTCCCCCTGCGCGAAGGCGGGTGTCGGCGCGGTGGGGGTCAGCAATACGTCAACCTTCTGGAAGCTTTCGGTGAAGTCGCGGCGGATCAGGCTGCGGACCTTCTGCGCCTTCAGGTAATAGGCATCGTAATAACCTGCCGAAAGCACATAGGTCCCCATCATGATACGGCGGCGCACTTCGGGGCCGAAACCCGCACGACGGGTGGCTTCGTACATCGCGTCCAGCGTATCGCCCGGAACCCGTTCCCCAAAGCGCAGGCCGTCATAGCGGGCCAGGTTGGATGAACATTCGGCGGGGGCCACGATATAATAGGTGGCAAGACCATATTTGGTGTGGGGCAGGGAGACATCGACAATCTCGCACCCTGCGGCCTTCAGCCACTCGATACCCCGCTGCCAGGCAGCCTCGATCTCGGCAGACAGGCCCTCGGCGCGGTATTCGGCGGGAATGCCCACCTTCAGCCCCTTCAGGCTGCGGCCAACGGCTGCGGAATAATCCGGTACGTCGCAGTTGACGCTGGTGCTGTCACGCACATCAAAGCCCGCCATGGACTGCAGCATGATCGCGCAGTCGCGCACGCTGCGCGCCATGGGACCAGCCTGATCCAGTGACGATGCATAGGCAATCGTGCCAAACCGGCTGCACCGGCCATAAGTCGGCTTCAGCCCGACAATGCCGCAATAGGCCGCGGGCTGGCGGATGGACCCGCCGGTATCGGTGCCCGTCGCCCCCATGGCAAGGCCAGCGGCCACGGCAGCGGCAGACCCACCCGATGACCCGCCGGGCACAAGTGCTGCATCATCACCATTGCGCTTCCACGGGTTTTCCACCGGCCCGAAGGCGGAGGTGATGTTGGCCGACCCCATGGCGAATTCGTCAAGATTGGTCTTGCCCACAAACACCGCGCCATCACGCAGCAGGTTGGCCGTCACCGTGCTTTCATACGGGGGGACAAAGTTTTTCAGGATATTGCTCGCCGCCGTGGTCCGCACACCACTGGTGCAGAACAGGTCCTTGATCCCCAGCGGGATGCCGGTCAGGGGCTTTGCCTCACCCTTGGCCAGTGCTTCATCCGCATGGGTGGCAGCCTGCAGCGCCGCATCCGACGTGGTGGTGATGTATGCGTTCAGGCGCGGGTTCAGCGCGGCAATGGCATCCGTATGCGCGCGCACCAGTTCCACGGCGCTGAATTTGCGCGCGCGCAGTCCCGCTGCCGCATCGGCAATCGTCAGTTCGGTCAGGCTCATCTTATTCAACAACCTTGGGCACGGTATAGAAGGGGCCAACGGCATCGGGCGCGTTGGACAGCACGGCGTCGCGGCAGTTGCCGTCGGTCACCACGTCGTCACGCGTGCGCAGGGCGGCGTGGCCCGTGCCGACCATGGGGGTGACCCCTTCGACATCGACCTCGTTCAGCTGCTCGACCCAGCCTAGGATCCCGTTAAGTTCCCCTTGCAGGGCAGGAAGATCAGACTCGTCAATACCAATCCGTGCCAGTCTGGCAATGCGGCGGACGGTCGCGGGATCAAGCGACATGAAGCAATAACTTTCCATCGTAACAGGGGAAGAATATCCTGCGGCGCAGGACCGAAAAGGAACATACCCCCGACCATGCCCCTGTTCAACATATCCGATCTGCGCGCAGCCCTGCAGCCCAACCAGCGCCTGCTTGGCCTTGACCCCGGAAAGAAGACGATTGGCATCGCCCTGTCGGATGTGGGACTTATGCTGGCATCCCCCCATACGGGGCTGAAACGCGGAAAACTGTCGGTCAATGCCGCTGAAATCAGCAAAATCGCCCGTATGCAGGATGTAGGCGGGCTGGTGGTCGGCCTGCCGCTGTCGCTGGATGGCAGCTTTGGCCCGGCAGCGCAGGCGGCACGGGACTGGACACTCAACCTGTCGGACATGACAGGACTGCCGGCCGCGATGTGGGATGAACGGCTGTCATCATCCGCCGTTAACCGCTTCCTGATTTCGGAAGCCGACATGACCCGCCAGCGGCGCGGCGAAGTGGTGGACCAGATGGCGGCCGCCTACATACTGCAGGCCGCCCTTGATGCCTCGATCCCGCACGAACAGGCATAAGGGCGATTTCAAATTCGTGATGGCATGACTGGATTGTGCCAAAACCGGACCCGACCGGTGCGGGGACTGCTATGGTGGTTCCTACCACCGGCGCGCACCGGGAGGTGATCCTTCCCCCTATGCCTTTTCCGCCGGAGCCATGTTGCATAAACAAGGATACCGGCCATGCGCCTGCCGCACCTGCATCTGCCCTACCTGCACGTCCATGTACATGACCGCCCGCTGGCAGGCGACCCGCACCCACACAACCCCTTCCACTGGAAGCTGTATTTCTGCGAGGCGATCGCCACCGCCATCCTCATGATCCTTGGCCTCAGCGCGGTCATCCTGCTGACCGCACCCGGCAGCCCGTTTTCATCACCGCTCATGCACCATCCCTATATCCAGACCGCGCTGTGCGGGCTGTGCTTCGGCCTGTCGGGCACGGCTGCGGCCATGACACCGTTTGGCAAGGTCAGCGGGGCGCATATCAATCCATCCGTCACCCTGGCGTTCTCGCTCGCCAAGCGGATCGGTGGGGTGGATGCACTGAATTACATGATTGCACAGGTCATCGGCGCCTTTCTTGGCACGGCTGTCGTGTATGAAGCGGGCAGGCTGATCGCATGGTGGGGCAACATGGCCGTCGCCGTACGGTATGGAGCGACCGTGCCGTATGGCCAGATTTCGATCTGGTGGGCGATGTGGTCAGAAATGTTCGTGACCGCCGCCCTGATCGCCATGCTGTACTGGCTGGCGGCCCATCCGAAATGGAAGTTCATCACTCCGTGGTCGGGCGGGCTGTTCTTCCTGATCATGAACCCGGTGACGGCATGGCTGTCGGGCAACAGCGTCAATTTCGCGCGCACACTGGCCCCGGCCCTGTTCGCAGGGCAGTGGACGGGGCTGTGGATCTATGTGGTGGGGCCGTTCGCGGGGGCGTCGCTTGCGGTCATGGCCATCCGCATGAACCTGCTGGGCAAGCTGCACCTGCTGGAGGCGCGGCTGGTCAATTTCGGCCACCATGGCCGCGTGCCTGGACTGGATGACCCGCACCGCAAGCTCAACCATCCCGACGATCCCGACCACATTCCCCCTGGCGCAGGCCCGGCCTGAAAGACCTGGCCATCGGGCTGGCCCGCATCTGGCGCAACCCACGAATGACATATTCCGTTGTTTTGTTTGGGCGGCATTAACGGTCATAGTCGCCAGCCGCCATGCCCGACATGGCCCGTCGAGGGAGAGATCATAATAATGAAGCGTTTTTTCAACACGCGCGACACCATTGTAACCGAGGCCCTGGACGGGTTCCTGAGATCAGCGGCGGGCAGTCACCTGTGCCGACTGGATGGCTACCCCGACACGTGCGTCATCATGCAGCGCGAACCGGATCGCGCGCAGGTATCGGTCATTTCGGGTGGCGGATCGGGCCATGAACCCGCCCATGCGGGCTTTGTCGGGCGCGGGATGCTGACGGCGGCGGTATGCGGCGCGCTGTTTGCATCCCCCTGTGTGGACGCGATCGTGGCCGCCATTCTGGCCACCACGGGGGATGCAGGCTGCCTGCTGGTGGTCAAGAACTATACGGGCGACCGGCTGAACTTTGGTCTGGCGGCGGAACGTGCGCGCGCATTGGGCAAACAGGTGGAAATGGTGATTGTGGGCGATGATATCGCCCTGCCGGATTCCACAACTCCGCGTGGGGTGGCGGGCACGGTGCTGGCGCACAAGCTGGCGGGGTATGGGGTGACACAGAACTGGCCGCTGTCACGGGTGGCGGAATTCGTGCGCGACGGGGTGAAGCGCATGCGCACCATCGGCCTGGCGCTGGAGGACTGCAATCCTTATGAATCCGGTCGCACCAGCCGTCTTTCAGCCGATCAGGCCGAACTGGGTCTTGGCATCCATGGCGAACCCGGGGCACAGCGCATTGCCATGGCCAGTGCGCGCGATCTTGTGCACACCGCCGCCGATACGCTGGAAGCCTGCCTGCCCACCACTGTCCGCAACACCCGTTTCGCGCTGGTGCTGAACAACCTTGGCACGGTGCCGGAAGTGGAGATGGCGCTGCTGCTGGAAGCCTTCAGCCAGACGCCGCTGGCCCGCCGGGTATCGCATGTCATTGGCCCGGCACCGCTTATGACCGCGCTGGACATGAACGGTTTTTCATTCACGCTGATCGAACTGGACGGTGCGATCACCACGGCGCTGCAGGCCCCGGCACAGCCACGCGCATGGCCCGGCATTGTTCCGCTGGGCAGCCCCGCAGTCGTGCCCATGCCCCATATGCCCGATGCTTTTCCGTATCCTGCAACACCCAACCCCGCGCTACGGCAGGTGCTGGAACGCGGAGCGGAGGTCCTGATCGCCAATGAAGTGCCGCTGAACGAACTGGATGGCCGGATCGGTGATGGGGACGCAGGATCCACCTTCGCCGGTGCGGCGCGTGAGATCACGGCGGCACTCGACCGCCTGCCGCTGTCTGACCCGCATCATCTCATGACCACCATAAGCAACATCCTGACCCAGCATGCAGGCGGATCGAGTGGCGTGCTGTTCGCCATCATGTTCTCGGCAGCCGGACGCAGCCCCGAACCCTGGCGGCAGGCATTGCGCGACGGACTGGAGCACATGATGGAATGCGGTGGCGCAAAACCGGGTGACCGCACCATGATCGACGCGCTGTATCCCGCGCTGGAAGTGCTGGCGACCGGCGGCAGCCTGCCGGATGTGGCGCTGGCGGCACGACAGGGCGCAGAATCCACCACCACGATGGAAAGCGCCCGCGCCGGCCGCGCCGCCTATGTGCCAAGCGCGCAGGTGCGCGACGTGCCAGACCCGGGTGCCGAAACCGTGGCACGCCTGCTGGAAGGGCTGGCGGCTGGCTGAACGGACAGGGCAGGGGACAGGCGATCATTCACCTGTCCCTGAATTTTTTTTGAAAAAAGATTCACTAAAAAACCTTTAACGGTCTTTCAGGCCTTTTTCACGAATTCCGATTTCAGGTTGATCGCACCCACACCACTGATCCTGCAGGCAATATTGTGCCCGTCCGTCGCATCGACCAGCCGGATACCCCGGACCTTCGTTCCGCTCTTGATGACCGAGGACGCTCCCTTGATCTTCAGGTCCTTGATAACGGTCACGCTATCCCCATCGGCCAGTATGTTACCGTTGGTGTCGCGTATTTCAGCCATGTTTCCGGCTGTCATGCCGTCGCTATCCTGCGGATTCCATTCATACCCACATTCGGGGCAGTTCCACAGGCTGCCATCGGGATAGACGTGTTCGCACCCACACTGGGGGCATGTCATGTCAGCTTCCATCATCATCCTCACTATCCGGGACCGCGCTCATACAGCACGGACCCACATGCAGGAAAGACATGGATCATGCGACCGCACGCTTTCGCGCCCGATCCGCCATGATTCAGCCGACAGGCCGCCCGGGCAGATATCCCGATACGGCCTGACGTTATGATGTTTACTGCTGCGGCGCCGTACCCCCATGGGTGCTGACACCGGGGCCACCACCATCATCCGATCCACCACCGGCGGGCTTTGGCTTGTCACACCCGGCAAGACAGCCAAGGACAGCCACCGCCATCATCATCCGCGCAAGGTTTTGCATTGGTTTTCTCCTCTCCAGCTATTCTGGCCTTCAAGGGGAGATAACCGTCGTACCGCGCCACGGTTGCGTGCCAAAACAGGGCAACGCCTGACAAGCAGCGCCACGCAGGCCATTTCACGCATACGCACGCAGCAGCGATGGCGGTACTGGAAGGAAGGATATTCCATCCGGTGCGATCCGTATTTCGGGGCTGTCCCTAACGGACAGCCTGCTTTCGGAAAAAACGTTCGACAGCCAGCATGCCCAGTAATAACGCGACGCCAAAGCCTTCGCGCGCATGATCGATGAGGTAACGCATGACAGCCTCCTCCTCTGACTTGTTAGCAAGATAGTGACGTATCCACCCCGAAATCGGAAGCAAAAACGCACATTGCGTGCTTCACAATTACCTTGCGTCCCCGCACGGCCATTCTCTGGAGGGGAGGCCAATAAACCACCACCCGGCGTTCATTCAGCACCTGTCTTCCGACCCCATCCCAATAAAGGTTTTACGATCACTATATGAATGTCCGGTATGGGCGGTAATCAGACCCGATGATGCGATCATGGCCGGGCTATGGCCATGTAATTTTCTCCAGTCAAAAAACATCCCCGACACCTTCAATGCCGAGGAAGGGTCTTTAACATCATTGTAATATCGGACATTACGGCCCTGCCTGTGACCAGGCCAGTCCATCAATACGCAGGCAGGCCACAGATCAGCCGAATTTACGCACCATCCAGTCAAAGAACGTCGCGTGCCACAGGGTCGGTGCGCCAAGCTGGCAATGTTCCGCGCCGCCTGACTGGACATCGAACATGACCGTTTCCACCGACCGTGCATGGGTGCAGGCATGGGCAAAATCCTCGGCCTGCGAGGCCGGGATGAAATGGTCCCGTTCACCCACAAGCGTCAGTACATCCGCCGTGATCTTTTCCGCAACACCCGCCAGCGTATAGGATTTCAGCGCCTCCAGAACCTGTTCCAGCGAGCTGACACCCAGCGTCCACAGCGCATTGTCCAGCGCCCATGCGATATCGGGGTTTTTCACGGCATCGGGATCCCGCGCCGCGGCGGCATAACGCTGCGCAACACTGCCCATGTCAAAAAAGACATCATAAGCCACCACGCCATCAATCCGGCCATCAAACGCCGCGACACGCGGCGCAAGGTAGCCCCCCATGCTCATGCCCACCAACACCGTGCGACGGGGTGTGAACCATGTAGCCTGAAAATGATCCAGCACCGCCGCCGTGGGCTTTTCCCATTGCGGGGTGAAGGGCAGGCCATATTGACGCAAGGCAGCACCCTGTCCCGGCCCTTCGTAGGTCAGGACACCATAACCGCGGTCATGCGCTGCCCTGACCAGAACGAAATACAGTTCCTCCAGCGTGGAATCATATCCGCCACCCAACACGATCAGCGGTCGCGCCTGCCATCCTGCCGGGCCGGGATAGACGATGCCCCGCAACTGCCCGTTTTCGTACGGCACGGTAAAACGTTCATGCGCAATGGCCGAAAAACGCATGCCATTGTCAAAAGCCGCCACCTGTCGCGCCCACGCCATCTGGCGGCGCGGGTCATGGGGAGAAAGCAGGAATTCCGCCGTACGCCAGTAATTATGGGCGCGCAGCCATGCATGGCCGCAGCTTAGCGGATCGGCGCAATGAGGGATGCGGTCCTCGGTCCTGGTAGCGAGGGCGGAAAACTGCGCGTACCAGTCATTGCTGTCGCCATCCGCAATCTGGCTGATCGCCATCAGCACTTCATTCAGGTCTGCCCCACCGGCCGCAATGTGGTTCAGTGTGCGCAGGGTCTGGAAATGGAAGGTCTGGTTACGGAAAAACCGTGACAGCCCACGATCGGGCAGGGGAGCGACGGGTTGCGACATCGGGTACCTCGGTTACGGATCAAAAACCGGAACATGATACCGGCCACCCATGAGCGTATTTGACATATTGCGCCATTGACCTGACAATTTACGCCATAATGGGGACTGGCATGGTTACGACAGTCGAGGCCGTACTGGCGGCCGCACTCCAGGCCGGATACCTTAACATGGGTGAAGTCCGGCGCATTATGACGCGAACAGGAACCGTGCCGGATGGCCCGGGCCGTCTGGCGCGCCTGCGTGCAGCGATATGGAATGAACTGCTCTCCCCGCATGATGTCGACCACGGGTTGGGGATCACGCTGGCGCTGAATGCGGGAGCGCATGATTTTGGCGTAATGGGCGAACTGGTCAGCCATTGCGATAGCCTGCTGGATGCCTACCGCGTAATCGGTCGCTACAGCCGCCTGCTGCACCCCGATATCGATATTCGGGCCACAAGACAGGCGGGACGCATTGAAATACATTATACCCTGCTGCGCGCGGACCAGCGTATTGCATCGGAAATACTGGCGGCAGGGCAGTTGTGGGCGCTGACCCTGCTGGCACGACTGCCCCGCACGACGCTGGGGCTGGATGTTACCCCCCTGCGCATGGACATGGCCTGTCCGCCACCCCGACCGGGACCATGGCAGAAGGCGGAACATGTCCTTGGCTGCCCGATCCGTTTCGGACAGAAGCACTACCGGCTGGTATTCGACCGTGCGCCGCTGGAACGCCGCCAGCACCTTGAAACCCGGCCCGCGCGCTTTTTTCTGGAGGAACTGGCCCGCCGTATGCTGGCCGAAATGCCCGCACAATCTGACATGCCGACCCGGGTTGCTGAAAGCCTGCGCGCACGCCTGCCATCGGGACGGGTATCTGTTACCGACGTGGCAGGCGATCTGGGCGTATCATCCCGCACATTGCAGCGCAGGCTGGCGGCAGACAAAAGCTGTTTCCGCGATATTCTGGACCGCGTCAGGCGACGCGAGGCCAGACACCTGCTACAGACGGGACAATATACAAAAAACGAAATCTCGTTCCTGCTGGGCTACGCCGAACAGTCGGTATTCGCCCATGCGCTACGCCGGTGGGCAAAATCTGCCTGCATGGATTAAAAAAATCATAAAGAATTTTTTGGGTAAAGATTGTTTTTAACTTCATGAAATTCGGTCTTTTTTAACAAAAGCGGCACCCCAGAACTTTTATATTATTGTCCATACTGCGGTCCGTTCTGGCCGATCCGCTGTCAGCTTGCCAACAGACGGCAGGCGGGACTAGTACAGTCGGCATGTTGCTATACGTGCCTGACCCTGGTCACCGCCTGTCCGCTCCCCTATGTGAAGGGCGCATGCATTGACACGGATTTTCATTGATGCCGATGCCTGTCCCGTGCGGGATGAGACCTATCGCGTGGCGCTACGCTACAGGCTGCAGACCTATGTGGTATCAAACCGCATGATCGCGGTGCCCGATACGCCCCTGATTGAACGGGTGGTGGTGACACAGGGCATGGATGTGGCGGATGACTGGATTGCCGAACATGCCACAGCCCACGACATTGTCATTTCCGCCGATATCCCGCTGGCCGCGCGCTGTGTCGCGAACGGGGCCTGCGTGCTGGAACCGCGCGGACGGATACTGGATCAGGATGCGATTGGCATGGCGCTGGCCATGCGCAACCTGATGACGGACCTGCGCGATACCGGTGCGGTCATGCAGGGTAGCCGTGGCTTTACCCGCGCCGACCGTTCTACATTCCTGTCCGCGCTGGACACGGCAGTAGTCAGGGCACGCAGGCAGGCCACAGGCCATGGGCGCACGCTGCCGGTCATCCCTAAAAAAAATGCCGCCTGCCCATAACGGACGCGCGGCACCAGCCCATGCCCCGATAACGGGACATGGGGACGGCTTGCAAATCAGCCAGCCTTTTTGGCAGCCTTGGCGAACAGGGCGGAAATCGCATCCTGTGCCTCGGTCTGGATGGCCTTGAGGTGCGCCTCGCTCTTGAAGCTTTCGGCATAGATCTTATAGACGTTTTCCGTGCCTGACGGACGGGCGGCAAACCAGCCGTCCTTTGCCGAAACCTTCAGCCCGCCAATGGCCGCCCCGTTGCCAGGGGCGTTGGTCAGGGTGGTTACGATCGGCTCACCCGCCAGTTCGGTCATGCCGATCTGCTCGGGCGAGAGGTTCTTCAGGATGGCCTTCTGTTCCGGGTCGGCGGGGGCGTCGATACGCGCATAGTACGGCGTGCCGAGACGCCTGGTCATGTCCTCATACGCAGCACCCGGAGAGCGCTTGGTGCGGGCCGTGATCTCGGCGGCCAGCAGGCCAAGGATAATGCCGTCCTTGTCCGTGCTCCACACCGTACCGGCACGGCGCAGGAAGGACGCACCCGCGCTTTCTTCCCCGCCAAAGCCCAGCGTGCCATGGTACAGACCATCGACAAACCACTTGAACCCGACCGGCACTTCCACCAGCTTGCGACCGATTTCCTTGGCCACACGGTCGATCATGCTGCTGCTGACCACAGTCTTGCCCACACCCGCGCTGGCGTTCCAGTTTTCACGGTTGTTGAACAGGTATTCAATCGCAACGGCCAGATAGTGGTTGGGGTTCATAAGCCCGTACCTGCCCGACACGATACCATGACGGTCGGCATCGGTATCATTGGCGAAAGCGATGTCGAACCTGTCCTTCATCCCCACCAGACGCGCCATGGCGTAGGGGGATGAACAGTCCATGCGGATCTGCCCGTCCCAGTCGGCAGTCATGAAGCGGAAGGTCGGATCCACTTCCTTGCTGACGATCGTGGCGTTGATGCCGTATTTGTCGATGATCGGCTGCCAGTAATCCACCGCGGCCCCACCCAGCGGATCAATGCCGATGGACACGCCGGATTCACGGATCGCGTCCATGTCCACCACGGCGGCCAGATCGTCCACATACGGTGTGATGTAATCATGACGTTTTGTGGTGGGGGCCTTCAGCGCATCATCGAGACTGACGCGCTTCACGCCTTCCATCTTTTTGGCCATGTAGTCATTGGCCGCACCTTCCACCACCTTCGTGATGTCGGTATCCGCCGGGCCACCATGGGGGGGATTGTACTTGTAGCCACCATCTTCCGGCGGGTTATGCGACGGGGTAATCACCACGCCATCGGCAAGGTCCGTGCTGCGGTCACGGTTATAGGTCAGGATCGCGTGCGAGATGACCGGGGTCGGGGTGTAGCCGTCCTGCGCATCGATGCGGACTTCCACACCATTGGCCGCGAACACTTCCAGCGCGGATTTCAGTGCGGGACGGGAGAGCGCATGGGTGTCAATGCCGATGAACAGCGGCCCGGTAATGCCCGCGCCCTTGCGGTAATCGGCAATCGCCTGGCTGATCGACAGGATGTGGTTTTCATTGAAGCTGGTGGTCAGCGAGGAACCACGGTGCCCCGACGTACCAAACGCCACGCGCTGCGTTGCAACGGCGGGGTCGGGCTTGCGGGCATAATAGGCATCAAGCAGGGCGTCGATATTGACAAGACGGTCCGGATCGACCGGCTTGCCGGCAAATGGGCTTATGCTGGGCATTGACTGCTCCCGAAATACGATATGAAAAAGCGCATATTCTACAAATTCCCTTACAGCCCGATACAGGCAGCGTCCACCCGCAAACCGTCCCCGCGCATGGGGGACAGCACGGCCGGATAACGGTGCACGGGATGAAAAAGGACATGCATCATGCCCGGACACTGGCGCGTGAATTATGATGCCAGCATTGAACTATATCAAAATCCGGACCTTTTCCGCTGTCCTGTCCATCCATCACGTTCCTGCGCACGGGTTGCGGGGCAGGGGGGATGACCCCATCATATGTTTATGAACAATGCCATCCCGCCCGACGGCCAAGCGCCGGTAGAAATGGACCCTGAACAGTTGCGCCGTCAGCGGCTGGAACGGCTGCTGCGCCGCCTGCCCGCGCGGGGAGAACAGGCCATGCGCTGGCTTTTGCAGCCGGGACGGGGATGGCTGCGGGCCATTCTGGGCGGCATGCTGATCGTGGGCGGCCTGCTGAGCTTCCTGCCTGTGCTGGGGGTATGGATGCTGCCGCTGGGCCTTATCCTGCTGGCGGAGGAGGTACCCCCGCTACGCAAGCTGACCGCGCGCATGCTGGAATGGATCGAACGCCGCCACCCCAGATGGATGGCGCCGGCCCCCTGACCACCAAGGGATGGTATCAGGCGGGGTGAGAAATGCAGGTCAGTCGCGCGTGCGCGTCTTCGCTTTCCTGCGGCCGACAACGGACAGGCGGGTCGTGACGAGGTCATAGCCCATCTGGCGTACGATTCCCTCAAGCAGGGAATCCAGTTCGGTATTCTCGAATTCAATGACCTTGCCGGTATCGGCATCGATCAGATGATAGTGATCGCCATGGTCGCCATCCGCCACTTCGTACCGCGCACGGCCACCGCCAAAGTCACGGCGCTGCAGGATGCCGTTTTCTTCAAACAGGCGTACGGTACGGTACACCGTCGCAATTGAAATGCGCGGGTCCACTTCCACCGCACGGCGGTACAGTTCCTCCACATCCGGATGGTCATCACTGTCAGACAGGACGAAGGCAATCGTCCGACGTTGGCCTGTCAGTTTCAGGCCGCGCTGGCGGCACAGGTCCGCCAGGGGGGAATCGGGGGAATTCGGCTCTTTCATCGTTCTGTAACGTAATCCAGACAGGCCGCCGCGGTCCAGTAGGGATAAGACGTTATGCACGTCGATTTTAATTGCAAATGATAATCTTTCTCATTATCACCATTTTACAGACATAACAGGGAGCGGGCTTCGCCAAGGCCCGAGCGGATGATGACCAACACGACAGTTTTCATGAATGATCTTTCGTGCAGCGAACGCCTGCTGGTCTGGTGCGTGCGCCGTCTTAGTGGCGCGGGTGAGGGGACAGGCCATATGCCCGGCCTGGCCCTGCCATGCTTCCGGTCGGACTTCGCCGCCGTGGCCGATGCCTTCCGCATGGCGCTGGGGCGGCTGCGCGCCTACCAGAATGGCCCGATGGATGTGGCGATCTGCAGTGCAACACACCTGACAGGTACGGAAAACCGCTTCCTCATCGCTGCCGCGGCAGCACAGGAAGGGCGCGAGGCCGAAGTACGCCGCACGCTGCGGCCGGTCTTCACTCACCATCATGTCCTGTCCCCCTTTGCCGCCGCCATCACCCAGCTTGGGGCCTGCATGGCGGGCGCTGGCTACTGGCTTCCGCGCCGGGGCCATAACGGCGGGGGCAGCAGCCCGCCCGCGCACAGCCTGCGCTGGACCCGGCCACAGATCGCCGAGGGGGCAGGCGTCCATGGCGTGGCCTCCGCCATGCCCGCAGCCGCACCGCAACCCGTGGGTGCAGGCTGCCTTGCAGCCATGCGCTGGCATAGTGCCGACATGGGCACGGCCCACGTCATGTGGCCCAGCAACGCCACCGTCGCACAGACCGGCGGTCTGTAGGAGACATATCACGGGGAGCGCGCGACCCGGACGGTCGCGCATCACCGCATGATGACAGGATAACCCGCCATGCCATCACCCCGGCTATCCATGCGCCACGCCTGCATGTTCATGGAAAACGCGTTTCTTGAACTGCTGGACATCCTTGCGTGGCAGGAAGGGATGGCGCCACCGCCATCCGCCTGTCCCCGTGGGCTGGCGGGACCGTGTGGCGCCGGTCGGGAAATGGTCAGTCCTGATCGGGGGCAGGGGCGGAGTTGAGCTGGATATACTTCTCGATCCCCACCTGACGGATCAGGTCGAACTGACGGTCGAGGAAGTCCTCGTGCTCTTCCTCGTTGACCAGGATCTTGAGGAACAGGTCGCGGGAGACGAAATCGCGCACGCTTTCGCAATAGGCGATGCCTTCGCGCAGGTCGCCAATGGCCTTTTCTTCAAGCTTCAGGTCGCATTTGAGGATTTCCTCCACATCCTGGCCCACCAGGATCTGGTTGTAGCGCTGCACGTTGGGCAGGCCACCCAGATACAGGATGCGCTCGATCAGCCAGTCGGCGTGGCGCATTTCCTCGATCGATTCTTCATATTCCTTCTTGCCCAGCAGGGTAACGCCCCAGTGGCGCAGTGTGCGGGCGTGCAGGTAATACTGATTGATGGCCGTCAGCTCGTTCGTAAGCTGGGTGTTCAGGTGTTCGATCACCTTGGGATCCCTGACGGGCATGTGCGCGTTCCTCGTCCTGTTAATGTTTATCCATTCGGGTTACTGCGGTGCCTGCCCGTGCGCAATTATAAAAAAGCGTTGCATCACCGCCGACTGCGCGCAACCCTGCCACGCCCGAAACCTCCGCAGCACGCGGCGCATGGCATGAGGAGAGCCGCATGACCCAGACCCCCTACCACACGCTGGACGCGAACGGCATATGTGACCTGATCGCGGGCCTGCCGGACGTGGCCACGCGCCTTGGTGGTGCACCCGCGCAGTGGCAGGTGCGTGAGGTCAGTGATGGCAACCTCAACAACGTCTTCCTGATTGCCGGGCCTGCAGGGGAAGTCTGCCTGAAGCAGTCCCTGCCGCATGTGCGCGTGGACCCGGCATGGAAAATGCCGCTGGACCGGACGTTTTTCGAAGCCGCATGGCTGCGCACGGTACTGCCGCTGGTGGGCGGGCTTACGACGGAATGCCTGTTTTTCGACCGGGACCTGTATGTCCTGATTGTCGAAAGCCTGTCGGGACATACCGTGCTGCGCACGGCACTGATGCAGGGCGTGGACTGGCCCGGGGTGGCGCCGCGCATAGGCACCTTCATCGCTCATGCCACGTTTGGCACATCGCTTCTGGCCCGCCCGTTCGAGGAGGTGTTCACCACGCGGCGCACCTTTGCCGCCAACCTGGCCCTGACGCGCATCACGCTGGACCTGGTGCTGGATGACCCATACCGCGACCACCCGCGCAACCACTGGCACGACCCGATCCTGACACCCATCGTGCTGGATATCCGTTCCAGTGCCGCGACACTGCTGGCGGTTGAAAACCTGCGCCGACGTTTCCTGTCACAGCCACAGGCGCTGCTGCATGGCGACCTGCATACCGGATCGATCATGAGCACGGCGGACGATACCCGCGTGATTGACGGGGAATTCGCAATATACGGCCCCATCGGGTTTGACTGCGGCATGTTCGTGGGCAATCTGGTGCTGCATTATTTCGCAACACCTGACCGGACGGCGCGCAAGGCCACGCTACGTGACATCGCGGCCTTCTGGGGCAGCTTCCATGACCAGTTCATGGGGTTATGGAAAGGAAACGAGGCCGCGCCGCCGGGCACGCTGCACCCGCTGGCTTATGGCCCGGCGGCACACGTGGCCCAGCAGGCGTTCATGGATGAAGTCATGGGCGACACCATCGGTTTTGCGGGGATAGAGATCATCCGCCGCATCATCGGTTACGCCCACACGGCGGATTTCGACATGATAGCCGATCCGGAACAGCGCGCGACATGCCGGGCCGGGGCACTGTCCTTCGCCTATCACGTGTTGGATCACCTGAACGAGTTCCATACAATCAATGATTTCCTGTACTACCTTGATGAACAGGGACAGGTCGGCCTGTAGCCCGGCAATTCCATTACGTGGGGAAAAACAAGGCCACCATCGATCCCCATGATCCGTGCTGATCTGTTTGGACATGATCTGTCGATAAAAGTGTTTGGTGAAGCTTTCTTGAAAAAAAGCTTCACCAAAGGCCACTCATGGTTCTCCGTTGCCCCCGCCAGGCATGAGCGCCACAAGCCGCGCCATGGACTGGCACAGATCCCTCTCGATTTCCGCCAGCGGACGCGACGGGACGTCATGGCTGAAATACCGCGCGAAGGAAATGGCGCAGCCAGTGCCGGTGCGGGCCGTATCCAGTCGGGCAGCAGGATCATAAGGCTGGATCATCTGGCTGAACCATGCCTGCGGGTCATGTTCCATCCCCACGCGGAAGGTCGTGCGTGCGGGTACGCCATCACGCGCGGGCCGCGTCACCGTCAGGCTGCGGTACAGGAATTCCCGTCCCGGCAGGATACGCGAAAACGCCATCCGATGCATATCCACCGTCCCGTCCGGCGTGGGGGCGTCGTGCGCCAGCACCTGCCATGGTACCGATGCGGCATCCGCTCCATCACGCTGGATGATATCCATTGCCGTATCGACCATGCAGGCCTGTACGACAGCAGCAATCTGGGACTGCGTCATCTCGCGCCGTTTTTCCCCACTGCCGGAGGTGGCGCGTTGCCACAGGCCCGTGGCATCAACCAGCCGGATCATACCCCGCCGCGCAGCGGGCCTGTTGTTGTCCAGTATCCAGATATAGGTCGCGATACCGGTATTGACGAACATGTCCGTGGGCAGGGCAATGATCGTGTCAATCAGGCCACGTTCCACCAGATACCGGCGGATAGCGGATTCACCGGACTCCGCCCCACCACCGGACAGCGCCGCCCCATGCGTCACCACGCCAATGCGCGCGCCCCCCGCACGGCGGGCGCGCATATGTGCAACCAGATGCAGCATGAACAGCATGGACCCGTCCGACACACGGGGCAGGCCGGGGGCAAAACGCCCGACAGCCCCTTTGGCATGTTCAGCCTGTATCGTGTCCCGGATATGCCGCCAGTCCAGCCCGAAGGGCGGATTGGAAAGCATGCGGGCAAAACGGCGACCCGCATGCCCGTCCCTGGCCAGTGTATCACCACAGGCGATATGCTCCGGCACATGTCCACGCAACAGCATGTCCGCACGACACAGGGCGCAGGCACGGGAACTGATTTCCTGACCGAACAGATCAGCTGTCACCCCGCGCGCCAGCAGACGGTCCGCGGCCCGGCCCAGCAGCGCGCCCGTGCCCGCCGCCGGGTCATACAGCGCGTGGTGCGTGCCGGGACCATCAGGGGCGAACACAAGGTCTACCATAAGGTCCGTGACCTCCGGCGGGGTGAAATGCGCGCCCGTGTGCTGACTGGTGGTGAAGTAATGGACCAGTTCCTCAAACAGGCGTGCCATCGCCTCGGTGCCATACCGGGCGGGGGACAGGTCAAGGGCCGCAAAATGCGCCGCCATCATCCCCAGCATGCCTGCGCGCGTCAGGCGGCGGGCAAGGGACGGGACCTCCAGTTGCAATACAATTTCTCGCACGCTGGCAGGCAGGCGGACAATCAGGCGGTCAAGGCAGTCCTGCGGCTCAGACGCGCGCGCCACCGCATCCAGCCAGCGCACGGGGCGGACGCGCGCCAGTTCCAGCCGTCGCAGCATGGTGAACGCCAGTATGACCGGCCCGTATTCCACTGGTTCCATGCCACCGCGCAGCAGGTCGGCCACACGCCAGATGGCAGCAGCCGAAAGCAGCGGACGGGCAGTGTCAGCCACGTTTCCTTAACGCGCCTGTTCTTCCGCCGCCGCCGTGCGCCATAGCGACAGGGCGACCGCGATGACCGTCGGTCCCATGAACAGTCCCAGCAGCCCGAACATATGCAGTCCCCCCAGAATGGCCGTCAGAACCGCAAGAAAGGGGATGCTGGTGCTGCCACTGATCAGCTTGGGCCGGACAAAATGATCCCCCGCTCCATAGGCGATGGTACCAATGACTGCCACGATGATCGCCTGTGTAACGCCATTGGCCGCAAAGGTCATGAGCGTGGTGATGCAGAGCAGGATCGGCCCGCAGAAGGGGATAATGCTGACTACCGCCGTCAGCAGAGTCAGCAATGCGGGATGGGGCGTGCCTGCAATGAAATAGCCGACTCCCACCAGAACGCCCTGACCCAGGCCCACCAGCACCAGACCCGCGACCGTGCCGCGCACGGCACCCACGGTGTTGCGCATGACATCGCGCGTCCGGTCACCAAGGAAACGGCGGCCGACAGCGCGGATATCGGTCACCAGCGTGTGTGACGCGGCAAGGTAGAAATAGACCGACAGCGTGGCGATGACGAAGGTTTCCGTCATTTCCATCACCCGATGCGGCAGTTCGCGCCCATCGCCCGTGGCGAACATGCGCGAGGCTACACTGGTCCAGTGCCGCAGTTCATCGGGGTCAGACAGATAACGCTGCCACAGGGCCGACAGGCGCGGACCGATGCGCGGGATTTCCCCCACCTGTGGCGAGACGGGAATGCCATCATGCAGCGCCCCGCGCCCCCATGCCATGAGCGAGGGCAGTTCCATCCCCGCCCGTACCGCCATGGCGATCATGGGCACCGCCAGCAGCGCGAAAATGCCTGCCGCGATCAGCCCTGCCGCAACCCGGTTGCCCATGCCACGCCCGACCAGCCGGTGATACAGTGGATAGGTCGTGATGCCAAGAATACCGCCCCAGACAAAGGCAAACAGGAACGACTGTTCGATCCACGCGGAAAACAGCAGGACCGCGCATACAAATATAAAGGTCCCGATATACTGGGTCCGGCTCCGGTTTTCATCCATATGGCGTAATCTGTTCCTGCTGTTTCCGATGATGCGGCGTAAATTTCAGGCACCGTAGCACACCCCGCGTGGCACGTGAGTGCGTGTTTTCCCGTTCCGCGCATTTTCATGATGGTCACACCGCACTGCACGCTAGCCCGGCTGCCTTAACAACTCCTGAATATTTCAGCGTCCATCCGGCGCCGACAGCAGCCTGCGCATGAAATAACGTGGAAAGAAAGGCGGTGGCCCATCAAGCTGCCCAAAGACCTCAAACCCCACCTTTTCATAAAAGGCGCGCGCCTGAAATGCATAGGTATCAAGCCACATATGGGCGCAGCCCCGCCTGCGTGCCTCCCGTTCGGCCATATCAATCAACCTGCGCCCCATGCCGCGCCCGCGCAGATGGGGGGAGACCGCCAACATGTCGATATGCATCTCCCCCCAGCGTGACTGCGCCACCAGTCCGCCGCGGATCGTGCCCGTGACCCGGTCCCGGATCACGATGACAAGGTCATGGTTGTCGATATAGCCCACCATGCCACGTGTGAAATCACGCAGGATGGCCAGCACCGCGTCCTCATCCGCCCGGGTGGGGCGGGGCAGGATGGTGATGTCCACATCCACGTCCATGTCGGCTGCCGCCGGTACGCGGGCACTGCATTCGCCTGTTGTATTCATTTCGATCTTCCCCGTCGCGCCGTGCGATCAGCCACACTTACGCTCCATGCCCGTTGACGCAGGCCAGCCGCAGGGCAGGGCGATATTCACGCAGCACGGCACGTAGCTGACCGCGGGCATACGCCTGCCGCGCCTGCCGGTCCAGCACGTCCCATACCTTTTGCGCCACCGCGCGCTGCCGTTCCAACGGGGGCAGGCATAACTCAAGTGAGGCAAGGGTCACGGTGTCCACTTCGGGAAACACGCTGCCCCCCGCGCGCCGCCGCAGTTCCGGGGCTGCCACGCGCAGCAGCAGGGCGGCATAGCGCAGGTCCACATCCTGTCCGCGCGGCACAAGGGCCTTGCATCCCTGGCTTACGGCAGCAGGTACCGTTGTCATGCCAACACGCCCCACCGGCGCGCGGGTGGAAACAACCAGCGCGCCCGCATCCACCCGCGTGGCCCGACATGCCGCAAGACCTGCGATGGACAGGCTGCGCGCGCCATGCCCCACCCATGCAGGCGGCCCGACGGGCAGGTCTGCCGGGGTCAGCCACGCCACGTCATCCCCCCAACAGGCCGCGTTGCCCGTGGCGGGTGTGCCGCCGCCTACAATGTCAAACACGCTGCCCACGGGCCGCATTGCCCCACGGGCGGGCACCGGCCCGGGCCACGGCGCGCCATCGGGCAGGACCGCGTGATGAATGATTGCCTGCGCGTATTCATCCGCGGCCGTCGCCTGTGCATCCAGTTCACGCAACTGCCGGTCAATACGGTCCATGTGATGGTCAGTCAGCCGGGCGATCACGTGCTGGCGCCGCAACGGCGGGCAGGGTACGGGCAGGCTGTTCATGCGCATGCGGGTCAGCTTGGGGCGGGTCGCGCCCTCCACATACGCACCAAAGGACACGGTATTGAGTGCATGCGCCATGAAACGGCCATCCATACCCATGCGTGGCCGCAGTACATGCACATGGTTGCCTGCCCATAACGGACCATTATGGAAAAACGCGACATCACGCATGGGATCAAAAAAGGGAGCGCTGTCTTCCCCCAGCAGGACAAGCGGACCGTCAAACAGCGCCCCGTCAACATATCCCGCAACCCCACTGGCCCCATGATAGGGAACACGTCCGGGCCTGCGGGCGCGCTGCGCGCGATTAAGCGGCACGCGACGGGCGTCAAGACAGTCCACCAGCACTCCAAGTGGGACCATGGGCCAGCATGGTGCCTGCGTCACGACCACCATCCCCTGAAATCAGCCATTTTGCGCTACCAGCCCGCACCCCATGTGGCACGGGTGGCGTGAAAAGTGGCGCGTGTCAATCAGGGCCGACATATGCTGGCGACATGTAAAGGAATGATATAAAAAGCCCCGACAGATACCATACGGCAGACATGGCCATGCCCGACCATGGCTGACAGCAGGGTTGCATGACGCGTCCAACACAAGCCTTCGGGGTGGAATTCCGCTCCATTCTTGCCATTGCGGGGCCGATGGGCCTGTCACAGTTTGTGCAGATGCTGATGGGTGCGACAGATGACGTGCTTCTGGGCGGGCTTGGGGCGTCGGCGCTGGCGGTCGGGGGGCTTGCGACCGGCACGTTCTTCACGCTCAACGCCATCCTTGCCGCCATGATCGAAGCAGGCGGCATCCTGCTGGCGCAGGCCCGGGGGCGGCAGGACCATGCCAGCCTGGGCACCATCATGACCTCCATGCTGGCGGTGGCGCTGGCGCTGTGCGTGCCCGAACTGTTCTGTCTGTGGCATGTGGACCGGCTGCTGGCATGGATGCATGAACCCGATAGCCTGCGCGCGCCCGTCATCCATTTCGTGCGTATGCTGATGTGGGCCGTGCCACCCGCACTGCTGGGACAGGGTATCCTGACCACGGCGCTGCCGGTCATGGGGGCGCAGGGAATCCTCATGCGCGTCATGCCCTGCATCACGGTGGTCAACGGGATGCTGAACGCGACACTCATCCATGGGTGGTTCGGCCTGCCCGCGCTGGGCCTGTACGGATCGGCCACCGCCACGGTCATTACATTATGGTGCATGCCGTTCATCATGCTGGCGTTTGTGATCCGCCGGCCCGAACTGCGCGCGGCACTGCGTCCGCGCGGGCATGAATGGGGACCGACACTCGCCCTGCTGCGCACGGGCCTGCCCATGATGGCAGCCGCCATGGCGGAGGTCACGCTGTTTCAGGCCAACAGCCTGGAGGCCGCCCGGATGGGCAACAGCGCGCTGGCGGCGTTCCAGATCATGCTGGGCATGGGGGTACAGTGTTTCGTGGTGTACATGGCGCTGGGACAGGCATGCAACATCCGCGTAGGATACTGGACCGGGCGGGCCGACCCCGTGATGATGCGACGCACCGCATGGGCAAGCATGGCGCTGGGTATTGCCGTCGCATGCGTCATGACATTGATACTGACGCTGGGACGGCATGCCATCATCAGCCTCTACCTGGATGTCACCCTGCCGGAAAACGCACAGGCGGTCAGCCTTGCGATGGGACTGCTGCTGGTGGGGGCTGCGTTCCAGATCCCCGATGCGGCACAGGTCATCGCCACCGGTATCCTGCGCGGGCAGGGCGACACCGCGGTCCCCATGGTGCTGGCCGTTCTCGGTTACTGGGGCATCGGGTTTCCCTGTGGGGTTTATCTGGCCTTCCACCACGGCATGGGGCCATCGGGGCTGTGGTGCGGTAACGGAATCGGGCTGGTGGCGGTGTTCGCACTGCTGGGCGCGCGCATCCTGTGGCGGATGCGTCCGCATGGCGCGATATCAAACTGAGAAAAAGTCATAAAAGTTTTTTGGGTGCCGCCTTTTTTCAGGGCCTGTTGGGAATTATCTTGAATTGATGATTGCGCCAACGAGATAGATCATGCTTCGAATGATCTGTCTGTTTTTTCGCTGCGCATGGCGATGCGCTTGAACTCCTTGAGCTTGCAGAAGAAGTTCTC
>NZ_BDLU01000027.1 GCF_006538165.1 Komagataeibacter diospyri
TCCGTCAGTATGAAGCGATCCATATGGTCTTTGAAACACATCATGGCCCTTTAGAAAACTCAATTCCCAACAGCCCCCAAAAAGACAGCGTTTCCTGAAGCTCTTTGAAAAAGCTTCATCAAAAACTTCTTTATGATTTACAGGATTCCACCGCTACAGCCGCTTGTGCATTTCATCACGGATGGAATTACACTTCTTGGTAAATACGCCTGCCTGAGACGCGGTCATGAAGTTGATGAGAAACGCCCCCAGCAGCGAACAGAAAGACAGGATGATCAGCACCCGTCCCATCAGCGATATGATCCCGCCATAATGTTCGGCCGAGTACCACAGCAGCCCGAGGCTGAGCACTGCGCCGAATACCCCCAGCACGCCGGTGGAACGGATAAGGGATTCCTCTTCACGAATGAAGGTGGAGGATTCCTGCCATAACAGGAACAGTTTGCGGTCCATTTCCTGCACTGCGGCGGCATAGTCCTCCGCGTCATCAGGGTGCTGGTGGTCAGTGCCACTGCGGTGCAGTTCCAGTTCCTGCCGGGCCTTGGCAAAGACGCGCCTGCGTTCCTTGATGGCGGGCAGGCTGATATCGACAAAGCTGAGGATGGCGACATTGAGCCCCGCTGAAAGCTGGATCACCGCCTGGAAATCACCCCAGATCACAGGTTGTCCCCCTTGGGGCACACATGACTGCGCACTGTAAAAAAACCCTGACAAGTTGGATACGGGCCGACACGTTCATGCTGCTGCCAATGCCCGGCGCGCGATATGGTATGGCGGCACGCCTGCATTCAGGATTAGCATGAAGCGCGATGAATATCCATGTCCCCTCCACTTATGAGATCTACCGTGGCTGGCAATCCATTCAGGGGACCGGGCTGGAAATCGGCTCGGCTGTCCTCCTTGCCGTTGTACTGGGGGCGGCTTCCGGCATGGTGGTGTTCCTGCTACCGACCTTTATCGCCTGTCGGCGCAAGGTCCATAACGCGGCGGTGGTGGCCGTGGTTAACTGTGCCACCGGCATGACCGGGGTGGGCTGGGTGATCGCGCTGCTCATGGCCTGCGTGATGGAAACGGACACCCAACGCCATGCCCGGCTGCGCCGTAGCGAACCGGCAACCTTCCTGAACGTGCCCTGACACTTAAAAATAAAAAGGTTTTGGGCACCGCCTTTTTTGAAAAAGGCTTCACCAAAAACGTCTTTTCAATTTGCAGAATGCCTCAAAGACAGGCTTTCCCAATGCTCGCTCAGTAAAAGCCCGGACAGCCAGACATAAAAAAGGGGCACGCCCAATCGGCATGCCCCCGTTCCGTATATAAAATCAGGCCGTGCGCATTACTGCTGCTTGTACAGCAGGCGCGCGCGCAGGGTTCCCTTGAGCGCACGAAGGCGGTCAAGGATGCGGTTGTCTTTTTCCACATCGCGGCCGGTATCCGCTTCCACCACGACGTAACCCAGTTCACCCGCCGTCTGCAGGTACTGCGCGGTGACGTTGCAGGATTCGGAAGAAAATATCTCGTTGATCTGTAGCATGATGCCCGGCACGTTGCGGTGCACATGCATGAAGCGCGTGCCATGCGGGTTTTCCGGCAGTTGCACGGTGGGGAAGTTGACAGCCCCCAGGGTGGAGCCGACATCTGAGTATTCCACCAGCTTGCGCGCCACTTCCACGCCGATGCGCTCCTGCGCTTCCGCCGTGGATCCGCCGATATGCGGCGTCAGGATCACATTGTCCAGACCGCGCAGCGGGGTCTGGAATTCCTCGCCAGCCGCCTTCGGCTCCTTGGGGAACACGTCAATCGCAGCACCCAGCAGGTGACCGTCCTTCAGGGCTGCGGCCAGCGCATCAAGGTCCACCACGTTGCCACGGGCGTTGTTGATCAGGAACGAACCCTTCTTCATTGCACGGATCTGGGCTTCGCCAATCATGCCCGCCGTTTCCGGGGTCTGGGGCACGTGCAGGCTGACCACGTCGCTCTGCGCCAGCAGGTTTTCCAGCGTATCGACCGGCGTTGCGTTGCCGTGCACCAGCTTGTCGATCACGTCGTAATAGAACACGCGCATGCCGAAGGCTTCCGCCAGGACGGACAGCTGCGACCCGATGGAGCCATACCCAACGATACCCAGCGTCTTGCCGCGCACTTCCCAGCTGTTGGTGGCGGATTTCTTCCAGATACCGGCATTACATTCCTCCGACTTAGGAAAAATGCGGCGCATCAGCATCACGATCTCACCCATGACCAGCTCTGCGACGGAACGCGTGTTGCTATATGGTGCGTTAAAGACCGGGATACCGCCTTCACGCGCGGCACTCAGGTCCACCTGGTTGGTGCCGATACAGAAGCAGCCGATGGCGATCAGACGATCTGCCTTCTCGATCACTTCGCGCGTCAGCTGCGTGCGCGAACGAATGCCAACGATATGCACGCCTTCCAGTGCCTTCTGCAGGGCCTCCCCCTCCAGCGCCGTTTTCAGGCGGGTTACGTTTTCGTATCCGTTGTCCTTCAGCAGCTTTACGGCACTGTCATGAATGCCTTCAAGAAGGAGGATACGGATCTTGTCCTTGGGAAGGGAAAGATGTCCGTTGGATTGGCTGGTCATGTCGCGTGCTCCCGCTTCTGTACGGTCAAGATGGGTCCGTCCCTATCCGATTGACCGTGCCCCCGCTAGGGGGAAAGATGATTTGGCGCCGTTACTTTATGGCAATGGAAGGCGACAGCAGCCGCGTCACATGGGACAGCAGGCTGCCATCCCCCACCGCCAGGACCGTGCCGTCCCCATCGGCGCGCAACGGCTGCCCCGCCCAGTCGGTCATGCGCCCGCCGGCCCCTTCCACCACTGGCACAAGGGCGGCCCAGTCCCATATCTTCATGGTACATTCGGCAATAATGTCGATCTGCCCCAGCGCCAGCAGGCCATAGGCGTAACAGTCCCCACCCCAGCTTGTGCGCTTGGCCGCAGTAGCCAGCGCGTCAAAACCGGGCCGGTGGGGGGCATCAAGGATTTCGGGCGCAGTACACGACAGTTCCGCCCGCCCCACATCAGCGCAGGCCCGTGTAGCCGGCGTGCCGGGCAGGGTGGAGACATACCGCGTGGCCTCGCCACGCAGGCCGATCCACCGCTCTCCCGTCACGGGCTGGTCGATTATGCCCAGAACCGGGACATTGTCGTGCAGCAGGGCAATCAGCGTGCCAAAGGTCGGCCGTCCGGTCAGGAAGGCGCGCGTGCCATCCACCGGGTCGATGACCCAGCGATACGGGCTGTCCGCCCCTTCCAGCCCGAATTCCTCTCCCATCACGCCAAAACCGGGCAGGCGTTCGGACAGCACGGCCCGAATCGCGCGTTCGGCCGTACGGTCGGCTATGGTGACGGGGCTGGCGTCATTCTTGTCATCCGCAAGCACGCCCCGGCGGAAGAAAGGCAGCACCACGCTGCGCGCCACGTCGGCTGCGGCCTGTGCCGCCTCCAGCACCTTATCGCGCGGGAACCCGGCGGGCAGGGTGGTCATCAGGGTGTCTCCGGCTTGAGGGAGTTGAGGTAGGCGATCACGTCCGCGCGCTCGGTTTCAGATGCGATACCCGGAAACGACATCTTGGTGCCCGATGCGTATTCCGCGGGAGATTTCAGCCATGCGGACAGGGTAGTGTTGGTCCACGTCTCGTCCTTGTGCGCCTTCAGCGCGTCCGAGAATTCGTAACCCGGAATGTCACCCACATGCGTGCCAGCCACGCCAAACAGGCCCGGCCCGATAATGGCAGGTCCCTGCGGCGCCATGCTGTGGCACATCGCGCACTGCCGGTCGGCTATGGCATGGCCCTTTTCCACGCTGGCCTTTGCCACCAGATCATCAATGGATGCACCCGCGGGGGCCACCGGGTGGGGAATGGCCACGCCGGGCTTTGCCGGGGCCTGTTCAGGCACGGCGGTGCGGGCGACACCCCAGCTGGCCCCGACAGCAAGTGCGGCACAGAGGCAGGCGGCCCCGATCTGGTTAAGGCGTACACTGTCCATGAAATCGGGCGTCCTTCCCATACGGTTGCATGAAAACCGCTCCTTACCTAGACTGCCGCGCGCCCTGTGTGAAGCATGCACGGCAGCGGACGGCCCCCGCCGCCGCGACAGATTACGGATGGCCCAGACCCAGATCCCATGAATCCCATTGTCCTGATTCCGGCCCGGATGGCCTCGACCCGGCTGCCGGGCAAACCGCTTGCCGACATTGCCGGTCGTCCCATGATCGTCCATGTGCTGGACCGCGCGCGTGCCGCAGGTGTCGGCCCCGTGGCCGTCGCCACGGCGGAGCATGAAATTGCCGATGTGGTGGAACGCGCGGGCGGCACGGCGGTCCTGACCGATCCCGCGCTTCCATCCGGGTCCGACCGCATATGGCAGGCCCTGCAGCAACTGGACCCCCAGGGGCTGCATGATACCGTCATCAACCTGCAGGGCGACCTGCCTGGCGTTGATCCCGAAAACCTGCGTGACGTGCTGCGCCCGCTGGCCGATGCGGCCACTGACATCGCAACCCTTGTCGCCCCCGTGCACGATCAGGCGGAAGCCGCGGCGCAATCCGTGGTCAAGGTCGCCTGTGCCTTCGGGCAGGATGCGCAGGTGGCGCGCGCGCTGTATTTCTCCCGCCTGCCCATACCGTGGGGGGAGGGGCCGCTGTGGCACCATATCGGCATTTACGCCTATCGCCGCACGGCGCTGGCCCGTTTTGTCTGCCTGCCCGAAAGCGGGCTGGAAAAACGTGAGAAGCTTGAGCAGCTCCGCGCGCTGGAAGCCGGCATGACCATGGGGTGCGCGCGGATCGCCACCGCACCCTTTGGCGTTGATACGCCCGCCGACCTTGAACGTGCGCGGACGGTAATGAAAGCCGCGGCACCGGGGACCGGAGCATGAACGGGGAGCGCATCATCGCCTTTCAGGGCCGACCCGGCGCATATTCGGACCTTGCATGCCGACAGGCGAAGCCCGGCTGGACCACGCTGCCATGCCAGACATTCGCCCAGACCATCGCCGCCGTACATGACGGTCAGGCCGAACTGGCCATGCTGGCGTGTGAAAACAGCCTGGCGGGCCGCGTGCCCGACATCCATGCGCTGTTGCCACAAGCGGGGCTGTTCATTGTGGGGGAACACTTCCAGCGTGTGGAACACTGCCTGCTGGGCATACCCGGCAGCACGCTGGCCGATGCCCGCCGTGTACATACCCACCCCGTCGCCATGGCGCAGGTGCGCGGCATCATTACCGAACTGGGGCTGGATCCGGTGGTGGAATTCGACACCGCCGGAGCGGCCGAAATGGTGCGTGACTGGGGACGCAGGGAAGATGTGGCCGTGGCCTCCGCCCTTGCGGCCGAACTCAACGGGCTTGAGATCCTGCGCCGCAATGTGGAAGACGCCACCCACAACACCACGCGCTTCTATATCGCGTCACGCAGGCCCCAGATCCTGCCGCCGCCCGGACCGGATTTCATGACCACGCTGCTGTTCCGCGTCAACAACCAGCCCGGCGCGCTGTACAAGGCGCTGGGTGGTCTCGCCACGGCGGGCGTAAACATGACGCGGCTGGAAAGCTATATGCTGGAAGGGTCGTTTTCAGCCACGCAGTTCCTGATGGACGTGGAAGGTCACCCCGACGCCCCGCCACTGGCGCGCGCGCTGGACGAACTTTCGTTCTTTTCGGAACAGCAGGAGATCCTGGGCGTCTATCCCGCGTCGCCCTTCCGGCGAAAACCCTGATGGGGCGGGCATGGCGGGCATGTTTTGCCCCCCGTGCCATTGTCTATATAACGGTATTGTCCGCCCCACGCCCCGGGGCTGGCCACAGGAAACAACGTGCCGGAACCACCGGCGCATGCACAGCCACGACACAGGATCCAGGTGGAAACAACCATGTTCAAGGGTTCCATTACCGCCCTTATTACCCCCATGAACGAGGACGGGTCGCTGGATCTGCCCTCCATGGGCCGATTCATCGACTGGCAGGTCCAGCAGGGCGCGTCCGCCCTGGTGCCGGTCGGCACGACGGGCGAAAGCCCGACACTGACGCATGATGAACATGCCAAGGTGGTGGAATTCACCATAAAATCCGTAGCGGGGCGCGTGCCCGTCATTGCAGGTGCAGGGTCCAACAGCACGGCGGAAGCCGTGGCCATGGCACAGCAGGCCCAGCAGGCTGGGGCGTCGGGCGTGCTGGTAGTGACGCCGTACTATAACAAGCCGACACAGGAAGGGGTGTACCGCCACTTCATGGCCGTGGCAGACGCGATCAGCATCCCGCTTATCCTGTATAACATTCCCGGCCGGTCGGTCATCGATATCTCGGTCGAGACCATGGCGCGGCTGGCGCAGCATCCCAACATCATCGGGGTGAAGGATTCCACTGCCAACCTGCTGCGCCCGCTGCTGGTGCGCCGCGCGGTGAAAAAGCCGTTCAACCAGATTTCGGGCGAGGACGGCACTGCCGTATCCTTCCTGGCCGCCGGTGGCGACGGCTGCATCAGTGTGACCGCCAATGTCGCCCCCGCGCTGTGCGCGCAGGTGCAACAGAACTGGAACGACGGTCATGTGATGGAAGCTATGGAACTGCAGGACCGGCTGCTGCCACTGCATGACGCACTGTTTTGCGAAAGCAATCCCGTGCCGGTCAAGTTTGCAGCAAGCGTGCTGGGCCTGATGGGGGAAACCTGCCGCCTGCCACTGGCCCCGCTGAGTGATGCCAGCCGGGAGAAAGTCAAGGCCGCCCTGTCCGCCGTCGGACTGCTGGACTGACCCATGGCAGCCAAGAGCAAGGGCAGCGGCATGATCTCGACCGGGATCGCAGCCCAGAACCGCAAGGGCCGTTTCAACTACACCATCGTGGATACGGTAGAGGCGGGTCTTGTACTGAAAGGCCCCGAGGTCAAGAGCCTGCGGATGGGCCGCGCCACCATAAACGAAGCCTATGCCGGTGAACGCAATGGGGAGATATGGCTCATCAACAGCTATATCCCCGAATATCAGGGCGGCGTGCTGTCACGTTTCGAGCCGCGCGCACCGCGTAAGCTGCTGCTGCACAAGAAACAGGTGGACAGGCTGCTGGGAGAAGTCGCGCGTGATGGCGTGACCCTTGTGCCGCTAGACATCCACTTCAACAGCCGCGGCCTTGCCAAGCTGACGCTGGGTGTGGGTGAGGGACGCAAGAAAGCAGACAAGCGACAGGCCATAGCCGATCGCGACTGGCAGCGCGACAAAGCCCGCCTGATGCGTAACAAGGGTGGCGATTACTGACCTGCCCCGCCATTAGGACAAGGCATGTTTTCAGAGGCTGCTTTAGAAGCCAGCCCATGAAACAGTTTATGAATTCAGGAAAGTTTCTGGCGAAGCTGCTTCCAAAAAGCTTCGGGCAATCCGCCTTTTTTGAAAAAGGCGGCACTCGGAAATTGTCTATCAAACAGTTATTTTGAAGGTGCGCCCTTACAGGCCACACAAGCATCAGGCTGATCTGCATACATGATGCAGGAAGCACAATATGAAACAGGGCCGCCCCAACCGGGACGGCCCTGTTTCATTTTATCTGTTCACCATTCCCGCGCCCGCCATGCTGACGGGGCGGGACAGGGAGATCAGTCCACCGACAGTGCTGCTGCCTCGGGACCTTTCTGGCCTTCGACAACCTGCACGTTCGCCGTCTGGCCTTCCGTCAGGCCGGACAGGCCCGAGCGTTCCAGCGCGGAAGCATGGACGAAAATGTCCTTGCCGCCGTTTTCCGGCGTGATGAAGCCAAAGCCCTTCGTGGCGTTGTACCACTTGACCGTGCCGCGCATGTCCTGCGCATGCGACAGGTCAGGGGCAGGACGACCGGAGCGGGAGAAACCGCCACGTGCGCCGGGTGCCGCGCCGAAAGCCGCACGGGGGCGCTCGGGCTGGGCCGTGCTCTCGTCAACGGACACGACGCTTGCGACCTGACGCCCCTTGGGACCCTGCCCGATCTGCACCACCAGCGTGGTGCCCGGTGCGACCGTCGCGTGGCCGGTGGGGTTCAGGGCATTGGCGTGCAGGAACACGTCACCCGAACCATCCGACAGCTCGACGAAGCCGAAGCCCTTTTCGCTGTTGAACCACTTTACAGTGGCGCTGATTTCCGGGCCGGATGCGACGATCTGGGGACCACCACCTCCGCCACCAAAGGAGCGGCGCGGCGGCGGGGCGCCGCGATCACCAAATGAAGGCGACGACATGAAATCATCGTCAAACCCGCCGCGGCGCGGGGAGCGGGAGCTGCGGTCGGTCCTGTTACTTCTCAACGGTCGTAATCCCGAGGTCTAGGTGGTGGCTGCCCCAAGGGGACATCACCGAATGAAAGCACGTTTGCAGGATAGAGACTGCCTGTATGTCGTTGACCGTCGTTTCGGGCGGCTGCGGCTGCAGGAAAACATCCTCTGTCCTACGGTGATCCTAGCATAAATCGCATCGGCATCAACAACACCAAAGCATATTCCCGCCTTTGGTTTCCACACGAATTTTCATCTGTGAACAGTTTGTGAGGGGCAGGGACGCAAAAAGCTGCAAAAAAGGTGTAGATTAAATTCAGGAATATTGCTTGATTTCTACTCGCATTCGCACATTATCAATGGACAAGGTTCCAATTGATACGCCCCCTGACTGGTAAGAAAACGATCCATGCCCAATACACTTCCCCCACGCCGAGGGCGCGGCCGGCCCCCAAAAATTGCCCGTGCACCCGAAGGTACACGCGCCATGCTGGTGCGTGCTGGTGTTGGACTACTGACAGAAAAGGGTTTTTCCTCCACCTGCGTGGATGACGTGCTGAACGCCACCGGCATTTCAAAGGGATCATTCTACTACTGCTTCAGCAGCAAGGAAGATTTCGGGCAGGTACTGATCGACAGCTACGCCAGCTATTTCAATGCCAAGCTGGACCTGTGGCTGACCGACAAGGCAACGCCGCCGCTACAGCGCATGCTCAATTTCATGCAGGACGCACGGGCAGGCATGATGAAGTACGATTTTCGCCGTGGCTGCCTGATCGGCAACCTGGGCCAGGAAATCGATACGCTGCCCGATTCGTTCAGCGGATTGCTGCTGACGATTCTCAAGGGGTGGGAACACCGCGTGACCGACTGCCTGCTGGCGGCATGCGGCCCCCACCCGACCGCGGCGCAGCGGCGGCTGTGCACACGGCTGTCACGCTATTTCTGGATCGGATGGGAAGGGGCGGTCCTGCGCGCACGCATGGAACATGACCCCGAACCGCTGGATCTTTATGCAACCTTCTACCTTGCACAGGCGGCGGTCGAACTGGGTATCAGGCCGCCCGCCATGGCTAACCTGCACGGATCGCCCGTACCGCCTGCGCCCGCGCAAACAGTTCAAGCAGCAAAGTGATGGCCTGAACCCGCGCACGCAGCGCGGGAGGGGCATCAGCGAGCGGGGTATCTACTATGCGCCGTGCGTCCTGGGCCGCCAGCCGCAGCAGCATGTCCACATGCAGCGGGCTGGCCAGCCGCAGGTCCGGCAGGCCGGACTGGCGCCGCCCCGTCAGGTCACCGCCGCCACGCAGGCGGAAATCCTCATCGGCGATCAGGAACCCGTCCTCCGTTTCACGCAGCAGGGCAAGCCTGCGCCGCGCAGTCTGGCCCAGCCCGGTATCGTGCAGCAGCAGGCAGTAGGATTCCGCCCGTCCACGCCCCACCCGCCCGCGTAACTGATGCAGCTGCGCCAGACCGAAGCGTTCGGCATGTTCAATGACCATGACCGTGGCGTCGGGTATGTCCACGCCCACCTCGATCACCGTGGTCGCGACGAGGATACGGGTCTTTCCCGCTGCGAAATCGGCGATGGCCTGCTCACGCACCGCAATATCCTGCTGGCCATGCGCCAGCCCCACGGCACTTTCGCCAAAATGGGCGCACAGGGCGGCGTAGCGGGCCTCGGCTGCGGCAATGTCGCTTGTCTCGCTTTCACTCACCAGCGGGCAGACCCAGAATATCCGTGCCCCCCGCGCCAGCGCGCGCTCCATCCCCGCCAGCAGCTCCCCCATGGCCGACAATGCATGCAGCGATGTGCGTACCGGCTTGCGCCCCGCAGGTTTCACATCCAGCCGGCTGACCAGCATGTCCCCCCACTGCGTCAGCAGCAGGCTGCGCGGAATGGGGGTGGCGGTCATGACCAGCACGTCCGTACGCGGGCCTTTTTCTCCCAGCATCGCGCGCTGTTCCACACCAAAGCGGTGCTGTTCATCAATGACCGCCAATGCAAGGTCATGGAACACCACGCTGTCCTGAAACAGGGCATGGGTGCCAATCACCAGCCGTGCCGTGCCATCGGCGATCATGGCCAGTGCCTCGCGCCGGGCCTTGCCCTTCACGCTGCCGCTAAGGAACGCGACCGGCACGGGCGACAGCTTACGGAAGGTGGCAAGGTGCTGGCGGGCCAGGATCTCGGTCGGCGCCATCAGTGCCGCCTGATGGCCTGCTTCCACCGCCGCCAGCATGGCCAGAAGGGCGACCAGCGTCTTGCCTGCGCCCACATCTCCCTGCAGCAGACGCGTCATCTGGCGGGGGGCGGCAAGGTCAGCGTCGATTTCCGCCAGCGTGCGGATCTGGGCCGTGGTGGGTTCATGGCCAAAGCGCGACAGGGCGATGCGGCGCAGGCTGCCATCCCCCACAACCGCACGCCCCGGCCGCAACCGGTTCTGCCTGCGCGCCTGCGCCATGGACACCTGCTGTGCCAGCAGATCATCGCAGGCCAGCCGCGCACGGGCCCGCCCGGACGCTGCCACCAGCGCATCACCTTCCAGCAGGTCGGGCATGTCACACGGACGGTGCAGCATGCGCAGCGCATCCTCGAACCCCGGCCACTTACGCTGTTTCAGCACGCTGGCGTCCTGCCATTCGGGCAGGGGGGGGAAAGCATCGAACGCCGCACGGATGGCGGCGCGCACCTGACTGGGGAACAGTCCCGCCGTCAGCGGCCATACCGGATCCAGCAGCGGAATTTCCGCCATGCGGGCCGCAGGCACGAGGTAATCGGGATGGGTCATGTTCAGCCGGTCACCAAAACGTTCCAGCGTACCCGACACGCATATGTCCTGCCCCGCTTCCAGCCTGCGGACCAGATGGGGAGAAAAGAACACCAGATCCGCATCCGCCGTGCCGTCGGTCACGACAACCCGCCATGGCCGCTTGCCCCGGCTGCCACCGGGCGCGGGCGGCACGACGCGCATGACCGTGACATGCAGGGTGCATACACGCCCGATTTCAGCCTGGCGCAGATTGGGCCGGTACCGCCGGTCCACCACCGATTCCGGCAGGTGGAACAGCAGGTCGATCACCCGCCCGCCACCGGCTACCCGTGTCAGCAGCTTCGCCGTGGCAGGCTTTA
Source organism: Komagataeibacter diospyri (assembly GCF_006538165.1). GTDB lineage: Bacteria > Pseudomonadota > Alphaproteobacteria > Acetobacterales > Acetobacteraceae > Komagataeibacter > Komagataeibacter diospyri. The sequence continues at coordinate 11,389 of NZ_BDLU01000027.1, forward strand.
CCCCCTGCAGGGTCTCCACCCCCGCAAGCAGCGGGGCAAGGAGGCAATTGACGGGCGATGAGGCGGTATCGGACACGCGGCGGTTCATCCTGCGGGGTGGCATGCTTGTCATGCGGGCTGACAGATGCCCGCATGACGGCTATAGGACACCTGCGTTACGAAACAAAACACAACCATCATGGGTGGAACGCAATGGAAGCCAGAACGCCTGACCTCTCGCGCCTCGATACACGGCGGCGCAAGATATATTACCGCGCCACACATCGCGGCACACATGAAACCGACGTCCTGATCGGCGGCTTCGTCGCCCCCCGGCTGGAAGGCATGACCGAAGCCCAGCTTGATGCGCTGGAAGCGGTGATGGACCTGCCGGATGCCGACCTTGCGGACTGGCTGAGCGGCCGCCGCCCGGTACCGGACGAGCTCAATACCCCCATGATGAAGGAAATCATGGCCGACGCCACCGACCCCGCGCGGCTTGCGGCGATCCGGGGCGGAAAATGAACGATACGGCAGGTTTCTCACTCGCACCCGGCGCACCGCTTCCCGTATGGGGCGTGCCGGATGGGTATGACGCTTTCCTGCTGGCGCGCAGGGCAGGCGAACATGACGGGCCTGTCCTGCATGTCTGCCGCGATGATGCTTCCATGGCGCGCATCGCGGACCTGCTCGCCTTTGTCACGCCCAAGGCGGAAATCCTGCGTTTCCCGAGCTGGGACTGCCTGCCGTATGACCGTGTTTCCCCCAATCCCGCCATCGTCGCGGAACGGGTGGCGACACTGACCCGCCTGCTGGAAAAGGCCACTGCCCCTCGCATCGTGCTGACCACGGTGATGGGGGTGGTGCAGCGCGTCCCGCCACGCGCGGCCTTTGCCGGGCAGTCGATTACCATAAAGGCGGGTGAAAGCCTTGATGCGCCGTTCCTGATGGAACTGCTGATCGCACATGGCTACAACCGCACCGATACGGTGATGGACCAGGGCGAGTTCGCGACCCGTGGCGGCATTTTTGACATTTTCCCCGCAGGCGACAGCGAACCGGTACGCCTCGACCTTTTTGGCGACGAGGTGGAGAACATCCGCCGCTTCGATCCCGGCACCCAGCGTTCAACCGCAAGGATCGACAGCCTGACCATGCGTCCGGTGGCGGATTTCAGCCTTGATCCCGCTTCCATATCCCGTTTTCGCACTGGCTGGCGCGACCTGTTTGGCCCTGCCGCCGCCAACGACCCGCTGTATCAGCATATATCCGAAGGCAGGCGCCACGCGGGCATGGAACACTGGCTGCCCCTGTTCCATGAACAGATGGAAACGCTGGTGGACTACCTGCCTGATGTGTCCATATCGCTGGCCAACCAGGCGGAAGAAGTGCTGGTCACCCGCCTGGAAATGATTGCAGACCATTACGACGCCCGCAGGCAGCCGACGCGTGAGGGGGAAGTACCCTACCGCGCGCTGCCGCCGCACCTCATGTATCTCGACCGCAAGGGGTGGGATGCGATGATTGCGGGCCGCAAGGCCGTGGTATTCATGCCCTTTGCCCAGCCCGACGGCGCACCGGGCATGGATGCGGGCGGCAGGCCGGGCCAGATGTTCGCCAAGACCGTGACCGAGGGACGTGAAAACGTCTTCCCCATGCTGCATGCAAAGGTCGAGGAATGGTCCCAGACGGGCCGTCGCGCCTATGTCACGGCATGGAGCAGGGGATCGTGCGAACGCATTGGCGTGCTGCTGTGTGAATATCGCCTGCCGGTGCAGACCTATGATACGTGGAAGGAGGCACAGAAGCTCAGGCCCGGCACTGTCGGCCTGCTGACGCTGGGGCTGGAACGTGGCTTTGTCGCCGATAACGTGGCTTTCGTGTCCGAACAGGATCTGCTGGGTGAGCGGATTTCCCGCCCGCCGCGCCGCCGCAAGAAGGCGGACCAGTTCATATCCGAAGCATCGGAAATTGCGGAAGGCGACCTGATCGTCCATCAGGACTACGGCATTGGCCGCTATGACGGGCTGGAGACGATTGGCGTGGGCACGGCGCCCCATGACTGCCTGCGCCTGATCTATGACGGCAATGAAAAACTGTTCCTGCCAGTCGAAAATATCGAACTGCTCAGCCGCTTCGGCTCGGATCAGGCCCACGTGGCGCTGGACAAGCTGGGTGGTGTGTCGTGGCAGTCGCGCAAGGCGAAAATGAAACAGCGCATCCGCGACATGGCGGGTGAACTGATCCGCACGGCTGCTGCGCGCGCGCTACGTGAAGCGCCAGCCATTACCCCGGAAGACGGGATGTGGGACGAATTCTGCGCACGCTTCCCCTTTGTCGAGACCGAGGACCAGTCCCGCGCCATTGCCGACGTGCTGGATGACATGGCGTCGGGCAGGCCGATGGACCGGCTGGTCTGTGGCGATGTGGGTTTTGGCAAGACCGAGGTGGCGCTGCGTGCCGCTTTTGTTGCCGCCATGTCCGGCGCGCAGGTCGCCGTGGTGGTGCCGACCACGCTGCTGGCACGCCAGCATTACCGCACGTTCTCCGCCCGCTTTGCCGGACTGCCGGTCAATGTGGCGCAGCTTTCGCGCATGGTGACGGGCAAGGAAGCGACGGCGGTGCGCAAGGGGCTGGCCGATGGCACGGTCAATATCGTGATCGGCACGCATGCGCTGCTGGCCAAGACGGTCAAATTCGCTGATCTCGGCCTGCTGATCGTCGACGAGGAGCAGCATTTTGGCGTGGCCCACAAGGAAAAGCTGAAAGCCCTGCGTGAGGACGTACATGTGCTCACCCTGTCGGCCACCCCTCTGCCGCGCACGCTTCAGCTTGCCCTGACCGGTGTGCGGGAAATGAGCCTGATCGCCACCCCGCCTACCGATCGCCTGGCCGTGCGCACCTTCATCATGCCGTTCGACAGCGTGGTGATCCGTGAGGCGACCCAGCGCGAACGCTTCCGTGGCGGGCAGGTATTCTGTGTCGTGCCACGTATCGAGGATCTGGACCGCATGGCGGCCCGTCTGCATGAAATCGTGCCCGATGCCCGGCTGGTACAGGCCCATGGCCGCCTGACGCCAACCGAACTGGAACGGGTGATGACCGAGTTCAGTGACGGCAAATATGATATCCTGCTGTCCACCAACATTGTGGAAAGCGGGCTGGATATGCCTGCGGTCAACACACTCATCATCCACCGCGCCGACATGTTCGGACTGGGGCAGTTGTACCAGCTTCGCGGGCGCGTGGGGCGTGGCAAGCAGCGTGGCTATGCCTACCTTACGTGGCCACAGACGCATGTGCTGTCGGCTGCGGCACAGAAGCGGCTGGAAGTCATGCAGACGCTGGACACACTGGGGGCGGGCTTCACGCTGGCCTCCCACGATCTTGACCTGCGCGGTGCGGGCAACCTGCTGGGGGATGAGCAGTCGGGCCATATCCGGGAAGTGGGTATCGAGCTGTACCAGCAGATGCTGGAAGACGCCGTGGCCGACCTGCGCACCGAAAAGGGGCGGCGCAAGCTGCAGGATCGTGACTGGACGCCCAATATCATCCTTGGCCTGCCGGTGCTGATCCCTGATACCTATGTCACCGACCTGCCCGTACGTCTTGGCCTGTACCGCCGGATCGCGGCATTGGCCAATGATGCGGAAGTCGAGGCGATGGAAGCCGAACTGGTGGACCGCTTCGGCACGCTGCCTGACGAGGTACGCAACCTGCTGGATGTTGTAACCCTGAAACGCATGTGTCGCGAGGCCGGGGTAGAACGACTGGAAGCTGGCCCCAAGGGCATGGTCATCCAGTTCCGTGGTAACACGTTTGCCAACCCGGCGGGACTGGTGACGTGGATTGCAAAGCAGAAGGAAGCCAATGTCCGCCTGCGCCCCGACCACAAACTGGCGATCATACGCGAAATGACCAACGCCCAGCGGATCACGCAGGCGCGCAAAGTGCTGACGGCCCTGGTCAGACTGGCGCGTGAGGATGCAGGCATCCCGGCCTGAACCTGCGCGGCCAATGCGGGATACGCACAGGTCCGTATCCTGCCGCACCATGGCGGGGCAGGGAAGCATGACAGCAAAAGCTTCAGGAAACGCCGCCTCTTAAAAAAAAGGCAGTCCCCGGAAATTTCTGTTATTCCGCCCGTGTATCAACGGATTGGCAGGGGAATATGGTTGACGGTCATCACGCCGCCTTCCCAGCTGATATCCCACGATGTCCCGCCTGATGCCGCCTTGTGACCAAACAGCTTGGCAAGGATCAGCGCCGCACTGGCCCGCGTCTGGCCCGCGTTACGCAGGGTGTCGATCACGGCGTCAAGGTTCTGCACCTGTATGTGGCCGGTGGCGGATGACGCATCGGTATTGCCGGTCAGGTTGGCATCACCATTACCCGTGATCTGCATGGTGCCGCGCTGCGCGCTCAGTGATGCGACATGCAGGGGCACACGCACGTTTTCTGGCGGATGGCCGGCAATAGCGGCGGCCAGTGGCACAAGCGAATCACTGGGCACCGATGCATTGGCCGTGGCCTGCTGCGGCAGTGCACTGGCCAGCAGCGTGTTATGCGTGCCGGTTATGCCAATGCCCTGTGTTTCCAGCGTCAGCGTAGCCGGGGCGCTGTCACTTTTCGTGCCCGCCAGATGCAGGTGCGCACGGCGGAAGGACAGTTTTGTCTGCCCGTTGGTCAGCAGGCCGCCCTGCCATGTCAGGTCATAGCTGCGGCCCGCGCGCAGCCCGTCCATGATGGGCGTGGCAGCGGAGACGAAATAATCCTGCGCGCAGCCCTGCGAATGGTGCCCCGTCAGCGTCGCCAGCATGACGAGGGAGGCCACGTCCTCCATGTCCCGCAGCGCCTGCGGACCAAGCCCGGTGCCGCTGGCCGCAATGTCAGTGGCATGAAATGTCTGGTCCACATCCCCCGCCAGCACCAGATCATAACCATGCCCGGCAAGGGCACTGTCACCATGGGGCTGGCTGCTGGCCACCTGCACATGGCCGCATGTGCCGGGAAGGGCCGAAGCCCCGGCCGACCCGATGCAGGACAGGGCCGCCAGGGCGGTAGTGATGAATAATTTCTTCATTTGCGGCACAAGTTGGCGTGATTACGCGCCTGATGCAATCGGGTATGATATGCGCACCGCCATGATGAAACATTTGTACTCATTTGCCCATGCTGCGCCGGATTGATTCCTTCCTTGCCTGCCTGCTGGCCACCGTGGTGCTGGCAAGCGTGCTGCCCTGTTATGGGGTAGGGGTCAAAGTCTTCAATACCCTTGCGATAATCATGATCGCGAACATGTTCTTCCTGCAGGGTGCGCGCCTGTCGCGCCGGGCGGTGATGGAAGGGATGCTGGGGTGGCGAATCCATCTTGCCATCCTGTCATGCACGTTCGTCATGTTTCCCCTGATGGGCATGGCCTTGCATGCGGCGTTGCCGGGCATGCTGGATGCGTCCATGTGGACAGGTGTGCTGTTCCTGTGCTGCCTGCCATCAACGGTGCAGTCGTCCATCGCCTTCACCTCCATCGCGCGGGGAAACGTGGCCGCCGCCATCTGTTCGGCCACGCTGTCCAACATACTGGGCATTTTTCTGACCCCGCTTCTGGTGGGCATCATGTTCGGCCGGCATACTGGCAACGGAAGCGGAGGGATCATGCCCATCGTGCTGCAGTTGCTGGTACCCTTCATTGCGGGGCAGGTGGCCCAGCCATGGATTGGGGAATGGGCGCACCGGCACAAGAAACTGCTGTCCTTTTCCGACCGGGGTTCGATCCTCGTCGTGGTTTATACCGCTTTCAGCGAGGCCGTGACCCAGGGGTTGTGGCATCGCCTGCCGCCGCTGCAACTGGGGCGCGTGGCCGTGGTGGATGCGGGCCTGCTGGTGATCGTACTGGGGCTGACCCTGCTGGCGGGACGGCTTGGCCGCTTTCCCCGCGGGGACCGGATCGCCATCGTGTTCTGCGGATCCAAGAAATCACTGGCATCAGGGGTGCCAATCGCCAGCGTGCTGTTTCCGCCTGACGATGTCGGGCTGATTGTCCTGCCACTGATGATCTACCATCAGGTCCAGCTTTTCGTATGCGCGACACTGGCCCGGCGCATGGGTGCGCGCGGGGATGGGGACTGAGCGGGTCATTCCCCCTCGCGCATGTCCGCATGGCCCGGTATGTAGGCGCGCCAGACAGGCCAGACCGGCCTGCAACCGCATGATATGGTGGAGAGAGATGACAGGACTGGATCCGGACAACTGGGATGGGCTGCGCGCCCTTGGCCATCAGATGGTGGATGACATGATCGACCGTCTGTCCACCCTGCGCGACCGCCCGGTATGGCAGCCCATGCCCGAAGAATTGCGCGCGCGGTTGCGGACCGGCCTGCCGCATGATCCTACCCCACCGGAAGAACTGTACGCCCGCTTCCGCGAACTGGTCGAACCCTATTCCACCGGCAACGTGCATCCCGGCTTCATGGGCTGGGTGCATGGCGGGGGCACGGCGATCGGCATGCTGTCGGAACTGCTGGTGGGCGGGCTGAACGCAAATTGCGGCGGCAGGGATCATGCCCCGATCGAGGTCGAACGCGAGATCATCCGCTGGGCTGCCGAAATGTGCGGTTTTCCTGACACGACCACCGGGCTGCTGGTCACCGGGTCGTCCATGGCGAACATGATTGCCGTCATCACCGCCAGCCGCGCCGTGCCTGATGGTCTGGAAATGCGGGCAAAGGGCGTGGGCACGCGCAAACTGGTGGGCTATGCCGCAACCACTGCCCATGGCTGCATTGCACGCGCATTCGACCTGACTGGTCTTGGCACCGACGCCCTGCGCGTGATCCCGGTTGGCGCGGATAATCGCATGATCCTGCCCGAACTGGAACGCGCCATCGCCCGCGATCGCGCGGCGGGGCTGGAACCGTTCATGGTGATCGGCACGGCGGGTACGGTGGATACCGGGGCGATTGATGACCTGAACACGCTGGCCGACATCGCGGCGCGTGAAAACATCTGGTTCCACGTCGATGGCGCGTTTGGTGCGCTCGCCATGCTGTCGGACGCGTTGCGGCCCGGCCTGCGGGGGCTGGAACGCGCGGACAGCGTGGCCTTCGATTTCCATAAATGGGCGCAGGTTCAGTACGACGCGGGCTGCATCCTTGTCCGCCGTCCTGGCGCGCAGGCCGCAGCTTTCGCCCAGTCGCGCGCCTATCTTGCGCGGGAGGACCGGGGCCTTGCCACCAACGCGCCATGGTACTGCGACCTTGGCCCCGACCTGTCACGCGGTTTCCGCGCGCTAAAAGTCTGGATGACGCTGGGCACCTATGGCGCGGATGGCATGGGCGACATGATCGCCAACTGCTGCGCCATTGCCCGGCACCTTGCAGACCGGATCAAGGCCAATCCCCGCCTGGAACTGCTGGCCCCGGTTACGCTGAACATCGTGTGCTTCCGTATCATCGCCCCGGTGGCCGACCTGGACCATTTCAACGGGGAAGTGGTGAAGGATCTGCATGAAAGCGGGATTGCGGCCCCTTCGACCACTGTCATCAACGGGCACAAGGCCATACGCGCTGCCATCGTCAACCACCGCACCACCAATGCGGATGTGGATCGCATGCTGGATGCGCTGCTGGACCTTGCGGACCATCGACTGACAGCGCGCTAAAACGCTGTTGATAAAAAATAAAAGTTTTTTGGACGCCGTCTTTAAAAAAAGGCGGCGTTTTCCGAAGCATTTAAAAAAGCTTCACCAAAAACTTCTTTCAATTTGCAGGATATTTCGCGGGTAGAGTTTTGAAAAAGCCCTGCTCCATGACAGGGGCAGGGCTGATGGGGCCTAGCCGCCACGCCTGCGGCCGCGGGTGGCTTCTTCCTCAAACAGTTCGGACAGTTTCTTCATCATCGTGCCGCCCAGTTCCTCGGGATCGGTAATGGTCACGGCTCGGCGGTAATAGCGCGTCACGTCATGGCCAATGCCGATGGCCAGCAGTTCAGTGCTGGTACGCGTCTCGATATGCGCAATGACTTCGCGCAGGTGATTTTCCAGATACGATCCCGGATTGGCCGACAGCGTGCTGTCATCCACCGGCGCACCATCGGAAATCACCATCAGTATCCGCCTGCCTTCGGGTCGCGCGGCCAGACGCCGCTGCGCCCACAGCAGGGCCTCCCCGTCGATGTTTTCCTTCAACAGCCCCTCGCGCAGCATCAGCCCAAGGTTGCGCCGCGCGCGCCGCCACGGCATGTCGGCCGCCTTGTAGATGATATGCCGCAGGTCGTTCAGCCGCCCGGGGTTCTCGGGCTTGCCTTCCTGTACCCACAGCTCCCGGCTGCGGCCCCCTTTCCACGCACGGGTGGTGAAACCCAGGACCTCCACTTTCACTGCGCAGCGTTCCAGTGTGCGGGCAAGGATGTCGCCACACATGGCGGCCACCGAAATCGGCCGCCCGCGCATGGACCCCGAATTGTCGATCAGCAGGGTGACGACCGTATCGCGGAAATCGGTATCGCGCTCACGCTTGTACGACAGGGACAGCATGGGATTGACCACGATGCGCGACAGGCGCCCCGCATCCAGCATCCCTTCTTCAAGATCGAATTCCCACGCACGCGTCTGCTGCGCCATAAGCTTGCGCTGCAGGCGGTTGGCCAGCTTGGACACCACGCCCTGCATGCTGACAAGCTGCTGGTCCAGCGTCTGGCGCAGGCGGAACAGTTCCTCCGCATCGCACAGGTCCTCGGCGGCTGTTTCCTCATCATACACGGTGGTGAAGGGGTGGTAGGTGGGGGTTGTCTCCTCCGCTTCCGCCTCGTTCTCACCGGGGCCGCCGGCTTCTTCCGACCCACTGGCCGATCCGCCCTGTTCGCCATCATCCGGGTCTTCATCACCCGCACCCGTGCCCTGTGACATCTGCATGGGCAGGGAATTGTCGTCTTCCTCCGGTCCTTCGTCCTGTGGCTCGGGCGTGGTGTCGTCGGTCTGTTCCTCGTTTTCGCTGCTGGCGGCTTCCGCTTCGGACGTACCGTCATCGGCCACTTCGTCCGGCGTGGTTTCCTGCTGCATCAGGTCACAAGCCATAAGCAGCCTGCGCGCGGCCTGCGCGAAATCACGCTGACTGTCCTGACGCGTCACCATTTCATCCAGCGCGCGCATGGCGGCAGGCGGCAGGCTGTCGGACCATGCCTTCATAATGTCGCGCATGGACGCGGGCACGGGTCGGCCCGACATGCGCGCGCGCGCCAGCAGCCCAAGGGCAACCGGCGTGGGCAGCTTCGTATGGCTGGGCAGGCGGTCCAGCCCCATATCGGTGCATTCCTGCGCCAGACGGGCGTCAAGATTGGCAGCGACCCCTGCCATATGCCGCGCGCCAAGGCTTTCGACCCGCGCCTGTTCCAGCACGTCATAGACTTCGCGCGCTTCACCCGCGGGCGGGCTGGCGCTGTCATGCAGCGCCACGTCATGATGGCGCAGGCGCAGGGCGGCGGCATCGGCCGCACCGCGCGTGCGGGTCATTTCGGCATCCGTCATCCGCCGTGACGGATGGGACAGGCGGACATGCGTGCCGGTCACCGAAGCCCCCGACGGCACCGGACCACTGAGGAACGAGACCTCGGCCTGCGCCAGACCGCCCAGCGCACGCACGGCGCCTACCGTCGCGCGCTTGAAGCCCTCGGCCTGACGGGCTTCCTCCTCGGCCTGTGGGGTAGGGGTTTTTTTCCGGTTATCACGCATGCCTTGCCTGCCCTGTCATCAGCCCCTGGGCGCCAGCGGACTGGCGTTGAAGCAGCGCTGGTAATATTCCGCCACCGTCGGGCGTTCCGCCTCGTCACACTTGTTGAGGAAGGTAACGCGGAACGCAAAGGCAAGATCATTGAAGATACGGAAGTTTTCAGCCCAGCTTATGACCGTGCGTGGCGACATGACGGTAGAGATATCGCCCGCAATGAAACCCGACCGCGTCAGGTCCGCCAGTGCGACCATGCTTTCCACCCGCTTGCGTCCGGCTTCATCCTTGTCGGGGTCGATGCCCATCTTGGCCATCACGATCGCCGTTTCCTGCGCATGAGGCAGGTAGTTCAGGGTAGTCACGATATTCCAGCGGTCCATCTGGCCCTGATTGATCTGCTGCGTGCCGTGGTACAGCCCCGTCGTATCGCCCAGGCCGACCGTGTTGGCGGTGGCGAACAGGCGGAAGAAGGGATGCGGGCGGATGACCCGGTTCTGATCCAGAAGCGTCAGGTGCCCCTCGATTTCCAGCACGCGCTGGATCACAAACATCACGTCGGGACGGCCTGCGTCATATTCGTCGAATACCAGCGCGCAGGGATGCTGCAGGCCCCATGGCAGCAGGCCTTCGCGGAATTCGGTGATCTGCTGACCATCCTTCAGCACGATCGCGTCCTTGCCGATCAGGTCGATGCGCGAGATGTGACTGTCGAGATTGATGCGCACGCTGGGCCAGTTCAGACGGGCCGCCACCTGTTCGATATGAGATGACTTGCCCGTGCCGTGATAGCCCTGGACCATGACGCGGCGGTTGAACGCAAACCCCGCCAGGATGGCCAGCGTGGTATCATGGTCAAATTTGTAGGACGGATCGATGTCCGGCACATGATCGGTGCGGACCGAGAAGGCGGGCACCTTGATATCACTATCGATACCGAACACGTCGCGCGCCGAAACCTGCAGGTCGGGAGCGGACACGGCCGAGATGTCGGGAAGCGGCGTACCGTTGGCGTCCGCTGCGGCGGTTATCAGGTCTGCGGGTTCGTTCATCTGCTTTTTCTCGTCCGTCGCTTCATATGGTTTGGCCCGCCATGACAGCGCAGGGCGGCATATCAGGCCGTAAGTATAGGTCTAGCTGTAACGATCGACCAGTGCCGGGTTTCAGTGCGCTTGCGATCCCATGCCCGAAAGCAGGAGGACAGGGGCCATCATGCGCTGCGGGCCATGTCATCCCGCCCGGCGGTGGTGACCAGGTGGGCGCGCACGGTGGCATAGGCGATGTTGATGCCCTTGAACCGTTCTTCCGCCTTGCGGTCCCCTCCGTTGGCATCAGGGTGATGCTGGCGGGCAAGGTCCTTGTACCGGGCCTTGAGTTCCGCCATCGACACGGGCCAGCCAAGGTCGAGCACACCCAGCGGATATTTCAGCGCCTGTGGCGCTTCCGCCCGACGGTCTTCTTCCTGCCGCGCGCGTGCACGGCTGCGTGCGCGGGCCTTCGCCGCCCCCTTCAGCAGGTCAAGCGGGTCAAGCACTTCTTCCTCACTGAAGGCATGGGCAGCGCTGCCCTGTCCCAGCTTCCATGACGGCCGGTTCCATGACGTATCGGCGCGGATATGCGCCTCGATCTGTCCGGGGGACATGCCGCGGTAGAAATCCCAGTTCGCGTTGTACTCGCGTACGTGCTGCAGGCAGAACCAGAAATAACTGTTCAGCGCATCACGCGAACGCGGGGCACGGTAACCCGCGGGCTGGTCGCAGCCATGCATGTCACAGCAGCGGTCCGGCGCATCGGGTTCGGGGTCAAAGGCGCGGTGCCGGGTGTTCCTTCTCTTCATCATTGTCGTTATGTGCGCCTGTTCATGCTTCGTGCAAGAGCGAAGCTGTGCAATGAATGATCCCGCTATCATGGAGCCGCCAATGGAACAGCAAGCAACCGGCCGGGCCGGACGGATCGAACGCATCATACGCGAACATCTCGCCCCCGTGGAACTGCGCATACAAGATGACAGCGCCCGCCACGCCCACCACGTCCATGTGCGTGATAATGGCGTACAGGCAGGTGAAAGCCACTATAACGTGCTGATCGTCAGCCCCGCGTTCGAAGGGATGGGCCGGGTGCAGCGTTCGCGCATGGTGCATGACCTGCTGGCGGAGGAATTCGCGGGGGGCATGCATGCCCTGTCGCTCATGCTGCGCACGCCTGAGGAGCAGGCACGGATGAACGCAGCATGAAACCCGCCTTTCCCTTCGCCACGCGACGACTGATGATGGGGGGCCTGCTGACGCTGCTGGCCGCCTGCGCGGGTGCGCCCGTGCAGCAGCCCGACCAGCAGGCGGACATCGCCCGCGTCGAGGCCTATCTCAATACCTCTGACGGGTTGCAGGCCAATTTTGTGCAGACCTGGCCCGATGGCGGGAAGGGGCAGGGCGTGATGCATTACGACCCGGGTCGCCTGCGGCTGGATTACGAAACGCCAGGGTCGATGAAGCTGGTCGCACAGAACGGGCACCTGCTGTTTGTGGACCACCGCCGCGAATCGGTCACCCGCATGTCACTGGGGCACCAGCCGCTTGGCCTGCTGCTGGACCAGCCCGTGCACCTGTCGGGACTGATCTCGGTCACGGCGGTGCAGCACGGGCAGAACAGCCTGCAGGTCTCACTGGCGCGGCGCGACAGCGAATCACAGGGAATCCTGACACTCGGCTTTTCCGATATCGCCGGAAAACTGTCGCTGCTGGTGATCGAGATGACAGACGTGGAACGCCAGCATATCCGCCTTGACCTGACCGACACCACCGTCAGTGGCCAGAAATGGCCTGACGCGATATTTACCCTGTCGGCCAGCAATTAGGCGCGTACCCGGCGCGCAGGCTTACCCCCGCACGCCGGGAATCGGGCCAAAGCAGTCCGGCCATGTGGCCGCAAGCGCTGCGTCCACTTCATCCATGCTGACATCCCTTCCCAGCTTCTTCAGGCTGGTGACGCCATATTCACTGATGCCGCACGGCACGATCCCGCCAAAATCACTGAGGTCCGGGGCGACGTTGATCGCAATCCCGTGCCAGCTGACCCAGCGCGAGACACGCACCCCGATGGCCGCGATCTTTTCCTCGCGCCCTGTGGCGGGATCGACCACCCATACGCCAATGCGGTCCGCACGGCGTTCCCCCTCGACACCAAAATGGCGCAGCGTGCGGATGATCCATTCTTCCAGCGTATGGACATAGGCACGCAGGTCGCGCGCGGGCGCCATGCCGTGGGGCCGGGTCAGGTCCAGCATGGCGTAGGCCACGCGCTGCCCCGGCCCGTGATACGTCCACTGTCCGCCACGCCCGGCAGGGTAGGTGGGATAGCCACGCGGGTTGAACAGGTCCGAATCCTTCGCCGACGTCCCGGCGGTATAGGTGGGGGGATGCTCCAGCAGCCACACCCGTTCAGGCAGCGCGCCCGCGCGGATACCCTGTGCCTGGGCCTCCATTTCCGCCAGCGCGGTGGGGTAGGGAACCAGATTTGGCGCCCTGTGCCATAAAAACTCGTTTTCAGTCATTGCCCGCGCGCCTTCCATCGGTTATACGCCCCTTCATCGTCATGACGGTATCGCCCAGTCGATCATCGTTGTCACGTTGCGGCCATGGCGGAATGGTAGACGCGCAAGCTTGAGGTGCTTGTGGGGGCAACCCCGTGGAAGTTCGAGTCTTCTTGGCCGCACCAGTTTTTCCTGAAAATTGATGAAAACGGATCATGCCCCATCGGGGCAGTATGTCCATTGCATACATGCAATTCCGGCATATCGGGATTCTGTCATTCCGATCATCCCGATGCCCGAAATGGTTCTGCATGCGTACATGTCATGCATACGCGGCAGGGACCGGTACAGACATGTCATAAAAAAGTCATAATATTTCCGCACAAAAAGCCGCTATCTACCTCAGGAGATATGGACATCCTGGCAACCCGATGCCATGCGCGGGTGGTTACAAAACGTTTCGTATCAGCGGCATGGACTGGCGTGAGGGAAGAATCGTGATTTAAATCATGTCTGGTCCTGATAAAGCACGCTACATCATTGCCATCTGGCAACACCCGGTAACCTGTTTTCATTATGAAAATGGGGTGCCAGACGGTATTGCCTGTTCCTGTCATGCATCTTGAGGTAAATATTAGTGATTAAGCCCCTTAAAAAAGCCGTATTGCCGGTTGCCGGCCTTGGAACGCGCTTTCTGCCCGCCACCAAGTGCGTGCCCAAGGAAATGCTGACCGTCGTTGACCGTCCGCTGATCCAGTACGCAATTGATGAAGCACGCGAGGCCGGGATCGAGGAATTCTGCCTCGTGTCCAGCCGGGGCAAGGACTCCCTCATCGATTATTTCGATATTTCCTACGAACTCGAAGATACGCTGAAGGCCCGCAAGAAGGCCTCCGCCCTGAAGGCGCTGGAAGCCACCCGCGTTACCCCGGGTTCCATGCTGTCCGTGCGCCAGCAGGAGCCGCTGGGCCTTGGCCACGCCATCTGGTGTGCGCGTGAGTTCATTGGCAACGACCCGTTCGCCATCCTGCTGCCTGATGACGTGGTTCAGAGCAAGAAATCGTGCATCGGCCAGCTGGTTGAAGTCTATAACAAGACCGGGGGCAACGTGCTGGCCGTGACCGAAGTCCCGCGCGAGCAGACCGGCAGCTACGGCATCCTTGATGTCGGCAAGGACGATGGCAAGACCGTCGAGGTCAAGGGGCTGGTTGAAAAGCCCGACCCGAAGGACGCGCCGTCCACCCTGTCCGTGATTGGCCGTTACGTGCTGACCGCTGACGTGCTGAAGCACCTGGCCAAGCTGGAAAAGGGTGCGGGCGGCGAAGTGCAGCTGACCGACGCCATGGCCAAGACCATCGGTCACGTGCCGTTCCATGGCTATCGCTACGAAGGCAAGCGCTTTGACTGCGGCAGCAAGATCGGCTTCCTGGAAGCCCAGATCGCATTCGCGCTGGAGCGTGAGGAACTGGCCCCCGGCGTGCGTGAATTCCTGACGAAGTACAAGTGATTTTCAGGCACCGTTTTGATCCGACCAGCCTGCGGGAATACGATATCCGCGGGACGGTCGGCAAGACACTGGGGCCTGAAGATGCCTATGCCATCGGCCGCACGTTCGCAAGCGTCGTGGCCGGTGATGGCGGCAGTACTGTCGTCATCGGATATGACGGACGCCTTTCATCCCCCGCCCTTGAGCGTGCTCTGGTGGAGGGGGCAATGGCGTCCGGCATGGACGTGGTGCGCATCGGTTGCGGACCGACGCCCATGCTGTATTTCGCCTCTGCCGAATTGAACGCGGACGGGGCGATCATGGTCACAGGCAGTCATAACCCGCCTGACCATAACGGTTTCAAGATCGTACTGGCCAACAGGCCGTTCTCTGGCCCGCAGATCCAGATGCTGGGACACATGGCCGCCACGGGCAATGTCGTGACGCAGGCATCGGGCACCACCCGGACAATGGATGTAACGGCCGCCTATATCGACCGGCTGCTCCGCGACCGCGAAAATGATACCCGCGCGCTGAATGTCATATGGGATTGCGGCAACGGGGCCGCAGGCGATGTCCTGTCGCTTCTGGTCAAACGCCTGCCAGGACGCCACCGCGTGCTGAATGCCGCGATTGACGGCCGGTTTCCCGCCCATCATCCCGATCCCACCATTCCGGCAAACCTGCAACAGCTGATTGCGGCGGTCCGCCATGACGGGGCCGACCTTGGCATTGCCTTCGATGGGGATGCGGACCGCCTTGGGGTGGTGGATGATACAGGTGCGATCCTGTGGGCAGACCAGCTTCTGCTTCTCCTTGCCCGTGATATGCTGCGCACCGATCCTGCCGCCACCATCATTGCCGACATCAAGACCAGCCAGATGGTGTTTGATGAAATCGACAGGGCGGGTGGACGGTCCGAGATGTGGAAATCCGGTCATTCGCAGATGAAGGACAGGATGGCTGACACCGGTGCGCTACTGGCGGGTGAGATGTCGGGGCACATCTTTTTTGCCGACAGGTGGTACGGGTTTGACGATGCGCTTTATGCCGCGATCCGGTTGCTGGATGTGGTGTCCCGGCTGGACGGTTCCCTGTCAGATGCGCGGCGCGCGCTGCCGACCACCGTTTCCACCCCCGAACTGCGCTTTGCCTGCCCTGATACACGCAAATTCGACGTGATTACGGAAGTCGCCAACCGACTGGCGCAGACGGGAGCCGATGTGTGCGATATCGATGGCGTGCGCGTCAGCACACCGGATGGCTGGTGGCTGCTGCGGGCTTCCAATACACAGGCCGCCCTTGTCGCCCGTGCGGAAGGGGCGACACAGACGGCGCTGGACCGGCTGAAGGCGGCCCTGTCGGCGCAACTGGCGTTGTCCGGCGTGGCGCTGCCCGACCTTTCGGATCAGGCTGCGCCCCATTAAAAAGTGACCTCAACCCAGCGCCTTGATAAGCACGAATAAAAGTTTCCGGGTGTCACCTTTTTCCAAAAAAGCAATGTTTCCTGAAGCTTTTCGAATAAAGCTTCGCCAAAAACTTTTCCATGTTGCCCAAAACCGGTGCATGGACACGGTGGATATGCCCCCGACGCAGACGGTTTTTTTGTTGAATGCCGGGCCATGGGGTTTAATAAGACCCGAACCGGTCCGATATGCCCGGTCATGGCCCCCATGCAGGAACCGCGCGATATAATGGTTACTCCACCCTTCCGTTCATTTCTCGTGCCGGGGCAACTCGTAAGCCACCCCGATCACCCGGAATGGGGCGAAGGACAGGTGCAGTCCGCCATCGGGCACCGGGTTACGGTCATGTTTCCCCATGCGGGCAAGGTGCTGGTCGATGCCACGGTCGTGCAGCTGACCGTGCTGTCGTAAGGGATCGCCCGCATGAACATCGCTCCGCTGATTGCTCCACTGCCGGATTCCTATGGCCGCCTGCTGACCTATCTGCGCGTATCGGTCACGGACCGGTGCGACATGCGTTGCATCTACTGCATGTCCGAAGATATGACCTTCCTGCCCAAGGCTGAAATCCTGTCTCTGGATGAACTGGGGCGGCTATGCGCGTCCTTTATCCGGCACGGCGTGCGCAGGCTGCGCGTAACAGGGGGAGAACCACTGGTACGACGCGATGTCATGGATTTCTTCCGTGAAATGGGCGGGTGGCTGGGCCGTCCGGCCGGGCAGGCCGGACTGGATGAGCTGACCCTGACCACCAACGCCAGCCGACTGGCCGAATTCGCGGATAACCTGCGCACCTGTGGGGTACGGCGGGTCAATGTCAGTCTTGATTCGCTCGATCCTGACCGCTTCAGGCGCATTACCCGACGCGGCAACCTTGCCCGCACGCTGGACGGGATCCGCGCCGCACGGGAAGCAGGGCTGGAGATACGCATCAACACCGTGGCCATGGCGGACATCAACGCGGATGAATTCGATACCCTGATCGCATGGTGCGGTGAAATCGGCGCGGATCTGTGCCTGATCGAGACCATGCCCATGGGCGAAACCGGCGAGGACCGGACCGACCATTACCTGCCGCTCTCGGAAGTGCGTCGCGACCTGCGGCACCGGTGGACGCTGGAACCGCTGACCTACCGCACCGGCGGTCCCGCGCGTTACGCCCGCATCGCCGAAACCGGGCGCAGGATCGGTTTCATCACGCCCATGACCCATAATTTCTGCGAAAGCTGCAACCGGGTCCGCCTGTCATGCACCGGGCGGCTTTATACCTGCCTTGGGCATGAAGGTTCGACCGACCTGCGCGCACCGCTGCGCGCAGGAGCGGATGACACGGAAATGATGGACCATGTCCGCGCCGCCATACTGCGCAAGCCACGCGGGCATGACTTCCTGATCGGCCGCAATGCCGATGATCCCGCCAGGGTCACGCGCCACATGAGCGTCACTGGCGGATAAAAGGGTTCCACCGTGCTAGGCCGTCCCGCGCAGCGCATCCTCCAGACTTACGCTGAACTGCCCCGGCCTCAGGGGCTGCGGCTGGGTCGGGGCAGGGGACCAGCCTGTCATCATCGCCACATGCAGGTCCTGCTCCACGCTACCGTCCGCGGCCACGGGCAGGCGGCCCAGCGCATCCGCCAGCAGGGCCGGGTGCGTCAGCCCGCGCGTACGCGCGCGAAGGGCATTCGTCTCTCCCGCATTACGCAGATCGGTCAGCAGGCCCATGGGCGTGCGATAGGACAGGTGGATCACATCTGCATCCGCCACCGGCAGAGCAAACCCCGCGCGCTGCAGCAGGCCCGCGCAATCCCGCAGTCCAGGAAAGGGGGAGACACGCGGCGAAACCCCGCCACGCTGCGCCATCTCGGCTTCCATCAAGGCATGGCGCAGGCCACCCAGTGTGGGCAGCACCGGCATGCAGGCCAGGAACAGCCCGTCGGGGGCCAGTATGCGACGTACCTGCGCCAGAACGCCCGGCAGGTCATTGATCCAGTGCAGCGACAGGCAGGCCACCACAAGGTCGAAGCTGTGGGGCGCGAAGGGCAGCCACTCCGTGTCCATGCACACGGCAGGCCCTGCCTCCGCCGCGCACATGCGGTGCGACAGGTCGGTCGTGACGGCTGGGATGCCACGGGCGCGCAACGCCTGCACCACAACGCCACGCCCGCCTATATCCAGACCTGCGTGAAAGGGACGGGTGACATCATCCAGCCGGTCCAGCAGGCGGTCTGCCGCTTCCGCCAGCACGGGCCGGACATGGTCGACAGTGGCAGCCGCGCGGTCGCGGTGCAGGCGCACGGCGTGACGGTCAAATATCTGCGGCACATCCATGCTCATGCCCTCCGATGTGCCGCCTTGTCCCCCGGCTGCCAAGCCCACGATCACGTGAACGCATGAACCATCACGCATTCCCATGGTGGCGACGGGCGCGCGCCCGCGTGCTGGATACGCTGTTCCCGCCACACTGCCTTGCCTGCGGGGCCGATGTCATGCAGGCAGGACTGTTATGCGCGACATGCGTCAGCCAGTTGCATCTGATCACATCACCGTACTGTCATCGCTGCGCGCTGCCATTTCCATCCCGCGCGGCTGGCGGTTCCACACTGACCTGCACCACATGCGCCGAAAACCCGCCACCATGGCGCGAGGGCCGGGCGGCGATGGTATACGACGACCTGCCGCGCCGGCTGATCCTGCCGCTGAAATATGCGGACCGCACGGAAAACGCGGCGCTGCTGGCGCGTTACATGGCGGCAGCAGCCCGGGGACTGGTGGGAAAGGACAGCATTTTCATACCGGTTCCGCTGCACCGGGTGCGCCTGTTTACCCGGCGTTACAACCAGGCGGCACTGCTGGCATGTGCGCTGGCGCGACAGACAGGGGCAACTGTCCTGCCTGACGGGCTGGAACGCCTACGGGCCACACCCGCGCTGAAAGGACAGGGCAGGGCACGCCGGCAGGCCATCATGCACGGTGTGATCGGCGTGCGCAGCCACCGGCTGGGTGATATCGCGGGCCGGCATGTCATCGTGGTGGATGATGTCATGACCACGGGCGCGACACTTGCTGCATGCGCCAGCAGCCTGCTGCAGGCGGGAGCCGCACGGGTTGACGTGCTGGCCGCCGCGCGTGCCTGTGGTCAGCACGAACAACAATAGGATAAGCTGGAAACCCAGACCCGTTCCGCCGTCATGACGGCGGACACACAACAAACCAAGCGAAGGTTCAATGCCGTCTATTGAGATCTATACCCAGCCGGGCTGTCCCTACTGCATCCACGCGGTCCGCCTGCTGACGCACAAGGGTGTGCCCTTCACCGAAATCAATGCCCCGCATGGCACGCCCGAACGCGAGGAATCGATCCGCCGTTCGGGCGGTCGCACCACCGTGCCGCAGATATTCATCGACAATACTCCCCTTGGTGGCTGTGATGACCTGATGGCGCTGGAACGGACGGGCAGACTTGACGCCCTTCTGGGCAAGGGCTGATACGGCATACGGACGGAGAAGGCATGATCCGGTACGAGCTGCGCTGTAACGCAGGCCATGAATTTGAAGGGTGGTTTCCCGGCAGCGCCGCATTCGAACAGCAGGCCAGGCGCGGCCTGCTGTCATGTCCGCAATGCGGGTCGGCCGAGGTCACGCGCGCGCTGATGGCGCCAGCGGTCCATACCGCAGGTTCCCATCTGGCAAGGGATGCGCCACCACAACCCGCGGTCACGCCACCCGGCCATGCGTCTGGGGGAGTGCCCGACGCCATGACCGCTCTGTTACAGAAAATACGCCACACGGTAGAGGAACACTGCGACGACGTGGGAGACCGCTTTGCCGAGGAAGCCCTGGACATGCACCGGGGCAGGACCGAGGCACGCGGAATCTATGGCAGCATGACGCCGCAGGAACAGGCCGAACTGGATGAGGAAGGGGTGGAGGTGCACGCCATCCCGTGGGTCCGCCGGGCCGACAGCTAAAGGGAACACGCAAGCGCGGCACGCATGGACCGCCGCGTCACGCGCCATGTGGGGGAACGATTGGAAATGCACGACAGCAAAAGCCACAATGGTACGCGCCAGACCGGGCACCGGGCGGGCGGGCGCATCAGGCGCTGGCTGGCCAGGGGTACGATTGCAGCCTTATGCGCAATGGCGGTCGGGACTGCCGGCCTGCCCACCGCGCGCGCCGCGGAAGCGGAGCCGGACATTATCGGCCGGTGGATGACAAAGGACCATGACGGCGTGTTTGAAATTTCCCATTGCGGGAATGAAATCTGCGGGAAGCTGGCTGGCGTGCGCTACACGACCGACATGCCGCGCGACAAGCGGGGCGAGCCGGAATGCAACCTGCCCATGCTGAACGGCTTCACGCCCGACCCGAAGGACGCGGGACACTGGAACGGCCATGTGACAGATCCCGATACGGGCCACGTCTATCATGCCAAGCTGTGGGTTTCACAATCCGGGGACCTGAAGCTGCGCGGTTTCGTTGCCGTGCCTTTATTTGGTGAAACCGAGACGTGGACCCGCTATACCGGCACGATTGGCCCGGCGTGCAAATTGCCCTGAAGGCCCCAGAAAACAATTCTCAACCAATGAGGATGATCCTTATTCCATGAGCTGCAATATCTCCCGCCGTGTGTTCGCCACCGCACTGGCCGCTGCCAGCGTGCCCGCCATATCCCGCCGCGCCGTGGCGCAGACCGCGGCCAGGCCGCGCACCATCTGCTATATCGGTGGCTATACCCAGCACGGACCGCCCGGCGGTGCTGGCAACGGGCAGGGTATCTCAGTGTTCGAAATGAACCCCGATACCAGCAGTCTTTCGCCGCTCATGACCTATGTGGACATTGCAAGCCCGTCTTTCATGGCCATGTCCGCTGATTTCAAGCACCTGTATGCCCTGAGCGAAATCAATGATTTCAATGCCAACGGCGAAGGCTGCGTCACGGCGTTTTCCGTCAACCGTTCCAGCGGGGAACTGACCAAGCTAAACGTCGTGCGTTCAGGCGGCGCGGTGCCCGCGCATCTCAGCGTGCATGCATCGGGCAAATACGTGCTGGTGGCCAATTACATGGGCGGCACGGTTGGCGTCCTGCCCATCCACCCCGACGGCAGCCTGGGCGACCCGACGGACGTGGTGCACAATACCGGCCCGCGCATGCCCGACCGCGCGGCGGATAACCCGCCGGGCAACTTCGCCATAAGCGATCATTCCAGCGCGCATGTACACATGGTGGCGTCCGCCCCGTCAGGACGGTACGTGCTGGCATGCGACGCCGGGCTGGACCGGGTGTATGTCTGGACGCTGGACCTGCATACCGGCAGGCTGGTTCCCGCCAAGACACCGTTCATTTCCATGACGCCGGGATCGGCCCCGCGCCACTTCTCCTTCAACGAGAAGGGGACGATGATCTACATTCTGGGCGAACAGGATTCGAAAGTGGTCGCCGCCACCTTCAATCCCCAGACCGGCGAAATCGTGCCCCAGCAGACCGTCAGCACCGTCACCCCGCATTTCCGGGGCAGCACGCTGGCGGCGGGCATCCTGCTCTCGCCCAACGGCAAATACCTGTACGTATCGAACCGGCTGGGTGATTCGCTGGCCAGCTTCCATGTCAATGACGACGGCACGCTGAATCTGGTCGAAGAAATCTGGATGCATGCCGACTATGGCCGCGCGATGATGTTCGACCCCAGCGGAACCTACCTGTTCTGCGCCAACCAGCGCAGTGATTCCGTTACGTCGTTCAAGGTCAACGCCCAGACCGGGGTGCTGGACTTTACATGGAACTTCACCCCCGTGGGCAGCCCGACGACATTCGCGTTCATGAACACGATCTGACGCCGGACCCCGCCGTCACGGGCGGGCTGTACTCAGTCGCGCACCATTGCCGCGATGTAGTTCACCGCCATGTCGCGGCTTTCGCGCCACCCGCCAAGGCCGGGCACCATGCCCGCAATATCGGTTATGCGCAGGCCCGCATGGGCCGTGTACTGCCCCATTTCGGCCGGGGTGATGAACTTGCGCCAGTCATGCGTGCCCACCGGCAGCAGGCGCAGGACATATTCCGCCCCGATCTTGGCCATGGCCATGGACCGCCACGTGCGGTTCATGGTCGAAACCACCATCACCCCGCCGGGCTGCAGCAGGCCACCCAGCATGCGCAGGAAGGCAGCCGGATCGGTCACATGTTCGATCACCTCCAGTGCTGAAATCGCGTCAAAGCGCGCGCCTTCGGCCACCAGTTCCTCAGCACTGCCGCAACGATAGGACAGCGGGCCTGCTGATGCGGGCAGGGGGTGGTGACGCATGTGCAGTCTGCCTGCCGTGATCGCCGCCTGTGATGCGTCCAGCCCGGTCACGTCGAATCCTGCACGGGCGAAGGCCTCGCTGGCCAGTCCCGCGCCACAGCCGATGTCCAGCAATGTGCGACGCGCCCCATCATCAGCCTTCGATGCGGGCAGATGGCGCATGGCCCAGCCGGTGCGCAGGTCGTTCATGGCGTGCAGGGGGCGCATCGGGCCGGCCGGATCCCACCACCGGGCGGCCAGATCGCTGAAATGGGCGATCTCCTCGGGGGCGACGGAATCTGCCGACAGAACGGGCGAATCGTGATGCTGCATGGGTGCACCGCCTTTCATTTGGCTTTCTCCCGCTGGACGCGGAAGCTGGGGAGATGTATGTGACGCGGCTTGCGCATAACCGCAATGCCCCGGATTGGCCAACAGGGCCGCACTCCGGATATGCTGAAGCCCGAGCCATAATGGAGCCACTATTCCGATGTCCCCTACCGTACCGCGGATCGTGATGAAATTCGGTGGCACATCCGTCGCCGATCTTGACCGGATTCGTGCCGTCGCGGAAAAAGTCCGGAAACAGGTCGAGGCCGGATGCGAGGTTGCCGTTGTCGTATCCGCCATGTCTGGCGTGACCAACCGCCTTGTCGGCTACTGCCGCGATCTCTCGCCCCAGCATGATGAACGTGAATACGACACCGTCGTTGCAACGGGGGAGCAGGTCACCAGTGGCCTGCTGGCCATCGCGCTCCAGAAACTGGGGGTCAATGCCCGATCATGGCTGGGCTGGCAGATCCCGCTGCGCACGGATGACGCGCATGGCAAGGCGCGTATCGTATCCATAGACGGCGCGAACCTGATCAGCAGTATGCAGGCGGGACAGGTGCCGGTCGTGGCCGGTTTCCAGGGGATCGGCCCGGACGGACGCATCACCACGCTGGGACGCGGGGGGTCCGATACCTCGGCCGTGGCGCTGGCGGCGGCGCTGAAGGCGGACCGGTGCGATATCTACACGGATGTGGACGGAATCTATACAACCGACCCCCGTATTGTTACCAAGGCACGGAAGCTGGACAAGATTACCTATGAGGAAATGCTTGAACTGGCGTCCGTAGGGGCCAAGGTGCTGCAGACCCGCAGCGTGGAACTGGCAATGAAGGAGCGCGTGCGGGTGCAGGTGCTGTCCAGTTTCACCGATGGTCCGGCACCATCGGAAGGGCATCTGCCCGGTTCATTAGTCGTGGATGAGGACGAAATCGTGGAACAGGAACAGGTCGCCGGAATTGCCTACTCCCGGGACGAGGCAAAGATTTCCGTCCGCCAGCTCCCTGACCGCCCGGGTATCGCGGCGGCGGTGTTCGGCCCGCTGGCCGACGCCAACGTGAACGTGGACATGATTGTCCAGAGCACGGGCGACGACGGGACGACCAACATGACGTTCACGATCGGCAAGGCCGATCTGGCGCGCGCGATTTCCGTGCTGGAAAGCCACCGCGACGCAATCCAGTTCACGGAACTGCAGACCGATGACGGCGTGGTGAAGATCAGCGTCGTAGGTGTTGGCATGCGTTCGCACGCCGGTGTCGCCAGCACGATGTTCCGCACGCTGGCTGAACGCAACATCAACGTACAGGTCATTTCCACCAGCGAAATCAAGGTTTCGGTGCTGATCGCATCCGAATATACCGAACTGGCCGTGCGCGCCCTGCATACCGCCTATGGCCTGGATGCGGCGTGAGCGTGGCGGAGATGTCAGACACCGCGCCGTCTCCCCTGACGGACCCCACGCGCCGGGCCGAGGCCCGTGCCCGGCTTGACCACCTGTGGGGGCGTGGCACGCGCTTCCTTGGCAGCGAATACGCGCTGCTGGCCGGGGCGATGTCATGGGTCAGCGAACGCAACCTTGTTTCCGCCATTTCCAACGCCGGCGGCTTTGGCGTGCTGGCCTGCGGGGCGATGGAACCCGCGCGCCTGGCCGAGGAAATCGCGGCGACACAGGCGCTGACCACCCGCCCGTTCGGCGTCAACCTGATCACCATGCATCCGCAGCTTGATGAACTCGTGCGCGTATGCCTTGACGCAGGTATCACCCATGTCGTGCTGGCCGGTGGCATCCCATCCGGCCCGGCAATCCGCGCCATCAAGGAAGGCGGGGCGAAAGTCATAGCCTTTGCGCCCGCACTGGTGCTGGCCAAGCGGCTGGTGCGCCTTGGCGTCGATGCACTGGTGATCGAAGGATCGGAAGCGGGCGGCCATGTCGGCCCGGTCTCGCTGACCGTTCTGGCGCAGGAAATCCTGCCGCATATCCATGACGTGCCGATATTCGTCGCAGGTGGCCTGGGCCGCGGCGATGCCATCCTGTCCTACCTTGAACAGGGGGCATCGGGCGCGCAGCTCGGCACGCGCTTCGCCGCGTCGCGGGAAAGCATCGCGCATGAAAACTTCAAGAAGGCCTTCATCCGCGCCAATGCACGCGATGCGGTGACTTCCGTCCAGCTTGATGAACGCTTTCCGGTCATTCCGGTACGCGGGCTGAACAACGCGGGCACACGCAGTTTCCTGCAGCACCAGGCACAGACGCTGCGCCGTTTCCAGGCGGGCGAACTGACCAAGGAAGCCGCCCAGCTGGACATTGAACATTTCTGGGCTGGCGCGTTGCGCCGGGCTGTGGTGGATGGTGATGTCGAAAACGGTTCCGTCATGGCGGGACAGTCGGTCGGCATGATTACGGGTGAACAGCCGGTCGGTGAGATTATCAAGGAGCTGGTCGATCAGGCCATTGATGCCCTGATCCGCCAGGAGGAGAGGGCCCGCTACGGATGAGCGACGGCAAACGCATTTTCCGCCCCAAACCCGCACAGGGCACGACAGTCCCTGCACCCGGCACGGCACCCATCGCGTCGGTAGGGGACATCCTGCGCACACGGCGCGAGGAACTGGGGTGGAAACTGCCCGATGTCGCAGCCTGGCTGCGCATCCGCCTGCCGTATCTGGAGGCGCTGGAAGCAGGCCAGCCGGGCGAACTGCCCGGCGCCGCCTATGCCGTGGGCTTCCTGCGCACCTATGCCAAGGCGCTGGGCCTGGAATCCGAACAGCTGGTCGAACGATTCAAGGTCGAAAGCCGTGGCGCATTCCCCCGCCGGTCCGAACTGTCCTTTCCCGTGCCGCTGCCCGACCGGAGTCTGCCGACCGGGGTGCTGCTGCTATGCGGTATCGTCATCCTGGTGGGTGCCTATGTCGGCTGGTACAAGATGACCGGCACGGATGGGCTGGGCCATGACATTCCCGGCAAGCTGACGCTGCCGGGACTTTCCTCATCCACCACCACCGCGTCGCCACAGGTGGCATCCGTCCTGCCCCCCGCTGATGAACGGCCCGAACCGCCGCCGCAGCCACTTCCCCTTCAGGAACGTGAAGCCCTGACCGGCGCGCCATCATCCGTGCAGCAGGCCGCACCACCCGAGCCCGCTCCGGTCGCCCCCACGCAGCCGCTGGAAAAAATGGGCGAGGACCGTAACGTGCTGGCCCAGCAGGCCGCAGCAGCCGCACAGCCTGCCACCCCGGCGGACAGCGTGACCCTGAACGCCAGCGCCCCGACATGGGTGCAGGTACGCAAGCCCGGTGGGCCCGTATTATATGACCACACGATGCAGCCCGGTGAGACGTGGCAGACCCCGCAGGACCAGTCCGGCCTTGTGCTGACAGTTGGCAATGCGGGTGGCCTGACACTGGCGGCAGGCGGCGTCACGACACAGCCGCTGGGCCGTAACGGGGAAGTACGCCATAACATTCCCCTCACTCCCACAGCCGTGGTGGACGGGTCGGTCATGCATGCCAGCCCGGCACCCGTCATCCGCCCACCGGCACCTTCGCCCGTGACCGATACATCGGCCATTGGCGCGACGCCGGCAACGGGAAGTGGCAATAATCTTTCTCCGCCCCTCCCACAGCGCATCAATCCGGAGTAGAATGGTCTCCACGGCATGGTCCCCTGATGATCACCATGCCGGAAACCGGCATGTAACAGATCCAAGGGCCGTGCCACGCCGCCGCTACGGCGGGCCGGAGCATAACCGCCGCCTTATCTGGAGGGCACATAATGAGCAGCTATCGTCCTTATCAGCACATCGAACGCCGCAAGTCGCGGCAGATCCATGTCGGCAGCGTGCCGGTCGGTGGGGATGCCCCGGTTTCGGTCCAGACCATGACCAATACCCTGACCACGGACGCCGAGGCCACGATCGCGCAGATCCGCCGCGCTGAACTGGCGGGCGTGGACATCGTACGCGTCTCCTGCCCCGATGAGGACAGCACGAAGGCGCTGGCCGAAATCGTGCGGGAAGTGAACGTGCCCATCGTGGCTGACATCCATTTCCACTACAAACGCGCCATCGAAGCCGCAAAGGCCGGTGCTGCGTGCCTGCGCATCAACCCCGGCAACATCGGCAGCGCCGAGCGCGTGCGTGAAGTCGTGAACGCGGCGAAGGACCACAACTGTTCCATCCGTATCGGCGTAAACGCCGGTTCGCTGGAAAAGCACCTTCTGGAAAAATACGGCGAGCCGAACCCCGACGCGCTGGTGGAAAGCGCCCTGGAACACGCCAAGATCCTTGAAGATCATGACTTCCATGAGTTCAAGATCAGCGTGAAGGCATCCGACGTGTTCATGGCGGTCGCGGCCTACCAGCAACTGGCTGATGTATGCGACCACCCGCTGCATATCGGCATTACCGAAGCGGGCAGCAAGCGCGCGGGCACGGTCAAGTCCTCCATCGGGCTGGGCAACCTGCTGTGGGCGGGCGTGGGTGACACCATGCGCGTCTCGCTTTCGGCGGAACCGGAAGAAGAGGTGCTGGTCGGCTGGGATATCCTGAAGTCACTGGGCCTGCGCCACCGTGGCGTGAAGATCATTTCCTGCCCGTCCTGCGCACGTCAGGGCTTCAACGTGATCGAGACCGTGCAGACGCTGGAAGACCGGCTGGCGCATATCAAGACACCCATGACGCTGTCGATCATCGGCTGCGTGGTCAATGGCCCCGGCGAGGCGCTGATGACCGATATCGGTGTGACCGGCGGCGGTTCGGGCCGTCACATGGTCTATTCTGCGGGCAAGCAGGATCATACCATGCCCGCAGGCGACATGATCGAACATATTGTCGAACTGGTGGAAAAGAAGGTGGAGCAGCTTGCGGCTGCCGACGCCAGCAATACCCCCGCCGAGGAAATGGCCCGCGAAGCCACCATGTCCACCGTGGACTGAAGACATGCGGCGCGCCAGGGTCCGGCGTGCCGCCCAACCGGCCAGTTCTACGGGTACGGGCCGGGTTCAATGCAGGAATATCGCGTAGTGAGCAGCTTACAGCCCGTTCGTGGCACCCACGACCTGATCGGTGAGGACCGCAGGCGTTTTACCCATGTTGTCGAAACCGCGCGCCGCATTGTCGGCCTGTACGGATTTGACGAATGGGCGACCCCGGTTTTTGAAGACACACGGGTCTTTTCACGCTCGCTGGGCGATACGTCCGATGTCGTGTCCAAGGAAATGTACACGTTCGAGGACCGGGGCGGCGAATCCCTGACCCTGCGCCCCGAAGGGACAGCCGCCATCTGCCGCGCGCTGGTCACCAACGGGCTGACGCAGTCCCTGCCGCAGAAGGTGTTCTATGCCGGGCCAATGTTCCGCTATGAACGCCCGCAGAAAGGACGCTACCGCCAGTTCCACCAGATCGGTGCCGAACTGCTGGGTGCTGCCGAACCGCTGGCCGATGCCGAAGTCATTGCCATGGGCCGTGACGTGCTGCAGGGCCTGGGCATTGCCCATGACGTGGTGCTGGAGCTCAACACACTGGGTGACATGGCCAGCCGCGATGCCTGGCGGACCGCACTGATCGCCTATTTCAGCGAACGCCGTGCCGATCTGTCGGCCGACAGCCAGACCCGGCTGGAACGCAACCCGCTGCGCATTCTGGACAGCAAGGCGGCGCAGGATCGCGCGCTGCTGGCTGACGCCCCGATGATCGCTGACTTCCTGACGCCGGATGCCCGGACATTCTGGGACGACCTGCGCCGGACGCTGGATGTGATGGGCGTGAAATTCCGTGAAAACCCGCGCATCGTACGCGGGCTGGATTATTACGGGCATACCGCCTTTGAATTCGTGACCGAACGACTTGGCGCGCAGGGCACCGTGCTGGCGGGTGGCCGCTATGACGGGCTGGTGGCCGAAATGGGTGGTCCCGCGACGCCTGCCATTGGCTGGGCTGGCGGGATCGAGCGCCTGTCCATGCTGCTGGAAGACATTCCTGCGGACCCGCGCCCGGTTGCCATCATTCCCATGGGGGCGGATGCGCAGGCGGCGGCGATTACCATATTGCAGGCGGTGCGTGGTGCAGGCGTGCGGGCCGAGACCTCCTATCGCGGCAACATGAAGCGGCGGATGGAACGCGCCAACCGCATGAACGCCACCCATGCCATCGTGATCGGCAGTGACGAAATCGCGCGCGGCGTGGTGCAGGTCAAGGATCTGGACAGCGGACAGCAGACTGAAGTGCCGATGGATGGCGTGGCGGCCTTCCTTCTGTCCGGAACACCCAAAAGGGCCTGACCGTGGCAAAGTTTGACGACCGTCTGGACCGTATTGTCGCCCGGTGTGAGGAACTGCAGGCCCTCCTTGCGGAAGGAATGTCGGGAGCCGATTTCAGCCAGGCCTCACGCGAATACGCGGAACTGGAACCGATTGTGGCCCGTGTGAACGCCCTGCGCACGGCGGAGCAGGCGGAACACGACGCAAGCCAGATGCTGTCCGACCCGGAACTGCGGGAACTGGCGGAAGCCGAACTGGGCACCCTGCGCCAGCAGATACCTGAACTGCGCCATGATATCCGTCTGGCCATGCTACCCCGTGACGAAGCGGATGAGCGCAGCGCCATCCTTGAAATCCGACCCGCCGCAGGTGGGGATGAAGCGGGGCTGTTCGCGGCCGAACTGTTTGGCGCGTACCAGCGCTATGCCGACCAGCGCGGCTGGCGGTTCGAGGTGCTGGAATATGACCAGTCCGAACTCGGCGGCCTGCGCGAAGGGATCGCCAGCATTACCGGGCGCGGCGTGTTCGCCCGGCTGAAATACGAATCCGGCGTTCACCGTGTGCAGCGCGTGCCCGCGACTGAAAGCCAGGGCCGCATCCATACATCCACCGTAACAGTCGCCGTTCTGCCCGAAGCGGAAGAAGTCGATGTGGAAGTGAACGAGGGTGACCTGCGCATTGATGTCTATCGGGCATCAGGGGCAGGGGGACAGCACGTCAACAAGACTGAAAGTGCAGTGCGCATCACCCATCTGCCCACCAATATCGTCGTGGCGATGCAGGAAGAAAAAAGTCAGCACAAGAACCGCGCCAAGGCGATGAAGATCCTGCGCGCCCGCCTGTATGAACGTAACCGTGCCGCAGCCCATGAAACCCGTGCCGCTGACCGCCGTGCGCAGGTCGGCACGGGCGACCGGTCGGAACGCATCCGTACCTACAACTTTCCGCAGGGGCGCGTGACCGACCACCGCATCGGGCTGACGCTGTACAAGATCGACCGGGTGATGGCGGGGGAACTTGATGAATTCGTCGATGCGCTGACACAGGAAGAACAGGCGGCCCTTCTTGCGGCGGATGATACCTGACGCCCTATGACGTCGGCGCGGCACACAGACTGCTGCGACCGGGATGGCGTTCGACCACATCCGGGTCATCAGGGTCGGCCAGGTAGAATTCCGTGAAATTGCGCGCGCCAAGGGCGACAAGATGGTGGCCATCGGGTTCATGCAGCACGCCTTCGCCACTGACCTGATGGATCTCGACCTTGCCTTCGGGGCGGCGGATCGTGATCTCGCCACACAGGGCGTAGCTGTGGTTCACGCGGCTGACCGCCGTTTCCACATGGGCGGTCTGGGTAGGATGGTCATGGTCAAGACGGAAGGTCGCGACCAGCTGTTCATCCACATACAGGCGCGAGATTTCGGATATTTCCCCATCGCCGGACCCATCCTCGACATAAAACGACCCGGCAAGCGCCGGCGTCGCCATGCTGGCGCACAGCATGGTGGCAATCAGGATCCGCACAGGGCGTAATGAAAAAGCAGGCAGTTGCATGATGCCCCAGTATGACGGAAATCAGCCGTGATGAAAGATGCCATGATACAGACGCCCGCAAATTTGCGCCATCTTCTGTCCGATGCCGCCACCCGCCTGCGTGCCGCTGGTATCGAAGCCCCCCAACGCGAGGCCCGGCTGCTGGCCGCCCATGCGGCAGGTACCGACCTTGCGGGGCTATTACGCATCGACGTGCTGCCGCCCGGCAGCCATGATACTTTCATGCAGATCCTGCAGCGCCGCCTGGATCATGAACCGATGGCCTACATCACCGGGCATACGGGTTTCTGGTCACTGGATATGGTGGTGTCACCCGCAACCCTGATCCCGCGCGCGGATACGGAAACGCTGGTGGAAGCCGTAATGGACCATCTGCCTGACCGTAATGCCCCGCTGCACGTGCTGGATATCGGGACGGGCACGGGCTGCCTGCTGCTGGCAGTGCTTGCGGAATATCCGCAGGCCAAGGGGATTGGCACTGACCTCAACCCCGATGCCGCGCACCTTGCCGCACGCAATGCCGCACGCAATGGCCTTTCCGCGCGCTGTGACATGCTGTGCTGCAACTGGGCCGACGGAATCACGGGACCATTCGACCTGATCCTGAGCAATCCGCCCTATATCCCGCATGCCGACCTGAACGGACTTATGCCCGAAGTCGTGCGCCATGAACCTGCACGCGCGCTGGATGGCGGGGCGGATGGACTGGTCGCCTATCGCGCACTGGCGACGATAGTGCACGACCTGCTGGCACCAGGCGGGATCGGGGTGCTGGAACTGGGTATAGGTCAGGATCACAGCGTACCCGCCCTTATGCATAATGGTGGGCTGCAGGTACTGGAAATCCGCCCTGACCTGGGAGGAATAGGGCGGGCGCTGGTGGTGAAAAAATAATTTGGCAGACCGAAACAGGCGGGCTATATTGCGATGGCGCAGGAAACACGAACTGCAAGCTGATCTGCTGTTCCGTTTCCGCGTGGGTGATCCCGATTGCAAAACAGAAAAGCTGGCGTCATGAACCGGAATGGTTCCGCCATGCAGGGATCCGTGTCCGGCGTCATACCGGACAACCACTATGGCAACAGACGGGACGGATAGACCGCCCCACGGTCCAGGGCAGCGCCGGCGACCGGCAACAGGAAAGTGCTGCGACAGCTTATGAACATGAAACGCATGCGAGGCCGTCACAATCGTTCGGGCGGCAGCAATGGCGGAAGCGTACGCCATAATAATGGCCAGATCCCGTTGAACCGCAACCATGTCTTCGACAGTAATGGACCTGACCTGCGTGTGCGCGGCACGGCACAGCAGCTGTTTGAAAAATACCTGCAGCTGGGCCGTGACGCCAGCAGCACGGGCGACCGCGTCATGGCAGAAGCCTATTTCCAGCATGCCGAACATTACTTCCGCATTCTCAACGCCATGACGCAGGCAGCACAGCAGAGCCAGCAGGAACGCCAGGAACGCATGGCCGCCCGCCAGCAGCGCCCGGTCGACAACCGCCAGCCCACCGATACCGCCATTGATGACAGCACCGAACAGCCCGTCATCCAGCAGCAGGTGAGCGAACCGGCGGAAACCGCCCCGCAGCCCACCGTAGCCAGCGAACCCGCACCTGCCCCGACACCGCGCGCACCCCGTGCACCACGCCGTAACAGCCGTAGCAAACCGCCGGCCGACAAGAAGGAAGAGCTGGAATCCACCCCGTCCTGAATGGGCACAGCCCCGTCCGGGTCTATCGGGCGGGGCCTGTCGGCAGGGAGGCGGTTTCAGAGAAACCTGCCTTATTAAAGGGAATTCCCGCTTATCAACCAAGCAGCACGGGAATTTCGTCATATGCGCGATGGCGGGTAAGGATTGAAGAGGTTGCTACGGCCCGGCATGCGGCGTGGATCATGCCGGGCATGTTGTGCCTTCGATTTGTGGTCCAGCAGAAAGCGCCGAG
>NZ_BDLU01000028.1 GCF_006538165.1 Komagataeibacter diospyri
CATCAATGCCTCCCGACGCGCCATCAGCAACGCCTTGATACAGGCTTCTTCCGTGCTGTAGAGACGCTCGAACTCAAGGTCCGTCAGACCCTTCATGACTTTCAACATCACCAGAACTCCCGCCACCCAAGTTCATATGGGATGTCAGAATACGTCCGGTAAGGCCGTGCTGTCTTGTTGATACGCGGGAAGGGAATTAGGTGTCCGCACGCAGGGATCAGGGTGGTCCTGACGTCTCGATACGGTGTATCGACGCACCACCGTAAGGAACCGGATAACGTCCGGATACAGCCTTCAGGCGTGTGCGTTAACCAGACGCCAGACCTTGCGCCTGCGTCCATCACTGGCATCCGGGGCGTCTTCCACCGTGACCAGCCCCTGATTACGCAGCGCCTGTAACGCCAGCCGGGCATGGTAGGTGCCCAGCTCGGGGAACAGGTCACCGATTTCGCGCACTGAACGGGCTTTCCCGTCCGACAGGATCTTCAGCACGATCTGTCGCTTGCTATCATGATTTGTCATGCGCCAGGATCGATGCTGAAAAAAAGTCATGTCTTTTCTATACCAGATCCGTCCCCAATGGCCTAGCGCCGATACGGCCCTTCCTACACAGGTTGCGCCAGTACGGTCCGGATGGCTGCGGTCAGTCTGCCCAGCTCGGACGTGGTTATGTTAAAGGCTGGCGTCAGATAAACGATATTACGGAAGGGCCGTACCCATACCCCCTGCGCGATCAGGGCGCTCTTCAGCGCATTCATGTCACGTATGCGGTCCAGTTCCACCACGCCGATCGCCCCCATCACGCGCACATCCACCACATGGGACAGGTTGCGACACGGTTCCAGTTCGGTACGCATCTGCTGTCCGATATGTGCAACCTGTTCCAGACGGTTTTCGCGTTCAAACAGATCCAGCGAGGCATTGGCGCAGGCGCATGCCATGGCATTGGCCATGAAGGTCGGCCCGTGCATAAGCGCATGCAACGGATTATCCGACAGGAAAGCGTCATACACATGCGTGCGCGCCACCGTGGCAGCCAGCGCCATCGTCCCCCCCGTCAGCGCCTTGGACAGGGTGATGACATCGGGCACGATCCCGGCCTGTTCACATGCGAACAGTGTGCCGGTGCGCCCAAAGCCGGTAAATATTTCATCCAGTATCAGCAGCACGCCATGCCGGTCCGCCAGCATGCGCAGGTTGCGCAGGACGTCGGGGGAATGGAACAGCATCCCACCCGCGCCCTGCACCAGTGGCTCGACAATAATCGCGGCGATACTGTCGCCTGATTGAGCCAGCAGTTCATCCAGTGCCCGCACGCTGTTGGCATCCACGGGCAGGTCGGCAATGAAATGTTCAGGCAGCGCCCCCTGATACAGGGAATGCATGCCTTCGTCGGGATCGCATATGGCCATGGTGGCCATCGTGTCACCATGATAGCCGCCACGGAAAGCCAGCAGCTTCGTCCGGCCGGTCTGGCCACGGTTCAGCCAGTACTGGATGGCCATCTTCATCGCGACCTCGACCGCGACGGAACCGGAATCGGTAAAGAACACCCGCTCCAGATCTCCCGGCAGCATGGCGGCCAGACGGCGGGCCAGTGTCAGCGCAGGTTCATTGACCAGCCCGCCAAACATGACATGCGGCATCCGTCCAAGCTGATCGCTGACGGCATTACGGATATGGGAATGGTTGTAACCATGGCAGGCCGTCCACCATGATGCGATACCATCAATCAGTTCCGACCCGTCCGCCAGTGTAATGGTGCGCCCGTGCGTGCTGACGGCGGGCAGGGGGGGCAGGGTGGTCTGCATCTGGGTATAGGGAAGCCAGACATGCTTCATGCCGCGTTCCAGCCATTGGGGTCCATGC
Source organism: Komagataeibacter diospyri (assembly GCF_006538165.1). GTDB lineage: Bacteria > Pseudomonadota > Alphaproteobacteria > Acetobacterales > Acetobacteraceae > Komagataeibacter > Komagataeibacter diospyri. Next base: position 1,870 of record NZ_BDLU01000028.1, read on the forward strand.
ATGCGGCCACTCCATGATATTGCGTGGGCGGGATTGACCGGGGCTGTGCGCTCCGGCAGGAGAATGCGCTTCATGGCCCGTTTTGATCCAATTTTCCAGACCGCGCTCGACCATATGGCGGATACGCATACCCGCCGCGTGCTGCGTCCCGTACAGCATGTAGGGGCAGCCACCGTTATCCGTGGCGGCCGCGAACTGATCAATTTCTCATCCAACGACTATCTGGGCCTGTCCCACCATCCCGCGCTGGGTGCACGCGCCGCCGAATGGCTGCAGCAGGACGGAACCGGCGCAGGTGCATCCCGCCTTGTGACCGGGACCAGCCCACGCCACATGCAGGTCGAGGCACGGCTGGCTTCATTCAAGGGATGCGAGGCCGCAGTGCTTCTGTCCAGCGGGTGGCAGGCCAATGCGTCGGTACTGGCTGCACTGCTACGGCTGGCGGCGGGGCAGGGAGCGCCACCGCTGGTTTTTACCGACCGGCTGAACCATGCCAGCCTGCATCAGGGCTGCATGGCGGCCGGTGTACGGCAGATCCGTTTCCGCCATAATGACCTTGAACATCTGGACAGCCTGCTGGACCGTCATGCAGGGGACGAACGCACCATGCGGGTAATCGTGACCGAAAGCGTATTCAGCATGGACGGCGATCGCACCGATATCGCGCAACTGACCGCCATTGCCCGGCGGCATGGTGCGTTTACCTATGTTGATGAGGCCCATGCCACCGGTGTGCTCGGTCAGCAGGGACGCGGACTGTGCGCGGGACATGATATCGATCTGGTCATGGGGACGTTCAGCAAGGCACTGGGGGGATTCGGGGCCTACGTGGCGGGGTCACGGGCTTTATGTGACTGGCTGGCAAATGCATGTTCGGGCTTCGTATTCACGACCGCGCCGCCACCTGCGGTGCTGGGGGCAATGGATGCGGCGCTGGAGCTGGTGCCCACGCTGAATGAAGTCCGGGCGCGGCTGTCCCGCAACGCCGCCCATATCCGGCATGTGATACAGGCGTGCGGGCTGTCATCGGGACCGTCCACCACCCACATCATACCGATCATGATAGGGGAAGCCGCACAGGCGCTGGCGTTCGCAGGCCATATGGAGACCCACGGCATCCTTGCCACCGCCATCCGTCCCCCCACGGTGCCACCCAACGGCAGCCGCATACGGCTGGCGCTGAGCGCGGCCCATACCGACAGCATGATTGACCAGCTGGCCCACGCCATCACCCGTGCCGCCCGCGTAATCACATGACCTCGCCTGCATCCTTCCCCCCGATCGCACTGGTACATGGCTGGGCCTTTGACCCGACATTCTGGGATACGACCCGCACGGTCCTGGGTCAGGCGCGCACGATGTGTACTGATTTCGGCTTCTTTGCACCCCAAGCGGTGCTGACGTTACCCCAGGTTCCCTATATCGGGGTGGGGCATTCGCTGGGCGCGTTGTGGCTGCTGCGCAACCATGGGCCCCTATGCCGGGGGTTGGTGCTGATAAATGGTTTCAGCCGCTTCGGGACCGCCACGGACTTTCCCGACGGCATTCCACGGCGCGTGATCGAGCGCATGCATGCGGGCCTGCTACGCGCGCCCAAAGGGCTGCTGCACAGCTTCCGCCTGCGTGCCGGGATTGATACACCACTGCCGTCCCACATCGAACGTAACCGGCTGGAACAGGGGCTGCTGGCCCTTATGGACATGGATTGCCGGACCGACCTGCAACAGGTCACATGCCCGGTCCATGTCATTGCAGGAATGGACGACGCCATAGCCCCCCCCACGCTGACACATGCCTGCTTTCCCCCCGGTGGCGACATACAGACCCAATGGCTGGATGGCGGCCACCTGCTGCCGCTGACCCACACCACAACCTGTACCCATGCCATTATGGCCATGACCGGACGGATAACCGCACCATGACCCGCAAGGACAGCATCGCCGCCCGTTTTGGCGCGGCACAGGGATATGAACAGGCTGCCCGGGTCCAGCGTATTGCGGCCCGCGAACTGGCACGCCGCATCGCCACTCACCATGCTCCCGGCAGTGCCCCCGCCCGCATTCTGGAGATCGGCTGCGGCACCGGCTTCCTGACCCGTGCACTACGCAGGCTGTTCCCCGATGCTCACATCACCGCCACCGATATTGCCCCCGCCATGCTGGACCGTGTGGCACAGCGGATGCCCGGTGATGACAGGCTGTCCCTGCACCGCATGGATGCCGACGCCCCGGACGTGGCGGGACCGTTCGACCTGATCTGTTCCAGCATGGCCATGCAGTGGTTTTCCGACCGGGCGCGAACCCTGCACTTACTGGCTGACCTGCTGATACCGGGGGGACAGATGGCGATGGCTACCCTGTGCGCGGGTAGCTTCAGGCAGTGGCGGGATGCGTATGCGCGTACCGGGATCATGTGCCCCACGCCCGATTACCCCGCCATCGAACAGCTACAGGCCGAATGGCCCGCCCGTGGCGCGGGGATGTGGCACGATGCCGAGATTATTGACACCCCGGACACCCCATTGGCTTTCGTGCAGGAGCTACGCACCATCGGAGCCACGCATACGGACCATGCCCCTGCCACGGCAGGCCAGTTGCGTCGTGTCATGGCTGCTGCGGAAATGGATGGTCCTTTTGCCGTGTCCTATCAGGTAGCCTATGGGCTGTTCCGCCGCGCGTTCTGGCCGGGGGTATTCGTCACCGGCACGGATACGGATGTAGGCAAGACGGTGACATCCGCAGCCCTGGTACGGGCATGGAACGCGGCTTACTGGAAACCATTGCAGAGCGGCACGGATGACGCGCCATCCGACAGCATGGGTGTGCGACAGCTTGCGAAGCTTGACCCCGCACGTCTTTATCCACCAGCCGCAACATTCGGCGCATCGCTATCGCCCGAGGACGCGGCCCATGTGGCCCATACCCGTATCGACCCCGCCGCCATCACCCTGCCGCACCATGCGGCCAGCGACGGGCCGCTGGTTGTGGAAGGGGCGGGCGGCGTGTTTGTGCCAATTGCCGAAAATTACCTGATGATCGATCTTATGGCACGGCTGGCCCTGCCGGTGGTGCTGGTGGCCCGCAGCCAGCTTGGCACGATCAACCATACGCTGCTCAGCCTTGCAGCATTACGGGCGCGTGGGCTGCACGTAGCGGGCGTGATCCTGAACGGCGCGCCCGAACCCCATGGCCGCAGCGCCATCGAACGCCATGGGCAGGTCCGCATACTGGCCGAATTCCCGTCCCTGGTCCCCATGGGACCAGATGCAGTCACGCAACTGGCCGCACGCCTGCCCACATGGGAACAGGTAGCAGCGGACGCTTCCTGAAGGCCGTTTCAGAAAGGGCAAGTTTCCTGAAGTTTAAAAAAAAGCTTCACCAAAAACTTTTCGTGGTTCGCAGGCGGGCTTTTCAGTAACGGCGGATCAGGCCCGCCAGCGTGCCCTGCACACTGACACGCCCGGCAGGCAGCACGCGGGTTTCATAATGGCTGTTGGCGGGGACCAGCGCGATCTCGCCGCCTTCGCGGCGCAGACGCTTCAGCGTGACTTCCTCCCCATCGATCAGGGCAACGACAATCTGCCCATCCGTGGCGTGCGCGCCTTCACGGATGATGACCATGTCACCATCCAGAATCCCTGCCTCCTGCATCGAATCACCCGTGACTTCCAGCGCATAATGGCTGGCCTTGCCCAACATGTCGGCCGGGACAGTGATGCGGGCGGTTTCCGCCGTGATGGCTTCAATGGGGTTGCCTGCGGCAATCCGCCCCACAAAGGGCACATCCACCACCCCCGCCAGCATTTCGGGGGAAGGCAGGTCGGGAACTGGCGCGGGCGAATCGGACGGAGCGGGCCGAGGCGGCACTTCGATATCAGGCAGGCGCAGGATTTCCAGCGCGCGGGCGCGGTGATGCCTGCGGTGGAGGAAACCGCGTTCCTCCAGCGCCGAAATCAGGCGGTGAATGCCGGATTTGGAACGCAGGCCCAGCGCGTCCTTCATTTCATCAAAGGATGGGGAGAAACCCGTCCTGCGCAGGTGGCTATCGATAAACAGCAAAAGTTCATGTTGTTTCTTCGTAAGCATGCCACATGTCCTTTTGCCGTTACCGGGGCGCCCGGGCCGAAACGTGATGGAACAAACCAAAAACCTGTTCCTGTGTTCTATATTGGTTCCCCATGCCGCGTCAACCGGCATCCAGTACCTATTCCATAACGCGGTCGATACGGATCACGTCGCACGGATCGCCCGCTTTTGCGGGTGCCGCATGGGGCGCACGCAGGATCAGGGCGCCACTTTCCGCCAGTACATGCAGCATGGCCGAATCCTGTACGGCGAAGGGAGTCGCCACCAGCCGTCCATCCGCGTCATGCCCGAGGCGCGCGCGCAGGTGGTCCATGCGCCGGTCGTTTTCGGGCACGTCTGCCCCCAGTACCGCGCGTTCCGGCGGCACGACCGGCGTGGTCAGCCCCGCCATGCGGCGCAGCGCGGGCAGGATAAACACAACCGAACAGACAAACGCCGCCACCGGATTGCCCGGCAGGCCGATAAATGGCAGGCGGCCCAGATGCCCATACATAAGCGGACGCCCCGGCCGCATGGCGATTTTCCAGAAATCGGTTTTGAGCCCGACCTGTTCCAGCCCGCGCCGGACAAGGTCATGGCTGCCGATACTTGCGCCCCCAGCCGTCACCAGCATGTCCACGCCATCAACCATGCGTTCCAGCATGGCAAGGTCGGCCATGTCGTCACGCAGCACCGGCAGCATGACCGGGTCGGCCCCCGCCGCGCGCAGCAGGGCGGCCAGCATGGGGGTGTTCGAATTGGCGATCTGTCCCGCTCCGATCCCGCTTCCGGGCAGCAGCAGTTCATCCCCCGTCGCGGCGATGGCCACGCGCGGGCGGCGCGTTACCTGTATCCAGGCATGGTTGGCGGCGGCGGCAAGGCCGATATCGCGCGCCGACAGCCTGCGCCCGACGGGAATGATTTCCTGGCCTTCGGCAAAGTCCTGACCCCTGCGCCGGATATAGGTGCCAGGGGCAAGGGTGGTCGTGGTGGTGACGGATGTGTCCTCCGCCTGTGCGTTTTCCTGTATCAGTACGGCATCCGCACCAGGTGGCACGACCGCGCCAGTGAATATGCGCACGCATTCACCCGGCCCCACCGTGCCGTCAAAGGGATGGCCCGCAGGCGCTGCCCCGATGCAGGACAGGCGCGCGCCCCGCGCTGACAGGTCGGCTGCGCGCACGGCATAGCCATCCATGGACGAGACATCGGCCGGGGGATTGGACAGCCGGGAGATGACGGGAGCCGCGCTGACGCGACCACAGGCATCAGTCAGGGCCACGACCTCGGATGGTAGGGGAAACACCCCGTCAAGAATCCGTTTGCGCGCTTCGGGGACGCTCAACATCGTGCACTGCGCTCCTTTTTTACCCATTGTGTGCGAATTTAATCAGAAATATCGGCCAAGGCGCTTGACCTGCGCCTTGTGTATGCGCATTTTCCGCCCACTTGAACCACTGCTGTACCTGAATGTTCCAGCAGCGGCAAAGCAGTGCTGAGGATATCATGGCCAAGACCAACACCATCCAGATCAAACTCGTCTCCACGGCGGACACCGGCTACTTCTACGTGACCAAGAAGAACGCCCGCGCCCAGACCGGCAAGATGGAAATGCGCAAATATGACCCCGTCGCCCGCAAGCACGTGGCCTTCCGCGAAGCGAAGATCAAATAATCTTCCGCTCAAACGGATATAAAAAAACCCCGGTAATCGTGCCGGGGTTTTTTTGTGCCTGTCATGTGAGCAATCAGTACAGATGGTCGTGTTCCCCATAAGGAACGACGATTTCATCCTGCCGGGCCAGGTTCTGCATGGAACGCGCACGTTCATCCAGCAGGTCGGTATCCAGTGCGCCTTCCTTCAGCCCGCGCACGCGGCGCAACCAGACTTCCTGTTCCGCCGAGGCATCTTTCTGGGCGGAACGGGCCTCATCCAGCAGGTGCAGCTGTGCGGCATAGCTGTGCAGCCCATGTTCGCCCCGCATCACGTTCCAGCCGAAATAAGCCGTAAGCCCGATAAACAGGGCAGGGGGGATGGTTGCACCCATCACGCGCTTTATGATCTTGCCCAGCTGCATCGTATCCCTTTCCCGCCATGTCCTGTTGCCGGACGGGATTACCCCGTCCGGCACGGGATGTCACCCGTTCTTCAGGATCGTGCGCCCGGCATAACGCGCGGCCGTGGCCAGTTCGTTCTCGATGCGGATCAGCTGGTTGTACTTCGCCGTCCGGTCCGAACGGGACAGCGACCCGGTCTTGATCTGCCCGCAGTTGGTCGCCACCGCCAGATCGGCGATGGTGCTGTCTTCCGTCTCTCCCGAACGATGGCTCATCACGGCCGTATAACCGGCATGCTGGGCCATCTGAACGGCTTCCAGCGTCTCACTCAGCGTGCCGATCTGGTTGACCTTGACCAGCAGGGAATTGGCGACACCGGCCTTGATGCCACGGCGCAGGCGGTCGGGATTGGTCACGAACAGATCATCCCCCACCAGCTGCAGCTTGTGCCCAAGGTTGGCAGTCAGTTCGGCCCAGCCTTCCCAGTCATCTTCCGCCAGGCCATCCTCGATGGAGACAATGGGGTAGCGTGCGGACAGGTCGGCCAGATAGGCGATCATGCCAGCGGCATCCAGGCTCCTGTCCTCACCTTTCAGTTCATAACGACCATTCCTGTAGAACTCGGTCGCGGCGCAATCGAGCGCGAAGGTCACGTCATCACCTGGCCGGTATCCTGCCGCCTCGACCGCGCGCATCATGAAGCCCAGAGCCTCATCGGCTGATTTCAGCGCGGGCGCGAACCCGCCTTCATCCCCGACGTTGGTGTTGTAACCGGCACCCGACAGGCTTTTCCTGAGCTGGGCAAAAATTTCCGACCCCATGCGGATCGCATCCGTCACCGTGGGGGCACCCACCGGCTGGATCATGAATTCCTGGATGTCGATGGGATTGTCCGCATGCTGGCCGCCATTGATGATGTTCATCATCGGCACCGGCAGGGTGCGGGCATACACACCGCCGACATAGCGGTATAACGGGGTCTGCAGTTCTTCGGCCGATGCCTTGGCCACTGCCAGCGATACACCCAGAATCGCATTGGCGCCCAGGCGGGATTTGTTGGGCGTGCCATCAAGGTCGATCATCGCCTCGTCAATGGCGACCTGATCGGTCGATTCCACGCCCTGCAGGGCTTCAAGGATTTCATGCTCGACATGGCTTGCGGCCTTGAGCACGCCCTTGCCGCCATAACGCTTGGGATCACCGTCACGCAGTTCAACAGCTTCATGCGCGCCGGTAGACGCGCCCGAAGGGACCGCGGCCCGGCCTTTTGCGCCGGACGCCAGTTCAACATCCACCTCGATGGTGGGATTGCCACGACTGTCGAGTATTTCCCGGGCGATGATATCGATAATGGCGCTCATGGTATCTGTTTCCTCAGATTTGACATTATGGGGATACGGCATACGACCGCATGCATATCCTGCCCCCACGATAACAGATGCAACGCATCATGCCAGAGTAGGCTATGCACAACATGACAAGATAGGAGAGACCCGCCGTGAAACGCCTGCCACTGCTTGCCATCGTCACCGCGCTGGCAAGCCTGCTGCCACTGGTTGGCTGCACATGCGCGATCCTGTTCCTGACCCCCGACCACACGCCACGCCTGCTGACGGCCGCCGTTGGGTATGGCGCGGTGATGCTGTCCTTTCTTGGCGCAGTACACTGGGGACTGGCGCTGGAACAGCCCGACATCATCCCCGCAGGCGGCACGCAGCGCCTGAGCAACCTGCGCCTTGCCATGGGGGGGACGCCTGCCTGTATCGGCTGGGTGGGACTGTGTGCGGCGACAGTGCATGAACTGATCGGGCTGCTGATCCTGATCGTGGGATTTGCTGCTACTGCTGTCGTCGAACGCATGGCATGGCAACGCGGGGCCATGCCGCGCGGTTACATGACATTGCAGTGGTTTGTCATATGCCTGGCGGAATTATGCTTTCTGGCCATACTGGCCGCCTGCATGGGCATGCGGCCCCATTGATAAATCGGGGGGCTGCAAACCATAGGAAGCTTTTTTCAAAAAGCTTCAGAGAACGCCAGCCTGGTGAAAAAAAGCGACACCCCAAAACCTTTGTTTTTTATCCCGGACAATAAAAAACCCCGGCATGCATCGCATCCCGGGGTTTTTCGTGTTCAGGTTGTAACCGCTTAACCGTTCTGCAGGCCGCGCAGCACATCCGCCGGACGGACCGGCATATGACGCAGGCGCACGCCCACGGCATTGAAGATGGCGTTGCCGATTGCTGGACCGACCACCGTCGTGCCGGGTTCACCCAGGCCCATCGGCTTTTCAGTGCTGGGCAGGAACTCGATGTCCATTTCCGGCGTGTCGGCAATACGCAGCGGCGTATAGGTGTTCAGGTTACGGTCAACCGGCATGCCGTTGACGATTTCCGTGTTCTCGAACAGGGCCATGCTCAGGCCCCACAGCGCGGCGCCCTCGGTCTGGGCCTTCGCGCCATCGGGGTCGACCACCGTGCCGGCATCGACAACAATGGTCAGCTTCTGGCATGTCACCACGCCGGTGCTGCGATCCACATGCACCTGCGCAACACAGCCGATCCATGTCGGCATGCCGCGTTCCTGACCCGCCGTGGTGGCAAGGCCCATCGCGGTGTCCTTGGGCAGGTTGGCCTTGCCCCAGTTCACCTTTTCCATAAGCCTGCGTACGACTGCGGCCTGACGCAGCGCGCCACCGACGGAATCGGGGGCCTGTCCCTTGTTACGACCCTGCGCGGTCAGCAGTTCAAGACGGAACTGCGCGGGATCCTTTTTCTGGCGGTGCGCGACTTCATCAAGGAAGCACTCGATCCCCCAGCTGGTCCAGCCGGGGCTGACCGAACGCAGCCAGCCGGGACGGAAGGTCTTTTCCGCCAGGTCATTGCGCAGCGCCCGCACCCGGAAGGCACCGACTTCATACCAGTGGTCACCACCAGCGATGGCGAACTGGTCATACGGCTTGCCATCCACGCCCTTTTCCATGAACGCTTCGGCCATCACGCCCGTGGGCCAGCCAGCGGCAGCCTGATAGTCCATGGAGGTAATCCTGTCGCTGGCGTCAAATGCCATGCGCAGGCGCTGGACCGAAGGCGAACGGAAGGAGTCAAACTGCATGTCATCTGACCGTGTCAGGATCAGCTTGACCGGCTTGCCCCCCAGCGCCTTGGACGCAAGGGCAGCCGGGATCATGTAATCCCCGTTCAGCCGGCGGCCAAACCCGCCACCAAGCAGATAGCTGCGCAGGATGACCTTGGATTCCGGCACCTGCAGCGACTTGGCCAGCGTGGGCAGGATCAGGCTCTGCCACTGGTTGCCTGCATGGATCTCGTAGACGCCGTCCTTTTCAAAGGCCAGCGCGTTGGTCGGTTCCAGCTGGTAATGCAGCACGGATGCACAGGTATACTCCTGTTCCATGACCGTGTGCGCGCTGCCGAAGGCCTGATCCACACCATCATCATTGAAGATGTAGACGCCGCCTTCCTTGTTATTGATCAGCTCCCGGCCACGGTCCTGAATGTCGCGTTCTGACGTGTGGATCGTCTCGCCCGGCGTCCATTCAACCTTCAGCGCATCGGTCGCGCGGATGGCGGCGCTGTAGCTTTCAGCCAGCACCACGACCCAGCCCTGCACAACCTGCGACGGATCATCAATCAGCAGGTACCGGATATAGCCCCTGATCTTCTTCGCATCGGTATCGTCAACCGAACGGACCTTGGAACCATAGCGTGTCGGCGGCATCTTGGGACGAGCATAGACCATGCCCTCCACCCTGGCGTCGATGCCATAGATGGCGGTGCCATTGGTCTTGGCGGGAATGTCCAGCGCCTTGAGTTCGGCATTGCCGATCAGCCTGCGCTCGCTTGCGGGCTTGAGCGGCAGCCTGGCCATTTCCTCGGGCGTGAAGGAATGGGACGGATGCCCCTTGGCCACGATGTCGCCAAAGCTGATCTGCCTGTTACCGGCACTGACAATGCTGTTGGCAACCGTGCACTTGTCCGGCGTGGTACCCAGCAGGCGTGCGCCTTCTTCCACCATGGCCGTGCGCGTCGCCGCACCCGCCTGGCGGAAGACATCCCATGTCATCCACACCGACCAGCTGCCACCAGTGACCATCAGGCCCCATTTGGGGTCGGTGTCCACATAGTTGATGCGGACCTTGCTCCAGTCGGCTTCCATTTCATCCGCGATGATGCGGGCGAGGGCGGTGCCGATATGCTGGCCCATTTCCGCGCGGATGATGTTGACCGTGATTTCCCCATCAGGTGCGATCGAACACCAGATGGTGGGTTCGAACGCTCCGTCACCCGGCAATGATCTGTCGAGCGGGAAAATCTGGTTGGCGGCTGAGGGGCGTGCGAAGCCAAACATGACGCCGGCGCCAAGCGAGGTGACAAGGAAGCCGCGACGTGACAGGGAAGCCTGTTCACGGCGTCCGTCCTTGCCAAGGCGGAAGCGGTTTAATCTACCCATTTGATGCATCTCCGCGTGCGGTGGCCGCGGCCTTCTTGATGGCCTCACGAATGCGAATGTAGGTCATGCACCGGCACAGGCTGCCAGCCATGACGGCATCGATTTCCTCATCCGTGGGAGAGGGGTAATCCTTCAGCAGGCTCACGGCCTGCATGATCTGCCCGGACTGGCAGTAGCCGCACTGCGGCACCTGGATTTCACGCCAGGCCTGCTGGACCGGGTGGTTACCCTCGGGATCGATGCCTTCGATCGTGGTGATGTCAGCGCCTTCGGCGGCGCTGACGGGGGTCACGCAGGAACGGGTGGCCCGGCCACCGATATGGATGGTGCACGCACCACACATACCGATACCGCAACCGAATTTCGTTCCGGTCAGGCCAACTTCGTCACGGATGACCCACAGCAGGGGGGTATCACCCGGTACGTCAACGGTTACTTCCCGTCCATTGAGGCGAAAGGTCGTCATGTTCTAGCTCCGTCTTTCAGCTCAATGGGACGACGCGACAGGGGGGACGGGCAGGGTCTTGCGAACCTCGCCCGCCTTCTTCTCCAGATCGGTCCACGGCGGCAGGGTCGTGCGGGTCGCACGCAGGTAGGCCGCCAGGCGGGCCAGATCCGCATCCGAGAAGGAATGGTAGAAACTGGGCATGGAAACGGTGGAAATGCCTTCCGTCGTCCCGATACCGCGCAGGATCACCTGGAACAGGTTGGTCGGCTCATCCAGCCACAGCGCGTTGTTCAGCGCCAGGTCGGGGCGACCTTCAACCGGCTGCGGGCCGGCATTGGCGTGACATGCGGCGCAGGCGCCTGCATACAGCTTCGCATTCGGGTTCACCTGCGGTCCGACCAGATCCTTCATGGATGCCTGCATGGCCCATGCAATGGCCTTGGGGTCCTGACTGACGCGGGTTGCGGAATGGTCGATCTGGGCCAGGTAATGTGCAATCGCATGCACATCGGATTCCGGCATCTCGCTCAGGCCGCCATGCACGACAGGCGACATGGGACCGGCGGCACTGCCATGCAGCGGAGCGGAACCGAAGCGCAGGTATTTGAAATACTCGTCTTCGGTCCAGACAACCGGGGTCGGGTTATGTTCATTGAGCGGGGGCGCGATCCAGTTGTCCACCGGGGCGCCATCATACGGCGCGCTGGCCTTTTCCGCACCCATGAGGTTACGCGGAGTATGACAGGCGGAGCAGTGGCTCAGCCCTTCGGCCAGATATGCACCACGGTTCCACTCGGCATCCTGGCCGGGATCGTTCTTCAGCGGTCCTTCGTGCAGGAACAGCAGTTTCCAGCCAGCCTGCTCCAGACGGATGTTGAAGGGGAAGCCCACCGTGTTGTCACGCTTGACCGAATGCACCGGCTCCCGCGTCATGAGGAAGGCATAGACATCATCGATGTCCTGATCCGTCATGTGCGTGAAGTGGTCAAACGGGAACGCCGGGAAAAGCTGCGTGCCGTCACGCGAAATGCCCTTGCGCATGGCGCGCTTGAAGGCGGCTTCCGACCAGTGGCCGATACCCGTTTCGGGATCAGGCGTGATGTTGGAGGAGAAGATGGCGCCAAAGGGCGTGTCCATCTTGTAATCGCCCGCAAGCTCCACGCCACGCTTGCCATCCGTGCGGGTATGGCATTCGGCGCAGTAGCCGCCAGCGGCCAGCACGCGCCCGCGCTCGATCTGCGCTGCGGAGAAAGAGGAAGGAGGAGGCGGTGCAACCGGTGCAATGGCCGGATACCACGCATAGGCAAGGAACCCGACGCCGCCGGCGACACCGATCCCCACAATCGCTGCTGCAATACGCTTAATCACGATGTTCTCGCGGTTGTGAAAGTCATCATATCACCCCGTATCATCCGCCCGGTTCCAGTGCCGGTATGGCGCGAAACACAAGAAACAGCGCATCGTTGCGCCGTCCTGAAGGCACCGGAACTGCCGGATGTGCGGGAACATCGGCGCCACGGCGGAAACTTTGTATTACCGTTTCCTAATCAAGCCGTTTGGGGGCGCGTAAGATCAAAGCTGTAATAAGAGTTATTTATTTATAATATGAATATAGCAGGACCACCGCAAACCCCTGAATAAATGGGTTTGCAGTGTCCTGTCACAGCAATATCTATATACCAATGAATATAGATAGAACCGGCCATGTCAAGCCGGGGAAGGAAAAAATCCTTCCCCGGCTCTGCACGGCTCAGTTCTGGTCAGGCAGACTGTAGGCGACGATGTAGTCACCCAGCTTCGTGCCGAATGATCCGTGGCCACCATCGGCAGTCACGATGTACTGCTTGCCATCCACCGCATAGGTCATGGGGGTGGACTGGCCACCTGCGGGCAGGCGGTCCTGCCACAGCACGCGGCCGTTGGTCACGTCATACGCACGGATGTAGTAATCCAGTGTGGAGGTCAGGAACGCGACCCCACCCGCCGTGGTCAGCGGGCCGCCAAGGCTGGGCACACCCATCTTGATGGGCAGGGGCAGCGGCGCGCTATCGCGGATCGTGCCGTTGCGGTGCTTCCACACGATCTTGTTGGTACGCAGGTCGATCCCGGACATGTAACCCCATGCAGGTTGCTTGCACGGCAGGCCGAATGGCGACAGGAACGGGTGCAGGTCTACACCATAGGGCACGCCAAACTGCGGCTGCACGCCACTTTCGCTGCCCGAGGGCAGGGACTTGTCAGGCGTTGCCGGATTGTTCGGGCCACGCGGGATCAGCCTGGACACGAACGGGATGGCGATGGGGTTGGCGATCGCGATCTGGCGCACGGGGTCAACTGCAAGGCCACCCCATTCAAACATGCCCAGGTTACCGGGAAACACCAGCGTACCCTGCAGGGACGGCGGCGTGAACGTGCCATCATAGCGCAGGCGGTGGAACATGATGCGGCAGACCAGCTGGTCATACATCGTGCCGCCCCACATGTCGGCATCGGTCAGCAGCTTGCTGGGACGGAAGGTCAGCTGGGAGAAAGGCTGCGTGGGCGACAGGTGATCGCCGGGTGCAGCCCCCTGCGGCACGGGCCGTTCGGGCGCAGGCACGACCAGATGGCCATTGCGACGGTCCAGCACGAAGATGTTGCCGGTCTTGGCCGGGGCATACAGCGTGGGAATGACCTCACCCTGTTCGTTGCGGATATCGACCAGGCTGGGCTGGGCGGGGATGTCCATGTCCCACAGGTCATGATGAACGGTCTGGTAAGACCATACCAGCTTGCCGGTGGAGGCATTCAGCGCCACGATCGAACTGGCATAGCGTTCGGCATCCGCGCCGCGGTTGCCGCCCCAGATATCGGGCGTCTGCACACCCATCGGGATGTAGATCAGGTCCAGATTGGCGTCATAGGACGACGTGATCCACGAATTGGGGGAATTGGGCACGAAAGTGTGGTGTTCGGACGGCATTTCGTTCGGGTCGGGATTGCCGGGATCGAACGCCCATTTCAGCGCGCCGGTATGCACGTCGAACCCGCGCGTGACACCTGAGGGTTCATGCGTGGAATAATTGTCGGTCACCGCACCGGACACGATCACGGTGGTATCGGTCACGACAGGGGGAGATGTGGGTTCGTAAAAACCCAGCGTCTTGACGGGCATTCCGTCACGCAGGTCCACAACGCCGTTGTTGCCAAAGCTGGCGCAGCGCGCGCCGGTTTCGGCATCCAGAGCGAACAGCTGCCCGTCATTGGTGGGCAGGAAAATGCGGCGCGCGCATTCCACAGGGGGCGTGGCGGCTTCATTGGTCTGCGCTTCGGCCCTGTCCTCGTGATAGGACACGCCACGGCAGGTCAGGTGCTGGAAGGTGGGGTTGTACGCCAGCTTGGGATCGAACTTCCACCGCTGCCTGCCCGTTTTTGCATCAAGGGCGAACAGGATCTGGTGGGGTGTGCACAGGTACAGCGTATCACGGATCTTGATGGGTGTGACCTCATCGGTGATTTCACCGGGGTCATTGGGGCCACGCAGGTCGCCGGTGCGGAATGTCCACGCAACCTTCAGCCTGCTGACATTATCGGCATTAATCTGTTTGAGCGGAGAGAAACGGTCCCCGAACTGCGTGCGCCCATAGGCCTGCCAGTCGCCATCAGGCATCTGGTGGGCATCACCGGGTTCGGGGGCATCCTTGGCCACCGGCGGCAGGTTGCCCGCGATATCCTGCGGATCACCCGTCAGGGCGAAACCCACCACGACCACGGCAGCGCCAATGGCCCCCAGCAGCGGCACGCGCGCGCCCATGCCTGCAGGCTGCAGGTGCCGCGTCACCCACGGCAGCGCCAGCACGATACCGATGGGGACAAGGATATCCCCACGCGGCGCCAGCGCCCAGAAGTCAAACCCGGCTTCATTGACGGCCCATGCCATCGTGCCGAGCAGCAGGACCGCATAGACCGTAAGCGCGGATGCCTGCCGCCGGAACAGCAGGAATGCCGTCACCAGAAGCAGGACACCCGCGACAACATAGTAAAATGAACCCCCAATGAGACACAGCCACAGACCACCGCCCAACAGGTAAAGACCTGTCAGTGCGCAGACGGCTATGGCAGCCACCAGAAGGGGAGCCGAGCGTATAAGGCTATTCATAAGTTTTCCTGATTACCGTGATACAATCCGAACATTCTCCCATGAGAAAACGTAGGACTTCCCTCCGGGTCAAGCCTAACTTTATGAATAAATCGTGTGTCCGAATATTTCAGGATGCATTTTCAGCACCCTGAACGGCTATTTCCCACTGGATACAACTGTCGCCAGCGTCGCCCGCGTGCCATTGGCCCGGATGGACTGCCGCATGGTCAGGTAAGCCTGCACGAATCCAGGACTGTCACCCAGTTCCCACCCGGCAAAGGCGCTCATGTCCAGCGCATCCCCCAGCCGTGGCGAGGCCGCTTTCACCCGGTCGTCATCGGTCAGGTGCGGTTCGACAATGGCGTAGGCCTGTCCCCTGTCATCATGGCCACGCAGGTATTCGGCGTAACAGGCCACGACAAAGGCGATGCGCTCCACGGGGCGCTCATGCGCGATCACGCCCATGGCCGTGCTCTTGATGAACATGGGCAGCTTGGACGTACTGTCGGATGCGATACGCAGAAGCTGGTCACTGATTGCCCGGTTGCGGAAGCGGTGCAGCAGGCGCCGGCCGTATTCGGTCAGCGCCATGCCCGGTGGCGCGTGCAGCAGGGGTTCCGCGTCAAAGGCGAGGTACTGCTCGACCAGCGTGACTTCGTTCAGGTCTTCCATGATTTCACTGACCACACGATAGCCCGACAGCACGCCAGACAGCCCCAGCAGCGAGTGGGAGGCATTGAGCATATGCAGCTTCACCTCCTCATACGGCTGGACATTATCCGTGAACTGCACACCGACAGCATCGAGTTCAGGGCGACCGGCGCAGAATTTGTCCTCCACCACCCACTGGATGAAATCCTCGCAGAAAACGGGAATGCGGTCATCAATCCCGCTTTCCGCATCAAGCCGACGGATATCATCGGGATGGACGGCAGGCGTAATGCGATCGACCATGGTGCAGGGGAAGGTGACGTTTTCCTCCATCCACTGCGCAAGGCCCGCGTCACGCGCACGCGCCCAGCCCAGGACGGCCGTGCGGGCGACATGGCCATTCTGGGGCAGGTTGTCACATGACAGGATGGTAAACGGGCCGGCACCACTTTCGCGCCGTTTGCGCAGCGCCTCGGTCAGCAGGCCGAATACGGTATGCGGCACCTCGCGCTTCAGGTCCTCGGCGATCAGGGGATGATCGATGGGAAAGACACCGTTTTCATCAACATAGTAGCCGCCTTCGGTCACGGTCATGCTGACAATGCGGATCGCGGGATCAGCCAGCCGCGCGATGGTGGCCGCGCGGTCGGCGGGTGCATACATGTATTCTGTAATGGAACCGATCACCCGCACCACATTGGGCATGTCGGGGGCGCATTCGGTCAGGGAATACAGGCAGTCCTGTGCCGCCATGTCCTGTGCCTTTTCGGCCTCGTGCGGGTTTTCCATCAACCCTATGCCCAGCAGCCCCCAGTCGGCCTGACCGGGACGGTCCAGCACACGGTCCATGTAAACCGCCTGATGGGCACGATGGAAATTGCCCACGCTGATATGGGCAATACCGGGCGTTACCCTGCTGCGGTCATAGGCAGGCACGATGATATTGCCCGGCAGATGGGGCAGGGTCGTATTATTGAGTACGGTCATGAACCATTTTCCACGGAAAGTATCCACGACGCGTAATCAGAAACGCAGGATCATACAACCCGTCAATACTGCGAACCTGCGGTTGACACAGGTCAGGGCAGGCATTGCGGGCGGGTAATTTGCACTTCCAATACCCGGTCGCTGTTTTCTAATGGGGAAAACTGCCCTATTAAGCCTTTCCGCCGTTGCATATCCGGTGTTCCGGTCCCGAAAAATGACGGCAGGGACAGCCCTGGCCGGATCTGTTGTTGGTAATGAATGCGTATCCTCTATCTTATTAACAGCCTGAATGGCGGCGGGGCCGAGCGACCATTGCCTGCCGTGATCGGGATGATGCGCGCCTGCGGGCACGAGGTCCGGGTCGTGGCGCTGGCGCGCAAGGCCGGCAACGCCGTTGCCTGGCTGGAGGCTGCCGGAATCGATTACCACATCGTGGATGACCGCGATCCCGCACGCTTCGCATCACTGGGGCAGGTGTTGCGTTATGTCCGCGCCAACCGGCCCGACCTGCTATGGACATCGCTGACCCGCGCGACCCTGTATGGTCAGGCCATCGGCAGGATGCTGCGCATTCCCGTGGTCAGCTGGCAGCACAGCGCGTTCCTCAAGCCCGCCAACCGCTTCATGCTGCGCCGCACCCGTCACCTGAGCGCATTCTGGGTGGCCGATTCCGAATACGTGGCCCGCGTCACCCGCAGCCAGTTGGGCCTGCCACCGGAGCGGATCTGCACATGGCCGCTGTTCATGGCCGAAGCGGACATACCACCGGCCACGCCATGGGACGGGCAGGGGGACGCGGTCTTTCATGTCGGGTCGCTGGGACGGCTGGAATCGGAAAAAAACATGCAGCTGCTGGTGCGCGCGATGGGCGTCATCCGCGCCACCCGACCCGATGCACGCATTCACCTGTCGCTGTGTGGCAGCGGGTCGCAGATGATGGCGCTGCAGGCGCTGGCGGCCCGGGAGGCTGCGGACGCCATCAGTTTCGAAGGCTTTCAGCCGGACCCGCTGGAATTCTGCCGCAAGCTACATGTATATGTACAGCCTTCCCATTTCGAGGGACTGTGCATCGCGGTCCATGAAGCCATGCAGATGGGACTGCCGGTCATCGCCACACCCGTGGGCGCCATTCCCGACATCATCCGTGACGGGGCCAACGGGTTTCTTCTGGCTGCCTCGACGCCAGAAACCCTTGCCGCACAGATCCTCCACCTTTACGCACGTCCCGACCTGTGCATGCGGACTGGCAGGGCGGCCCGACACGATATCCTGCAACGGTACGGGCCGGATACGGTCCATGCCATGGCCACTTCCGTCATCCGCCGCGCTGAAGGGCTGGTGCGCACACGTCGCGGCTGACGCGTGCGACGCCCATACGCAGCCCATCATGCCCCTTCCTGTCGCATGGGCGGATCAGGTAGGATGGGCGGGTGAATACGATCAAGAATCCCCCCTCCGCTGAGTCCGGACAAAAGGACTCGCTCCTTGGCGTCTCGCAACGCCTGCCGCCTGCCAACGTGCAGGCGGAACAGGCGCTGCTGGGCGCCCTGCTGACCAATAACCGTGCGTATGACCGCGTGTCCGACTTCCTGACCGGCGCGCATTTCGCCAACGAGGTCAATGGCCGCATCTATGACGCCATTTCCCGCCGTATCGAAGGCGGGCAACTGGCTGATCCGGTTACGCTGCGGGCCGAATTCGAGAACACCGGCGTCCTGGATTCCGTTGGCGGCACGGCGTATCTGGCCAAGCTGCTGACATCCATGGTCGGCATCATAAATGCCGCCGATTACGGGCGCGTGATCCATGATGCGTGGATACGCCGCCAGTTGATCGACATCGGGCAGGATGTGGTCAACAACGCCTTTGGCGCACGTCCCGACCTGGATGGTCCCAACCAGATCGCCGCCAGTGAGGAAGCCCTGTTCAAGCTGGCGACGGAAAAGGGTCAGGATGGCGGCTTCCAGTCCTTTGACCGCGCTCTGGCGGATGCGCTGGAAATTGCGCAGCAGGCCTTCAACCGCAGCGGTGACGTGGTGGGACTGACCACCGGACTGCGCGACCTGGACAAGAAAACCGGCGGCCTGCACCCGTCCGATCTGCTGATCCTTGCGGGCCGTCCGGCCATGGGCAAGACAGCCCTTGCCACCAAAATCGCCTTTTCCGCCGCGCGCGCGATCATGGAGGAGATACGCGACGCCCCGCCCGATGCCAAACCCAAGGGATCGGTTGCCATCTTTTCACTGGAAATGTCGTCCGAACAGCTGGCCACGCGTATCCTGTCCGAACAGGCCAGCGTATCGGGCGAAAAGATCCGCCGTGGCGACCTGGGACAGAAGGAATTCGACCGCTTCGTGCAGGTCAGCCGTGAACTGGCGCAACTGCCGCTGCATATTGACGACACGCCCGCCATCACGCTGTCGGCCATGCGCACGCGCTGCCGCCGGCTGGCGCGCACCAAGGGGTTGAGCCTGGTGGTGGTCGATTACCTGCAGCTCATGCGGCCATCGGTGGGGAGCAGGGCGGAAAACCGCGTGCTGGAAATCTCCATGATCACGCAGGGCCTCAAGGCGCTGGCCAAGGAGCTGTCGGTGCCGGTCATAGCCCTGTCGCAGCTTTCACGTCAGGTGGAGAGCAGGGAAGACAAGCGTCCCATGCTGTCGGACCTGCGTGAATCGGGATCGATCGAGCAGGACGCCGATGCGGTGATGTTCGTCTATCGTGACCAGTACTACCTGCAGCAGCGCCAGCCCAAGGAAACATCCTATGACTCACAGGACAAGTACCACACGGCGATGGAGGAGTGGCAGCGCAAGATGGACCTTGCGCATAACCGCGCTGAACTGATTCTGGAAAAACAGCGTCATGGGCCGACAGGGACGGTGCACCTGTTCTTCGAAGGGGAGTTCACGCGTTTTGCCGATCTGGACATGGTTCACGATGCCTGAAGCCTGAATGAATAAACGTTTTTGGATGCCGCTTTTTTCAACGAGGCTGCGTCTGAAACAGCACCTCTCAAAGGCAGGGATTTCAGACTGTCTGTTAAGGATCTTACTTAAGTGACACGCGATGTGGCCATCGCGTGTCACTGTGCCTTATCCGTCACAGGGATCACAGGTGCCAGATCCTGAATGACGTCAACTGGGACCGTGTTGTGCAGGAAAGCGCACAGGGAATGGGATGGACAGGATATGGGGGCGTCAGGCATGTCCCCTCCCGTCCGCACCAAAAAGTTTTATAAGAAATATTATGCCAACAAAAATAGCCGTGCATTTCCTTGCGCGCCAGAATCTGGCCCGTTCGGCCATGTTCCATAATGGTCAAGCCGTCCGCAATCCGGCATCATTACACCATGACTGATACGGCGCTTGCATCCATCTGTGGCTTTGCCTTTTCCGGCATCGAAGCCGTTCCGGTCAAGGTCGAGGTCCAGCTATCCGTTGGCCTGCCATCATTTCTTGTCGTGGGCCTGCCAGACAAGGCCGTCAATGAATCCCGTGAACGCGTGCGCGCCGCCCTGTCCGCCATGGGGCTCGCGCTGCCGGCCAAACGGATCGTGGTCAATCTGGTACCCGCCAGCCTGATGAAGGAAGGATCGCATTTCGACCTGCCCATCGCCCTTGCCCTGCTTGGGGTCATGGGCCTGCTGCCAGGTGACATGGCGCAGCGTTATGCTGCACTGGGTGAACTGTCGCTTGATGGCGGCGTCAATCCCGTATGCGGCGTGCTGCCCGCCGCCATGACGGCGGCCGGACTGTCGCTGGGACTGATCTGCCCCGCCAGCCAGGGCGTGGAAGCGCGCTGGGCCAGCGAGGATATGAATATCCTCGCCATCCGTTCCCTGCCCGAACTGCTGAACCATTTCCGCGGGCAGCAGATCATCGACCCGGTTGAATTGCCTGCGCGCATGAATGAAGGGCTGACCGCCCTGCCCGACCTTGCCGACATTCGTGGCATGGAAACCGCGCGCCGCGCGCTGGAAATTGCCGCCGCCGGTCGGCATTCGCTGCTGATGGTGGGACCGCCAGGTGCGGGCAAGTCCATGCTGGCCGCGCGCCTGCCCGGCATCATGCCCGATCTTACCCCCACCGAGATGCTGGAAATCAGCCGGATCCACAGCATTGGCGGCCTGTTGAAAGATGGGCAGCCCGTCTGCCGTCCCCCTTTTCGTGACCCGCATCATTCCAGCAGTCCCACGGCATTGAGTGGTGGCGGCGCCCGCGCCCGCCCTGGCGAGGTCAGTCTGGCGCATCGCGGTGTGCTGTTTTTAGATGAACTGCCGGAATTCTCGCGCTCCGCGCTGGAAATCCTGCGCCAGCCCATGGAAACGGGGTCCATATCCATTGCCCGCGCCGCAGCCCATGTTACCTACCCTGCCCGCTTCCAACTGATCGCGGCGATGAATCCATGCAAATGCGGCTATCTGGGTGATGCGGCGCAGGAATGCCGCAAGGCCCCGCGTTGTGGCGAGGATTATCAGGCCCGCCTGTCCGGCCCCCTGCTGGACCGTGTGGACATGGCGGTCCATGTCGAACCGATGCCCCTGACCCGCATTGCCGAAACCACGGGTGGCGAACCCAGCGCCACCGTTGCCGCACGTGTCAGGGAAGCCGTGGCCCGTCAGCACGACAGACAGGGCGAAGCCCGCAATGCCGAAGCCCCGATAGATGATTTCCGCATAACCGCTGCAGCCCGTGATTTTTCGGTGCAGGCATCTGAAAAGATGCATCTTTCCGCCCGTGGCTTTACCCGTCTTCTGCGTGTGGCGCGGACGATTGCCGACCTGTCCGGCACCGTAGATGTCGAACGTCCCCATATTGCCGAAGCCCTGGCCTACCGTATCCGCCGTCCGGGTCGAAAATAGCCGCCTCTGTATCTTTTCCCCCTTGCGCACCATGCCCTGCTGGATTAATAAGGCCCCACCGAAGCGGATGGGTGCGTAGCTCAGCGGTAGAGCATCGCCTTCACACGGCGGGGGTCACAGGTTCAATCCCTGTCGCACCCACCATCCGGTCTCTCTCCTTTCCTAAAGCCATCTGTCAGGCAGACCATGTTAGCAAATGGTCCATCCGGTTGACCGGGTACGAACCCGTATCCCCTATGTTGACTGCATGTTCGCTGGCAGATCTGTCATACCGGATTATTCGCGTCTTCCATCGATTCTGATCGGATCACAGGACATTCCAGAACCCTACTGTCAGCCTTCTGCCGTTGTCGTTCCATGGCGGACATGAATTGATACGTTAGGTTCATGGCCCGCCTGCCCCTGATGCCTTCCAGACAGATCGCGTATTCAGCACGGGCTGAATTTCGTTAAATTATTGATAGAAATATTTTTTTAGAGCTGACTTTAAAAAAAGCGTCACCCAAAACTGCTTTATATTTGTAGCCTTTTCAGACAGCCCCGGCGAAAACGCCGGACCTGTTGCTTTCTGGAGATCCTGTCCGGTTTCCCCGCATCACTTCCGTCATGACGGGACATCTTCCAGCGCATCGCGGCATTTGACATAGGACAGCTTGTCCTGGAACAGGAACAGCACATAATAATCCAGCGTACGCCGCCGTTTGCGGGTGGGATTGGTATAGAACGGGAAGACGTCAAACGGCCCGTCATAGCCCTCGGGCACCGGGTCATGTTCCGTCACGCAACGCACCTGAAACAGGGGTGCATAGACGGTGGCATCCGCATCTGTCCGCCGGACATGAAACAGGTTTTTCCGGAACTTGCGCAGCCGCTGCGGCAGGACGAATATCATGTTCTGTTCAAGGAAATTCTGCGGCGGATTACGATCGCGCAGGTATTTCATGTCGGCAGGCATGTCACAGAAAAAATTGGTGTCCTGTACGATCATGGTCCAGTCAGGTTCCCTTCCGGTCAGTTCGCCATGGCAGGCGGATCATCCTCTACTGGCCCGATCCGTGCAGCATGGCACGGATTTTGGCAACCGGTCTGCCACCCGCATTGTCATATGGAACCGGGCAGGCCATATGTCAGGGTCAGAACCCGAACATATGGTCGATTGAAAACCGTCCCTCCCCCTCCGCCATGCGACCGTGATAGCCAAACAGGCGGCAGGTGGTGTCACGGATGATGACATAGGCACCCTCTCCTGCACGCACCAGCGTGGACAGGCCAAAGACACGGTGGGGCCATATCTCACGCGAGCCGGACATGGGAATGGCAATTTTTTCGTGTGCGATTACCGTACCATCGGCCGCGTGCAGGTACAGCGACGTATCCGAATACGCGCGCCATGTCGCCGAAACGGGATAGATAAGCCTGCAGAAACTGAACGGCTCACATCCCGCCGCCGTCAGGAACAGCCGCGTGCTCAGCCCCGGGGGCGAGCCGACATAGGACTGCGGCTCCCCCTTATAGGTCATGACCGTATTGAATATGTGCGACCCGAAACTGGTTTCTGATGCGTGACCGGTCTGCCTGTCCTCATAACGGATCAGGGCATGTAGCCAGCCATCCGCCTGCCCGCCGTCACGGAAATCGTACAGCAGTTCCCCATGACCCGAACCGGTTGCAAGCGCACTGACATCCAGCGCTACCGCATGGTCACGTGGCAGGCAGCCCATGAAGCGCGACGGGCCAGCCGTCCCCTCTCCATCGAAACAGTCCACCCTTACCGGCAGGCTGGTCAGGCTTTCCGCCATGGGTGATGGCAGCAGCAGCGTACGGTAACGCACGGGATCGGGCACCGGGAACGGCAGCAGATAGCCCCGGCCAAAGAAACGCGGGTCCAGCCGTGCAATGCCCGGATCAGGCTGCAGGTCGGCGCGCTGCACGTTCAGGTGGGCGATGCGTGTGCGGTTGTGCTGCGTGATTTCATAACGGGAGCGCACGACATGACCACCGGCACGGAATTCGATCTGTTCAGGCCATGACAGCCCGGGAAAGACGTCGCGCATATGCACGGCCATGGTCTGGTACGGGGCCAGTTCGGACAGGATGGGTATGTGTGTATCCTGCCCCATGCGGTTAAGCGTCATGCTGCCGGACGGAATGGGCAGGGCATGGCTGTTCTGGACCCACAGGACCACGTCCTCCCCCTCCGCCGGGGCAGGCAGGTTGGCATAACGGTTGGCGGGCCAGGCATTGGCGTCGTGGGTGACCGACAGGCTGGCGTTCGTGCCATCCCCACGTGTCTCCAGCGCATATTTGACCACGTCGTGGCCTGCTATGCCCTGCGCATGGATGAACAGTTGCCCGGTAAACTCCGGCAGGCCGAACCGACTGCGGATATCGGCGCTGTCGATGATGATGGCCTGACCATCGCCCGGCACATCGTAATCCCATGTCTTCAGCACCTGCCCGTCGTGATCGAACAGCCGCAGCCACAGCCGCACGGCCCGCGCACCATAACGTGCCCAGTAATTGGCGGTGACCAGACGGGTGGACAGGGCCGCCGTATCCCGGAAAAAGGCAAGATTGGTGGCGAAGTTCAGCCGGTCCAGATAGTCATGCCCGACCGATAGCATATGCCGGGGCAGGCGTACCGCCTCCAGCGTATGCAGCGCGCCGCCTTCGGGCAGCAGCCGGGACAGACGGCTTTCCATGACGGCATGGTTGAAATCCAGCGCCCAGACGGTCTTTACCCCACCCTGCGCCATATCCACCACCGGCCGCAGGGCCATGCCCGCACGCGACTGCCCGACCTTCAGCGAATCATGGGTGTACACCCCTGCCACCGTAATGGGTGCAGGCAGCAGCGCCATGACGGTTTCCACCATGTCATGCGGATCATAGATCGCAACCGGTCCCGCATCGTGCAGGGACCGGGAAAGGATAGCGAGCTTTTCCGCAGCCAGCGGATGGGTCAGGGCCTTGTAGGCCATATTGCCGCCTGAACGCGGGTCAAAAGTCCGGATACCTAGCATGTGCCTGTTTTATTCCACTTCTGGCGCAAGCGGGAGAATTATTGTTGTACCACCGCTGCAAGTCCCAGATAATGCCGTACGGCTTCCGCCGCCATGACGGTATCATCCAATGGTGTGACAGGCCATGTTTCCAGCCGCCCGGCAAAGGGCCGGATACGACCGGCCTGTGTCAGGTCATGCAGGAAATGCCCGATCCGCCGCGACCGGCCCGGCAGGCTGGCGACCATGACCGGGGCGGATGTCGCCACGGCTTCAGAAATCATGGAAACGCTATCCATGGTCACGACAACCACATCAGCACAGGCGAGCAGGCCCATATATGGATTGGGGCCGGTCTGGTCCCATACCCACGCATCCGGCCCGGCCAGGGCGCGCTGCAGTGCACCGCATACTTCCGGGTCCGTCCGACGCGATGGCGTCAGCGCAATGCCCACCCGGTCACGCCGCATCATGGCGGCCAACTGTGTGGCAAGGGCAGCCCCCTCCGCCCGCCCCAGACGGAAACGACCATTTCCCCCACCAACCAGAACGGCAACCAGCGGGCGCGGGAGATGGGCCAGGAACGGCGTCCATTCCCGCCGCGCCTGATCCAGCAGCGCAGGTGTTACCCCATGCAGCGCCGTGCGCGTCAGGACGACATTGGGGCCGGAAATCCGGTCATGGCGATTGGCGATGACCAGATCGAAGCGGGCGGGCGACAGGCGCGGGTTCTGCACCTGTATCACGCGCGCGCCATGCCTGCGCAGCGCGGCACCTACGGCCCCCCCGCTGCCGCCGATGCTGATGACCGGATGGTCTCGGTAATCCGGGCCAAGGCCAAGCGGCATGATCGCCCGCAAAGGAGCAGGCCACCATGCGGCGGGGACATGTCGCCATATTCCGCGGGGGACCAGCGCATGCAGGTGGGGATCAAGCCCCGCACGTTGCGCCAGTCCGAAGGTCTGTGAACGCATGCCGGCAAGGTCCGCCGCAATCACGGTGGCGGTAGGAATGGAAGCTGCCATACGTCCATGTGACGGGTCGGGGGCCGGGGCGTCAATGCCCCGCCCCTTTTGTCAATCGCTCAGGCACGCTAAGTGGCTACAATGAGTGAGACAGAACCGACATTTTCCGGCATGGGGCTGGATGGCCGCGTGGTGGCCGCCCTGACACGCATGGGACTGCACCAGCCATCCCAGATCCAGCGCGAAGTCATTCCCCCTGTCATGGCCGGACGGGATGTGGAAGCCCGCGCGGGCACCGGCAGCGGCAAGACGATGGCCTTTGCCGCCCCCATCCTGTCGACCCTCATGCGGCCGGGTGATGCGGACAATACCCGCGTACGCTGCCTGATCCTGTCGCCCACGCGCGAACTGGCGGGACAGACGGCGGGCGTGCTGCGTGGCCTTGCCCGTGGCAGTGGCCTGCGCATCCTGCAGGCCACTGGCGGCACGGCGCGGGTGGCGCAGGCCAGGACGCTGGGCGAAGGGGTCGCGATCGTGGTCGGCACGCCGGGCCGGGTGATCGATCTGGCTCGTGGCGGCGAGCTGGACCTGTCCGCCGTGGCGCAGTTCGTGCTGGATGAAGCCGACCGCATGCTGGAGCCGGGATTTGCGGAAGAAATGCTGGCCCTTGCCGCCGCCCTGCCAGCGCAGCACCAGACATTGCTGTTTTCCGCCACCATTCCACCGGCCATGGCCGAACTGGCCGCCCGCCTGCTGCACCGGCCGTTGCGCATCAGCATGGAGGTGGCGGACGCCCCCGCGCCACGCATTGCACAATACGCCATTTTCGTGCCCACCCGCCACAAGGCGGAGGCGACGCTGGCCTGCCTGAAACAGTATGGGATGCAGCGCGTGATGGTGTTCGTGCGCACCCGACAGGAAGCCGATACCATTGCCCGCGGCATAAGCGCGCTGACACCTGCGGTCGCGATCCATGGCGAACATTCACAGGCACGGCGCGAGCGCATGCTGCGCGACTTCCGTCAGGGGCGCGTGGGCGTGCTGGTGGCGACCGATGTCATGGCGCGGGGAATCGACATTGATGACATCGCCCTTGTCATCAACCACGACATCCCCGCACAGCCCGAAGCCTATGTCCACCGCATCGGGCGCACCGCGCGTGCCGGGCGACGCGGCGTGGCCGTCGCCCTGTGCGCACCGGAGGAACGTCAGGCGCTGAAGGAAATCGAACGCCTGACGGGACAGCGCATCCGCATCGCCAGCCTGCCGGAATGACGGATCGGTTCATGCATTTGTCATGCGCCCTCCGCCCCCATGGTCTTGCCGTGGAGTAAAGGCTGGATAAACTGGATTTCATGATGAACACCGATGCCATGCAGTCACATATCCCGGCGCATGACGGGAGTGGCACGGCCACCGACCGGACCTGCCGGGCATGACACATGGGCCGGATGATTCACCACGCCTGCCTGTACGCGTGGCACGGCCCACCACGTTTCTGGAACGCCTGCCCCCGCCAGTATCCAGCCTGCCACGATGGAAAATCGGCATCACGCCACCCGACCTGTCACCGTGGCTGGCGGGTAACTGCGGCATTCCCGGCGTCATGCATTACGAAGGGCGCAGGCCCGGCCCGCATATCGTCTGTGTCAGCCTGATCCATGGCAATGAATTCGCGGGTGCGACCGTGCTCGACCGCCTGCTGCGTCGTCGCGTCCGCCCGCGTGCGGGACGGCTGTCGCTGGTCTTCGCCAACCCCGAGGCCATGCGCCAGTTCGACCCATGCGACCCGGTACGCGCGCGCTGCGTGGACGAGGACATGAACCGTGTCTGGTTCCCCGCCATGCTGGACAGCCGACAGACGTCATATGAACTCGACCGGGCGCGCATCCTGCTGCCGGTCATCCTGACGGCGGACAGGCTGCTGGACCTGCATTCCATGTTGTGGCCGGGGGATCCGCTGGTACTCTCAGGCCTGTCGCCCACAAGCCGGGCCATGGCGCGGCGCGTTCGTGGCGTGGATGTATGCGTGGCCGACCGGGGGCACCGTAGCGGATGCAGGCTGATCGATCATCCACGCTTCAGTAACGGCAGTGCCGCCGCCTGCCTGCTGGAAGCAGGCCAGCACTGGCACGAAGCAACCGTTACACGCACCATGCAGGCGGTCGTATCCCTGATCGGGCCATGCTGTGGCCTGCCCGCCAATGATGGCGTGCTACCGCGACGGGAGATGATGGTGACGGATGTGATAACGGCGCGGACGGGACTGTTCCGCTTCGTTATGCCCTTTCACAGCGGACATGTCGTGGCTGATGCAGGCACGGTGGTGGCGCATGACGGCGGTGATGAAATCCGCACGCCCTATGACCGGTGCATGCTGGTCATGCCCAACCTGCGTCCCGCCCGTGGTCATACGGCCGTAAGGTTCGCCCGCGTGGATACGGGCACGCAACCGCCCGCCCCGGATCAGTAACCGGGACAGGCGGCCATCAGCATGGTCAGGCGTAGATGGGGAAGCGTGCGCACAGCGCCTTGACGCGTTCGTGCACGGCCTGTTCCGTCGTCGCGCAACCTTCCTCCCCGGGAGTTTTGGCAAGGGCAGTCAGCACATCGTCGATCATGCGGCCAACTTCACGGAACTCCTCTTCACCAAAGCCGCGCGCCGTCGCCGCCGGGCTGCCCAGGCGGATGCCCGATGTGACAGCGGGCTTTTCGGGATCGAACGGAATGGCGTTCTTGTTGGCGGTAATGCCCGCGCGTTCCAGCGCACGCTCCGCCGCACGCCCCGTCACCCCCTTGGGCCGCAGGTCTACCAGAATCAGGTGGCAGTCCGTACCGCCGGTCACGATGTCAAAGCCGCTCTGAACCAGCGTTTCCGCCAGCACGCGGGCATTGTTCGCCACCGCTTCCTGATAGGTATGGAAGTCGGGACGCAACGCCTCACCAAACGCCACGGCCTTGGCCGCGATCACATGCATGAGCGGACCGCCCTGCAGGCCGGGGAATACGGCGGAGTTGATCTTTTTCGCCAGATCCGCGTCATTGGTCAGGATCAGCCCGCCACGCGGCCCGCGCAGGGTCTTGTGCGTGGTGGACGTCACGACATGCGCGTGTGGCACGGGCGACGGGTACAGGCCAGCCGCGACCAGCCCCGCGAAATGGGCCATGTCCACCATGAGATACGCGCCGACTTCATCCGCAATGGCGCGAAAGCGGGCGAAATCGATGATACGGGGATAGGCGGACCCACCGGCAACGATCAGCTTCGGCTTTTCGGCGCGGGCAAGGCGTTCCATTTCCTCATAATCCAGCAGGCCGTCTTCCTTGCGCACGCCGTACTGGACCGCATTGAACCATTTGCCGGAATAGTTGGGAGCAGCACCGTGGGTCAGGTGGCCACCGGCAGCAAGGCTCATGCCCATGACGGTATCACCTGGCTTGACCATGGCCATGAAGGCCGCCTGATTGGCATTGGCGCCCGAATGGGGCTGCACGTTGGCGAATTCCGCGCCGAACATTGTCTTGACGCGTTCAATGGCCAGGGTCTCGACCTTGTCCACTTCCACGCAGCCACCATAATAACGGCGACCGGGATAACCTTCGGCGTATTTGTTGGTCAGAACGCTGCCCTGTGCTGCCATGACGGCGGCGGAGACCATGTTCTCGCTGGCAATCAGTTCAATCCCGTCACGCTGACGCACCAGTTCCGCATCGATAATCGCGGCGACATCGGGGTCGGCTTGGGTCAGTGGGGCGCGGAAAAACTGCTTGAGGTCAGTCTGGCTGATGGGGTCCGGCACCGTTATGTCTCTCCATTCATTGGATCACCTGTCATTTCCGGGTAGGCAAACGGACATGACACGTATGGGAACAGGCCTGCTATGTGCGCCATATCGTGGCGTCAAGACAACGCCAAAATTATGGAGACCGGCTGATTTGACCCCTGTTACATTACCTTCCCCCATCCATACCGCCCCGTGCGTTGCAATATGAACACAGGCATTACACGCGCATTGCTGCGTCGGCTGCCCGTTGGCGCGCCAGCCGATGATGCGGGACTGAAACGCGTCCTGGGCGCCGGCAGCCTGGTGGCGCTGGGGGTCGGGGTCACGATCGGGGCGGGCCTTTTCTCGCTGACCGGTGTTGCCGCGGGCAGCAATGCCGGGCCTGCCGTACTCATATCGTTCGTGCTGGCGGCGGTGGCGTGCGCCTTTGCCGGACTGTGTTACGGGGAACTGGCGGGCATGATCCCGGCAGCGGGCAGCGCCTATGTTTATGCCTATGCAGCCCTTGGCGAACTGATGGGCTGGATCATCGGCTGGGATCTCGTGCTGGAATATACGGTGGGGGCGTCCGCCGTATCGGTCAGCTGGGCGCGGTACATGCGCTCCCTGCTGGAGGGATGGGGCATCCACCTTTCACCCCGGCTCACGGCCTCCCCGTTCGAGGTCGTGGGCATGGCAGGTGGCCAGCCCGTCCATGGCATCGCCAATATGCCTGCCGTCATCATCATCGTGGTGCTGTCCGTGCTGCTCATGCGCGGGATTTCGGAATCCGCGCGGCTGAACGCCGTCATAGTAGCGATCAAGCTTACGGTCATCGCCGCCGTGATCGGCTTCGGGCTGCCTTATATCAGGACCGCGAACTACACCCCCTTCATTCCCCCCAATACCGGCGAGTTCGGGCATTACGGCCTGTCGGGCATACTGCGCGCGGCGGGGACGATCTTCTTCGCCTATCTGGGGTTTGACGCCGTTTCCACCGTGGCGCAGGAAACGCGCAATCCCGGGCGTGACATGCCCATCGGCCTGATGGGCAGCCTTGCGATCTGCACGCTGGTCTATATCGCCTTTTCCTTCGTGCTGACCGGGCTGGTGAATTACCGCGACATGATTGGCGACGCCGCCCCCGTGGCCACCGCCATAGACCACACGCCCTTTGGCTGGCTGCAGGCGGCGGTCAAGATCGGCGTCATATGTGGCTTCCTGTCGGTCATCCTTGTCCTGCTGCTGGGGCAGAGCCGGGTCTTCTTTGCCATGGCGCGCGACGGGCTGCTGCCACCCATGTTCGGACGCACGCATGCGCGTCTGGGCACCCCGGTTGTATGCCACCTGTTCTTCATGGGGGTAACGGGGACGCTGGCCGCCTTCCTGCCGATCGAACAGCTGGCGCACATGACATCCATCGGCACGCTGCTGGCCTTTGTCATCGTATGCGTGGGCGTTATCGTGCTGCGGGTACGTGAACCCGACCGCCCGCGTGCATTCCGGGTGCCCGGCGGAAGCGCAATCCCGGTGGCGGGTATCTTGAGCTGCGGGATCATGATGCTCTCGCTGGACGGGCTGACATGGCTGCGGCTGGTTGTCTGGCTGGCGATCGGGCTGGTTGTGTATGGGCTGTATGGCATACGCCACAGCCGGCTGGGCGCGGTCATACCTGCCATGCGCGGGAAATCCTGAACGCGCGGGACGGATTACCGGATCATAATTTGGCACGGGGCGGCTACGGGATCATAGTCGCCCCTTCCCTGATGGAGTTGGATTGGATGAATATCGGTCAGTTTCCCCAAACAAGGCTGCGCCGTAACCGGCACGACCGGTTCACACGGCGGCTGGTGTCTGAAAACACGCTATCGACCGATAATCTGATCTGGCCGATCTTTGTAACCGAGGGCACGGGTTCGGTCACCGATGTGTCCTCCATGCCCGGCGTGCAGCGCGTCAGCCTCGACCGGCTGGCAGCCCATGTGGAACCTGCGGCAAAGCTGGACATTCCCGCCCTTGCGCTGTTCCCCATCACGCCGGCCAGCCTGCGCGATGAAGCAGGCACGGAAGCAACCAATCCCGACAACCTCATGTGTCGGGCGGCACGCCTGCTGAAAAAGGAATTTCCTGAAATCGGCCTGATCGGTGACGTGGCGCTGGACCCCTATACCAGCCACGGCCATGACGGACTGATCGAAGACGGCTACGTGGTCAATGACCCGTCGGTCGAAATCCTTGTGAAACAGGCCGTGAACCAGGCCGCGGCCGGAATCGACATCATCGCGCCGTCCGACATGATGGACGGGCGCGTCGGGTCCATCCGCACCGCGCTGGACGCGGGCGGACTGGTCAATACCCGCATCATGTCCTACGCCGCCAAATATGCCAGCGCCTTCTACGGCCCGTTCCGTGATGCGCTGGGGTCGGGCGGCCTGCTGACGGGTGACAAGAAGACATACCAGATGGACCCCGCCAATACGGATGAGGCCCTGCGTGAAGTCGCCATGGACCTGAGCGAAGGGGCCGACATGGTGATGGTCAAGCCGGGAATGCCGTATCTGGATGTCATCGCGCGCGTGCGGCAGGAATTCGCGGTGCCGACCTTCGCCTATCAGGTGTCGGGCGAATACGCGATGCTGATGGCTGCAATCCAGAATGGCTGGCTGGACCGTGACCGCGTCATCATGGAAAGCCTGATGGCCTTCCGCCGCGCGGGTGCCAATGGCGTCCTGACCTATTTCGCGCTGGACGCTGCCCGCCTGCTGCGCGCCTGAACGCGACAAAACCACGCGCGCACGACCGGATAGTTGATGCCTGCAACAGGAAGGATATGATAACCGTTCAGGAACCACGGGCAGTCAGTCTTTCCTGTTTACAGGACTGCCGTTTCCTGTTTTCCGGCTGGTGAGAGCGCATGACCTACACATCGCCACGGCATCCACAGCTGTTCTATACGACGGCCCCCATGCCCTGTCCCTATCTGGCGGGACGGATGGAACGCAAGGTCGTGACCGAGATTGGCGGACCGGACGCCGTGCCGTTCCATAACCGCCTGTCACGGGCCGGATTCCGCCGCAGTCACACCATTGCCTATGCCCCGGTCTGCGCGGGCTGCACCGCCTGCACGCCCATACGCGTGCCCGTGACGCGCTTTACCCCCGGCCGCACTCAGTTGCGCGCCCTGCGCCGCAATGCCGGGCTGCGCGCGCAACGCATCCCCCCTGCCGCCACACCCGAACAGTTCAGCCTGTTCAGTGCGTACCAGTCCACCCGACACGAAGGTGGCGACATGGCGTCCATGACCTTTCCCGATTACCGGGCCATGGTCGAGGATACGCCAATCGAGACCTTCATGATCGAATTCCGCGATGGTGACGGCAGACTGACCTGCGTGGCACTGGTGGACCAGCTGGATGACGGACTGTCCGCCGTCTATGACTTCTATGATCCCGCATTGCAGCAGCGTTCACTGGGTACATTCGCGGTGATGCACCTGATCGAATACACCCGCACGCTTGGCCTGCCCCACCTGTATCTGGGCTACTGGATCAGTGAGAGCCGGAAAATGGCTTACAAGGCCCGTTTCCGCCCAGCCCAGATCATGACCCGCGGCGTTTGGCACGATCTGGACCTGGCGCAATATCAGTCCCATGAAAGCGCCTTCCTGCCTGACGGGCTGTTCCGCCCGGTGGAATAGCCCGTCAGGCGCGCGGTCTGCGCGTGGCCCAGGCCGGTGCCGTTTTGCCCATGTCAGACCGCTTGCCCAGGTAATCCTTCAGATCCGCAAAGGAACGCGTACGGGCAGGATCGGGCCACGCGACACCCACATCAGCCGCGAACACGACGGCATCACGCAGGCCGCCATCCTTGTATTTCTGCAAGATTACGCCAAGGCCACGCGTCATTTCCGGCAGCTGATCCAGCGGGAAGACCAGCATGCGCCGGTTCTGGCCGAGTACCAGCACATGGTCGCCTGTAGCTGGCACACAGACCAGAGCGCTTTCGTTATCCTTCAGGTTCAGCACCTGCTTGCCGGTGCGTTTTTCCGCCGTCATGGCCGATTCCGCCACGATCATGCCGCGCCCGGTGCTGGACGCCAGCAGGCGTTTGCGCGTGTCCTCAACGGGGAACATCGTAATGATGTCCTCATCATTGGAGAGGTCGATAATCAGGCGCAGGGGCTGGCCATCACCGCGTCCACGCGGCAGGTCGCCCACACGCAGCGTAAAGGCGCGCCCGTCAGTCGCGAAAACACACAGCCGGTCATTGCTATGGCATTCGACCGACATGCCCAGACCGTCGCCTTCCTTGAATTTCAGGGCCTCGGGGTCCTGCCCGTGGCCACGGACGGTACGGATCCAGCCCTTCTGCGACAGGATAACCGTCAGCGGGTCACGCTCGACCGGCAGGGCGGCTTCGACATCGATCTCAACCGGCGCATCAGCCAGCAGACTGCGCCGCCTGCCCAGGGCACCACTGCCGAAAGTTTTCTGGATATCCCTGATTTCGGATGCGATGCGCTTCCACCGCAACCCTTCCTGTTCCAGCAGGTCGTGCAGGGACTGCTTTTCCGCGCTCAGCCTGGCATGCTCGTCGCGGATTTCCATTTCCTCCAGCCGCCGCAGGCTGCGCAGGCGCATGTTCAGCACCGATTCCGCCTGCAGTTCCGTCAGGTCGAAAGTCGCGATCAGGGCCGTCTTCGCGTCGTCCTCCTCACGGACAATGCGGATCACCTCATCAAGATTGAGATAGACTGCAAGGAACCCGTCAAGGATTTCCAGACGCCGGTTGACCGCCGCCAGCCGGTTGGCGCTACGGCGCTGCAGCACGTCATGACGGTGGTCCAGCCATGCCTGCAGCACATCCTTCAGGCTGCGCACGCCGGGCACCTGATCGGCACCCAGCACGTTCATGTTCAGGCCAAAGCGGCTTTCCAGCTGCGTTGCGCGGAACAGGGTTTCCATCAGCACCGCAGGTTCGATCCCGCGCGACTTGGGTTCCAACACCAGCCGGATATCGGTTGTGCTTTCATCGCGGATATCGGCCAGAAGGGGTAGCTTCTTCTGTTCCATCAGGTCTGCGACCTGTTCGATCAGGCGGGATTTCTGCACCTGATACGGGATTTCGGTCACCACGATCTGCCATGTGCCAAAACGCCCCTGCTCCACTTCCCATTTCGAGCGGATGCGGAAGGAACCGCGCCCTGTCTCGTAAGCGCGGGCAATAGCGTCGCTGTCTTCCACGATACTGCCGCCGGTGGGGAAATCCGGACCGGGCATGTGTTTCAGCAGTTCGATCGTGGTCATGGCGGGCTTGCGGATCAGGGCAAGGGCGGCTGCACAGATCTCACCCACGTTATGAGGCGGGATGGAGGTCGCCATGCCCACCGCGATCCCCGCTGCCCCGTTGGCCAGCAGGTTGGGGAAAGCAGCAGGCAGGACGACAGGTTCCTGTTCTTCCCCATCATAGGTGGGGCGGAAATCAACGCAGTCCTCACCGATTCCTTCAAGCAGGGCCTTGGCGACTTCGGTCAGGCGGGATTCGGTGTACCGCATGGCGGCGGCGTTATCGCCGTCGATCGAGCCAAAATTGCCCTGCCCTTCCACCAGCGGGTAGCGGACGGCAAAATCCTGGGCCAGCCGCACCAGCGCCTCGTAAACCGAAGCATCGCCATGCGGATGGTATTTACCGATCACGTCACCGACCACGCGGGCGCATTTCTTGAACCCGGCGGACGGGTCCAGCTTGAGCTGCTGCATCGCATAGATCATGCGACGATGCACCGGCTTCAGCCCGTCACGCACATCGGGCAGCGAACGCGACATGATCGTTGACATGGCATAGGCCAGGTAACGTTCACTCAGCGCATCGGCCAGCTTGGTATCTTCAATATGGCCAGCTGTTGTGTCCACAGGCATGCAATCTTCCTCCCGCAGGTGAACAGATAGCGAAACTTTACGCTTTGTCCAATGGTAGTAATCACTCGGTGGTGGCTGTCGCCCCGTCGGGCGACGCATCCGGCGGGGGAATGTCCGCCTCCCGCGCGATCATGTCCAGCAGCCTGCACCGGGCTTCGGGCACGGGACGATGCCGCTGGCCAAAGGCGTCGCGTTGCAGGAAATGCCCTGTCAGCTGCAACCCGTCATACCAGTCCACAGGTGTACCGACCTGATCGGGATGCAGCAAGAAACCGGGCAGCGGCAGCAGGCGGCTGCGCCATTCGCCTGCGCGTTCGTCCGATACCGCCCGCCCGGTGCGCGGCGATACCCAGCACAGGTCGTCCCGCCTACCGCCAAGGGCACAGTGTGTCAGGTCCAGGCCGAAGCCAAGTTCGGACAGCAGGAGCAGTTCCCACCGCACGATTTCGGGCATGGCCCCGGCCACCGCCCATTGCGGGTCGAGGCTGATTCGCGCCAGCAGGCTGGCCAGTCCCTGAAAGATGGCGGGATGGGGTTCGCGTTCAGGCAGGCAGCCATCAGCCAGCGCACATAATGATGCCAGCATGGCCAGTGGCAGCGGGGCGTCCAGTATGCGCGCGCTGGAGGCATGGACCGTTTCCGCCGTGATGTTGCCCAGCTGTTCAGGCAGGCGGGCGGTCCAGCGCGCGCGGACAAGGTTGCCGGTCTGCCATACCGCCCGGCCCCGGCTGGATGCCCCCCCACGGGCCAGACCATGATACAGGCCGTATTCACCGGTCAGGACATGCGCAATCGCGCTGCCTTCCCCATACGGGGTGGCGGAAAGCACAAGGGCGGGTGCCTCCCATTCCATCAGGAAGTACCCGCCCTTGCGAAAAGAAAACCGGAAACCGGCAACGAAATCAGTTGCCGGCAGCCTTTGCCACTTCAGCGGCAAAGTCGTTTTCTTCCTTTTCGATGCCTTCACCAAGCTGGAAACGGTCGAAGCCGGTCAGCTTGGCGCCTGCCTTTTCCACGATCTTGCGCACGCGGCTTTCGCCATCATGCACCCAGACCTGTTCCAGCAGCACGACTTCTTCATAGAACTTGCGGATACGGCCATCGACCATCTTTTCGATGATCGCGTCGGGCTTGCCCGAAGCCTTGGCCTGCTCCACCAGTACGGCGCGCTCACGCTCAAGCGCCTGCGGGTCGACGCTGTCCACATCCAGCGCAGCCGGACGGGTGGCGGCGACATGCATGCCGATACGGCGGCCGAGGTCTTCCATCGCTTCGCTGGCGGTCGGCGCTTCAACAGCAGCCAGAACGCCGATCTTGCCCAGGCCGGGGCTTACGGCGGAATGCACGTAGGTCGCAACCACGCCCGACGGCACGCTCAGCACGCGCGCGCGGCGGATGGACATGTTTTCGCCAATGGTGGCGATCAGGTGCGTCAGTTCATCGGCAACGGTGCGGCCGCTTTTCAGCACGGCAGCCTTCAGCTTTTCCAGATCGTCGCCAACGCTCAGCGCCGCATGGGCCACTTCGGAAACGAAGTTCTGGAAATGCTCGTTGCGGGCAACGAAGTCGGTCTCGGCGTTGACTTCGACCATGGCGGCCTTCCTGTCAGCCTGCGCCACGCCAACCAGGCCTTCGGCCGTAACGCGGCCAGACTTCTTGGCGGCAGCCGAAAGGCCCTTCTTGCGCAGCCAGTCGATCGCGCCTTCGATGTCGCCTTCGGCTTCGTTAAGGGCCTTCTTGCAATCCATCATGCCCGCGCCGGTCTTCTCACGAAGTTCCTTGACGAGGGCTGCGGTAATTTGCGCCATTATCCTGATACTCCTCACGACAGGCGCACGCCCCGCATGACTGCAGGGCGTGTCCTTGCTGTGTCAGTTACGCCGGGTGGCCTGTTTCAGCCTGCCCCGGCGTCCATTTTCATTCCGCGCTTGCGGCGGCTTCCGTCACGGCCGTTTCCACGGCGGGGTCGACCGGCAGTTCCTCGGACGCACCAAAGTCCTCGCCCGACGCACCCAGCTCGGCGGAGATACCGTCGAGGACAGCGGACGAAACCAGTTCGCAATACAGGGCAATGGCGCGGATGGCGTCATCGTTGCCCGGGATCGGGAAGGTTACGCCACGCGGGTCGGAGTTGCTGTCCAGCACGGCCACAACCGGGATACCCAGCTTGTTGGCTTCTTCAACCGCCAGCTTTTCCTTGTTCGTATCGATCACGAACAGGATGTCGGGCAGACCGCCCATTTCCTTGATACCGCCGAGCGAACGCTCCAGCTTCTCACGGTCGCGCGTGATGTCCAGGACTTCCTTCTTGGTCAGGCCCTGGGTGCCGTTTTCCAGCATTTCGTCAATGCCGCGCAGGCGCTTGATCGAACCGGTGATGGTCTTCCAGTTCGTCAGCATGCCGCCCAGCCAGCGGTGGTTGACATAGTACTGGCCGCAACGCTTGGCGGCTTCGGCCACCTGATCGGCGGCTGCGCGCTTGGTACCAACGAACAGCACGCGGCCACCACCGGCGACGGTATCACGGATCGCCTTGAGCGCACGGTCCAGCATGGGAACGGTCTGCTGCAGGTCGATGATGTGAACCTGGTTGCGCACACCGAACAGGTACGGCGCCATGCGCGGGTTCCAGCGGCGGGTGTGGTGACCGAAGTGCACGCCGGCTTCGAGCAGCTGGCGCATTGTGAATTCAGGCATCGCCATGTCGGCTAAATCCTTGTGTCTGGTTTATCCTCCGTGAAGCACGCCCTGTTTTTCAAGGACACCAGAGGTATTGGCTTCACGTGCGAATTGGCCCCAACGCGGGGCCGTGGCGGGATATGGCTGTTTTTAGCGCATATTGCAAGGGCGCAGATGACGCGGGGCGCATCGTGATGCAACTTTTCGCAAGCGGAGTGGTTGCCTCATGCGAGGGATGGCTATCATCCACGGCGGGTGTCATGCCCGCATTGCAACATGAAAACAGGGATCAAGGCGTAATGGCGATCACGAAATTTGCGACGGCACACTGGTCAGGTGGACTGAAGGACGGCAAGGGCGAAATTTCGACCCAGAGCGGATCGCTGAAGAACCAGCCTTACGGCTTCAACACCCGTTTTGAGGACAGGCCCGGCACCAACCCCGAGGAACTTCTGGGCGCCGCCCATGCCGCGTGTTTCGCCATGGCCCTGTCGGGCATTCTTGGTGGCGCGGGCCTGACGGCCACATCACTGGATGCAAAATCCGAAATCGTGCTGGACAAGCAGGGCGAAGGCTTTGCCATCACCCATGCGAAACTGACGCTGGAGGCCGAAATTCCCGGCGCCACCGAAGCACAGTTCAGGGAACTGGCGGAAAAGGCAAAAGCCGGATGCCCGGTCTCGAAACTGTTCAACACAACGGTCACGCTGGACGCAAAGCTGAAAGGCTGACCCAACGGATGGCGCGGGGGTGGACCGGCCACCCCGCGCCAGACCATGGGCACGCTTTGCCGAACGTCCCGTGAGCAGGCTGCAGAGAGCTGGACGGGGCGCATGCAGCGACCCGAAATCTTACAGGATCACAGGGTCCTGACAGCCCACCTGTCCCCGATGGCGCAGCAGGTGATCAGCCAGAACGCAGGCCATCATCGCTTCCCCCACCGGTACGGCGCGAATACCAACGCAGGGGTCATGCCGCCCTCTGGTCATGACATCCACGTTCTCCCCTTCACGCGTGACGGAGGGCACGGGGGTCAGGATTGAACTGGTCGGCTTGACCGCGAAACGCGCCACGACCGGCTGTCCGGTGGAAATACCACCCAGCACGCCACCGGCATGATTGGAAGCGAACTGGAGCCTGCCATTTTCCATGCGCATCGGGTCCGCGTTTTCCTCCCCCGTCAGGCAGGCAGATGCAAACCCTTCCCCGATTTCGACCCCTTTGACCGCATTGATGCTCATCAAAGCCATGGCAAGGTCGGAATCCAGCTTGCCATAGATCGGCGCGCCCAGCCCCGGCGGCACGCCTTCGGCCATGACCTCGATCACGGCACCGATGGACGATCCCTTCCTGCGGATATCGGCAAGGTAGCCTTCCCATACCGGCAGTATCGCTGCATCCGGACAGAACAGGGGATTGTCATTGACCATGTCCCAGTCCATCCGCGCACGGTCGATGGCATGCGGCCCGACCTGCACCAGCGCACCGCGGATGCTGACCATATCCCCCAGCACCTTGCGCGCCACGGCCCCCGCCGCGACCCGCATGGCCGTTTCCCGCGCCGAGGAACGACCGCCACCGCGATAATCGCGGATGCCGTATTTCATGTCATAGGCGACATCAGCGTGGCCGGGACGGTAACGGGTTGCGATATCGCCATAATCACGCGAACGCTGGTCGGTATTACGTATGACCAGCGAAATCGGGGTGCCGGTCGTCCTGCCCTCAAACACACCGGACAGGATCTCGACCTGATCGGCTTCCTGACGCTGGGTGGTGAATTTCGACTGTCCGGGCCTGCGACGGTCCAGCCAGGGCTGGATATCCGCCACATCCAGCGGGATACGCGGCGGGCAGCCGTCAATCACGCAGCCGATGGCCGGGCCATGGCTTTCGCCCCACGTGGTGACGCGGAACAGATGGCCAAAGGTATTGTACGACATGGGGGCAGGATTCCCGCGATCAGTTACCCGCGACCGTGATATCCGGCGCGGTGGGGTTTTTCATGCCGACAATATGATAGCCGGAATCAACATGGTGAATTTCACCCGTAACGCCACCCGACAGGTCGGACAGCATGTACAGGCCCGCGCCACCCACTTCTTCCAGCGACACGTTACGTTCCAGCGGGGAATTATACTGGTTCCACTTCAGAATATAGCGGAAATCGCCAATGCCATTGGCCGCCAGCGTCATGACCGGCCCCGCTGAAATACCGTTGACGCGGATGCCATCACCACCAAGGTCAACCGCCATGTAACGCACCGAAGCCTCCAGCGCCGCCTTGGCCACACCCATCACGTTGTAATGCGGCATGACGCGCTCGGCCCCCAGATAGGTAAGGGTCAGCAGCGAACCGCCCGGGTTCATGATGGCCGCAGCGCGCCGGGCGACAGCGGTGAAGGAATAGCACGAAATGTCCATCGCCTTGAGAAAGGCGTCGCGCGGGGTATCAACATACCGTCCGCGCAGGAACTGCTTGTCCGCCCAGCCAATGGCGTGGACGAGGAAGTCAATCTTGCCCCATTCCTTCTCGATCGCGGCAAATGTCGCATCCATGGCCGCGTCATCGGTCACGTCACATGGCAGGACCAGCGAAGATCCCACGGTTTCGGCCAGCGGGCGCACGCGCTTGCCCAGCGCCTCGCCCTGGTAGGTAAAGGCAAGCTCGCCCCCCTGCTCGGCCACGGCGCGCGCGATGCCCCATGCGATGGAGCGGTCATTCGCAACACCCATGACTAGGCCCCGCTTGCCTTTCATCAATGAACCCTTGATGGCGATTTTGGGCGCGCCGTCTGACATGCTGGTATCCTTAATGGTAAATGACGGATGAAATTTCGGCCTCGTGGTTGCACAAGCTGCCGTTTTGGACAAGATGCCGATTGCGCTAATTGTAGCCAATAATTGTCACATGGTAACTTACCTTATGTTTCCATATGTTTCGTATCCCTGCCCCGGTCGCGCCCGGTGCAGGCCGGTACCAGGCATGCAGCGTTACGGAACCCCGCCCCATGACCCTTCCCCTGATCGACCTTGATGCCGACCCGTTCGACCTGTTTGACGCATGGATGCGGGACGCCACGGCGCACGAACCCAACGACCCGAACGCCATGGCGCTGGCTACCGCCACGGCTGACGGGCGGCCTTCGGTGCGGATGATCCTGCTCAAGGGCGCGGACCGGCGGGGGTTCGTATTCTATACCAATCTCAACAGCCGCAAGGCCGCCGAACTGAAAGCCAACCCGCACGCCGCCCTGCTGTTCCACTGGAAAAGCATCCGCCGCCAGATCCGCATCGAAGGTGCGGTGGAACCCGTCACTCCAGCCGAGGCCGATACCTATTTCGCCAGCCGTAGCCGGATTTCCCGACTGGGCGCCATCGCATCGGACCAGTCCCGCCCCCTGCCCGACCGCGCGGTGTTCGAGAAGGCGGTGGCCGAACTTGAATCCCGCTATCCCGATCCCGGGGCCGTCATTCCCCGTCCCGCCAACTGGAGCGGTTTTCGCGTCGTGCCACAGCATTTCGAATTCTGGCAGGACCGTCCCTACCGTCTGCATGACCGCGCCGTATGGGACCGGACAGCCGATGGCTGGACGACGGAGCGCCTTTACCCCTGAACTTAACGCCACCTGATCCGTTTTTATTTATTAAGGGGCGTGTCGCACCCGCCAGACGGACCGCGCGCCCCATGAACGGATCAGGAGGCGGGGCATGTGCATACGCAGGATATTGTTGCCATTGGCCGGGATGAGCCATGCGGAAAGCGCGCTGGACGTTGGCGGCGCGATTGCACGCATGTTCGATGCACATCTCGCCGTACTGCATGTGGGCACCGACATGCAGGAAGTCGGGCCGCTGGTAGGTGAAGGCCTGTCGGGCGCCATGGTGCAGGAAATGATCGCATCTGCCCTGAAGGAAAGTGCCGCGCGCCTCAATGGCGTGCGTGGACTGTTTGATGCATTTGTCACCCGCGAACAGATCCCGGTGGTGGCGGTGGACTCTCCCCTTTCGCCGGTGGGCATGCACGGCCTGTCCGCCAGCTTCATTGCCCATAACGGCCATACCCGCAGCGTCGTGTCCTTCCAGGCGCGCCTGTCCGATATCGTGGTCCTGCGCCAGCCCAACCCGGAGGGAGATGTCTCCTCATCCGATACGCTGCATGCCATCCTGTTTGAAAGCGGGCGCGGGGTAATAATCGTGCCGCCCGTGGCCCCGCCGACCATAGGCAGACGCATCTGCATCGGCTGGAACGGCACGTCGGAAGCCGCATCCGCCATCCACCATGCCCTGCCGCTGCTGAAACGGGCGGAAGCCGTGCATATCCTGCACAGCCCCGCCTACCAGCGCCCCGGCCCCGAAGCCCGGCATGTACGGTCATTCCTGTCATTGCATGGCATCATGGCCAATATTCACGAATTCGGTAGTGATTCCCGTCCGGTCGGCGAAGACATGCTGGGCATGGCCCATACGCTGGGCGCGGATACAATGGTCATGGGGGCGTATTCCCACTCCCGCCTGCGTCAGATGATTCTGGGTGGCGTGACCCGTCACATGCTGGAAAACAGCGATATTATCGTTATCATGAGCCGCTGAGGGATACATCCGCCGCCATATCCCGCAACATTCGTACCCCCGTCACGGAATATGCGTATTATTATGTGTAAATGCTAGGCGACGCCTTGATTTTACAAACCGCGGGGATTAGGTGTGGCGGAGAAAAGAACGCCATAGCCTAGTGTAAAATCCGGCCTGGGGGAGATTATGCGCATCAATGCGGACATTATGGCAGAACTGAAGCAGGCGGGAGAAAATGCCTCCGACGTGCTTCGTGTTGCCCTGACGCGGCTGCGCGGACGTATTGCGCTGGTTTCATCCTTCGGGGCCGAATCTGCCGTCATGCTGGC
The DNA here is from genome assembly GCF_006538165.1 of Komagataeibacter diospyri. Classification (GTDB taxonomy): domain Bacteria; phylum Pseudomonadota; class Alphaproteobacteria; order Acetobacterales; family Acetobacteraceae; genus Komagataeibacter; species Komagataeibacter diospyri. The sequence goes on from NZ_BDLU01000028.1 coordinate 44,763, forward strand.
GCTGGCGGCAGAAATTGATCCCGCCGTTCCGGTACTGTTCCTTGAAACGGGCCAGCATTTCCCCGAAACGCTGGCATACCGGCAGGAACTGGCCCGAGTGCTGGGGCTGCGCGACGTGCGCGACCTGCACCCCGCCCCCCAACAGATCGAACGCCGCGACCCCGAAGGCCAGCTATGGGCTTTTGACCCCGACGCCTGCTGCGCGCTGCGCAAGGTCGAACCGCTGGATGAGGCCATGATCCCCTTTGATGCGTGGATCACGGGCCGCAAGCGTACCCAGGCCGCAACGCGGCAGGGCCTGCCGGTAGTGGAGGACGCGCCCGGCGGCAAGATCAAGATCAACCCGCTGATAAGCTGGACACCGCGTGAACTGGACGCTGAAATGACGCGTCGCAACCTGCCGCGCCACCCGCTGACGCTGCGGGGCTATCCCTCCATCGGGTGCGCACCGTGCACGCGTCCCGTGGCCGAAGGCGAGGATCCCCGCCAGGGTCGATGGGCCGGGCAGAGCAAGACGGAATGTGGTATCCATGTCCGCAAGGCATCCTGAGGCGGGCGCCGCCGTACCGGCCGGGCTGAGGCCGCCAGTTTCCTTTGTTTTCTTTCCTGTTACGGAAGGTCTGTAATTCCATGGACGATCTCGACCAACTAGAGGCCCAGAGCATCTTCATCCTGCGTGAAGCCTACCGGAAGCTGAAGCCGCTGGCGATGCTGTGGTCGCTGGGCAAGGATTCCAACGTCATGCTGTGGCTGGCGCGCAAGGCGTTCCTTGGCAACGTGCCGTTCCCGGTCATGCATGTTGATACCGGCAAGAAATTCCCGGAAATGTACAGGTTCCGCGATGAATATAGCAAGAAATGGAACCTTGAACTGCTGCTGGGTGACTGCCCCCCGGTGGAAGACATCGATCCCACCCTGCCGCCTGCCGCACGTTCCGCCGCGCGCAAGACCGCGGGTCTTGCCGCGATGATCGACAAGTACAAGCTGGCAGGCGTGATCGCGGGCATCCGCCGTGATGAGCAGGCCACCCGTGCCAAGGAACGCGTGTTCAGCCCCCGAGGTGCAGGCCACAAGTGGGACGTACGAAACCAGCCGCCCGAATTCTGGGACCAGTACGCCACCCCTCACGAACCCGGCATGCATGTGCGCGTCCATCCCCTGCTGTCATGGCGCGAGATTGATATCTGGCGCTATATCGAGCGTGAGGGCATCCCGCTGGTTGACCTGTATTTCGCGAAGGATGGCAAGCGCTACCGCTCGCTGGGGGACCAGGACATCACCAGCCCGGTCGAAAGCAACGCGACCACCGTGGCCGAAGTGATTGCGGAACTGGAAACGTCGCGCACGTCCGAACGCGCGGGACGTGCCATGGATCATGAATCCGAGGACGCGTTCGAACGCCTGCGCGTGGCCGGCTACCTCTGATCGGACAGGACGGAGTTATATTACAATGAGTACAATCCCGACCCCTGCCCCGCAGGACGCCGCCACCCCCATCGTGATCGTGGGCCATGTCGACCATGGCAAGTCCACCCTGATCGGTCGCCTGCTGTATGATACCGACAGCCTGCCCGAAGGGCGTGTCGCGCAGATCATTGAATCCAGCAAGAAGCGCGGGCTGACGGTTGAATGGAGCTTCCTGCTCGACAGCCTGCAGATCGAGCGCGACCAGGGTGTTACCGTTGATTCCACCCGTATCCCCTTCCGGCTGGGCACGCGCCAGTTCGTGATCGTGGATGCGCCGGGCCACCGCCAGTTCCTGCGCAACATGATCACCGGTGCGGCCGATGCGGAAGCCGCAGTACTGGTGGTTGATGCGAACGAAGGCGCGCAGGAACAGACCCGCCGCCATGCCATGCTGCTGCGCCTGATCGGTATCCGCCATGTCATCGTGCTGATGAACAAGGTCGATATCCTCGACTACGACCAGAAGAAGATCGAAGCGGCCGAGCGCGACATCACCGCCCTGCTGCACCAGCTGGAAATCGAGCCGACCGTGTTCGTCCCCGCTTCCGCGCGTGAAGGCGACAACATGGCGTCGCGTTCGGACAAGATGCCGTGGTACAAGGGCCCGACCCTGACCGAGGCACTGGCCGCGGTCCCCGCCCCGTCGTCGCGCGCCGACCTGCCGCTGCGCCTGCCGGTACAGGATGTCTACCGCTTCGATACCAAGCGCATTGTCGTAGGCCGTATCGAACGTGGCCGCATCCGCGTTGGGGATGAGGTGGTGATTGGCGTGCATGGCGCGCGTGCCCGCATCGCCACCATCGAAAGCTGGCACACGGCGCCGCAGGTAGCCGCGATTGCAGGCCAGTCCGTGGCCGTGACGCTGGAACCCGATGTCATTCCTGACCGTGGCGACTTCCTGTATCCCGCATCTGCGGCACCGCTGCGTGCGGCGCGCATCCGCACGCGCCTGTTCTGGCTGCGTCAGGAACCGCTGCGCGTGGGCGAAAGCTTCAAGCTGCGTCTTGCCACGGCGGAACATCAGGTCACGGTGGCGGCCATTGATTCCGTGGTGCGCCTGGAAGACCTGACCGAACATCCTGCCGAGGAAGTGCCGCCCGAGGGCTTTGCCGAAATCACGCTGGCGGTGTCCGAAACCATGCTGTTCGATGCGTTCGTGCCTGGCACGTCGGACGGGCGTGGCGTGCTGGTGGACCGCAACCAGCAGATCGTCGGTGGCGCGCCGCTGATCGGGGTTGCCGAGAGTGTCGCGGGCCGCAACGCCATCCACCCGACCGGCAGCGCCGTGTCGGTATGGGACCGCGCGCAGGCGAAGGGCCATCGTGGGGGCGTGTTCTGGATGACCGGCCTGCCGGGCGCGGGCAAGAGCACGCTGGCGCGCGGCGCGGAAACGCGCCTGTTCTCACGCGGGGTCGATGTGTCGGTTCTGGATGGGGACACGCTGCGCGCGGGCCTGTGTTCGGACCTCGGCTTTTCGGAAGCGGACCGTCGTGAAAACGTGCGCCGTGCCGCGGCCGTGGCCCGCATCCTTGCGGAAAGCGGACAGGTTGTAATCGTCGCCCTGATTTCGCCCACCATTGCAGACCGCGAACTGGCACGCCAGATCGTGGGTGAAGGTTTCCATGAAATCTTCATCGACACGCCGCAGGCCACGTGTGAACAGCGTGATCCCAAGGGCCTGTATGCCGCTGCGCGCGCGGGCAAGATCGAAGGCTTCACCGGCATCGACGCACCGTATGAAGCACCCGTGAAGCCCGACCTGCGGCTGGAAACGGCCCATGCGTCGAGCGATGAGACCGCAGCGCGCCTCGCCGCCTTCATTGGCGAGGAAACCCGCCTTGACGGGGCGACCCGGCGCCAGAAGTCCTGATACCAGCGGGGTCAGGCCGCCAGCCGTGGCCGCCTGACCCCACACAGGACCGGATTTAGGTTACGGGCACCAGTTTACATGTCTGGCGCCTTTTTGTACCAGTCACGGCAGATTGCCTGTTGTCTGGAAAAGGATCGGTTCACAAGTGGATGTCAGGAACAACCGCCGGGATACGACCGGTGCCAGCGTCATTACCGCCAACCGCCTGCTTGATGGCCGCATTGTCTGGCTGACACAGCAGGGGTGGTCGGAACATATCGGCCATGCCCGTGTTTTCGACAATGCGGATATCGAAGGCGCGATAAAGCAGGCCAAGGCCACGCCGGATGCCCGCAAGCTGGTAGGTATCTATGGCGTGCAGCTTGACCCGTCGGCTACCGGCCTGTCCCCGCTTACGGTGCGTGAACGCATCCGTGCGTTCGGGCCGAGCGTCCACCCTGATTTTGCCCCTGTGGAGACATCCAATGTCCACTGACACCGCAACCCTGCCGGTTGGCCGGTATGCCTATGACCAGGTGGACCGTACCTTCCTGTCCCAGCGCGTGGCGCAGTTCCGCGAACAGGTAAACCGCCGGATTGCGGGTGACCTGAGCGAGGATGAATTCAAGCCGCTCCGCCTGATGAACGGCCTGTACCTACAGTTGCATGCCTACATGCTGCGCGTGGCTGTGCCCTATGGCATGATGGGGTCCGACCAGATGCGTGCGCTGGCCCGTATCGCGCGCACGTATGACCGTGATTACGGGCACTTCACCACGCGCCAGAACATCCAGTTCAACTGGATCCGGCTGGAGGATACGCCCGATATCCTTGAACACTTGGCGGGCGTGAACATGCATGCCATCCAGACCAGTGGCAACTGCATCCGCAACGTGACGTGTGACGAGTTTGCAGGCGCTGCCGCCGATGAACTGCTGGACCCGCGCATCCATGCCGAGATCCTGCGCCAGTGGTCCACGCTGCACCCGGAATTCTCGTTCCTGCCGCGCAAGTTCAAGATCGCGATCAGCGGCAGCCCGCATGACCGCGTCGCGGCCCGCTTCCATGACATCGGTCTGGTCGCCCGTCCCGGGCCGCAGGGGCGTCCGGTGTTTGACGTGTTCGTGGGCGGTGGGCTTGGCCGCACGCCAATCATTGGCGTGCAGCTGCGCGACAACCTGCCGGAAGAAGACCTCGTAGCCTACCTTGAGGCCATCGTGCGCGTGTACAACGCCTATGGCCGTCGCGATAACATGTACAAGGCCCGTATCAAGATCCTTGTGCAGGCACTGGGCGTTGACCTGTTCCGTGAAAAGGTCGATGCGGAATTCGCATTGATGAACCGCGCGGACTACCGCCTTGATCCCGCCATTGTCGATGGCATCCGTGCGCGTTTCGGCATTCCAGAGCTGGTGGCCCCTGCTGATGCGGCGCAGAAGCTTGCTGCCGACCGCAAGGCCGATCCCGCCTTTGACCGCTGGGTGCGCACCAACACCCATCCCCACCGCAATGACGGTTTCATAAGCGCCGTTGTTTCCATCAAGCCCGACGGCGGCATCCCCGGCGATATCACGGCAGACCAGATGGATCTGATCGCCGATCTGGCCGATGGCTGGTCGTTTGGTGAAATCCGCGTGACCCATATGCAGAACGTGGTGCTGGGCCATATACGCAAGGACCGCCTGCGCGAACTGTGGACCAGGCTGGTCGCGGCTGGTCTGGGCACGCCCAATATCGGGCTGGTGGGCGATATCATTGCCTGCCCTGGACTGGATTACTGCTCACTGGCCAATGCGCGGTCCATTCCCATCGCACAGAAGCTCAGCGCCCGCTTCGCCGATCCGGAACTGCAGGAACGCATCGGCAGGCTGCATATCAACATCTCGGGCTGCATCAATGCCTGCGGACACCACCATGCGGGCCATATCGGCATCCTTGGCGTAGACAAGCGCGGCGAGGAATTCTTCCAGCTGACCCTTGGTGGCTCGGCGGCCAATGACGTGGCCATTGGCCAGATCATCGGCCCGGCGCTACCTGAAGACGAGACGGTCGATGCCATCGCACGCCTGATTGATACCTATCTGGTGCTGCGTCAGGGCGATGAGCAGTTTATCGATACCTACCGGCGTCTTGGCGCCGCCAGCTTCAAGGATGCCGTCTATGCCCCTGCTTGAGAATGGCCACATCAAGGATGACACCTGGGTCACGATAGCCGAAGATGCGCCCCTTCCCGCGACGGGTGCCGTGATCGTGCCCTTCGCACGGCTGGAAGAAGGACTGGCGCGCGCTGGTGATGCGCCGCTGGGTGTCGCCATCGGGCCGGATGTGGATGCAGCCCTGCTGCGCCCTGCCCTGCCGCGGCTTGGTCTGGTGGCAGTCACGTTCACCACCTTCCGTGACGGGCGCGCCTTCACGCAGGCCCGTGCGCTGCGCGAACATCTGTCGTTTTCTGGCGAAATCCGGGCGACGGGCAAGCCGCTGCCGGACCAGTACGAATTCATGTTGCGCTGCGGCATCACCACCGTGCAGACCGAACGCGCGGAAGACATAAGCGTATGGCAGCAGGCGCACGAAATCATTTCCGTCGCCTATCAGCCCTCCGTCCTGCATGAACGCACGCAGGGGCTGGGGCTGCGCCGCTTCCTGTCCTGACCATGCGATGGGAAAAGGTTCTGTATCCTTTTCCCATCTGACAGGGCGTGTTACCGCAGGGCATGCGCAACCACCGTGCTTTTGGACTGATACAGACATGAAGCGCCGGGACATGACGGGCGCGCGCCTGTGCGGTGCCGTCCTTGCGGCAGGATGGTGGGGTGTCGCCAGCCTGCTGCCGCCCGTCCTGCGCCTGAACCTGTCGCGTCGCCTGAAACGCGGCAGGGAAATACCGGCCAGCCTGCCGCAACGCCGTGGCATTGCCGGTATGAGCCGCCCGCATGGTCCGCTGGTCTGGCTGCATGCCGCAAGCGTTGGTGAAAGTATTGCGGTGCTGCCGGTTATCAGCCAGCTTCTTGCCGCCCGTCCTTTCCATCATATCCTGATAACAACCGGAACCGTTACGGGTGCCGAAATCCTGCACGCGCGCCTGCCGGGCATGGATGGGCATGAGCGGGTCCTGCATCAGTTCGCGCCGCTGGATGTGCCACACTGGGTTACGCGGTTTGTCGATTTCTGGCGTCCTGATGCGGCAGCGTTGGTGGAAAGTGAACTCTGGCCCAACCTGTTCGCGACCTGCAGGCGGCGGCGCATCCCGCTGGCGCTGCTTAACGGACGCCTGTCGGACCGGTCACTGTCCCGGTGGGGCAAGGCGCGTTGCCTGCTGGCGCGCATGCTGTCCACTTTTACATGGGTCATGGCGCGCAGCCCGGAAGATGCCCGCCGCCTGCGACAGGGCGGTGCAAGGCGGATCGACCTGATCGCCGACCTGAAGGAGGCTGCCACTCCGCTGCCTTGCGACCCGGCACAGCTTGAGCTGATCCGTCGCCATCTTGGTGGGCGCCCGGTCTGGGTGGCGGCCTCCACCCATCCCGGGGAAGAAGCCGAAATCATTGCCGCCAGCGCCATCATCCGCCAGGCCGTGCCTGACGTGCTGACCATCATCATTCCCCGCCACCCCGAACGCGGGGCGGATATCGCGGCACTGGCGGATTATCCCCCCCGCCGGGCGGCAGGGCGGTTCCCCACCACGCGGGACAGGATATGGATATGCGATACATTGGGGGAAACGGGACTGTTCTATGCCCTTGGCGCACCGGTGTTCATGGGTAACAGCCTGTCCGGTTGCACAGGTGGCGGCCATAATCCCGTTGAACCGGCACGGGCGGGATGCCCGATTGCGGCCGGCCCGAAAACTGGCAATTTTCGTCAGGCCTATGCCCGGTTGGGGGACCGCGTCCACAACGTGCACACCACGCGGGACATCGCCCGATGGGTCATCACGCAACTGCGGCATCCCGACAGGGGTAGTGGGACATCCCCTGACACTGCCCCCTCCAATCCTGACATGGCCCGGCAGGTTGCCCTTGCGATTCTGGCATTGGGGCAACGATGATGCGCGCTCCGGCCTTCTGGTGGACTGCACCTGCCCATCCGGGGTGGGCCGCCCGCCTGCTATCCCCCCTGTCGTATCTGTACGCGAAGGCGACGGCCCGTCGGGTCGGACGCAGCGGATGGCGCGCGCCAGTACCCGTGCTGTGTTGCGGGAATATCGGGGTAGGCGGCACGGGCAAGACGCCACTTGGGCTTGACCTTGCACAACGCGCCATTGCCCGTGGGCATCGCCCGGCCTTTCTATCGCGGGGGTATGGTGGAAACCTGCCTGCGGGTACACGGGTTGACCCGGACCAGCATACGGCGCGCGAAGCTGGGGATGAACCGCTGCTGCTGGCCCGTATCGCACCCTGCTATATCGGCGCGGACCGGGCGGTTTCAGCCCGGCAGGCCATACGGGACGGGGCCGACTGCCTGTTGATGGATGACGGGTTCCAGAATCCCACGCTGCATCAGGATCTCGCCCTGGTGGTGGTGGATGGCACGGTCGGTTTCGGCAATGGACGGGTCCTGCCCGCAGGGCCGCTGCGCGAACCGGTCCATGCCGGTCTGGCGCGTGCGGGGGGCATGGTCATGATCGGTGCTGACCGGCAGGGCATTCTGGCCGGCATGAAAAACAGGCCGCCCTGTTTTACAGCCATGCTGCAACAGGATGTGGGCAATCTGCCGCGTGACAGGCCCCTTATCGCCTTTGCCGGGATCGGACGGCCCGCGAAGTTCTTTGACGGACTTGCCAGGGCGGGATTTCCCCCCCTGCGCTGCGTGGCATTTGCCGACCACCATCCCTATACCCGGACGGAATGCTGCGCCATGCTGGCACTGGCTGCGCAACTGAATGCGTGCCTTGTCACCACGGAAAAGGACGCCGTACGCCTGCCCCCCGCCATGCGGGCGCAGGTCATGACCGCCGGGGTGCAACTGGCATGGGGTACGCCAGCCATGCCCGAACACATACTTGACCAATGGCTGGGCAGGACAGACGCATGACAGCAGCACCCTCCACACGCCCCGCCACCCGGCAGATGCATCTGGAAGCCGCTTTCGTGCGTGGACTACTGGCCATATTCCGCCGTATTGGCCCGGTAAGGGCCTCCAACCTGGGTGGTTTCCTGTGCCGCATGGTGGGGCCACGCCTGCCGGTGTCCCGCATTGCGGACGCCAACCTGCGCATGGCCATGCCCGAACTGGACGCCACCATGCGCCGCCGCGTGATAGTGGACATGTGGGATAATATCGGCCGCAACGCTGGCGAGTTCCCCCACCTCGCCACCCTGCCCCGCAATCCGGGCAGCGGCCCGGGATGGGACGTAGTGGGCGAAGAATACCTGACCGCACAGGCGGAGCGCGGCGGCCCGACCATTTTCGTATCCGGGCATATCGGTAACTGGGAAATGCTGCCGCCCGCCGTGGCGCGGTACGGCCTGCCTTTTTCATCGTTCTACCGTGCGCCAAACAACCCGCTGGTGGACCGTATCCTGTGTGACCTGCGTGATGCGGCCATGGGGCAGCCGGTTCCCCTGTTTGCCAAGGGGGCGAAGGGGGCTCGCAGCGCGCTGGGCCACATCCTGAAAGGCGGCCATCTGGGCATGCTGGTGGACCAGAAAATGAATGATGGCGTCGCCGCCCGGTTTTTCGGCCTGCCCGCCATGACGGCAGGGGCCATGGCGGCCATGGCGGTCAAGCTGCGCTGTCCGGTCATTCCCGGCTATGTCGAACGGCTGGGTCCGGCACGGTTGCGGATTCATGTCCATCCCCCGCTTGACCTGCCCGATAGCGGCAACCGGAGTCAGGACCAGATGGACCTGACCCAGATGGTGAATGACTGGATTGAAGGCACCATTCGCCCGCATCCCGGCAGTTGGCTATGGCTTCACCGCCGATGGAATGTGCATTTGCCCAAAAAGAAGCCTAAAAAATAACCATCTTTGCAACATATTATTGCTTTTTTATCACAGGGTGAGGTTTCTGCCTGTTTCTGCGGCTTTCATTCCCAAATTCAATTTGGCAAAGCAGCCATGCAGGAATAGCGTTGTTCCTACATTGTCACACCACGACAGTCAGAGGGCCAACGGAATGCACATGATGGATCAGCAGGCGTATGCCACCAATGTTGTTTCCCTGCGGCAGGGCTTGCTGCCCCGTCACCGCGAATACCTGATGCGCTGGCTGCAGGCCGGTGCCTGCATGGGCCTATGTGACGCGGACATTACTGACCGCGACGAAAATGATGAAATCGACATGGAACACGTTCTGGTCTGGGTACGTGAGAACGCAAACCCCGCCTACATGGTTCGCCCCGATGGCAAAGGAATGGGCTGGGTGCTGATCGACCAGATTCACGAACGCCCGCTGGCAACCTACCGCAGCTTTGAAGCCGCACTTCATGCGATCCGTCCGGTGCTGTCCTGCGGGGCGACTGTCGCGGCCTGAACGACCGCGACACGTATCATCCCCCTTCGCGCCTAATTGGCGCTGCGGCGCAGCTTGCCTGCGGGGGGTATGACAATCCTGCTGCCACCGGATGGCAGGATCTGGAACACAGCAAGATCACGCCGCGTCTTGCCATCTTCAAGAAAACCGAAGGCACCATCCACCCCGCCAAAACCTTCCGGTCGGGTCAGTGCCTGCACGGAATAGCCATTGGTGCTGCCTGCGGGGCGGTTCTGGTCCAGTGCCTTGACCAATGCCGCTGAATCATAGGTCAGGTCCGCCAGCGGCGTCGGCATATGGTGGTACCGCGCCATGAACTGCTGCACGAAGGCCTGACGGCTTGCCGGATCAGGTGCTGCGTACCACGCGCCCTGCAATGCCGACAGCTTGGAGACGAAAGCGCCCCACAGGCCCGGCCCCATGATCTGCACATGCGTGCTGTCCACATGCGTCTCGGCCAGAGCGTTGATGACCATACCCAGTTGCAGCCCCGTATCGCCCAGCAGCAGGGCATCAAACGGCGGTGCCGGAAAATCCGGTGTGGCGGCAGGTACTGCGGGGGGCTGGTCGGATGCCGCCGCCGGGGGGGCACCATCGGGGTTTGCGGGATCGACGGCCGTATCGGTCTGCGGCAATTCGGCCTGGGCATCTGGCTGCGGCACGGCAGCGGCGCGGGTTTCATAGGCGGACAGGGTTTTCAGGCCCGCCGTAACGGATGCCTGCAGGCTTTCATGATACACGATCTGCGGGGATTGCAGCCCGTTTTCCGCACACACCTGCTGAAGCGCCTGTCCCAACGCATGACCCAGACGGTTTTCAGGCAGGAAGGCGGCAAAATGCTGACGTCCCTGCTGCCGGGCGGCCAGCACCATGCGGCGCACCTGCTGTTCAGGAGCAATGCCCAGCGTCCATACGCCGGGCTGGGCCACGGACATGTCACTGGTGAAGGCCAGCATGGGAACATGCGCCGCCGTGGCAACGGGGGCGGCTGCGGCTGTATCATCCGTGGTCAGCGGCCCGAGGATCAACCCGTCGCCTGCCGTAACCGCGGCCTGCGCCGCAGTGGCGGCGGTGCTGCCCGGGGCTGCGGTGTCATGCACATCCAGCGGCGGCGCGGTGGGGGTGTTCATGGCCATACGGGTAGCTGTCAGCATTTCCTGGCCCAGCCGGGCATTCGCGCCGGTCAGGGGCAGCAGGACACCCACGTTGCGCCCGGCCTTGGGGGCGTGGTGGTGGCCACCACCGCTGGCGCATGCCGTAAGGGCCGACAGCGCCAGCCCGGCAAACAATAAGCGCTTGCATGCAAGGCGCGAAGAGGCAGAATCAACATCCTGTCCTTGCATCTGGGTTCCGAATGTCTGACGCCTCATCTTCCTCGCCTTCAAAATCTCAACATGCCGCGGAACATCCGACGGACATTCCCCCAGAAACGGTTCATAGCGGAGAAACGCCCCTCCGTCATGCAGGGAACGCGGATGAATCCATTCCGGTTGTGCACCGGCCGGGAGAACTTGTCCTTGTTTCCACACCCATTGGCAATCTGGGGGATATGAGCCACCGCGCAGTGGCGACACTGGAAACCGTTGACCTGATCCTGTGTGAAGATACCCGTACCAGCGCGCGCCTGCTGCGGGAATACGGTATCCACACCCGCACCCGCCCGCTGCATGACCATAACGAGGACCGGCAGATCCCCGCCCTGCTGGACGCACTGGGCACGGGGCAGCGCATTGCGGTGATTTCGGACGCGGGCACGCCACTCATGTCCGATCCCGGCTACCGCCTGGTGCGCGCAGTCGTGGCGGCGGGCGGCCATGTCACCGCCGTGCCCGGTCCCAACGCAGCGGTCATGGCGCTGACCCTGTCCGGCCTGCCCCCGCATCCGTTCATGTTTTCAGGCTTCCTGCCCCCGCGTGAGGCTGCACGACGTGAGGTACTGGCGCAGTTGCACGCGGCAGAATGCGCGGGCCTGTCCGCCACATTGATCTGGCATGAAGCCCCGCACCGGCTGGCGGAAATGCTGGCGACACTGGCCGATGTCATGGGGAGTGACCGTCCCGCCGCCGTGGCGCGCGAACTGACCAAGCGATTTGAGGAAGTACGCCGGGGCACGGTGACCGAACTGGCTGCCCATTACGCGGACAACCCGGCCCGTGGTGAAATTACCGTAGTAATCGGGCCACCATTGCAGGATGACAGCACGGCCACGGATCTGGACACGCAGTTACGTGAGGCCCTGCGCACCCTGTCGGTCAAGGATGCGGCCGCCCTTGTGGCGGGCATTACCAGCCTGCCCCGGCGCACCGTCTATGCCCGCGCGCTGGAACTGGCGCGCGAAACATAAGGAACAATTTAAAAACAACTGATTGATACAAAATAAACGTTTTTAGGCACTACCTTTTTTTAAAAGGCGATATTCTTCAACGCTTTTTTGAAAAAAGCGTCACCAAAAAACTTTCTTATTATACGGCCCTGTGGGGCAAGAGCAGGTTCAGTGCTGTTCCGGCAGGTCGGTGCTGAACAGGGAATCCGGTGGCATGGAACCTCCGGTCGAGGCATCAAGCAGATCGACACGGGTGGTTTCCTGCTGGGCGTCCTGAATGATCCAGCCACGCAGCAGCAGCGGGCTGTCATGAAAAATCAGCGTCATGCTGCCGTCACCGGGAGAATCGGTACGCACCACCGTGATCTCCAGCACATTGCCCTCATGCGTCAGGCCGGTGACCGTCACATCCCCCGACAGTTGCAGATGCGGGCGCAAAAGCAGGCCCAGTGGCGTCTTGTCCATGGGCATGGTGGTGGTCTGATCAAGCTGGCTGTCGTTGAACACGACCTGATCGTGATTGGCCACCAGCAGCAGCGGGCTGGGCGGGTCATACTGGAAGCGCATGCGACGATTCGTCCGGTCGATCCACGCAGTCCCGGTGCTCTGCTTGCCGTCGGGTGCTGTCTGACGGAAACGGGCTTTCAGCAGGCTGATCGCATCCAGGTGCCGCTCAACGCGTTCCAGCAGGGCATGATCCTGATCCGATGCGCCAACGGCCATCTGTTCCTGCGCATGGGCGGTGGACACAAGGTCTCCACCAGCAAGCAGGCAGGCCAGTCCGCAGGCGGCGATGGTAGGGGCAAATCTCATGATACGGGACGATCCATACGGGGAGTACCCGCCCACTGGTGCCCCATCACGGGGGTAATATCAAGGCGGGTGGATCAGGAACTGCCAATCAGCACACCGGCCACAAATACCAGCAACCCGCCAATGACAATCTGCACGATGGCCGAACCGAACGGCGTTTCCTGATACCGCCAGCGTATCCATGAAATCACGAACAGTTCGATCACCACCACGATCACGGCGGCGATCATGGCCGTGGAAAAATTGTCGATCAGGAACGGCAGCGTATGGCCGATCCCCCCCGCCGTGGTCATAAGCCCGCATATCAGCCCACGCAGCAGCGGCGCGCCACGGCCCGACAGCTTGCCATCATCGGACAGGGCTTCGGCAAAGCCCATGGAAATCCCTGCCCCCACCGACGCCGCCATGCCGACAAGAAAGGCATTCCATGGCTGGTGTGTGGCGAACGCCGCAGCAAAAACCGGGGCCAGCGTAGACACCGACCCGTCCATCAGCCCCACAAGGCCGGGCTGGATAACCTGCAGCACGAAGCGGCGGCGGGCGTCCTCGTCCTCGCTTTCGCGCTTGCTGGTGGGCAGACGGTCCAGTTCTATGGCGTTGGCGGCCTGTTCATGCTGGTCCTCGGCATGGGCCAGGTCACCCAGCAGCTTGCGCGTGGCCGCATCCGTGGTGCGCAGGGCGGCCTGACGGTAGAAGCGCGCGGCGTCCATTTCCATCTGCCGGGCATGCTGGCGCACGGCCTCGATCCCCTGCGTCTGGACCTGCCATGCGGGCTTGCGCACCATGAAATCCGCAATGTCCTGACGGCGGATGAGCGGGATATGGGGGCCGAAGCGGCTGGCGTACAGGTCGATCAGGTCGCGGCGGTGACTGTCTTCTTCCACCGACATGTCGGTAAATATCTTGGATGTATCGGGATATTTTTCCCGCAATGCATAGGCGAAGTCGGAATAGATGCGCCCGTCTTCCTCCTCATTGGAGATGGCCAGCGCGAGGATTTCCTGATCGGTCAGGGACGAGAATTTACGCATTATCCAGTCTATGCATAAATTCTTTCATCACCTCAAGAATATTGTAAAGTTAAAAATAATTATCAGTTGTATTTCCAAAGTAATAATCGAAACTGATTATGCTTCTCGATTACATTTACTGGAAATACATTCTGACAGCCCCCGTCGTCAGACAGCGGCCTCGGCAAAGATATGGGTGACATCGCGCTTCCACCGACCATGGTAGGCCGCAAGCCACGCTTCCGCCTGCGTGGGGCCACCGGCTGCGATTTCATGCAGGGGGGCAAGGTGCCGGGTCTCGTCACGTCCCTGCGCGTCCCTGATATTACGCGCCCGCAACCCGTCGGTCGCCAGTTCGATCATCCGCGCGACAAGCGGGCGCAACGTACCGTGCCCCCATGGCGTGTCCAGACCGCTGCGCGGCACCGCGGCACGAATGGCGATATAGTCATCCCACCCATGTTCCAGCACCAGCTTTTCAGCAGCATGCACGGTGGCGTCATCATATAGCAGCCCGGTCCACAGCGCGGACTGCGCCAGCATCATGGCGGGCGATCCGGCATCGGCCCCCCGCATTTCCAGAAACTGCTTGAGCCGCACATCAGGGAAGGCGGTAGTCATATGATCCTCGAAATCGCCGATCGTCGGACGCTCCCCCTCCAGTCCAGGCGGGCAGCGTCCCGCCACCCAGTCCCGGAATGAACTGCCCGCGACATCAATCAGCCGGTCATCGCGGGTGACGAAATACATCGGCACATCCAGCAGCCAGTCCACATAAGTGGCAAAGCTGAAGCCTTCTTCCATGAAACGGCGCGGCATGCCCGCACGTGCATTATCGGTATCGGTCCAGACACGCGCACGGTTGGACAGGAACCCATTGGGATGGCCTTCATAAAACGGGGAACTGGCGAACAGCGCCGTTGCCACAGGCTGCAACGCAAGCGAGACCCGCATCTTGCGCGCCATGTCCGCTTCCGACCCGAAATCAAGATTGACCTGCACGGTGCAGGTCCGCAGCATCATGTCCAGCCCCAGCGTGCCCACCTTGGGCATGTAGTTGCGCATGATGGCGTAACGGCTTTTGGGCATCCACGGTATATCGGACCGTCTTGCGGTGGGGTGGAACCCCAGGGGGGCGAAACCGATACCCAGCCTGTCGCAGATCGGGCGGATGGCGGCAAAATGGTGGTCCATTTCGGACTCGGTCTCATGCAGGGAAACCAGCGGCGCGCCGGACAGTTCAAACTGCCCGCCCGGCTCCAGCGAAATCGAACCACCTTTTGCATCCGCCTGCCCCTTCAGGCCGATCAGCGCATCGCGGTCGATGATTTCTTCCCACCGCCTGCCGCCCGCTTCCGCCGCCAGCCCGCGCAGCAGATCCTCGATCCCCTGCGGTGCGTAAGGGGGCGAGGACCAGGCCCTGCGTCCCGGAGCTGCAGTGTCGGGCCGGACAAAACCGAATTTTTCATGTTCCGTGCCGATCCGCCATTCGGACCGGGGTCGGGCACCTGCCGCCAGAATTGCGACCATCTGGTCAAATGTTTCGATTACGGTTGAATTATGCGCGCCGGGATTCGACATGGCGGGGGCAATATCCTCAAATGACAGTCAGATTAACGCCGGCGACAGGCTGAACGCGCATGCCGGAGGGGGCAGGTGTTTATTGACCCATCCCTCATAAGGCCTTGAGGCCAGCCCCGACAAGAGCCAGCGCCGCCGCCGCCGCCGTATCCGCACGCAGCACAAGATCCCCAAGCGACAGTGGCCGTACGAACGACCGTGCACGCAGCATGTCATGTTCACGCGGGGAAAAACCACCTTCGGGGCCGATCAGCACGCAGTCCCCGGATCGCGCCACGACGGGAGCAGCCGGAGCATTGCTACGTTCAAGGGCGGCAAAAAGACTGACATCATCAGGCCATCGGGACAGCACCATCGGCAGGTCCGCCAGCGGGTCGATGCCGGGCACATCAAGGCGCTCGCACTGTTCGGCGGCCTCGACCGCGATACTTTCCAGACGGACGGTATTGATACGGTGGGTGTTGGTGCGTTCGCTAGCCACGGGGCGAAAACGTGTGACCCCCAGTTCGGTACCCATGCGGATGACCGTTTCGGTCGCATCGCGCTTGAGCGGCGCAAACAGCAGGCATACCCCCCGTGTCGCCACAGGCGCGCGAGTCTGCCCTACCAGTTGGATGCGGCAGCGATCCCGGCGCAGGTGGTCGATGACACCATGCCATTCCCCATCGCGTACATTGAAGAGCGCAACCTCCGCCCCCACCTGCCGGCGCAGGACGGTGCCGAGATAGTGGGCCTGTCCCGCTTCCAGATCCAGCATGGCGTCACGCGCCATCGGGGCAATCGTTTCGGGGGCAATGAACAGTCGCGGGCAATCCCTCATGCCTGACGGTAACCTTTCGCACTTAATCATAACGCCGGGGCCGGTCTTGACCCGGCGGGGTCTTCCGGCCCATCTGTTTCGCCATTAGCAGCCACGGGGCGATCCGTCATCGGCAAACCCTGCCCCGCTGGCGCTGCCAAGCCCGAAGGAGTTGCCCCGTGGACCAGCCTGTACCCCATACAGACATCCGGGTGGATGGCTGGATCGGCCGTCTGCCCGTGCGCCTGCGTCCCTATGCGCTGCTGGCGCGCCTGGACCGGCCCATTGGCACGTGGCTGCTGTTTCTGCCGGGCGTGTGGGGTATCCTGTTACCGGCGGGCGTGCCGGTGGCGCACCGTATTTTCCTGATCGTGCTGTTCGGTATCGGCAGCGTCGTGATGCGTGGTGCCGGCTGTGTGGTCAATGACATGTGGGACCGTGACATTGACCGGCAGGTCGCACGCACCGCAGGCCGCCCGCTGGCATCTGGCGCGCTGTCGATGCGGGAGGCAGCGCTGTTCCTCGCGGCCCTGCTGCTGATCGGGTTCAATATCCTCATGAGCCTCAATACCCTGTCACAGGTGCTGGGCGCGTCCTCGCTTATCCTTGTCGGGCTGTACCCGCTCGCCAAACGGGTGACATGGTGGCCGCAGCTGGTCATGGGGTTCACGTTCGGCTTTGGCGCGCCGCTGGGCTACACTGCGGCGGCGGACCGGATCGAACCCGCCCTGTTCGCGCTGTATGCCGCCACCATCGTCTGGCAGCTTGGATTTGATACGATCTACGGCTTTCAGGACATGGAAGATGACGCCCGCATTGGCGTGCGGTCAACGTCGCGCCTGATGGCCGGGCATGCGCGGCTGTTTGTGGGCATATGCTACGCGCTGACGGTTGCCGGACTGGCGGCGGCAGGGTGGCTTGCCCATACGGGTTACGGGTTCTGGCTGACGCTGCCCCTGCCTGCCATGCTGCTGGCATGGCAGGTCAGCCGCCTGGACGCGCGTGATCCGGCCGGGTGCCTGCGCCTGTTCCGCTTCAACCGCGAAACCGGCCTGGTCATCGCACTGGCCATGCTGACGGGTATGCTTACGCGTTAAGATGCATTGTGCGGCCCAGAAAAGTGCGGGCCATGTCCATGCATTGCAGGAACAGGGCGGAATCGTAACGATGCCCTTCATCACGCAGGAATGCGTGCTGGGCATTGAATTCATGCCATTCGTAACGGGTGCCCGCATGTTCCAGCGCCTCGCGGATCATCTGCCGACCGGCAAAGGGCACATGCGGGTCCTGCCGCCCCCAGACCAGAAACGCCTCACCCTTCATCTCGCCCACGCGCACAAGCGTATCGTCGCATTTCCCATGGCCAAGGCTGTGGGCATGGATATCGGTGGCATAGAAACACACAGCCGCCCTTACGCGCGGATCAAGGGCCGCACGAAACGCCAGATGCCCGCCAAGGCACACGCCCATCGTGGCCATGGCACCGGTACAGTGCGGGTAGGTTTCCAGCCAGTCCAGCGCCGCGCGCGCATCATGATCATAGGCCGCAAGCGGTTTTTCGTGTTTCAGGAAATTGCCCCGGTCAGTACCCGGTTTGTCATAGGCCAGAACGGTGCCCGCCGGTTCATATTCATGATAGACCTCAGGCACGCAGACCACATGCCCCAGCCCCGCCATCATGGCCGCAAGCCTGCGGATGGGGCCCGTCACCTGGTAGATTTCCGAAAAAAGGACAATGCCGGGAAAGCGTCCCGCAATGGCCGGACGGAAAACATGCATCCGCATCATGCCTGATGGTGTCGGGATGTCTGCCGTTTCGTCTGAAAGGATAATCATGGCAATATACGTGCTCCATAGGGCAAAAGGTCATGATAGCAGCATACGCATCCCCCACCGAGGGGTCGGGCACCCTCACATTCGTGTAATATCAGATCAGGGAAATGGGGTGTTTTTGTTCAAATATTGCGCAAAAAAAGCTTCCAGCGTTGACATTCAATCACATCCCCGGCCTGTATAGGGCATGAATTCATTACAGAAACCATAATGTCATCCCTGTTCGCCCTCTCCCTCGCGTCGCTGGCGATCGTAGCCGTCGTGGTTCTGATCGCACGCTTCAAGATCAATCCGTTCATCGTGCTGTTCGCGGTCTCGCTTGCGCTGGCGCTGGGAGCGGGCATGCCACCACAGAAGGCCATCGCATCGTTCGAAGCCGGTGCGGGACGCGTGCTGGGACATGTCGCGACCGTCATCGCGCTGGGTACCATGCTGGGCAAGATGCTGGCGGAATCGGGCGGGGCTGACCGGATCGCGGTCACGATCACCAGCCTTGCGGGTAAAAAGCGCGTCAGTTGGGCCATGATGGTGATCGGCCTGCTGGTGGGTCTGCCAGTGTTTTTCGAGGTCGGGTTCGTCCTGCTCATCCCCCTGGCTTTCACGCTGGCGCGGCGGACCAATACGCCATTGCTGCTGCTGGCGCTGCCCATGGGTGCGGCGCTGTCGGTTACGCACGCCATGATCCCGCCCCACCCCGCAACACTGCTGGCGCTGTCGGCCTATCATGCGGATATCGGGCGTGCGATCCTGTGGGGGATCGTGATCGGCACGCCGGTGGCGGCCCTTGCCGGGCCGATTTACGCGCGCTTCATCGCCGGGCGGATCGGGCCTGTCCTGCCGTCTGCGCTGGAAGCACAGTTCGTCAACCACGACATGCCCGAAAACATGCCTGGCTTCGGCATTACGGTCATGACCATCCTTTCCCCCGTCATCCTGATGCTGGTGGGATCAATGGCGGACCTGGTGGCGACAGCGCATACGCCACTGAACAATGCGCTGCATTTCATCGGCAATACCGACATTGCGCTGGCACTGGCGACGCTGCTGTCATTTCAGGTCTTTGGCGCAGCCCGCGGGTTCAGCCGTGAAACCATCCTGAAATTCACCAATGACTGCCTGGCCCCTACCGCCCTGATCATGCTGCTGGTCGGCGCGGGCGGTGGTTTTGGTCAGGAACTGGTCGATAGCGGCGTGTCGTCGGCCATTACCGACCTTGCGGTGGGCGCGCATGTGCCGCTGCTGGTGCTGGCGTGGCTGCTGGCGGTGGTGGTGCGCGTGGCAACCGGGTCCGCCACTGTGGCCATGAGTACGGCGGCCGGTATTGTTGGCCCGATTCTGCTGCGCACCCATGCGGCGTCCCCCGAACTGATGGTGATCGTGACCGGGGCAGGGTCCGTGGCGCTGGGGCCGCTGAATGACGCAGGTTTCTGGCAGATCAAGGAATACCTTGGCCTGTCGGTTGGTCAGACCATAAAGACATGGTCGGTGATCGAAACCCTGATTGCCGTGCTGGGACTGGCATTCGCGATGATGATCTCGCTGGTGATCGGATAACCTGAAGCCTGTTTGAGAATAACCGATTGATAAAAATCACGTGCGTTTCTGATCCTGTTTTTTTAAAAAAAAGGCTGCATTCTTCGAATGCTTTTTGAAAAAATCTTCACCAGAAACTTTTGATTTTCAGCATATCGTTCAATCGTGGTTATCTGCCAGCACGTCTGCCGCCCGCGCCTGATCCACCCCTTCCATACCCAGCGCGGCCAGCACTGACGCAGGGGCCTGCCGCACGCCGCAGCAGGCATCGGGCAGGATGAAGGTTGCAAACCCTGCCCGGACCGCGTCGCGTGCAGTGGCTGCCACGCAGTAATCCAGTGCCACACCCACTACGAATACGCGGGTAATCCCCCTGCCCTTCAGCAGGTCATCCAACCCGGTGCGGCTGGCGTGGTCGTTGTCTTCAAATGCGGAATAGCTGTCGATATCGGGATTCAGTCCCTTGCGCAGCACCACGCCGATATGCGCCTGCGCCAATGTGGGCAAAAGGTCTGCCCCCGGCGTGCCCGCCACACAATGCACCGGCCATGGACCTCCCTGCCCGACAAAGGATACATGCCCCGCCGGGTGCCAGTCCTGCGTTGCGACAATCACGCCAAATGGCAGGTCGCATAACGGATTGATCAGGGTGGGCAGCCTATCCGCCCCCGGTACGCCAAGGGAACCGCCAGGCATGAAATCGACCTGCATGTCAATAATCAGCAGGGCATCCGTGGCAGTTATACGCGGGGACATGATCCGTCTTTCCTTATCTTTTATCGAGACAGCACGATGCCCGCTTGAAAACTACTAGAAAATAAAAGTTTTTGGATGGCGATGTTTTGAAAAAGGGCAACGTTTTCCAGAGCTGTCCGAAAAAAGCTTTACCAAAAACTTTCTATAATTTGTGCGGTTACCATGACGGCTACCAAAAACAGAAAATCCGGACGGAAGAACCGCCCGGATCATCATAGTCAGCTTTTGGCGTAGGGGTTGCTTGATGCCCGCAGCAGCAGCCGGATCGGCGTGCCGGGCAGGTCAAACGTCTCACGCAGGCCATTGACCAGATAACGCTGATAATCTTCAGGCAGCTGGTCCGTGCGGGTGCCGAACACGATAAACGTGGGCGGGCGCGCCTTGGCCTGCGTGACGTAGCGCAGCTTGAGTCTGCGGCCATCAACCAGCGGTGGCGGATGCCGTTCGATCATCATCTCGAACCACCGGTTAAGCGCGCCGGTCGCAACACGACGGTTCCAGATGTCATAGGCCCGGCGCACGGTCGGCAGCAGCTTGTTGATCCCTGCCCCGGTCATGGCGGAAAACGCGACAACGGGTATGCCGCGCATCTGTGCCAGCGACGTCTCGATACGGTCCTTGATGGCCTGCCGGGTCGCGGCCCGGTCCTCCACCGCGTCCCATTTGTTCAGCGCCAGTACGCAGCACCGGCCTTCACGCTCGATCAGGCGGGCGATCTGCAGGTCCTGTTCATGCACGCCCAGCGTCGCATCAAGCACGAGGATGACGACCTCCGCCATCTTCAGCGCCTCGATCGAGGCGGAAACGGACATCTTCTCCAGCGTTTCGTCAATCCGCGCCTTGCGGCGCAGGCCCGCGGTATCAACCAGTTGGATCGGGCCCTGATCGTCATGCAGCATGACGGCAATGGAATCGCGCGTAAGCCCCGGTTCCGGGCCGGTAATCATCCGTTCTTCGCCCAGCAGGCGGTTCAGCAGCGTGGACTTGCCCGCATTGGGACGACCGACAATGGCAAGGCGCAGCGGACCGGGGGGCCGGACATCCTCCTCCTCGCCTTCCGCCTGTTCACGCCGGGTGCGGCGCGTGGCCTTCTGCACGGGCGGCAGATCGGTGGGGGGCAGGCGGTCGGCGATTTCGGACATGAGGTCGGCCACGCCTTCCCCATGCTCGGCAGAGATGGCCAGTGGCGTACCAAGACCCAGCGAGAACGCTTCCATGGCGGCGGCAGCCCCCTGCCGCCCTTCCGCCTTGTTGGCGACCAGCAGCACGGGACGGCCCTGCCGACGCAGCCAGTTGGCGAAATGCTCATCCGCAGGCGTCAGGCCGCTGCGCGCGTCAATGCAGAACAGCACAAGGTCCGCATCCGCCACCGCGGATTCGGAAGATGCCCGCATACGCCCGTACAGCGTATCGGGAGCCGCTTCTTCCAGCCCCGCCGTATCAATTATGCGAATGGCGCGGCCACGGACCGTGGCCTGCCCTTCCTTACGGTCGCGGGTTACGCCGGGGGTGTCGGCCACAAGCGCCTGCCTGCGACCGACCAGCCGGTTGAAAATGGTCGACTTGCCGACATTTGGCCTGCCCGCGATCACGACAACCGGCAGCGCATCCACTGGCGCGGATGGAAAAGATGAACTCACTGCGGCAACTTTCTTTTTAACTATAGGCGATAAGGTAGCCGTTATTGTCCAGCAGCAACAGCAGATTATCGACCACAATGGGCGCGGTCGTCACCTGACCGGGCAGTTTGTGCAGGGATTCGATATGCCCCTGCGCCGGATCGATGATGGCGACCCCGTTTTCGGGGAAGCTGGAAACAAACACCAGCTTGCCCCCCGCCAGAAGCGGGCCGTTCCATACGATGCCGCGCTTCTGCTTGTCAGAATTTTCGTACTGGCGCAGTTGCGTGATCCAGCGGACATGACCCGAAAGCCGGTCAAGGCAGGCCACCTGCTGGTCCATGGAGATGATGAAGATCCAGTCCCCGATCACCAGCGGCGTGTTCTGCCCCGAAATGCCACGTTCCCACAGCCTGCGGCCCGAACGCATGTCAATGGCCACCAGCACCGCACCTGTGCTTATGGCATAGGCCGTGCCATCGGCGATGACCGGCATGCCATGCACGCACGAAAAGTCGATCAGCGCCTGCTGCCCGTTGGTGCTGCCCAGCGTGTCGGCCCACACTACCTCACCACCTTCCGCACGCAGCGCCACAAGGTCGCCCGAACCGAAACCGGCCAGCACGACGCCATCGGCCACGGCCGGGGCAGGCTGGCCATATATGACGGTATCGGCGGCGGTTGCGGCGTATGTCCACAGCACGTTGCCATTTTCGGCATCAAGGCAGTACAGGTGCTCATCAATGGTGCCAAGGAACAGGCGGCCATTGACAACGGTGGGCGCGGACCGGCCGGGGGTCTGGATATTGACGCGCCATTTCAGCTTGCCCGTCGCGGCGTCCAGAGCCAGCGCCTGGCCTATGCCGTCAACGACATACAGCGTATCGCCATCAACACTGATCCCGCCGCCCAGATTGTCCGAACGCATCTTGCGCGGCTTGGGGTTGTATTCCCACAGCTTGTGCATGGCGGGCCAGCGATAGGCCCGGATCACGCCCTGTGCATCCATTACGAAAATGCGACCGTTCTGGACCACTGGCGGCGCCTGGATAATGCCGCGCCCGCTATTGCCCAGAGCAACGTAATACAGCGGTTCCGGTTCGGAAATGCCGGCACCGATGTCATGCGTCCATTCATGCCGCATGGCCCCGCGCCAGGCAATGTCCATGCCCACATGGTCGGGATTGACGCCCGATTGCGGCCATGCGTTCAGCGCCGTGGGGGCAGGCACGGTCACGACCTGCGTTTCATCGGGGTCAACGGTCAGGCCGGCCTTGGTCTGCAGCACGTCGGAACGGTGGCCGATCAGCAGCGGCTTCTTTTTCTGCGCACTGGAACAGGCAGCCAGGGCGGGCAGCAGCGCGGCCCCGGCACCAAGTAACGCGTGGCGGCGGCTCAGGGCTGGTTTCATGGTCTTCCTGTCTGTGGGCATGGGGGTGTCATGGGTCGGGCTAGCCACCTGCGTCCGCCCCCATGGTCTGCAGCATGGCTTCGGCGCGGTTGCGCACGCCGTCGGTTACGGACATGTCCATGGTCAGGCGTTCCAGCCGTGCACGGGCATCCGCTTCCCTGCCGGTGCGCAGGTCAAGCATGGCCTCGGCCTCAATGGCCTGGGCGCGCCATGGCTGGCCTGCCCCATCCAGCACCGCAAGACGTGAACGCAGGGTGGCGGGATCACCGCTGTCAATCTGGTGCTGGACCCACAGCAGGCTGGCGAGTGAGGCAATGACCGGATCGGTGGCGTGTTCCTGCGCTACCCCGTCCCACAAAGCAAGGGCCGCAGGCAGGCTCCCGCTATTGGCCAGCAGGGCCGCGCGTTCCATCCGGGCAAGGATGCGCAGCGGCGGCCGTGCCCGACCATCCAGCGCCGCGAGTTCCTGCAGTCCGGTTTTCTGGCGCGCGGTCAGCGTTCCATCCATGCCTGTGCTGTCGGGCGCGCGGGCGGTATCCTGCATCGCGGTGAAATATGCTGCCGAGACCGCCGCATCCGCCTTATGCGCGCGGGAGACGGAATACTGCCATCCCCCGGCTCCGATGCACACCACCGCGACCACGGCGCCCGCGACAACCAGATAGCGGCGCGCCAGCGCCCGGATGCGTTCGGCACGGATTTCCTCATCGACTTCCGTGAAGATGTCGTCAGCCACGTTCCTGTCGTTCCCTGCTCGCTTGCGCGGCGCCATGCGCACGGCGCGTCGTGATTGTCGGCCCCACCATATCCGCCCTGAAACGGCACGGCAAACCACCATGTCGGGGTGGTTGCGCCATTATCGGCCATACTGCCTGTCCGATCACATAGACCGGCCCGTTTTCCACCGCCAGCCGTAAGCATGGTGGAAATGCAAAAAGTTCGGGTTTTTCACCCTTTCGTCCCCCACCTGTCGCGCAGCAGCGCCCTGGCGGTGGTGACGACCTGCGCCACATCCAGCCCTTCCATCGGGGCATTGCCCACCGGGCCGGGGGCCATGGCCACCCGTGCCCACGGACCGGATGGGGCGTATTCCGACGCCCGGCTGCGCCCGAACAGGCCCAGCGTGGGAATCCCGCACGCCGCGGCAAGATGCATGAGGCCCGAATCATTGCCAATGAACAGTCGGCACCGCCCCAGCAATGCCGCCACCTGTGTTACCGACAGGTTGCCGCCTGTATCCAGCGCGCCGGGCAACTGCTCCAGCACGGTCTGCGCACGCTCGCGCTCGGCATGACCCGGTCCGTACAGGATGACGGAACGCAGGGATGGATCATCTTCATGAAGCGCCCTGAACACCGCGACAAACCGCTCGGCAGGCCAGATCTTGCCATCCCAGTTGGCGGTGGGACCAAGGGCGATCCAGTGCGGCCCGTCAGGCAGCATTTCCGCCGCCTGCGCGCGTTCGGCGGCACTGGTCCACACAACCGGCAGGGGTGCCGGATCAAGGTCCAGCAGGTTGCCGATGTGGGTAATGCGCCGCCCCGGCCTGCGTCCGCCACGCATGACATGACGTTTGCCCACGCGCAGGAAATAGCTGACGACCGACCCGCGCAGGTCCACGCACAGGTCCCATTTCGTGCCGCGGCACTGCCGCCACAGTTCCAGCCAGTGACGGTCCCATGGCTGCTTGACCATTTCGATGGTGCGTACGCGGCGCGGCATGTGGGCGAACAGCCCGGCCGCCACCGGCCCGCAGGCAATGGTGAAATCCGCCTGCGGGTAACGCCGCAGCAGGGTGTCCAGCAGCCCGGTGGACAGGATGGCGTCCCCCAGCCGGGTGGATGTGATGAACAGGATATGCATTTTCCCGGTGCTAGTCAGGTTTTGCTTATGTGCCAACCTCTCTTTACCCCTTGCCTGCGGGCACAGGCATGGCCAGATTGCGCATATGGCCAGAATTGCTCATCTTCCCGATCGCGCCGTACTCAGCATATCGGGTGCGGATCGTGTCTCCTTCCTGCAGGGGCTGGTGTCCAATGACATGACGGCAGTCGCGCCCGGCCATGCCGTGTGGACCGCTTTCCTGTCGGCACAGGGCAAATGGCTGGCTGATTTCTTTGTTTTCGCTGACCCCGAGGGCGTGCGCCTGCTGGTCGATTGTGACGCGGACCAGGCCGACATGCTGCGCCAGCGCCTGTCGCGCTATCGCCTGCGCGCCGATGTGGAGATCAGTGAGACCGGATACGCCGTCCACGCCGCATGGGGGGAAGACTTCACTGCACCCGAAGGTTATCCGGCCGCCCCGGACCCCCGCCTGCCGCAGGCGGGATGGCGGTTCCTGATGGGGCATCCCGTCGCCAGCCCTTCGGCGGATGATGCCGATTATGACCATCTGCGCCTGTCGCTCGGGCTGCCCGACGGCGCACGCGACTGCGAAAGTGGCAAGACCCTGCTGCTGGAAGCCAATTTCGACCAGCTGAACGGCATTTCATGGACCAAAGGGTGCTACATGGGTCAGGAACTGACCGCACGCACCCGCTACCGCGGACTGGTGCGCCGTCACCTGCTGCCGGTAACGTCGCACCATGAACTGCCTGCCCCCGGTACGCTCATCCTGTCCGGTACGGCCACGGTGGGGGAGATGCGCTCATCCCGCGACAAGGTGGGCATGGCGATGATCCGCAACGAACATATCAACGATACGAACCTGACCATAGGGGGGCACGCGCTGCGCGTGCACGTACCCCGGTGGTTTACCCTGCCCACCAAGGCGGAATAGCAATACGCCCACCCCGTTTTTTCAAGGTTGTAAAGAGACATGTCCCATATTCCCCCAGACCAGACCGTTCGCGCGGCCATGATCGACCGGGTCAAGTTCAATGAAGACGGCCTGATCACAGCCATTGCCCAGCAGCATGACAGTGGCGAGGTGCTGATGCTGGCATGGATGAACGCGGACGCGCTGGATGAAACGCTGCGCACGGGCCATGTGTGCTATTATTCACGCAGCCGCCGTAGCCTGTGGCGCAAGGGGGAAACATCCGGACAGGTGCAGACATTGGTTGACGCCCGCCTTGATTGCGACCGTGACGCCGTGCTGCTGCTGGTGGACCAGAAGGGCGTTGCCTGCCACACGGGGCGACGCAGCTGCTTCTATAACGCGCTACGCCCCGAAGGGATCGTTGAAACAACCCAACCGGAAGTCGCGGCGGAGACCCTCTATGGCAAAGCCTGACAGAACAGTAGTGAATGACGAGGAAAAGCGTGAGCAGATCAGCAAGCTGGTCTGGATCGGGATTACCGTGCTGGGCACCATCATCATGGGCATATTCATGCTGCGTGCCGAACTGCATGCCCTGATAACGGAAAACGAACCCCTGCCCCCCGGTGCCGCGGCCCCTGCTACGCCGGGCGCTGTCCCGCCTGCGGTCCCTTCATCGGGCCAGCCCCCAGTAAATCCATGATCTCGGCCGCTGCGGCAGACGCCGGGTCCGCTCCGGGCCCGCGCAGGGCGGCGCGGATATGACCAAACCCCGCGCGCTGCAAACGACGGCTCTGCTGATCCGCCAGCAGGCGTTCAACGGTGTTTGCCAGCAGTTGAGGCGTACAGCGTTCCTGCAGCAGTTCAGGCACCAGCCGGTGGCCTGACAGCAGGTTGACCATGGCCACATATGGCACCCGGATCAGCCGCCGCGCCATGGCGGCCGTCAGCGGATTGACGCGGTAGGTCACCGCCATGGGCACATTGGCGATGGCCAGTTCCAGCGTGGATGTGCCCGATTTGGTCAGTGCCGCATCGGCTGCGGCAAATGCATCATGCTTGTCATTCACATCCGTCACGATAACGGGCTGCACCGGCCATTTCGCAACCCCCCTGCGCACGATATCCGCAATGACCGGGGAAACCGGTACCACGGGCACGATACCGGGCACCCGCTGTTGCAGGATTGCCAGCATGCGCCCGAATACCGGCAACAGACGCGGCGCTTCGGACCGGCGACTGCCGGGCATCAGCACCAGCACGGGCGCATCCGCGGCAATACCGTGGCGGGCGCGAAAGGTGGGGCCAGACCCACCATCCGCACCGGACTGCAGGACGGGGTGGCCGACAAAACGCGCCTCGATCCCGTGACGGGCAAAGAATTCAGGCTCGAACGGCAGCAGGCACAGCATGCGTTCCCACAGGCCGGGGAATTCGCGCACCCTGTGTTCACGCCACGCCCAGACCTGTGGCGCCACGTAATGCAGGCGCGGAATGGACAGCGGCGCGATCCTGCGCAGCAGCCGCAGGGTAAAACCGGGACTGTCTATGGTAATGACCAGATCAGGTCGCCGGTTGGTAATATCCGCCACTGCCTGATCCAGCCTGCGGGACAGATGCCGGATTTTGGGCAGCACTTCCATCAAGCCCATGACGGCCAGGTCACGCAACGGAAACAGCGTATGCAGCCCCTGTGCGTGCATGCGTTCCCCGCCAATTCCGGCAAACCGCACACCCGGGCACAGCATGCGCAGCGCCGCCATAAGGCGACCGCCCAGCACATCGCCACTCGCCTCCCCCGCCATGATCCAGATGGTGGGACCGGATGGAACCGTCGTGGAAGATGCGTGCGTAAGGGAAGTGTCAGTCATGCCTGACCGGCTTATCGTGTCGTGTCAGGCAGCGCAAATGCCTGTTGTGAAAATTGCAGTCCGGTTGCCCGCACCGTTATGCAGACCAGCGGATGACCGGGCCGATAATGTCGACAGGGAACAGAACCTATATACGTCAGTTTTTCCCATCATGAACCATTTCAGACAGATCCATCAATTAAAGAAGTAATGAAAGCGTCATCAAAAAACTTCTGCCTGCCCTTTCAGGGTATTTCGCAAATGCAACCGGCCATCTGCCTGACAGGCAACCATACCACGGCAATGACCTGCCGTAGCATTTTCCGCCATCATGTCAGCGCGTTTTAAGCAGGTCGCGTATGGTGACGCGGATATCATCCGGCAGCGGGACATAACGCAGCGCAAGGGCGGCATCATTGCCGTGCTGCATGCTCCAGTCAAAGAACGTGCGCACCGCCCTGCCCTGTGGCGTGTCAGCCCGGTCGGCCGGGATCAGCGCATAGGTCGCGGCCATGATAGGCCATGCGCCCGGACCATCGCCATCCAGAACATCAGCGGAATGACTGTCATCAGACACCCAGCGTGCGGTGGTTACGGCCTGTGCGAAACTGTCCGGTCCGGCGGTGACCAGATCGCCATGGCGATTGCGCATTTCGGCGATTGCCATGTGGTTGCCCGCCGCATAGGCATATTCCAGATAGCCGATGCTGCCTTCGGTATTGCGCACGGCAGCCGCGATGCCGTCATTGCCCCGCGCGCCTTCGCCCACCGGCCATTCGATGGATGTCCCGCTGCCCTGTTCCTTCGCCCATCGGGGTGAAACACGGCCAAGATAGGACGTAAACACGAATGTCGTGCCCGATCCGTCCGCGCGCCGCACCGGGGCCACCGGGATGGCAGGCAGGGACAGATCCGGGTTTTCCGCAATAATGCGGGGATCATTCCACATGGTGATGTCCCCCGCATACAGCCGCGCCAGCAGTTCCCCCGTCAGGTGCAGGTGACTGGTATCCACACCGGGCAGGTTCACCACCGGCACGATCGCCCCCATGACCGTTGGAAACTGGATCAGGTGGAATTGCGTCAGTTGCGCGGCTGTCATCGGCGCGTCGGATGCACCGAAATCCACCGTGCGGGCCTTTACCTGATTCTGCCCCGCACCCGACCCGATGGTCTGGTAATTCAGGCGGATATCCGTCGCATGCGCGGCTTCTTCCCCCCACGCCCCATAAATGGGCGCGCCAAAGCTGGACCCGGCCCCGGTGATTTCCGTGGCATGGGCATGACCGCACGCCAGGCCCAGCACAAGTGCCGTCCCCAGCCCGATGCCATGCACCCGGTACCGATCAGCCACGCAGTACGGCATTGCAGCTTTTCTGCGCGGCAGCGACAACCCGATCACAGACAGCTTCAATTTCCGCATCGGTCAGGGTCCTGTCCATTGGCTGAAGGGTTATCTCCACGCCCAGCGACTTGTGCCCCGCCGGGATCTTGTCGCCTTCATAAACATCAAACAGGCTGACGGCCACAATCAGGTTGCGCTCGGCCCCCCTGATGGCCTTCAGCAGCTTTTCCGCAGGGATGTCGGTCGCCACCACAAATGCGAAATCACGCCTGAGCGGCTGGAGGGTCGACAATGCGGGCGGCGCCTTGCGCTTGCGCTTGGGTTCGGGCACCGCATCGGGATATAGCGTGAACGCACAGACCGGTACATCGATGCCACGCGCGGCCAGCAGGGCGGGATGCAACTGCCCAAAATGGCCCAGCACCAGCTTCGGCCCCTGCCGGATCACGCCCGAACGCCCCGGATGATAATAGGACGGCGCATCCGCGGTGATGCCCAGGCCTTCCATCGCCGCACCTGCCGCGGCCAGTCCTGCCAGCGCATCGGCCTTGGCCTGCCACAGATCGACCGGCTGTGCCGCCTGTCCGGGCAGACGGGTGGAATGACCGCTACGGATACCGGCGGCCACCAGTTTCTGCCCGTCTGGGCCAAAACCGGGGCCAACTTCAAACAGGCCAAGATCGGGATAGCCACGCGCCGCGTTGCTCTTTACCGCAGCCAGCAGGTTGACCAGCGGCGTGGGCCGCATCTGGTCCAGATCGGCCGCGATGGGGTTGAGCAGGTGCAGGTCCGTGGGCGTTTCGCCAAATTCGGCTGCCTGGTCCAGCGCAACAAACGAAAAGCCCACCGTTTCCAGCAACCCGCGCGCGGCAAGCTGGCGACGCAGGCTGGCGACACGACTCTGGCGCGGGGTGAAAGCCGGCACCGGCACGGCGTTACCCACCGGCAGGGACACCGCAGGCACGCTGTCCAGTCCGCGCAGTCGCAGCACTTCCTCGATCAGGTCCACTTCCGGATCAATCACCGCTGCCCCTTCAGCAGCCGCCTGCGCGCGGGCGGACGGCAGATCGGGCTGCTGGTCCAGCAGCATGGGCGTTGCGATGTCATTGCGCCATGAGGGCACATCGACCACTACATGCCGCGCATCGCATTCGCGCACCTTAAAGCCGAGGCCTTCAAGCAGATGCACGGCATGGTCAGGTTCTTCCACCAGTCCGCCCAGCGTTTCCAGACGGGCGAATTCCAGATGCGCCTGCCGCTGCCATGCCGGTTCCGTCCCGGCGGAGACCACGCTGCCCGCTTCCCCGCCGCACAGATCAACGATCATGCGCGTCGCGGCCTCCAGTGCTGCGGGCGGCAGGGCCTGATCCACGCCGCGCTCGAACCGCTGGCGGGCATCGGAATGCAGGTTGTGCCGCCGCCCCGACAGGGCGATGGTCACGGGATCAAACAGCGCGCATTCCACGAACACGTCCGTGGTGTCGTCACTGACACCGCTGTCCGCCCCGCCCATGATGCCGGCCAGCGACTGCACGCCGCGCCCATCGGCAATCACGCAGTCATCGGGCGTCATGACGTGTTCGCTGCCATCCAGCGCGGTAAAGGTCTCGCCCGCCCCCCGGCAGATGGTCAGTTCATTGCCCATCAGCCTGTCCACGTCGAACACGTGCAGCGGACGGCCAAGGTCAAAGGCAAAGAAATTGGTGATGTCCACCAGGGCCGAGACCGGGCGCAGACCCACGGATTCCAGCCGCCGCTTCAACCATTCCGGGCTGGGACCGTTCTTCACGCCGCGAATGACGCGCCCCAGCACCCACGGGCAGGCTTCGGGGAACGTGATGCGCCAGTTGATGGGGGTGTCAAAACGCCCTTCGACCGTTTCCGCAAGCCACGGTTTCAGTTTGCCAAGTCCCGCCGCGGCAAGGTCACGCGCAATGCCACGCACCGCCAGCGCGTCGCCACGGTTGGGCGTGATCGCGATATCGATGACCGGATCATCCAGCCTGGCGAACTGCGGATAGGACTGTCCCGGTTCCGTGCCTTCGGGCAGTTCGGCAATGCCATCGGTTTCCTCGCCCAGTCCCAGTTCACGCAGCGAACACAACATGCCGCCACTGGCCTCGCCCCGCAGCTTACCAGCCTTGATGGTAATGCCGCTGGCGGGAATGAAGGTGCCGGGTGGGGCAAAAATCACATGCAGGCCCGCACGCGCATTCGGCGCGCCACAGACGACCTGCACGCGTTCGAACCCCTCGCCCGCATCGACCTGGCACACGCGCAGGCGGTCGGCATTGGGGTGCTGGGCCGCTTCGATGATGCGGGCGGTGCGGAAGGACGCAAGGGACGCGCCGGGATCTTCAGCACCTTCGACTTCCAGCCCGATAGTATTCAGCGTAGCGCAGATTTCTTCCACCGTCGCCGTGGTCTCAAGATGCGCGCGCAGCCATGACAGGGAAAATTTCATCGATCACAGACCTTCGTGCAGCAGGGCGGGAGACAGGGGATTGGTGCCGTAATGGCGCAGCCAGCGGACATCGCTTTCGTAAAACGACCGCAGGTCGGGAATGCCGTGGCGCAGCATGGTCAGACGCTCGATCCCCATGCCAAAGGCAAAACCCTGCCATTCCCGTGCATCCAGCCCGCAATTGGCCAGCACGCGGGGATGGACCATGCCGGCACCCAGTACTTCCAGCCAGTCGTCACCCGCACCGATCTGCCCGGTTTTACGTGACCAGCCGATGTCAATTTCCATCGACGGTTCGGTAAAGGGGAAATAGGACGCGCGGAAGCGCACCGGCAGGTCCGGCATCTGGAAAAACGCGCGCAGGAAATCCGAAAGGCACCCTTTCAGATGGCCCAGCGTGATTCCCTTTTCGATTACCAGTCCCTCACACTGATGGAACATGGGCGAATGGGTGGCATCATGATCCGCGCGATAGGTGCGTCCGGGGGCAATGATGCGGATGGGCGGTTCATGTCCCAGCATGGTGCGGATCTGCACGCCCGATGTCTGGGTACGCAACACGCGTTCCGGCTGGCCCTCGGCTTCGGGCGGCAGGTAGAACGTGTCCTGATCCGTGCGGGCGGGGTGGTGGGACGGCGTATTCAGGGCCGAAAAGTTGTGCCAGTCGCTTTCGATATCCGGACCTTCGGCAATCTGGAACCCCATCGCACCGAAAATGGCGGCCATTTCCTCGATCGTGCGGGTGATGGGGTGCAGCGCGCCTTCCGCTTCCGGCGCGCAGGGCAGTGTCACGTCCACGCGCTCGGCAGCCAGGCGGGCGTTCAGTGCGGCCGCCTCAAGCTCCTGCCCACGCGCCTCGATCAGGCGGGTCAGTTCGTCGCGTAGCCGGTTCAGGGCCGCACCCCGCGTGCGCCGCTCATCCGGTGTCATGCGACCGAGCTGCTTAAGAAGTGCTGTCAGCTTGCCCGACTTGCCCAGCGTGCCGACGCGCACAGCATCCCATTCGCGCTGGTCGGTCGCGGCAGCGAGTGCCTGAACTGTCTGTTCCCTCAGGGTTTCGAGATCGTCACTCATAGCACCTCGCACAGGCTCACGTCGGGCGGGCTGGCAAAGGGATATCTACCGGCGGGCCAGACCCGGCGCATGAAATTGTGCCCGCCACCGGCAATGGGTGCGGCACGGGCATTGCATTAAAAACAAAACGGGCCGCCCGATGGGACGACCCGTTTCGTGGACCTGTCGCCACGCGGGCGTGGGACAGGGTTCAGGCCAGAGCGGCCTGCGCCTTCTTCACGATTTCAGCGAAGGTTGCTGCATCGTCAAAAGCAATGGCGGCGAGGACCTTGCGGTCGATCTCGATGCCAGCCTTGTCCAGACCGTTGATGAAACGGCTGTAGGTCAGGCCATGTTCACGCACGGCCGCATTGATGCGCTGAATCCACAGGGCGCGGAATTCACGCTTCTTGTTGCGGCGATCGCGGTAGGCGTACTGGAGTGACTTTTCCAGACGTTCCAGCGCGATGCGGTAATTGGTGGAGGAACGGCCCCGGAACCCCTTGGAGAGTTCAAGAACCTTCTTGTGGCGGGCGTGGGTGGTTACGCCGCGTTTCACACGTGCCATATCTCAGGTGCTCCTTATGCCAGACCGTAGGGAGCCCACTGCTTCACAGTGCGGCCGTCCATTTCCGTCAGCACCTGCGAACCACGGTTCGTGCGCTTCATCTTCTGCGAGCGGTTGATCAGGCCATGGCGCTTGTTACCCGGACCTGCCAGCACCTTGCCGGTGGCGGTGATCTTGAACCGCTTCTTGACCGATGACTTGGTCTTCATCTTGGGCATTTTCTTCTCCTGAATGTCTAGTGCCCGTGTTTCTGTCCGCCGTTTGAGGCAGACATAAACACTCCATTGCGGCCGGGCATGCCCTACAGGCCCGGACGCGCGAACAGGCAGGCTATAGACAACCCGCACCCCGCGATCAAGCCCCTTCGCACGCCCGGTCATGCTTTCCCCCATGCGCGCGGTGCTGTAGTGGGGAAAAGACAGGTTGGAAACAGGAGAAAACACAATGACACAACGCGTTGCCTACATTACCGGCGGCAGCCGCGGCATTGGCGCCGCCATTGCGAAATCACTGGCGAAGGATGGTTATGACATCGCCATTTCATACGCCCGCAACGAACAGGCGGCACAGAAGACGATTGAAGAGGTCCACGCGCTGGGCCGCCGGGGCATGGCCATCCGCTGCGATGGCGAAGGCAATGGCAACCGCGCGGCCATCCAGCGTGTGGTCAAGGAAATGGGCCGGATCGACGCGCTGGTGTGCAATGCCGGCATCTACCCCTATGGCGACGTGGCCGAAATGACGGACGAACAGGTCGATGCGGTACTGGGCCTGAATGTCCGTGCCGTCATGATCGAAACCATCGAGGCCGCGCGCCACATGACACAGGGCGGCCGGATCATCCTGATCGGCTCGACCTTTGCCGACCGCTCCCCCTTCCCCGGCATTTCACTGTATTCGGCGTCCAAATCGGCGCTGAACGGTTTTGCCCGTGGGGCGGCGCGTGACCTTGGCCCGCGCGGGATCACCATCAATGTGGTCCAGCCCGGCCCGATCGACACGGACATGAACCCCGCCACCGGCACCGCCGCCGACATGCTGCGCAGCTTCATGTGCCACAAGGAATACGGCAAGGTCAGCGATATCGCCTCCGTCGTCTCATTCCTCGCCAGCCCCGCAGCCAGCTTCATCACCGGCTCTGCCCTGACAACGGATGGCGGCCTGGCCGCCTGACCGGGCGGATGCGCGCGGGAGGCTAATGCACGTCTCTCGCGCATTGGCCACGACGCCATCTGTCGTAAAAAATGCCCGCCCGCCCATGGCATGATCAGGCCATGAAATTCCGGCTACTCACACAACCACGCACTCCAGCCAGATGAAATGTGAACGGAATATGAGGACAGCAAGGGTGCCCCGCACCGCCATTCAACCTGTGTCCCCAACATGTATCCGGGACCAGTCCCGCCAGGCATCCACAATCCAAAAAGCGGCCACCCCATAACCTGACCTGCGCGCATACAAAACGGGACACCGTATGAAGGTGCCCTGCACAGGAACCAGAATATGAACTGGCTCCACAAATAATTTTGAATATTTATGGGAAATAGTGGCTGGGGGACCTGGATTCGAACCAGGGCTGACCGGGTCAGAGCCGGTAGTTCTACCGCTAAACTATCCCCCAGCAAGGAGAAAGCGGCGCGATGCGCTGCGGTGATCAGGCATATAGCCGCCAGCCGTTTGGGGCGCAACCCCCACATTGTCTTTTTTGCGATTTTTCTCTTTTGACTTGCGTTTCACGCAGAACACTTAACACAATAGGTAATACCTTGGCCGTCAACGGGTTTGGATGAACATGGTCCAGCAGACGCTCAGCGCAAAGACACGCCGGCAGGGGAACATCCCTCCCCTTGCATCCGCGATGAATCGCCGTGCCCTGCGTGCACCGCTTTATGCCGCCATTGATCTTGGTACCCATAACTGCCGCCTGCTGGTCGCCCGCGCGGGGGAACAGGGCCTGCGTGTCATCGACAGCTTCAGTCGCGCCGTACGCCTGGGCGAAGGGCTGCACCATTCCGGACAACTGGCCGAAGCCGCAATGGAACGCACCATCAGCGCCCTGCGCACCTGTGTCGCGCGCATGGGGCTGTATGACCTGCACAGCCACCGCGCCATCGCGACCGAGGCCTGCCGCCGCGCGGGTAACGGCATGGATTTCATTGCCCGCGTCCTGCACGAAACCGGGCTGGACATTTCAGTCATTTCCGCACGAGAGGAAGCCGAACTGGCGCTTGCGGCCTGCAATTCCCTGCTACAGACCCACCACCACGCCACCGGGCGCGGACTGCTGTTCGACATCGGCGGGGGATCAACCGAAATCGCATGGGCGCGAATCGACCGCGCTGCCGGACGGCATGACCTGTCGGGCTATGTCAGCCTGCCAACCGGAATCATGACCGTGGGCGAACGCCACGGGGCGGATATCTTTACCGACCGCGGCTATCGCGCCGTGGTCAGTGAAATCAGCGACATGCTGAGCGGGTTTGATGACATACACTGCATTACCCGTGAAATCGCGCGCGACAATGTCATGCTGCTGGGCACCAGCGGCACCGTTACCACACTGGCCAGCCTGGCACAGGGACAGGACCGCTACGAACGTGCCGGGATTGATGGCAGCAGCCTGTCGGTGCCCCATGCGCTGGCCCTGGTGGACAGCCTGCGCCGGTCAGGCATGGACGGGCTTGCGCGCACTCCCCTGATCGGCACGGAGCGCGCGCGCTACATGCTGCCCGGCTGCGCCATATTCGAAGCCATCGTCACCACATGGCCCATGGCCGAAGTCACGGTGGCCGACCGGGGATTGCGTGACGGACTGCTTTTACGCATGATTGGGGACCGCAGGCGACATGGCGGCCTTTCCGCCCCGCCGCCTTCCTTCCCCCTGCATAATCGTATGGAGCACCGGGTCATTACCTGACCGCGTCCCGTCATGAAACAGCGTTCTTCTACCCGCATACCGGGCAAGGCCCGTACCAGCAGTCTGACACCCGGCACCGGTGACAGCAGCACGGACGGACGCGCCGCACAGGCCAACCGCACCAAGACCATCACGGTCAAGAAGGCGCGCGGCCGCACCACTGCCCAGCACCGCTGGCTGCAGCGCCAGCTTAACGACCCGTATGTGCAGGCTGCCCAGAAACAGGGCTGGCGTTCCCGCGCAGCATTCAAGCTGATCGAACTTGATGACCGCTTCCACATGATAAAGCCGGGCGCGCGGGTGGTTGACCTGGGCGCTGCCCCCGGTGGCTGGACGCAGGTCGCGGTCAAGCGCGGAGCAGCTGAAGTGGTCGGCGTCGACCTGCTGCCGGTCGACCCGGTGCCGGGCGCCACCATTATCGAAGGGGATTTCAATGACCCCGACATGCCCGACCGCCTGACCGGCCTGCTGGGCGGGCGCGCGGATGTCGTGATGTCGGACATGGCCCCTAACACGACCGGCCATGCGCCAACCGATCATCTGCGTATTATCGGGCTGGCAGAACTGGCGCTGGATTTCGCCACCCGCATCCTTGCCCCTGATGGCACGTTCGTAGCCAAGGTGTTCCAAGGCGGATCGGAAAAGCAGATGCTGGCAGATCTCAAACGCATGTTCACGCAGGTCCGCCACGCCAAGCCCCCGGCCAGCCGCAAGGAATCGAGCGAGCTTTACGTAGTGGCCACGGGCTTCCGCGGCCTGGACAGCGACGAAGGCTGACCACAGGCCGCGCCGACTGGCCCCGTGGGGTCAGTCAACGTGATGGTCGTCCCACAGCCATGCCGCCCCGCGCACGCCCGAACTGTCACCATGGCGGTTGCGCACGATCGGCGTGGTGCAGTTGGGAGTGATGACGTAGCGGCGCATCAGGCGCGGCACGCGTTCATAGATCGATTCAAGATTGGACACCCCGCCACCCAGCACGATCACGTCGGGATCCATAAAGTTGATCGCCATGGCGCAGGCGCGCGCCATGCGGTCCATGTAACGGTCCAGCGCACCGATGGCGGTCAGGTCGCCTGCCTCGGCTTCCTGTTCGATGTGGGCCGCGCTTCGGTGGCCTGGCCCTTTCCAGTCCTGCGCCAGCGCCGAACCGCTGAGGAATCGTTCCATGCACCCTTCGTTCCCGCAGAAACATTTGGGCATGGGAAATTCCTCAAGCCTTGGCCACGGTAGCGGCACATGGCCCCATTCACCGGCAATATGATTGTGGCCGATCAGCAGTTTCCTGTCGATCACGATCCCGGCCCCCATGCCGGTGCCAATAATCACGCCAAACACGCTGTGATGGTCGGCACCCGCGCCGTCGATCGCTTCAGACAGGGCAAAACAGTTCGCGTCGTTCTCGATCCGGACATCGCGGCCCAGTGCCGCCGTCATGTCACGGATCAGCGGCTGGTTGTTCAGCCACGTCGCATTCGCATTCTTGATGACGCCCGTATCGGGGCTGATGGAACCGGGAATGCCGATTCCCACCGTGCCGGTACCGCCCAGCTCCTGGTCCACCCCATGGATCAGTTCGCACATGGCCCCGATGGCGGCGGGATAGTTGCCGGGGTTGGAAATGCGCCGACGCACGCGTTCGGCCCCATCTTTTGCCAGGGCTGCGATTTCGATCTTGGTGCCCCCAAAATCAATTCCAATACGATAGGTGGCCATCCAGAGTCTTTCTTTCATCAGGTTTTATCAGTGGCGCATTTTCTTTTATGATCGTACCTGCACGCAACAGCAAACCCTGATGCACAAGCATAGCTGCCCACCACCAAGGAGACATGGCCATCCATGAGTGAGATCCTGCTAGACGCGCGCGGCCTGACATGTCCCCTGCCCGTGCTCAAGGCCAACCGCATGCTGCGCGGCCTGCCGCCGGGCGCGCGGCTGCGCGTGATTGCGACCGATCGGGCGTCCGTTGCGGATTTTCAGGCTTTCTGCCGCGAAACGGGTCATGCCCTGATCGCATTCGGGGAAGAAGGGGGCACGCTGTCCTTTGTCATCCGCCGCAGGCCCGATCCCGACACGACGCCCACAGGCACCACGCACCCCGCATAGGTGCCAAAATAGCGTAAAACCAGTTGTCCCCTTGGCAGGATGCCCCCCAAGGATGTAATGCCTGCGCCAGCCAAGTTATTTCAGGAAGCACCACCAGCAGATGACCGACGACCTGACCAACCTTTCCTTCGAGGACGCACTGGCCGAACTTGAAGCCATCGTGCGGCAGCTCGAGGTCGGCCAGCTCAGGCTGGAGGACGCGATTACGTCCTATGAACGTGGTGCCGCCCTGCGACAGTACTGCCAGAAAAAACTGGACGAGGCCGAGGCCCGCGTTCAGGCGATTGTCCAGCGTGCGGATGGCGCGCTGGATGCAAAACCGATGGATTGATGCACCAGATGAGCCAAACAACAGCAACCTCGTCCCAAACAGACGGTACGGATCGCATGGTCCGTCTGCGTGCATCCATGTCCGCGCGCGCCAGGGCGATCGAGGGAATGATCGACCGTCTCCTCCCCCGCGTTGAAGGAGGCGAGGCCCGCCTGATCGACGCCATGCGCTATGCAACACTGGGAGGCGGCAAGCGCCTGCGCGGCTATCTGGTGGCCGAAGTCGCCAGCCTGTTCAGGGCTGGCGCGGAAGCGGCCGACCGTGTCGCGGCCTCGGTCGAGATGCTGCACGCCTACTCGCTGGTGCATGACGACCTGCCCGCAATGGACGATGACGACCTGCGCCGTGGCCAGCCCTCCACCCACCGCAAGTTTGACGAGGCGACAGCCATCCTTGCCGGTGACGCGCTGCAGACCATGTCGTTCGACATCCTTGCCAGCCCGCTGACGCATGACAGCGCGGACGTGCGCATCAACCTTGTCCGCGCACTGGCCGATGCGTCCGGTGCGGCAGGCATGGTCGGTGGCCAGATGATCGACATGGAAGGCGAAGGCCGCGCGCTGTCGCTGGAAGAAGTCGCCCGCCTGCATGCGCTGAAAACCGGTTGCCTGATCCGTTATTCGGCAGAAGCCGGGGCCATCCTGGGCCAGGCCAGCGATGACGTGCGCAAGCGCATTTCCGCCTATGGGCGCGACCTTGGCGCCGCCTTCCAGATTGCCGATGACGTGCTGGACGCCACCGCAAGCGCCGAGGAACTGGGCAAGACCGCGGGCAAGGACGAGGCCGCCGGCAAGTCCACCTATGTCGCCCTGCTGGGCGTGGACGGTGCGGCGAAGGAGGCCCGGCGCGTGGCGGAACAGGCCGAATCCCATATCGATATTTTTGGCCCCGAGGCTGATCGCCTGCGCGATCTGGTCCACTACGTGGTCGAGCGCAGGAACTGAGTGACATGACCGACACCAAGACCCCGCCCGCGATTCCGACCCTTGGGCGTTACCCCCAGCTTGACCGGGTGCGCGCGCCGCATGACATGCGCAACCTTTCGG
>NZ_BDLU01000029.1 GCF_006538165.1 Komagataeibacter diospyri
GCCCCATGACCCTGCCCGACCGCTTCATCGATCACAACACCCAGGCCGCACAGTATCATGAGGCCGGGCTGGATGCGCCCGCCATTGTCGCCACCGCGCTGTCCGCCCTTGGCGTGCCGCATTCGCGCCAGATGGCCTGACGCAACCACGAAAAACGGGCACCTGCGCATGGCAAAACGTCGCGTCGATCAGATGCTGGTGGACCGGGGACTGGTGGAAAGCCGTACCCGTGCGCAGGCGCTTATCATGGCCGGTCTGGTCCACACGCCCGACCGCCGCATTGACAAGGCCGGGGAACAGATTGCCGAGGACACGCCCCTGACCCTTAAGGGGCAGGACCATCCGTGGGTATCACGCGGCGGGATCAAGCTGGCGCACGGGCTGGCGCATTTCGACCTGTCGCCCGCGGGCCTGACCTGTCTGGATGTTGGCGCGTCAACCGGCGGCTTTACCGATGTTCTGCTGCATGAAGGTGCGGCAAAGGTCTATGCCGTTGATGTCGGCCATGGACAACTGGCATGGAAACTGCGCAGCAATACCGAACAGGTTGTCGTGCTGGAAAAGTGTAATGCCCGCGCGCTGGACACCTCCATCATCCCTGATCCCATACAGGCGCTGGTATGTGACGCCAGCTTCATCGGCCTGCGCACAGTCCTGCCCGCGGGGCTGGATCTGTGCGTGCCGGGTGCATGGGCCATTGCGCTGATAAAACCGCAGTTCGAGGCGGGACGTGACGCCGTGGGAGCCAAGGGCGTCGTGCGCGACCCGGCCGTGCATGAATCCGTGTGCCAGATGATCCATGAATGGTGGTCGGGCCTGCCGGGCTGGACCGTGCTGGGCATCGACCCCAGCCCGATCACCGGGCCGGAAGGCAACCGGGAATTCCTGATCGCAGCCCGCAGGGACGGCTGATCGGCAGTCGCATCCCCTGCCCCGCCTGTGCTACACAGACGGAAAAGAGCGGCAGAAACGCCCATTCCCTTCACAAATGACACGACGAACATAGGCAGCACCGGTATGTCCGCAGCCCCCGTAATCTCACCTTCCCGGTCACGCGACGGGACGGCGGCCTCGCTTCTGAATGACGAGGAACGCACGCGCATCCGTGCGAAATCCGCGCAGTTCGCGCCACCTGCCGCCGCCCTGCCCGATGGCAGGCGCGACCTTGTGGGCCTGTCGCGTGAGGAACTGACGGACATCATGGTGGAAATTGGCGAAAAGCCATTCCGCACCAAGCAGTTGTGGCACTGGATCTATCATCAGGGCGCCACCGATTTTTCGCGCATGAGTTCCATTGCCCGCCCGTTGCAGGAAAAGCTGGCCGAACGCTTCATTGTCGGTCGTCCCGGCGTGGTGACAGAGCAGACATCACAGGATTCCACGCGTAAATTCCTGTTCCGTTTCCGCGACGGGCAGGAAGCCGAGACCGTGTATATCCCCGACCGGCAGGAAGATCGCGGGGCGGTATGCATTTCATCGCAGGTGGGCTGCACGCTGTCATGCACTTTCTGCCA
Organism: Komagataeibacter diospyri; assembly: GCF_006538165.1. Classification (GTDB taxonomy): domain Bacteria; phylum Pseudomonadota; class Alphaproteobacteria; order Acetobacterales; family Acetobacteraceae; genus Komagataeibacter; species Komagataeibacter diospyri. The sequence goes on from NZ_BDLU01000029.1 coordinate 1,515, forward strand.
TACCGGCACGCAGGCGCTGGTACGCAATCTGGGGGCTGCGGAAATCGTGGGGCAGTTCATGGCTGCCCGCGACAGCTATGGCGAATGGCCCAGTCCGAAAGGTGATACGCCGCGCCTGCTGTCCACCATCGTGCTGATGGGCATGGGCGAGCCGCTGTACAATTACGACAACGTGGCCAAGGCCATGCGCATCATCATGGACGGCGAGGGCATTGGCCTGTCGCGCCGGCGCATCACGCTGTCCACGTCTGGCGTGGTGCCGATGATGGACCAGTGTGGTGCGGAACTGGGCATCAATCTGGCCGTATCGCTGCACGCCGTGCGCGATGACCTGCGCGACGAAATCGTGCCGCTGAACCGTAAATACCCGATCAGGGAGGTCATCGCCGCCTGCCGCCGTTATCCCGCTGCCAGCAATGCCCGGCGCATCACGTTCGAATACATCATGCTGCGTGGCATCAATGACAGCGAGGCCGATGCCCGCGAACTGGTGCGTCTGATTTCGGGCATTCCGGCCAAGGTCAACCTGATCCCGTTCAACCCGTGGCCGGGCAGCAGCTACAGGCCATCAACGCGTGAGCAGCTGGAACGCTTTGCAAACATCGTGATGGATGCGGGCTTCGCCTCGCCCATCCGCATGCCACGCGGGCGCGACATTCTGGCTGCGTGCGGCCAGTTGCGCACCGAAAGCCAGCGCCTGCGCCGCGCGGGACGGCCGGACACCACGCCGGGCGCTGCCGGGGCGTAAAAATCCGGCCTTATCTTCTGGTCGCCCGCGCCGTGGGATGCTAGGAGGACATGCCGCCGGTTCACCCGGCAAAATGTTGTCCAAAGTTTTCTCGACAGGAGCGTTCTCCCATGGCCGCCAGGGATGTCAAAAAGGTCGTTCTCGCATATTCGGGCGGTCTTGATACTTCCGTGATTCTGCGCTGGTTGCAGACCACCTACAACTGCGAAGTCGTGACGTTCACGGCCGACCTTGGCCAGGGCGAGGAACTGGAACCTGCCCGCCGCAAGGCCGAAATGTTTGGCGTGAAGGAAATCTTTGTCGAGGACCTGCGCGAAACCTTCGTCAAGGATTTCGTATTCCCCATGTTCCGCGCCAACGCGCTGTATGAGGGACAGTACCTGCTGGGCACGTCCATCGCGCGTCCGCTGATCGCCCAGCGCCAGATCGAGATCGCTGAACAGGTCGGCGCCGACGCTGTCGCCCATGGCGCGACCGGCAAGGGCAACGATCAGGTCCGTTTCGAACTGGCCTATTATGCACTCAAGCCCGACATCACCGTAATCGCGCCGTGGCGTGAGTGGGATCTGACATCGCGCACGCGCCTGCTGGCCTTTGCCGAGGAACACCAGATCCCCATCGCGAAGGACAAGCGCGGGGAAGCACCGTTCTCGGTGGATGCGAACCTGCTGCACTCATCTTCCGAAGGCAAGCTGCTGGAAGATCCTGCGGTCGGCCCTGAGGAAATCGTGTTCCAGCGCACCATTTCCCCCGAAGCGGCCCCCGACAAGGCCACCGAAATCACCATCGATTTCGTCTCGGGCGACCCGGTGGCGATCAATGGCGTGGCCATGTCGCCCGCTACGCTGCTGACGCGCCTGAACGAACTGGGCCGTGACAACGGCATCGGTCGTCTGGACCTGGTGGAAAACCGCTTTGTCGGCATGAAGTCGCGCGGCATTTACGAAACCCCGGGCGGCACGATCCTGCTGACCGCGCACCGCAGCATCGAAAGCATCACGCTTGACCGCGAGGCCATGCACCTTAAGGACAGCCTGATGCCGCGCTATGCCGAAATCATCTATAACGGGCTGTGGTTTTCCCCCGAGCGTCGCATGCTGCAGGCCCTGATTGACCAGAGCCAGCATTCCGTGACCGGTCGCGTGCGGCTGAAGCTGTACAAGGGCAACGTGATCTGCGTGGGCCGTGAAAGCCCCAACAGCCTGTATGACACCCGTGTCGTCACCTTCGAGGATGACGAGGGCGCATACAACCAGGCCGACGCGCAGGGCTTCATCAACCTGAACGCGCTGCGCCTGCGCCTGGGGGCCAAGATTGGCCGCCGTGGTGGCGCGCTGTAAGCATCCACCCGATCCTTCGTGTTCATTCCAACAACCTGCCGAGGTGTCATGAAACGCTTTTCCCGTGTCATTCCCCTTCTCCTTGCCACAGCGGTGGCGCTGCCGCTTGCGGCATGCGGGGGCAAGCAGGATGACCAGCCAGAACTGACCCCGGCACAGTTCATGGACAACGTGCGCAAGCAGCCCGGCGTCAAGACCCTGCCGGACGGACTGGCCTACAAGGTCCTGAAATCCGGGCCGAAGGATGGCGCGCAGCCCACCATCAATGACAGCGTGATGGTCATATACGAAGGCCGCCTGCCTGATGGCGGCATTTTCGACAGTTCCGACCAGCACGGGCATGGCGCGTATATGCAGATGCCGCTGGAAATGGTCATCAAGGGCTGGCAGGAAGCCGTGCCCATGATGCATGTGGGTGATACATGGATGCTGTACGTGCCGCCAGAGCTGGGTTACGGGCACAAATCCATGGGCATCATCCAGCCTGACAGCCCGCTGATCTTCAAGATACAGCTTCTGGGCGTCTCCCCCGGCGGCCATTAAGGCATGCAGGGCCATTCTCCCGGTTGGGGGAATGGCCCTTTTTTCATGACATAGCGGGACAGGAAACCGGACAACCGACATGGGTATTGGGACCGGGCGCATGGCGTCCGTACTGCGTGGGGGCTGCATGGTGGCCACCATGATGCTGCTGACGGCCTGCACGCGCCATGGGCAGGAAGGCTATGCACGTTACCGCACCAATTGCGGCATCTGCCACCATGGCGGCGAAGGGATGAAGGGCGAGATCCCGCCCGTATCCGGCCGGGTGGACAGGATCGCCGCAACGCCGGAAGGCAAGCAGTACCTCATGCACGTGCTGCTGAACGGGCTGAATGGCCCGCTGCAGATTGATGGCGTGCGCTACAACTTCTCCATGCCGCCGTTCCGCGCCCACCTGTCGGATGTGGAAATCGCCTCCATCCTCAGTTATCTGGCCACACGCGGCGACACCCGCCCCATCCCGGTATTCACGCCTGAAGAAGTGGCAGCCGAACGCGCCCGCCCCCTGACCACCACCATGGTGGCGGAAGAACGCCGCCGCCTTGACGCCATTCACCCCCTGCCCTGACAACCCGGCACCTTGACCTGCACGGGCAAAAAAACGGAAAATACCTTCATGCAACGCCTATTTTCCGGCATCCAGCCGACCGGTATCCCGCAGCTTGGCAATTACCTTGGTGCAATACGCAACTGGGTTGCGCTGCAGCGTGATCATGAATGTATCTTCTGCCTGGTGGACATGCACGCCATCACCACATGGCAGGACCCTGCGGTGCTGCGCCAGCAGACCCTGGCGCAGACAGCGGTCCTGCTGGCGTCGGGCGTCGATGTGCAGAAACATATCCTGTTCAACCAGTCCGCCGTCAGCGCCCATGCGCGGCTGGGATGGATTTTCAACTGTGTCGCGCGTATCGGCTGGCTCAACCGCATGACGCAGTTCAAGGACAAGGCCGGCAAGGACCGTGAAAAGCATTCCGCCGGCCTGTATGTCTATCCTGACCTCATGGCCGCCGACATCATGGCGTACAAAGCCACGGTCGTGCCGGTGGGTGATGACCAGAAGCAGCATCTTGAACTGACCAACGACATTGCCCAGAAATTCAACCATGATTACGGGACCGAATTTTTCCCGCAGGTCGAGGCCCTGATCCCGCCGCAGGGTGCGCGCGTCATGAGCCTGCGTGACGGCACCAAGAAAATGTCCAAATCCGATCCCTCCGCCCAGAGCCGGATCGAGATGACGGATAATGCTGACGCCATTGCCAACAAGATCAAGCGCGCCAAGACCGATTCCGAACCCCTGCCGTCCGAGGAAGCAGGTCTTGAAAACCGGCCCGAGGCCCGCAACCTTGTCACCATCTACGCCACGCTGTCCGGCCGGACGGTCGCCGACGTGCTGACGCAGTTTGGCGGTCAGGGTTTCGGTCCATTCAAGACTGCGCTGAGTGACGTGGTGGTAGCCGCGATCGACCCCATTGCGACGGAAACCGGACGCCTGCTGAAGGAACCCGGCTTTTTGTGTGACACGCTGCGCGATGGTGCGGACCGGGCGCGCGCCATTGCCGAGCCGATTGTATCGGAAGCAGAATCCCTGATCGGCTTCCTGAAGTAAGCACGAAAGGTGGTACCATGCGGCAGGAACTGCACAGCCTGCAAATTATGACCCGGGGCAAGGGACTGGTTCCGATCGACCGGCCGGTTCTGGACTGGGTGGAGCAGAGCGGGATCGAAACCGGCCTGCTGACGCTATGGTGCCGCCATACCTCCGCATCGCTGGTGGTGCAGGAAAATGCTGACCCTACGGTGCGCACGGATATCGAACGGTATTTCGAAACCCTCGTGCCCGAACAGCCGGGACGTTACATCCATGATGATGAAGGGCCGGACGACATGCCAGCCCATTTGCGCGCCATGCTGACCAATACCCAGCTTTCCATCCCCGTGGCGGATGGACGACCGGTTCTGGGCATGTGGCAGGGACTGTACCTGTTTGAACACCGTGCACGCCCACACCGGCGGGAAATCGCGCTGCACCTGATTGGTGACTGACGGCACACTGGCAATCATGATGCCCCGTGAACGGCATGAGGGCGATCATTTTCTGCCCGCGACATATTCGGCAAAGGGTGCTTTTTTCAGGAATACGGCGTTTTCTGAAGCTTCCTGAGAAACGCTTTACCAAAAACTTTTATTGTTTATCAGCACGTTGTTTTCAACATGCGCGGCCATGCCCGACCCGCACGAAAACAGGGCGACCGGTGCATATACCCATGCACCGGCACACCGGGTCCGCTGCTCCCCGGACAGGGGATCACGCCGCGTTCAGGATGGCAGCGTGATGGTCGATATGATCGGCAATGAACGACTGGACGAACCAGTAGGAATGGTCGTAGCGCGGATGCACGCGCAGGCGTAACCCCTGTCCTGCCGCACCGGCTGCCGCCGCCAGCAGTTCGGGTTTGAGCTGGTCATGCAGGAACTGATCGGCTTCCCCCTGGTCCACCAGAATTTCGGTGGGATGGGTATGCCCCGCTTCCAGCAGCAGGGTCGCATCATGCCGCGCCCATGTGGCGCGATCGGGACCGAGATAGGTGGCGAACGCCTTTTCCCCCCATGGCACGATGGCAGGATGGCAGATCGGGGCAAAAGCCGAAACCGATTTCCATGCGTCCGGCGCACGCAAGGCATGGACCAGCGCGCCATGCCCGCCCATGGAATGCCCCATGATGCCACGCCGCGTGCCATCAATAGCAAACACGCCCTGCGTCAGTTCGGGCAGTTCATGGCTGACATAGGTGCCCATGCGGTAATGCTGCCGCCATGCGGACGTCGTGGCATCAAGGTAGAAGCCCGCCCCCGTGCCAAGATCATAGGCATCATCCTCCCCCGCAACACCCGCACCCCGTGGCGAGGTATCGGGAGCTACCAGAGCGATGCCGTGCCGGGCTGCGAAACGCACGGCATTGGACTTGATCAGAAAGGTTTCCTGCGTGCAGGTCAGGCCGGCCAGCACATGGATGACGGGCACGCGTTCACCCGCCAGCGCACGTTCGGGCAGGAACACGCCAAAACGCGCCTCCAGCCCAAGGCTTTCAGACGGATGGCTATAAAACCCGACCCGCCCGCCACAGCTTGCATGTTCCTCAAGCGTCGTGATCGCGCCCATGCGTCAGAACTCGACAACCGTGCGGATGCTTTCACCCTTCGCCATCATATCGAACCCTTCGTTGATGCGCTCCAGCGGCAGCTTGTGGGTGATCAGGCTGTCGATATCGATGCGGTTTTCCATGAACCAGTCCACGATGCGCGGCACGTCAGTGCGTCCGCGCGCGCCACCAAAGGCGGATCCGATCCACCGCCGCCCGGTCACAAGCTGGAACGGCCGCGTGCTGATTTCCTGACCGGCACCCGCGACCCCGATGATGGTGGAAACACCCCACCCACGATGCGCGCATTCCAGCGCCTGCCGCATGAGTGTGGGGTTGCCGACGCATTCAAAGGAATAGTCCACGCCGCCGCCGGTCAGTTCCACAATATGGCCAACCAGATCGCCGTTGGGACCAAGGTCCCTGGGGTTGATGAAATCGGTCATGCCGAATTTGCGGGCAATGGCCTCACGTTCAGGGTTGATGTCAATGCCGATGATCCGTTCGGCACCCACCATTTTCGCCCCCTGAATGACATTCAGCCCGATCCCGCCCAGGCCGAACACGGCAACCGTGCTGCCGGTCTCGACCTTGGCGGTGAACAGCACGGCACCGATTCCGGTGGTTACCCCGCAGCCGATATAGAATACCTTGTCAAACGGGGCATCTGAGCGGATCCTGGCCAGCGCGATTTCGGGCAGCACGGTATAGTTGGCGAAAGTGGAACAGCCCATGTAATGATGGATCGGCTGTCCCCTGAATGAAAAGCGCGACGTGCCATCGGGCATCAGCCCCTTGCCCTGTGTCGATCGGATGGCCGTGCACAGGTTGGTCTTGCGCGACAGGCAGGACTTACATTCCCGGCATTCGGGGGTGTAGAGCGGGATGACATGGTCGCCGGGCCTAAGATGTTTCACACCCGCGCCAACTTCCACCACCACACCGGCCCCTTCATGGCCGAGGATGGCGGGAAACAGCCCCTCCGGGTCTGCACCCGACAGGGTGAACTTGTCAGTATGGCACAGCCCGGTGGCCTTGATCTCGACCAGTACCTCACCCGCGCGCGGGCCTTCAAGCTGCACGGTCTCGATTTCAAGTGGTTTGCCTGCCTCGAAAGCAACGGCTGCCCTTACGTCCATGAACCCGGTCTTTCCTTCAATGCGCGGGCGTCCCCATGGGCGCGCCCCTGTTACGTAACGATTAAGAGCATCATCGGCACCGGCGTCAATGTCATGCAGCCATGCGGAACCTGACGATATTTTCAGTGACAAAACATGCCACCCGCCCATGCATGGTCCCGCAACCACGCTCCAATGTGATAAGCGGCAGGGGGGACCCGGTGACGGATCCCCGGATTTTCTCCAGACATACCGGGATGCTTGCATGGTCATTGATCGCAGAATTGGTTTGTGGATCCTGCTTCGCGAAAGCGCGCTGTCACTGGTTTTCCTGTGCGCGTGGGACGTGGTGGTCGTGGTGATGTTCCAGATCTTCCATCAGGAATGGATGGAACAGCCGACCCTGCCCATATCGCTGATCGGCTCGGCGCTGGTGCTGTTCATGAGCTTCCGCAACAACACCGCTTACAACCGCTGGTGGGAAGGGCGCACCCTGTGGGGGGCGGTCACCAACAACAGCCGGTCCTTCGCCCGGCAGGCGGGCACGATCCTGCGCGGGTGCCCCGATCTGGCCCGTGCCATGGCGGCCTATCCCTATGCCCTGCGCGGCGCGCTGGGGCGGCTGGACGCAACGGACGACATCATGCGCCTGCTGCCCGATTCCATGAAACCGGGCATCGCGGGGAAGGTGAACATCCCTGCCGCTATCCTGTTCGAAATCGGGCTGCGGGTGGATGCGGAATCACGCAGGCTGGGCATAGACGGCGCGCTGCAGGGACAGATCGACCGTATCCTGTCGGATATGAGCAACGCGCAGGGCGGCCTGGAGCGTATCCGCAATACACCGCTTGCCATCCAGTTTTCGGTCCTGCCAAAGGTGGTGGCGGTGGTGTTCTGCATCATCCTGCCGCTGTCCATGGTTCAGACGCTGGGATGGATCACGCCACTGGGGTCATCGCTGGTGGGGCTGCTGTTCGTCGCACTGGACAAAATCGGAAACGACCTGCAGGACCCCTTCAGCGCGACACCGCATGGCATGCCGATGCTGGCCATTTCACGCACGATCGAAATCGACCTGATGCAGTCCTGCGGCCTGCCCGCGCCACCACCGCTGACGCCCGTGCGCGGCATACAGGCGTGACGCGCGGCACCTGATGGCCCACCCTGCCCGATGCCATATGAAGGAATCAGGACAGAACGCCAGATTTATGCTATATGCATGGCATGAGCATGTTCAGAACCACCCAGAAGGGCACTGTGACCGATGCAATGGCACGGACGGCCGCAGCTGCCACGGCAGCCGAAGCAAAGTCCAGCAAGGCCGTAAAAGACGAGGATCCATTCCGTGAGGGCGACGCCATCGTCTATGCAGCGCATGGCGTTGGCCGTGTTGACCGGATTGGCGTTGACGAAATCGCGGGCACCAAGCTGGAAATGATCCAGATCTCCTTTCCCGGCAACCAGATGACGCTGCGCATCCCGCTGTCCAAGGCGCGCAAGTCGGGCCTGCGCAAGATCGTATCAAGGGAAATCGTGGACAAGGCGATGGCCATCATCAAGGGCAAGCCGCATGTCAGCCGTGGCATGTGGGCGCGCCGCGCGGTCGCCTATCAGGAAAAGATCAATTCCGGCGATCTGGTGCAGATTGCCGAGGTGCTGCGTGACCTGCGCCGCAATGTGGACAGCCTTGATGGCAGCTTCAGCGAACGCAAGCTGTTCGAGGCGGCACAGGAACGCTTCGTGGCCGAAGTCGCCGTACTGGAAGGCAAGGAACCGACCGAAGTCCTCGAAAAGCTGACCGAGGTCATGAAGGCGGCCTGATTGCTCCGTCTTTTCCCCTGAACCCCCAACCCGATGCCGCCGGCCCCTGTGCCGGCGGTTCTGATTCAGGACACAAACGTTTTTGGTACAGCTTTTTTCAAAAAGCTGCAAAGGACGCCGCCTTTTTGAAAAAAAGGCAGAACCCAGAAACTTTCATTATTTATCAATAATCTGGCGGGAATCAGGGGTGCGGATGACAAACATGACGACGCACCCCGCCACCGCCGCCAGCATGGCCATGGCAAAGGGACTGCGTGGCCCTGCCACGCCAGCCAGTACACCGGACAGCACCGCGCCTGTCCCTGCTGCGATATCAAAGAAGACATCAAACAGCCCGATTGCCGACCCTGCCGCTGCGGCTGGCGCCTGCCGCAGCACCGGTAGTGCCAGCAGCGGATAGGTCAGCGAAAATCCAAGCCCGGTCAGGAAACTGCCCGCAGCTGCCCATGCCGGTCCCGGCGCCAGCCAGATCAGGGACAGGCCCAATGCCTCCACCAGCATGATCGCGGCCACCATCGGCCTGACATCGTCACGATCCACATGGCGGCTGCCAACCAGACGGGCAATGACATGCCCCGCGCCAAACGCCCCTAGCGCCCAGCCCCCGCCATGCCAGCCACGATCTGCATAAAAAATGACCAGAAAGGACGAAATCGCGGCAAACCCCACCGCCGACAGGCCCAGGGTCAGCCCCCATGCCCATGTATGCCCGATCAGGTATTTCCAACGCATGCCACTGCCCGGATCGCCCGCACGTGGCCGCACGGGTGCGGGCAGCAACAGGGTCAGCCCCATACCCGCCGTCGGCAGGGCGATGGCGACAAGGCACACGCGGCCAAAACCGGCATGGGCCTCGATCACGTCCCCCAGTGCGGTGCCAATGCCCAGACCGGCAAATATGGCCAGCCCGACCCATGACATCGCGGCCCCCGCACGCGCGCTGCCCACCGTCGTCACGGCCCAGACGCCCCCGCCCGTGACCATCAGCCCTTCGCCCAGTCCCATGGCCAGCCGTCCCGCCATGATCATCACCTGCTGCATGCTCAGTGGCAGGACGGGTACCAGCACAAAGCTGTAGGCAAGCGCGGAACAAGCCGTGCATAGCAGGCCACATAGCAGCGTGTTGCGTCCACCAAGCCGGTCCGCCATCCGCCCGGCCCTCGGGCGCGACAGCACGGTGGCGACGGACTGGATGCCCATGATCACACCGATCATGGTAGTCCCGGACGCAAAACGTGACTGGAGTTCCAGCGGCAGGGCCGACATCGCTACCCCCATCGCCAGCATGCCGCTGCCAATGGCCAGCATGATGGGCAGCAGGCCACCACGGGTCGTAACATGAGAATTCATGACGGGACCGTAATGCATTTTCCCCGCACCGAACAGGTCAGCGCGTATTCAGTACTTGAACTGGTACAGCAACCCGATACTGCTACCCGGATCATTTTCCGGCGTAGTGAAACCGGTCACGTTGCCGCCCGTGCCCACCGTGGTGTTCAGCTTCAGCCGCCTGGTCAGGTCAACCTGCACCTGCGCCTGCGTACCCGAACCCGATGTCGCCTGCTTGGCCCCCACATAGACACGGCGCATAACGTATTTCCCCGCCTCGATCGATCCGGTGTCATTACTGCCCGATCCGTTGGATGAACTGCTCATCTGCAACCGGTCCAGATGCAGCGTCTTGCGCACCATGCCCAGCGGGTCAAAGGCGGAACCACCACTCAGCGTCGCAACGGCGGCCGCGATCGACGCCATCTGCGTGGGCGAAAGCGACTGCGTATCCGACCCGAACAGAAGGATGGCCAGGATCTGGTCCTGCGACAGCGGCGGCGTGGAGGAAAACGAAATTTTCGGCGCGCTGGCATAGCCGCCTACATTCAGCCGGGCCGTGCCGTCATTCGTGCTGCGCTCGGCCACGAAATCCAGCGTAGGGTCGATTGCATGGGTCACACCCACACCATTGAAGCCCACCTGCCCCTTGCTGAAATCAAGCGAGATGCCACCCAGCGAGAACCCGCCCTTGACCAGCGAAAACCCACCCGTCACCACTGGTGCGACAGTGGTACCGCCGGTATGGATGCTACCGTGCATTTCCGTGTTCAGCCCGTGCCCGCGCACATAGAACTGCCCTGGCGATCGCACGTCCAGTCCCAGCCCGATCACCAGCGGGGAGGAATGGACCACCTTTTCCTGCACCGCCGCATCCTCGGGGCGGATTACATCCAGATGCGCGACCGAGGTCGGTAGCGAGTCCGGAATATTGACATCCACGCGCTTGAGCGTGATGCCCCCTGTCGCGTCGATCCTGCTGGCAAGCTGGCCCTTTATGCCCAGATCACCGTTTATGGTCGCGGTCACAAGGTCACTGGCCAGCGGCCGGGCGTTGTCGGCATGGATATGCAGGTCGATCGGCTGACCGGGTTCCAGCACCCCATAACTGCCGGTGACACTGATCGTCCCCTTGCCCGCCTGCGCATTCAGGTCAGCGATGACCAGCCGGTCCCCCATTGCATTGACCGTGCCACGCATTGCGGACAGCTGTATGCCCTGTCCATAATCATGAAATACGCCATTGGTCAGGTTCAGCGTGCCATTCAGACGTGGCTGCTGTGGGGTGCCGCGCACGCCCAAGCCGATCTGCAGCGCGCCACCCGCCTGCATGCCCTGCGCCCCCAGATAGGCATTGGCCACCGCAAGGTCCACATTGCCATCCGCCTGCAGCGTGATCTGGCCCGCCTTGTTGACCGGGGCCGTGCCATGCAGCCCCAGATTGACCTGCGTGCCCGCACGCACCTGCGCATCGACCCGCGCCATGCCCGCTGTCAGGTTGGCCGTGGCCTCCACTGATGCAGGCGCCAGGGAGGACGTATAGTCGGTATGGTATTTCAGATCCTGCCCCTGCACCGTAACCCGGCCGGAGGGACGATCGAGTGTCCCGGTCAGCCGCGCTTCGGCCGACAGCGTTCCCTGCGCATGCAGCGTGGGGACGAAGGGCGCAAGCAGGTCGGGTGACAGGCGGCTGACAACCGCATGCAGGTCCAGCGTGGGCCTGACCCTGCCACTGACCTCCACGCTGCCCGACTGCCCGCGTGGGGGCGTCAGGCTGACCCTCAGGTGGTCAATCGCGGTTTCCTTGCCATAGGTCACGGTGGCCGGGGCATCCAGCCGGATGACCTCGCGCCGGGCCTGTGCTTCCAGCCGGCGTATGTTCACGGAACTTGCGGGAATGTTGGACAGCACCGCTGCGTCAATGGTGGCAGGCCCCGTCCATGGCGTATCCAGCCCCGACTGCGCCACCACGTTCAACGCGGCAAACGGCCCCTTTGCGGTGACATGCGCATGCCCCCCCATATCGCGGAAATGCGCGTTATCCACCACAAGGTCGAGGTCGGTCACCGGCGCATCCCCCGTCGGGTCCTGCACCCTGCCCTTCAGCACCAGACGGTCCACCCGCGCCATGGCGGCACTCAGCGCGCTGTCCACGTTCACGCTCATGGCGGCAGGACTGTCCGCAGTGGCACTGGTGCTGTGCAGGCTGGCTGACAGGTGGCCGCTTATGTCCTGTCCCGTAAGATCGCGCAGGTCCGCAAGCCGCGTCATGTGCAGGTCCAGCGTGCCCGAAGGCACCACATGCCCCTTGGGCAGCATCATGTCCGCAAGCCCGGTCAGGCTTTTCCAGTTCAGGTGCGAAAGCTGGATATGACGGCTTTCATCGGCATTGCTGTCCAGCCGGGCGGCGATCTGGATGGGCGCGCGGTCCACCGTGCCCGATACATCCAGCGCCCCCTCCCTGACCTGCGGCAGGTGCTGCATGCTCAGGCTGGCCTGCACGTTGCCCGCCGCCGTGTTGCTGGCCGCCATGCTGGCCTGCATCTTCAGGCTGGCGGCAAGGTCATTGACCGGGCCTGTGGCATGCAGGTCCGCCTGCGCCTGCCCTTTCAGCGTGGGGGCCAGCACATGCAGGTCCGACAGGGCAAGATGCGCCGTGGCATCAACCTCCATCGGGTCCCCCGTCACCAGCCGGGCAGGTGTCGCATCAAGGTGCAGGGTCCGCCCCTCCGCCAGCAGCGAGGTAAATGTGACGGTATTCCCCTTACCCGGCCCGCTGCCGATGGTGCCCGCGATATTCAGGTGTCCCCTGTCCCCGATCAGGCCGACCGCCATGGGCAGGCCGCCATCCAGCACGATATGGCTGTCCAGCGCGAACGGCCCTGCCTGCCGCGCCGTGGGCAGGGTGATGCTGCCATCCAGCCCGGCATGGCCATGCATCTGCGTGCCGCCCGCCGCCGCCAGCGGGCCAAGGTCCGGCAGGTCGGCATGGAAGGTCGCCGCCATGGGCCGCGCCGTCGTGACCCGTCCGGTCAGCCGCGCCAGCGGATGCGACAGTGTCAGGTCCACCGGCCCCCCTGTTGCATCGGGACGCCACAGCACATCCAGCCGCAGCGGATCAGAAGCAAACAGCGTGGGCTGGCTGCCCGGAATGCGCAGGCCGGTCACGGTGGTATGGAGGGCGGCGTGCTCCTCCTGTCCGCCTGCCTGCGCGCTCAACCCTTCGGCCACCATGTGCAGGGAGGTGAAACCGGCGTCGTTATAGGTCAGGCGATCAATATCCAGCGTGCCATTGCCGGTGGGCCGGTCCACCGTGCCCCCCATATGGGCGGCAAGGCTTATGCCCTGCCAGTTTGCGCCGCTGATCGTCACCGGATCGCTTTTGCCCGATACATCCAGCGCCATGTGGTGCGTGACCAGCCCGACCTGGCCACCCGCCTGAAGGTGAATGGCCCCGGCCGTGGCGGACAGGGCAAGGCGACTGGCATCACGCGGGCCGTGCAGGCCCAGTGACAGGTCCATGGGCGCCAGGGCGGACAGGCCACTCAGGGTGGCGACAAAGCCCTGCGCGTCCTCATGCGCACGCAGGTCCAGCGCGACATTGGCGCGATCCAGCCGCGTGGTCAGCGAAAGCGCCCCGGGCCGGTCCAGCCGCTTCAGGTCCAGCGCGATATCGGCGGGCGGCAGGGTCGCTATGGAAAAATGGTCCAGCACCGGAGCGATGTCATCAAGGCTGGCATGACCATTGAGGCTGAAGGACGCGGGCACGCGGGCAATGGCAGCGCCCACGTCAATCCGCGCCACATGCACCGCGCGGATATCGACAGCCATGTGGATGCTGCCTGACGTGTCCTTTTCCGGCTTTGACGGATGGGCGGGATCATCCTCGCTCAGTCGGGGAATGGACAGGCGCGCCATGGACAGGTTGCCGATCACGGCGCGCCGCGTCAGCAGTCGCAGCGGCGACCAGTCCAGTTGCAGGTCATCAATCGACAGCCACGCGCCTTTATAATCATCCAGTTCCAGATGCCGGACATGCAGCGCATCGGGAAAACGCCCTCCCAGCCCCGACAGGTGCACGCTGCCACCGGTCAACCCCGGCAGGCGCCGTTCGATTTCATGCTGGCCCGCACCGGTATTGGCCGCCACCAGCACCATGCCCAGCGCCGCCACCACCAGTCCCACCGGAATGCCCACTGCAAAGGCGGTCGCGCGCAGGACGCGCCGGGCCGTGCCACGCGGCGGTGTGGAGGGGATGGTCGTCTCAGGCATCAGAACGTTTCCCCCAGCCCCACATACAGTTCCCACTTGTCACCCCGCGCGGGGCGGTTGATCGGCACGGCCACATCCAGGCGCACCGGGCCGATGGGCGTATAATAGCGTGCCCCGGCACCAGCACCCACGCGCACCGTGCCCTGGAACGGCGTCCGGTCCGCCGTGACCTGACCTGCGTCGATAAAGCCGACAGCGCCGAATTTCTGCATGATGCGCTGACGGTATTCAAACGACCCCGCATCCATGGACGTGCCACCAATGGCATAGCGCGTATTGGCGAACTGTGGCCCCACGCCCTGATAGCGGAAGCCGCGCACCGTGGCGGAGCCACCGGCATACAGCCGCTGGTCAGGCGGGATGGCGAAGGTCGATGCCCCTTCCACATTGCCAATGGTGCCGCGCCACGCCAGCACGCTGCGGCCCGGGCGCGACAGGCCCAGGGCCTTCAGGTCGAAATAGGTCGAGACCGTCGCCTGCATGATCGCGAAGAACGACGTACCGTCCGTCAGCGAAGCCGATGGCGTGATGCTGGCGCCCAGCCGCACTCCGTGGGTTGCAGGAGTGATGGGGTTGTCCACCCCCGTGCCGTCATAATTGGCCGAAAGCGGCAGGGATGCGATGAAATAGCTGTTGTTGGTACGCATCTGCTGGATCTGTTCCTGCTCGATCTGGCCGCCAAAGGACACGTTCCAGTGACGGTTGACGCGGCGGATGATGCCGATACGCGCCAGCAGCGCGGTCTGACGGTAGGAATAGAGTTCCTGTTTGATCCCCTCCAGGCGCGCGCTCATGTTCTGGTTGCGCGACCCGAAATCGGGCTTCAGCAGGTCGGCATAGAAGTCATAGCCCAGCCCCTGCTCCGCCGAGCCGCCAAGCCCGGTAATCAGCGCCGTCAGCCGCAGCCTCTCGGCATTGCCGAACAGGTTGTTATGCGTCCATGTCACACCCGCGCGGCCACCAAGGTCGGTGGAATAGCCACCTTCCGCGCCCACGCTGTGGCGCTTGCCCTCACGGAACGCAAAATCAAGTGGCATGGAGCCATCGGGGGCAAGCGTATCGCCATGGTTGACCTGCACATCAGCAAACAGCCCGGTGGCGGCAATGTCCTGCCGGGCGCGTTCAATGCGCGAAGGCTGGTACAGCTCCCCCGGTGCGATGGTCAGCCTGCGCGCGATATAGGCCGGGTGCGTGCGCTGCAGCCCCGCGAAGTCGAACGCCCCCAGATTGACCACCGGCCCGCGATGGACGGTATAAGCGATGTCGAGCGTATGCGTGTCGGGCCGCAGCCAGGCCTGCGGCTTGCTGACACTGGCCAGTGCGTATCCCTCCTCCGTCAGGGCGGTCTGGAGCGTGACGCCGGCGGCCAGCACGTTTTCGGCCTGCGCGGGCATGCCGGGCTTCATGGCGAAGGCCTTTACCTCATCCGCATTCAGCTTGACGGGCGGGTCGCCCCTGTCGGGATTCAGCGTCACGACCCCGATACGGAACTGCACGCCGGGCTGGGCGCTGATGGTGACCTGTGCCCTGTGCCCCTCGGGAATGGACTGCATCCATTCGGGCAGGTCCGGATCGCGCCCGTCATGGCTGCCTGCAATGGGCGCACCGGACTTGCCGCCGGCATCGGCCACGGTAATGGTGATGCCGCCCGCATAAAAACCAAAGCTTTCCAGCGCGCTGATCAGGCGGGAATAATCGTTATGGATACGCCCCGTCAGCGCGAAGGGGCTGACGGCCTGCGTCTTCTGCAGCGACAGCAGGTCCGATGACGCACGCAGCGCGTCATCAAGGTCTGCATTGCCGGTCGGGCGCAGGGTGGTGGTGTATTCCTGCGGGTCGGCCGCCATGGCGGCCGGAACCCATGACCCGAAGACTGTCATGGCTGCAAACAGGCTTACATAACCGGCACTGCGCCGGGCACGCGCATTAAGGCCGCGTGCCAGACGGGAATGACGCAATCCTGTCAAACGGTGCCGCCCCTGTTCCTGTCTTGCGTGTATTCAGTTTCCCACTGTGTGATAACTGCCATTCCCGGCATGCATGATCAAACCGATATTAACGTCGTTGCCTTAATAAGTTCCGAATATGTCATATAGGTGCCCAAAAGACGCGGGTCATGTTGCAAACTGTCTCCACCCCCCCAATCCTTTCTTGACATACCCCCGATTCCAGCGGGCATGATCGACATGGGCAGGAAGGGGTTGCCGCATCCGGCACCCTGCCATGATGCAAACCGGGAGCGTTGATGGGCAGACCATTTGTTCCTTGGCTTATTATCGACGGCAAGGCACTTGACCGCACGCAACTGTACACCGATGTGTTGCGCCCGTTATGCGGGCACCCGCCCGCGATGATGCCCGAGGATACCTGACCTGTGAACAGCCTGTCTCCCCCTTCCGGTGTGGCCCAGCCGCAAACCAGCACATCGTCCACGACAAGGGGGCTTCATGTCATAACATGGGGCTGCCAGATGAACGTGTATGACAGCGAACGGATGTCGGACGTGCTGCGCCCGCTGGGCTATCGCGCCGTGGGGGCACCGGATGATGCGGACATGATCATTCTCAACACCTGTCATATCCGTGACCGCGCGGCCGAAAAGGTTTTTTCCGAACTGGGCCGCCTGCGCAAGGTCAAGGAAGCCCGCGCCGAACGGGGCGAAGGCACGGTGCTGGCCGTGGCGGGGTGTGTGGCGCAGGCGGAAGGCGGCGAAATACTGGCCCGCGCGCCGTATGTCGATATCGTACTGGGACCGCAGACCTATCACCGCCTGCCCGAAATGGTTGCCCGCGCGGCCCGTGCGGCGGGCGCGGTGATCGAGACGGATTTCCCCGTCGAGCAGAAATTCGACTTCCTGCCCGCCGACCGCGAAGCCCCGGCCGGGGGGGCTGCCTTCCTGACCATTCAGGAAGGGTGTGACAAATTCTGTTCCTTCTGCGTCGTACCATATACGCGCGGGGCCGAAAGCAGCCGCCCCGCACAGGCCGTGATCGCGGAAGCCCGGCGGCTGGTCGCCGCAGGCGTGCGCGAGATCACCCTGCTGGGCCAGAACGTCAACGCCTACCATGGCGATGGCCCTGATGGGCGCACATGGGGGCTGGCGCGCCTTGCCCGCGTGCTGGCCGATGATGTGGGGGTCGAACGCATCCGCTACACCACGTCGCACCCGCGCGACATGGAAGACGACCTGATTGCCGCCCATCGCGACCTGCCGCAGCTCATGCCGTTCCTGCACCTGCCGGTGCAGTCCGGCTCCGACCGGGTGCTGGCCGCCATGAACCGGGGACACACGGCGGATGAATACCGCGCACTGGCTGGCCGCCTGCGCGACGCACGGCCCGACCTTGCGCTGTCATCCGACTTTATCGTCGGTCACCCCGGCGAGACGGATGCCGACTTTGCCGACACGATGCGCCTGATCAACGATATCGGCTTCGCGCAGGCCTATTCCTTCAAATACTCCTCGCGTCCCGGCACGCCTGCGGCCGGTGCGGCCATGCACGTGCCCGAGGATGTGAAGGATGCCCGCCTGCAGGAACTTCAGGCCATGCTGCGCGTACAGCAGGATGCATTCAATGACGCGACCATCGGCCTGACCGCACCCGTCCTGTTTACCGGACGCGGGCGCAAGCCGGGACAGCTTTCGGGGAAAAGCCCGTGGCTGCAGGCCGTGAACGTGGATGGGCCGGACAGCCTGATCGGACGTATCGCAAACGTGGATATCCGCCACCGTTACACCAACTCGCTCGGCGGTGTCCTGACAGAGGAGACAGACAGGGCTTGAGAGAACAGACACAATCCACGCTCCACGTCCCCCGTCGCGGCGGCGGGCGGCGTCCTCCCCCCCACGGCGCGGCTGCGGCAAATGACCGCACCGTGACCCTGCAGTTTGAGGATAACGCGCTTCTGGCGCAGCTTGTGGGGGATCACGACCGTCATCTCCTGCATCTTGAACGTGGATTTGATGTCCGGCTGGCCTGCCGTGGCAATCGCATCGCCATTACGGGTGCCGCCGCACGGGTCGGCCTTGCGCAGGGCACGCTGACCGAACTCTACCGCCGTGCCCGCGCGGGGCAGGTTGTCGATACCGCCACCGTGGACACCGCCATCCGCATCGCGGCCCATGCCCTGTCCGCCCCATCCGCCGCACCAACGGATATGCCCGCCATGACCAATGCCAGCACCCCCGTTGTTCCTGCCCGTCCGTCACTTGCGGATCTGCCCACCATCATGACCCGGCGTGGCCCCATCGCGCCGCGTTCCGTGGGCCAGGGGCAGTACATGGACATGCTGGCGCGGCAGGAAATGGTGTTTGGCCTTGGCCCCGCCGGCACGGGCAAGACCTATCTTGCGGTGGCGCAGGCGGTAGCCATGCTGCAGGCGGGACAGGTGGACCGGATTGTCCTGTCGCGGCCTGCGGTCGAAGCGGGCGAAAGGCTGGGCTTCCTGCCCGGCGACCTGAAGGAAAAGATCGATCCCTACCTGCGTCCACTCTATGATGCCCTGCATGACATGATGCCGGGCGATCAGGTCATCCGGCGCATGGGCACGGGGGAGATTGAGGTGGCGCCGCTTGCATTCATGCGCGGGCGAACGCTGGCGCACTGTTTTGTGATTCTGGACGAGGCGCAGAACACGACCCCCGCCCAGATGAAGATGTTCCTGACCCGCATGGGGGAAGGCACGCGCATGGTCATTACCGGCGACCTGAGCCAGGTTGACCTGCCGCGTGGCGTGACATCCGGCCTGAGGGAGGCGGTCGAAACACTCGACGGCCTGCCCGGGATCGGCATGATGCGATTTGAATCGCGTGACGTGGTGCGCCACCCGCTGGTGGCGCGTATAGTGGAGGCATACGACCAGCGCGCCGGGGCACAGCACCGCCCCCACCGCGCCCGGTCGCAGCAGGAGAACGATGAAACCTCGAAGTAGCACAGGCCCCGCCCATTCCGGCGGGGTCGCAGATGCAGCGCGACGGGCCAGCACGCCCGTCCTCCCGGCCGGATTGGACGGTCCTGACATAACCGTGGCGGACCGGCGCTGGAATCGCGCCGTCCCCTGCCCGGCCCGGCTGGTGGCGCGCGCCGTGGACGTGGCGCTGCAGGCCACAGGATGCCACGGGCCGGTAACGGTCGTACTGGCCGATGACCGCACGGTGGCACGGATGAACTGGCGTCATCGCGGTCGTAACAAACCCACCAATGTCCTGACATTCGAATATGCCCCGGCCCATGCGGGCGGTGGCATATGGGGCGGTGACATCATCATCGCGTTCGAGACGGTGGCACGCGAAGCCCATGCCGCAGGCCGCACGATGGCTGCCCACCTTGCCCATCTTGTCATACATGGTGTCCTGCACCTGGCCGGGTATGACCATCACCACCCCGGTGAAGCGCGGGAGATGGAGATGCTCGAAGCCCGCACCCTGTCCGGGCTTGGTGTTGCCAATCCATGGAAACCGGGCCGCACGGCCACCACGCGGGGGATGCGGTCATGAGCCGTAATGGCAATGACGCGGGCGCGGAACCTCCGTCCGGGTCGCGCGGCAAGGGATTCCTGTCGCTGTTCAGCCGCAAACGCGGTGAACAGGGGCTGCGCCATTCCATTGCCGCGCTGGTCAAGGAAGCCGACGACGCGGCGGGGGACGAAGCCGATCCCCGGTCATCCGAACTGGACCGGCAGGAACGTGCCCTGCTGGCCAACGTACTGCGCCTGCGCGGGATCACGGCGGATGACGTAATGATCCCGCGCGCCGATATCGTGGCCATGCCCGTTGATATCAGCCTGGATGAGGCACTGGCCATGATGCGACGGGAAAACCATTCCCGCATGCCGGTCTATCGTGACCAGCTGGATGACATCGTGGGCATGATCCATGTGAAGGACCTGATCGCCTATGTCGGCACGTCCGAAGCCTTCCGCATGGAACCCCTGCTGCGCCAGCCGCTTATGGTCGCGCCACAGCTTCCGGTGCTGGACCTGCTGCTGCAGATGCGCGTCCGACATGTCCACCTTGCCCTGGTGATCGACGAATATGGCGGCATTGACGGTCTGGTCACCATTGAGGACCTGATCGAGACAATCGTGGGCGACATATCGGACGAACATGACGAACCCGCAGCCAACATGATACGCGAAAGGCCGGACGGCACGCTGGAAGTGGACGCCCGCACACCGGTCGCGGCATTCGAGGAAAAGGTCGGTCCGATCCTGACGCGGGAGGAACGCGAGGCCGAGATCGAGACGGTGGGCGGCCTGGTCTTCCGCCTGGCCGGTCACGTGCCGACGCGGGGTGAAGTTGTAACCCACGAAAGCGGCATGGTTTTCCGCATCCTTGATGCGGATGCCCGCCATATCCGCCACGTACGCGTGCGCCTGCCCCCGCGTGAAGCACCGCCCACCACCTAATCATGACGGCACGCCCGCGCCGTGCGGGCGTGCCATACCGCGTGGAATGGATTTACGCACGCGCGTCGCCTCTTTACACTCGCCGCGCCGGGGTTTTATCCCCCACCCAGTCCCATACCGGAGAGTGACCCGTGATGCCCATCAAACGCCGCACCCTGCTTGCCCTTGCCCCCGCGCTGATTACCGGCGGCGGCCTGCTGTCCGGCAGGGCCATGGCGCAGGACGCCGACCCGCGCCTGTCCATCCGTGCGGTGGGCAACCCGCAGGCCAAGGTGCATGTGGAGGAATGGTTTTCCCTGACCTGCACGCACTGCGCGCGCTTCGCCGCCGAGGTCTTTCCCGAAATCCGCACCAAGCTGGTCGATACGGGGCGCGTATACTACATTTTCCGTGATTTCCCGCTGGATCAGGTGGCGCTGACCGCATCCATGGTCGCCCGCGCCCTGCCGCCCGAACGCTATGAACCCTTCGTGCTGGCCCTGCTGTCCAGCCAGGACCGCTGGGCTTTTGGCAAGGACGTGAACCCCGAGGAACAGATCCAGAAGATGGCTGCCCTGGCCGGCATGTCGGCCGACACGTTCCAGCAGACCATCCATGACGACAAGCTGCGCCACGCCATCATGGACGAGGAAGACCGCGCGCAGGCGCAGTACAAGATCGATGGCACCCCCACCTTCCGCTTCAACGACAGGGAACAGGTGGCACAGGAACTGAATTACGAGGAGTTCGCCAAGAAGGTCGAAGCGGCGGCACAGTGACCGGAGCCTGCCCGTCATGACCGCCCGTTTCGTCCGGCTGCGCATCGCAGGGTTCAAAAGCTTCGCCGATCCGGTTTCCGTCGACATCCTGCCGGGGCTTACGGGAATTGTCGGGCCGAATGGCTGTGGCAAGTCCAACGTGGTCGAGGCCCTGCGCTGGGTCATGGGGGAAACCAATGCCCGTTCGCTGCGTGGCGGAGAAATGGACGACCTGATCTTCGCCGGGACCACCGCGCGTGCCGCGCGCAACATGGCGGAAGTCACCCTGACGCTGGAAGGTGCTGCCGAAGTGGCCCCCGCCCCCTTTCAGGGGCAGGACGAACTGCAGGTCTGCAGGCGCGCGGACCGGGGTGCGGGCAGTGGCTACCGCATCAATGGCCGCACAACGCGCGGGCGCGACGTACAGACGCTGTTTGCCGACCTGGGGTCGGGCGCGCGGTCATCCGCCATGGTCAGCCAGGGCCGCGTGTCCGCGCTGGTCAACGCACGGCCCGAGGAACGCCGCACCATCCTGGAAGAAGCCGCCGGCATCACCGGCCTGCATGGCCGCAGGCACGAAGCCGAGCTGAAGCTGCGCGCGACCGAAGCCAACCTTGCCCGCGCCGAAGACCTGCGCATCCAGCTTGAGGCGCGGCTGGGCGACCTGCAGGAACAGTCCGAGCAGGCGGGTCAGTACCGCGAACTGTCGCAGGGGCTGCGGGAATCGGAAATCGCCCTGCTCGCACTGCTGCATGCCCGCGCACACAAGGCCGTGGCCGATAGCGAAACCGCCCTTCACGCGGCAAAACGCGCCCTGAAAGCTGCGGAAGACGTGGCCGAAAGCGCTGTGATCGCGGATTACGAAGTCACCCGGACCCTGCCCGCATTGCGGGAGGAACTGGATACACGCCGCACCGAACTGGAACGTTTCAAGGTACGCGCTGAAACCATTGCCGATGAACTGGCCCGCGCCGAAGCCGCACTGGATGCCGCCCGCACGCGGCTGACCGAATGCGAAACCGTGCATACGGCGGCCCTCGCCCGACGCGATGACGCCATCGTCATGCGCGACCGGCTTGTAGCCGAACGCGCGCACGTGGAAGAGCGCCTGTCCGCCCTGCCCGGACTGCGTGAAACAGCACAGGCCGAACGCACAGCACTGGCACAGGCCATGACGGACATGGCCGAGCGTGTGGAACAGGCCACTACCACCCTGCGCGAAGCCCAGCTCCAGACCACGCAGGCGCGTGAGGTGCTGGACACAGCCATCGCCACGCATGAACGCCTTGTGAGCCAGCATAAGGAACTGGCCACCGAGATCGCGAACCTTGAAGCCGCCATGCCAACCGAGGCCGCGATTGCCGAACATGATGCGCGGATCACCGAATCCGAACAGTCTGCCGCCGATGCACTGACCACGCGCGAAGCCGCAACCCACACCCATTCGGAAGCCGTGCTGCAGGCTGGCCTTGCCCGCAATGCCGCCACCGAAAGCCGCCGCGTGCATGAACAGGCGACGCATGACGCCAATGCGGTGCGTGACAGGCTGGATACACTGGAACGCAATATCGCAAGCGTGCGTGCGCATGTGGAAAAGGCCCGCGCCAGCCTTGTGCCCGAAACCGAACGCCTCCGCCTCACACAGGCGGTTGCCGAGGCGGAAGTCGCACTGGGCGCCATCCGCGCGGAACTGGGCAGTGCGGAAGAATCCCGCGCACAGGCAACGCAGGCCGAAATACAGGCCAATGCCCGCCTGAAGGACGCCCGTTCCACCCGCCACACCACAGAAGAAGCCCTGCGGGCGGCACGGGCGGCACGGCAGCGTGCACAGGGCGAGGTGGATACGCTGGCCGCAAGCATGGACCGCCTGCGCGCGCAGGCGGTGCCGGATGCGGACCTGCAGGCCCTTGTCAGCAAACGTGCGGCCGCCGAATCCGCGCTGGAAGCTGCACACCAGCACATGGCGGCAACCGAAAACGCCGCTGTCGCCGCCACCCGTGCGGAAGAAACCAGCACAGGCCATCTGTCACAGGCCCGCGCCACCCTGTCGGGACTGGAAGCGGAAGCCGACGGCCTTGCCCGCGCATTGCAGAGCGACAGCGATACCGAACACGCCCCGGAATCTGGGGTAACGCTGGCGGAAAGCCTGCATGTACCGACCGGGCTGGAAACCGCACTGGCCGTTGTCCTGTCGGACGGGCTGAACGCCACGCTGAAGGGCAAGGCCGCGCGGGAATGGCACGACCTGCCCGCCACCACGCCAGCCCCTTTCCCTGCTGCCGACATCCAGCCGCTATCCGCCCTGCTGGATGCGCCCCCTGCCCTGTCACGCGCGCTGGGGGCTGCGGGGCTGCTGCCCGATGGCATGGATGGGACGGCATTGCAGGCAGCCCTTGCGCCGGGGCAATGTCTTGTCACGCGCGATGGCGCGCTGTGGCGGTGGGATGGCTATGCACAGGCCCCCAACCTGCCGGGACGCGCGGCCCTGCGGCTGAAGCAGCTTGGACGCCTGCGGGAACTGCGCACGGAACTGGAACACGCCCGCACCGAAATCCCGGCGCTGGAACAGGCCGCCACCGCCGCTGGACAGCTCCGCGAACAGACGGCACGCGAACTGGTGGCCGCGCGCGCATCGCGCACCAGTGCCGAAAATACGCTGGGAACCTGCCGCACGCAGGAAGCCGACCTGTCACGGCGGCACGCCACCATCGCCGCCCAGATCGACACGCTGGCCATGCAGCAGGACACGGCCGCCGCCGCCCTGAAGGAAACCGAAGCCACCTGTGCCCGCGCGCAGACGCAGGCAGACAGCCTGCCCGATCTGGCCCAACTGGAACAGGCTCAGAAAGCTGCCAGCACGCAGGCGGCACAGGCGCAGGCCCATGAAAGCGGGTTACGCACCACCCGCCAGCAGGCCGAGGCGAAGGTGGAACAGGCCCGTCAGGCCATGCAGGCCACCATGTCCAGTCATAGCGAGGCCGAAACGCGCCTGCAGGCCATGCAGCCCGAACTGGCGCGACTGGAAACCGACCGCGACGCGCTGGCGGCTGAACTGGTCACGCGACGCGAACATCTGGCCGCCCTGCCCGCCCCCGACATTGCCGAAGCGGCCGCACGGCAGGCCACAACCACCGCCAGTGACGCAGAACAGGCCCTGAAGCAGGCACGTGATGCGGTGGAGACCACGACCGCGCAACTGGAACACGCCCGCACGACCCGCGCGGCACTGGAACAGAAAATGCGTGAAACCGGCGCACGGCTGGATGCCCGCCGCGCACGGATGGCGGACCTGTCCCTTGCGGTGGAACAGGCGGATGAAGCAGTGGAAGCGGCACGGGCACGGCTGGCGGCGCTGCCGGACATTGCCGGGCTGGAACATGCGCTGGGCGAACTGCGCGCGCAGGATGAGGTCCTGCGCACGCAGGAGCATGAGCGCCGCGATACGGTCGCACGCCTGCAGGCGGAAGATGCCAGCCTGCGCCAGCGTTTCGACACATCGGCACAGGAACTGGCGCAATGGACCGCCCGCGTCGAAGCCGCCACGCTGGAGGCTGAAGCAGCCCAGGCCCGGCTGAACAACGCACGGGCCGAACACGAACGCCTTGCCCCGCAGCCTGTGGCAGTGCGTGCGCGACGTGACGCGGTCACGACCGAACTGGAACAGTATGCGGCCAGCCACGACGTGGCGGTCACGGCATTGCAGCAGGCCCAGACCCGTCAGAGTGAACTGCAGGACGGTCGCCGCACGGCGGAAGAGGTCCTGACCGCCGCACGTGAGGAACTGGTCCGCGCCGAAGGCAGGCGGGAACAGGCGCAGGTGCTGCTGGCGCAGTTGCAGACGGAATCGCAGCCGCCAGCGGGTGTGGTTCCGGCAGACCTGAGCGTGAGTGCCGAAACCGGCCTGCGCCGCAAGGTCGCCCGTCTGACCCGCCAGCGCGACGAACTTGGTCCCGTCAACCTGCGTGCCGAAATCGAGGCACAGGACGCATCGGGCAAGATCGACACCATCCTGCACGAACGCGACGAACTGCAATCCGCCATCGCCCGCCTGCGCGGCATGATCGGCCAGCTGAACCGCGAGGGACGCGAGCGGCTGATGGCCGTGTTTTCCCAGATCGACCAGCATTTCCAATCCCTGTTCGCGCGCATGTTCAATGGCGGACGCGCGCATCTGGGCATGGTGGGCAATGATGACCCGCTGCAGGCGGGGCTGGAAATCTATGCCCAGCCGCCGGGCAAGAAGCTGGCAACTCTGTCGCTGCTGTCGGGCGGAGAACAGGCGCTGACGGCGCTGTCGCTGATTTTCGCGGTCTTCCGGTGCAATCCTGCCCCCATCTGCGTGCTGGATGAGGTTGATGCCCCGCTGGATGACGCCAATGTGGGCCGTTTCTGCGCCCTGCTGGGCGACATGGTGGCCGAAGCGGGCACGCGCTTCCTTGTCGTGACCCATCACCAGCTGACCATGGCGCATATGGACCGGCTGTATGGCGTGACAATGCAGGAACGTGGGGTCAGTCGCGTGCTGTCGGTCGACCTGGAACGCGCGACCGAGATGGTGGACACGCCCATCCCATAAAACACTGTTATTAAAAAATAAAAGTTTTTGGGTGCCGCCTTTTTGAAAAAAGCTTCGCCAAAAACTTCTGATTTTTAAACAAGCATCCGGTGCGAAATAGAACAGGCCTGTGGGAACCATGCCCTCACAGGCCTGTTTTACAGTCATGGCATGCCCGTGTGGGAAAAGGGCGGTCACCATCCGCCACCATCCCCGCAGGCACTGCGTTTCCATGCGGAAACGAGGTCAGTGATTACGGCATCATGCTGCCGGTCTCGATGAAGCGCTGATGCCACGACAGGGCTTCATTCAGCAGGTGCGGCGACTGCTGGCCGAACGAACCCGCACGGGCGCGTTTGAAATAATCCTGCAGCATCGGGCGGTAGTCGGGATGCGCACAGTTGGCGATGATGACTTCCGCGCGCTGCTTGGGCGACAGGCCACGCAGGTCGGCCAGGCCCTGCTCGGTCACCAGAACCTGCGAATCCTGCGTGATGTGGTCAACATGCGACGCCATGGGCACGATGGCGGAAATCTTACCCCCCTTGGCGGTGGACGGCGTCATGAACACGGAAATGTAGGCGTTGCGGGCAAAGTCACCCGAACCACCGATGCCGTTCTGGATTTTCGACCCCATGATCTGGGTCGAGTTCACGTTGCCATAGATATCCGATTCGATCAGGCCGTTCATGGCGATACAGCCAAGGCGGCGGATCAGGCCGGGATGGTTGCTGATGTCCTGCGGGCGCAGGATAATCTTCTTCTGGAATTCCCGCATGCGGGAATTGAGCGATTCCGCGGCTTCGGGGCTGAGAGAGAACGCCGTGGCCGACGCAACCCGCATCTTGCCCGTTTCCAGCATGCCCAGCATGCCGTCCTGAATGACTTCCGTATAGGCGGTCAGGTCATTGAACGGCCCTTCTTCCAGTCCGCCCATCACCGCATTGGCCACGTTGCCCACACCGGACTGCAGCGGCAGGAGCGAGGGCGGCAGGCGGCCCATTTTCACTTCGTGGCGGAAGAATTCCATAAGATGGCCCGCGATGCCGCGCGCGGTCTCGTCCGGCGGGGAGAACGGGGCATTACGGTCGGGCGCATTGGTTTCGACAATCGCCACGATCTTGTCGGGGTCGACCTTCAGCGACGTGCCACCGATCCGGTCATCGGGGCGCAGCAGCGGAATGGGCTGGCGGTGCGGGGGAAGCGCTGCGCCATACCAGATGTCATGCATCCCCTCGAGTGCCGCGTCCTGCCAGCTATTGACCTCGATGATCACCTGTCTGGCGGTGTCGAGCCATGTCTTGGAGTTACCGACGGAAGACGACGGGACAATGCTGCCGTCTTCGCGGATGGCCGTGGCCTCGATGATGGCGGTATCGATCTCACCAAAGAAGCCCGCCCATGCCATGGGGGCCACGTGGCTGAGATGCATGTCGAGGTATTCCGTCTCGCCCTTGTTGATGCGCGCGCGCAGGCCGGGATCGGAATTGTAGGGCATGCGGAAGGAGATGCCGTTGACCTTGGCCAGCGCACCATCAAGCTCCGGACCGGTAGAGGCCCCGGTCAGCAGCCGGATGCGGTATTCGTTACCCTTGGCGTGCTCGCGCTCCATCAGGGCAGCAAGCGCCTGCGGCACGGCCTTGGGGTAACCCGCGCCGGTAAAGCCGCTGGTGCCAACCGTGCTGCCCGGGCGGACAAGGGAGGCCGCCTGCTCGGCGGTGGTGATCTTGGCCCGGAGCGCCGCATTCCGGATTCGGGTGTGGTCGATCATGAACTTTCCCTCAAACTCTTATCGTTATGTCCGGCCTGCGCCGGATGTGTCGTATGCCTCAGCCACGGTCTGGCGGGGCCTGTGTTGTCCCCATCGTGCTGGCGCCTGTCCGATCTGCCTGGCCATTGCATGGGTGTGGGTATTCCCTTTGCACCCCATGCGCCGACACCGCGTTTCACTTCAGCATGACGCCATCATCTGTTCTCCCTCCGGCAGTCGGCGTCACAACAAAAGAGTGTGACACCGCGCCCGGACTCCGGTGACAGGTTTCACGTTTGCTCCATCACCGGGCGGGATATGCGCAGGGTGTATTTTTGGCAATATACTCCATCAGGCAGCTGGAATGTCGTTACCCGCATGCAACCGTTTTGTGTCATTAAAGATACATTCTTGGCCATACCCCTAGTGCAAAGGCGGCCAATCTTGTGAATAATAGGCAACAAGACCCAATCAGGGGATCCCGGCACACGGCACCGTCATAAGAGAGACAGGAGAGGATTTTCGCTTGAGACGTCGATTTCCCTCTCACAGGCCTGTCATGGCACGGGAAGGCACGTCCCCGCCCGCCCCGGCGAGGGATTACCCGCTACCCCCGGTCACGATGCCGGCGCACCCGCTGGCGGACCTGCTGGCCGGGCGGCCGCTGCGCGTCGTGGGCGACGTGCATGGCGACCTGCATGCCTTCCGCCATGCCGCGGCGACGGACCGGTTTGTCATACAGCTGGGTGACCTGGTGGATTACGGTCCCGACAGCGCCGGGGCCTTCCGCCTGATGCAGCGGCTGATCGATGAACGGCGCGGGCTGTTCATACTGGGCAACCACGACCGTAAGCTGGCCCGCGCGCTGCAGGGCCGCAAGATGCGGCGCGATCCGCCCCTGATGGAAACCCTGACCCAGTTCATGGCTGAGGAAAACAGCGACGTGTCCCAGCGTGCGCTGGCGGACCTGTCGCACGCACCCGCGTGGATCGTGCTGGGGCAGTCGATATTCGTGCATGGCGGCTTCCATGTCCGCATGCTGGGCGAACTGCCGCCGCCGGGGCTGGGCACCGTGACCCCCCTGCTGTCACGCGCGCTGTTTGGCGAGACGACGGGCCGGATGCAGAAGGACGGCTACCCTGAACGGCGGCTGAACTGGGTTGATCACATCCCCGCGGGCTACACGGTCTATTGCGGGCATGACCGCCGCTCGACCGACGGGCGACCATGGGTCAGGCATGGCCGGATGGGGGGACGGGCCATCTTTACCGATACCGGCGCGGGCAAGGGTGGCCACCTGGCATGGATCGACCTGCCGCCCATCCTTTAGCAGACCATACGCATTCATACTTCAGGAGAGCCTTCCCACATGAACACCACCCAGGCCACACAGGATGCCGCGCAGGCGAAGCTGGAAGAACTGCGCCGCAGCATCGACAACATCGATGCGGCCCTGATCTATATGCTGGCCGAACGTTTCCGCCATACGCAGGCGGTGGGAAAGCTGAAGGCGACCAACCACATGCCCCCCGCCGACCCCGCGCGTGAGGCCCGTCAGGTCGCACGTCTGCGCCAGCTGGCCACGGCAGCGCAGCTTGATCCGGATTTTGCCGAAAAATTCCTCGCCTTTATCATCCGCGAGGTCATCCGCCACCATGAGGCCATTGCCGCCAGCGAAGGGCAGTAATCCCCGATGCCCGACACACCGGCAGCCAGTCACGCCCCTGTCCGGCAGATGGTGCTGATGCGCCATGCGCAGGCCGCCCCCGCCCCGTTCGGGGCGATGGGGATGCAGGCGGACCTTGGGCGTCCACTGACCGCTTATGGCCGCCAGACCGCCGCCAGCTGTGGCGCGCTGCTGCGGGCACGTCACTTCGCGCCGGAGCTGGTGATGGTCAGCCCGGCAGTGCGTACACGCCAGACGCTGGCTGCGATCGGATCATTTTATGGCGATCGGCAACCCGATATCCGATATGTGAACGCCCTGTATGACGCCATGCCGGAAACCATCCGTGACCTGCTGTATGAAGTGCCGGATAACGTCAATAATATCATGATATTAGCTCACAATCCCGGCCTGCAGGCGCTGGTTGCGCACTGGGCTGCGCGTCATTGCCCGCCAGAACTGGAAAATGCGCTGCATCAGGGCTTCCCACCGGCCTCGATGGCCTGCTTTACCGCCACGCAGGCATGGAATCAGGCGGCTGACGGGGATATCCGCCTGACCGACCTGTCTTGCCAATAATGTCATTACCGCAGGCGGGGGGGACGGATTGCCACGATGGGGCTTTCGTTCCTATCGTCAGACCCGAGGCCCGCTGACCGCCGCCCATGCGGCGCACGGGTATATAAATTTGGGCACACTTACCAACTGTCGCACGAACGACAGGATGCCCGGAGGTTGGAGACATGTGCCGCCCTGCCCCAATGTGCGCCGGGTCGGCACCCAAGATGAGTGTTGTAGATGAGCGAGTCCGGAAAAAGCGCCACAATCTCGCTGAACGGCAAGGATGTTGCCCTGCCGGTACTGTCAGGCACGCTGGGGCCGGATGTCATCGACATCCGCAAGCTGCCGGCGCAGGCCGGGGTATTCACCTATGATCCCGGTTATGGCGAAACCGCTTCATGCTCCAGCAAGATCACGTTCATCGATGGTGAAAAGGGTATCCTGCTGCATCGGGGCTATCCCATCGCGCAGCTGGCTGAACAGGCGACCTTCATGGAAGTGGCCTACCTGCTGCTGAACGGGGAACTGCCGGACAAGGCGGAGTATGACGGGTTTGTAAACTCCATCAAGCATCACACCCTGCTGCACGAACAGATCCGCAATTTCTTCAACGGTTTCCGTCGTGACGCCCACCCCATGGCCATCCTGTGTGGCACGGTAGGGGCGCTGTCCTCCTTCTATCATGAAGGGCTGGATGTCTCGAATGCGACGACGCGTTACCAGTCGGCCATGCGCATTATCGCCAAGATCCCGACCATTGCGGCATGGGCGTACAAATACACGCAGGGCGAGACCTTCATCTATCCGCGCAATGACCTGTCATATGCGGAAAACTTCCTGTCCATGATGTTCGCCGTGCCCAGCGAGCCGTACAAGATCAATCCCGTCCTGGCGCGCGCCATGGACCGTATCCTGATCCTGCACGCGGACCATGAACAGAATGCGTCCACGTCTACCGTGCGTCTGGCAGGGTCCACCGGGGCCAACCCGTTTGCGTGCATTTCTGCCGGTATCGCCGCCCTGTGGGGGCCTGCCCATGGTGGCGCCAACGAAGCCGTACTGAAAATGCTGGCTGAAATCGGGCACAAGGACAACATTCCCGAATTCATCGCCAAGGTGAAGGACAAGAACAGCGGCGTGCGCCTGATGGGCTTTGGCCATCGGGTGTACAAAAACTTTGACCCGCGTGCGAAGATCATGCAGGCCACCTGCCATGAAGTGCTGGGCGAACTGGGGATCAAGGACGACCCGCTGCTGGACCTTGCGATCGAACTGGAAAAGATCGCCATCCACGACGAATATTTCGTCAAGCGCAGCCTGTACCCGAATGTCGATTTCTATTCCGGCATCATCCTCAAGGCCATGGGCATCCCCACCAGCATGTTCACCGTTCTGTTCGCGGTCGCCCGCACCACCGGCTGGATCAGCCAGTGGAAGGAAATGATCGAGGAACCGGGCCAGCGTATCGGCCGTCCCCGCCAGCTTTACACCGGGTCACCGGAACGCGACTTCGTGCCGTTTGCCAAGCGGGGCTGACTGAATCCCACGCCGGACGGATGCACCATCCGCCCGGCGTGGGAACAGGGAAACGGATCGTGGCGGTTTTACCTGCCGCGCTGTCGCATTGCGTGCATCATGCAAAAAGGGCGGGCCACTGCATGGCCCGCCCTTTTTACATGATGGAATGATCCCTTATCCCGGATGGGTCAGTCACACTCACAGCCATTCGTGGGACCGGGGCGTTTCTGGATCACGTGGTGGTCGATCCATTCCGACACCAGACGCCGTGCCTCGTTCAGCGAGGATTCCGGATGGTGGATACGGTACAGGGTGGTGCAGGCATGGAAAGCCGACACATCGCTGGTCCCTACGCCACGCAGTTCCTGATAGGCGGTGATTACGGCACGCTCGCACTTGCGAGAGATGCGGCTGTTTTCAACAGACACGATGCGATGACCCATTGGTGAGAATGATTATCAGTATTGAGATATTAGATCGAATACCCCCATGGGGCAAGGTACGCATGGCCTCACACTCCGCTGATCAGGTCACGTTATGTTTCCGATGTAGCCTTTTTTCGGCAATTATGCCCGCAGCCCACGCAGACAGATGGATTTTCACATCTGTTGCGGTTAATCGTCTGTGCTGTCATTGAAGACACCACATATCATTTGGCCGGAGATAGGGTATGCACGACGCCACGGGGAACGGGGCTGGACTTTCAACAGGCTCCACGGCATGGGACCGCGACGCAGCACTTATGACGGCGCGCCTGCTGCTGGAAATCAAGGCTGTCAATTTCCGCCCCGACGAACCTTATACCCTGACATCCGGCTGGAAATCCCCGGTCTATATCGACTGCCGCCGCATCATCTTCTTCCCGCGCGCACGCCAGAAGATCATGGAGCTGGCAGTGGAAAAGATCGGCCGCCATGTAGGTTACGAAAGCATTGACGCCGTGGTGGGGGGCGAGACAGCGGGCATTCCCTTCGCCGCATGGATTGCCGACCGCATGATGGCGCCGATGGCCTATGTACGCAAAAAGCCCAAGGGCTTTGGCCGCAATGCCCAGATCGAAGGCGATGTGCCCGAGGGCATGCGTACCCTGCTGGTGGAAGACCTGACCACCGATGGGTCGTCCAAGGTGCAGTTTGCCAACGCGCTGCGCAAGGCAGGCGCCATCGTGGACCATACCTTTGTCGTGTTCTTCTACGGCGTGTTCCCCGGCGCCTACCGCACGCTGGCCGACATGGATATCAGCCTGCATGCGCTGTGCACGTGGTGGGATGTGCTGGAAGCCTGCGCGGGCAAGCCCTATTTCTCTGAAAAGGATGCCGCCGAAGTCCGTCGCTTCCTTGAAGACCCCTGCGCGTGGTCAGCCAAGCATGGCGGCGTGGGCAGTGCGGAAGAAGCGCTGGCGCTGAAGGCCAAGCGCGACGCCGGGGCCTGATCCCGGACGGGTCGATGGCGCGTATCCTTGCTTTTGATTCCGGCATCGGGGGATTGGGGATCGTAGCCCGTATCCGCGACCTCCTGCCGGGAGTAGCGGTCGATTACCTGGCCGATACTGCCATCTTTCCCTATGGCGAACAGCCCGACGCAACCCTGCGTCGGCGAATCGTTACCCTGCTGGGTCAGGCCATTGACCGCCTTCGGCCCGATGTGGTGGTGGTTGCGTGCAATACCGCCAGCACGCTGGCGCTGGACAGCCTGCGTGCAGCGTATGACGTGCCGTTCGTGGGCTGCGTACCCCCCATAAAATGGGCGGCGGACCATACCCGCACCGGCACGATCGGCCTGCTGGCTACCCGCGCCACGGTACGTCGTCCCTATCTGCGTGATCTCAGCACACGTTTTGCCCCTGACTGCACCCTGCTGGCCTATGGCGCGCGGGGACTGGCCGACATGGCGGAAGCCGCGTTCCGGGGCAGCCCCCCCGACCGACAGCAACTGAAAACCGAGCTTGATGGCCTGTTTGACCAGATGGGTGGGGATCGGATTGACGTAGTCGGGATTGGCTGCACGCACTACACCTTCCTGCTGGACGCAATGCGCGAAACCGGACCCGCGCATGTCACGTGGCTGGACCCGGCCCCTGCCGTCGCCAGGCAGGCCGCACGCATTCTGACCGGGTGCGATACGACCGCCGATCCCCGACGGCCCCGGGCCGAACGGGTCTGCTTTACCGCCATGCCGCCTGATCTTGCCGCCCTGCTGCCCGGTCTGCGCAGGCTGGGTTACGCGATAGATGCACCCTGTCTGTTCAGCAAAGACGTGACGACCCATTCCTGAGCAGGCGTGGCCCAGTCCGGAATTCCGATCCCTGCAAAAAGTCCTTGGGAAAAGATTTTTCAAAAAGCATCAAAAGAATACCGCCCTCCTGAAAAAAGGCGGCACCCATAAACTTTCATCGTCAGATTGCCCTGGACCGCCCGCTTAACGCAGGCGGTTGACCGTATAGCTGGCCGTATCCTGCAATAACTGGCGCAGGCGGCCAGGGGGGAAAATGGACAGGGCTTCACGCGCGGTCGTGGCATATTCCGTCGCCCGGTCCAGCGTGGTGCGGATGGCCCCGGTCTGTTCAATCAGCCTGAGTGCATGGTCAAGGTCTTCGGGCGTCTGCTCGCTTTCCTCGATCACACGATGCCAGAAGGCACGATCTTTTTCTGACCCGGCGGCATAGGCCGCCAGCACCGGCAGGGTAATCTTGCCTTCGCGGAAGTCATCGCCCACCGTCTTGCCCAGACGGGCCTGATCCGCGGCGTAATCCAGTGCGTCATCCACCAGCTGGAACGCCATGCCCAGATTGGTGCCGTAGGATTCGAGGGCATGTTCTTCCGCCCCGTCCCGGTCGGCCACGACCGCGCCCACACGACAGGCGGCGGCGAACAGTGCCGCAGTTTTGCCATGAATGACTTCCAGATACTGGTCAATCCGTGTGGAAAGATCGTTCTGGGTGGACATCTGCAGCACTTCCCCTTCCGCGATCGTGGCGGAAGCGGATGAGAGGATATTCATGACCTTGAGTGAGCCATCATCCGTCATGAGCTGGAAAGACCGGGCGAACAGGAAGTCGCCCACCAGCACCGATGCCTTGTTGCCGAACACCGCATTCGCGCTGGCCATGCCACGACGCAGGGAACTTTCGTCCACCACGTCATCATGCAGCAGGGTTGCGGTGTGAATGAATTCCACACAGGCCGCCAGCGCCACATGCCGCTGGTGCGTGGCATCGGGCTGGTAACCACACAGCCGGGCGGACGCCAGCGTCAGCAGCGGGCGCAACCGCTTGCCGCCTGCGGCAACCAGATGGGCCGCAAGCTGGGGAATGAGCGCGACCGGGCTGTCCATCCGCTCGACAATGGCGCGGTTACACGCGGCCATGTCATCTGCAAGATATTCCGCCAGGTCACGCAGGGCGACTTCTGATCCATCTGCCATCGGGCGGCGAGCCCCTTCGTCTTTCTGACTTGCCGTTTCGTCGGATTCCGGCAGACTAACTGCTAGGGCCAAAAGGTTACTCTCCCGGTTCCGAATGTATGAACATAGATATGAGTATATGGGCGGCGCTGGAATAACGGTCAAGCCAGACCACGCACACACACGGCATGGGGCTGATGATACGCAATCCCTTTCCCCCATGGGCGATGCCCCGGTCACGACGGGCACTTTGCTGGGTGGAAAGGTGGTCTATCGCCAGTTTCCGACCGGAAACAGGACTGGATTGGAACCGGTTCTGATGGCTGCTTTTGTGCCCGCACGCGCCGGAGAGGTCGTGCTGGAAGGCGGATGCGGCGCGGGCGCAGGACTGCTGTGCCTGACGAATCGGGTGCCCCGCCTTACGGGAGTCGGGCTGGAACAGGACCCTGCCACCGCAACGCTGGCCCGCCACAACCTTGCACTGAACGGACGCCACGGCCTGCGCATGCACGTGGCCAGCATCCCCGCCCTGCCCGATGACCCGCTGCTGTCGGGGCCGGGGGTGCGCCGCATTGACCACGCTTTCGCCAATCCGCCATGGCATGGACATGATTCGTCCGCGTCCGCCCACATGCAGCGCGATCTTGCCCGCCGCCTGCCCGCAGGCACGCTGGTGGCGTGGGTGCGCACGCTGGCGGCCCAGTTGCGCCACCATGGCACCCTGACGCTTGCCCTGCCCGCCAGCCTGCTATCCGCCAGCATTGCCGCGATGGAGGACACGCGGCTTGGCCGTATCCGGATCTTTCCGTTCTGGCCCCGTCAGGGGCATGCCGCGCGGATCGTGCTGGTGCAGGGCCGCGCGAATTCCCGCGCTGGCAGCGAAATGCTGCCCGGACTGACGCTGCATGAAACCAGTGGCGAATTCACCCCCGCCGCCCGTGCGGTGCTGGAAGACGGCGCGCCACTGATGCCCCATGCATAAATCAGACCCTTTCCAAAACAGCCTGTTGACAGGAAAGCGCCAAAAAAAATCCAGACACCACCTGTTTTCAAAAAGACGGCATGACCGGCGGCTTTGTGCAAAAAAGCATCACCAGTCCCCGAAGATGGCTTGGAAGCCTGCTCCTGAAGCAGCCTGCAGATTGTAAAAATTTTTGGTGAAGCTTTTTTCAAAACGATTCAAAAGAACGCCACCTTTTTGAAAAAAGGCGGCACCCAAAAACTTTTGTCTTTATTTATCAGTATGATGCACTGAAACATTATCTTCAGGCAAACGCTTCATCCCACGACCCCGTGGTCGAGGCGCGACTGTATTCCGTAGCGCGATTTTCAAAGAAATTGGTGTGTTCGACCGCGTTCACCATTTCATCCACCCATGGTAGCGGGTTGATGGCGATATCATAAATCCCGTCCAGCCCAAGCTGACCCAGACGGCGGTTGGCAACGAAGCGTATGTACTGCTTCACCTGCCCCGCATCCAGCCCCTCGACCGCGCCCATCTCGAACGCAAGGTCGATGAATGCGTCCTCGTGTTCGACAATATCACGGCAGATCTGGCGAATGTCATCACGCAGGGTATCAGTCCAGATTTCCGGGTTTTCATGGACGAACACCCGGAACAGCCGCGCCATCGAATCACAGTGCAGCGATTCGTCACGCACTGACCATGACACGATCTGCCCCATGCCCTTCAGCTTGTTATGCCGGGGGAAATTCAGCAGGATGGCAAACGACGCGAACAGCTGCAGCCCTTCGGTAAATGCGCCGAACGCCGCCAGCGTCCGGGCGATCTGGTAGTTATCGCTGACCGAAAACTGCTGCATGTAGTCATATTTATCCTTCATTTCCTTATATTTAAGGAAAGCGGAATACTCGGTCTCAGGCATGCCGATGGTATCGAGCAGATGACTGTAGGCGGCAATATGGATCGTCTCGATATTCGAAAATGCCGAGAGCATCATCAGCACTTCAGTCGGTTTGAACACCTGGCTGTAGTGCTTCATGTAACAGTTGTTCACCTCCACATCCGACTGTGTGAAGAAACGGAAGATCTGGGTGACCAGATGCCGTTCGCTTTCCGTCAGCGTGCGGTGCCAGTCCTTCACATCATCAGCCAGTGGCACCTCTTCAGGCAACCAGTGGACACGCTGCTGCGTCAGCCATGCATCATAGGCCCATGGGTAACGGAATGGCTTGTAAACGGGATTGGCGGTCAGCAGGCTGGGTTCGTGCTGCGTCGGGGCACCTGCGCCGGGGGCTTGATCGGTCATGGCCATGCCTGTCCTGTTACATGAATCGGGAGCGTCGGGCACAAACCCGACACCCTGAACAATAAACAGCAGAACAAGTCAGCGTCCACTCAAAATAACGACACAACAAAAAACTACCCTACACTTAGGATGTAGTCCTTTTTAAAATTTTATTTCCATTCCCATACAGGAAATTCCATAAATAAAATCGAAACAATACATGGAAATACCCCACCTTCACTGACAGGCAAGGCATTCCTCATAATCCGTGGTCGTGGTGGTCGGCGTCACAGGGGTGTCGCCTTCCTTTTTCGTCATGTCGCGCTTTTCCTGCCCGTCACTTACGGCATCAGCGCGCTGGATGGACAGCGAACGGCAGTAATACAATGATTTCACCCCCCGCTTCCACGCCATGTAATGGATCTGGTGCAGGTCACGCTTGTGCACGTTGGCAGGCAGGAAGATGTTGATTGACTGCGCCTGACAGATGAAGGGCGCACGGTCGGCCGCATGTTCGATCACCCAGCGCTGGTCCAGTTCGAACGCGGTCTTGAACACGTCCTTTTCCTGCTGGGTCAGGAAGTCGAGGTGCTGCACGCTGCCCTTGTTCAGGGTAATGGAGGACCAGACTTCATTCGTGTTCTGCCCCTTTTCCGTCAGCAGGCGGTCAAGGTGGCGGTTACGCACCGTAAACGACCCCGACAGCGTCTTCTGCAGGAATACGTTGGCAGCGATCGGCTCGATCCCCGGGCTGGCGTTGCCCGCGATGATGGAAATCGACGCAGTCGGCGCAATCGCCATCTTGTTGGAAAAACGCTCCATCACGCCATAATCGGCGGCGTCGGGGCACGGTCCGCGTTCTTCCGCCAGCTTGCGCGACGCGGCATCCGCCTGCGTGCGGATATGCTTGAATATGCGGCGGTTCCAGCTTTTGGCCACCACGCTTTCAAATGGCACGTTGCGGGCCTGCAGGAAGGAATGGAAGCCCATGACCCCCAGGCCGACCGAACGCTCGCGCATGGCGGCGTAACGCGCGCGTTCCATGTCATCGGGCGCGCGGTCGATGAAATCCTGCAGCACGTTATCAAGGAACAGCATCACGTCCTCGATGAACTGCGGGTTGTCTTTCCACTCATCCCACGTCTCAAGGTTGAGCGAGGACAGGCAGCACACCGCCGTACGTTCGCGTCCGTGCTGGTCCATGCCGGTAGGCAGGGTGATTTCCGCGCACAGGTTGGATGTCTTGACTTCCAGCCCCGCCAGCTTGTGGTGTTCGGGCCGCGCATTGTTCACATGGTCGGAGAAGATGATGTACGGCTCGCCCTGCTCCATCCGCGCGGTCAGGATGCGTATCCACAGCGAGCGGGCCGAAATCTTGCGGATGACCGAATTGTCCTTGGGCGACAGCAGCGCCCATTCATCATCATCCGCCACAGCACGCATGAAGGCGTCAGACACGAGCACGCCATGGTGCAGGTTCAGCGCCTTGCGGTTGGGATCGCCGCCGGTGGGGCGGCGCAGTTCGATGAATTCCTCGATTTCGGGATGCCAGACCGGCAGATACACCGCAGCCGACCCGCGCCGCAGCGACCCCTGGCTGATCGCCAGCGTCAGGCTGTCCATCACGCGGATGAAGGGAATGACACCCGATGTCTTGCCGTTGCGGCCGACATTTTCACCGATCGAACGCAGGTTGCCCCAGTACGACCCGATGCCGCCGCCCTTGGACGCCAGCCATACGTTCTCGTTCCACAGGTCCACGATGCCACGCAGGCTGTCATTGGCTTCGTTCAGGAAACACGAAATCGGCAGGCCACGCGTGGTGCCGCCATTGGACAGCACCGGCGTCGCCGGCATGAACCAGTGACGCGAGATATAGTCATACAGCCGCTGCGCATGCGCGGGATTCGCCCCGTAATAGGACGCAACCCGGCCAAACAGATCCTGATAGCTTTCATCGGGCAGCAGGTAGCGGTTGTTCAGCGTCGCCTTGCCGAATGCCGTCAGCAGCGCATCACGCGAATGGTCCACGCGCACGGGATGGTGGCCAGGCAGCTGAACCACGCTGTCCAGCATGTCAGACATATCAGACATCGTCGTACTGTCCTTTCCCCGGATGGTCCCGTCCTCACCAGCCGAACGATCAGGCATGCCTCCGGATACGTCATCCAGGACCATTTACATTCTCCGTAATCGGCTCACGCCGACGCGCAGGGCCTTTCGATCCTGTGCGGCTTGGTGAGGTTTTTTGATTTTGCCCCCTATATATGGAGCAAACGGTACCGGAATGCACCATATAATGTGTGGGGACAAATTGTGGACTGATCTTCCGAATCAGCGGGCAAGCTTGGGTCAAGTACGGAATGGAGAGAATATTTTTTAAATTTTCTCCCCTCCCCCTTCATTGATCCAGCACCCCCCACCGTGCCGTCGCGGCGTCATCCTGCGCGCGCGGCTGGACCCATTCACTGCGTCCATTTGCGAATTCCTCGCGTTTCCAGAAGGGTGCGCCGGTCTTGAGCCAGTCCATCATGAACTCCGTCCCCGCCAGCGCCGCCTTGCGGTGGGCTGCCGCACACAGCACCAGCACGATGGGCATGCCCACTTCCAGCCTGCCCACACGGTGGATGACGGTACAGCCGGTCAGGCCGAATCGCGCACAGGCCGAATCGGCAATCTGCCGCATCATGGATTCGGTCATGCCGGGATAGTGTTCCAGTTCCAGCGCCACCAGTCCGTCGCCCCCGCGGACAATGCCGGTAAACGCGCCAATCCCCCCCACTTCGTCCTGCCCGCGCAGCAGCAGGGCGGTTTCGTGGGTGGCATCGAATGTTTCCGCCTGAACACGGACCGTAACGCAGGGCATGATGGTGTCAGCCCCCCGTGACCGGCGGGAAAAAGGCAATTTCGTCATTGGCGGCAATAGGGGCGTCAATCGTGGCGAAACTCTGGTTCACCGCGACACGGATCAGTTCGGGCTTCGCGAATATTTCCCCATACGCCCCGCCACGCGCGCGCAGCTGGTCGATCAGGTCCTGCACGGAATGCGCGCCTACCTGCAGGGGCAGTGTCTCACCGGGGGTGCCGAGGCGGTCCCGCAACCATGCGAAATAGAGAATGCGCAGCATTCCGGTTTCATCTCCCTGTGCCACGGCTTCCCATGCGGCCCGTGCCGGTCATGGTGCCTGCTGTTCCTGAACCGTGCCGTCGGACGCGACCACGGTATTGGTGCCATCGCCGTTCGGGACGACAATGGCCGAATCCGATACGCCCTTATGCGTTGCCGATGGCCCGGAAGACAATGCGGAAACGCGCGCGCGCGCCGCCGGGTCGCCATCGGGCCCTGCATCGTTGCCGATCTGCATCTCGCCACCCGCAGGCAGATCCACCTCGCGTTCCACCAGTTGCGAACGCGCGCCAGCGGTGGTGCGGTCCGCCCCGATCGCGGCCAGCACCGACTGGCCTGATTTCACAACCGGCCAGACGTTGCGTTCCTGCGGCAGTATGGGCAGCACCTGTGGCGCCTGCCCCGCCACGCGGCGCATGTTTTCGACCTCGGAGCGTGGGGTGTTGGGCAGGCTGCCGGGCAGTTCGGTATTGTCGGACAGGATGTGGCCAAAACCACCACATCCGGTCAGCCCCACCAGCAATGACATGACCATTGCATTACGCACCGCTTTCTCCCCCTGACCTGTCCGGCACAAGGCGGGCCAGACGACCCGCACAGGAGAGAGCAACCACGGCGCACGTTAATTTTTCATGTAGGTCAGGAAGATAATTTCGTAGCCCCCGCCGTGCCGCGGCTGACATGCCGCAGCCCGGTGGACAGATAGTCCCACCCCGTAATCAGGGTCAGGACGGCAGCGGTCCACATCATGATCGCCCCCATCGCATCCACCGGCAGCCAGCCGATATGCAGCAGGACCGCCGTGCTGTCACCTGCCAGCAGGAAGCCGATGGCGGTCATCTGGAACCCGGTTTTCCATTTCGCCAGCCGTGTCACCGGCAGGCCGACACGGGTCGCCGCAAGGTATTCCCGCAGTCCGCTGACCAGGATTTCACGCGAAAGGATGATGATGGCCGGATACAGGCAGCCATACGGCAACCGCCCAAGCCCCGCCATGACCATCAGTGACGCACCCACCAGCAGCTTGTCGGCAATGGGGTCAAGCATGCGGCCAAGATCGGAATTCTGGTTCCACGCCCGTGCCAGCTTGCCATCAAGGTAATCGGTGATGCCCGCCAGTATGAACAGGATACATGCCGCGCAGTCGGTCTGCGCCGTATGGAGGACGACCAGCCCGACAACAATGGGGACCACTACAATACGGGACAGGGTCAGGAGGTTGGGCAGGTCGGTAAGCATGCTGGTACTGCTATAGCCAAGAATGAGGAAAAACCGAAATACTGATAACGCCTGTCAGGCAGGCCATATGCTCACATCTGCATGACAGCCGATCACTCTCCTGTCCAGTCGGGATGGAAATATCCGTATATGGCGCGGGCCATGTCACGATTGATGCCCGGTGCATTTTCCAGTTCTCCCAGGCCAGCCTGCCGCACGCTGCGCGCCGAGCCGAAATGCTTGAGCAGCGCGCGCTTGCGTGCAGGTCCAACGCCGGGAATGTCGTCCAGTTCCGATCGCACCAGCGTCTTGGACCGCCCGGCGCGGTGGGTGGTGATGGCGAAGCGGTGCGCCTCGTCCCGCAGGCGCTGCAGGTAATACAGCACCGGGTCGCGCGG
Source organism: Komagataeibacter diospyri (assembly GCF_006538165.1). Classification (GTDB taxonomy): domain Bacteria; phylum Pseudomonadota; class Alphaproteobacteria; order Acetobacterales; family Acetobacteraceae; genus Komagataeibacter; species Komagataeibacter diospyri. Next base: position 43,421 of record NZ_BDLU01000029.1, read on the forward strand.
CGGCAGCTGGAACGGCGCGCGGCCTTCGGTATGGAACCATTCGCGCCCCGCATCCCTGTCCGGCCCCTTGGCGATACCCACCAGCGTAACCCCGGTCACCCCCAGTTCGTCCAACACGCCGCGCACGGCGGTGTACTGTCCCGCACCGCCATCGATCAGCAGGATGTCGGGCCAGTCTTCCGGCCGGTTGCCGTCCTCGCGGTCTTTCAGCGCGCGGCGGAAGCGGCGTTCCAGCACCTCGCGCATCATGGCGAAGTCATCGCCCGGCGTGATCGGTCCCTTGATGGAGAACTTGCGGTAGGCGCGCCTGTCGAAGCCCTCCGGGCCGCCCACCACCATCACACCATAGGCGTTCGCTCCCTGGATATGGCTGTTGTCATAGGTCTCGATCCGGCGTGGCGGCGCATCCAGCCCGAACAGGTCAGCCACCCCCTGCAAAAGCCGCGCCTGACCGGCGCTTTCCGCCATCCTGCGTTCCAGCGCCTCACGCGCGTTGATTTCGGCATGTTCAATCACGCCACGCTTTTCCCCGCGCTGCGGATGCGTGATCTCTACCTTGCGCCCCCGGCGCAGGGTCAGGGCGGATGTCAGCACGCCCAGTTCCGGCAGATCCTGATTGACCAGCACGTGGGCGGGCGGCGGCTTGTCGTCATAGAACTGACCGATGAAGGCGGCCAGCACGTCGGGCGCGTTCTCATCGCGCGCGTGGGCAGGGAAAAACGCGCGGTTGCCGTTGTTGCGACCGGCACGGATGAAGAACACCTGAATGCACGACTGCCCCGCGATCTGCCAGATCGCGATGATGTCCGCATCCGTAACGGTAGAGGGATTGATGACGCTGGAATCCTGCTGCAGCGCTGACAGGCCACGTATGCGGTCACGGATGGCGGCCGCGCGCTCGAACTCCAGCGCATCGGCTGCCTCCTCCATCTCGCGTCCCAGCTGCTCGCGCATATGCGGGTTCCGCCCGGCAAGGAAGTCACGCGCCTGCCCCGCCAGTGCGGCGTAGTCCTCGCGGCTGATACGGTCCACGCACGGGGCGGAGCAGCGGTGGATCTGGTGCAGCAGGCACGGGCGCGTGCGGCCCTGCATTTCACTGTCAGAGCACGAGCGCAGCAGGAACGTACGCTGCAGCAGGTTGAGCGTCTGGTTGACCGACCACGCGGATGCGAACGGCCCCCAGTATGACGCCCCCTTCACCGGCCTGCCGCGATGTTTGCTGATCTGGGGAAAATCATGCTTGTCCGTCAGCATGATCCATGGATAACTTTTATCATCACGCAGCAGGATGTTGTACCGGGGCTGCATGCGCTTGATATAGTTGGCTTCCAGCAGCAGGGCCTCGGCCTCGGTATGGGTCGTGACAATTTCCATGCTGCGGGTTTCGGACACCATGCGGCGCAGACGTTCGGTCAGGCGGCTCACATGGGTATAGGACGTGACGCGCTTTTTCAGATTCAGCGCCTTGCCGACATACAACACGTCCCCCTTCGGCCCCAGCATGCGGTACACGCCAGGCGACTGTGGCATGGTCTGCAGGGCGTGGCTTATCGCATCCACCCCGACCGGCTGGGCGGGGGGCCGGACCGGGGCGGTTGAAATGGCTGTTGTCATGGATGGCAGCCGTTCATCCACCGATGATGTGGATAAGTCTGTGGAGCAGCAGCAGAAAAAAACGTGCGGATGGCGGTTTTCCTTTCCTGAACTTGGATTGCCCAAAAAAACATCACTAACAATAACCTATTGTTTTTAAATAACTATATCAGGCCACTTATGGACCGGAAAAAAAATCCCGCCTCACATGAACCCAAAACATGCCTGTCAACCCCACAGGTGGACAAATTGTGGCATCTCCGTGGTGGAAAACCCGGTTTCCATTTTGCGCGGAATATCAGCCGCCTTTTGTAATTCGTTCCTGTTTTTGTCTCGCGCCGTACCGCGGGCACACAAAAATATTCTTGTCAGCCCGCGCCCGATCGGCAATGCACCCGATATGCGTATTGTGACATGGAATATCAATTCCCTCCGCCTGCGGATGCCGCTTCTGGCGCGGCTGTGCCAGGACACATCCCCCGATATCGTCTGCCTGCAGGAAACCAAGGTGCCCGACAGCCTGTTCCCGCTTGATGCAGTGCGCGCGCTGGGATTCGACCACGTCGTGTTCCGGGGCATGAAGGGGTATAATGGCGTCGCGATCCTGTCACGCCAGCCCGTAACCGTGCTGGAGGACGCGCCCGACTGGTGCCGGCGCGGGGACTGCCGCCACATCGCCATACGCCATGGCACGGGCGCTGACGCGATTGACGTGCATGATTTCTATGTGCCCGCGGGCGGCGACATTCCCGATCCGGTGGAAAATCCCAAATTCGCGCACAAGCTGGCGTTTGTGGAGGAAGCGCGGGAATGGTTTTCCGGCCGTGACATGCGGCGCACGGTGCTGGTGGGCGACCTGAACATCGCCCCGCTGGAACAGGATGTATGGAGCCACAGGCAACTGCTGAAGATCGTCAGCCATACACCTGCGGAAACCGAACGCCTGCTGGCATGGCAGCATACCGGCTTTGTCGACGCCATGCGCCATTTCGTCCCCGCGACCGAGAAGCTTTATACGTGGTGGTCCTATCGCAACCGGGACTGGAGCAAATCCAACCGTGGCCGCCGGCTGGACCATGTCTGGGTTACGCCAGACCTGCAGTCCGCCCTGCGCGGCATGGAAGTGCTGCGGACGGCCCGCGACTGGGACAAGCCATCGGACCATGTGCCGGTCATGATCGACCTGGACGCCTGAAACTTCCCCCGGAACGCGACCGGGCCGCCCGAAACCGGGCGGCCCGTCAGATCAGCCTGCAATGCGGGCCATCACCCGGTCAGGCGATGGCAGTCTTGCCCCCTTCGGGGTCAAGACGGTAGCCGCCTCCTTCCGTCACCAGCAGGGTGGCATTGGTGGGATCGGGTTCGATTTTCTGGCGCAGACGGTAGATGTGCGTTTCCAGCGTATGCGTGGTCACGGCGGCGTTGTAGCCCCAGACCTCGTTCAGCAGCACCTGCCGCGGCACGGGACGCGTGCCCGCACGGTACAGGAATTTCAGGATTGCGGCCTCTTTCTCCGTCAGGCGGATCCGGCGGTTCTTGGCCGTTTCCTGCAACAGCTTGGCGGACGGGCGGAAGATGTACGGCCCGATCGCGAAGACCGCGTCCTCGCTGTTTTCAAAAATGCGCATCTGCGCGCGCAGCCGGGCCAGAAGCTCGGCAATGCGGAACGGTTTCGCGACGTAGTCATTCGCACCGGCATCCAGGCCGCGCACGACGTCCGTCTCGTCATCGGAACCGGTCAGGATGATGATGGGAATACGCTTGCCCTTGCGCCGCAGATCGGCGCAGAAATCGCGTCCGTCCCCGTCGGGCAGGGAAACATCGAGGATGATCGCATCGAAACGCGCCCCCGGCTTCTGCAGCTTTTCCCAGGCCTCGGCGACGGAGCCGGCCTCGATCGCTTCAAATTCACCATCAATCTGCAGCTGTTCAACGAGCATTTGACGTAAAGTCTGATCGTCGTCCGCTATCAGTATGGGACGTGCTCCTGCCATCGAACCCTCTTTATCACTTTAGTCCCGCCCCGTCAGCAGGGCGGTCTCTGTCTTGCTGTTCATTTCCGGCCACACCACCGACAGGCCCGCGACCCGACGGCCATCATGCCGTATGCTGCCGGATTAGGCCGGAGATAACATAAATACGACCCGATCCAGAGGAATTCATGATACGCGCTATTTTGCAAACGAATACAGGGCTGGATGCACAACTGCATTGCATGCGCGAAATTTTCCCCGCCATTATCGGCGCAGGCGGCATCAAAAACCGCAAAATGGAGGGAGATCACGCAACACCCAGCGGTATTCTGCCACTGCGACGCGTGTTCTATCGCGCCGACCGGGTGGCATCACCTGTTTGTCATCTGCCTGTAGAACCGCTCTCCCCGCTTGATGGATGGTGTGATGACCCCCGCCACACTGATTATAACCGGTATGTAGCCCTGCCCCACCCCGCCCGGCACGAACGGCTGTGGCGGGAGGATCACGTTTACGACATTCTGGTGGTTCTTGGTTATAACGACGACCCGGTTCATTCTGGCGCAGGGTCGGCCATCTTCCTTCACCTGCCGCCAGCGGGCGGTCGCCCGACGGAAGGCTGCATCGCCCTGCCCGAACCCGTGCTGCGCCACCTGCTGGCCGCCGGGCTGGGGGAAATCGACGTCAGGCCGGTGTAGGCGGTGCTGGTGTCGTCGCCGCGTTTACCGGGGCTGTGGCGGGCGGCAGCAGCATGACGATGATGTCACCCTGCGCCGGTTCAGCCGGAATCGCGTCCTCGGCAGAAAAGATCCATATCGCACTGCCCTTGCGGATGATCATGAACAGCATGCCCGGACCGGACAGCAGGTCGGCTTCCTCCACGTGTTCTTCCATAACGTGGCTGCCAAAGCGCCAGCCTCTGGCATACAGGGAATCGATATAGGAGAAATTCCACCCCGGTTCCCCCAGCACCTTGCCGCGCGAATCCCGGCTCAGCCCGTGATACAGGTCCAGCCTTGCTATGCCGGGGCTGACCTGGAACACGCGCTGGCGGCCAAGGTCGGGCGCCATGCGCGCGCAGACAAGGCCGTTATAGATCGCATCCGGCGTCGCCGCGATCAGGTAGTCTGCCGGGCGTTCCTCCAGGCTTTCCATCCCCTCGACCGACAGCAGCTCCGCACGCAGGATCGGGATGCCAAACCCCGCCGCCTTGTTCAGCGCCGGGGCATAGGTATCGACCAGCAGCACCGGCACGCCCCGGTCATGCACCACGCGGGCCAGGCTGGTGGACCATGCGTTGGCCCCCATGATGGCCAGGGCGGGTTCATCCGACAGGGTCAGCCGCAGCGCACGCGCCAGCGGCCGCAATGAAAACCCGTGCAGGATCATGGTGGATGCGATCAGCGCGAATACGGCGGGCGTAATCAGGTCGCCGCCCGGATATCCCGCTTCATGCAGTTGCAGGCCGACCACCCCCGCCACCGCCGCCGCCACGATACCGCGCGGCGCGATCCAGCCCACGAACAGCCGTTCCTGCCATGACATGCTGGCCCCGATGGTGGACAGGAAAATACCCAGCGGCCGGACCACGAACATGACGGTAAACGTCAGCGCCATGATGGGCAGCGACAGTTCGGTCAGCAGCGTGCGCGGCAGGTCCGCCGTCAGCAGCACGAACAGGCACGACACCACAATTACCCCAAGGGATTCCTTGATCCGCTGCAGTTCCGACATGCCGGTTACATGCAGGTTCGCCAGCGCCATGCCGAACACCGTGGCCGCCATCAGTCCCGCCCCCTGCATGATCAGGTTGCACAGTGCGGCCACCGTCATGACAAAGGCCAGGATCATGGGAATACGCAGGATTTCGGGCAGCATGTCGCGCGCGGACAGGAACTTGATCAGGATTGCGGGAAAAATGCCGCACGCGATCGAGAACATCGTGGCAAACAGCAGATGCGGCCCGATTTCCACCGTCGCCAGCGAAATGCCGCCGGTATGGGACGGGCGGATCAGCAGGCATTCCAGCACCAGCGTTGCAAGGATGGCGGCAATGGGGTCATTGACGATGGCTTCCCACCGCAGGAACGCCGCGACCCGGGGCCGCAGTTTGGTATGACGCAGCAGCGGCAGCACGACCGTCGGCCCCGTCACCACCACGATCGCGCCAAACAGCCACGACGTCCCCCATGGCAGGTGCCCGACATAATGCGCGGCAAGTGAGCCGAGTATCCAGTTGATGGGCAGGGCGGCAGCCGTAAGACGCAGCACCCCTTCCCCCGATTCACGCCACTGACGCAGGTCGAGCGCAAGTCCGCCCTCGAACACGATAAAGGCCACGGCCATGGACACAAGCGGATGGAAATACGGCCCGATCGCAGCCCCCGGGTGCAGGATGCCCAGACCCGGCCCCAGAATCAGCCCGAGAGAAAACAGCAGCACGATGGCCGGTAACCTGAACCGCCACGCCACCCACTGGGCCGCGATCCCGCCGCCCAGTACGAACAGAATTCCTATCGCCAGGTTCGTTGCCTGCATGCCCATGTCCCGCGTTGTTGCAAACGCAAACGCCCCTGCCGCCGCCAGATTCGTGTCATGGGCCTGGAATGCGGTTCTGGCGTGTGGTTTTTCTTAATTATCCAAGAGACTGTCTCAAAAAACCTGCCTATGAGACGCCGCGCAAATTACAAAGAGGTTTTTGGTAAAGCTTTTTTCAGAAAGCATCAGGGCAGGCCGCCGTTTCCTGAAAAGACGCCACCAAAACGCCTGTCACGGGGCATTTCGAAATACGCCGCAACAGGCATGTCATGTCAGGAATCGCGCTGCACGATGGCCGCAAAAAAACCGTCCGTATGATGCTGGCGCGGTGTCAGGCGCACCTGGCCTTCCACCGCCAGTCCCGGCGGCAGGTCATCGTCCACCCCATCGGGCGTCACCATGGAAAAGGCGGGATTACGCACAAGGAAGGCCGCGATCTGGTCTCCGTTCTCCTCGCGCAGGACGGAGCACGTGGCATAGACCATGCGCCCGCCGGGACGGACAAGGCTGGCCGCGCGGTCAATGATGTCGGCCTGCTTGGCGGTCAGTTCCAGCAGATCCTGTTCACGCAGCCGCAGGCGCGCATCGGGGTTGCGCCGCCACGTGCCGGTGCCGGTGCACGGCGCATCAACCAGCACGCGGTCGAAACTGCCGCTGCGACGACGTGCCCAGCGGTCGCCCGCGACCAGCAGATGACGCTCGGCATTGTGAACGCCCGCGCGGCGCAGGCGGCGCACCGCTCCTTCCAGCCGGGGTTCGGATACGTCGCATGCCACGATATGACCGCGATTTTCCATGGTCATGGCCATGCCCAGCGTCTTGCCCGCAGCACCCGCGCAGTAATCCAGCACGCGCATGCCCGGCCGCGCGCCCACGGCGGCGACAACCAGCTGGCTGCCTTCGTCCTGTATTTCCACCATGCCACTGCGGAAGGCGGCGCATGACGTCACGGGCTGACGGCCCGCGACCCGCAGGCCCCATGGTGACAGGATCGTGTCTTCGGCCCGGATGCCGTCCGCTTCCAGCGCGGCACGCGCGGTGGGACGGTCGGATTTCAGCAGGTTGACGCGCAGGTCCAGCGTCGCCTCACCTTCCATCGCAGCCAGTTCCGTTTCCAGCCCATCACCAAAGGTGCGTTCCAGACGGGGCAGCAGCCAGTCCGGCACCTCCAGCCTGACGGCGCGCGGCATGTCGGGATGGGTCAGCGCCTGCCCCCGAATCTGGTCAAACAGCCGCCGTTCCGGCCCGGTCAGGCCCAGCGGGGCATAGCGTTCACCCGTAAACAGGTCATCGGGATTTTCACGCCCCTGCTGGTCCAGCGCCATCATGGCCAGCGCCAGCAGACGGGGCGTTGGCTGCATGCCGGCGCGTTCGATCCACCAGTGCAGCCTGCGCCAGTGTCGCAGGATACACCACACGCGGGCCGAAATGGCCCGGCGGTCGCCGCCGCCAATATACCGCCGTTCACGGAAAAAGGCATTGGCCAGCGCATCGGCAGGCCGCTGCGGCGTCGCCTCCATCGCGGTAAGCAGGTCAATGGCGGCGGAAAGCCGTGCGCTGGGTGTCATGGATTATGGAACCGTTACTGTCATGGAACCGGCAGGATCAGTCCTGCCGGTAGTTGGGGGCTTCACGCGTGATCGACACGTCATGCACGTGGCTTTCACGCAGGCCCGCACCCGTAATGCGGCGGAAGCGCGCGCGCTGCTGCAGATCGGCAATGGTGGCGGACCCGGTATAACCCATGCCCGCGCGCAGCCCCCCAACCAGCTGGTGGATGACGGCACCCATCGCGCCCTTGTAGGCCACGCGCCCCTCGATCCCTTCGGGGACCATCTTGTGCGTGTCCTTGATATCCTGCTGGAAATAGCGATCGGCCGAGCCACGGGACATGGCGCCAAGGCTGCCCATGCCGCGATAGGATTTGTAGGTCCGGCCCTGATACAGGAACACCTCGCCCGGTGCTTCTTCCGTGCCGGCCAGCAGCGAGCCGACCATTACCACGTCGGCGCCCGCACCAATCGCCTTGACGATATCGCCCGAGGTCCGCACCCCGCCATCGGCGATTGCGGGCACATCGAGTTCGTGGCACGCGGCAGAGGTTTCCATAACGGCGGAAAACTGCGGCACGCCCACACCAGCGACAACACGCGTGGTGCAGATCGACCCCGGGCCGATGCCCACCTTCACGCAGTCAGCGCCAGCGGAAATCAGCGCACGCGCCGCTTCGGGTGTTGCGACGTTACCGGCAATGATCTGGATATCGTTTTCAATGGCGCGGATGCGCTCGATGCTTTTCAGCACGCCTGACGAATGGCCATGCGCGGTGTCGATCACCACCACGTCCACGCCCGCCGCGATCAGTTCGCGCGCACGCGCCACACCGTCGTCCCCCACGCCGGTCGCCGCCGCACACAGCAGTCGGCCAAGGCTGTCCTTGTTGGCCTGCGGGTACTGCACCGCGCGGTCCATGTCCTTGACGGTAATCAGGCCGATGCAGCGATCTTCATCATCAATGACCAGCAGCTTTTCAATCCGGTGGCGATGCAGCAGCTGGCGGGCTTCGTCACGGTCCACGTTGTTGCGCACGGTCACCAGGTTTTCGCGTGTCATCAGTTCATACACGCGCTGTGCCGGATCGGTGGCGAAACGGACATCACGGTTGGTCAGGATACCGACCAGACGGTTGGTTTCGCGTTCAACCACCGGCAGGCCGCTGATCCCGTGGCGGGACATGGTGGCATTCACTTCCGCCAGCGTCTGGTCGGGATAGACCGTGACGGGATTGACCACCATGCCCGATTCGAAACGCTTGACGCGGCGGACCTGCTCGGCCTGCTGTTCGATCGTCAGGTTCTTGTGAATGACGCCAAGACCACCGTTCTGCGCCATGGCGATGGCCATGCTATCCTCGGTCACGGTATCCATTGCGGATGAAATCAGCGGAATGTTCAGCGTGATCTTGCGGGTCAGCCGGGTTTTGGTCGATGTCTGCGACGGCAGGACATTCGATTCGTCGGGAACAACCAGCACGTCATCAAAGGCGAGGGCTTCGCGGATGCGGTCCTCAAGCCGGGGGGCGGATGTGTTTTTGGGGATGGAAGACATGATGCAGGGGCCTCGTCAGCAGATGGCGGCTACCCCGCGCCTCGGGTCACCGACCGTTGGCGCACCCTCTTAGGGTGCTAATCGGGCGCTGGCAAGCATTACGCGCGGGTCCGGCGCGCTTTTATTGCGCAAACGCGGCAAAACGGCCTGCAATCATCAGGACGTTTCTGGTGAAGCGTTTTTCAGCGAACGTCACAGAGCGCCGCCTTTTTGAAAAAAGGCGGCACCCGAAAACTTTTATCTTTCATCCAGCATACAGGCGCAGCCCGTCATACGCGGCCTCGACCCCATCAGGCAGGTTGGCCTGCATCCACGCCCAGTCCATGTCTGGCCCCATATGGGTCAGCACCGTGCGGCGCGGCCGGATGATGTCGCGCCATTCCAGCACCCGTGCCAGCCACCCGTGGGACGGATGGGCATCACGCTGGAAACAGTCCACCACCCATGTATCGACACCACGCAGCGTATCCAGCGCCGCGTCATCCATTTCGGCCACGTCGGTGCAGTAGGCCATTGGCCCCACCCGCAGGCCCAGCGTTTCGGTCTTGCCATGGCACTGGCCGAAAACCTGAACGTCCATCCCCGCCATCACGACGGTGGACGGCAGACTCACGTGATTGACATCCAGTATGGGGCGGAAGATATGCGGCGGCGTCCATGGCCGAAACGCATAATCGAAGCGGAGGCTGATTTCATCCATCACCTGCCGCGTACCGTAAACCGGCAGCGCACCGCCAATGATGCGGTTGATGGTGCGCAGTTCGTCCAGTCCCGCGATATGGTCGGCATGGGCATGGGTGTACAGCACCGCATCCACCACGCTGACACGCTGCGCCAGCAACTGGTCACGCAGGTCCGGCCCCGTATCGACCAGCAGCACCCGCCCCGGCCCGTCACTGATGATGACGGATGAGCGCGAGCGGCGGTTACGCGGCTCATTCGGGTCGCATTCGCCCCAGTCCCCTGCCCCGTCCGGCCCACCCAGCATGGGCACGCCAGCGGAACCGGCGCAGCCAAGGATGATCATTTCCATACGTCAGACCGCCCGGCTGAACAGGCGGCTGAAATTGCGGGTGGTCATTTGCGCGAATGCGGCGTCTTCCATCCCGCGCAGTTCCGCCAGGACGCGGGCGGTATAGGCCACGTATCCCGGCTCGTTCCGCTTGCCACGACGCGGTACCGGGGCAAGGTAGGGCGAATCGGTTTCCACCAGTAACCGGTCGTCCGGCACGTCCCTGGCCACGTCACGCACCGACTGCGCACGATTGAACGTCGCAATGCCGGAGAAACTGATATACCCCCCCAGTTCCAGCGCACCGCGCGCAAGGTCCGGCCCGGATGAAAAGCAGTGAATCAGGAACGGGAATGCCCCGTTCCGCGTGGTCTCGTCACGCAGGATGCCCAGCGTGTCGTCATCGGCTTCACGCGTGTGGATCACCAGCGGCAGGCCGGTGCGCCGCGCCGCATCGATATGCACGCGAAAGCTTTCATGCTGCCTTGGCCGGATGTCGGGCTGCCCATGGAAATAGTCCAGCCCGCTTTCCCCGATACCCACAACGCGCGGGTCATCGGCCATTGCCACCAGTTCCGCAACGTCGGGCAGGACTTCCTCATCCACATGGTCGGGATGGGTGCCGATGGTGCACCACACCCGCAGGTCGGGCGTATCCAGCGTCGCCAGCTTCTTCTGCTGGTCGGCGCGGGACAGGCGGGTGCCGATGGTCACCATGCCATCCACCCCGGCCTGCCGCGTGCGGGCCAGGATTTCGGGCATTTCCTCATCAGAAAAATGGTCGAGGTGACAGTGGGAGTCGGTCAGTCCCGTACGGGTCATGAAGCCTCCGGTTCGACATGGCGGGGGAAGATGCCCTGCGGCGCGGGCAGCGCGCACCCTGCTGGCAGCGGTGTATCAAGGGATGCGAAATCCCGCGCATTTTCCGGCACGCCAAGCTGGGTCAGCATTTTATCCATGCTGCCGGGCATGTAGGGCTGCAGCACGGTCGCTATGGTCCGCTGCGCATCGGCCAGCACGCGCAGCACGTCCCCCATGCGCGTGGCATCGGTCTTCTTAAGCTTCCACGGCGCCTGATGGTCGATATAGGCGTTGCAGGCACGGATGACCTTCCACACTTCCTCCAGCGCGTCGGTCAGGGCCTGCCGGTCGATCTGTTCATGCATGATCTGCGGCAGCAGGCTGGCGGCGGCCAGAAGCTTCGTGTCCTCGGGCGTATGCGTGCCCTGCGGCGGCAGCTTTCCGTCACAGTTGCGCGCAATCTGCGACAGCGTGCGCTGGGCAAGGTTGCCAAGGTCATTGGCCAGTTCGACATTCATGCGCGAGATGATGGCGCGGCGGCTGAGATCGCTGTCACCGCCAAAAGGCATTTCGCGCATCAGGAAAAAGCGGATCGGGTCCAGGCCGAATTCCGCCACCAGGTCGCGCGGGTCCACCACGTTGCCCAGCGACTTGCTCATCTTCTGGCCTTCGATGGTCCACCACCCGTGCGAGAACACGCGCTCCGGCAGTTCCAGCCCCGCCCCCATCAGCAGCGCGGGCCAGTAGATGGCATGGAAACGCAGGATGTCCTTGCCCACCAGATGCAGGTTTGCAGGCCAGAAATCCCAACGCGGGGCCGTCTGGTCCGGATAGCCCACGGCGGACAGGTAGTTGGCCAGCGCATCCACCCACACATACATCACATGCTTCGGGTCGCCCGGCACGGGAATGCCCCAGTTGAAGCTGGTGCGGCTGATGGACAGGTCGCGCAGGCCCTGTTTCACGAAACTCGCCACCTCGTTCCGGCGGCTGGCGGGTTCGATGAAGCCGGGACGGGTTTCGTACAGTTCCAGCAGCCTGTCGCCGAATTTGGACAGGTCGAAAAAATACGACGGCTCCTTCACCCATTCCACGGCGGCCCCCGTGGGGGCCACCTTCTTCCCGTCCGGGCCGTCAATCAGTTCTTCCTCGCCATAGAAGCACTCGTCGCGCGTGGCGTACCAGCCTTCATACGCGCCAAGGTAGATGTGGCCGTTTTCCTCCAGCTTCTTCCACAGCGCCTGCGCACCGTCCGTGTGACGCGGTTCGGTGGTGCGGATGAAGTCGTCGTACGAGATGGCCATTTTGTCGTACATGTCACGGAAATCGGCGGCCACGCGGTCGGCAAAGGCAATGGGGGTCATGCCCGCCGCCTGTGCGGCCTGTTCCACCTTCTGCCCATGTTCGTCCGTTCCGGTCAGGAAAAAGACCTCAAATCCTGCCAGTCGCTTGAAACGCGCGATCACATCGGCCGCGACCGATGTATAGGCATGGCCAATATGCGGCGCCCCGTTCACGTAATAGATTGGTGTTGTGACGTAATAGCGCCGTGTCATATTCCACTCACCCGCGCAAGCGCCGTAAGCAACGCCTGCTGTTTATCCAGATTGAATTGTTCGGTTTCCGCGCGCAGCCGTACCATGTCCTGCCACAGCAGGGCCAGTCGGGCCGGGAGCGGATCCCCCTCACGCCCCTGCTCCGCACCGAGGGCAAGGGCACGCGTCCTGTCTGATATGGCATCACACAGCAGATCGAAAAAGACGCTAAAGCCATTTTCACGCCGGGTCACCTGTTCGGCAATGTCATATCCGGCGCCTTCCCCTACCGTGCCATCCATCACGCCCGCCACGATTTCCGCCAGTTCCGCGGCATTTCCCGCAAGCAGGTCATGCGCCCGTCCCGGTGCGCCGTGGGCCAGCGGCAGGATGCGCGCGATCTGGTCCGGCGCGGGGGGGGATGGCATGTCCGCCAGCACCGCGCGCATGGCCGCGTCATCCAGTGGGGACAGGGTCAGCACCCGGCAACGGCTGCGTATGGTGGGCAGCAGCCGTCCGGGTACCGACGTGGTCAGGATCAGGATGGCGCGTTCGGGCGGTTCCTCAAGGATCTTCAGGATGGCGTTGGCCGCCGTGCGGTTCATGTATTCCGCGCCATCGACGATCACGACGCGCCAGCCCCCTTCCGCCGCCGTACGGCGCAGGAAGGCGGATATGGGGCGTATGTCATCGCCCACGATTTCACGGCGCAGGCGGTGGCGTTTTTCATCCACCCCGCGCGCGATCACCAGCAGGTCGGCATGCGTGCCCGCAGTGACGCGGCGGCCCACAGGGCTGTCATGGTCCTGCGCGCCCAGCAGGGTACGCGCCATCATGAAGGCCATGGTGGCCTTGCCAATTCCCTCCGGCCCGGTCAGCAGCCAGGCATGGTGCAGCCTGCCGGTGCGGATGACCGACAGGAATTCCTGCCACGCCCCGTCATGCCCCAGCAGGCGGCGGCTGGCGCGTGGATCAGGCATTGTCCGCCCGTTTCAGGTACGGGGCCACAACCGTGCGGATGTCATCCTGCACCGCATCCATTGCCGCACTGGCGTCAATGCGGCGGCACCGCGTGGCGTCGCGCCGGGCAATCATATCAAACCCTGCCGCGACACGGGCATGGAACGCGGTATCCAGTGCTTCATACCGGTCGGTGCGGCCATTGGCGCGTTCCGCCATGCGGGCGGCGGCAATGGCCGGGGGCACCTGCAGTACAAGGGTCAGGTCGGGTACGGCGGGCACCAGCGCGCGCAACCGGGCGATCATGTCCAGCAGCACCGGATCGCCATTGCCCAGCCCATGCCCCTGATAGGCTTCGGTCGAATCGGTAAAGCGGTCACATATCACCACCTTTCCCGCAGCCAGCGCCGGGGCGATGCGCCGGTCGACATGGTCGGCGCGGGCGGCGAAATGGGCCATGACCTCGGCCCGGGATGACAGGTCGTGGCCGCCAAACAGCAGGAAGTCGCGCAGGGCCTCCGCCCCCGGCGTGCCCCCCGGTTCGCGCGTCAGGTCCACATCCAGCCCGCGGCCACGCAGGTAATCGGCCAGCAGCCGGGCCTGCGTGGACTTACCCACTCCCTCGCCACCTTCAAACGTAATGAACAGCCCGGACATGGCCTAGCCGTGTCCCAGCTTGCGACCCAGCACGGCCGAGGCACGGCCCATAAGCCCAAGCCGTGGCACTGCGGCCCCCGCGACCAGCGGAATGCGAATTTCCGCAAGCCCCGTATTGGTAATGACCATTTCACCCAGTTGCTGCCCCGCCACGACCGGCGCGGGCACGGGGCTGCGGTAATCCACGCCGACATGCACCCGGTTCTGCCAGCCATGGGGCAGCGTAAGCGTCACGTCACGGGTTGCCACCAGCGGTACGGTGGGCGCCTGCCCCAGCCATACCGGGGCGTTGTCCACCACCGCGCCGTTATGGATCAGGGTCGCATTTTCAAAATTGACGAATGACCATTCAAACAGCCGCTCGCCCTCATTGGCGCGCGCGTTGCTGCTGGGCAGGCCGTTGATGGCCATGACCACGCGGTTGCCGCCGCGTTCGGCGCTGGCGCACAGGCCGAAGCCACCGGCGTCGGTATGGCCGGTCTTCAGCCCGTCGGCCACACCCCGGACTACCAGCGCGTTGCGGTTTTCCTGCGTTATCTTGTTGAAGGTGAAGCTTCGTTCCGAAAAGAAGTGATAATATTCAGGAAAATCATGGATCAGGTGCATGGCGATGGTCGCGACATCCCGCGCGGACATGTAGTGCCCGTCCATGGGCCAGCCTGTGGCGTTGAGGAAATGGCTGTTGGTCATGCCCAGCTGCGCCGCCTGCGCGTTCATCATGCTGACGAACTGGTCTTCCGACCCCGCGATGCCTTCGGCCAGCACGATGCATGCATCATTGCCCGACTGGATCACCATACCCTGTATCAGGTCGGACACCGCGACGGCCCCGCGCAGCGGCACGAACATTTTCGACCCCTGCATCCGCCATGCCTTTTCACTGACCGGCAGCGTCTGTTCCAGCGTAAGCCTGCCCGCGCGCAGCATGCTGAACACGACATAGGCCGTCATCATCTTGGTCAGCGAGGACGGCGGCATGCGTTCATCCGCTGCCTTCTCCAGTATCACGGCCCCCGTGGTGTAATCGACAATGCACGCCCACCGCGCGATGGTGTCGATCGGGCCGATCAGGCTGTTGGCCGGGGATGACGGTATCGCGGGTTCGGCCGCGGCAGGCGTTGCCGTGGCGGGATGACGACGGCGGCCCGCAGCCCATGCCGGGGTGGATACAAGAAGGCTGGTGGCCCCAGCCAGAAGAAAACGTCGGGTGTGCATTGCATCCTTGGTCCGGTAGGTCCCAGCCGGGCGCGCGGCCACGACTGGCGTGACAGGGTCCGTCACGCGATTTCGTTCCCCAGCAGGCCAACGGCCAGCGCATAGAAATCGGATGGATTGTAGCGACGGATCGCGGCGAAATTACGATAGACCATGAAGGCCTCGCCCCCCGGCCCGTCGGGGCGCAGGACGGCACCGGTATCGGTCGGGCGGTCAAAGGGCGCGCCACCCATCTGCCGCACGCCCATCGCCATCCATTCCGCCAGTGTGCGGGTCTGGGTGCGGCCCAGCGTGGACTGCGCCACAGTGTCGGGCACGATCACCTGCTGCCCCCAGCTTTCGCCTCCCACCCAGCCGGACCCGGCAAGGTAGTTGGCGATGGAGCCGAACACGTCCGCCACGGAATGCCAGATGTCACGCCGCCCGTCGCCATCGATATCAACGGCGTATTTCGCGTAGGCCGAGGGCATGAACTGCGGCTGCCCCATGGCGCCGGCATAACTGCCGGTCATGAGTTCGGGGGTAATGTCGCCTGCATTAAGGATCGCCAGCGCGTGGAACAGTTCGTCATGGAAGAATTTCGCGCGCCGTCCCTCGAACGCCAGGGTGCACAGCGCGTCCACCACCGCGAATTTGCCCGTAATCGCGCCATAGCCCGATTCCAGCCCCCATATGCCCATCACCGCGCCGGGGGCCACGTCGTACCGGGTCAGCACCTGCTGTTCCAGAATCGCACGTTGCTGTGCGAAGGCCGCACGGCCATCCGCGATCTTGCGCTGGGTCAGCACGCGGTCGCGGTACTGCGCCCATGTCAGGTGGAATTCGGGCTGGTTGCGGTCACGCTGTATGACCTGCATGTTCGGCGCGGACAGCGCCAGCGCCCGGGTCACGGCATCGGCCGTCAGCCCCTGGCGAATCGCATCGCGCCGCACGGTGGCCAGAAACGTGGCGTAATCACCGCCCGCCGTGGCGGGTGCGCCCCTGCCCGGATGGTGCGCCGCGCGCGCGGGCACGAGCCATGAGGCGCCAGCCCCGGCAAGAGAGGCGGCGGCGGCATGAAGAAGGCGGCGACGTACAAGCATTCCAGATGCTGTGCCACGGCCTTGCGCCCGTTTCAATGTCTGACTTGCGTATACGTCAATGTCTGGGCCGCCCGCGCATGGCACAGGCATGACCATGTACACGCTGCGACACAATTTCGCGTTTGTGACGGCAGGCGAAGCATGTCACAAGAACGCCCGTCGTCATTTCCCGTTGGCCTCTCATGGCCAATGTTTCCCATGCCCGCATGCCGGGCCGACTGAAGGGCTTTTGCTTGCGTAGTTACGGTTTTCCCATCCCGCACGGTCGGGACACGCTGGAACTGCGCGCATGCCCACGCTGACCGCCTATCTCATGGCGGCCGGGGCGTCGCCTTTCATGCAGGGGCTGGCGATCATCATCGGCACCTTCATACTGGAAGACGCGGCAACCATCATGACCGCCATGCAGGTACGCACCGGGCATGTCGATGTCACGGTGGCGCTGGTGGCGCTGTATATCGGCATTGTCGTAGGCGACATGGGACTGTACGGCATGGGCAGGCTGGCGGCCCTGTGGCCCCCGGCGCGGAAATGGATCACCCTGCCCGGCGGCGCGCAGGAAGGGCAGTGGTTCGACCGCAACGTGTTCCGCATCGTGTTCATCAGTCGCTTCGTACCCGGCGCGCGCTTGCCGCTTTACACCGCGTGTGGTTTCTTCCGCGCGCGGTTCGGGCTGTTCTGTATCGCGGCGGTGCTGGCGACCCTGATATGGACCTCCATGCTGTTCCTTGTCTCGCTGCAGGTGGGACAGTTCCTGATCGATCACCTGGGGACATGGAAATGGGCCGGCATGGCCGGTTTCATCCTGACCATATTCCTGATCAGCCGCATGATCGCACGTTTGCAAAGTAATGAGACCCGATGACCGACGTAACCACAGCCATTGACAGCGGACCAGCAAAGCAGGCCGGGACCCCCACGGTTTCCGCGTTTGAATTCTGGCCAGGATGGATCTTCTATACCCCCATCGTGCTGTACTGGATCATTCTGGGGCTGTGGCACCGCGATTTCAGCCTGCCCACCGCGGCCAATCCGCGTATCGAGACCGGTGGCCTGTGCGGGGAAAGCAAAAGCTCGATCCTGGACATGGCAGGCGACGTGGCGCGCGAATGGATCGCCCCCTATGCCGTGCTGACCACGGGGCATGACGACCTGCCGCGCGCGCTGGCGGCGATGAAGGGTGCGGGCCTGTCCTTTCCCGTCGTGCTCAAACCCGATATCGGGTGCAATGGCACCGGCGTGCGCATCATGCGCGACGAAGACAGCCTGCGCGCGGGACTGGCCGATTTTGGCCGCGACGTGCCGGTCATGCTGCAGCATCTGATCCCCTACGGGCATGAGGTCGGGCTGTTCTACATCCGCCACCCTGACGAGGCGGAAGGCCGCATCACCTCCCTGACCTACAAGGAAGTCCCGTGCCTGACCGGCGATGGCACTTCCACGGTGGAGGAACTGATCCACGCCGATCCCCGCACCCGCCTTGTCCCCCACATCTACCTGCCACGGCTGGCGGCGCGCCTGCATGAAGTCCCGCCGGCGGGACAGTCACTGCCGCTGGTGTTCGCGGGCAATCACTGCAAGGGCTCGATCTTCCATGACCGCGCGGTGGACATAACACCCGAACTGCGCGCGCGGGTGAATACCATCATGCGCGACATTCCCGATTTCCATTTCGGCCGGATCGACGCCAAGGCCCGCAGCCTTGCATCCCTGCGCAAGGGCAAGGATTTCCAGATCATCGAAATCAATGGTGTGGGGTCCGAGGCCACCCATATATGGGATGCCCGCACCACCCTGCGCGATGCTTACATGACGCAGTTCATGCATTACCGAGAGACCTTCCGCATCGGCGCGAAGAAACGGCGTGAGGGATGGAAAAGCAGCGGGGCGATGGCGATGCTGCGCGCGTGGCTGCGCCAGCGCAGGCTTATGGCGTCCTACCCGCTGAATGACTGAGCGGACCGGCCTGCCCCCTCAGTCACTGGGCAGGCCACCATTGCCGAAGATGTAATTGCTGACCTGCTGTTCCAGACTGAGCGGTTCACGCGTATTTGTAATGACCGCGCCGGGCTTCAGCCTGTCCGCGGATTGCCCGGGCTGCACCAGCAGGGCGGTGTCCGCCGTAAGCGTCGGACTGCCGATTGAAAGGGTTGTATCGTCCGGCAGCGACAATGTACGGTCCAGCGTGAAGCCTACATTGGCCATGTAGGTTGTCGGGTCCAGCGCGATGGAGGTCACGCGCCCCACGGGCACGCCGTCCATGTCCACACTGGCCCCGACCGCCAGCCCGTTTGCCGAAACGAAGCGCGCCATGACAGGGTAGCGGTCCCGTGTACCGCCGCTTTGTGAAGCGCGGGCGTACAGACAGAACCCTCCCGCAACCAGAAGGACAAGCCCGCTGGATATGATCGCGCCACTTCTCTGCCTTGCCATGATGGCTCCCTGCCCGATACGGCGACACGCCATCCCGAAATCCGCCGCAATGCCGGGCGATGGGAAACCGGCGCTATGCCTTGCCTTATCTTTTCATCCTACTGCGTCATGGACGGGCGGACAATGACACTCATCCAAGCTATTATCATTGCAATCATTCAGGGTTCCACAGAACAGTTTCCCATAAGCAGTCTGGGGCACGCCGCCATCGTGCCCGCCATCCTGCACTGGCCCGTTGACCTGCATGGGGAAATGTTCCTGCCCCTGCTCGTCATGCTGCATCTGGGCACGTGCGTGGCCCTTCTGGTTTTTTTCTGGCGCGACTGGGTGGCGCTGTTCACCGGGGCCGCAGGCCGCCATGGCGTTACCATACAGATGGACAGCATACGCATCCTTGCGCTGCTGATTGTCGCCACCATTCCCGCCGTGCTGATTGGCGGGCTGTTTGAACATGCCATCCGCAGCCTGTTCGGCACGGCGCGGTATGCAGCGGTTTTCCTGACACTCAACGGCATCATGCTGCTGCTGGTGGACCGGATGCGCGCAGGCCTGCTGCCCGCCAGCAACCGCTCGCTAGCCTCGCTGGGGTTTGGGGAGGCGCTGGTGATCGGCCTGTTCCAGTGCCTGGCGTTCTTTCCCGGCCTGTCGCGTTCGGGGGCGTGTATCGTCGGTGGCCTGCTGCGTGGGCTGTCGCATGAAAATTCGGCGCGGTTCGCCTTTCTCATGGCGCAGCCGGTCATACTGGCCGCCACCGTGCTGGAGGCGCTGAAGCTGCGCCATGCCCCGCCCCAGCCCGAACAGATGCACATGGCGATCATCGCATCCATCGTGGCCGCTGTCGTGGCTCTGGTGTGCACCGGTATCCTCATGCGTTATTTCCGCGATCATGAAGACTGGGCGCTGCGCCCGTTTGGCTGGTACTGCATCGTGGCCGGTGGGGCCGCATTCGCTTACCTGTCCTTCTGAAGACTGATAAACGTTTCCGGGTGCCGCCTTTTTTCAGAAAGGCGGCATTTCCCGAATCTTTTTCAAGAAAGCTTCTTCAGAAACTTCTTTATATCCCAAGGCTCCGGACGCGGTCAGCCGTGACCCTGTCCACCATCGGTCATGCTCATGCCCCCGCCGCTCGTGCCGCTGCGTGGCCCCATATAGGCACCCGGCGGCGGACGCTTGACGGGCGGTGACAGCATGCCCGGATCCCCCATCACATCCAGCCCCGATACAGATGCCACATGCGATATGCGGTCACGCGGCAGGGCCTCGGGACATTCATCGCGCAGGAAGGCCAGGATCTGTTCACGGATTTCACACCGCAGGTCCCAGCTCTGCATGGCCGAACGGGCACTTGCGATCACGCGGATCGTCATGACATGGGCATTGCAGTCCGCAACCTGCACCGCAAATTCCTTGCCATCCCATAACGGGGCGGAATGCACGATTTCGCGCAGGCGTTCACGGATGCGGTCCATGGGCGCGTTGAAATCCACATACAGAAACACTACGCCAATCAGGGCTGCCGAATTATGGGTCCAGTTCTGGAACGTGTTTTCAAGGAAATACGAAATCGGCACGATATGTCGCCGCCAGTCCCATACCCGCAGTACGACATAGGTGGAGGTAATTTCTTCCACCCACGCCCAGTCACCATTGATGATGATCAGGTCTTCCATGCGGATGGGCTGTGTCATGGCGATCTGCATGCCCGCGAACAGGTTGGTCAGCAGCGGACGCGCGGCAAGACCGACCACCAGTGACGCCGCACCGGCTGACGCGAACAGGCTCAGCCCGTACTGCCGCACCGGCTCAAACGTCATCAGCGCAGCCCCTATGGTCAGCAGCCCGATCAGCAGGTCCGTCGTGCGCCGCAGCACGCGCACCTGGGTCATGTGGGTGCGCAGCAGGATGTCGTCCTTGTCATCCTTGCCATTGATCCGCTTGAGATACGCATCGGACAGGATGCGCGTGGCGACCACGGCCGCATAACCCAGCATCAGCACGAACAGCACCACCAGCGTATGCATGGTGGCCTGCATGATGTCATAGGGCAGGCCCGACACCGGAAGTGCCGTGCCAACAAACACGATCACCAGCATGATGCGCACGGGGCGCTGCATGGCCATGGTGAAGGAACGCACGAAGGCCCCGCGCTTCTGCCCCGGTATGCGCAGGATCAGTTTCGTGATGAACCGGCTGAACATCTCCGCGACCAGTCCCGCCACGCACAGCATGAGTATGGAGGACAGCAGCCCCGGCAGCCACCCGAAGAGGTGCCGGATCTTGGTCAGGAGTGCCAGGAATTCTGTTTTCACGAAGGGTGCGCAGCCTTTTCGGGTTATTCGCGGATTATGGGCGGGGCCACCAGTAGTACCCCCTGATGGGGGTGCGTGACAAATCGATGGGGTTTTCGGGCCTTTATCATCCCCGTTTTCAAAACACGGGTTGACTTGCCCCAACAGCACGGGTATTCCGCACTCATCCTAACGCGATGGCGGTGTAGCTCAGCGGTAGAGCAGGGGAATCATAATCCCTTGGTCGGCGGTTCAAATCCGTCCACCGCTACCATCTGCGTTAGGATTGATTTTCATTACATTTTTAGACTTTTTCAGGACCATCATCCGGCCCTGTTGCAAGCTGTTTTGGCAATCCATATTCCCCTGCTTTTAGCACTCTCCTGTTCTAAACGATAACAGGTGACCTTTGTTGCGGCGCTTCGTGCCTGCCGTTTGTGGTGCGGTCAGCATATATGACGACGCCCATGGGTATGCTGGCCTTTTCGCTGGCCGCCATGACTGTCCACCCAGGGCAGGCAGCCCGGTCATGACGGCACCGGCCTGACCCGCTGCGCGAATCTGCCTTTCCCGACCACCCCCGTCACGACGGATACAACCGGCAGCTTGCCATAGCCGACGCCCTGCCCCCGGCCGTAACCGACCAGCCTGTATGCTGGCCTGTCTTATTGATCGAAAGTACGGCCCCGGCAAAAGATTGGATGACAGTCCTGTCCGAAAATACATGTACAGGCTGCCGTCATGTCTGTTGCTTGCAGTCCCTAATCGACCTTGCGGAACTTCAGCTCAAAGTTGTCGCCTTCGCCAATCGCCTGATATTTCGCATGATCGACAGCCCCCAGCGCATAGGTGGGCGGTAGTGTCCACACACCTTTTGGCCAGTCCGTCGTATCCTTGGGATTGGCCGCGACTTCCGACGCGCCGACAAGCTTGAATCCGGCACGTTCGATCTGGGCAATCGCGTAATCCTGCCGGACATATCCGCTTTCCGCTGCGGGATCCTGCGGCCGGGTCGGGCGGGCGCGATGATCTTCCACACCGAAGATGCCGCCGGGTTTGAGTGCCCTGTGAACAGCCGCCAGCAACTCGGGCGTATCCTTGTCCTGCATCCAGTTATGGAGGTTACGGAAGGTCAGGATCACGTCGGCGGTGCCCGCTGGCGCCAGATCCGGGTGGGCATGCCCGAACTCCGTATAACGAATACGGTCATAAAGATCCGGATGCGCATCGACACGGGCCTTCATCGCCGCGGGCCAGTCGGCATATTCACGCTCGACCTCCGTCCCGTCCGGCACGCCCATCGCGGCGTAATAGATGCCCTTGTCCCGCAACAGCGGTGCGAGGATTTCAGTCCAGTAACCACCGCCCGGCCATATCTCCACAACTGTGGCACGTGGCGTGACACCATAGAACGAAAGCAGTTCGTAAGGATGCCGTGCCCCGTCGCGTGCCACCAGATCGGGGGTACGGGTGGATGCGGTGACCGCAGCGCGCAGGGGCTGGCCGGCGGGTGCTGCCATTGCGGGCATCGCGGTTGCAAGGCAGGCGATCACGTATAACGAATTCCGTATGTACACTTTGCCCGGTCCTTCCGATATTGGCATCGAAGTCATTACGATATCATAATTTATCATGAGCGCCATCCGCCTGCGCCCGGCGTCTCTTTCCAGGGCAGCGGTTCGGCAGATTGCCATGCCGTCCCACGGATCTGCGCCACCGGCCCGCGATGTATGCCACCCGGACAAGGTTGGCATGCCAGAATGTTCCGATTTCGCAATAGCTGCCCATATCATCATCGGATATATGTGACGCGCAGCCGCCTTCGGAGCCGTCATGGACCGCCTTCACAGCCGCACTGTCGGCATTTTCCTTGTTGCACTGTCCGCCGTGCTGTGGAGTACGGCGGGCCTGTTTGTGCGGATGAGTCATCTGGACACGTGGACCATCGTGGCATGGCGATCGTTCTTTTCCTTCGTGACGCTCGGTGGCTTTGCCGTCGTGCATTACCGGGGCGAACTTGGCCGCGTCATCCTGCGGCAGGGATGGCCGGGAGCATGCGCCGTAGCCGTGTCGGTGGTATCGGCCATCTGTTATGTCATGGCCCTGCGGATGACGACCGTAGCGAATGTCATGATCATCTATGCCGCCCTGCCCTTCATCACCACGGGCATTGCCTTCATCTGGCTGCGCGAACGGGTCACCATGCGTTTTCTTGTGGCGGGCGGTATCGCAATCGCGGGCATTGCCATCATGGGCCGGGCGGCGGCAGGCCCGCGCGACCTGCTGGGGATTGGCGCGGCCGTAATCATGACAATTGGTTTCGCAACACAGCTGGTACAGGTGAAGCGGTATCCATCGCTGGACATGACCATCATCATCACCCTGATGTCAGGGATCTGCATGCTGGTGGCCGTTCCTTTCATGCGGCCTGATATCCCGTCGTTCCAGTCCCTGCTGGCCTGTGCCCTGTTCGGTATCCTGACGATGGGGGTGGCCTATATGCTGCTGCTGAAGGGCGGACAGCTGATTTCCTCGGGCGAGGCTGGCTTCGTCTCGATGCTGGATGTTCCCCTTGGCCCGTTATGGGTCTGGTTTTTCTATGGCGAACGCCCGACCGGGGCGGTCATGGGTGGTGGGGCCATCGTGCTGGGGGCCGTTGCATGGTACCTGCTGACCAGCCGCGCGCCAGACACTGCCCGCACCGTCACCAGCCCGACATGGGCCGCGTCCGACAGCCCCACCGTCCCCCATCAGTAATCGTGGGTGTGTTCCGACGCCTTAAAATGACACATTGATAAAAGTTTCAGGGCGCCGCCTTTGGAGAAAAGGACGGCATTTCCTGAAGCTTGTTGAAAAAAGATTCGCCAAAAGCGTCTTTTGCCCAGCAGGACACCTTCTAGTTACGCCTGGCGTTCCCGATACGGGGCCGCAGCCTTGGGCAGACCATCTTCGATCGGCAGGGCGGGATTGCGGGACCATTCGTTCCACGAACCCATGTAAATCCGCAGGCGACTGAAACCGGCGGATGCCAGCGCGACATAGGTATTGGCCGCCCGCGCGCCCTTGAAGCAGTAAATGATGATGTCATCATCGGGCCGCAGGCCACGGCTGGCGGCAAGGGCGCGGATTTCATCGGCGCTGCGGAAGGCAGCGTGGTTGTCGGTGACTTTCATGAAGTCATACCACTCGATCCACACCGCACCGGGCATGCGTCCCTTGCGCGGGGCGAAATCGACGCCATACGGCGACGAGCTTTCACCCAGCCATTCCACCCGGTCACGATTATCCAGCAGCCTGACCGTGGGCGATCCCAGGGCCGCGCGCACATCTTCATATGTGGCCATGAGACCGGCATTGATATGCAGCGGGAATGTGGTGCGCGCGGGCGTGACGGTTTCGGTGGTCAGTGCCCCGCCACTTCTGCGCCATGCGCTCAGTCCGCCATCCAGGATACCGACGGCGGGATAACCGAGGTAACTGAGGATCCAGTAACCCCGGCATGACGCGCCATAGCGGGTGTGCAGGGCATCTTCGTAAACGATGGCGGTCTTTTTTCCATCCAGCCCGTAATCCGCGAACAGACTGGCGAATGTCTGCTGCAGCATATGCAGCCCGTCCTGCGTGGTTTCCGCGAGATAGGTAAAGATGTCGGGCATGTTGACCGCACCCGGGATATGACCCGCGTCAAAATCCTTGCGGTCGCGCACATCGATTACGACCGCGTCGCCACTGGCAAGCAGCCTGCGCACATCATCAGGCGAATAAAGAACAGTTGTCGGCATTACGGCTTCCTGCATGGTTCGGGACATTGTCCCTGCCCTATCAGAAACACGGCAGGCCTGCATCCTGCCCCACGCAGGTTAGCCATCACCGGGGCGCAGGCGCGCATCCCTTTCCCGGGCATGACCCGCTGCAGGTGTATGGGAAAGCGTAGGGAAACGCCGCCTTTTTGAAACAAAGGCGGCGTCTGGAACATACTCTCAGTTGGACAGGTCGGGAATGATGGACAGCAGGAAGTCCACGCCCGGCGCAATGGCGGCCACCGGCGTACGTTCGTTCAGGCCATGCATGAAGTTTTCCGACGGCTTGATGAACAGCGGGCTGGCTTCATAGCTGGGCACGTTATGGGCGCGGAACCACATGTTGTCCGACGCCCCCGCCTCCATGGACGGGATGACCGGCAGGCCGGGATACACGCCGTGGATCGCCTTGTTCACCGCGTCAACGAAGCCCTTATCCATCGGGGAGGCGTCGGTCGCGACCGATGACCCGACCGAAACGTCACGCACCTGCACGTTCGGGTCGGCAATCACCTTCTGCAGTTCGGCCATGATGTCAGCCTTGGAATGGCCGGGGAAGATGCGACAGTTGATGTTGGCCGTCGCCCGCTGCGGCAGGGCGTTCAGCGCATGGCCCCCGTTCACCATCGTGGCGACGCAGGTCGTCCCGATCTTGCCCACCATGGACGGGTCGGCCGACAGGGTTGCGATTGCCTTCCGGTCCGCCGGGTTGGCGGCGAACGCCTTCATCGCCGTCCCCAGCCTGCCCGGCTCCAGCTTTGCCGCCCCTTCGAAATAGGCGCGGGTAATGTCATTTTCCTCCGGCCTGAACTGGTATTTCTGGATGCGCGACAGAGCCGCCGACAGTTCGGCAATCGCGTTGTCGGCCCGGGGTTCGGACGAATGGCCACCGGGGTTGGTCACCGTCAGTTCGTAATCGGCATAGGTCTTTTCCGCCGCTGCCCAGGCAAAATATTCCGGCTTGCCGGTCTGTTCGTTCAGCACGCCGTCAGCGCCATCGACATTCAGCACCATGCCCGCATCAGACAGCTTGTCCGCCAAAGCAGCACCACTGTGCATGTCCGTTTCCTCATCCCCGGAGAAAGCAAGGATGATCGTACGCTTCGGCTTATAACCCTCGCGCCGCAGTTCGATGAGGGAGGCAATCGCCAGCGTATCATCCAGCTTCATGTCCGTGGCCCCACGACCGAACAGGTAGCCGTTCTCCACCACCGGAGTGAACGGATCACGCTTCCAGTCAGCGGGTTTCGCCTCCACCACGTCCATGTGGCCCAGCACCACCAGCGGCTTGAGCGACGGGTCGGTACCATGCCACGTGGCGGTCATGTACATGGTTTTTCCCACCGGGACGATCTGAATGTCCTTTTTGGAAAAACCACCGGCCACCAGTGCCTTGCTGAACAGTTTGGCCACGTCCGCCGTCCTGTTGTCCGGCCCGGCGACCGAGCGCAGCGCGATCGCCTTTTCCGCAAGGTCCAGCGCCTGTGCATCCGCCTGCGGGTGCGGCATCACATCGGCAAGCGCCATGGGGGGAAGCAGGACCGGAAGGGCCGTAACGGCAAGCAGGGCCACGACTTTGCGCATTGATCGGGTACTTTCCAAAATTATTATTTCGATAAAATAATGACATGGAACCGTCCCGCGTGCCAGTCGTCCCGCAATGGGCACCGGACATACGATGGTGGCTGGCGCAGGGGCGAAATACGGCCATGGGCGTGGCCGGACGGGTCATGTGGCAGGCGCAACGGCAGACCCTATGCATTAATTGTCTGTCAGATATGCATTAATTGTTGCATGAACATATGCATCATGCTGTTGTCTGACATGCGCATGGCGCAGCATTCTTTCCATTGGATGAAAGGTCTGACATGGATCGTTTCAAGACGATGCTTAGCGGTCGCACCAACATGCTGCTGGGCCAACTGAAACAGGAAATCGGCTACGCCACGGGCCTGCGGCGGCTGGAGCGTCAGGGCATCGCACAGGAAATGCGGGGGTTTTCCCAGACCGCCCGCCTGCACCGCATGGCCGCCATGGAGCGGTCCGAACAGGGCTGAACGTCCCCTCCCCCATACATGATGACAAACGCATAACCGCATCGCGCGCATGGAGGTTGCCGGGAAACCGGCAGCCCGTACGATGGCCGCATCACTCAATCCATTCAGGAATGACGGCCATGAGCAAAGACCAGATCATCGACATGCCCTTCACCACGGACGCCATGAAGGCGGCCATTGAACGGCGCATCATCCAGGCGCCCGGCCTGTCCGATTCCCAGAAGCATGACCTCAGCGTGACCCTTGCAGGTCTTGATGCCGCGAAGCTGGCCACGCTGGTTGAAACCGTGCTGGGCCATGCCATTGAATCCGGCTCTGAAATTCTGCCCTACCTGCAGCGTCTGGGCCAGCGCGGCTGACTGGCTGTTTCAGGATAAACGTTTCCGGGTGCCGCCTTTTTCCAAAAGGCGGTGTTCCCTGAAGTTTTTTGGAAAAACTTTACCAAAAACGTCTTCCTGACCTGCGCGCCGTTTCAGAACGGGCTTGCAGGCATCAAAGACCGACCGCAGGTGCAACGCCCTGACCGCCGCTTTTCCTGCCCGAAAAATGGCATGGTGCGGCCTGTCCGGCATTATGACATTCTCTACCTGATCGCCTGTCGCCACAGCCAGCAGCTATGTTACCGTCTGGTCAGCGGCGCATGCCTGCACCACCGGAGCGGCCGCGCGGGCTTTCCACAACGCCGCCAGGCGGGCATGCAGCCGTGGATCACTGGCGTAGATATACAGCCCCCTGCTCCCCCGCGTCATAAGTACGTTGATGGAATTGAGGATAATGCGTTCCATCACCGCCTGCGGGTTGTCCACCCCATCCCGCCCGGTAAAGGCCGCCCTGTCCTCATACCGTGACGGATCGACCACGATCCGGTCGGTGGCGGGGTCACAGGTCACGGACGGGCCAAGGATCACACCCGCGTAATTCAGGTCGAACCCCTGAATGGTATAGACCGAACCGACCTCATCAATCGTATCGGGCCGTTCCGCCCATGGCAGGCGCGCCTGTGGCATGGCGCGGTCCCAGCGCAGGTGAAAACGCCCCTCGGTAATAAAATGATCCTGTCCGTTCAGGGTATAGGGATAATCATACGTCGCCAGCATGCGGCACAGACCATACCGGTCGTTGCGCTGCCTTATGGCTTCGTACATGGTCTGCGCGTCGTCAAATATCCGGAAATCAAAGGGCTGCGGGGCCGGCAGGGCCAGCAGCCTGCCGTCACGCAGCGCGTGGATCCACGCCATGACATCCGCATGGGCATGCACGCGGAACTGCTGGTCCAGCCTGCGGGTCACGACCGGGTAGCCCGCCACAAGCTGGCGCAATGTGGCGTCATTCCACAGGCTCTTGAACTTCAGCACCTGACAGGGGTCGAATATGATGACCACGATATGGGCATGGCGGATGATTTCCGCCAGCTGGTTATCCTGCCGGAAACGGTTGTAGGGATCGCTGCGGGTCAGCAGCAGGTGCGCCTCATCCACCAGCACGATATCGGCCCGGCCGTCACGCACCGACATCTGGTTGATGAAGGTCGTAGGGCGTTCGAAATCCTTCTTGCGCAGGCAGGGCTGGGTTTCGGAAATATTGCGGTACAGCTTGATCATTTCCGGATGGTTGACCAGCAGCCAGTTGCGGCTGTCATGCAGCGGGTCCTGCGCGTCCCTGCCCCGCGCCGCATCCTGTATCGCGGTAAACAGGGTGTTGAGCAGCAGGCTCTTTCCCGTTCCCGCATCCCCTTCGATAATGAACAGCGCGTGGTCATCCGCCCGGTGGGCGCGGCAGAAGGCCATCACCTCCGCCTTCAGGGCCTGCTGCTGGCCCGTCAGCGCCATGGTGGGGGCAAGGCGTGCAAGCGCACTGTCAGGTGCGTGGTCAATGGGGTCTGGCATGTCTGTCCCTTCTGGTGCTCCCCTTTTATGCCGCGGGACGGCTGACCAGATATGTGAAATATGACGCAAGGGCATGTGTACCCTATTGGTTTTCCTGCCCTGCCATACGTTATATCATCCATCCACGCGCATACCGCGCATCATTCAGACAGGATTGCCCATAATGACTGACAAACCCACCGCCGCTGCACGCGAACACATGCACAAGCTGGCGGACAAGGGCCTGAAGGAACCCAAGCTGCTGACCAAGGAAGAGGTGATTTCCCTGGGCCAGCACGTCGCCAAGGAACATGGCCGCGCCACCGAGGCCGATCATGAAATCGCCAAAAAGGCCCAGCACAACCCCGAAGGCATCACGGCAACCGAAATCAAGGCCCTGTGCAACCACGTCAAGGGCGAACGCACGGCCCGCTAAGGGCCGGGGCCGGGGCCGGGGAACATCGGATCGGGCATATGTACGCCCCCGTGTTCCCCGGTTCATTCTACTGCAACCGTTTAAAATGGTGTTTTGATAAATCAAAAATTTGGAGTGCTGTCTTTTTTACAAAGGCGGCGTCTTCGCAAGTTTTTTGAAAAAAGCTTTACCAAGAAGTTTCTTATATTTTTTCAGGCAGGCTTTTAAAAGAAACACAGCAGCCGAGTGTTTCCATTATTCCCTTGCAGCATAAAGATATGCCCTGCCTGCACCACCTTTTTGCAGGATACGGATCGGCCACTCCATCATGGGACGTGGACTATATGATCCGTAGACAACCGGATGGGACAGGTAACGGACCCAGCCTGCGGGACAATTCACGCAGGCATGATCTTTTTTGCATATATGGAAACAGACTTATTCATTATATGGGACCGGACCTGCGGAAAAATAAGGAGTATTTTCCGCTGCCATGAATACCCGCACACGTTTTCCCATCTATTCCCTGTCCGAACGGGCGGCCGACCTGCTGGTGCATGTCATTGGCGTGGTGGGATTGGGGTATGGCGTGCTGTGGCTGGTACATACCGCCATGATGTCCCACTCGGGGCTGGAGTCCGGGGTAACGCTGCTGTACTGCGGGGCAATACTGGGCACGTGCCTGTCCTCGGCCGCCTATAATTTCTGTCCGTCATGCTGGCTCAAGGGCGGGTTGCAACGTGTTGACCAATCCGTAATCTTTGTCGCCATTGCCGCAACCTACACCCCTTTCATCCTTCTGGGTGGGCATGGCCGGGGCAGTCTGTGGTTCTGCGCCCTGTTGTGGGCCATGGCCGGAACGGGCGTACTGGCCAAGATGTGTTTCTTCACGTGGTCACGCCGCTTTCACGTCGTGCCCTATCTGTGTGTTGCGTGGGTTTTCTTCCTGTGTCCCGACCCGCTGGTGTGGACGCTGCCGACACCTGTCTTTTTCCTGATCGTGCTGGGACTGATGTTCTTCTGTATCGGCGTTGTATTCTACATGCGTGAAAACATGCCGTTTTCCAATGCGCTGTGGCATGTGATGGTCGTACTGGGCGCTGGCACGCACATGGCCGCCGTGGGGGCCATGCTGCTGCATTACAGCCGGGGACCGATGCAATGAAGGCAATCAGGATTATGGCGGAATATTACCGCTTCCCATTATGGGATGTGACACAGGGAGAATAAGACGACATGGATCCCGGTCCCTTGCCTCCATCTGATGATCTGAAAAGAAGACTGTCTGACCGGGCACATGAATATGGATGATCCGAAAAGGTCCGGTTTCAAAAATCTGAAAGATGAAGAGCGATTCACGAATACAGGAACCGCCATTACGGAAAAATGCGGGCAGATCTGGGACCTTAATATTCAATTACCTTTAGATACTAAATTAAATTACAATAATACATTTTCCTTACTCATACACATCAAGTGAAAAAAGAAAATTCCTGCCTTGTGTTCTTCATGCCATCCTAACAGAATGTAATGAACAGGCGTATTCACATGATAATACGACTGACATGACGGCAGGATCGCCCCGACAACCATACCGCACGCCGTTACATCCAGATCATGATTGAAACAGGATGCCCCAGGCCACGGCAACGGGTTACGCCCCTGCCAATCAGACCTAACGCCCGATTTCACGCAGTGGTCGACCGGCCTCCAGATGCTGTTCGATCACGTCCAGCGGCACATCACGGGTTTCGGGCACCAGTGCCAGCGTAAACAGCACGAACACTACGTTCATCACGCTGAACCCGGCAAAGGTCCAGCCTGCCCCGGCCACTGACACAATACTGAGAAACGTGTTGCTGACCGCCCAGTCCATGCCCCAGTTGGCCAGCGTGGAGCAGGCAACGCCAAAATCCCGTCCCTCGATCGGCTGGATTTCCGAACACAGGGTCCACACCAGCGGCCCGGCCCCCATGCCAAACCCCGCCACGAATACCAGTAACGCCGCCATCAGCGCCAGTACCGCGCCAGGCCCCTGCAGGTGCATCCCCTCGATCACGCCAGCGGCAGCCAGCGCCACCGCCATGATGACACAGCTTGTCACCAGCAGCGGCCTGCGCCCCCAGCGCGAGACCATGAAGATGGCCAGCACGCCCACCACCGCATTGACAGCACCGACCATGACCGTAGCCCATGCGGCGGCGGAGGTGCCGAAATGCGCGCCCTCCAGTATCTTGGGCGCGTAATACATCACCACATTGATGCCGGTCAGCTGCTGCATGATCTGCAACCCGATGCCAAGGGCGACGGAACGGCGGAAAAACGGTTTGGTGCGCAGCAGGGCAAAGCCGCCCACCGGCTTGCCCGCGCCCAGTTCGCGACGGATGTTGTCCAGTTCCCGGTCCGCCGTCGCTTCATCCCCACGCAGGCTGCGCAGGACCTTGCGGGCTTCCCCGAACCTGCCTTTTGCCGCAAGCCATGACGGACTGGATGGCAGGAACGCGCATCCCATGAACAGCAGTACCGCCGGAATGACCGGCAACCCCACCATCAGCCGCCAGTGCCCCCCACCCGACAGAATGCCGCCAGCCAGGTATCCCAGCAGGATTCCCGCCGACTGCAGCATGGAAAAGGTGGTCACCATGGTGCCGCGCATGCGTCCCGTCGTCAGTTCGGAAATATACAGCGGCGCAGTAAAGGTGCAGATGCCAATGGCCGTCCCGATCAGGAACCGCCCCAGCAGGATCTGCCCGATCAGGCCCGCCGTGGCACATAACAGCGCGCCCAGCCCGATCAGCAGCGTGGCCGTACCCAGCGCCAGCCTGCGGCCGAAGCGGCTGGAAAACACCCCCGCACCACCCGATCCCAGCAGCGCACCCACCATCAGAACCGATACCACCCATTCCTGCGCCCGGGCAGAAGCATGGAAATCACGACCGATGAAGCCCAGTGCTTCCGCGATCAGCCCGGTATCCAGTCCCACCAGCAACCCCGCACATGCCGTGGTCAGGGCCGCGCGTGCTGCCCCCCCGCCAGCACCGGAGGATGGTGGCGGAGACCCGGCAGTGGCCGGGGTGACGGGTACCGCGCCATGCGGGGAGGCGACGGATTGATCGGCAGGCTGTAACACGTGGCTCTATCCCCTGATCTCCGGCATGATCGTAATTGACGGGGCCGGTCAGGCTGGATTCATAGGCGATGCGGCAGCACCGATCCATGATACAACCCCAGTCACGGATCAATTGCACGAACGGCCCGGGGTCAGAGCATATCGTTTTTCCGTAAGACCCCCACCGTCATGACGGAACCCCGGACCGGCAGAGGCGCAGTATCGAATGAAACCACCCGCAAGCATCTTCCCCCGTCCCGAACCCGGCGCACGGGTGGGGCTGGCGCTGTGCCTTGTCTTCCTGCTGTGGGCCAACTGGGTCACGCCGCTATGGGCGGATGATTACTGCCGCACCATGCCCTTCAACCCCGCCACCATCATGCGCATTGTATGGGGCAATTACAATTTCTGGACGGGGCGGTGGTTCACCACGCTGGTGACCTTTTTCGTGCTGGACCTGCGGCCCTATGGCTCACTCGTGGCCTTCGCAGTGGTGAATGCGGCCATATTCACCTTTCTGGTGCATGTGGTGGTGCATATGTGCCGCGCGGTGGCGGGCCAGGCCGCCCCTGTCTACTGGCGGGACGGGATGGTGCAGTACCTGCTGGTGTTCCTCATGCTGTGGTGGCTGCCCCGCACCATTGGCGAGGTCGCGTTATGGAAAACCGGGGCCATCGGCTACCTGTGGCCCGTGGCGGGAGAGATGTGGCTGCTGGCGCGCATCGTATCACGCCGCACCGACATGAACATGGCGCAGCATGTTACCGTTTTCCTGATCGCCACGTTCCTTGAACCACTTTCGCTGCTGCTGACGCTGGTACTGCTCGGATATGTCTTGCATGCATGGAAACGCGGACAGCGCGCGCCATGGGCGCTGCTGTGCAGCCATGGCGCAGGCACGCTGGTACTGGGAATCGCGCCGGGCAACTATGTGCGCATGCGTACCATGGTTCCCAGCCCGGTCATGGACCGGCTGGATGGACTGCTGGGCAATCTTGGCAGCCTGTTTGACCCGTTCTGGGTGCCTTTTGTGATGATGATCGGCATTGGCCTGTTTCTGGGCCGACGGCATCTGTCTTTTCCCGCCTGCCTGCGCGCGGGGCACGGGATATGGTTTGTCGGACTGTCGCTGGCCTACATGGCGCTGCTGCTCATGTTCCCGCGCGAAGCACTGGCCGCGCGGGTGTCCTTTCCCGCCAGCGTGCTGCTGGTGAGCTACCTGACCTGCCTGCTGTTTACCTGCCCTGTCGGGCGCGGCTTCAGCGCGGTCGTGGCGCTGGGCTGTGCCGGGCTGGTTGTCATGCATATGGTAATCGTGGTGCCGGATCTTACGCAACTGGCCCGCATAAGCCGCGACCAGGTGGCCAGCACGCGCGAACAGGTCGCCCGTGACCAGCCGGTTATCCTGCCCCGGGTCACGATGGGGCCACGGCACAAGCTGCTTTATGTGCGCAAGGACATCATTTTCGTAGGTATAAACCCCGACCCGCACAACATGCTGACCATGTGTTTCGCACGCGCCATGGGGGCATCTTCCGTCAGGTCCGTGCCCTGACGGAAGGCTTTCTGAAAGTAACCGGACAGTAAAAAGTAATAAAAGTTTCTGGGAGCCGACTTTCTTCAAAAAGTCGGCGCCTCCTAAAGCTTTCTGAAAAAAGCTTTACCAAAAACTTCTTCTTTCAACCGGTCTTTTACTGGCCACTGTTATTGGGTGGCGGCGCAGACTGCGATGCCCCTTCAGGCGGGCCATTCTCGGGCTGCTGCTGCTGGTTTTCACGCGCTTCCTTGCGCGCGTGATGGCGTCGCACCATGCCAGCGGCACACCCGGCTGCCGCCCCGCCCTTGCCATGGCCACTGCCAACGAAATGGCCCGCCACCCCACCGGCGACGGCCCCCTTGACGCAGCCCCCCGGTTCCGCCCCGGCCGTAAGTGGCAGGGCAAGGATTGTCGTGGTGGCAAGGGCCAGAACGGTACGCCTGAAAAACATATCTTATCCCATACAGGTTAGTGTTCACTCCGTTCAACGATATGGCACGGTGCGGGTTCCACCCCGTTTCATTCCCGTGCGGTTTCAAGGGGCAGCAGGGACCGGCAGTCATGCAGGCGCAACGGTTGCCAGCTACCGTCCCGTATTTCATCCTCTGTCCATCAACCCAACGGGAGAATACGACCATGGCCAAAGAACCGACAGACGTCATCCATGCTGCCCTGATCCATGCCGCCGCAACCCTGACGGCCGCAAAGAAGGAAGTGATGGAAAAGGCGTCCCCTGACGAGGTGAAGAAGCATTTCAAGACTTTCCTTCACACGCTGGAAGCAGGCTGGCGCGAACATGAAGCGGGCGATCACCACCATTCCTGATCGCCTGGCGTGATATAAAAAAAGGGGGGCGATGCCGAATGGCGTCGCCCCCCTTTTTTATATCCTTCCCGGACGGGATGGGACGGTAGTCATGCACGCCCAGATATCCTTCGGCCCGACCGGCAAGATATAAGAAAGTTTTGGGAAAAGCTTTTTTTCAAAAAGCCCGAAGGAACGCCGCCTTTAAAAAAGACGACATCCAAAAACTTCCATGACTTTCCTTTAAATAACCCGCTTAGCGATGCCCGGTGAAGAACTGGCTCATATCGCCCTTGGTCTTGTGGCCCCACTTATCCAGCTTCTTGCCGGTCCGGTCGCCCCAGTCCTTGGCGCTGTCAGTCTTCTCGGCGGCCTTTTCGTGCGCTTCATGGGCCTTTTCACGGGTCTCCGCACTGGTTTCATGTGACTTGAGACGTACCTCACATTCCGCATGATCCGTTACACCGTCGCAGGCATCCGCCAGTGCCGGGGTCAGGGTTGCGACATTCAGTCCGGTTGCGCACAGCCCTGCCAGAATCAGCGTTTTTTTCATCATAATCCTACCCGTCCTAAATGTTTTCGAATACGGGCGTGGACGCACCGGTGCGTCCACGCCGTGTCTGTATTCCAAACGCACCCGACAACGCGAAGTTGCCTTACGCTCCGTTACGGAAGTCCAGAACGACGCGCCCTTCCACGCGGCCATGTTCCAGATTGTCGAAAATGGTGTTGATGTTTTCCAGCTTATCGGGGCTGACCACCGTCGTGACCTTGCCATCGGTGAAAAAGGACATGGCTTCGATCATGTCCAGCCGCGTGCCCACAATCGACCCGCGTACGGTCGTGCCGTTCATGACCATGTCAAAGATCGACAGCGGGAAGTCCCCGGGCGGCAGACCATTCAGCACCACCGTGCCGCCACGACGCGCATAACCGACGGCCTGACTGAACGCCTTGTCCGACACGGCGGTGACCAGCACGCCGTGCGTGCCACCCGTCTGTTCACGGATATAGGCGACCGGATCCTGCTTCAGCGCGTTGACGGTCACGCGCGCGCCCAGCTTGCGCGCTTCTTCCAGCTTTTCATCGCTGATATCCACCGCCGCCACATTCAGGCCCATGGCCACGGCGTACTGGATGGCCATCTGCCCCAGACCACCCGCGCCGGAAATGGCGACCCATTCCCCGGCCCGGGTATCCGTCATCTTCAGGCCCTTGTATACCGTCAGCCCCGCACACAGCACGGGTGCTGTCTTGATCGGGTCGATATCTTTCGGCAGGTGGGCAACGTAATTGGGGTCGGCCACCACGTATTCGGCAAAGCAGCCATTGACGGAATAGCCGGTGTCTTCCTGCTTTTCACACAGGGTTTCCCACCCGCCCAGACAGTGTTCGCAATGCCCGCAGGCCGAATACAGCCACGGCACGCCCACCACGTCACCGGTCTTGATCCAGTTGACGTTGCTGCCGACCTCAACCACATGGCCGATGCCTTCATGCCCCGGAATGAACGGGGGTCTGGGCTTGGTGGGCCAGTCGCCACGGGCGGCATGCAGGTCGGTATGGCAGACGCCGCAGGCATCGACCTTGACCAGGATCTGGTTGGAGTTGATCTGCGGAATGTCCAGTTCCTCGATCGTCAGCGGCTTGCCGAATTCCCGTACAACCGCAGCCTTCATCTTTCCAGCCATCTTGCACCTTCTGTTCCGATGTCATGGCCCCGGCCATGGAGCCACCGTTACCTGCGCCACCCGCCCGGCCAGCATGGCCGGACGGGGGCATGTATGGGGCCAGTGTTTCACCCCCGCCCTGTCGCAGCCTTGATCTACGTCAGCCTGTCCCCCGCCCTGCGCGGGCGGCAGACATGCCATCCAGACCACGCGCCAGATCAGCCACCAGCAGCCCGCCCGCTTCCAGCCCGATATGCAGCCGGCAGGCCGGTCCTTCAGCCGTAACCGACCGGCATGAACGTGAAATCCCGCCCGTGGTCGGCAGCACAAGGCTTTCGTACCCGCCCCATGACGCGCCAATACCGAAATGCTGCAGGCCGTCGATCATGGCAGTCATGTCGGCGGACGTGAAACCGGCATCAAACACCACGCTGAACAGCGAGGACGCGCCGTTGAAATCCCGCGCCCAGAATTCATGCCCCGGGCATGACGGCAGCGCGGGATGCAGCACGCGCCGCACTTCGGGCCTGGACTGCAGCCACAGCGCCACCGCCAGCGCCGTGGCCGCCTGGCGTTCCTGCCGTGCCCCCATGGTGCGCAGGCCACGCAGGGTCAGCCAGCAGTCATCCGGCCCCGCCGTCTGGCCTGCCTGTATCGCGGTGTCGCGCAGTGGCCGCCAGTCCGCATCCGACGCCACCGTGACCGCGCCGATAATGGTGTCGGAATGACCAGCCGCATATTTGGTCAGCGCCTGCACCGATACATGCGCCCCGTGCGCAAACGGGTTGAACAGGCCGATGCCCCATGTGTTGTCCACCACCAGCCGCGCGCCGATGCTGGCGGCAAGACGGCCCAGCATTGGCACATCCTGCACCTCGAACGAATGGCTGCCGGGACTTTCGGCAAAGATCAGGCGGGTACCGGGCTGCACCAGCGCCCGCAGGTCCGCTTCGGTCGCCATGGGGGGGAAATAGGTGATCTCCACACCGAAACGCCGCAGCACCCTGTCGGCAAAGCGCCGGGTGGGACCATAGACGGAATCGGACAGCAGGCAGTGATCTCCCCCCGCCAGATACGCCAGCAGCGGCAGCGTGCAGGCCGCAAGCCCCGATGGCACGATCTGCGCATGGGTTCCGCCCTCGATTTCGGCAATGACCGCTTCCAGCCGGTGCTGGATGGGGGTCCCCATGGCGCCGTATATCAGTTCCGGCCCGTAGCGGCCGTGACCGGCGCGGTCCATGGCCTCCAGGCTGGAAAACAGCACGGTCGATCCGCGCTCGGCTGCGGGATTGACGAATACGCCCCTGTCGCCTTCGGGCGTATCGCGCCCAAGCTGGACCAGCCGCGTGGACATGTCGCGCCAGCCGCGCACGACACGTTCAAGCAGGTCAGGCGGCACCAGCATCATGGGATCGGTCATCTCGTCCGCCCTTACGCGCCGCACACGATGGGCGAATCAGGCGTGGACGCCCATTCCGCCCATGACCCGTCATAAACCGCAGGCTCCCCCGCGCCCGCCCCGATGCTGACCAGCGCGAGAGCGATCATGCACGCGGTCATGCCGCTGCCGCATGAACAGGTGACGGCGGTGGTGTCAGCAACACCAAGACCCGCGAATTTCCCCTTCAGCGTATCAGCCGGCAGGAAGCGGCCATTATCATCCAGCAGTTCGGTATAGGGCAGGCTGCGGGCACCAGGCATGTGGCCTGATTCGATCCCGGCTCGGGGTTCGGGGTCCCGGCCTTCGAACCGGCCCCGGCTGCGCGCATCCAGGATCAGCCCCGGCAGGCGGCCGTGCACGATATCCAGCACGTCACCCGTGCCGTGCAGCCGGTCATAGCGCGGGCGGCTGACAAAGGGCGCGGGGGCGGCAAGGTCCGGCCCGCTTTCCAGCGGCAGGCCGGCACTTTTCCATGCGGTCAGTCCACCTTCGAGCACCTGCACCTGTTCATGGCCGAACAGGCGGGTCAGCCACCATGCACGCGCCGCACACGCCATGCCGTCCTGATCATAGAACACGATGCGTTTCGTGTTGGCCATGCCGCGTTCGGTCGCAAGCCGGGCAAAGCGCGCCTGACCGGGGATGGTGTGCGGCAGCGGGGAATCCGGGTCAGAGAACGTGTCGATGTCAAAGCGCACTGCACCGGCGATATGGGCGTTGGCAAAACGCTGCTGCGGATCAAAGGTCTGCCCCGGCAACGCCATGGAGGCATCAAGCACAAGGATATCGCCGTGTTGGATGGCCTGTGCCAGATCACTGGCTGAAATCAGCGGATGCATACCTTCTCCCGGTGTTTAGGAATTGCGTGTCGCACAATAAGGTGCAGCATACGGCATGGGAACGAAAGTCCTGAACATTTGTCTTTCGTTTAATGGCAGGAGGGGATACGCCACCGCTATGGTCGAACGTATCATGATGGGACTGATGCTGGGGGGGATCGCATTCGGCTGCGTCCTGATCCTGTATCCGTTCATGACCGCACTGCTGTGGGCTGCGATCCTGACCTTTTCCACATGGCCGGTGTTCATGCGGCTGCGGCGGCACATGTCGCTGCTGCCCGCGGCCCTGATCATGACGGTACTGTGCGCGCTGGTGCTGGTGGTGCCACTGGCCGCCGTGGTGTCCAGCAGCATTGCCGATGTCCCGGCGACACTGCAGTACATCGTTGACACGGTGGGCACGCTGCACCTGCCGCCACTGCCCGCACGTATTGCACATATTCCGCATTTCGGTCCTGAAATAGTTGAAAAATGGCAGAAATGGTCGGTTGATATCGGCAGCATAGACCAGGTCGTGCGGCCCTATGCCGGGCGTATCGGGCAATCCATTCTCAGCGCCATGATGCAGCTGGCCAGCGGGCTGGCGCACCTGGCCATGGCGCTGTTCATTTCCTTCTTCTTCTGGCTGGGTGGCGACGCGCTGGGCGATACCTTCGTTGCCGTGGTACGGCGGATCGCAGGCGTTTATGCCGACCGGATCCTGCGCATCGTGGGACGGACCATACGCGGCACGGTGTACGGCATCCTTGGCACCGCCATCATACAGGGCATCCTGACCAGCATCGGCTTTGCCATCGCGGGTATTTCCAGCCCCGTGCTGCTGGGGGCGGTCACCGCCTTTGTCGCGGTGCTGCCCATCGGCGCGCCGCTGATCTGGATCCCCGCCGCCGTGTTCCTGCTGCTGACCCACCATCCGGGCTGGGGCATTTTCCTGCTGCTGTATGGCACGATCATCGTATCGGGAGCGGACCACATCATCAGGCCCATGTTCATCGCACGCGGGGCGCAGATGCCCTACCTGCTGACCGTGCTGGGCGTACTGGGTGGCGTGCTGACATTCGGGGGACTGGGCATTTTCCTTGGTCCTGTCCTGATTGGCGTGGGCTATACCCTGACTGCCGAATTCGCTGCCGGTGACCCCCGGTCCAAAGACCCCATTCCTGATGAGATACGCGAGCCGTTTATCGAACCATGACCCTAGCGCGCCCCTACCTTCGCCTGCCGTCCATCCAGCCCCGCCATGGCACGCCGCCGCAGATGGACCTGACCCCGCCCGATCGTGAGGGCGAGGCGATCAAGATCGTCAGCTGGAACCTGCTGCGCCGCATCGGGGCGACGGTGCGCGACGTGATCGACCTGATCCGCACCGAACGGCCTGACCTTATGCTGATGCAGGAAGCGACGGTGGAAATCGACACCCTGCCCACCCTGATCGGCGGGCATTACGCACGTTCCCCCCTGCCCGGCCGCATACACGGGCTGGCATGCTGGAGCCCGTGGCCCTACCGCCGCCAGCCGCTGACCTGCACCCTGCCCGCGGGCACGCTGATCCGCCGGGTGGCGCAGATCGTGGATTGCGGGCCGGTTACGGTGGCCAATGTCCACCTGTCGCACGGGCAGCTGCTCAACCGCCGGCAGTTGCGCCGCGTCGTGCAGATCCTGCCGCATCAGGCTGCCATCCTGGGGGATTTCAACCAGGTCGGTCCCGCCCTGATCCGGCATTTCCGTGACGTGGGGCCACGCGAGCCCACGCACCGCATGGCCGACATGCTGCCCATCCGGCTGGACCGCTGCCTTGTGCGCGGCCTGACCTGTGTCGAGCGCCACGTGATCGAGAATTACGCATCCGACCACCGCCCCATTTCCGTCCTGCTCAAACCCACGCGCTGACCCCGTCGCACCGGGTCAGAGCAGCCGGCCATGCGCCTGCATGTCGGGCCTGCGAACATGGCAGTCGCGACATTCATGCACCGGCCCCGCCTGCCGTCCCTGCTGCTGCAGGTTCAGGTGGCAGCCTTCGCACAGTTCATGAAACTGGTCGCGGATGATGGGGACAAGTTCCGGCGTTTCCCTGTGACAGGCAATGCAGGTGCGATGTGTCGCAGGCGTCATCACCGGCTTGAGGAAATCATGGTGACAGGTGACGCAGTTATAGCCCCCATGCGCGCGATGGTGGAACACAAGGGGTATGTCCTGCCCCGTCGCAACCGTCATGCGGTGCCCCACCACCAGCAGGGCGAACAGGCCCGCAAGCCCGATCACCGTCAGCAAAGGTGCCATGGCGCGCCGCAGGCCTAGTGCCGCCATAACACGAACACCACCGTTTCGGACACGACCGCGCACAGCATGACACCCGCCAGCCTGCGGGCCAGATACGCCGTATGCAGCCGCCGCCTGCGCCCGTCACGACGCATGGGCATGCGCGCCAGCATCCAGCGTTCCCCCACCGGCAGCATGCAGGCCACCAAGGCAACCCCGATACACATCCAGACCTGCCACCACACGGCCACATGCACCCGTGTCGCCACGACATGGAAAACAGAAGCCCCCAGCACCGCCATGGCCAGCAATGCGTGTGAGCGGCGGAACATGGCCGCCGTTGCATAAAGCCCGCGCCGCACGCGCTGCAGCGCAAGGCATGGCGTCACCACCGCCAGCAGCGCCGCCGCAGCGCCAAACTGCATGCCGGGCGTGCCCGATGGCCACAGGTCATACAGCGTCTGCGGATCGAGCCATATGATCCCCCCGGCATGCAGGGTTACAAACCCGACAAACAGCCACGCCAGCCAGCGATGCAGGGTCAGGAAAAACCGACCATCGAAAAAGGGTTCGGGCAGCGGACGCCCCGTCAGGGCAAACAGCGTGAGTAGCAAAAACAGCGCCGAAAACCCGCACAGCATGCTGACGTCCCACCCGATGGACAGGTGCATGACGCCTTGCGGCCAGAAACACAGCAGGAAGACGCTATAGGCCGCAAACAGTGGCAGGGTCAGGAACATGCGACACTCAATATATGCGGCATGGCCATAAAAGATCATTTCGAGACAGGCTGTTGATGAAAAGAATAAAGGTTTTTGGTGAAGCTTTTCTTCAGAAAAGCTTCGAAAGACACCACCTTAAAAAAAGGCGACATCCAAAAAATTTTATTACTTACATGAAATAGTATGCATGCCCGTCCCTGTCAATTTACCCCCCTACAGGTAAGGCAGGAACAGCCGCGCCGCCGCGTCACGCATCTTGCGCGGAAAGGACCGGCGATCCAGGTCATGATGCGTCATGCGCACATGCCGGTGGGTGACGATGAAATCATCAATCCTGGTCGCCAGTGCCGCGTCATAGGCTTCAAGGTTGATTTCAAAATTCAGTCGCAGACTGCGCACGTCCAGGTTGGAACTGCCCACGAATGACCAGTGCCGGTCCACCACCATCAGCTTGGAATGGTTGAACGGCGGCCGCGCCAGCCAGATCCGGCACCCCGAATCAAGGAATCGCGGCAGGTTGGCCGACCGCGCCCAGTCCAGCAGGGTATGGTTGCTGTGCCATGGCACGATGATATCCACCTCGATCCCGCGCATGGATGCAAGGGCCAGTGCGGTCAGGAACCGGTCATCGGGCAGGAAATAGGGCGTCATGATCCGGATGCTGCGCCGCGCCAGGGTGAAGGCCTGCAGCATGGTATATTCGATCTTTTCCAGATCCATGTCCGGGCCTGCGGTCACGACGCGGCTCAGGCTGGGGCCGTGACTGTCCTGACGCGGAAAGTAGATGTCCGCCGTCAGTTCCTCACCACGGGTAAAGGCCCAGTCGCGGGCAAAAGCCTCGCTTAACTGATGGACGACCGGGCCTTTCACTTCAAAATGCGTGTCCGATACCGGATGGCGGGGATGGGCTGCCGCGACATTTTCTTCGCCAATGTTCAGGCCACCCATGAAGCCGGTCAGTCCATCCACCACCAGTATCTTCTTGTGGTCGCGCATGTTGATGAACGGCATGCGCCACGGCAGCATGGAATGCATGAACCGCCCCACCGGCACGCCCGCATCACGCAGGATGCGACCCACGCCACAGTTGAAATATCCCGACCCCACGCCATCAACCAGCACGCGCACCTGCGCGCCACGCCTGTGGGCCGCGATCAGCGCGTCACAGAACTGCCGCCCGACCCCGTCATCACGGAAAATGTACGAACACATCAGCACGCTATGCCGCGCGCCGTTTATGGCATCGAGCATACGCGGATAGACAATGTCCCCGTCATGCATGGGCACGATCGCATTGCCGCCCAGAAGCGGCCGGCCAGTCAGCTTGCCCACCATGGAGGCCAGCGGCGCGAAGGTTCCGGCTTCGTCACGCCGCCATTGCGATGACATGGTGCGGCTGCGCCAGGGGTGCTGTCCCGCCATGCGCCGTGCGCGCCTGTGCACGCGGTTGATGCCGAACATCAGGTACAGCATCCCACCCGTCAGCGGCATGAGCACGGTCACGCCAATCCAGCCGATGGATGCCCCGACATCACGCTTGGTCAGCAGCACATGCACCACCACCGCCGCGATAATGGACACGCGCGCCAGCAGCAGGCAAAGATCCCATATGGTCAGGAAATGAAGAAACATATCGCACATCCTGTCGCAGCCCACGGCGTCCGTCCATGGCCGCCAGAGCCCGGTCGTGCTGCCTGCTATATCCTACAAGCCGGGTTTACACACCCATGCCAGTCGCAGGAAAAACAAAGCATGACAATGCGTAATGCCCCACCCGCCCCCCTTCACCGCCAGCAGCGCGGCAGGCGGGCCTGCGCCGATGGCATGGCAGCGGAACGGCTGGCGATCGCGGACATTCAGGCCCGTGGCGGACACGTCCTGCTGCACCGTGCGCGTACGCGATGGGGGGAAGTGGATATCGTGGCACTGCAGGCAGGCTGCCTGATCTTTGCCGAGGTCAAGGCCCGCCCATCCCTGCTGGCAGCGGGAGAATCCATCCGCCCGGCACAGGTGGCGCGTATCATGAACGCCGCGCAGTTTTTATGCGCGGCCAACCCGCACTGGGCTTATGACAGCATCCGCTTCGATGTATGCGCGGTGCTGCCAGGCAATGTCGTGGAATGGATTCCGGACGCCTTCAGGCAATACTGAGTGGGCCACCCGCAATCAGGTGCGGTGGCGGACCGCAATCGGGTGAATATGGTGAACCACCGCGCCATGGGGATGATAGGCAATGGTGTGGACCATGGTGCGCCGCGTATGGGCCGCCGTGCTGTGGTTTGCTGCCATCACCACCGGGACGCGATGGCCACCTGCGCGACGGACATAGGTCACATGCCGGACCGGCGGCGGGGGGGCTGTCAGCGCAC
This sequence comes from Komagataeibacter diospyri, assembly GCF_006538165.1. Lineage (GTDB taxonomy): Bacteria > Pseudomonadota > Alphaproteobacteria > Acetobacterales > Acetobacteraceae > Komagataeibacter > Komagataeibacter diospyri. The sequence continues at coordinate 87,503 of NZ_BDLU01000029.1, forward strand.
CCAGCGTCAGACGGTCGGCTTCCATGTCCGTCACGGCGTGGGTACGGGCATGGGCGGGGGTTACGATGCTGCCAACAAGACCTGCGCCAAGCAGTAACATTGTAGCAAAACGCAAGTCGCTATAGCGCATCAGGCCCCCTTGTTTTTCAAACCTGCACGAAGCTAGGCGAAAGCGTGGACCGGATGCAAGGGATGTTGTCCACAAAACAGGAAACGGGCGGAACATTTCTGTCCCGCCCGTCCCGATCGATCACGATATGACGCACCGTGCGATCAGGCCGCGGCGGAGGCGATGCCCTTTTCCGCCAGCAGCTTCTCCAGTTCGCCGGTCTGGTACATTTCCGTCACGATATCGCAGCCACCAATGAACTCACCCTTGATGTAAAGCTGCGGCACTGTCGGCCAGTTGGAAAAATCCTTGATGCCCTGGCGCAGTTCGGGATCTGCCAGCACGTTCTCGGTCTTGAACGGCACGCCAAGGTGCTTGAGCACCTGCACCACGCGCGCGGAGAAGCCGCACTGCGGGAAGGTGGCGTCGCCCTTCATATACAGCATGACGGGGTTGGCGTCGATCTGCGCCTGGATGCGCTGTGCGATTGTTTCAGCCATTGTTTTCGTTTCCTGCGTTGGGGGTAAGTATCCGTAATCAGTCCGGGGTCTGCGTCTGCAGGGCCAGCGCATGCAGCTTGCCGCCCATGTGCCCCTGCAGCGCATTATAGACCAGCTGGTGCTGCCGCACGCGTGGCAGGCCGCGAAAGACCTCGCTCACGACACGGCAGGCATAGTGGTCCCCGTCGCCTGCCAGATCATCGATCGTAATCTTCGCGTCAGGCAGGGCTTCGCGGATATAGGTTTCGATTTCCTGTGCCGTCATTGCCATCTGGCTTAAAACTCCTGCCCTATCGGTCCATCAGTCGCGGAAAAAATTCGGAATGCACCGCGAGCAGACGTGCCTTGGATATTGTGGACCCGCTGGGCAATGTCAAACCCTGCCCCCCCGAACGGCCCAGCCTGCGGCATGGCACACCTGCCTGCGCCGCAAGTGTGGCCAGCGCCTGCCCGTCGCGCACGGCGATGACATAGCGCGACTGGTCCTCACCAAACCAGAAGGCCTCGGGGCGCATGCCCGACTGCGGCGCATCCAGCACGCAGCCCGCCTGTCCTGCCATGACCATTTCGGTCACGGCCACCAGCACGCCGCCATCGGCCACGTCATGGCAGGCGATGATGGTGCCGTTCTGGATCAGGCCACGCACGAAATCACCATTGCGCCGTTCGGCGGCCAGATCGAGTTCGGGTGGTTCCCCATCCTGCGCGCCAAGGATTTCACGCAACCAGATCGACTGGCCAAGCTGGCCCTTCGTTTCCCCCAGCAGCATGACATCACAGCCATCGGGCATTTCCAGCCCGACCGCCGTGCGCACGTCCTCCAGCACGCCAAGACCGCCAATGGCCGGTGTGGGCAGGATGGACTGTGACGTGCCATCGGGCGCGCGGGTTTCGTTGTACAGCGAGACATTGCCGCTGACGACCGGGAAGTCCAGCGCGCGGCAGGCTTCCCCCATGCCCGCGATGGCATCGACGAACTGGCCCATCACCTCCGGCTTTTCAGGCGAGCCGAAGTTGAGGTTGTCCGTCACCGCCAGCGGGCGCGCGCCGGTCGCGGTAATGTTACGCCAGGCTTCGGCCACGGCCTGCGCGCCACCCAGCTTCGCATTGGCGCGGCAGTAACGCGGCGTGCAGTCGGTGGTCAGCGCCAGGCCGATTTCCGTGTCCTCGACCTTTACGATCGCGGCATCCGCCGCGCCCGGCCTGCGCACCGTCTGGCCGCCCACCGTGCTGTCGTACTGGTTGTAGACCCATGCGCGCGATGCAAGGTCGGGACAGCCGATCAGCCGGATCAGCGCCTGTTCCACGCCCACCGGGTCAATGATCGGCTCCATCGGCTGCGGCCTGAGCGCCGGTGCCGTCGGGCGATGGTAGACCGGGGCCTGGTCGGCCAGCGGGGCCAGCGGAATGTCGGCTTCCACTTCGCCCTTGTGGCGGATCACGATGTTGCCGGTATCGGTCAGGTGGCCGATGACGGCAAAATCCAGTTCCCATTTGTCAAAGATGGCGCGCGCCTGTTCCGTGCGGTCGGGACGCAGCACGATCAGCATGCGCTCCTGACTTTCGGACAGCATCATTTCATACGCCGTCATGCCACGTTCGCGCTGGGGCACGTTATCAAGGTCAAGGTCGATGCCAACCCCGCCCTTGCCCGCCATTTCAACGGAAGACGAGGTCAGGCCAGCCGCCCCCATGTCCTGAATGGCCACGATGGCGTCGGTCGCCATCAGTTCCAGACAGGCCTCGATCAGCAGCTTTTCGACAAACGGGTCACCTACCTGCACGGTCGGGCGCTTGGCCAGCGCGTCCTCGTCAAACTCGGACGATGACATGGTGGCCCCGTGGATGCCGTCGCGCCCGGTCTTGGACCCGACATAGATCACCGGGTTGCCCACACCAGCGGCAGCCGACAGGAAGATACGGTCCTGCCGCGCCACACCAACCGTCATGGCGTTGACCAGCGGATTGCCGTCATAAGCAGGATGGAAATTGATCTCGCCGCCCACGGTGGGCACGCCCACGCAGTTGCCGTAGCCACCCACGCCACGCACCACGCCGTCCACGATGCGGCGGGTCTGCGGATTGCCGGGGGCGCCAAAACGCAGGGCGTTGAGGTTGGCTATGGGTCGCGCGCCCATGGTGAACACATCGCGCAGGATGCCGCCAACCCCCGTCGCCGCCCCCTGATAGGGTTCAATGAAGGAGGGGTGGTTATGGCTTTCCATCTTGAAGATGGCGGCGAGACCGTGGCCGATATCAACCACGCCCGCGTTTTCACCGGGGCCATGGATCACCCACGGGGCCGTCGTCGGCAGGGTTTTCAGGAACGCACGCGACGATTTGTACGAGCAGTGTTCCGACCACATGACCGAGAAAATGCCCAGTTCCGTGAACGTGGGCGTACGGCCCATGATCGACAGGACATTGCCGTATTCTTCCGCCGTCAGGCCGAATTCGCGCGCCAGTGCCGCATCAACGGGGCGCGGTGACTTTGCACTCATCCGACCAGTGCCTCCACAAGTCCCGTAAACAGGGGTTTTCCGTCCTCGCCACCCATCAGCGGATCAACCAGATCCTCCGGATGGGGCATCATGCCGCAGATCCGCAGGTTTTCGCTGAACACACCGGCAATGGCGTTCATGGAACCATTGGGGTTCAACTGCGGGTCGCCTGCATCCACGCGGCCATCTTCGGCCACGTAACGGAAGGCCACGCGGTTCGTGTCCTCCAGCATGCGGATGGTGTCGGCACTGGCGATATAGTTGCCATCACCATGCGCCATGGGGGTGCGGAACACATCGCCCTTTGCCCAGTGGCGGGTGAACGGCGTGTCATTGCGTTCAACGCGCAGGAAACAGTCCTGCGACAGGAAACGCAGCGCCGCGTTACGCAGCAATGCGCCGGGCAGAAGCTGCGCTTCGGTCAGGATCTGGAACCCGTTGCACACGCCAAGGATATGACCGCCTTTTTGCGCAAATTCACGGATTGCCGCCATGATCGGCGCATGCGCCGCCATCGCGCCACAGCGCAGGTAATCGCCATAGCTGAAACCACCGGGCAGCACGACAAGGTCGGTGCCTGCGGGCAGCGCCGTTTCGCGGTGCCACACCATGGTGGGCGCCTGTCCGGCAACCCCGCGCAGGGCAATGGCCATGTCACGTTCGCGGTTGGTGCCGGGAAAAACTACAATCGCCGCCTTCATTTGCCGCCGCCGCAGGGATAGGTTTCACGCAGTGCGGTGAACACGACCTCGCCCGCCGGGCGGGACAGCCCGTCGCGGTGGTCCTTCATCCAGCTTACGACCTTGCCACGCATGTCCGCCGTGGATGTGGCGGGGGCCACGCAGAAGGCCGCGACATCCTTGGTGTCCTTTTCGGCATTGCGCTCGAACAGGTGGTCAAGGGCCGCGGAATCAGCGATACCGGAGATATAGGCATCACAGATACCCGTACCCGTGGGCTTGGTGCACAGCGAACCAAGCTGTTCGCCCGTCAGGCGCGAGACACGCTGTGCTGACGCATGGGCCGCGGGCAGGCCCACGGCCATGATGCAGCCAAGGGCAAGAAGGCGGGCGATCTTCATCCAACGACCTCCGTCGTGAAGTCCTCGATCACAAGGTTGGCCAGCAGCGCGCGCGCCATGGCGTCAGCCTGCGCGCGGGCACGTTCGCAGTCGGTCTCGTCAATTTCCAGCTCGATCACGCGACCGATGCGGACTTCACCCACGTTCTTGAAATCCAGCACGTGCAGCGCGTGTTCCACGGCCTTGCCCTGCGGGTCAAGCACGCCTTCCTTCAGCATGACGGTCACACGCACCTTCATTGCATTACCTCCGGTCCCTTCATGTCGGAATTCGTGGCCTCGGGCAGGATGCCCAGGCGCATCGCGACTTCCTGATATGCTTCTTCAACCTTGCCCATGTCCTTGCGGAAACGGTCCTTGTCCAGCTTCTCGCTGGTCTTGGCGTCCCACAGGCGGCAGTTATCGGGCGAGATTTCATCCGCCAGCACGATACGCATGTTGTCGCCTTCGAACAGGCGGCCGAATTCCAGCTTGAAATCGACAAGGATGATGCCGATGCCCATGAACAGGCCGCACAGGAAGTCGTTCACGCGCATGCTCAGCGCCACGATGTCTTCCATGTCATGCGGGCAGGCCCAGCCGAAGGCGGTGATGTGTTCCTCGCTCACCATCGGGTCGTTCAGGGCGTCGTTCTTGTAATAGAATTCGATGATCGGGCGCGGCAGGCGCGTGCCTTCCTGAATGCCCAGCCGCTTGGACAGGGAGCCCGCGGCGACATTGCGCACCACGACCTCCAGCGGAATGATCTCCACTTCCCGGATCAGCTGCTCGCGCATGTTCAGGCGGCGGATGAAATGGGTGGGGATCCCGATATCGTGCAGCCTCAGCATGAGGTGTTCGCTGATACGGTTGTTCAGCACCCCCTTGCCGGTGATGATGCCCTTTTTCGCGCCGTTCCCGGCGCTGGCGTCATCCTTGAAATACTGCACGAGGGTGCCCGGTTCGGGCCCCTCGAAAAGGATCTTGGCTTTTCCTTCGTAAAGCTGGCGACGGCGGCCCATACTCGTCCTTCACATAACGCTGCGGGGACGGGCCGGGAGCGGCCCCTCCCCTGATCTGCAGGATCTGTTGCTGGCATGATCCCAAATGGTCCGCATGCCATAGCAGCGATCCGGGCGGGAAGATACCATATTTACCCCGCCTGCGCGCCCGGGGCCGACAGATTGATTGGCTGGTAGCCCACACGGTCTGGCGCGCCAGCGGCAAAAAACCATGAATGCCGCCCGTCGCGCGCCACCCCGATGGCGGATGAACTGCACGTACCAAAGCCCGAACGCGGCGGGATGTTCAGTTCACTGCCCGCAGGCAGCGAACGGTCGGCCAGCAGCGTGGTCCATCCCGTCCATTGCAGCGGCACCGGGCGAGGGGTTGCGCGGAAACGCGGCAGGTGGCGGGCGATGCGCGGCATGGCCATGTCATCGGGGTCGGTGGTGGCGACCATGTGCACGCCAGGCGCCAGTGGCTCGACCTGTGGCTGGCCGTAGCCAGGGCCACGGATGAAGAAGGCGTCGTTCCCGTCCGCCACGATCATGTTGAACGACCGCCATTCGCCTGCATCGATCGTGGCGATATGGCCTGCCGCTTCACGCGCGGTGGGGAAACGTCCGGCCAGCAGCGGCAGCGCCCCGCGAGAGTTCTTGCCCGGCATCGGCCCAAGACTGCCCACGCGGTTCATGATGCCTGCCACCACGCCCGCGTCATTCAGTGTCAGCCACGACCCGCCCGCGATCTGGTCCTGGCCGCCCACGACATCAGGCTGCTCCGGCCAGTGCCGCCCCGGTGGCAGCCATGGCCGGTCAAGGCGTTCATCACGGTTGGCCGCCATCAGCAGCGGCCATTCCAGGGCCGGGTCGTGGGAAATGACGACTGTGCACACGCCTTGATATCCTGCTGTTGTTTGCGTCAGGCCATGGTGTGGTCAGGTCCGCGCGGGGCCGGACTCACCAAACACGCGGCTGTAGGTATGGTCGATCTGGCGCAGGTGGGCATTGCTGTCCATTGCTGCATCCAGCACTTCGGACGGCACCCGGCCCGCGACTTCGGGGTCGGCGTCCAGATTTTCGCGGAAAGTCTTTGCGTCCTTGTGCCCCAGCTTCGTCCATGTCTCCATGGCGTTGCGCTGGACGATGCGGTACGCATCTTCGCGCAGGATGCCCGCGCGCGCCAGCGCCAGCAGCACCTCCCCCGAATGCACCACGCCACCCAGGCTGTCGATATTGGCCTGCATCTGTTCGGGATAGACCACCAGCTTTTCCATCATCCCCGCAAGCCGCATGAGCGCGAAGTCCAGCCCGATCGTGCCATCGGGACAGATGTTACGCTCGACCGAGGAATGGCTGATGTCACGTTCATGCCACAGCGCCACGTTTTCCAGCGCCGGTATGACGTGCGAACGCACAAGGCGGGCCAGACCCGTCAGGTTTTCCGACAGCACCGGATTGCGCTTGTGCGGCATGGCGGACGAACCCTTCTGCCCCTTGTGGAAGAACTCTTCCGCCTCACGCACTTCCGAACGCTGCAGGTGGCGCACTTCGGTAGCCAGACGTTCGATGCCGCAGGCGATCACGGCCAGCGCGCAGAAATACGCTGCATGCCGGTCGCGCGGGATAACCTGCGTGGACACGCCTTCGGGCTTCAGGCCCAGCTTGTCCGCCACGTATTCCTCAACACGCGGGTCGATATGGGCATAGGTGCCCACCGCGCCGGAAATGGCGCAGACGGCGATTTCATCGCGTGCGCGGACCAGACGTTCGCGGTTGCGGGCAAATTCGGCATAATGGCCCGCGATCTTCAGGCCGAATGACGTCGGCTCGGCATGGATGCCATGGCTGCGGCCGATGGTCAGGGTGTATTTGTGCTCAAACGCCCGGCGTTTCAGCGCCACCAGCACCGCATCGAGATCCTGCAGCAGCAGGTCGGTGGCCTGCACCATCTGCACCGACAGGCAGGTATCCAGCACGTCGGACGATGTCATACCCAGATGCACGAAGCGGCTGTCGGGGCCGACCTTTTCCGCAAGCCACGTCAGGAACGCAATCACGTCGTGGCGGGTTTCGGCCTCGATTTCATCAATGCGGTCAAGGTCCGCCTGTGAAAAGGCGGCCATGGCGGCGTCGCCCTTCGTGCGGATGGTCTTTGCGGCCTCGGCCGGGATCACGCCATATTCCGCCATGGCTTCACAGGCCAGGGCCTCGATTTCGAACCAGATGCGGTAACGGTTCTCGGGCGACCAGATGGCGGCCATGACGGGACGGGTATAGCGCGGTACCATGTTCTCGGGCTTCCTTTGCTGCAACGGACGATACAGGATCAGGCGGCCTTCCTAACCAATTCTGCCGCTTGCGTCTCCCTTATATTCACGCGCGATTCATAACGTGGCATATATCATGCGCCGGAACGGACATGTTTGCATGATGCGGGCAGCGAACGGCATAAAGCGATTGTGAAAACCGCGCGCCCGCCTGTCGCGGCCATCTGCCCAGGAACTGACCTTGCCCATGTCTGCCATTTTTTCCGCCTCATCCCTTTACGCACTGGCGCAGGTTGTCCTGATTGACGTGACGCTGGCGGGGGATAACGCCATCGTGGTGGGCATGGCGGTGCGCAACCTGCCGCACAGTTCACGCCGAATCGCCATTCTGTGCGGCGTGCTGGGGGCGGCGGCAATCCGGATATGCCTTGCCCTTGTGGCGGTCAGGCTGCTGGCCATCATCGGGCTGACGCTGGCGGGCGGGCTGCTGCTTTTATGGGTGTGCTGGCGCATGTACCGTGAAATGGCCGGCGACGCCCATGCGGAAGGTGACACCCCCGCCCCCGCATCGCTGCGCAACGCCATCATCCGCATCATCGTGGCCGATCTGTCCATGAGCCTTGATAACGTGCTGGCGGTGGCGGGTGCGGCGGGCGAGCACATGGGCGTGCTGGTGGCGGGGCTGGTGATATCGGTGGTGCTGATGGCGGTGGCGGCGTCGCTGATCGCACGGCTGCTGGAACGCTATCGCTGGATTTCGTGGGTCGGGCTGCTGGTTGTGCTGGCTGTGGCGATCGAACTGATCGTCAAGGGCGGAGGCGAGGTCTGGACCCATGTGGGAGGAGCCGCGTAATGCCGCGCAGGGCTGGTCCCCGCCCCGGTCCCGTTGCGACATGGGGCCTTGCCGCGGGACTGGCGCTGCTGTCTGTCCCCCCGCTGCATGCGGCCCCTGCCCCCGCCACGCCACAGGGTGGCTGGCCCACACCGGGACAGGCCGCGACCGGCAATGCCGATGATGATCCTGTCGCGGCCAAGGTGCTGGTTTACCTGCGCCTGCTGTCAGCGGACGGCACGGCGGGGGAATACGCGACCTTCCTGACCGAAAACCCTTCATGGCCGCAGCGCCCGCTACTGCTTGCGCGTTTCCAGCAGAAACTGGCGGCCGAACCCGATGACGCGGTCGCGGGTACATTATGCGACCGCCAGCAGCTGACGGACGTGCATGCGCTGGTGCGCTGCGCACACGCGATGCCGCGGCCTGCCGCACTGGACAGCTGGGCGCGCGTCGCATGGGTCAACCGTGCCGATACGCAAGCGGAAGCGCAGGCCATGCTGTCCGCTTTCGGCCCCGTGCTGACGCCACAGGACCACTGGCTGCGATTCGACCGGCAGGAACGCGCGGGCAGGATTGATGCGGCGACACGGCAGGTTCCCATGCTTGACACCATCCAGCAGCCTGTCGCGCGCGCGCGCCTGGCCTTCCGCCGCAATGACCCCGATGCCGAAGGCACGCTGGCCACCCTGCCGCCCGAACAGCAGGCCGATGGCGCGCTGGTGCTGGACCGCCTGCGCTGGCTGCACCATGCGCAGCGCCTGGATGAGGCACTGTCCCTGTGGCACGAACGCGGGGTGGAAACCGAAAAGCAGCAGACCCCGGCGGTCGCTGCGGTTTTCTGGCGCGAACGCGACGCCATGGCGCGTGACCTGCTGCTGGCCCACCGCACGGATGACGCGCTGTTCATGGCCAATGACCGTACCGATACCGGGTCGGCCACGCGGTACGATGCCCTGTTCCTGACCGGATGGATCCGGCTGGAATACCTGCATGATGCTGACCACGCACTGGCTGATTTCACGCCACTGGCGCAGGCGGTACCCGTCATTACCCGCAGTCGCGGACTGTACTGGGCCGGGCGCGCACTATGGGCGCAGGGGCGGCATGGACCGGCCAGGACCCAGTGGCAGCAGGCGGCGGCGCTGGCCAACACGTTTTATGGGCAGATGGCCATTGAACGGCTGGCGGGCGACAGCATGAACCAGCTGATCGTGCCCGATCAGGCAGGCCGCCAGATCCGCAGCTACCTGCTGCGTGAACGCGAACCCACGCCCGGTGTGGCCGATTCCGTACATTTCGACACAAGCGACCTTGCCCGTGCCGCTGAAATACTGGTGGCGTGGGGCGACCGGCACCATGCGCGTGACTTCATCCTTGCCCTTGATGCACAGGACACCGGTATCGCGAAGCACGTGCTGGCCGCGCGCATGGCCACCCGCCTTGGCATTCCCGACGCCGCCGTGATGGTGGCGCGCCTGGCGGGCAAGGACGGGCTGACGCTGGTCCGTGAAGGCTGGCCACGTGCCTATACTCCGCCAACATCCACCCTGCCCGCCGATGTGGAACTGGCGGTGGCGCGGCAGGAAAGCGGGTTTGACGCGGGCGTGGTCAGCCCCGCCCATGCGGTGGGATTGATGCAGCTGCTGGTCCCCACCGCGCGCGAGATTGCGCGCAAGGCCGGTCTGAACGTGAATGTCAGCGCAGCCAGCCTGACCGACCCGCAGCTTAACATGCGGCTGGGGGCAGCGTTCCTGGCGGATATCGCACAGCGCATGGGCGGCGCCGTACCGTATGTGGCCGCCGCCTACAATGCGGGGCCGCACCGCACGGATACCTGGCTTACGACATTGGGCAACCCCGCGCGTGACACACCACAGCCGGACGCCATGCTGGACTGGATCGAAAGCATCCCGTTTGGGGAGACGCGCAATTACGTTGAACGGGTGGAGGAGAACATGGCGATTTACCAGGCAACCGATCCGGCTCTGGACCACGGCTGATGGCGCGTCCCCTGTCCCACCTGATCGCAAGTTTTGGCGGCACGGGGTTCGCCCCGCGCGCACCGGGCACCGTGGGGTCGCTGGCGGCCCTGATCGTTGGGGTGCCGCTGCTGGGCCACTGGATCTGGATGGCGCTGGCGGTGCTGGTGTGCACGGCGGTGGGCTACCGCGCCACACAGCTTGCCTCCAACGGGGAGGATCACGGCTGGATCGTGATTGATGAGGTCGCTGGCATGTGGCTGGCCATGTTCCCGCTGGCCCCCCTGCGCCTGTCCACCCTGCGCTGGGCGGATGTGCTGTGGCTGCTGCTGGCGTTTGCCCTGTTCCGCCTGTTTGACATTACCAAGCCCGGCCCGGTGGGCTGGTTCGACCGCAGACATGACGCCATGGGCATCATGGGCGATGACATCGTGGCAGGCATCATGGCGGGCATCATCCTGACAGGCATCCGTTTCCTGGCCTGATGCGTTAGGATGGCAAAGGAGACCATACCGGATGTTACCTGATACATTCCTTGCCCATATGCCCGACGCGCTGGCCCGCTTCCGTTCGGCGGGATGCCGGGTCGTCACGGCGGAAAGCTGCACCGGTGGCCTGCTGGCAGCTGCCCTGACCGAATCTGCCGGATCATCGGACGTGGTGTGCGGCGGATTTGTCACCTATTCCAACAGCATGAAGGCCCATGCGCTGGGCGTGCCCGCGAAGCTGCTGGAGCAGTACGGTGCTGTCAGCCGCGAAGTCGCTGCCGCCATGGCGCAGGGGGCGCTGGCACATGCGCCTGACGCCAACCTGTCGATCGCCATTACCGGCATTGCCGGTCCCGGCGGAGCCATACCGGACAAGCCGGTCGGCCTGGTCTGGTTTGCCGTGGCCACCAGCGGCACGGTGGATACGGTGTCCCATCTTTTCGCAGGCGAACGGTGGGACGTACGCACGCAGGCGGTCCGCACCGCGCTGGCCCTGCTGCTGGACCATGCGGGACGACTGTCGGCAGAATAAGCCGTTATTTCATTAAGTAATAAAAGTTTTTGGTAATGCTTTTTGTAAAAAAGCTTCAAAGAACGCCGCCTTTCTGAAAAAAGGCGGCACTCAAAAACTTTCATTTTTTATCAGATGGTTGTTTTCAGACAGCTTCTTAGTATCCGGCAACCGTGCTGCCCGTTTCGGGCACGCGGATGGCAGGCGCGGTCTGGCCCGTGCCCTCGGCCTGCACCGGGTGGTCCGGGCTGGCTGCGGTTGGCGTGGCGGCAGGCTGGAGTGAGGCCCGGGCCTTCTGCAGGCTCTGGTTATTCAGGTCGGCGGTTTCCGCGTCGCTGGCGGCAATGGATTCCCTGTTTGCATGGTGGGATGACGCGGGGGCCGCAGATGCAGGCTGCGCCATACACAGCAGGACGCCCCCTGCCATGGCGGTGATAATGGTTTTCATGATGGGGTATTTCCCTGTCCGGTTTTACGTAAGGGGACGTCAGGCGTTACCGGCCTTGGCCGGGCCGACGGGTTGTTGCGGTACGGGAACCGCAGGCGGTGGTCCGTAGATGTCACGGGCCCGGCGGATGAAGGCCGAGACCATAAGCCGCACCGCTTCGTTGAATACCACGCCAATCGCCGCCTGCAACAGGCGCGAGCGGAATTCGAAATCCACGAAGAAATCGACCAGGCAGCCACGCGGCTCCGGCGTGAAGGTCCATACATTGTTCAGGTAACGGAATGGCCCCTTTTCATAACTGACCCGAATGGTATTGGGCGCTTCCAGCAGAACGCGGCTGGTGAACGTTTCCCGGAACGGGCCAAAACCGATGGTCAGATCAGCCACCAGTTCGTCCGCCGTGCGGGTGCGCACGCGCGCACTGGTGCACCACGGCAGGAACTGGGGGTATTTCCCGACGTCGGCCACCAGGTCAAAAAGCTGGCTGGGGGAATAGGCAATAAGCCGACGTTCGGCATGGGTGGGCATTACTTCATCTCCGTTGCGCCACGTTCTGTCCGCAGGCGTTGTTCACGTGCGGCGCGCAATTCCGCAAAATCAGAATCCGCATGGTACGACGACCGTGTCAGCGGCGAGGAACTGACCTGCAGGAATCCCTTCACACGGGCCATGCCCGCATAGTCGGCGAATTCCTCGGGCGTTACAAACCGGGCCACCGCAGCATGCTTCACTGTTGGTTGGAGATATTGCCCCATTGTGATGAAATCAACGTCCGCAATCCGCAGGTCATCCATGACCTGAAGTATTTCGGGCCGTTCTTCCCCCAGCCCCAGCATCAGTCCCGATTTTGTGAAGATGGACGGGTCCATCCGTTTCACGTCATCCAGCAGGCGCATCGACTGGTAATACCGTGCGCCGGGCCGGATGGCGGGATACAGCCGGGGCACGGTTTCCAGGTTGTGGTTGAATACATCAGGCCGCGCGGCCACCACGATCTCCAGACTGCCGGGCTTGCGCAGGAAGTCGGGCGTCAGGATCTCGATGGTGGTATCGGGGGCTGCGGCGCGTATGGCCGCAATCACGCGCGCGAAGTGATGCGCGCCACCATCGGGCAGGTCATCACGGTCCACCGATGTTATGACAACATGCCGCAGGCCCAGCTTCGCCACCGCGTCGGCCACGCGCTGCGGTTCATCCGCATCCAGCGCATGCGGCAGGCCCGTAGTGACATTGCAGAACGCGCAGGCACGGGTACAGATTTCGCCCATGATCATCATGGTGGCGTGGCGCTGGGACCAGCATTCACCAATATTGGGGCAGGCTGCTTCCTCGCACACGGTCACCAGCCTGTTGTCACGCATGAGCTTGCGCGTCTCGTGATAGGTCGGGTGGTTGGGCGCGCGCACGCGGATCCATTCGGGCTTGCGCGCGATGGGGTTGTCGGGCCGGTGTGCCTTTTCAGGGTGCCGAGGCGCGGCCTCCCCTTTCTTCCGGTGATCGATCATCAAACGCACGGACATAACGCAAAAATTCCCGTAAACAGGCAGATATCCAGAAGTGTAACGCCTGCCCCACCACGTCAAGCATTCTTGCCGCCTTCGTCCCGGCAGGGGATCACAACCGCACGATCAGGGCGGTCATCCCCTGCCTGCCAGACGACCGGAAGTTTCTGGTAAAGCTTTTTTCAAAACGCTTCAAAGAACGCCGCCTTATTTGAAAAAAGGCGGCGTGCCCAAATTTTTCCCTTTTTATCAATCAGATATGCAGCGCTCCGTCATAGGCCGCCAGCACCGCTTCGTGCATGGTTTCCGATATGGTGGGATGCGGGAAGATGGTTTCCTTCAGTTCCGCGTCCGTCAGTTCCCCGGTGCGGGCAATGACGTAACCCTGGATCATTTCGGTCACTTCGGGGCCGATCATATGCGCGCCCAGCAATTCGCCCGTTGCGTCGTCAAATATGGTCTTGACCATGCCCTCCGGCTCACCCATCGCGATCGCCTTTCCATTGCCGATGAAAGGGAAACGCCCGACACGCAGCTTATGGCCCGCCGCCTTCGCCTTTTCTTCCGTCATGCCGACGGATGCAACCTGCGGGCGACAGTAGGTGCAGCCGGGAATGTTCAGCGGGTTGATCGGGTGGACGGTGCGGCCCGCGATCTGTTCGGCCACCATCACGCCTTCATGGCTGGCCTTGTGCGCAAGCCACGGCGCACCGGCGATGTCGCCAATGGCGTATACCCCCTTCTCCCCCGTGCGGCAGTAGGGATCAACCCTGATATGGGTGCGGTCCACTTCGATCGCAGTGCCCTCAAGGCCGATATTCTCGACATTGCCAACAATACCAACCGCCGAGATCACGCGCTCCACCATAACCTGCCGGGTCTTGCCCCCCATGGTCACGTCAATGGTGACGGAGTTGTCGCCCTTTCTGATCGCGCCCAGCTTTGCCCCGGTCAGGATTTTCATTCCCTGCTTTTCCAGCGCCTTGCAGGCAAAGGCGCTGATTTCCGCATCTTCCACCGGCAGGATGCGGTCGGCGACTTCCACAATCGTCACCTCGGCACCCATGTTGCGGTAGAACGAGGCAAATTCGATCCCGATTGCGCCCGACCCGATCACCAGCAGGCTGCGCGGCAGTTCTTTTGGCACCATGGCTTCACGATAGGACCAGACCAGCTTGCCATCCGGTTCCAGACCCGGCAGCACGCGGGCACGTGCCCCCGTGGCCACGATCACGTTGGGCGCGGTCAGGGTAACGGTTTCCTTCCCGTCCACACTGACCGACACCTTGCGCTGCCCGCCTGCCATGCCCGCCAGTTTGCCGAACCCGTTGATGACGGTGACCTTGTGCTTTTTCAGAAGATGGGCAACACCCGCCGAAAGCTGGGCCGAGACATTGCGCGACCGCTTGACCACCCTGGCGAAGTCAAAACGCACGTTGTCGGCAGCAAACCCGAATTCACCCAGATTGTGCAGCAGGTGGTTGATTTCGGATGCGCGCAGCAGCGCCTTGGTCGGGATACAGCCCCAGTTGAGACAGATGCCCCCAAGCTGGGCTGCCTCGACCACCGCGACCTTCAGCCCAAGCTGGCCCGCGCGGATGGCCGCGACATAACCGCCCGGTCCGCCACCAATGACAATGACATCAAATTGCGTGGTGTTCATCAGACCGTTTCCTCAGACCACAAGGCTCATGGGATTTTCAACCACGTTGCGGAAAGCCGATACCCATTCCGCCGCCAGCGCCCCGTCCACCACGCGATGATCGACCGACAGGGTGACGGTCATGACGGTAGCGATGGTGATTTCATCCCCCTTCACCACCGGCCTGCGTTCCCCCGCCGCGATGGCGAGGATCCCGGCCTGTGGCGGGTTGAGGATGGCGGAAAACGCCTTCACCCCATACATTCCCATATTGGAAATGGAGAACGTGCCGCCCTGAAATTCCTCCGGCTTCAGCCTGCCCGCCCGCGCACGGGTGGCAAGGTCGCGGACTTCGTTACTGATCTGACGCAGGCCCTTGGTATCGGCACGGCGGACGATGGGCGTGATCAGCCCGTCAGGGATGGAGACGGCAACAGAAATATCCACGTCGTCATACACCAGCGTCGCGTCATCGCTGTACGCCACGTTGACCTTCGGCACGCGGCGCAGCGTAAGGGCGGCTGCCTTCACCAGCATGTCATTGACCGAAATCTTGTACGCATCCGGTCCCTCGGCGGGGGACGCGGCGTTCAACTGCTTGCGCAGCGCCAGAAGCGCGTCAAGCTGCACGTCCATTTCCACATAGAAATGCGGGACGGTGGTCTTGGCTTCCGTCAGCCTGCGCGCGATCACCTTGCGCATGGTGGAATGCGGCACGCGTTCATACCCCGCACCGGCGGTCACGGGGGCTGCCACAGGCGCAGCGGCGGCGGGTTTCGGCGTGGGAGGGGCTGCGCTGGCTGCCTGTTCCACGTCCCGACGCACGATCCGCCCGTTGGGGCCGCTGCCCTTCAGCGTGGACAGGTCGATGCCCTTGCCTGCCGCGATCCGGCGTGCCAGCGGCGAGGCAAAGACACGCCTGCCCTTGGCCGTCGGGGCCGCAGCAGGAGCGGCCTGCGGCGCAGGGGCTGCGCTGGCGCTGGCAGTGGCGGGCGCGACGGAAGCCGGTGCCGCCGCCGGGGTTGCGGGGACGGGGGCATCCGGCACGCTTTCCCCTTCGGCCACCAGTATGCCGATGGGGGTATTGACGGCGATGCCTTCTGTCCCTTCCGGGATCAGGATACGGCCCAGCACGCCTTCATCCACGGCCTCGACTTCCATCGTGGCCTTGTCGGTTTCGATTTCCGCGATCACGTCGCCTGCGGCAATCGCCTCGCCTTCCGCCTTGACCCAGCGGGCCAGCTTGCCTTCCGTCATGGTCGGCGACAGGGCGGGCATCAGGATGTTGATGGACATCGTGCGGTTCCCCCTTCACACAACCTGCCGGACGGCATTGATGATCCAGTCCGGGTCGGGCAGCGCAAGTTTTTCAAGGTTGGCGGCGAACGGCATGGGCACATCGGCCCCGGCTACGCGCACAGGCGGGGCGTCAAGGTAGTCGAATGCGTGTTCGATCACCTGCATGGCGATTTCAGCGCCAATGCCCGCGAACGGCCAGCCCTCTTCCACCGTGACAAGGCGGCTGGTCTTTTTCACGCTGTCCACGATGGTCCGGGTATCCAGCGGGCGGATGGTGCGCAGGTTGATGACCTCGGCCTCGATCCCCTGCTCCGCCAGCTTCGCCGCCGCTTCCAGCGCCGTGCCAACCATGATGGAAAAGGCGACGATGGTGACGTCCGTGCCCGCGCGTTCGATCTTCGCCTTACCGATCGGCAGGATGAAGTCCTCATCCACCGGGCAGGGAAAACGCTGTCCGTACAGGATTTCGTTTTCAAGGAAGATGACCGGGTTGGGATCGCGGATGGCGGCACGTAGCAGGCCCTTGGCATCCGCCGCCGACCACGGGGCCACAACCTTCAGCCCTGGCACATGACCATACCAGCTGGCATAGCACTGCGAATGCTGCGCGCCCACGCGGGCGGCGGCCCCATTGGGGCCACGGAACACGATGGGGCACGACATCTGCCCGCCCGACATGTAACGCGTCTTGGCAGCGGAATTGATGATCTGGTCAATGGCCTGCATGGCGAAGTTCATGGTCATGAACTCGACAATCGGCTTCAGCCCCGTCAGGGCGGCCCCGATGGCCATGCCGGTAAAGCCCTGTTCGGTAATGGGGGTGTCGATCACCCGCTTTTCACCAAACTGGTCCAGCAACCCCTGCGAGACCTTGTACGCGCCCTGATACTGCGCCACTTCCTCACCGATCAGGAACACGTCCTCATCCCGCGCAAGCTCGGCTGCCATGGCGTCGCGCAGGGCTTCACGCACGGTAATCTCGGCACTCTCGCCCCAGTCCTTTTCCGGCTCGGCCACTGCTTTCGGCGTGCTGGGGGCGGCGGATGCCGGACCGCAGGACGGCGGGGCGGCCGGTTCTGCCGCAGCGGCATCGGTGGCGGCTGCGGCGGCAGGCTGCGCGTCCGCATCCTCGCCTTCGGCCAGCAGGATGGCGATGGGCGTGTTGACCGCCACGTTTTCCGTCCCTTCGGGGATCAGGATACGGCCCATGATACCTTCATCCACGGCCTCGACTTCCATCGTGGCCTTGTCGGTTTCGATTTCCGCGATCACATCGCCTGCCGCAATGGCCTCGCCCGGCCTGCGCAGCCAGCGTGCGACCTTGCCCTCCTTCATTGTGGGGGACAGGGCGGGCATGAGTATTTCTGTTGCCATCTCTAATTCAGCTTTCCACCAGTATGTCCGTCCACAGTTCCGAGGGATCAGGCTCGGGACTGGTCTGGGCAAACTCCGCCGCGTCAAGCACGACCGTCCTGACCTTGTCGTCCAGCGCCTTCAGGTCGCTTTCGGCAACGCCACGTTCCAGCAGTTCGCGGCGCACGCGGTCGATGGGATCATGGTTCTTGCGAATTTCCTCGACTTCCGAACGCTGGCGGTATTTCGCAGGGTCGGACATTGAATGGCCACGGTAGCGGTAGGTATCGACCTCCATCAGCACCGGCCCCTTGCCCGCGCGGCAATGAGCCACGGCTTCGGCTGCCGCGGCCCGCACGGCCTCGACATCCATGCCATCGACATACATGCCCGGGATGCCCCACGGTTCCCCATTGCGCCACAATGCCTTGGATGCGGAGGCGCGTTCGACACTGGTGCCCATGCCGTAGCGGTTGTTTTCCAGCACGAACAGGCAGGGCAGCCTGTGCAGGGCGGCGAGGTTGAAGCTTTCGTAAACCTGCCCCTGGTTGGATGCGCCTTCGCCATAATACGTGACCGAGACTTCGTCCGTGCCCCGGTACTTGTTGGCGAACGCCAGCCCGATACCCAGCGAGACCTGCGCGCCGACAATGCCGTGCCCGCCATAGAAATGCTTTTCGCTGGAGAACATGTGCATGGACCCGCCCTTGCCGTGGGAATAGCCGCCCTCACGCCCGGTCAGTTCCGCCATCACCCCGCGCGGGTCCATGCCAGCCGCCAGCATCTGCCCGTGGTCACGGTAGGAGGTGATGATCTTGTCCCCCTGCTTCAGCTCCATCTGGATCCCGACCACGACGGCTTCCTGCCCGATATACAGATGGCAGAAACCGCCGATCAGCCCCATGCCATACAACTGGCCCGCGCGTTCCTCGAACCGGCGGATCAGCACCATCTGGTAATAGGCTTCCTTCAGGTCGGACTCGGTCATGGTCCGGCTGTTATGGCCACCGGACAGGCCGGGATCTGTCTCGTTACTCATCAAACGTCCTCAGGTTCATGTTTCCTGCGCCATGCCTGCGCGGATATGGCAATCGGGGCCGGTGCCGTGGCCGGCAATGCCGTCACGGTGTGGCGGCACGATTATAAGTGCCCGACGCCCCACCGGATTTATGGATCACGTGTATCTGACCGATTTCCATGTCCCGCTCCACGGCCTTGCACATGTCATACAGCGTCAGCGCCGCGACGGAGGCGGCGGTCAGGGCCTCCATCTCCACCCCTGTCGGCCCGGTGGTGCGCACCCGGGCGGTGATCTCGATCCCCTCGCCCGCCGCATCAGGCGTCAGGTCCACCTTCACCGACGATATGGCCAGCGGATGGCATAGCGGGATCAGGTCCGACGTTTTCTTTGCCGCCATGATGCCTGCAATGCGCGCGGTGGCCAGCACGTCGCCCTTGGGCATTTCCCCCGACAGGATCATGGCCAGTGTCGCGGGCCGCATCCTGATATGCCCGTGCGCCACGGCTTCGCGTCGCGTATCGGGCTTGGCCGAGACATCAACCATGACCGCATGCCCCGCCGCATCAAGGTGTGACAGGCGTGCGTCCGTCATGGCGTGGCGTTATCCGCCGGCGCGGTGCCCAGCAGTTCATGGACAGCGGGCCCCACATCTTCATGCCGCAGCAGGCTTTCCCCCACCAGGAAGCCCGAAGCACCTATGGCGTTCAGCTTCACCCCGTCTGCATGGGTGCGGATGCCGCTTTCGGACACGATGATCCGGTCGGGCGGCACCAGCGGCGCCAGGCGACATGTGGTCTCGATATCGGTCTGTAGCGTTTTGAGATTGCGATTATTGATGCCGATCAGCGAGGTATCAAGCGCAAGGGCGCGGTTCAGTTCGCCCTCGTCATGCACTTCCACCAGCACGTCCATGTCCAGCCCGCGCGCGATATCCAGCAGTTCGGCCGCTTCCGCATCAGTCAGGATGGCCATGATAAGCAGGATGCAGTCCGCCCCGATCAGGCGGCTTTCATGCACCTGCCACGGGTCGATGATAAAATCCTTGCGCAACAGCGGCAGCTTGCACGCCTCACGCACGCGCGTCAGGTCCTCGGCACTGCCGTGGAAGCACGATCCTTCCGTCAGGACCGAAATGCAGGCCGCACCCGCCTTTTCATATTCCTGCGCGATCACGGTCGGCTCATAATCGGGGCGCAGGATACCGGCGGACGGCGACGCCTTCTTGATTTCCGCGATCAGCCCGATCTGGTGGTCGGCGGTCTTCTGCTTCAGCGCCTGCCCGAAGCCGCGCGGCGGCGTGGTCACTTCGCGCGCGCGCGCCGTGATTTCCTTCAGCGGGGTGACCTTGGCACGCTGCGCCACGTCCACCCGGGTCCGTGCACAGATACGTTCCAGAACATCGGGAATGCTGTCCACATCCGCGGGCTGGACACTACCTGTCTGGGGGGAGGTCATTGGCGTGTCGTTCATTTTCTACCCTGTTACTCTGTTTGACATGTCCGTCCGGAAACTCCGGACAGCATCCAGCACGGCCGCGACCCTGCCATTTTCAACAAGTACACCCGCCGCAAGGCGGATGTTCTCACGCAGGGCGGTATAGTCGATCGCGCCGCCCCGGATAATATTGTGCTTCCTGTCCGCCACATGCAACGCAACCGCCGCGTTCAGCAGCACGGTGTCGCGATAGGCGCCACGCGCGCCATGCGCCAGATCATGCAGCGCGCGCGCGTTATGCACGGGCGACCCACCGGCAATGGCCGATATGGGCCTGGGTTCAAGTCCCGCCTTCCCTGCCTCAACGATCAAGGACCCGACCTGCCCGTCTTCAAGAACAGTGGCATGGTTGGGACCGGCAAGGGTCAGTTCATCAATGAACCGCCCTTCGCCACAATCTCCGCATACGGCCCATACACGTGCCGATCCGGTCGCCTGCAATGTCCGGACCATGGGGTCCAGCCAGTCGGGGGAAAACACGCCCACCATCTGCCGCGTCACACCCGCGGGGTTACACAGCGGGCCAAGCAGGTTGAAAATGGTGCGAAAACCCAGCGCCCGGCGCACCGCCCCCACGTGCCGCATGGCGGGATGGTGATTTGTGGCGGAAAGGAAAGCCAGTTTATGCTCCGCCACCATGCCACCGATATGTCCATGGTCCACCGGCAGCGGCACGCCCAGTTCCAGCAGCACGTCCGTCGCCCCCGAGCGCGAGGACAGCGCGCGGTTGCCATGCTTGACCACCGGCACCCCAAGCGCCGCCAGCACGAACGCCACGGCGGTGGACACATTCAGCGTGCCCAGCCCGTCGCCGCCGGTGCCGCATACGTCAATCGCATTTTCCGGCATGCCGGGCACCGCAAGCATGCGAGCACGCATGGCGCGCACGGCGGCTTCCAGCTCGGTCACGGTTTCGCCGCGCATGTGCAGCGCGGTCAGGAAGGCGGCCAGCCCACCGGCACCGATCTGCCCATCCATGATCTGGTCAAAAGCGACCTGCGCCATGTCCGCATTCAGCGCGTGACCAGCCAGAGTCCAGTCCAGTATCTCGCGGAATTCCGGCGTCATGGCAGGGGTTGCGGGCACAGTGTTGCCCGGTTGGGCATCCGACGTCTCACCCGCAGGGGCGCGGTTACGCAGTTCGGCTTCCAGTTCCACCGGATCAGCCAGTATGCGACCATGCATGTAAAGCCCGGTCAGGAAGGCAATGGCAGGAATTTCGTCCACGCCGCCACTCCTGATGGCGTCCAGCGCGACCTTGACCTGTTCAGGCGCCACGACTTCGCCGCCCGCAACACGTCCCAGAATATCGCGGAACGTGGTGCTGGCGACCGAGGCGCTGTCCCTGCTGCTGGCCATCGCCGTTCAGGCGGCCTTGCGCGGTGTGTTGGATCCGCGTGCAATGGACAGGAAATTGGCCATGATTTCGTGGCCATATTCCGATGCGATGCTTTCGGGATGGAACTGCACGCCAAATATCGGCAGGCTGGCGTGCCGCAGTCCCATGATGACACCATCGGACGTATGCGCGGTCGCCACGAGCGTGTCCGGCAGGCTGTCGGGCGCAACCGTCAGGCTGTGGTAACGGGTGGCGCTGAACGGGTCGGGCAGGCCCGCAAAGATATCGGTCCCGTCATGATACACCGGCGAGACCTTGCCATGCATCGGCACGGGCGAACGCACCACCCTGCCACCAAAGACCTGACCGATCGCCTGATGGCCGAGGCAGACGCCAAAGACCGGCACCTTTCCCGCCGCAGCCGCAATCAGGTCGCAGCAGATCCCGGCCTCGTTAGGCGAACAGGGCCCCGGTGAGATGACAATCGCCTCCGGCTTCAGCGCCAGCGCATCCGCAACACTGATCGCATCGTTGCGATAGACCGCACATTCTTCCCCCAGATCCCCCAGATAGTGGACGAGGTTGAAGGTGAAGCTGTCATAATTGTCGATCAGGAGGATCATGGGCGTATCATGGCTTTTCCGCTGGGCCGGGTCAAACCTTCAGGTCCGGCCCGGCATGTCTCCCTCTTCCTTATCATGTACGCGCCCGCCATCAAAACGCCTTATGCGTCGTCGCCGCTGGCGAAACGCACCGCTTCCTCCGCCGCGCGGAACAGGGCGCGGGCCTTCTGGCGGGTTTCCTCATATTCCGCGTCGGGCACGCTGTCGGCCACGACGCCACAGCCTGCCTGCACGTACATCCGCCCGTCCTTGACCACCGCCATGCGCAGGCCGATGCAGGTATCCATGTCCCCATCGGGACCGAAATAGCCGATGCATCCGGCATAGGTGGCGCGACGGGTGGGTTCGACCTCGTCAATGATCTCCATTGCGCGGATCTTGGGTGCACCGGTCAGCGTGCCTGCAGGGAAGCCCGACATCAGCGCGTCCAGTGCCTCAAGGTCGGGACGCAGCCTGCCCTCCACGTTCGACGAAATGTGCATGACATGGCTGAAGCGTTCGATCACGAACTGCTCCGTCACCCTGACCGAACCCAGTTCGCACACCCTTCCCACATCGTTGCGGCCAAGGTCGATCAGCATCAGATGTTCGGCGCGTTCCTTGGGGTCGGCCAGCAGTTCGGCCTCCAGCGCCAGGTCTTCCTCCGTCGTGCGGCCACGCGGGCGGGTGCCCGCCAGCGGACGCACGGTCATGGTGCCTTCGCGCAGGCGCACCAGGATTTCGGGCGATGACCCCACCAGGCTGAACCCGTCAAGGTCAAGGTAGAACAGAAAGGGGGCCGGGTTGATCCGCCGCAACGCGCGGTACAGCGCGAATGGCGGCAGGCTGAACGCCGCGCTGAAACGCTGGCTGGGCACGATCTGGAAAGCATCGCCTGCCGCGATGTAATCCTGCAGCCTGCGGACCACATTGCAGAATTCCTCCCGCGTCATGGTGGATTGCGGCACGGGGGCAGCAATCTCCCCCTCCACCCCGTCGGGCAGTTCGACCGGGGTGGACAGGGCCGCGCGGGCCTGTTGCAGACGCCCCTGCGCCGCATCCCACACGGCCTCCGGCGTCTGGCCCGGCGTGGGACGCAGGGGGGCTGCCAGCAGCAGTTCGTCGCGCACCGTGTCGAATATCGCGAACAGACTGGGGCGGATCAGGATGCCTTCGGGCAGGTCGAGGTCATCAACCGGCATGTCGGGCAGGTGCTCGACCTGCCGGATCATGTCATAGCCAAGGTAGCCGAACACGCCGCCGGTCATGGGCGGCAGGCCCTCAGGCAGGTCCATCCGGCTTTCGTGCAGGATGCGGCGCAGGGACACCAGCGGGGCATCGGCTTCGGGTGTGAAGGTATGAATGGGGGCCGACGGGTCGGTACACACGCTGGCCTGCCCGTCATGGCAGCGCCAGATCAGGTCGGGCAGCAGGCCGATGACCGAATACCGCCCACGCGACGTGCCGCCTTCGACACTTTCCAGCAGGAAAGCGTTATGCCCGCCATTGCCGCCGCCATGGCTGCGCGCAAGCCGTGACAGGCGCAGGAAGGCCGCAACCGGCGTCAGCAGGTCTGCAGGCTCCACCCGCCATGCCACAGTACCCCTGTCCGCGCGCAGGTCGGCAAGAGCCGCCTCACGCATGGCGGCATCAGCGGGCCGTAAGGAGGGGCGTTGGGCGTCTGCTGTCACTGTGCTGTTCCCGTATTCTGGCTGCCGGTTACTTCCGACATGACCGCGCGGATGGCGGCATTGTTCGGCCTGGGCTTAACCACGCCTTCCAGCGCGTTGCCGTAACCCATTTCGATATCATCGCCCATGGACTGGGTCAGACCCGCACGCACGCGGTCATACAGGTTCTTCTGCGTGGCCGGATCGGGGTGGTTGATGGCCGTCAGCGTCGCGACCACATACGCATCCCCCGCCTCCGTCATCACGCTCTGCCCCGTCTGGGACAGGCGGAAGATCAGGGCCGCGATTTCACGCGGGATTTCCGGCGCGGGCTGCATGGGCGAAATCGGCTGGCTGTGCTCCAGCCCGGCAATGGCGGGGCTGACATGCCCCAGACCGCCCTGCCCCTGTGCCTGCGTGTAATACGCGGTGGCCTGCTGGTCGGCCATGTGGCGGCGGGCATCGGCCAGCCATGCGGCATTCACGCGCGGGCCTGCCTCATCCAGCGTCAGGGTATGACCCGGGGTCACGCCATCAACCGATACCGCGTACCACACACCGTCCGGCCCCTGCAGCAGTTCGGGGTTCGCACCCTTCGCCTGCGCGAAGATGCGGGCCACGATCGCCTGCCGTACCGCGTCGCTGCCCGGAATGGGGGCAGGATTGCCATCATGTGTCAGGCCCGACGCATCCACGTCGCCCGATACGGCGGTGGCGCCAAGGTCGGTGGGGATGGAATCCAGCCCGCCACCGGCAATGGTGTCCTGCAGCTTCTGCACCCGGTCGGCCAGAAGCGCCTGCGCGCGGGAATGGGCGATCTGGTCATGCAGGGCCTGGCGCACGTCCCCGAACGGGGTTGTGTGGGCAGGCGTAATGCCGGTCACGCGAAAGACGACCCAGCCGCCCTCACTCCTGATCGGTCCCTGTGTCGCATCAGCGGGTGCGGCGAAGATCTGCTTGCCAAGGTCGGCTGACGGCACGTCACTCACCTTCATGCCCGGCAGTTCAACCGCAGCCGCGTCCTTGCCTGCACTTTTCTGCACCTGCGCCCATGCGCTGCCGTCTGTCCACTGCGCACGCAATGCTGCGGCGCGCGCTTCGGTCGGCACGGTCACGATCTGCACGTCGCGGCGTTCGGGCGCGTTGAAGGTCTGGGCCTGCGCGTCATAGGCCTTGCGCAGGTCCTCATCCGAAATATCGATCTGGCGGCCGATCGTATCCGCCGACAGCACGACAATGCGGGCATGGCGGAATTCGGGGGCCACGAATTCCCACGGGTGGTTGGCGTGGTAGCGCGCAAGCTGGGCTGACGTGGGGGTGGCCGTGACCGGCTGGCTGTCAAACGGCACGCGCACGAGGTCGATGGTACGGGTCTGGGCTTCAAAATCGAACAGGCGGCGGGTCATGACGTCGGACACGGTGGCGCCGTCGCGAATCGGCTGCAGCAGCACGCGCGACGCCTGTTCCTGCCGCACCAGCTCAACCAGCCGCCCTTCGGACATGCCGGTACGTCGCAGGCGGTCATTGAACAGCGCGCGGTCGAACTGACCATCACGCCCCCTGAACGCGGGGATGGAGAAGATTTCGTCACGCACCACGGAATCGGGCACGATCAGGCCGTGGCGGTCGGCCGCTTCGGCAATTTCGGCCTGCAGCACAAGGCGGGTCAGCACCTGTTGGGCGATCTGTTCGCGCGTGGCGGCCGGGATCTGTGACGGGTCGGACAGGTGCATGGACTGCGCGACCTGCGGCATCTCGGACTGCAGCGCGTTCTGGTACGACTGCACCAGAATGGGTCGGTCACCCACGCGGGCCACGACATCGGCGCGTTCTGTGCCGATGTTCATCAGCACGTCACCCACGCCAAAACCTATGAACGCAAGGAAAAACAGCCCGGCGACGATGCGTCCCACCCATGAATCGACAAACACGCGATACAGAAAAGATAGCATGAAAAACCCTGCGCCAGCACCAAGACAAAGCCGGATGGAACAGGGCGTGCGCACCATGCGTCCCCATACGGGCGCCCTGTTTTCCGGTCGGGCACCATACGGTCACGCCAGCGGTTTGACCAGCACCAAGGATGCACGCACGCCCGCGATGCGGCGCACATGGGTTGCAACCGGGGGCGCGCCATGGTGTAGGCTGCGCCCCCATGACAGCCATGCCACGGACCGCGCAGGCGGCACGTTACGGCATGGCGCAGGAGTGGAAACATGAAGCAGATAATTGTCGGCAACTGGAAAATGAATGGCCTGAGCGCGGATGCCGACGCGCTGGTGGACGGGCTGGCGACGGAACTGGCCGCACTCACTCCACGGGCCGATGTCGTGGTCTGTCCGCCGTTCACGCAGCTGGCCCGCCTTGCGCCCAAGCTGAAGCAGGCTGGCATAAAGCTGGGCGCGCAGGACTGCCACAAGGATAAGTCGGGCGCGCATACCGGCGACATTTCCGCCCCCATGCTGGTGGATCTCGGGGTGGAATACGTCATCCTTGGCCATTCCGAACGCCGCGCCGAACACCACGAACTGGATGAAACCGTACGTGAAAAGACGGTCGCCGCCATGGAAGCGGGCCTGACCCCCATCGTGTGCGTGGGCGAAAACGATGACCAGCGTTCAGCCGGGGATTCGCAGGCCACCGTGGGCTGGCAGCTTGAAGGCTCCCTGCCGCAGGGATTCAAGGGGATTGTGGCTTACGAACCGATCTGGGCCATCGGCACGGGTCAGGCCGCATCGCAGCAGGATATTGCCGACATGTCCGCCTTTATCCGCGCCGAACTGGTGCGGCAGTTCGGTGATGCTGGCAAAACGATCCAAATCCTTTATGGTGGGTCCGTTAACGCACGCAATGTCACCGATATCCTGCCTGTCGAACACGTGGACGGGGCGCTGGTGGGCAATGCCAGCCTGAAGGCCGACGCCTTCGCGCCGCTTGTCCGCGCCGCCCGCGCTTCGTGATTGCCGCGCGGCGGACGGGGATCTACTGGAAAGACGCATGATCACAGTTCTTCTTCTACTGCACCTGTTCGTCACCATCGCGCTGATCGGGACCATCCTGATCCAGCGCAGCGAGGGCGGTGGCCTTGGAATCGGCGGGTCGCAGGGCATGGGTTCCTTCATGTCCGGGCGCGGGACGGCGACGCTGCTGACGCGTTCCACCGCCGTGCTGGGCACGGCCTTCATGGTGCTGTCGCTGACGCTTGCGGTCATGAACCGTGGGGCGTCGACCGGTGCGGGGCATGATATCCTGGCCCAGCCCCCCGCTTCGACCGCCCCCGCCGCAACACACTGATATTACACTATTTTCCCAAGACATGACCAACGCCCCGCCACCCTGTGCCGGGGCGTTTTTCATTTTTTCGCCCCATGGCGCATCGTAGCCTTTGCAGCGGGGCCGCAAGCTGTGTAGAAAGGCCATCCATGACGCGGTTTGTATTCATCACCGGCGGCGTGGTGTCCTCCCTCGGCAAAGGCATTGCTTCGGCTGCCCTTGCTGCCCTGCTCCAGGCCCGTGGCTATCGGGTCCGGTTGCGCAAGCTTGACCCCTACCTGAATGTCGATCCGGGGACGATGAGTCCCTATCAGCACGGCGAGGTCTTCGTGACCGACGACGGGGCTGAAACGGATCTGGACCTTGGCCATTATGAACGCTTTACGGGTGTGCACGCCACCCGGGCGGACAATGCCACGACGGGGCAGATCTATTCCGGCGTGATCGCGCGCGAACGGCGTGGTGATTACCTGGGTGCGACCGTGCAGGTCATCCCGCACATTACCGACTCGATCAAGGAAACGATCGTGGCGGATACCGAGGATCTGGATTTCGTTCTGGTCGAGATCGGCGGCACGGTGGGCGATATCGAAAGCCTGCCCTTCCTTGAATCCATCCGGCAGCTGCGCAACGACCTTGCGCCTGACCAGACCATGTTCATCCACCTGACCCTGCTGCCATGGATCGCGGCGGCGGGTGAGCTGAAAACCAAGCCCACGCAGCATTCCGTCAAGGAACTGCAGAATGTCGGCATCCAGCCGCAGATGCTGGTCTGCCGTTCGGACCGGGAAATACCCGAAAACGAACGCCGCAAGATCGCAAGTTTCTGCAACGTCCGCCCGCAGGCCGTGATCGCGGCCCGCGATGTGGACACGATCTATGCCTGTCCCATTTCCTATCATGCCGAGGGCATGGATACCGAGGTGCTGCGCCATTTCGGCCTGCCCACGACCCCCGACCCCGACCTGACGCGGTGGGAAAAGATCGTGGACGCCGTCCGCCATCCCGACCGCGAGGTCGTGGTGACGGTGGTGGGCAAGTACACCGCCCTGCTGGACAGCTACAAATCCCTGATCGAGGCCCTGCAGCACGGCGGCATCGCCAACCGCGCGCGCGTGCGCCTGAACTGGGTGGAAGCGGAAGATTTCGAGAAATCGGACGATGCGGTGAACAGCCTTGCCCGCAGCGACGCCATCCTGGTGCCTGGCGGCTTTGGTGAACGCGGGTCGGAAGGCAAGATCCGCGCGGTTAAATACGCGCGTGAAAACAACATACCGTTCATGGGCATCTGCTTTGGCATGCAGATGGCGGTAATCGAATGCGCGCGTAACCTCGCGGGCATCAAGGATGCGTCGTCGACCGAATTCGGGCCAACCGACCAGCCGCTGGTTGGCCTGATGACCGAATGGGCGCGCGGCAACGAACTGCTGCGCCGGCGCGAAGGCGGCGAGATGGGTGGCACCATGCGCCTTGGCGCCTATCCCGCCAGGCTGGCTGAAGGGTCGCGGGCGGCCCAGACCTATGGCCGTACCGACATCCGCGAACGCCACCGCCACCGTTACGAGGTCAACAACCATTATCGCGAGCAGTTGGAAAAGACCGGCCTGCGCTTTTCGGGCATGTCACCCGACGGCATCCTGCCCGAAGTGGTGGAATACCCCGACCACCCGTGGTTCATCGCGGTGCAGTACCACCCCGAACTGATTTCCAAGCCGTTTGACCCGCATCCGCTGTTTTCCGGCTTTATCAAGGCAGCCGCGACCAAGGCCGCAGACAAGGCGGGGACGAAGCGATGACAGACCACCACGCAGTCTCCATCGGCAGCCTTACGGTCAGCAACGAAGCCCCCTTCGTGCTGATCGCAGGGCCGTGCCAGATCGAATCCCTGCAGCAGGCCAATGAAGTGGCCGATGCGCTGCATGGCATTACAACGAAGCTGGGGATCGGGCTGATCTACAAAAGCTCGTTCGACAAGGCCAACCGCACCTCCATCAACGGCGCGCGCGGCGTGGGCATGGCGCAGGGACTGGATATCCTGTCACAGGTCCGCGCCCGCTTTGGCGTGCCGGTGCTGACCGACGTGCACCAGCCCGACCAGTGCGCGCCGGTTGCGGAAGTGGCCGACGTGCTGCAGATCCCGGCCTTCCTGTGCCGCCAGACCGACCTGCTGCTGGCGGCGGGACAGACGGGGGCAGCCATCAACATCAAGAAGGGGCAGTTCCTTGCTCCGTGGGACATGGCCAATGTCGCGGCCAAGGTCGCTTCCACCGGCAATGACCGCATCATGCTGTGCGAACGCGGCACGTCGTTTGGCTACAACACGCTGGTCAATGACATGCGCGCCCTGCCGATCATGGCAGGCACCGGGCATCCCGTAATCTATGACGCCACCCATTCGGTGCAGCAGCCCGGCGGCCTGGGGTCGGCATCGGGCGGGCAGCGGGTGTTCGCGCCCATTCTGGCACGTGCCGCGCTGGCAATCGGGGTTGCGGGAGTGTTCATTGAAACCCATCCCGATCCCGACACCGCGCCAAGTGATGGCGCGACCATGCTGCCGCTGGAATGCATGGAAGACCTTCTGACCACCCTGTTGCAGTATGACAGGCTGACCAAGCAAAGCCCGCCAGACGTCATCATCTGACCCTGTACCCCTTCCCTTCATTGGAAGGGGTAGACTTTCCCCCAGTCGTGAAATACTGAAAAATCGGCCCTTCCTGCCGCCTGCAGGCGCATGGCAGAGGGCACGGGCGGCGCAAGGCGCGGTTTCCCGAGCTTTTTTTCGCACCTCCGTTGCCCTTGCATACCCCTTACCCCGCCATGCGCTGCATGATCGCACTCCCCGCACGGTTGAAGGCCTGTGCGTTGAAACTGCGCATGACCCATTCGCGCGCGGCCTGCCCCATGCCGGCCAGATGCCATGGCTGGCGCAGGATGGCGTCCAGTCTGCGGGCCAGCACGTCAGGCTGGCGGGGCGGCAGTTTCCAGCCGGTCACCCCTTCCACGATGGAACGGCCCATTTCGCCCACATTGCTGCCCATTACCGGGAGCCCCATGTTCATGGCTTCGTGGGCTGCGATGCAGAAACCTTCGTAAAACGATGGCTGCACATACAGATGGCATTGCCGCAGGAAGGCCGCCGTGTCCTCGACATATCCCACAAAGCGCACATTATTCAGCCTATGCCGCTGGCAGAAAGCCTGCAGGCGCGCATGCTCCGCCCCCTCGCCGCCAATGGTGACACGATAGGGCGGCAGGCCCGGCACGTCCCGCAACTGGACCAGCGCGCGGCACAGCACGTCGTAGCCCTTGCCGGCATGCAGCCGCCCGAGCGAGCCGATGCGCACTTCCTCCCCCGGTCGCCACGCGGACGCGGGCGCCACATCGGACCATGCGCGAAAAATGGGCCAGCACAGCACGCGGCTGTCCGGCAGGGCCAGCCTTTTGCGGGTCAGGGCGGTGACATGGGCGGAATCCCCCACCCAGATCCGGCTGCGGTCCTTCATCAGCCGCAGCAGCGCAAGGTTGGCAGGCAGGAGGAAGGCATTATGCTGCCAGCTGACCACCGGAATACGCCGCCATGCCCCCACCATCTGCCCAAGCAGGGTCGCACGCGTAAGCGATGTCCAGATATGGGTGGGCCGGACATGGCGCACCCATGTATCCAGACTGGCCACCTGCCGTGATATCGGGGCGCCATCCGCGGCCAGCACCATGGGCTCCAGCCCCGCGCGACGCAGGCCCGGCATGGCCCGCCCGTTGCGCCGGCACAGGGCGGCTACATGCACATCATGCCCGCACTGGCGAAAGACCCCGGCGATATCGGGGATGGGCAGGGCCGCACCGCCACCTTCGAACGTATTGATGACATAGGCGATACGCATGGCCTTCCCATCCATTCCATGGACCAGCGGCGGACCATAGCACCCCCTAGCGCCGGGGTTCAGGGGGGCAGGATTTATCCTGCAATAAAAAGGAAACAATTTCCCGTGCCGCGCGATGGGCGGCGGTTTCGCCCGGGACCGTATGGAATGTTGCCTCGAACGCGGCCTGCTGGCGTGGGGCGAATTCGCGCTGGCGCTCCTTCGCCACGGCCAGGGCATGGGGCAGTTCGCTGACGCTGTCGATCACCTGCCCCAGGTTCCAGTGCGCGTAACTGGGATTGTCCTGCCAGCGCGCACCGTGGGAATTGAGGAAGATGCACGGCCGGGGACGCGCGATCCATTCATAGACCTGGCTGCTGGCATCACCCAGATAGATGTCGGCGGCAAGGACATAGGACATGTCCACCGAATTCCGGCTGCCGGTATCGATACGGATATGCGACAGGTTGCGCAGGCGTTCGGGGATCATCCGGCGCAGGCGCACGCGGCGGTGTTCGACCGATGTATGCAGCCTGCGCCGGAACAGCATGACATGGGGGGCGAAAATCAGGTTGTAGTCATCCTGCCGCGCGAACCATTCCAGCACATCCATCCCCATATCCCACCACGACGACAGGACCGGGTCAAAATGCGGGTTGTATAGGACCGTGGGCCGGTCATTGTCGAACAGGCGCGGATGTGCCGCCATGTCCACGGTGTCGAATTTGGGGTAGCCGACAATGGCGTGGTGGCCGGGGCGGATCAGCTGCCGGTCCAGCATGCGGTCGCGCGTCTTGGCCCCGGGCAACAGCACAAGATCGAAAAACCGGGTCACGTCACGAAAGCCGATGGAACGGTCCCCCGCCCCGTGCGGGAAATAGATTAGCCGGATATCAAGGTTGAAGTGGCTTTTCAGCAGGGCCGATGTGGTTTCCGGCACCACCAGCGCGTCAAACCCACGAAACAGGTCCACGTTTTCACGCAGGTTCGCAATGCGGCGGAAGGGCACGACCGCCTGCGCCACCACGTTTATGGCCTGCGACACCGGCCCGATATCAATGCGGACAAAGCGCACGCGGTCCATGCATGGCGCAATGGTCCGGCGCACATGCGCTTCCTGCGCGGGGGTGGAGGTCATGACCGTCACATCCTGCCCCAGCGCCACCAGTTCACAGATGATCGGCGCGGTATGCGAGACCTGATGGATACAGTCGTGGTTGAACAGGAAACCGATCTTCATGGGCCGCAATGTCATGATAAGGATCGTGTGGGCATACAGCGCGCAGCCATGGATGGGAACCCTCCGCGTTTCCCCACCCGCCACCCCGGCGCGTGGGGATGTTCAGCACACCATGCGCAACAGCCACATGGAATGCATTCCATGGCATGGCGTCCCACCAGTTCAGCACAAAGTGAATGCAGTTCCCTTTCGTGCCCACTACCCTGTTCGCGCACGGGTTCGGACATCATGCATGACGGTTGGGGAATACAGGACAGGTTCCAGGTTATTGCGAACCGGTCTTAATTCCGGCACGCTAAACATCCGAGCGAACGGGAATAAGGATAAAGACCATGTTCACACCACGCCTGAAACTGCTGACGATCCTTGCCGGACTGGCTACCCTGCCCACCATGGCCCATGCCGCGGATACCGCGTCGGGCAAGCTGATTGGCAATGACGGCAGCGACCACGGCACCCTGCACATCACGCAAGCGCCAAAGGGCGTGCTGCTGCGTATCGAAGCCAGAGGGCTGATCCCCGGCTGGCACGGTATCCATTTCCATGAAAAGGGCGATTGCGGACCGCCGAAGTTCACCTCCGCCGGGGCACATGTCCATGCAGCGACACCCGTGGTGCATGGCCTGCTGAACGCGAACGCCAATGACGCGGGCGACCTGCCCAACCTGTTTGTGGGTCAGGACGGGACGGCCACGGTGGAGATGTATTCCACGCTGGTATCACTCAACGCCGGGGATGGCCGCCCTGCCCTGCTGGATGCCGATGGCTCGGCGCTGGTCATTCACGCCAATCCCGATGACTATCGCACCCAGCCCATTGGTGGCGCGGGGGATCGCGTGGCCTGCGGGGTCATTCACTGATACGCACATTATGGTTTCCGGTCGCAATCGAGGATTGCGGCCAGAAACCGTAATCTAAAATAAAGAAGTTCTGGCAAGCTTTTTTCCAAAACCTTCAGGTAATGCCACCTTTTAAAAAAAAAGGCAGCGCCTGAAAACTTTTATGACTTCCGTCTGCCTTCTTACAGATCAGCACTGATCGAGAACTTGAAGGTCTCCGGGTCCCCCATGACCAGGTCGCTCTGGTAAACCGAGGCCCAGTAGCGCTGGTTCCCGATGTTATCGACTTCAAAGCGTGCGGTCAGCGGCTTCTTTGCCGCAAGGAAGGTATAGCGCGCCCCAAGGTCGAAACGTGACCATGCGGGCAGGTGCGTCGTGTTCATGCTGTTGAACTGCTGCTTGCCGGTGCTGATGACACGGCCAACCAGCGTCAGACCCTTCACGAACGGCACGTCGTATTCAAGGTTACCGTTGATGGTGTAATTCGGCACGCCGATCACGGTCTTGCCGTTATATTCACCGCCCGCCGTATTCATCTGTTTGGCATCAATCAATGTCAGGCCACCGTTGAAGCGCAGCCCGCGCAGGATTTCGCCATTGAAGGTCAGTTCCATGCCCCGGTTACGCTGTCGGCCATTCTGTGTGTACAGCATCTGTCCGGTATTGCCGTAGGCTTCGGTCATGCCCTGCGGCATGCCGGTCTGGAAAAACGCAACACCTGCTGCAAAGCGGCCCACGTCATATTTCGCGCCGACTTCGTACTGGGTGCTCTGGTACGGGGCGAAAACCTGCCCGGCATTGACGTAGGTCGCCCCCACCGTCTGCCCCGCCGACAGCCCCTGAATACGGTTGAAATACAGGGCGGCATGTTTGACCGG
This sequence comes from Komagataeibacter diospyri, assembly GCF_006538165.1. Lineage (GTDB taxonomy): Bacteria > Pseudomonadota > Alphaproteobacteria > Acetobacterales > Acetobacteraceae > Komagataeibacter > Komagataeibacter diospyri. The sequence goes on from NZ_BDLU01000029.1 coordinate 121,216, forward strand.
ATGGATGACAAGACCAATGACCGGCGAGAACGCCGCCGCATCATAATGCGTATCCAGCTTGCCACTGCCATACAGGAATGAATCCGACAGGATATCCTGGTACCGGAACCCGCCCGTCAGCGCGATGCGATCGTGCCAGAACGTCATGGTATCCGACAGGAACAGGCTGTACAGCTTGTTCCACGCCACGCGTCCGGGGTTGTTCAGGTTGCCACCGCTATAGGTTTCCTGAGGGGTGAACTGCGTGGGGTGATAGATGTTGCCCGCCTGTGACGTCAGACTCATGGAATAGGCGGCGTCTGATTCTTCCCATATTGCCGACCCGCCCGCGTTGATTTCATGTTTGATCGGGCCAGTGGTGACATGCGCATGGATACCGGCCTGCGTGGCCTCGTTCATGACGTTGTACGCATCCGCCATGGCCCCCACGCTGCCTGCGCCAGTACGGGAATTGGTCAGCGTGGTGGTGGCGTAATTGCCCATTTCATTGCCGCCCTGCGCACCGAATTTGCCATACGCCGTGATGTGGCTGCCAAAATCATGTTCGATATTCAGCGTGCCGAACAGGTAGCTCAGATCGGTATAGGCCCAGCGCTGCCCCCAGTTTTCCGACGGCGCGGTTGCCTTGGGCGCGGGCATGCCATCCGCCAGGCTGGAGACGATGATCGCGCTGCGCCCGCCATAAACCTGCTGTTTCTGGTAATTCATGTTCATGTCGATGCGCGTGTCGTCATTATGCCAGTCAAAGGCCGCACCAAGGGCCACATCGTCGCGCCGTTCGCCCTTGATCGCCGTTTCCCCATCCATGCCGGCGGCGTTGAAGCGGAAGCCGAAGGCATGGTCGCGGCCAAACCGGCGGCTTATGTCAAACGCGCCGCCCCCCTGCCCGCTGCTGGTGTAATCGCCGGTGATACGCGTGATATCCGTCACCGCTGCCCGTTTGGGGATCAGATTGACGTTGCCGCCAACAGCCGAACCACCGGGGGCCGCGCCATTGAGGAACGCGCTGGCGCCGTTGAGCACCTGCACTGAATCATAAAGCTGGGGCGAGACAAGCTGCCGTGGGGTTACACCATACAGACCGTCAATCGCCACGTCATCGCCATACAGCGTAAAGCCGCGGATCTGGAACAGCTGCGCGTAATTGCCATAGCCCATCGTCGTGCGCACGGTGGGATCGTTCAGCAGCACGTCGCCCAGTGTCTGTGACTGCTGGTTCAGGATCAGGCTGGAATTGTAGCTGCGGATGTTGAAAGGTACATCCAGCCCGTTCTTCTTGCCCAACGCGCCCAGATCGCCCCCACTGCTGACATACATGCGGTTCCTGCGCGCGGCAGTAACGACAATGTCCTCGTGCCTGTCCGGGGTTCCTTCCGGTGTAGCGCCTGCCTGTGCGCCCGCATTGTCTACGGGGGCATGGGCTGGCTGCGCACGCCGCGTGGCAGCCGGTTTTCCCTGCTGCACGGCACCGGTTCCATCCGTTGCAGCGCGGGATGCCACCGGAGCCCCCACACCCGCCAGCAGGCTGGAGGCGCAGATTGTGCTCAGGCAAAGCGTACGAAGACTCATTGATCAAAGCTCACACTGTGACGGTTTCCGGCAGCTTATTTAGCAATTGATAGTGAATTGCAATATCAAATATGCATCTTCCCAACCCGATCCCGGATCGGCGCGCATAGGCTGGGGCAGCCCGCCCTGCCCCGGGCAGGCTGTTCCTGCGCACTGCATTATTGGTCATATGTCTGGAAAAGCAGGCAGACGCGCCAACCTCGACCGCGGTTGGCGCACATCTGATTACGCAGGTGTAAATTTCGACGCCCGCAACTTTGACTATACGCCTGAGCAACCTGATAACCGATTCCGGTATCGTCAGCCGGCCATCATCCGAAAGTGGTCATGGTGCGACTGAAGACATAATCCTGCCGCATGAGCATCAAGCATCTGCCCTGAATAAAACTCGGGATAAGGCAAAACACGCCGTCACAGACGGCATGACGCTACGATTTCAGGCCACCGTGTATGCGTCCGGTTCCGTGGGGCACTGCCCCTTTTTGCGCCGTAAGACTGTCGTCCGGTGCGCCTTGCGATATGTATATCGATCACGAGGCATTCCGGATTACCGGCCTGGGCCACCAGATATTGTGAAGACCTTCCTGAATACACCACGCACGCTCCAGCGGATAAACCGGTTATACAGCGTCTCGTGCAATCCGGGGCCCTTTGCATACGACTGTTCATTGAAACCCGTTATGGATCAGGTAAATGATCCCGCTGATAACCCCACGGTCATCCCCACAGCGCAAACTCCACTTTTGCGGCGCTACCTCGCATAACCACTGTCACGGCATGGTCTTAAAGGGCAAACCAGACTGCTTGCTCCGTCAGGCAATTTTCGCCCATTTCTCAGCCGCAGCAGAAAACATAAGAGCGGGATCCTATCTCCGCCCAAGAAGCGAATTACTTAAGCTTGAACTGAGAGAGATTCCCGCAATTGCGCAATTCACCTATAATTCAATTCGGCAATACACGCATATTCCCTGATTTCCAATGCATTACCAATTCCACTACGGCGTGTCGTCAGTTAAGCCCTGAGTGTGGCACGTGAGGGTTGTACTTTGTGTCTGCGTGTGCTGACTGTTTTCCCGTTTTTTGGGGAGACAGACAGATGCGGCGCTATAGTTTACGCGATGACCAGTGGGAGCGGATAAAGGATTTTCTTCCCGGTCGAGAAGGCTATGTCGGCGGCACTGCGGCGGACAACCGTCTGTTCGTGGAGGCGGTGCTGTATCGCTATCGCGCGGGCATTCCATGGCGCGACCTTCCTGCCCGTTTCGGGGACTGGAAAAACGTGCACCGGCGTCTGCGCCGCTGGTGTGAAAG
>NZ_BDLU01000030.1 GCF_006538165.1 Komagataeibacter diospyri
GACAGGTTGATCGATCGGCTGATACAGCGCGGAATTACCCCGGTCATTCCGCCAAAACGCAACAGAACGACACGACGGAAAACCGATTTTTCTCTCTACCGCGAACGGAACCTTGTTGAGAGGTTCTTCAATAAACTCAATCAGTTCCGCGCTATCGCAACCCGCTACGATAAACTGAAATCGACCTTCCTCGCAGCCGTGCAGTTCGCCTCAATCATCATCCTGCTTAACTGACGACACGCCGTAAAAATCCCAAAGCGGTTCTTGCTGCAATTGACCCAGATGATGGTGATATTATTGGGGAAACGCCTGTATGTGGCATTCCTTTCATAGAAGACACTGAAAATAATATAATTATATACGAACAGAAATACACCAAATTATTCTATTATTTTCCTAAATATTATTACAAATAAGAAAATATTAGAATACTCGGAAATATTAAAAATTAATCTTAAACATTATTATTTATATAGAAATTTAATAATTCCATTTTGGTTAGATACGATTTTTTAGACTAAATCATAAAAAATCCTTCAGGACACATACCTAAACAGCATTGATCCTGAAGGATAATAAAACCAGACAGATTTATAATATAGACGACTTATTTATTATAAATGACTTCCAATCACTCCCACTCAATCGTTCCCGGCGGCTTGGACGTAATATCATACGTCACGCGGTTTACGCCGCGCACCTCATTAACAATCCGCCCGGCCACGCGGTTGAGGAAGGACATGTCGAAAGGATAGACATCTGCCGTCATACCATCGGTGCTGGTAACCGCACGCAGGGCACAGGCGTAATCATATGTGCGGCCATCGCCCATGACGCCCACGGTACGGACCGGCAGCAACACGGCAAAGGCCTGCCAGATGGCATCATACAGACCAGCCGCACGGATTTCCTCAAGAAAGATCGAATCAACCCGCCGCAACAGGTCCAGCTTTTCGCGCGTGATGGCGCCGGGAATACGGATGGCAAGCCCCGGCCCGGGGAACGGGTGCCGACCCACGATCGCTTCGGGAATATCCATTTCCCGGCCCAGTTCACGCACCTCGTCCTTGAACAGTTCACGCAGCGGCTCGACCAGTTGCATCTTCATCCGTTCTGGCAGGCCGCCCACATTGTGGTGCGACTTGATGGTAACGGACGGACCACCGGTAAAGCTGACGCTTTCGATCACGTCGGGGTACAGCGTGCCCTGCGCCAGGAATTCAGCGCCACCCAGCTTGGCGGCTTCTTCCTCGAATACTTCAATGAACAGGCGACCGATGGTCTTGCGCTTGATTTCGGGGTCGCTCACCCCTTCCAGCGCATTCAGGAACAGGTCGGACGCATCGCGGTGGATCAGGTGGATGTTGAAGCGATCACGGAAGGTCCGGATCACCTCATCCGCCTCACCCGCGCGCAGGATGCCGGGATCAACGAAAATACAGGTCAGCTGGTCGCCAATGGCCTGATGGATCAGCACCGCCGCGACCGAGGAATCAACCCCGCCCGACAGACCGCAGATCACACGTCCCTTGCCCACCTGCTGGCGGATGCGGGCAATTTCCATTTCACGAAAACCCGCCATGGTCCACGTGCCCCTGCAGCCCGCCACGCCATGGGTGAAGTTGCGCAGCAGGGCCGCGCCATGCGGGGTGTGTACCACTTCGGGGTGGAACTGCACGCCATACAGGCGGCGGCCTTCGTCAGCGATGATGGCAAACGGCGCGCCCTCGCTCACGGCCACGGCCTGGAACCCGGGCGGCAGCTTGGTTACGCGGTCGCCGTGACTCATCCACACCTGTTCACGGCTGCCACGCGCCCATGTGCCACGGAACAGGGCGCAGTCCTTGATGATATCGATATGCGCGCGCCCGAATTCACGGTGTTCGGATGTCTCCACCGTGCCACCAAGCTGGCGGCACATCGCCTGCTGACCATAGCAGATGCCCAGCACCGGCACATTCAGGGCGAAAACCACTTCCGGAATGGTCGGCGCGTCCTTGTCCAGCACGCTGGCGGGGCTACCGGACAGGATGATGCCCCTGGGCGCAAAGGCGCGAATCCGCTCGGCAGTGCTGGAATACGGCCAGATTTCGCAGTACACCCCGCTTTCACGCACGCGCCGGGCAATCAACTGGGTGACCTGGCTGCCGAAATCCAGGATCAGGATACGATCCTCATGCAGGGTTTCATCAAGTCCTGCCTCAGGGGCGGCGGTCTTCGCGGTATCGTTCATCATATGTCTTTCGGTCGCGGGCATTATCGATAAACTAGGCTTCCAGCATGAGCTGGCAACATATTGCAAGGGTGGGATAGTCTTTCCCGCGCAGATAGCACAATATATGCATTCAGGCAGGCATGTCTTTCCTGTCAGTTCAGACAAACCGGATCATATGGCTGTTTCATGACTGCACGTTCATTCCTGCTGCTGGCGGCAGGCTGCCTTGCCTGCCTTCCCCTTGCTGCTTCCCCAGCGCGCGCCGATGCCAAAAATGACCCGATCGGGCTGTGGACGGGCCAACTGGTACGTGATCAGGGCAATTGCAGCACCGAAACCGGCAACACATCGACCTTCCAGATCAGCGCGAAACGCATGACGTTCACCCCGGCCGACGGATCAATCGCGCTGACGGGCGTGCCACAGAAGAAAGCCGACCTGTACCATACCGAAACCGTGGTCAGACAGCCATCGGGGGCGGCTTTTCCCATGGTGTTTGAAGCCCGTCCCGAAGGCAACACGATGGTCGGTACTTACGGCACCCCGCGCTGCCGGGCGCATATCGTGATGAAACGCTAGTTTTCCCCTGCCCGCCGGGCCAAGTTCACGCAATCGGGAACAGACTGGTCCGATACAGGCATGGATGCCGCGCCATGATCCGATATATTCTTGTATATGGCTGATAACATGACACTAGCCGGGGCAGTCCTGTCCATTGTTGTCCGCAATGGACAGATGCTGCTGGTCCGCAGGCGCAATCCGCCGGATCAGGGGCTGTGGGGTTTCCCCGGCGGTCGCATTGAATACGGCGAAAGCTACCTTGACGCCGCAGCGCGCGAACTGCGTGAGGAAACCGGCTTCATCACCCATGCCGAAGGCACGCTGACGGCCTTTGACCTGATCGACCGTGACCGTGCAGGCCGGGTCCGTTTCCACTACCTGATCGTGGCGGTTAAATGCCACGACAATGGCTGGACCGACATCACGGCGGGCGATGACGCGTGCGGCGTGGGGTGGTTTGACATGGCGCAGGTACGCGCCGATCCCGCCGCCTTCAGCCCCGGCCTGCTGGAACTGGGCACGCTGGCCCTGTCCCCGCGTGGCATCGCCCCATGGCCTGTCGTCGCACAGGTGCGCACGCCTGCCCCCCATTCCCTCCGCCCCGAGAGCATTCCGTCATGACCCAGATTTCTGCCCTGATTGTCGAAGACGAGGCAACGATAGCGGAACTGGTCGCCACAATGCTGGAGGCAAACGGCATCCATGCCACCATAAGCCCCAGCGTTGCGGATGCCATGCAGAGGATCGGGGATACTCGCCATACGCTGGCGCTGGTGGACCTGACCCTGCCCGATGGCGATCCCGATGGCTTCATTGCCATGGCACAGGCCCAAGGCTGCCATGTAATCGTGATGAGTGGTGATCCCGACCGGCTGGCCGGTTACGCACCGCTGCCGCTGCTGGAAAAGCCCTTTCGCATGAAGGCATTGCTGGAACAGGTCCGTCAGGTTGCACCGGCGGCCTGACCCTTGACACTTCAGAATCAAAAGTTTCACCAAAAACTTTTGTTAATACGATCCTTGTACGGCGTGGGCAGCCTTACGATGGTGCTGCGCTGTATGGCCGACAGGTCCGTGCGCAGGCTGACACGGTACAGGCTGACACGTTCCGCCACCCGTCCCTGTCGTCCACGCGCCAGTGTATCGATCTGCTGAACCGATACAAATACATCCCGATCAAAACCACGACGGGGATTGCAGACCATGATCCCATCCCCCGCCACGTCATGCGGCAGGTTGAACAGCGCCCAGCGCGGCTCCATCCCCACCACGACCTGGCCGGGCATGACGGTGGCCAGTTCCGCCGCCGTGCCATAATCACACGCTGCAATGAAGTCACCCGGTCGCGCATGGGCTTCGATACCGCTGGCCAGGTCACGCCAGCCTGCCATCTGCCGCAGCGCCACATCCGTATGGGCCGACAGCGGCAGCGGGGCGAACAGGGCCTGCACGTAAACCAGCGCACCAACCAGCACGCCACCCCCGACCGCCCAACGCCCCCACCGCCACGTCACCATGGCCGCGCCCGCCGCCAGCATGGGATAGATTACCACCGGCCAGTTCGCCTGCACCCGGTCGCCCATGGCATGCTGCACGAACACGCAGGCTGGCACCAGCGTCATGCACGACAGTAACGCAGCCCCCGCATCCCGCCGCGCATGGCGCAGCAGGATCACCTGCCCCCATATGAAAAAGGCCGCGATGCCCGGCGTCATCAATCCCAATTGTCCCGTCACCAGTTCGGTCAGGAACTGCACCGCCCGGCCGGGATGCCAGTCTGCCGTCCGCCCCCCCTGCCGCACGAAACTGGCCCAGCCATGTCGTGCATTCCACCACACCACGGGTGTGATGCACAAAGCCGCCACCATCACGCCGCCCACAACGCCCGGCACCTGCTGCACCCCCCAGGCACGATGACGCAGCCCCTGGATCAGCAGCCATAACCCGATGCCGCCAACCGGCAGGATGGCAGTATATTTACTGTCGCATGCAAGGCCCGCGGCAAAACCAGCCACCAGCCACCAGCCCGTCCCCGCCCCGGCCCTGACGCGGCCCATGGCCCATACCAGCTCGGACAGGAAAAACATCACCGGCATGTCTGGCGTTATGACAACCGACTGAATTGCCAGCGCCAAAGTCGCCTGTAACATGACGCACGCCCGCACGCCCCCTGCACGCCCCGTACCGGGCAGCAGGTCACGCACGGCGCGGAACAGGAAAAAGGATATCCCTGCCCCGGCAAGCACCCCCACCAGCCGGACGCCAAACGCGTCATCACCGCCCGGCAGCATGCCCAGCCGTATCCAAGCCGCCACCATGGGCGGGTGGTCAAGATAGCCCGCGGCGGGTGCAAACGCCCACAGCCGGTAATAGGCTTCGTCAGGGGAAAGTGGCAGGATACCCGCCACAACCAGCCGTACACCGGCCAGCAGTACAAGCAGGTACAGCCACCATTGCGGGCTGTACCGCACCCTCACACAGGCACGCCGGGGCGGTTCAGGCTCGTGCGGATGGTCTGCAATGTCTGCACGCGCACCACATGCGGGGCTTCGGTCAACTGACGGGTCAGCAGGTTTTCATGCGTCGCGTCGCGCGCCACCAGCCGCACAAGAAAATCTCCCCCGCCCCGGATCATGTGACATTCGCGCACTTCCGGCCAGCCGGATACCTGCTTTTCAAAAGCTGACAGGACCGCTTCCTTCTGGCTGTCCAGCCCGATCAGCGCAAACAGCGTGATCGACCATCCCAGCCGCGCACCATCGGTATCGGCATGGTAGCCACGGATCACATGGTCTTCCTCCAGCCGGCGCATGCGACGCAGGCAGGGCGGCGCGGAAATGCCCACACGCCGCGCCAGCTCCACGTTCGTCATGCGTCCGTCCAGCTGAAGCTCGGCCACAATCCGACGGTCAATCGCATCCAGATCAGCCATCCGTTCCGCCATGCCTGTTCCATCTCTCGCCAAAGGGGGCGGCTGTCGCGCCCATATGCCGCAATAATGACGCCCTTCCTACTCCAACCCTTGCACGGACGCCAGTGGACGACCATACCAAAGGAAATTGTGACGATAGGGTTTTTCTGATCTCATGCCCCAGACGTGTTCTACCGACCTGCTTGTCATTGGTGCAGGTCCCGCCGGTTACACCGCTGCCATCTATGCCGCGCGCGCGAATCTTTCCCCCGTCCTGGTCGCCGGGCTGCAGCCCGGCGGCCAGCTGATGATCACCACGGATGTCGAGAATTATCCCGGCTTCGCCAAGGGCGTGCAGGGACCGGACCTGATGATGCAGATGGCCGAACAGGCCGGTAATGTCGGCACGCGGCTTATGGATGACATCATTGTCTCGTGCGACTTCACCCGTACGGACGGCACCGGGCGGTTTTACGCCACCGGCGATTCCGGCACGCTGTATGAAGCGCGCAGCGTAATCATCGCAACCGGCGCGCAGGCCAAGTGGCTGGGCGTGCCGGGGGAAAAGGAATTCCAGGGGTCCGGCGTGTCGGCCTGCGCCACGTGCGATGGCTTTTTCTATCGCGGCAAGCGCGTGGCCGTTGTGGGGGGCGGCAATACGGCGGTGGAAGAAGCCCTGTACCTGACCCACCACGCCAGTCACGTGACCCTGATCCACCGCCGCGACAGCCTGCGCGCGGAAAAGATCCTGCAGGACCGGCTGCATGCCAACCCCAAGATCTCGGTCATATGGAACAGTGCGGTCGAACGCATTACCGGCAGCGGCACGCCACCCGTGGTCACGGGGGCAGAACTGCGCAACACCGTAACCGGCGCGATTCAGCATATCGATGTTGACGGGGTATTCGTTGCCATCGGCCACGCCCCCAACACCACAATTTTCCGTGATGTGGTGGAGATCGATACAGACGGTTACATCGTCACTACGCCAGGCAGCACGCGCACCTCGGTTCCCGGCGTTTTTGCCGCAGGTGACGTGCAGGACAAGATATTCCGCCAGGCGGTGACAGCTGCTGGCACCGGGTGCATGGCGGCACTGGAGGCCGAGCGTTTTCTTGCGGCAGCGCAGTAATGAAACATGAAGAGTCCTTGACCTCCCTCCGTATTTCCTTCACCACAACGCTTAGTGTCATAACACTTGGCGCGCCCTTTATTAGATAGCAAAGCGGAGTCAACGCGTGGACTGGGATAAACTCCGGATATTTCATGCTGTAGCCGAAGCAGGGTCCTTCACCCATGCCGGCGACGTGCTTAACCTGAGCCAGTCTGCGGTATCGCGGCAGATTTCAGCCCTGGAAGAGGCGCTGCAGGTCCCTCTTTTCCACCGGCATGCCCGGGGGCTGATCCTGACCGAGCAGGGTGAGACACTGAACCAGACGGTTCGGGAAGTCTTCTCCAAGCTGGCCATGACGCAGTCCCTGCTGACGGAAAGCAAGGAAAAGGCGGCGGGACGGCTACGGGTCACAACCACAACCGGCTTTGGCACCTGCTGGCTTACGCCACGTCTGCACCGGTTCATGGAAACCAATCCTGACATTTCGATCACCCTGATCCTGGAAGATAACGACCTGGATCTGGGCATGCGCGAAGCGGATGTCGCGGTGCGCATGCACCCGCCCCGCCAGCCGGACCTGATCCAGCGGCACCTGGCGGATTTCCCGCTGCCGATCTACGCCTCGCAGTCATACCTGAATGATTACGGCACGCCTCGCACGCTTGAGGAACTGAACGCCCACAAGCTGGTGCTGTTCGGCGGGTACCACCCGCCCGTGCCGCATATCAACTGGCTGGCTGAAACCGGCGTCCCGTCGGATGAACGCCGTCAGGCGCGACTGGAGGTCAACAGCCTGGCCGCCATGGCCGGTGCGATCGCGGCCGGTATCGGAATCGGGTCGATCCCGCTTTATGCGGCATCACAGTACCCCAATCTGGTCAAGATCCTGCCCGAAGTGCCGCTGCCCACGGTCGATGCCTATTTCGTATATCCCGAGGAACTGCGCACGTCCAAGCGTGTGGCGGTATTCCGTGACTTCCTGCTGGCGGAAATCAACGCCCGCCACTGACCACGTCACGATCAGCCCGAATAAAGAAACACCGCGCCGGGTCCAGCCCGACGCGGTGTTTTTTGTATTGTAAGTAGATAGTTTAATAAAGTCGGCCTGACCAACACCCTGCAGTCATCAGGACGTCGAAGCACGCTGCCCCCTTTTAAAAAAGACGGCACCCCAAAATTTTTTTATCAATAAGCTGTTTCAGGCAGTCTTTGATAACGGGCGAATCAGGAACCAGACGGATGGTCAATCGGTCGTATTATGCGACTGGTTGACGCGTTCACGGAGTTCCTTACCCGCCTTGAAAAACGGCACCACCTTTTCCTCCACCGACACGGTTTCCCCTGTGCGGGGGTTGCGACCGGTGCGGGCGTCACGTTTTTTGACCGTAAACGCCCCGAAACCGCGCAGTTCCACCCTGTCCCCCCGCATCAGTGCATTACTGATTTCCGTAAAGATGACCTGAACAATACGTTCCACCTCCCGTATGGGCAGATGTGGACGCGCAGCGGCAAGTTCGGCAATCAATTCCGATCTGGTCATCCTGTTCCCCTAATTTAAACAACAAATTAAAGTTTCCAGATCGCAACGGCCCCGTCAAGCGCGGTACTTTCCTTCAACAGAAATTCTGCACCCGGCACACCCGACAGGATACCCGAAATCCACCGCCGCCAGTTGATCCGCGTGGCCGTGGGGCCGATATCGCTCACCTGCACATCATCGGGCAGATGCGTAATCCCGATCAACCATTTCCGTGCATCGGCCATGGACCCGATCTGATCCACCAGCCCCAGCGCGACCGCCTGCTGCCCGGTATAGGGGCGGCCATCAGCCAGCTGCTTCACGCGGTCAACCGGCATATGCCGGTCCTGCGCCACGACATTCACGAAAAAACCGTACAGGTCGGCAATCACGCCCTGCAGCATTTCGCGTCCCTCGGGCGAAAGCGGCTGCACCATGGAAGGCTGCCCCTTCATCGGGCCAGAGACAAGCTGGTCCACATGCACCCCCACCCTGTCCAGCAGGCCCGACACATCAGGCGATTCCAGAATTACCCCGATCGAACCGGTCAGGGTAGAGCGGTTGGCAAAAATGCGCGCAGCCGGCACCGACACCATATACCCAGCCGACGCCGCGACCGCACCCATGGACACCACCACCGGCTTGCGTCGTGCAAAGGCGGCCACGGCATCATGCAGCACCTCGCCGCCCGTTACGGCGCCGCCGGGGCTGCTGACCTCCAGCACCAGGCCACGCACCGATGCATCATCGGCAGCTTTCTGCAGGGCTTCGACATTTTCATGTTCATCCGAAGGGATGATCCCCTCCAGCTTCATGTGAACCAGATGCGGCGCATGGCCCACAAGCCCGCCCCCACCGGCACGCAATACAGCCACGATGCAGGCAAGGACAAAAAAAGCCACAGCCCCACCCCGCCAGACCAGAAGGCGGCGACGCAGGGATGCGGCATGCAGCAACATATCGGGATCAGTATCCATGACAGAGCCATATCACGGATACCACCCACACCGAAGGCAGGACTATGAAAGACGTTTCACCCTTACGCCTTGCGCCGGCGGCGCGTGGGCTTGGCGGGTTCGTCATGATCTGAAGGGGCTGCAGCCGCGGCAGCGGCCGATGCGGCGGTAATCTTGCGGCCAAGGCCGATTTCACGCGCAAGGCTGGAACGGCGTTCGGCATAGTTCGGGGCAACCATGGGGTATTCGGCAGGCAGACCCCAGCGTTCGCGGTACTGTTCCGGCGTCATGCCATAGGCGCTGTGCAGGTGGCGCTTGAGCATCTTGAGCTTTTTGCCGTCTTCCAGGCAGATGATGTAATCAGGAAAGACCGAGCGCTTGATCGGCACGGCAGGCTGCGGCTTTTCAGGTTCGTTCACCGGACGCCCGGCAGCGGACAGCGCCTGGTACACATTACGTATCAGGTCGGGAAGCACATCGGCCGCGACACTATTGTTTGAAACATGTGCCGACACGATCTGCGTCGTCAGTTCCAGACATGAAAAATCCTGCTCTGTATCAGACATAATATATTCCGTGCCTCTATATTCAGCCAAATAGTCGCGACTTCCTCACGAACCTTCATTTCAGGGACATATACTGCCACCTCAATAAATACAATACTGCAGGGCAGTCTATGCCGCGTATTATCAAACAGGATGTTTCGGTTATATTATATAGAATGCACCGTCCTAATTAACCAGATCAAATGTGAACAGGTGTTTTTGTATAAATTCGTTTCATGCTGTATCAGTCTTTTTCAGGTATTCAGATGGATACGGGCAAAACAGGCCGCCGTTCCGTCATGCGCCATCGGTACGGGCGTTTTCTGCCTGCGCAGCACCCCGTTCAGCTGCTCCATATCGAATTCCGGGTCGCAGGCGGCGCAGATCAGGCGGATGCGCGTTTCCTCCATACTATCCTTAATACTGTAAATGACCTGTCGGGCCTCCTTGCGTGTTATAACGATTTCCGCCCGCCGAAGTTCCGCCAGCTGCTGACTTAACGTAGGCTGGCCGATGCCGGTTTCAGCTTCGATCTGGCCGACGCTCTTTTCCCCCTCCAGCAGGCAGGCCAGCACCATCAGCCGTTGCGGCTGAGCCAGCAGGCGCAGGCGCTGCACAAGATTTTCCGCAATTTCTCGTGTTCTGGGCAGATTGCTCATGTCACGGATCCCCTTAGACCAGTTAGGCAAGTCACTCCGTACCATAATCCCGACCGGCGGAACACAGGACAGGACTTGATAAAATACATACATAATATATTAAACAGATAAACCATTTACGCACCCCCATCATACGGGAGCCCCCATGACCGACCCCGCCGCACCCGCATACATGCTCCCCCGGTCCCACCTGCGCTGTCATGCCTGACGTGCTGCATACCCTGCTGGGCCTGTGCAGTGGCGGGGCCATCGGCTTCACGCTGGGTCTGGTCGGGGGCGGGGGATCTATCCTGGCCGTGCCGCTGCTGCTTTATGTGGTGGGGATTGCCGACCCGCACCGGGCCATCGGCACCAGCGCGCTGGCCGTCACCATCAATGCGCTGTGCAGCCTGGCCAGCCATGCACGCTCGGGTAATGTCGCATGGAACTGCGCGGCACTGTTTGCCAGTGCCGGCATGCTCGGCGCACTGGCGGGAGCCGCTTGTGGCAAGGTCGTCAACGGGCAGCACCTGCTTTTCCTGTTTGCCCTTGTCATGATCGCGGTCGGCGCGCTGATGGCGCGGGGCTGCCACCAGCCACAACAGACGCAGCCACAACAGGTCACCATGCGCACGACCCCGATGCCTGTCATGGCCTACGGGATCGCGACAGGATTCTGTTCGGGATTCTTTGGCATTGGTGGTGGCTTCCTGATCGTACCCGCGCTGCTGGCGGCGACCGGCATGCCCATGCTCAACGCCATCGCCACGTCACTGGTGGCGGTATGCGCCTTCGGGCTGACAACGTCCATCAGCTACGCGGTGGCAGGTATGGTCGATCTGCCCATGGTGGGGATCCTTGTGGCGGGCGGCATGGCAGGCAGCGCGGGAGGCACCAAGCTTGCGCGGCATCTGGGCCAGCACCCACAGCGACTGCGCATGATTTTTGCCTACCTGATTTTCATTGTGGCATTCTACATGATGTGGCGCAGCGCACGGGCAATGGGCCTTGTCTGACACGGCGCGTGACCATCGCACCATCATGACCGGGAAGCCGCCCCATGCCACAGACCACCATAACCCTTGACCACCCCGTCGATTTTGCCCGCTGGCGCAACGCGACGCGCGCCCTGGTCGGCCAGCACGTGTCGCCCGAGGCCATTGCGTGGCACGTCGCGCCATCCGGCCAGCCAGACACCCCCGCACCGGATGCCCGTCCCTTCCGCATTCCACGTGAAACCATGCAATTGGCGGCGGATGTGCTGCAGTCCATGCTGCCCGACCGCTTTACCCTCGCCTACCGTCTGATCTACACCCATGTGACCGGAACCGATATCCCGCCGCCCGACCTTACGCGGATGGAGGACGCGGCGGCAGCCGTGCGTGCGGAAACCGTGCACCTGCGCCACGACCTGTTCACCCTTATGCAGCATACCGATGGGGACGACGGGTGGCACGCCACGCTGCAGGCCACGACCTATGCCCCCGAATGTAATGCACGGTTCATGACCTTCCAGCTGTCGCTTGCCCCATGGCGGCTGGTACTGCCGGGGCGGCGGATGGAATGGACGGGCAAGGAACTGCTGTACGGACAGGATGGCGCAGCCCCGTCCCCCATTGCTTTCAACAGCCTGCCGCCGCCCGCCATGCCGCTGGTAAACGGGCTGGACATTCCCCGCATCACCGCCCTGCCCGCCGTGGCGCTGGCAGCGCGGACGTGCCGGATCTGCCCCATGGCCCGCCACGCCACCCAGACCGTGTTTGGCGAAGGCCGCAGCGACGCACGCATGATGTTCGTGGGTGAACAGCCGGGAGACAAGGAAGACCTTGCCGGTCGTCCCTTTGTCGGACCGGCGGGACAACTGTTCGACCGCGCCCTGATGGAAGCGGGCATCGACCGTGATGATGCGTATGTGACCAATACCGTCAAGCACTTCAAATTCCGCCCCCGCGGCACCCGCCGCATCCATGAAAAGGCCGGGCCGGAGGAAATCGCCAACTGCGCCCCATGGCTTGCAGCGGAACGGCGGGTCATCCGCCCGCATGTGCTGGTCATGCTGGGGGCCACGGCGGCGTCAGCCCTGCTGGGCCGCCATGTCACGATCGGGCGTGAACGCTCGCGCGCGATCAAGCTGGATGACGGTACGACCGGGGTTGTCACGGTTCATCCCTCCTTCCTGCTGCGCGTGCCCGATGAAGCGGCGCGCGTGCGTGAATATGACCATTTTGTCGCGGACCTGAAACTGGCCGCCAGCCTGCGTACGCCTGCGGCGCCCTGATCAGCCCACAGGCCCCGCCACGAGGAAAGCCGATGCCAGATATGCACTCGCGGCACCGTTACGTCATGCCAAGATGCGTTATGGATAGGGCGCCCCTTGTCGCCGGAAGCCGCATATCGTGCCTGCAGACCTGAATCTTCTGCCCTCTTTCATCACCCGTATTTTCAGCGGAAAGCATTTTCCCACCATCCGCGCCCCCGGCTATGCGCGGATGAGTGGACTGAAATGGCTGTATGCCCCCACGCCGGAGGCCCTGGCCTTTGCCGTGCGTACCACCTTCGCGGCCCTGATGGCGCTGACCATCGCCATGTGGATGGAACTGGACGACCCGCCATGGGCAGCCATGACGGTATGGATCGTGGCACAGGGATCGCGCGGGGAAAGCCTGTCAAAGGCACGGTGGCGACTGGTGGGCACCGCCATCGGGGCGATCAGCGCCGTCATCCTGATCTGTTCCTTTCCACAGGCGCCCTGGCTGTTCTTTCCCGCCATCAGCATATGGATCGGCCTGTGCTGCATGTGTGCGACACTGGTGCGCAACTTCCGGTCCTATGCGCTGGTGCTGTCGGGCTATACCTGCGCCATCATCGCGCTGGCAGCGACCCGCGACCCCGACAACATCTTCATGATAACCATGTCCCGCACGTCCTATATCGTGCTGGGCATCACGTGCGAAACGCTGGTGGCGGTGCTGTTCGCGCACAACCTTGCCTCCAGCGCGCGGCGCAACATGCGCCAGAAAATCCAGATGGCGCTGGGCAGTTCGACGGATGCGGTGGCCAACCTGCTGGCAGGCGACGAAGCCGCCTTCATCCGTTCACGCGCACTGTTCGGCACGATCCTGAGCATTAATGACCAGATCGAGTTCAGTGAAGTCGAGATGGGGCCCCACGGACATGAAGGCGACCATGCGCGCGCGGCCCTTGCCGCCGTATCGGTCCTGCTGTCGCGGGGTCTGGGCATGATGGCGCGCATCAAGGCGCTGGGCACCACCAACGAACAGTTTACCGAAACGTCGCTGCTGACGCGCACCTTTCTGCTGGGCTTGCCCGCGCGGCTGGAAAACGATGCGGAGATCCCGCATGTCCAGCAGGACCTGCAGGACCTGCGCGGCGTATGCCGCCAGCGTATCATCGACGCTCTGACCCATGAAATCGGCATGGACCCCACTGCCGAGACGGCAGAAGTGGACGACCTGCTGAACTGCCGTATCCTGCATAACGCGCTGGATGAACTGCTGGGGGAACTGGAGCAGGCCATCACGGAGTTCGATGCCAGCCAGCACGAAATCCGTGGCGACCACTTCCATTTCCGTATCGAGGCGCACCGCGATTTCAAGGAAGCTGCCTATAACGGCATCCGCGCCGCCGTGGCCATCGGCGCGTCCGCCCTGATATGGGAAGTGACGGCATGGGCCAACGGCATCGGCTTCATCACCATGGTCGCGGTGACATGCGGGCTGTTCGCCACGCGTGAAAACCCTGTGGTGGGTACCATGAGCTTCCTGCGCGGGGCGTGCTGGGCGGTACTTGTCTCGGGCTTCCTTGTGCTTCTGTTCCTGCCACGGCCTGCGGAATTCGAAATGCTGGCCGCCGTCCTCGCCCTGCCCATGATCGCAGGCGGGCTTGCCGCGCGCAACCCGGCCACAGCGGGGGCTGCGGCCTCGTACTGCCTGTTCCTGCCCAACCTGGTGGGACCGGGCAACCAGACGCGCCTGAACGAAATCGCGTATTTCAACGCGTCCTTCGCGCTGCTGTGCAGTATCGGCTTCGCGGTGCTGATCTTCCGCGCGGTGCTGCCGTTCGACAATGATGAAGAACGCTGGCGCATGCGTAACCGCACACTGCATGACCTGCGCCACCTGGCATCGGCCCAGCCCATGCCGCGCACGCAATCGTGGATCGGGCGCAATACGGACCGTTTCTCCCGCCTGATCCGCCATGCCGGGCCGACACCCACCCCCACCATCGAAGCCTACCTGCAGGGCACGCTGTCAGCCATGACCATCGGGCTGAACATCATCCGCCTGCGCACGGTCATGGAACGGGGACAGCTGCCGCCT
This sequence comes from Komagataeibacter diospyri, assembly GCF_006538165.1. GTDB lineage: Bacteria > Pseudomonadota > Alphaproteobacteria > Acetobacterales > Acetobacteraceae > Komagataeibacter > Komagataeibacter diospyri. The sequence continues at coordinate 14,799 of NZ_BDLU01000030.1, forward strand.
GCCGCCAACCGCGCCATTGAACTGTTCCTCAGCCGCATGTCCCAGTTCAGTGGCCGTTACGGACGTTTTGGCCGCACCGCACGGGTGGCGCGCGGGGCCACACGCAGCCTGCGGCGGCTGGAAGCGACGGAAACCAACATCACGTCACGTATCGAAATCACGCGCGCCATTGCCTACCTGCTGGTCATTTCCTATGAACTGGGCGCCAACGCAGCCTTCCTTGATGCTTCCCAGCCCTATCGCATGACCGACGGATCATGACGCGTCCCTGATACACATGGGCACGGGAAGGATGGAGCCAACCATGATGACCCCTGCCCCCACTTCCCCCGCCGCCAGCGCCGCCCTGCGCGGGCATATCGTGACCTTTCGCGGCAACCCGTTCCTCATGCCACCGCAGGACGCGCTGGTGGATGAACCCGACGGGCTGGTCATTATCACTGATGGCCGCATCACCCATGTCGGGACGTATGGTGAAACCATCGCCCATCTGCCGCCGGGCATGGATGTGACCGATTACCGGGGCTGTCTGATTTCTGCGGGGTTCGTGGACACGCATGTCCATTACCCGCAGCTGCCCATGATCGCGGCCTATGGCGAACAGCTGCTGGAATGGCTGGAACGCTATACCTTTCCCACCGAACGCCGCTTTGCTGACGAAACATATGCGACCACCATTGCACGGCAGTTCCTGAACGAACTGGTGCGCTGCGGCACGACCACGGCGGCGGTTTACTGTACGGTCCACCCGCAATCGGTTGATGCGTTTTTTGGTCAATCCACCCGCCTTGGCACGCTGATGGTGGCGGGCAAGGTACTGATGGACCGCAATGCGCCCGACTACCTGCGTGATACGGCCCAGCGCGGCTATGATGAATCGCGCCGCCTGATCGAACGCTGGCATGGGCGCAACCGCCAGCATTACGCCGTCACCCCCCGCTTCGCCCCCACCAGCACACCCGAACAGCTGGAACTGGCGGGCGCATTGCTGAAGGGCGACGACACGCTGTTCATGCAGACCCACCTTGCGGAAAACCAAGCGGAGGTTGCATGGGTGGCCGAACTGTATCCTGACAGCCGGTCGTATCTGGATGTGTATGACCGCGCGGGGCTTGTGCGCCCGCGCAGCGTGATGGGACACGGCATATATGTGGATGAACATGACCTGTGCCGCTGCCATGAAAGTGGCTGCGCGCTGGCGCACTGCCCCACCTCCAACCTGTTCCTGGGCAGCGGAGCGTTCCGGCTGTTTGACGTGATGGATGCAAAACGCCCGGTGCGCACGGGGCTGGGCACCGATGTGGGCGCGGGTACAAGCCTGTCACACCTGCAATCCATGAACGAGGCCTACAAGATCGCGCAGATGACCGGAAAGCGGCTGCACCCGGTACAGGCCTTCTGGCTGGCGACGCGCGGCGGGGCCGAGGCGCTGCATCTGGACGACCGCATCGGCACCATCGCACCCGGCATGGATGCGGACCTGTGCATCCTTGACCCGCGCGCGACACCGCTGCAGGCGCTGCGTGTGCAGATGTGCGACAGCACGGCGGATATCCTGTTCACGCTGATGATGCTGGGCGATGACCGCAGCATCCGCGCGACCTGGGTGGCGGGCAGGACAGTGCATGAGCGTGAGGCGGAAGGAACCGCCACCTGAACGGGTTACGTTCCGGGTATCGCGACAGGATGCCCGGACAGCCTGGCTGGCAACGCGCGGCGGGGCCGAGGCGCTGCACGCACACCGTACCGCGCGTCCAGCATCTGGCCCCGACATGGACGACAGCCTTTCGGGCCAGATCACGGGTTGCCCCGCCACGGTCCGCGCCCCGGTCGCGCTGCATGGCGCACGCACGAAAACCCCACCAGTTCAGGCGGGGCGCGTTCAGGACCGGGTTTTCAATGGAAAATGAACACACGCGATGCAGTGGCGGAGAGGGTGGGATTCGAACCCACGGTACGCTTGCACGCACAACGGTTTTCGAGACCGCCCCGTTCGACCGCTCCGGCACCTCTCCAATCTGCACGCGGTGATGCAGCGGCTTATAGGGGCGCGCGCGGGGTGGCGCAAGGGGTCTTTTTTCACCCTTTGCACATGTCCATAAAAAATATTGACCTGTGCGCGCGCACCCAGTAAAAGCCCGCATTCACCCCGCGCGGACGGGGCGCCGCTGCAATTGCGGCCAATATAAAAAAGCGACTGGGTCGTGTCGCCTGCACCCAACCACGGTGCCGCGCACGCCAAGAGATCGGAAAGATAGATAAAGACATGTTTGCAGTTATCCGTACCGGCGGTAAGCAGTACCGCGTTGCCAAGGACGCCGTCCTGAAGATCGAAAAGCTGGAAGCCGAAGCCGGCTCCACCATCACGTTCGACCAGGTCCTGGCCGTTGGCGGCGAAGGTGGCACGACCATCGGCGCGCCGACCGTCAAGGGTGCGACCGTCACGGGCACCGTGATCGCACAGGACCGTCTGGCCAAGATCATCATCTTCAAGAAGCGCCGCCGGCAGAACAGCCGCCGCAAGAACGGTCACCGTCAGCCGGTGACCGTGGTGCGCATCTCCGCGATCAACGCCGCCTGATCCGCCGCCCGGTCCCGGCCGGGCAGGTTTGATCAGAGATTTCAGTTTTAAGGAGTTCAGGCAATGGCACAAAAAAAGGCAGGCGGTTCATCCCGTAACGGGCGCGATAGCGCCGGACGTCGCCTTGGCGTCAAGAAGTTTGGTGGCGAAAGCGTCATCGCAGGCAACATCATCGTCCGCCAGCGCGGCACGAAGATGAAGCCGGGCGTGAACGTTGGCGTCGGCCGCGACCACACCCTGTTTTCGCTGGTGGACGGACATGTGAAGTTCGAACGCCGCGCAGAAGGTCGCGTGCATGTTTCCGTGCAGGCCCTGCCGCTGGCAGCGGAATAAGGTTTACGCCTTAATCACTGCGGGAATACCCGAATTGAAGGGGGCGGTCATTCTGGCCGCCCCTTTTTTCGTATGATGCCGGGACACGTTTTCTGGTATCATGCACGCACATAAGGCACGTGCGCAGGACTGCACGCGCCCACCGGATCGCAGGCAATGAAGTTTCTTGACCAGGCCAAAATCTATGTAAAATCCGGCGACGGCGGGGACGGTGTCGTCGCCTTCCGCCGGGAAAAATATATCGAATTTGGCGGTCCGGACGGGGGTAATGGCGGCCGGGGCGGCGATATCATATTCGAAGCGGTCGATAACCTGAACACGCTGATCGACTTCCGCTACACCCAGCATTTCCGCGCGCGCAAGGGCGGCAATGGCGCGGGGTCGGACCGTACGGGGGCAGCCGCGGAAACGGTCGTCATCAAGGTGCCGATCGGTACCCAGATCTTTGATGAAGACCGCGAAACCATGCTGGGCGACCTTGATATCGCGGGCAAGCGCCTGCTTCTGTGCCGTGGTGGCGATGGTGGCCGCGGCAACGCGCATTTCAAGACCAGCACCAACCGTGCCCCCCGCCGCGCGGACAAGGGATGGCCGGGTGAGGAACGCTGGGTCTGGCTGCGCCTGAAACTGATTGCCGATGTCGGGCTGGTTGGCCTGCCCAATGCGGGCAAGTCCACGTTCCTGTCCACCGTATCGGCAGCGCGTCCCAAGATCGCGGATTACCCGTTCACCACGCTGCACCCACAGCTTGGGGTAGTGCGTCTGTCGGTTACGGAAGAATTCGTGATTGCCGACATTCCCGGCCTGATCGAAGGTGCGCATGAAGGCAGCGGACTGGGTGATCGTTTCCTGGGCCATGTCGAACGCTGCGCGGTGCTGCTGCACCTGATTGACGGCACGGCGGAAGACGTGGTCGAATCATGGCGCACCATCCGCCATGAACTGTCGGAATATGGCGGTGGGCTGGCGGACAAGCCTGAAATCATCGTGCTGAACAAGATCGACGCGCTGTTGCCTGAGGAAATCGAGGAACGCCGGACGGCACTGGAACAGGCATGCGGGCAGGATGTGATGTGCATGTCTTCCGTCGCCCACATGAATGTGGACACCGTGCTGCGCCGGTTGCAGGATTACGTAACCCGCGACCGTGCGGAAAAAGCCGAACAGGAAAAGGGGGAGATCCCCGCAACATGACGGACACTCCCCTGCCCCAGCTACGCACGGCGCAGCGTGTTGTCGTAAAGATTGGCAGCGCCCTGATTGTCGACCCCGAACAGGCGGCCCCCCGTCAGGCGTGGCTGGACAGCGTGGCGCAGGATATTGCCGACCTGCGCGCACAGGGCACGGAAGTGGTCGTCGTGTCCTCCGGTGCGATCGCCCTTGCCCGCCACCAGCTGGGCCTGACAACGCGGCGTGTGCTGCGGCTGGAGGAAAAGCAGGCGGCTGCTTCGGTCGGGCAGATCCGGCTGGCGCAGGCATGGACCGATGCCCTGTCGCGCTACAGCCTGACAGCGGCGCAGTTGCTGCTGACGCCCGATGATACTGAACACCGCGACCGGTACCTCAACGCGCGCGCCTCGCTCAACACCCTGCTGGCGCTGGGCTGCGTACCCATCATCAATGAAAACGACGCCATCGCCACGACCGAAATCCGCTTTGGCGACAATGACCGCCTTGCCGCGCGCGTGGCCGAAATGATCAATGCGGACCAGCTTGTCCTGCTGTCTGACATTGACGGGCTATATACTGCCGACCCGCGCAACAACCCCGATGCAAGGCACCTGCCGGTCGTGGCCGAACTGACCGACAGTATCGAGGCCATGGGCGGCGCACCCCCACCGGGTTATTCATCGGGCGGGATGCGGACCAAGCTCATGGCGGCGCGTATCGCAACGCAGTCGGGCTGCGCCATGGCCATTACGCAGGGCCAGCCCCTGCACCCGCTGGCCCGCCTGTGTGATGGCGGGCGCTGCACATGGTTCCTGCCAGCAACCGACGCCCGTTCGGCACGCAAAAGCTGGATCGCAGGCAGCCTGACACCCGCAGGACAGGCCGTGATTGATGATGGCGCGGTCCGCGCGCTGACGATGGGGTCATCCCTGTTGCCAGCGGGTGTAACCACTGTCACGGGTGATTTCGACCGGGGTGACCTGATCGCGGTCATGGACCAGCATGGCAACCGGATTGCCTGTGGCCTTACGGCCTATGCGGCGGATGATGCACGGCGGATTGCGGGGCGCCAGTCCGACGAAATCGAAGGGCTGCTGGGCTGGCAGGGGGCGGATGAACTGATCCACCGCGATGACCTTGTGCTGCTGACGCGGGTGGAGCCTGCCGCGCCCTGAAAACTGTCTGATAAAGAAAAAGTTTTGGTGAAGCTTTTTGGGGGCTGTTGGGAATTGAGTTTTCTAAAGGGCCATGATGTGTTTCAAAGACCATATGGATCGCTTCATACTGACGGA